>NZ_LYPB01000048.1 GCF_001653565.1 Paenibacillus oryzisoli
CGGCACAGAGATTTCTCCCGTGCCGTTTCTGTTTCCACTTTTTATACCCGGTCTTGTCTTGAGTTTAACTTAATGACATTGCCCTTAGGGGCAGTCATTTTTTTTTGACGCCGATATTGATCGTGGTTCACGATAGTACACATACGAAAGATCCAACGAATATTGCAATCATTATTGGCCAAAAACCAATATTCTTAATATTATCAGAAGTAATAATAATATTCCTCCTTGTGGTTAATTAATTTTCAATTGGCTATGATACTAACTAAGTGATGTCGGTTATTTCTCTCATCCTCATTAAATTCTTCTACTTCTTCTGCGCTTCTATATAGTACTCTCTTTTAACAATCGTTCAGTAAGGTAGATTGCATATAGGATGCAATTTTGCTAAGTCAGTCGTTTCCGTTTCAGAACAAACCTAATTCACTACGATCTACAAACTAACAAAACCACGGTGGCTAAAAAATGGCTCTTAAAGATGTCTGCCTATAGTTGATCAGGGAATAAATAAATCAAGCTAGTTTTGTGACGCGCGGTACAAGCGTTTTGATGCATAGAATTGAAAGAAGCAACCACTCTAGTTGGGATATTGCTTATAAAGAAGAGTCCAATTGTAGTTGTGTAATCAGTTGAAATACATTTTACTGGTGCTTGAACAACTTACAGAGTATAAGGTAAAACTGAACTGGATAAAGCTGATTAGTAATTGCAGTATTGTTACGCCATTTTTATGGTTATCATTAATCTTTAAAATGCTTGTTCCTCTTCACAAAACACAACTATTTATTCACTGATACTATTAGTTATTACTTACAATTGGTTGATTGCCGATTTAAAGAATGGCTCGAACTTATTGTTAGATAGGTTACAGAAAAAATGAATGGTCAAACTTATAATAGGGAGGCAAGTAAGAGAAAAGACGGTTTGCCTGAAAAACGAGCTTCTGCGCAGCTCAATAATTTTGGTAGTCCTTCACCTTTTTCTCTAATCACTTTAGTAGTCACTGTCACTGCATTCGTTTGAAAACAATATTAATTAGGAGGCAAACATATATGTCAAAAGTATTAGATGTAATGGGACCACAAATTCAACTTGTAACGGATTTATCGGTAAACAAGGACTACTCCCTAATGAAAGCAGAAGTTCCGCCTGGTGTTATTGTACCTGTTCATAGTCATGATGATCGTGAAACCTTTGTTGTGTTATCAGGGGAACTTGAGGCGTTTACGGAAGACAGCTGGAAAACAGTAAAGGCTGGAGAAACTGTTGATATTCCTGGAGACGTGAAACACGCTTGGAGAAATTCCTCTAATGAAACAGTAAAATTACTGGTAGTCTCGACAGTAAAAATGGGAGAATTTTTCAATGAAATTGG
The DNA here is from genome assembly GCF_001653565.1 of Paenibacillus oryzisoli. Taxonomy (GTDB): domain Bacteria; phylum Bacillota; class Bacilli; order Paenibacillales; family NBRC-103111; genus Paenibacillus_E; species Paenibacillus_E oryzisoli. The sequence goes on from NZ_LYPB01000048.1 coordinate 1,376, forward strand.
AGTTCCAGTTGAAAATGTGAAACCAGGTCCACCTACACCAGAAGCTTTACAGCATTTTGTCAAAGTAGCGATAGAATATGGGTATTGGCTGGGAACACCTGACGATAATGCCTCGATTGGTATTAAGTTAGGCTAATTCTTTTGATCAGAGAAGAAGGGAAATCCGTGTTAATACAGCGGGTTTCTTTTTTTTGCTTGGAACTAGTTTGACTATAGATCAGTCTGGTAAAATCGTTGAAGATGCTGAGGAATCTGTTAGGCATCAAGCCGTGCGTACAATCAGGTAGCCCGGGCAATTAATAATGGATTAACTAGCTACGCCATCTATTGCAAAAAGATTACATCAATTTTACAAGAAAAATGGTTTTAATCTAATAACTGAAGATGATTTACCAATTAGTTACGATTACCCTGATAGGGATTCATTACTATATCGGCTCGATCTAATAAAAATAAGCCATCGATGAGTCGATGGCTTATTTTTGGTATGACTATGTGTAAACTGTTTAAAATGGATATCCAGCTTCTTGAAATTTATTAGGTATATTAATTCAGCCTCGATTTCATTTTTTTTATGACCTCAGTAGTTGGCCAACTAGCACTTGCTATCATTTTAAAATTAGTTTTAGCGACAAAATCTCCATCTAAACCATTCATTATTGGAGCTGCTGTTGCATCATAAATCACTGCAACTTCAAAGCCCTGTTCAACAAGTTCCCTCATGTGTGATTCAACACACAAATTCGCTGCCATCCCAGCAAGAAGCACGCGAGTAATTCCTGCTTTTCTCAATTGTAAGACTAAGTCATTCGATTCCGGTCCGTATATTTTGTGTGGATTTGTTATAATCGCATGAGTTTCTTCGAGAAGAGGTTTAAAACTATCATAAAAATCAGCGCCAGAACCTTCGAAGCCATCAAGTGTTAAAGGGCCTTTTCTTTGGAACATTTTGTTGGAATGCATCCAATCTTCCATAACTCCGCCAAATAGCCATTTCTGATCATAGGGATAATAATAATGCGGAGATATGAATACTTTAAACTTATTTTCTTTTGACGTCTTTAATAGTTGCTCTATGTTTTCAATTGTGTGATTCTTTGCAATGCTTTCTTTCATCAAATTATAAGCGGCACCTTTGGGACTGAGATAATCATTTTGGGGATCAGTAAGCACTAATGCAGTATTGGTAGAATCTATCCTCATACCTGAATGTGATTGATGAGGTGCTGCTTGTAAGGCTAAGACTGGTTGCTGATTACCGTAAAAACAAGTACTGCATATAAACAAAAATACGATTACCCACCTTTGAATATTACTCATAAATTGCCCCTCTTCTTCGGATGACTTTGTGTACTTTGCATAATATGTTCCACCTTGTTAAGGATTATCCATATTTATGTAGCCATCTAATATTTGCATAATCAATAGTGAGGTGGAGAAGAACTTCTAGCCAACTCCCTAATTATTTCTACAGGTGCTTCCGCGAAATACCTCGGCATACCAGGTGAAAAGGAAAATGTAGGAAGAGGTATTAGCACCTGTGCAACATGTGATGGATACTTTTTTCGAAATAAAAAAATCTTTGTTGTGGGTGGTGGAGATTCTGCCATGGAAGAAGCTCATAACATGGTGTTACACTTGTAGATTTTTATGCACCTATAATCCTTATATAGAAGATGGAAAGACAGCTGTTACAAGTCCTCACAAAATCTTTGGCCCTGAATCAACTCATATGCGAGAGCTTGTTGAACAAGGTTTTGAAGTTGCTGTTATCCATGATGCAACTGCAGCTCCTGGTATGGATGCCTATAACGCTGGAAAGCTTAACTTCGGATTACTGAGTAGCGGTTCATTGACAACGAAGGAAGCTGTTTAGAAAATGAATGCAGAATAATTTAATAAACAGATCGACTTCTGCTGATATATTAATAAAGCTGTTGGAAATCCAACAGCTTTATTTCTTTGGAGTTGGTACATTTATTAAAAATACTACTAGTTGTAAAAGCTATCAAAAAAACGTTTTATTAATACGGAGATCTGTCGGCTCTGTTCCTCTAGGATAAAATGTCCACCACATAAGTAGTAAGTTTCAATGTACTTTAGATCATTGCTAAAGGCATGTGCTCCTTCCAAAGTGAAAATAAAATCGTATTTACCCCATGTTATTAAAGTTGGGGGTTGATAAGTTCGAAGATATTTTTGCCAGAGTGGATAGAGTTCTACATTTTTTCTATAATCATAGCCGAGTTCTAACTGGATTTGGCTATTACCAGGACGATCCAGAAAGAACTGGTCCATTGAAAATCCATCAGGGCCAACTAAATATGGCTGGCAGACTCCTGTTAAATATTGTTTTTTTGTAAATTCAAATGTTGTCAGAGTGGAAAATGCTGCTTCTGTTACAGGGTTACGGTCTGCCCAAAGCGCTTTAAATAAATCGAATGGTTTACCTAATCCTTTTTCATCAGCTACAGCATTTTGAATAACAAATCCTAGAACGCGCTCTGGATTACGAACCGCTAGACGAAAACCAATCGGTCCACCATAGTCGTGCACGTACAATAAAAAGTGTGAAATACAAAGCTTATTGATAAGCTCTTCAATTATTAAAGACAGGTTCTCAAAGGTGTAATTGAACTCAACAGTTGAAGGCATGCTGCTGTTACCATATCCAGGGTAGTCAGGAGCAATGACATGATAATGGTCTGCAAGGCAAGGGATTAAATCTCTGAACATATGAGAAGAACTTGGAAAACCATGAAGGAGGATAATCGTCGGATTATTTGAACTACCGGCTTCACGAAAAAATATAGATAACCCGTCAATATTCATCCTTTTATAAATAACCATTATTCTACGCCCTTTCTTAACGCTAAAATACTTAATTGTCGCCAACACAAAATATGTGCTGTTTTGGCTTTTAAGTACTTTAAAAAATAAAATATAGTAAATAAATATTTCAAAAAGAGTGATAATCATCAAAGCAGACTGTAATAAGAAAAATAAATAATGCTCATTGTCGGAACTCTCAAATTGGCGGTAGCAGATGGTAAAACAATTTAGCTAAAGAACGTAACTATTCAATTTTCTGGGTATAAACCGTTCTGTTAGATAGATACTAACTAAAATGCAATTGAAGGATGCATGATATGTAAGTTAGATTACAGAATGATTTTTCAAAACAATATATGATTATGAAGTCAAGTCATCACACAGCAATCATTAAGAGGAGGAATTTATAATGACACATACAAATCATCAAGTTGTATTGAATATTCGATTTAAAACTAAACCAGGTAAAAAAGAGGAATTTCGAACTGCCCTTTCTTCACTTATTAAAGAAATGTCGGTAGAACAGTCATTCATTAGTGCTATCGTATCTGATGATTTGGATCAGCCAGATGATTTAGTCATTTATGAAATATGGCATGGAACAAGGGATAGTTGGTTGCAAGAAGAATTTACGAAGCCATATCGCAAAAATTATGAAGGTACCTTAGGTGAGCTAATTGTCGACAGAAGTATTAGTTGGTTAGAGCCAAAGGGCGAATGGGGTAGTAAGTTAACAACTGCACAATTAGGGTGAATTTTATGTCTAAATATATTGAAATAATAGATAAACATTTGTCTATCTGGAGTGATTCCAATCGAGCGCGAAGAAGAAAAGCTATCGAGGAAATTTATGCACAGGATTGTATCGTCGTAGATCCATTTTATCCCGAAGTATTTCGGGGACATGATGCACTCATGACTTTGATTGATGAAGTCCAAGGGAAATTCCCAGGGTTTGTCTTCATTAAAACCTCTCAAGATGAACATCATAATGTTGCTAAATTCACTTGGAATTATGGACCTGTTGGGGGGCAACCAGGGGTTACTGGGGAAGACTTCTTCTTCATTGAAGAGGGATTGATCCAACATTTGTATATATTTATTGATAAACCAGGTGACTAAAGCACCTCAAAAAAATAGCTCAGTTCTCATTCTTTTAAGAGGACAGAGCTATTTACTTCATTCATTGAGTCATAAAACGAGGATGTGCGGAATGAAAAAGTATGAGGCCATTATCATTGGATTTGGAAAAGGCGGTAAAACACTAGCAGCCACATTGGCTAAAAGAGGTCAAGAAGTAGCCATCATTGAGCAATCAAAACTGATGTATGGAGGAACATGCATTAATATTGGTTGTATTCCAACGAAGGCTCTAGTTCACTATTCTAAACATTCACAGCTAAGTCATTTAAAGCAATTCGATGATAAAGCCGCTGCTTATCGAATTGCTATTGATAAAAAAACTGCCTTGATTTCTACGCTTCGTCAAAAGAATTATGATAACCTCGACAACCTTGATAAGGTAACAATTTATACGGGAAAAGCGACATTTTCTTCTCAACATGAGATTTCAATTCAAAGTGATGAAAAATCGACTACCATATATGGAGAGAAGATTTATATAAATACTGGAGCATCAACCATTATACCTGCCATTGAAGGAATTTCAGAAAGTGAGCATGTATATACAAGTACTTCTATTATGGAATTGACCTCTCTGCCCAAAAGGCTGATCGTCCTCGGGGCAGGATATATTGGCTTAGAATTTTCATCTATGTACGCGAATTTCGGTTCTGAGCTGGTGGTATTGGATAAACATAGTGAATTTCTTTCAAGGGAAGATCGAGATATCGCTAAAGCTCTTCAATCCACTCTTGAGAAAAAAGGAATCGAATTCAAGCTGGGCACTGAGGTCCAGTCTATTCACGATAGTGAACAAGGTGTGGTTGTAACTTATCGAGATAATGAGAATAAGACACATGAGCTTTATGCGGATGCTGTTTTAGTGGCTGCAGGGAGAAAGCCCAACACGGAGGGCTTGCAGTTGCAAAAGGCAGGCGTACAAGTTACGGAACGAGGTGCTATACAAGTTAATGAGCGATTACAAACGACAACTACTCATATTTATGCCATGGGTGATGTCGTTGGAGGATTACAATTTACGTATATATCGCTTGATGATCAACGTATTATTGTTGATAACCTTTTCGGTACAAAGCAAAGAACAACAGAAGATCGACTTCATGTGCCCTATTCCGTGTTTACGGACCCTCCCTTATCACGAGTGGGACTGAGTGAGGAACAAGCGCTAGCACAAGGCTACGAAATTAATAAGGCCACCATGCCAGCAGCAGCTATTCCGCGAGCAAAATTAATGGAAGAAACGGATGGTCTCCTAAAAGCAATCGTCGATGCAAAAACTGGATTGATTTTAGGTTGTTCCCTATTTTGTTCAGATTCACATGAAATGATTAATATTGTTCAGATCGCTATGGAAACAGGCCAATCCTATACCTATCTTAGAGACCATATTTTTACACATCCCACGATGAGCGAATCGCTAAATGATTTATTTCAATTAATTCCCTAAATAATCTAATAAATCACTTAAAAGAGGAGAATGATCATGGATAGAATAGAAACAAAAGAACAATATCAAGATCTAATTGCAAGGGAAATATATACTGTTTTGAAATTTGATACGACTTGGTGTCCGGATTGTAAGAACTTGGATCGATTTATTGGTGATATTATTGAAGAGCAAACAGATAAGGATTTTTATGCGATCGATGCTGAAAAGTTTCAACCCATAGCGGAAGAAAATGATGTGCGTGGTATCCCTAGTTTATTAGTTTACAAAAATGGTGAGAAAATCGCACATTTGCACAGTAAGCTCGCCAAAACGCCAGCACAAGTTCGTGAGTATCTAGACACATTAAATTGATGAAAACCCAAATAGTAAACTTATTTTAATAGAAGCAAGGGGAGTCCGCCAAGGATAACGTACCGATGAGCCGCGTGGGCAAGGCAGAGGAAATCGCCAGCGCTGTGATGTTCCTTGCTTCAGAGGAAAGCAGCTATGTAAACGGCATCGAACTGTTCGTGGATGGTGGAATGGCTCAAATCTAACATGATTTGTTATCAGTTTCATAAAAATTCTAGAAGAAAAAAATAGAAATGAATAGGAGTTTTTTCAAATGAATCATACAGAACAGACTGTAATTATTGCACGCTTTCAGCTTAAACCTAATTCAGACAAGCAGGCATTCTTTGATAACTTGAAACCCTTGTTCGACACGATGTCCAAAGAGCCGACTTTTGTAAATGCAATTGTACATGAAAATGTTGATAATCCGGACGAAGTTGTATTTTATGAAATCTGGAACTGTTCTAAAGAGGTTTGGTTGGCTGAAGAAGAATCCAAATCTTACCGTCAAGGTCCTTACACGAGAGCAGCAGAATTTTTGTTAGCTAGAGAACTTGGTTTCTACACAACATTGGGTGAATGGGGAACTACCATTACAGCAGGTAAACATTTTACCTAATGGGATCTTTAAGCAGTAACACAGGCGATCGCCTCTCGACATACAATCGAGAGGCGATCGCCTATTTTTATGAACACTGAACATACTTCTGGGGACGATTGCTAATAATACAGGTAACACTAGAATTTGGGGAATTATCCAATGTTCATGTAATGAAAGGGAGGAGGGAACTTAGAATTGAGCCAAACATCGATGACATCATCTGCGGCTATGAACTTAGAGAAACTTCAACAATGCTATACCGAGAATGAGTTGCTTGTCGTTAGAAACCTTATTCATTCGGATTTGGACTGTGGAGCATTCATCGTATATTTAACGATTCTCGTGGATGAAAAGAGATTAAATGAACAAATCATCCGAAAAATCAACTTGGATTTATCAGCAAATAAAGATAAACGACATATACAAAAAACAATCCTTCAAACCCTGTATTCGCTAGGCGATGTACAAGTACTTACGGATATGAATGAAATCGCGAGTCATGTTGCTGATGCCAATTTCGTTATTTTTATGGATGGACATTCTGAAGGATATGCCATGAGTCTGCCCGGTTACGAGACCCGAGCAATTGGCGAGCCACAGCTTGAACTTAACGTACGCGGTCCACGAGAAGGCTTTTCTGATGATTTGCAAATCAATCTAGGAATGATTTTTCGACGAATGAAATCATCAAATTTGAAAGCGAAAATGGTTCAATTAGGACAAGAGAGTCAAACTAAAGTGATGATTCTCTACCTTGCGAATGTTGTAGATAACGATGTGCTACGTGAGCTCATGCGGAGAATTGAAGCAATCAAAATCAAGACGCTGGTAGATAGTACACAAATTGAAGAATTGATCCAAGACAGTACTTTCTCACCATTTCCACAGATCTTGGATACGGAAAGACCTGATCGTGTCGTCACTGCGGTAAATCGAGGGAAGATCGTAATTATGATGGACGGGTCGCCAAATGCCCTAATTGCGCCAAGCACATTCTTTGAAATACTTCATCCTTCAGAAGATCTGTATGAACGATTTTACTTCGCTAATTTAATGAGAGCCATACGATTGGTCACCTTGTTTATTTCCTTGATGGGACCTTCTCTCTATATAGCCTTAACGACGTTTCATTTAGAGATGATTCCAACCCCACTTATGATGACTTTTCTCTCCGCAAAAGCAGGGATACCATTTCCTACATTCATTGAAGCGATCATAATGGAATTATCTTTCGAGGTTCTAAGAGAAGCAAGTTTGCGTTTACCTCGCGTTGTGGGGCAATCAGTCAGTATCGTTGGTGCTCTTATTATAGGCGAAGCTGCTGTACAATCGGGGATTGTGTCACGCCCGATGGTCATTGTAGTTGCAATGACGGGTATAGCTTCCTTTACAGTTCCGTCCTTTAGTACAGGAATCTCATTTCGCATATTACGGTTTCCGTTAATGGTTCTTGCGGCCAATCAAGGTATATTTGGTGTATCTGTGGGTTTATTTCTGATTATCTACCACTTATGTTCCTTAAGATCCTGTGGGGTTCTTTTTCTAGATCCGCTTGGATCGGATAAATGGAAGAATGTTCTGAAAGAAATTTTTCTATTCCCAGTTAAGTTTAGAAAAGTTTCGTCTCGCCAAAATGTAAAGTTGGGAGATTCTTTAAAACGTCCAACCAAATATTTGTCCGGAAAAGAGTGGGATTAATTTGAAGAGAGTTGTTCGGCCAATACTATTATGTATAACTTTGATTCTAACTGAAGGATGCTCGGGCGACGCTAACGAAATCAGTGATATTGCACTAGATACTGCGGTAGCCATTGATTATGATCAAAAATCAAAACAATTTACATTTACAACATTTTGCGTTCTGCCTTCAAACTCAAGTCAAGAAAAAGCAGGAGCATTTAACCAATGGATAACAAGTGAAACAGGAAGTACGCTGTTAGAGGCAGGTAAAAAAATGCGGGCTCATGCAGGAAAAAATGTCATTTTTCAGCACAATAAATTTTTCATCATTGGAGAGGACGCGGCACGGTATTCTTTATATGAGGTAGTAGATTATCTAACAAGAAAACGTGAGTTCCGAATTACATCCTTCCCGATCATAACTAAAGGTCAAGCTTCATCTAAATTAAGATTAAAATCCGAGTCGGGAGATATCATTTCGAATGATCTATTAGGTCAAATACGTAACAATAAACTTCTCGGACAGAGTTCCCCACTCATTTTAAAAGACTTTGTTAACTTTTTCTCTGATCCTTATCGTGGTTTCGTAGCAGCCAGTTTAGTTGTGAAACCATCTCAAACCAAACCCAATGATGTACTAATACTGCGTGGAGGCGCAGTGATATACAAGGAGAAATTGGTTGATTGGTTGGATGGGAACGATGTTGTAATGGTTAACATTTTATCAAATAAAAAAATATGGAGGAGTCTAGAATTCCCTGGGGATATTAAATTGGAATCTGACATCCATTTTACTTCTATATTTCATGTATCTGATTCAGCAATTCACAGTGAGTTTGTGAACGGCTTGCCAGTCATGAAAATTGATATGAAATTAAATGCATCCATCGAAAGTGTGAATCGAGATATGAACGTTATTGATTCGGAAACCATTAAACAGATGGAGAGAGCCGCTACTGAGCATATTGAAGAATCATTGAGAGCAAGTTTGGACCATCTTCAAAAAAATTTAAAGGTAGACATCCTAGGATTCTCTGAAATTATGATACAACACCAACCAAATGAATGGAAATCCATTCAGAAGGAGTGGGAAGATATTTTTCCTACAATACCTATACAAATTCACGCCTCAGTTAAAATAGACAAAGCGGGTATGACCACGTCCATTGGAGGAGGGCATTAATGGTAAATAGTTTTTTTATGATCGGTTCTCTCATTTATGGAATCTTTTTTTTGTTCCATTTGCTCAAAAAGTCATCATCTGATGCCATTTTAATGTTGGTATTATGTTGTTTTATTGGAGGTTACTTTGCTCCATATTATGGCGAAAAATGGCCAACAGTTGAAAGTTTGTATAATATTTTGTATACACCAATATCAGCATACATAAATCAAGAATTGTTAAAAAAGTGAACAGGTGGGATCTAAATGGCAGGCTTAGAAAAAATATCTCATATACAGTTCAGTTGTCTATTATTCGGATTTATTGCAGGATTCGAAGGTCTATTTCTAACAGAAGTGAAAGTATTAAAGCAGGACGTTTGGATGGCTAATGTTTTAAATATAGGTATGGGAATTGGCGTACTGTCTCTCATTTATTTTGTTCAACGGCAGTATCCGCAAATAGATTTGGCCGAAATTTGTAATAAAGTATTGGGGAAATGGGTTGGCAAAGTTATGCTTTGCATTTATCTTCTGTATAATCTAGAAACCGCTTCTGGAGGATTTCGAGCATTGTCTATGTTCTACAGAACAATTATATTGCCCAATACACATGCAAATGTTCTGATCTTTACTTGTGCTATTTGTTCTACATATGGTGTATTTATAGGTCTTGGCTCATTAGCTCGAACCAATATGGTTGTCTTGCCATTTTTCTTAATGGGTTTTCTTATTACTTGCCTATTTGTATTACCTGAAATCCAAACTAACCCATTCCTTCCTCCATTTCAAAGTAAAATATCCGAAGTCATCATACAGGGAATGCACATATTTACATTTAACTTTTCTGAAGTAATTACATTTGGTTTTCTAATGTCAAGAGTTGAGCGACCCAAAAAAATATTTGTAAGCGCTATGGTTGCCATTATTATGTCAGGGATTTACATGATCATAATTACGTATTTGACTCTTGGTTCATTAGGTTTCAACTATATTAAGACCTCAACATTTCCATTTTTCACAACCATACAATTAGTGAAATTTGGAGAATACTTAGAAAGAATTGAAGTCATACTTATCGGATTATGGACGGTTCTTACATTACTCTACGTCGTTGTTATGCAATATGTGTTTACACTAGTGTTAGCAAACATTTTTAACATAAAGGAAAAAAGACCTTTTGTATTTGTAGTTGGTCTGCTATTTTTTGCTCATGCTAGTAGAAGTTATATTCGAACAGCAGATCACTTCACATATGGAGATACTATATACCCTGTATCTTCGTTGCTCCCATGTCTCATTCTCCCGATTTTACTAGCAATAGTTACAGTGTTCCGAAAGAGAAGTAAAGAACGTATACGTGGAACCTAACAATTCAAATCTAAAGGTTCACATATAAGGCATTGAATACTATCATTTGGGGAGTTGAATTATCTAACATGAAAAAGCCGAGGAATTTATCAAATCTTAAAATTTTTGATTTACTTACACAAGCAGACTTAGAGCAAATTGAACAAATGGCAATCATGACAAATACATGGCCTAAAAACTCTTTAATACAAACACCAGAAAGCAAAAGTGATGGATTGTTTTTTGTTCTTGAAGGTATGATTCGATTGTCTAAATCAAACACGGCAGGAAAGCAATATACGGTTGGTATTTTGGGGCCAGGCAGTATTTACGGCGAAATTAGCTCGCTCTCTTTTGGTACTAATGGAAATTATATGGAAACTATTGAAGAAACACATATCTGTACTATTCATAAGGCCCAGTTTGAGCAATTTTTAAATACACATCCAGAATTCAGTTGGAAACTCTTAGAAGAGTTGAGTAATCGGTTACTTGACCGGGACGAAGTATTGGAAAAACTGGCATTAAGTGATCTTCGTGGTAAAGTTCTATTTTTTCTAACAAAACTGTCTAAAAAATTTGGAGTTGAAGAGAATGGTTACCAGAAAATTGATTTACCTCTGACACATCAGGAATTAGCCAACATGATTGGTGCTACTCGAGAATCGGTTTCTTTAGTTCTTCAGGAACTTTCTAATGATGGTGTAATTATTACGGGAAGAAAAAAAATTATAGTGAAAGAAGATATGGCTAGAGAATTGATGGAAACCTATCAATAAATAAGTAAAATGATATTTTTTGTTAATTTGCAATTTAACTTATTGAAGTCTTAATCAAAAATGAGATAAGAAGGTATAAAACCGTGATTTGCTACAATGGACTAACCTAAGTAGGAACTATAGCTTAATCAAGAAACGGCTGCCGATGAATCGGCGGCCGTTTCTCAACTAAAGGGCAGTAGAGCGTGGTGAAACGACTATTTAATCATGCCTTTTGTAGATAAGGTTCCTCGGTTCCCCGCGCTGCTGTTTGAGCGTATCACAACACGCAGCCGGTATAATCAGTAGTCTGATTAACGAAGGGCAGTAAAGCAGAATCAAGCTACTTTTTTTGTTTGTCAAAATAATCACACAATTCATTCAGGAGATATCCATATTTTTCATGTAAAATAATTATGTAACGGATTACATTCTTGGAGTCTTGGAGGACAACATATGGCAGTTTATTCAATTCTTCCTGGAAGACATTCATTGCACGGTTCTTTCTCACGAGATTTTGGACCTATATTAACTATTGATTCAGGGGAGATCGTTCGTTTCAGTACTCTTGACGCTGGATGGGGGCTCGAGCCATATTCAGCGTCAGGCGTTCGTAAAAAATTTGAACCTAGAGAATGTCCTCGCGACGGTGGTCACGCTCTTTGTGGACCTGTGACCATTCGAGGGGCTGAGCCTGGTATGATACTCGAAATAAAAATTAATGAAATTCGCCAAGGTTCATGGGGGTGGAATAGTGCAGGAGGGTTCCCTCATCCAATAAATAAAAGCTTAGGTATTCATGAAGGCGAGGAATTTCACCTTAATTGGAAATTAGATGCAAGTTCAATAATTGGAACAAGCGATAAAGGACACAAGATAGCATTGCGTCCCTTTATGGGAGTAATGGGGATGCCACCTGATGAACCTGGGATTCATTCCACTTTTCCTCCCCGCTCCTGTGGAGGGAATATCGATTGTAAAGAATTAATTGTAGGAAGCACATTGTATCTTCCAGTTCCTGTATCGGGGGGGCTATTCTCAGTCGGAGATGGACATGCGGCGCAAGGGGATGGAGAAGTGGGATGTCCAGCATTAGAGTGCCCAATGGAATTAGTGGACCTTACGTTTTCCATTAGAGAAGATATTCGTTTAACCATGCCTCGAGCAAAAACACCTACGGCATGGGTCACAATGGGCTTTCACGAAGATTTGAACGAAGCATCCATAATCGCGTTAGAAGGCATGGTTAAATCTCATGAGTGAAATATTTGGGTTTGAACGTAAAGAAGCCTTAGCTTTAGCTAGTCTTGTCGTTGATTTAAGGATTACACAAATTGTTAATGGAGTTCGAGGAGTGCATGCTGTACTTCCACACGGTTCGATCAGGTGATAGGAAGCAACTATTTAAGTGATATGTTTTCCAAATGGCATATTCATCACTTTCGAGATACAAGTGTTATAGCTGAAGAAGAAAATGGAAGTATTGTAGGATTTGTTATGGGATTCTTATGGCAAACTGGACGAGTGCTATACGAAGAGTCTTCAAAAACCGTCGGAATGCTAGGAAGGAATGTGATTCGATGAGTGACAGCTCCTACAAATAAGTATTCTATAGCATTTCATAAGCGAATGGGATTTGCAATCTGAACCACAAGAACAGGAATTTGAAGGATTCCCTGTATGTCTTAATTATGATGGTCACGATGCTATGAGGGTAGTTTTTAAGAAGGTGCTAGTTCGGAAGTGAATTGACCTAACGGAGAACGATAGCACAACGATACCAGGCGCTTACATCAAGGAAGCTTGTCCAGTTTATGGGCGCAAGAACCAAAGAAAGATAGTGATTTCCATGGATTTCCTTTATATAATGAGGAGAATATATGATCGTAATTGGGAGGACGGTAGTCGATGGGTGCGATAGAAACGAATAAGTTCAATCATGAATTAGTGGATCATATCCCGATCATCTGGGAGGAGCCGGATGGGGAGCGAAATGGGCACCTAGTCATCTGGCTTCCGGGGCTGACCGGCGGCAAGGACGGACTACGTCCACATCTGCGGATGTTCGCTGACGCTGGCTTCATAGCTTTATCGTACGATCCTTACGAACACGGAGAGCGGATGAGGGAGAGCCGCGAGTTGTTTATCGGTAAACTAAGAAGTAACAAGCGCCGTTATTTCTGGCCGATGATAGCAATGACGGCGGAGGAATATCCGCGAGTGATCGACTGGGCGGTAGAACGATTTGGGCTGACCGGCAGCGTGATGGCCGGGGGCATCTCGATGGGCGGCGACATCGCCTTGGTAGCGGCAGGGCTAGACAATCGGATCACCGCTGTCGCTGCCTGCATCTCAACGCCAGATTGGTTACGTCCGGGTACGGATGAAGAAGAGAGCCATCCGGATACGTACGCCTGGAATTGTTATCACCGCTGCAATCCACTCTCGAATACGAGCAAATATGAACATGCTCCCGCGATTCGCTTCCTGAACGGGGCGAAAGATGGTCATGTGCCTCCCGACGGAGCTCATAGATTTAGGGCGGCGGTGTTGAACCATTATGCGGCATGCCCAGAACGTTTCGAGATTACCGAATTCGATGCCGCTCATCAATTTACCGATGGCATGTTGAACGGCGCACTAGACTGGTTCGTCCGGCACACCGCAAATTCCGGCTCCCAAAAGGTTTAAATTCCCATAAATTCTGAGCTATCGGGTACGACAGCTCCATAAACTCCACAAGTAGGCTGCCAAAAATGATGATCGGCAACCTCGTCGCGCTAACTGGGAACGAGAGTTTAAACAAGTGAAGTCAACAGCAAGATAAAACGCCTGCCAATATGAACTAGGTCATTTTTAGTGGAGGAATATGGAGCACTTAAACGATGATCAAAATATTATTTCTGAAATTACGAGAACTAAAAAAAGTACTTAAATTTATAATTTCAATTGTATTGTTGCTCATTTGTTTAATTAGTTATGGGATTTACTGGGCTTTCTTTGATATGAATCTTCTCCCGACAGGGGATTTAATTGATCAATCAAGCTCTCCTAATGGCAAATATACAATGAATGCTTACATAACTAGTGGAGGGGCAACGACTGACTTTGCTGTAAGAGCAGAACTTGTTCTCAACAAAAGCTCTAAGAACAAAAAAAATATTTATTGGAATTATAGAGAAGAGAATGCATATATCGAACGGATTGACGATAATACTGTTAGAATTAATGATCATGATTTAAAATTGCCAAATGAGAAATATGATTTCAGGAAAGATTAAGCTTTCTATTAAAGGAATACCACTAACGGTTAACGATATTAAAAGTAGGGAGAAGATAGCCGTGATCAGCAGCTGCTCCCTATTTTATTGAAGTATTGGGCAGGATACTTCAATAAATTTGGTATTCTATACTGAGAATCAAATTCGATCAGGAGGAGCTCTAAGGGGGCTATACTTCCGACAAATATCGCTTCTCCTGTGTATTGGTATAAATTGAATGAAAAAGCGGAGATCAAAAATCTCCGCTTTCTTGAACAGATTCAATTGTTTATTCTATAGCTGCCGCTTAATGAAGCGTCTTAGGAAAACCTTCTCGCCATGAAGCAAACCGCGGACTCCAGCCATTCCGAAGTGCTTTTGCATTAAGCGCTCCACGTTCTCCTCTCATGCTTCCTGGCATTCTCTTGGGTTCAGGAGCGTTAAGGGATTTCGCATAGACTGGCACCCATTCGGTACCCGCTGCTGGATCGCTATCCACAATGTTATATGTTCCTGTGGGCCATTCCAGTGCCAAAACAGCTGCAAATGCGGCGTCTTCTGTATGCACAAAAGAAGTGACGCCGTCATTAGCTGGCAAGTTCCCAAGCCGAACTTGCTCTGCGAAAAATCCATTTGAATCGTACCAGGTCCCTTCACCGTAAAGCACGCCATATCTAAGAATGACATACTCCAACATTTCCGCAGTGGTTTTTTCCAACGCATGAACACCGTTCACGCTTGTGAGTTGCGGTTCCAGAGCCTCAAAGTCTAGTGGACAATCCTCCGTTGCCGGCCCTTCTCCGGGAGCATAGGTCATTGTGATGCTTTGCGAGATCATCCGGCGAACGCCAGCGGCGAGCGAAGCATCCACTAAGTTTCTCGTTCCTTCCACGCGAATTCTTGCATTGGCGGATGGATCCATAGCCTGCAGCGAAGTCAGTTGGTGAATGACTATCTCTGGGGAAGTTTCGGCAAGTACGCTGAACAGATTCTTGCGATCATATACATCCGCTAGGACGAATGAAGCACCAGCTTTCATTAAACTTTCAGCATGCTCTGGATTACGTATTAGCCCAATCACTTCATGTCCCTTTTGTACAAGCATCGGAATGAGTACCCTCCCGATGACACCACTTGCTCCAGCAACTAAAATTTTCATTTTTTACTGCCTCCTTTATCTATTTTTAATTAAGACCAATCTGTTATCGCATTTGTGACAAAAGATGCGATAAGTGCTACATTAATATTCTTTACGCGGAACGATAGCACCACGACATGAAGGTAAACGACTACACGATCGGTTACTTTTGTTCGTTGAAATAAAGGAATAGAGAATCAGTTATTGGGGATAATACCCCAAAAATAATTGAAAGATTTATGTATGGCGCTCCACCTCGGCGAGAACTACAGGCCCTGATTCTGATGGCATATATCCGTAATCATTGGCCATTAAGCTAGAACCGCGCTTGCTTGCTCCGGCAGCTTCGACCCAATCGTCGTTCGTGCTTCTTCAATCGTTTGCTGCCCGTTCGCACATCCGTTCATCGCCTTGACGACCTCGTCGCGCACGAAGCGTTTCACGAACTGATTGGCCGCCCTTTCGGAATTTTCAGAATGCGCAGGTGGATCGCTTCGGAAGGGATATCGCCCTTGGCTAGGGTGGCGCCCTGATATTCCCAGCACATCTCGATGCGTCTGCTTGCGTTCCGGAACTTCTATATGTCATTATATCCGGGAGGGGCGCTCTGTAAATCTATCACTTGTAGAATTTAATAAATTAAATAGAGATAAGGAGTTGAAAGGGATGTTGGATATGTCGACGGTCGAATCGTACCGTCCTCTGCTTATGACGCTCGCCTATCGGATGCTCGGTTCCTTAAGCGAAGCGGAAGACATCGTGCAGGATGCGCTGGTCGATTATGCGATGACTGCGGATCGCGCCAGCATCAAGCACGAAAAAGCTTATTTGGTTCGAATGGTCACCAACAGATGCTTGAAACTGAAGCAATCCGCGCGCAAACGCCGAGAGTTCTACGTCGGGCAGTGGCTCCCGGAGCCTGCCATTGCCGATGGCGGGGGCGGCAGTGCGGCCGCCGCGCTCGGATCAGAGACCGGAAAGAACGGGAATCCTGCCAATTACATCGAGCGGCAAGAGAACATCACATACGTGATGCTCGTCATGCTAGAGAGGCTGACTGCCGTCGAACGCGCCGTCTTCCTGCTTCGCGAGACACTCGACTTCGACTATGGGGAAATCATGGACATCGTGCAGAAGTCCGAAGCGAATTGCCGCAAAATTTTCAGCCGGGCAAAACAAAAGCTGCAAGGCGGCGGCGCGGAAGCGATCGATCCCATGCGGCGCAACGAGGAACAAGCATGGGCTTTCGCCAAGGCGTTCATGCAGGCGGCCGAGACTGGAAATTCGTCCGCGCTCGTGGACATGCTGGCGCATGATGCCGTAATCGTAACCGATGGTGGCGGGAAAGCCCGTACGGCGACCAATCCGATTGAGGGCAGCGAGCGCATCGCAGCATTCTTTATTGGTAACGCGCGCAAAGGCACGATGGGCGATTCGTTCATGCCCGTCGACGCGAGCGGGCAACCCGGCCTTATCGTTATCCAGAACGGCCAGCCGGCCATGGTCATGGTGTTCGGTTGGGACGTGAAAAGGCGGATTTCGCGCATTTTTATTATTTTGAACCCTGACAAGCTTGCAGGTGTCACAAACCAATTCGCCGCTTGGTCTTAGATAGTGAAAGTCGATGCAAGCAGGTCGGCACTACTATTTAAGGAGTGATTGGCAATGGAACCAAGAATGTTGTTGAGAGAGGTAAACCCTGCGGCTTTCGCGGCGATGGTCGGACTCGAAAAATTTCTGGATGGCGCAAGTCTCGACAAAAAACTAAAGGAGCTTGTAAAAATTCGCGCTTCGCAACTCAACAGATGCGCCTTCTGTCTCCATATTCACGCAACAGACACCCGCAAGCTGGGTGAAACGGAGGTTCGCATCTACATGCTTAACGCTTGGCGCGAAACGACTTACTTCACCCCACAAGAGCGCGCGGCGCTGGCGTTGACGGAAGCCGTGACCCTGGTAGCCTCCAATCACGTTCCGGACGACGTTTATGAAGAAGCGGCCCGCCACTTCAGCGAGCAGGAAATCAGTGAGCTGCTGATGACAATAATCACGATCAACAGCTGGAACCGTATCGCAATCACGACGGGTTTGACCCCTCCGGCATAATGGATGGCTTTGGCGCCTGGATTTATGGCGGGCGCTGCAACCCGGAAAAATCGAGTTAGAGCGGCTCGGGGAGCCCTGGTTGGCGTTCTATGGACTTCGATCTTCAGTGCTTGAGACTTGTATCATACTACAGCCATGTTCGTTGCAGAGCAAAGCGGATACAACTTCAAACAAAGCAAGGGAAATGGGATGAGAGGCTATTTGAACAAAAATCTGGAGATAAACGATAATAGAGTAATTTTTATAGTATAACGCATGATAACATCCCACTATTGGAGAACGATAAATGAATGACAACAGTGGCAGTCTAGGACTTTATTTTCTTGTCCTTGGCTGCCGTTGCTTTATATTAATGCTTCAGTCTAAAACTTACTTTACAAAAGTTGCCGTTTCTTCGATTCAAAAACACCGCTAAATCAACAACTCTAATCTACTTATTTTCTGCATACAGCAGACGACCAAGCAAGCGAACTTACCATGGATGCGTGGTGTACCACCAGTTACTGCTCGAAAGAAGCATACTTGATGAGAACTGTTTTTACCTGAGAGCTCCGACCAGTTAAACTTACCTGTAAATATTAATTCACCATTCCCCGCAGGAAGGTTATAAACTCCATAAATAGCAATAATAGGCGGGGATTCGATATAAGTTCTTGATAAGGTGGAATATACTTTGACTTCAATTATATCTCCTGCTGCTAAAGCGTCCTCTTTCGTTTCCCAATAACTTATGTAACCGAACTCATTTGTTATATTTTCTCCCAAGAATGTAATACCTTTAAATCCCTTTAACGATTGATGGACTAAGTTAGTCTTCTCCGCCCATTGCTCTGCGAAAGATAGGGGGGCATGAGGTCTTAATCTAAACATACTTAATCTAGCGTACATAAGAGATCTCCACCTTCAACTGTCGATATTTAAAATTTTATGTTAGAACAGTTCAAAAAGTGTAATTTAAATTGTTAATTTTATGGAAAAAAATCACCTATAAATTGAGGAATCTAAGCTGTTTGTATATCCAGAGCTACATGTTAGCCATTCACCCCGTTAACGGGCAGATTACGCTGATACTTGGTGAGTGCAATAATTTGATAGTTTATGGAACACAAACAATCAATTCAAATCTTCAAGAAGTACAACAACAAAATAAATCTACTCTGATTGGACAGCCAGCTAATCCAAAGAATTTATCAATAATCTCAAACCCCAACATCAATTACATTGTCATGTGATCCAATAATGGAGTGACATAGTGGTCTGCCCACTTATAATGGTCCTTGTGACGGCTTACTTAATGGCAAGAAGATGTTGCTTCTTAAAAATTATAAATTCTGATTCAAAAGATAACTACATGGTATCTCCGGTTACCCATGCAAGCGATTCATATGCTTGACAAAGATCACTTTCATGGCGAACGATCAAAATTATATCCTATGCAAGTGAGTATGCCTGTAGAGTCATTGCTTACGAGATACCCTCCCAGCAACTTTCAAAGAACTTTGTTAAGTCATGCCGGAGCTGTAATAGCCAGGCTGACCAGACTTTTGTCTAGCGGAGTGTGGGACCAAGGACAGGTTTAATTAACTTTCGAGCTTGCTATGATGTATGTATCAACTTATTTCAAATATCACAACGGTATGATTTAGCAAGAATAATCGGTTCCATTTTATTTCATCGGGGACACAGTAACCGACAGGGAGAGTTACATGATTAACCCACTTACATTTCAGTGGTTACAGAATTCTAGGGAGGGTCAATAGTGAAGAAGAAAATACTAAAGAGAATAGGTTATTGTTTGGGAGGAATTGTTGGTCTTTTTGTATTAGCTGCTCTAGTTGTAGTTATCAATCACAAAATCCATTTGAGCAGGGAAGATGCATTAGTTAAGCCAATGGGGCAAATGGTTTCAGTAGGTGGACATAAAATGAGTATCTATACAGAAGGTCAAGGAAATACCACCCTGGTATTTCTGGCAGGAGGCGGAACAGCCTCCCCTATATTAGATTTTAAAAGCTTATATTCTCGATTAAGTGATAAATATAAAATCGCAGTACCAGAAAGAATAGGGTATGGTTACAGTGATGTTGCGGACGTTCCAAGAGATCTTGATACCGTATTGGAGGAGGACAGACAAGCGTTATTATTAGCCGGTCTGAAACCTCCCTATGTATTAGTTCCTCATTCTATTACGGGATTGGAGTCAGTTTATTGGGCTCAAAAATATCCAAAAGAAGTATCTGCCATTGTAGGAATAGATGTAGGTACTGTAAATGCTTATTTCGACCCCACTGGTCCGAAAATAGCTGATTTTATAACTAAAATAAAGATACTGGCATTTGCAGAACGTATGGGAATAACACGTTTTATCCCATCCATGGTTGAAAGCGAAGCGGCAATAACGTCAGGGGACCTGACAGATCATGAAAAAGATGTTTACAGAGCAATATTTTATAGAAGAACGAATACACCACCAATGGTGGAAGAGATAGTGGATCTTATGGATAATGCTCATAAAGTAGATGCATTGCCAGCGCCACAGTTACCAGTATTGTTTTTCATATCAAATGGTGACGGAATTGGTCTTGGTTATACGAAAGAACAATGGCAAGGGTTCCAAATATCTTACCTTTCAAAAATAGCTAATAGCAAGTATGTATTAATGGATGACTACGGACATTATCTTCAAGATTTTGCACCTGATGCACTTGCACAGAAAATCAAAGAATTTATACCAGCTAATTAACTGATGTACACGAAATTTGACGTCCAAATCGCCTGCTGGTATATGAGGCAACGGGATTCGCAGAACTTGCGGGTCCGGTCCGGCGAATCCAAACTAAGTTAAAACTTTACAATGAAAAAGTGATTAGGATTCGAGATATTAAACTTGACTTTATTCAACTTTAATCATTGTACTAACGAGGTACGTTTGTTCAATAAACAACAAAGTGAGGCTGCCGCGATTTTATCGGCAGCCTCATTAAGCTATCGGGCAGCATTCCTATTACGAGGAAATATGAGGTTTGAGAAATAAAAAGACTCCTTGATATGATGTTTATGGGTCCCTGATGCTGGCCAACGTCGGATCCAAAAACAAAACCAAAGGAGACTACAACATGCTTTCACTGAAGAATCGAGGGCATCGGGTAAGCAACGGCTCTTTTGTTGGCTAAAAACGAGCAAAAGTTGTGCTAACAGCACGAAGGGAAGATCGGTTGAAGGCGATTGCTGAACAAATACAACAGAGAGGGGGTAGCGCGGTATACGTTGGTTCACGTCAATATTAAGGGTATTCTGTTCGGAATCGCTGCAGTGCTGCCTACGAAGAGAGAGCAGCAATCTGGACATATTATTTCCGTGTCGTCTGTTGAAGCTATTCCTTTCATGCTTCTATGTTGCCTGATAGGGAACAGGAAGATGATCTGGCTGCGGCAGTTTATCCGAAAATTCATGAGGTGTTGCATTAAATGGAATCGTTGTTTGAAAAAGATGGAAGTTAGTGGCTTGAAGTGTAAAACTTCCTAAAAGGCGTTAACTGCTTAGATCAAATGCTTTTCTTTTGGAATCTAATTCTGACAAGGCTAACCATAAGCAGTATTATTGGGAAACCCACAATGAATATGGGGAAAATAACTGACTTCCAGAACTGAGGAAACCAGTTTAAGACATTACTATTTCTAGGCATAAAAGCGATCATAAAGATAACGAGTGCAGATCCCCATACCCTTGAGCTTTTATAGGGACATGTCAAATTCCGAAGATTGAGGCATTTCGCCTTTATGAATCGAATCATATTTGGATAATTTATAATTTACCGCTTCAAATGCACGGTCTAATTGGCGCTGCTGCTTTTTCAGCACCTTTTTGTGCTCTTCCAGGATAGCCCTTCTTTCCTGTATGGTGGACTCCCCTTGAAGGGCCAGCTCAACAATATGCTTTAACTGGGCTACAGGCATTCCTGTCACTCGAAAGCACGTCATTAAATTGATCCATTCCAGGTCTTTCACTTCAAAAACCCTGTTCCCATTAGCATCTCTTTGAATAAAAGGGAGCAACCCTTCTTTATCGTAATACCGGATGGTATGTGCTGGAATGCCCAGCTTGTCAGAGGCATCTTTTATTGTGAAGCTCATGTCTGTTTCTCCTTTCAGATTCAACATCTCGGCGCTATAAGCCGAAGTGATTTATTTCGTTTATTGTAGACGATAAAGTGCGCTTTAAGTCCACAAAGAAACGGCAATCAGCGAGTCGCCTATGCGGTCATACCTCCTAAGGTGGAATATTCGATTACGGAATACGGCCGTACTTTGGATTAAAGAACAGTCGGTTCCATACCAACGATAACTTGCGATAGTTTATATGAAGCTAACAAATCGCGAATCCAAAGGTCGAGGGATTTGAATCCATCCTCGTCATTACTAAAAACTAATGAATTGCCGAGAGCGACCCCACGGAAGATAACGGCTCTAGCAACATGGGCCTCCTGAGCAATATCTACACCCACAACAATATGATTAAAGGTAATGTTTTCAATGAGCTGATTTTGCTTATGTTGTGATTTAAACTTCATAGTAGAGCGTCCTCCTGGATGATGGAATTAAAGGGCTTTTGACCCGCTGCGTACTTCCATCGTACAGAGGCGCTCCTTTTTTACAAAGCTGAAATTTATCCATCTACAGGAATCTAACGGGCAGAATTCTCGAATGGAAATGTCTTACATAAACATTGTGAATGCTTTATAATGACAGTTAATACGAAACCACTTAACCAGCTGTGCAGTGTCATCTACCTGAAACATGGAAAAAGATGACTAGCCAAGCAATTGAACAAAAACGCAATAAACAGGGAGCAGCTCACCCGTAGCAACTGCTCCCTGTTTGCGTTAATGATAGAATCTACAGATGAAAACAGAAACATTCATTCAGGAGATTCTAATGGAGATGAAATGATAGAGAATGGGGAACTAAATTAAGTTATGAATAGACCGATATTAATGACAAAGTTGTATATCCCCGTACCCCAGTCTAGAGTTGTTCTTCGATCGCGCCTGATCGAACAACTAGATAAGGGTCTGGACCGCAAGCTGACCCTCATCACTGCCTCCGCTGGTTATGGCAAGACTAGGCTGATCAGCGAATGGATTGCCGGATGTGATCTTCCTGTCGCATGGTTGTCACTGGATGAAGGGGATAACGAAGTTGCAAGTTTTCTGACTCATGTTATCGCTGCTCTGAGTACGATTATCGAGGATATTGGAGGAGAAGTGGTTGGTACACTCGAATCCCAACAACCGCCGTCAACCAAATCGATTTTAAGGATCCTAATCAATAAAATCTCAGCCCTTACATACAAATTCGTTCTAGTTCTAGACGATTTCCACGTGTTAAGTAACAAACGAATCGACGATGCTCTTGCATTTCTGCTTGAGTATCTACCGCGACAAATGCACCTGGTCATTGCGACACGTGAACATCCACAACTACCGCTGAGTCGGTTGCGAGCACTCGGCGACTTGACCGAGTTGCGTGCCGCAGACCTGCGCTTTACTACCAGTGAAGCAGCCGAATTCTTCAGCCAGGTGATGGATATGGCTCTTTCGACAGATGAAATAACTGCGTTGGAGAGACGTACCGAAGGCTGGGTAGCTGGGCTCCAACTGGCGGCGCTCTCGATGCAGGGGCTCGAGGACATTCCAGGATTCATTCGGGTATTCTCTGGAGACAACCGGTTCATCGTAGACTATCTAGTTGAAGAAGTTCTGCGTCGTCAGCCGGAGCATATCCGGAACTTCTTACTTCAAACCTCCATTCTCGAACGGTTGTATGGCCCACTGTGCGATGCCGTTACTGGTCAAGAGGATGGCAGCTTGCGGTTGGAGGCTCTGGAAAGAGGCAACTTCTTTGTCGTCCGCTTGGATGACAAGCGCCTATGGTATCGCTATCATCACCTCTTTGCCCAGGTGCTATATACACACTTGAAGGCGGATCAATCTGATCGGATAGCTGAGCTCCACTGGCGTGCCAGTGTATGGTACGAGCAGAATGGCTCAGTGACTGATGCGATTCGTCACGCTCTAGCCGCCAATGATTTCGCGCGAGCGGCGAACCTGATTGAGGTTGCCTGGCCAGCAATGCGGAAACTTCGACAAGGGCTTGCTATATTGGGTTGGCTTAAGATGCTGCCCGACGAGTTGATTCGCTGCAGGCCTGTATTGAGCGTCGAGTATGCTTGGGCGTTAATGGCTGGTGGGGAGTTTGTGGCCGTTGAGGAGCGGCTCCGTGACGCCGAGCGCTGGCTGGAGTCTACCAAAGACATTCACACAAGAATGGCTGAAATGATCATCATGGATCATGAGGAATTTCATCATCTCCCAGCTACTATTGCTGGATATCGTGCCGCACGTTCCCAGGTGATGGGTGATATACCAGCTGCCATACAATACGCTCAGCGAGTGCTCGATCTCGTACCCGAGGGAGACCACCTTCGGCGTGGTGCTGCATTAGCGCTCTTGGGATTGGCTGCTTGGACGAGTGGTGATCTCGAAAAAGCCTATCGCATGTTCGACGAGGGTATGGCTGGAGTCCTGCTTGCTGGCAACATATCAGACGCGATCGCGGGCACGATTACTTTGGCTGATATTCGGATGGCCCAAGGCCGAATGCGCCAATCAATGTATGCCTATGAGAGGGGATTACTGCTTTCTGCGGAGAATGGAGAGCCAATACTACGCGGCACCGTAGAAATTCACATGGGAATTAGCGTACTCTATTGCGAGTACAACGATCTTCATGCAGCAGAGTATCACCTGCTGAGAAGCAAGGAACTAAGCGAGACCACGGGCTGTTCGCAAAACAGTTATCGATGGCACACCGCAATGGCTCAAATATTAGAGGCGAAAGGTGATCTGAACGGTGCGTTATCCCTTCTCTTAATGGCGGAGCGGTTGTATAGAAGTGACTTTTTCCCCAATGTGCGCCCAGTCTCTGCTGTAAAGACTCGCGTTTGGATCAAACAAGGGAAAGTGGACGATGCCCTCGACTGGGCCCGGGAACATGCGTTATCCGTTGAGGACGATCTTTCCTACCTTCGCGAATTCGAGCACATCACTTTAGCTAGGGTACTACTGGCTCAATACAAGCGGGATCGTATGGCCCGGTCGATTATTGAGATACTAGGACTTCTAGAGCGCCTGTTCCATGCAGCGGAAAAAGGAGGGAGGACGAAGAGCGCAACCGAAATTCTGATCTTGCAAGCACTTGCTCACCATATTCAAGGCGCTATTCCTGCTGCGCTTGTGTCATTGGATCGCGCGTTAACCCTAGCTAGATCAGAAGGCTATGTACGTATATTTGTTGAAGAAGGCGAGCCGATTGTCACGCTGCTTAAAGCTGTCTTGGGACAGGGAGTGCATATTAATTATATCCCTCAGCTTTTAAACGCCATTGTCAAAGCCAAAAGCAATGAGACTGTTAAACAGGTGCTAAACGAACCACTAAGCGTTCGAGAGCTTGAGGTTCTACAGTTATTCCGATCTGAATTGAGTGGCCCAGAAATTGCCCGCGAACTCCATGTATCACTGAACACTCTACGGTCTCACACCAAGAATATGTATAGCAAACTTGAAGTGAATAACCGCAGGGCTGCAGTCCGTCGAGCAGAAGAGTTGGAATTGTTCTAGTCGAGCCCGCATCCAAAGCCCCAACACTCGTAAGGTTAGCGAGCAGTATTGGGGCTTTTTTCTATGCAATCTTCTGATTGACATTTTATTAGAAAAATCACCACATGTGGTGATGCGATTTCTTACACGAACGTGTATCTTAATTTTAGAAAGAAGAAAATCATGAAGAGGGCATGAGCCGAAGATCAGAAACAATTCAGACCATATTTTTGAAGGAGGAGACACATGTATGAATACTACTGGTAATGCAGGAAGTAAAAACAATCTCACAGCCCCAGAAATCATTCGTCGGTCAGGTTTAGCAGCTATGTTGGCAGGGATCTTATTCATCGTGATACAGATGATGCATCCAGCTGATACTCTCTCATCCGTGAATACCAATGCTTGGACAATTACCCATTACTTAACCATCTCCATGAGTCTGCTCGCTCTGGTTGGTATTACGGGGATCTTTGTCAGGCAACTGGAACATGTCGGGTGGCTTGGTTTAGCTGGCTATCTCCTGTTTAGCTTCGAGTTTGTACTACTAACGGCCCTTACCTTCATCGAAGCTTTTATCTTGCCGTTGCTCACGACCGAAGCACCGACGTTTGTGGAAGGGTTCTTAGGGCTTTCAAGCGGAGCAGGCAGCAAGTTTGAACTCGGAGCTCTAGTTGCAGTGGGACCGGTATCGGCGGTAGCGTATTTACTTGGAGGTCTGCTGTTTGGTATCGCAACGCTTCGCGCCGGAATCCTATCGCGTGCGGCAGCTGGCTTACTTGCCTTTGGAGCAGTAGCCTCCCTTGCTGCTGCCGTACTCCCGCACGAGCTCGGGCGGATAGCAGCTTTTCCGATGGGGTTAGGACTGGTCTGGTTGGGATACTCACTTTGGTCTGAAAAACGGATATAACTGACAGGCACAATGAAGATGGCGAGGTCGAATAACCTTTGAAGCCATATGTAGATGGATCCGATTATTGTGTAATTTAAATACGAGTGATCGTTCATCTAATGGTGAACGATAGCTGATTAATACATTAACATTATGGCAGCTGATGATCGGCTGCCTTTTCCACGCTAAACATTCCTGTTAAGGCTAAGAAATGGCCTTTGTCAAAAAAGGAGCGCCTCGGTATGATGGGTTTGTCGACGGGTTCGTAACCCAATACCATCAAGGAGGCGCTCTTACTTATGAAGTTTAAACAATCTGACGGACAAAATCAACGAATAGAACGAATTACTACATCTCATCTTGTCGTTGGTATAGACATCGCGAAGGATACTCATGTAGCACAAGAGCACAAGCAACAAATTTTCGTTGAATAGTACTCTCTAAGCGGCACCTCTCATTTTCAAACACAATAGAAGGATTCGAAAAATTAATGAGATGGGTTGAAGGAATTGGACAGAAAAATTCTTTAAAAGGGCTCATTATTGGTATGGAGCCGACAGGGCATTACGGATTAAACTTGGCAAATTGGCTCTCAGATAAGGGGATAAGCGTGGTTATGGTAAACCCAGCCACTACCAAACGAAACAAGGAGAACCGCGATAATTGCCAATCTAAAAATGATCCTAAAGATGCACTAGTTATTGCGGACGTGATCAGCCGAGGTTTCTACTATGAGTACTCACGACAGGCCGTTGTCTTTCAAAGGTTACGAACAATTATGAGTGATCGGGAATACTGGGTGACGAACAGTGTACGGCTGCAGAACCGAATCATCCGTTGGGTAGATATTCACTTTCCTGAGTATTTTTCTGTGTTTAAAGATTGGTCCTGCAAGCGCTCCATGGCTACCCTTAAGGAATTCCCTTTTCCGCAGGATGTCGAGTCCTTATCCACCTCAGTCGTAATCACAAGTTGGAAAAGGCATATGCAGCGAGCCGGTGGTTCTACGGGCATACAGAAAGCTGAACAACTCATTTCTCTAGCAAAGAGAAGTATATGCGATACGACTGCCGTTCATGAAGCGAAGCAGGATTTGGAGCGATTATTACAAGAGTTTGAAAGAAATTCTGAGATACTGGATAGGATTGAAAAGAATATACAAGAACTGCTAAGCGAAATACCTATAGCCAACCAGCTTCGTTCTATTAAAGGACTAGGTTTAATTTTTACAGCGGCTATTCTTTCAGGAGCTGGTGACCTAAGACAATACGCACACGGTCGTCAATTACTGCGTAAAGCCGGTCTGAATCTAGCTGAAAGCACGTCTGGAAAACGCAAGGGGCAGATCATACTCTCTAAAAGAGGAGATGCTGCACTACGAAAATATCTATATCTGGCTACGATTCAACTCGTTGGGACTAATCCCGTGTTCCAAAAATTGCATGAGTATAATGTCCAAATCAAGCATATGAAGAAGCAACAGTCTGTATTTAAACTGCTTGGAAAACTAGCAAGAATTCTTATTAGCATTGTTCAGAAGGGAGAAACTTTTTCTCCTGAGATAGCTGCCCCAGCATTTATGCAAGCTGCTTAAGTAGAACACACAATCACTTGGATTGACTCATTCGCAGGATTCAAAAAGAAAGCACGGAGAACAGAGTTACTTCCCGGCAAGGGCTTTTGACCCGTCCGCTAAACGCTATCGGTCTCCACGCCTTGGTCAGGTGTAACGAAGGAATGTAAGGGCATAGACCCGTCGAGCCATGGGATGGTGAGCACCAAGGAAATGGTGGAGTATGCGTGCAGAATAACAGCACTTGGAGAAATGTTCCAGAGCGTTTCTTCTGTTCCCGCATATCCAAAATTGGAACGAAGAGTCTAATAAGCCTACTTTCCGGACGACAACTGATATCCAGGTCAATGGAATCCTGCGAATGAGTGAGTAAAAGTGAGATAAACCCTTAAAACCGAGGGACGGGCAGTAGAGCTTGGCGGCGCTTCGGGAGGATAGTTCAAATTCTTGGCGAATAACTAAAGTCAGTTCACGAAATAGAAGTCCATTTTGGTGGTGATGATAGGTGTGAAAAGCATATGCTATGTGGTTTTGCCTGATAATTTGTTTTTAGATGATAATAATATGGTTTATACTTTTGTAAAAAATCATATTATTAATTATTATTCCGAGTTAGAAGTTGAGCCTTACAAAAAATTCTTTTCTGAAAAAGAAACTTTAGAAATTGCTAAACGAAAAGGATTTAGTAATTTATCCGATTTTGAAGAATACCTAGAAAATAATAAAAATGATGATGGAATAGAGAATGGATTATACTTCTGGAATACCACGTTTAATGAACAAGGGCGCTGGGACGGCTTTCGGCTTGATGGATTAAAAATAGGATATGATTTAATGAATGAAGTACCATATTCTGTAGTTACTCCAGATGGTAATTGGCATTCTGAGAGGGACTATGGTTACAAACCAATTTTAGATTTCAATAACGGTTTTAAGCAACATTCAGACAACATTGAGCCCAGAAAAAAGTGGATAGAGTATTTAGATAGCTTTTATAGAGAGTATAAAGGTAAAAACTTTGCTATTTTATTCGTCCACTCATAGGGTATAAGCGTGTATTGGGCATTTGATATATTTCATTTCGTGCTACAGACGGGTATAAAACTGTGATTCATTACGTAACAGACTAAACTAACGGCGAACTGTTTGTTCAAAACACAGCAATGGGAGGCTGCCGGCACGATCGGCAGCCTTTCGCTCAACGGGCAGAATAATGCAACTAATATAAAGCAGTATGTATTTTACATAAAAAGGTATATCATCCGTAATAACGAGTATAAACGAAGAATGTACTTTTACTCTTAGGGGGAAGAGCTGTGAAGAGAGGATGGTCGAAGTCACTTATAATAGCGGTGATTGGGGCAGTTGTGTGGATATTTAGTTCAGTAATAGGCTTGTACATTCAGATAACCTCTACACCATTCCAACCAACATTTGAGGAAGCTCTTGAACCCCATAGTCCAGCTCCATTTTTTATATGTTTGGTAATTGCAGGCATTGGCTTTGTAGTTGCTATTATATCAGGTATTAAATATCTATTAGATCGATTAACGCATCGTTTAGACAAATAAGTTAACCAGTAACTGATTAAGCTAACAAGCAGAACGTTTGTTCAATATACAACACAATGGGGAAGCTGCCGGCAATATCGGTAGCCTTTCGCTCAAGTAACGGGCAGGATTCTTCAATATCGTGATAAGATATGAGCATATAAGTAGATAGGAGGAAGTATGGAGAAACAAGTGGTTATTGAAGAATACAACGAAAAATGGGTTTTCGAATACGAGCAGGAAGAAAGAATAATCAAGGATGTATTGGCTGATAAAGCAATTGCTATAGAACATATTGGGAGCACTTCTGTTCAGACGCTAGGGGCCAAACCGATTATTGATTTCATGGTCGGAGTAAGTGATCTAAATGAAGTAGAAGAATTTATTGAAGCTTTAGCGAAAATAGGATATGAACATGTGTATCATAAAGAACTCCCTAACAGAAGATTCTTTAGAAAAGGTCAATGGAGAGCAGGAACGCATCATCTGCATATATACAATTATGGAAGCGAAGAGTGGAAAAACAATATTATATTTAGGGATTATTTAAGAACCTATCCCGATGTCCTAATGCAATACAATCAATTAAAAAAAGAACTCGCAGAAAAATATCGAAATGATAGGGCTGCTTATACTAAGGCCAAAAATCCATTCATCACTGATGTGATTCAAAAGGCCAAATTGAGTGAGAAAGATAAACTTGATTCGTTCCGCTAACTTAGGAACGTTACTTAAATACACAGCAATGGGAGGCTGCCGGCAAGATCGGCAGCCTTTCGCTCACCTAACGGGCAGCATTCCTGATAAAGTTAAGGTGAATATCAAAATAAGAAAACAGACTACTGAAGAAACTCTGTAGGTTCTCCCTAGGAAGTACGTATGTAATAAAAAGCATAGATATAGATTGGTGGAAGTTATATGAGTGAAAATATACTTACTAGTAGTGAAATCAACCAGATTTACAAGGAAATAATTGTGGATGTGTACGAAGCATTAAAGCCCTTAGGTTTTAGGAAAAAAGGTGTTTTGAACTTAGTAAGGATTGATGGATGTATGTACCAGAAAATGAATTTCCAGAAACATACGTACAGTCCATTAATGACGCTTAATGTAACTTTTCGCCCGCTTTTTCTTAAAAATACTGAAGATAATACGCTTGAATCAAGTAAACGCTTATGTTTCTTTGAATCAGATTTACATAACTGGTACGAAATACAATTAAACTATAAAGAGACATCTAACAAAATAATTAAATTAATTATCGATAAAGTTCTACCATATTACGATGGTTTAAATACCTCTAAATTGGTTTTAGAAAAATTATCAGAACTTCCAAGTTATCTCCATCAACAATTGATTTTGTTTTCGGCCTTAAAAGAACACGATTCAGAGATAAGTTCGAGATACTTGGATATAATTCTTCAAGGATTGCATGATCATAAAAAGGATGTTGAAGGTATTAATAGTGATGTCAGTGGCTTTAATAATGGAATAAAGTACTATAGTGATTTAAAGCTTATGGTTGATAATAAAAACTTTGCTGAGATAGATTTACTTTTATTGGGTTATGAAGGTGAATTTTTGAAAAAAGTAAAAAAGTTCTTTTAAGTCGTTCTCTGAGTAAAAGAGAATAGTTTAGGATCTGCTTCGTGGCAGATCCTCTTGTGTTCATTAAAGTAAACGGGCAGCATTCCTATTTTGAGGAAATACGGGGTTTGAGAAATAAAAAGACTCCTTGGTATGATGTTTATGGGTCCCTGATGCTGGCCAGCGTCGGATCCAAAAACAAAACCAAAGGAGACCACAACATGCATTCTACTTAAAATGATCGAATTAATCAAATCACTTTTTCCACCTTAATTATCGGAGTCGATATCGCAAAATTTCGACATGTGGCGAGAGCTCAAGACTTCCGCGGGGTCGAGTTCGGGAAGGCACTTACATTTGAAAACAATCGAGAAGGCTTTGAATTATTTGTGAGCTGGTTCAGGAAGATTGCGACGGAGCAAGGGTTCAAGGAGGCTATTGTTGGTATGGAACCAACGGGTCACTACTGGCTAAACCTAGCCCATTTTCTTAAAGAAGAGCAAGTAAAATACGGCGTAGTGAACCCACTACACGTGAAGAAAAGTAAAGAATTAGATGACGCAAAAGTGATTGCACAGTTGGTCAAAGACGGGAGATACGCTGTACCGAGCCTTCCTCAAGGTGTTTATGCCGAACTGAGGGAAGCCATGAAAATTCGCGAGCACCTAACAACTGACCTTTGTGTTGTGCAAGCACGTGTCCATAACTGGTTAGATCGTATTTCCCAGAGTTTCTGACGGTATTTAAGGACTGGGAGTGCAAGTCTGCTATCCAACTGCTAAGTCTTAATATACTGCCGCATGAGCTTGTTTCTTTGCCAGACGAGACGTTGCTGCAACATTTAAGAGAAGCTGCAAAGCGTGGGCTTGGTCTAGGTCGAATACAGAATCTGAAGGCAGCAGCCAGCCGTTCTGTTGGCATCAAACAAGGCTCCGAGTTAGCTAAAATGGAGCTAAAGTTACTGCTGACACAATACGAATGGCTTCAGAACCAACTTGAGGAATTGGGAGTAAAGCTGGATGAACTTCTATTGCAGATTCCTCATGTGAAGCAAGTATTGGCCATGAAAGGAATTGGCCGGGATACAGTCGCTGGCTTTCTAGCCGAGGTAGGAGACATTGACCAGTACCGACATCCAAAGCAGATCGCAAAGCTCGCTGGACTGAACTTGAAAACAAATTCATCCGGTACACATACAGGACAAACCAGGATAACAAAGAGAGGCAGGAAAGAGGGAGTTAATTTTGGCAGTGTGTGATTACTTGAATACAAAGATTATAGATGCCTATTCCAGTGCCTCATTGTGACAGTGCTAATATTCTCAATTGATGGATGTAAGGGAATATTATTATTGCGACCACCAACCAAGTTAGTCAAATATACCAGCATAGAAAAAAATCAATGCCCGATTTTCGGCGGAACTATTTTTCGGAAACGTTATAATCATAATTGTATTCTGTAAGGGCTTGAAATTCAAAACTGCATTAAAGAGGAGGAGCAGAATGATACCGACCGACAGTAAACTCGTGTATTACCAGGCGCTTATCGATAAAAAGTCCGAGTATGAAGGCATTTTCTATGTCGGAGTTAAGACAACCGGTGTGTTTTGCCGACCTACATGTCCGGCAAGAAAACCTAAGTTTGAGAATTGTGAATTTTATAAGACAGCCAAGGAAGCCCTTCTGGCATCATTCCGACCCTGCCAGCGCTGCCGTCCGCTATCTCATCCGGGCCATGTCTCGGAGCTGGTTCGTAAGCTAGTAGGCGCGGTGGAAGAAAACCCGGAACACCGCTGGACGGACGAAGACTTCCAAAAATTATCCGTGGATGCCTCAACTGTGCGCCGCCAGTTCAAGAAGAGGTTCGGAATGACTTTTGTTGAATATGCAAGAGCTCGGAGAATGGGAATAGCCTTGAAGCATATCCGAGCAGGCAGCCCGGTCATCGAAGCACAGATATCCGCAGGTTACGAATCCGGCAGCGGCTTCAGGGATGCTTTTTCGCGCATTATGGGTTCAGCACCTGCTGGGCTGGGCAATCAGCAGATTTTAAAGGCATCGTGGTTGGATACGCGTCTTGGCCCGATGATCGCAATCGCTGATGAACAAGCGCTATATTTACTCGAATTTATAGACCGCAGAGGATTGGAGC
Source organism: Paenibacillus oryzisoli (assembly GCF_001653565.1). Taxonomy (GTDB): domain Bacteria; phylum Bacillota; class Bacilli; order Paenibacillales; family NBRC-103111; genus Paenibacillus_E; species Paenibacillus_E oryzisoli. Next base: position 34,598 of record NZ_LYPB01000048.1, read on the forward strand.
GAGAGATCGAACGTCTGAGAAGGAAGACAAAATCCGCGGTCATTCCGGGCAGCACACCGCCGATCGATTCGATTGAAAGGGAACTCAGGGATTATTTCGAAGGCAAGTTAACAGAATTCAAAACGCCTGTGAAACTAATTGGATCGCCTTTTCAGAAGCAGGTGTGGGAACAATTGCGGGAAATTCAACCGGGTCAGACGACTTCGTATGGCGACATTGCCTCGGCGCTTGGAAAACTAAGTGCTTATCGTGCCGTAGCCCAAGCAAATGGAGCCAACCAGGTGGCGATTGTGATTCCATGTCACCGTGTTATCAACTCGAACGGCGACTTGGGCGGTTATGGAGGAGGTTTATCTCGGAAACAATGGCTGCTTGACCATGAGAAGAATGGGAGCGTGGAGGAGGACATAGGATGATGAAAATCAAGCAGTCGGGCAAATGGTACATTTTATTCGTGGTTACACTTGTGTCATTTATTACTAATCTAGACGCTACGATTGTGGTTAACGGTCTCCCTTCGCTTATGGAGGACTTGCATCTTTCGATTGGAACGGGGATGTGGACGATCACCTCGTTCTACATTACGAGTACAGTATTCCTCCTTCCTTCCGGCCGATGGTCCGATATATTCGGTACCAAACGCATTTTTCTATGGGGGTTCGCTTTGTTCACGATTGCTACTTTTTTTTGCGGTATGTCAGACTCCGGCCCAGTTCTGATCGCGGCTCGCCTTCTGCAAGGTACCGGTGCTGCCATGGCGATGGCGGCATCCACTCCGATCTTGATAAAAACATTTCCCTCTAATAAACTTGGGGTCGCACTTGGCATTAACAACATCGCATGGGTGACGGGCTCTCTCATTGGTCCTGTTGTCGGAGGTGTACTAATCAGCGAATTTGGATGGCGTTCCATGTTCTACGCGGTCGTTCCGATCGGCATCGTTGGTTTAGTCGCCGGTATTGTAATTCTAAAGGATGATAAATCGAGCGAAAAAACGAAGACTGACTGGCTCGGCGTGTTGACGTACGGAACGGGTTTAACCGCACTGCTTATCGCCTTGTCCGAGGCCCAGACTTGGGGATGGGTATCGGGAAGAACGTTCGGACTGTTCGCAGCAGCGCTGTTCCTATGGATTGCCTTCGTTTTCATTGAGAAGAAAGTTAAGCATCCATTGTTTCATTTGGGTCTTCTCGCTTCTCGGGAATACACCATAGGGCTCGGAATCACAATAAACTACTGTATCGGTTATTTCGCCGTCACCATTTTGCTAACGTTTTATTTGCAAGGTGCACTACACCTCAGTCCATTAGAATCGGGGTTGTTGCTGATTCCGCTGTCAGTTCCCCAACTGTTCACAGCTCCATTCGGAGGTAGGCTTGCCGATCGTATCGGCCCCGTAAGAATGATTTTGCTGGGATCGTTTCTAATCGGTCTCGGGCTACTGATGCTTGGACAGCTCGGCCCCAAGCTGTCGAATATAGCTGTCATTGCTCCGCTTTTGATCATTTCTGCAGCGACCGGACTTTCCTGGCCATCACTTGCAAAAGCAGTACTATTAGCCGCTCCGCAAGAGCAAGCGGGTTCTGCATCAGGTATGTTCTGGACCGTATACAACATGTGCCGGGCTATTAGCCAAGCGCTTGCATTGGCAGTTGTTCAGTTAGTGGCCAAGTCAGATGTGACTTCACAATTGTTTTCTAGAGCCGAGGGTTATGAGTTGGGTCAATCGAACGATGCCCTGATTCAAGCTTCTAACATTGGTTTCCGATTCTTCGCAGTCTTTCTCGCACTCGCAGTAGTGCTTGGACTATTTTTACTACGACCGCAGCACAAGACCGCAAGGGAAACAGCAAACATGGAGTAGAGTGTGGCAGTATTAGTTCATCAAGGAAAATAAAGTTCTCGTCAAGCGGCCGTCAAACAAACCAAATACGCCAATGCGAGGCAGAGCACCAGAACTGCCGCCATCATTTCCTTGAACTCATCCTTGACACGCACATGAGCCGAGACAGCTCCAATCATGGTTAAGATTAGCCCTAAACCGGCTGCCGTTGCCCAATGAGGATAGAAGTAACCTACAGCCAATCCGACCGCCCCGATGAGTTGCACCGTTCCAGTTACGACGCGAAACCATTGCGACAGTTGCAGTCTGTCGAAATTCTGGACATGCATGAGCGATCCGGATACTTTTCCCACACCCGATACCAGGAAAATCATAATCAGAATCATTTGTATGATTGCAGTCGTAATCGACATTTGCCGTCGTCCTCTCCTTATGGTTGTTTGGGTTTTAGAAATAACGTGCCAATGGCACTTGCTCCAATTACTGTTCCAGCAATTAGAGAAACGGTAAGTTCGAGCGTCGTTAATCGGTTGTCTGAGTATATTTGATAGAAGAAGAATACGGTTGATGGAAGTGATAAGGTAACGGCTGTTAGTAAGCCGGGAGAATACTCTTTGTACACGATTGTGGTTACGATATGGAAAAGCGCGTTGATCCCGATATGCAGCTGAAATGCTGCTGCTAATACGACCCAGATGCCGTTATAACCGATAAGGGAGGCTTTATAGGAGACTAACAGGACCAGCAGAATGATGCAAACTTGAATGACGACGTGTTTGTAAGATGACATGGGGGCGAAGTGCCGGGTGGCCCACTTGGAAAAACCGGGGATTTCTTCGATGGTGTGGATAAGCAAGACGACGTACGGTAACCAAAAGACAAGATGAAAGGTAGAGTTCATCAAGTTTATCTCCTCCGTATGAATTAATTGTTTGAACGTTTAAACAAAATTCTACGAAAAAAAATATTTATTTAAGTGCATGTTCAAAAAAATAGGTTTTCAGCACTGAGGCTGGTCGTTCGCCTTACGGCGAACTGCTCGCCATGCATCCTGGAAGGTTGAAAGAAACTTAGGAAATGAAAAGCGGAACGTAGTGGAAGCTACGTGAGCACCGGAAGTTCCGGCTTAATTCAAGATTCGATGTCGAGTCTGCTTCCCGAGATACTTCGTGATCAAAAGCGGACTTTTTGAACTACCTCTTCAATAGATAGGTTTCTATTAGCTCGATTAAAGTAAGATAAGCAGCGTCAATATCGAAGTCTGGATCTGCCATCTGCTCAAGAGCCAAGCCATCGATGGTTATATTGATAATCGATGCCAGCGCCTGTTTATTAATGCTTTCGTTTATCGGTAGCAAGTTCAACGATTTCAGGACTTGCTGTTTACCCGCCTCAAGGCTTTGCTGAATTTCTTTGCGGCCGGCTTCGCTCCTTAAACCGATCGCAAACAGTTCAAAGCGAAGACGATGCCAGTCCGGGTACTGGTGCACCATATTTTTAGGAACGGCCAACGCCTGGCGTATGAAGTTTTCATTCAACGGAATTTCCGAGATCTTGTTCATTTCTTCAATGTAACGTGTGCTTTCCAAATGAAAAATCTCAAACATCAAATCTTCTTTGCTCGAAAAATAATAATTGATCAGCCCTTGCGATATACCGGCTTGTTTGGCAATTTCTTTAGTCGAAGCTTTCTCGAAACCTTGCTCGGCCAACACTTGGTAAGCAGCATCGATGATTTTATTTTTCGTATCTCCAGTTGCACGTTTCATTCACAACACCATCTTTGTTTGAACGTTTAAACAAAGCATATCATGCTGAAATCAAATGTGTCAACGAGTTCTTCCCTGATCGCACCTGCTGTGGAACAACTGCGCTCTTGAATACCGAAAGTTTTTGTCATCCGACAACAGGAGTTGTCGGGTGACAAGAACATAGTCCCATCATGATTTTTCATGGTTACAATCGATTGGAAAAGTTTTTTGTGTATTTGATCAGCAAGACTCAGGCAATATTTGTTTTGGTGTCGAGAAGAACAGTGAAAAACGATTCGTTAAATATGCAGGGTCCAAACCTCTAGATTTTTCAGGGAAACCACAGGATGCAGTTTTACGATTGTCTGCCGCAATGCCGCTGTATACAACTTTAGCTCATTCACATTTAATAAAATTGATTGATCATTTCCACATTCAGGATGGTTATGCAGCAGTATATGAATGGTTTAATGGCGAATGCTTGCACCCACATTGGTTGTTTGCGGAAAAACCAAAACATACTCACCCTGATTCTTCCTTTTATAAGTTCAGACAGTTACCAGTTGAAAAGAGGTTGCAGTCTTTAAATGCTATTTACTCTTTCCACAAGCATGTTGAATTTAAAGGCTATGTAGCGGTTGATTTTTATGATGGTAGCATTATGTATGATTTTGCAAAGGACATAACAAAGATCTGTGATATTGATTTTTACAGAACGTCACCCACTGTCAATGACATAGGAGAAAATTTTTGGGGAGCCAAAAGAACAAAATCTCCTGAGGAATTTATATTAGGTGCAACAATTGATTCAAGAACAAAGGTGTTTACAATGGGAGCAATAGCATTTGGTTTGCTAGGTGGAGAGTTGGATCATTCGTATTCAAAATGGGATGCAAGTAGAACACTCTATGAAGTTGCTTTACGAGCAGTAAGCCATGAACGAGAACTACGATATAGTAATATTCATGAATTTAAGGCTGCATGGGAAGCAGCTCAAATTTGAAATACTAAGGCTGCTAATATGGCAGCCTTGCTTCACTAACGAAAGAACTATAGGGTGGCGATGGAACCGATCTATCGCCTGTTTCGTTTCTGCTCGATCCGCTCAACTATCGGGCAGAATTGTATAGTTAAAGAAGAGGACTATTAAAACTCCTCTCGAATTAATTTTAAATATAAAATAATTGAATTTTGGAGCTGAGAACTTGAATAACATCAATTACAGAAAGTTTGAAGATACTTTATTTCAGGAATGTGCCGTTGCTTTAGAAAACTTCAGTAAATCAGAAAGCAATTTAAAAGTATATGCGTTTGTTTTCGATTGTGATGAGGTTCATGGAAGTATCCTGGCAAGCTTAAAACAGAAGATGGGCTTGCAAAAAGGATAAATGAATATGAAGAAAAGTATAAACATCTTTATAGGGAATATGGGATCGATGGTATTTGTGGTTATAAATATGACATCAGCGCTTTTTCTTTTAGAGACTTTGTTGATTTTTCAGAAGACTTAGGTGAATTTCTGGATAAATTCTATCAAGTAAGCGTCGGAGATATGGATGAAATTGATCCAGACGATGATGAAGCAATGGATGCACAGATGGAAGTTTCACATCAACATAGCGAAAATTTCAAAGAAATGCTAGTGAATGTTATAAAGCGACTAACACCTATTTTTGAAAAATTAGATAAGTCTATTGGTTTTATGGCATACATCCACCCCCACGACATTAACGCAAAGGATACAATGAAGTATATGCGTATGACAGTACCAGATGACGTATTTTACTCTAATTTTTCTGAGTTAAAAGAAGAAAATGCATTGCACTAGCTAGATATGATAGCACAATAAAGAGGGAGCAGATTGCCAAGGCAGCTGTTCCCTCTTTTCATTCAAGTAACGGGCAGAATAACGGAACTTACAATACTTGGAATCGTATGATTTATTAAAGACCAACAGTGTAGGTGGAGCATGACTAAACCGAATGTGGGAATAAGAATGGCTTGGATTATTCCAAATATATTAATGTACATTCTTTTCTTAGGTTTCTCTGTGTTTGTATTTGCGAATTCAGAAGGGCTAAAAGATATCAATCGACTCGGAATATGGTTTGTGATCCTTTTTTTTATTATTGTTAATTTCACTTTTCGGGTCTTACCGAATCTGGTCTTGGATACAAAAGGGGAAGTTGTAAATTCGATTATGATGAATGATAGTTAAGTATTTGAAAGGCTGCTGAGTGTATCCCTTCAGCCCGCTAACGGGGGCAGGATAGTTCCTATGTGGTATTATTTTTTGAGAGGTGATTATTAATGAGATGGCTACAAGGAGGACCATTTTTAGAACTTAGTTTTATATTTAATGAACCTACGAAAATTGAAAAAGTAATCACTAATCTGAATAATACTAACATTAAAATAGAAGTCCACAACTCGCCAGAATATATTCAGCAATTTTACGAGGGTTATCTATTTGATGAAAATGATCCCCAAAGTGTGATGATCCATCGAGTAGAAATCAACTTAACTGTGAAAACAACCCGACAACGGAGAGCTTTATTGTTTGTTGAAAAAATAAGTTCAGGTTTATTATCATTTTCAATGTGTTTTTTCGGATCTGAATATAATGCTCCAGAGTGGAATCAGACAGGTATAAGAGATGATGAACTTGATGAGTTTATCAGGTTATTAATCTCACTCTATAAAGAGTTAAAGTTTAGCGTGGGTGGTTTAGCATTTGAAGAAGATATGAAAGGTTTGTTTGATGTTAATGAAGCATGGCCAAATGAAAAATATAACTTCGCAAATCTTAATTTCAAAGATAACCTACATAAGTTCAGGCTATTCTAATAAATCAATCGTTAAATGAAAAGTTGCCTGAAGGACAGTACACCCTGATTGATAATACTTGCAAGCTCTATCGAAACGCTTTCAACTAACGAAGAACGATAGCTTAATAATCAAGGAGCAGATCGCCTCGCGGCAGCTGCTCCCTGGATTCGTTGATGGTGTTTAGTTTAATGACAAAGGAAAAGTGATATGAAACTAGAATTATTAGTCGACTGTTAACAAGACGAATTGATTTGATATGAGGAGAAAATGAATGATCGAATATCGCGGAATTGAAATTTTGTTTGAAAAAGGATACATTCGGACAAATGGACTGTATAAAATAATTGAAAAAGAGTTTATTATATCCATTAAAAAAAGGTTGCATGATGAGTATGTAGAGCTGATCAGATACCTAATTAATTACGTAATTGATGCTAATCCATTAATTAAGCCTGACCAAAACATTGCATACCATTCTTGGTTGGTAAAGTGTTATGAACTTTCTGAAGTATACTATGAGATATGGGAAGTCGAACACAATGGTGAAGGTTTTGGAGAAGGTGCAGACTATGCAATTAAAGTAGTCCAAGAACAAAAACAAGAATGTCAGGAACACGGGGCAACTCCGGAATTCCCCATTTTTAATCAAATGATAGTTATTTCTAAAGGTGTGTACGAAGGACTAGCAATCGATGCAGTGAGATATCCTTCACCAGAGCATATGTCGGGATGGTGGCTTACAACTGACATGTATGATGGTAACGTGGAATCTTTGATGACTGTTCATTATCACCATGTAGCATTTAACAGACCAGATCTAATCAAATATTTCGCTTTACCTTATGGATATAGATTGAATACTAAAGGGATAGAACATGATGTTTGGTTCGATCAAAACGCAATAAAATAACCATCTTTGTGCTTCAGAATTGGTCGAATACCTAACAGGGAAGATTGAGTTCGCTAAAATGCTCAGATAGTAAGGAGGCTTTACATGAGTCTTAAACTTGTACCGCTTTGTGTTCCAACTGGTTGGAAGGTAAGATTTAATGAATTTACTGATATAGATTCTGACTCATTTGTCGACGAGAATCATGAGCATGTGTGGGAATTTAAACAGGACCTCCTACAGTTTGTGTATGAAGAGAATCGCACGCTGGACTTAGGTTGGTATCCCGAATTCAATCCCGAAGGTAAATATAAGCTTGTGCTAATTGACTCGATGAACGAAATACAGCCCGACTGGGAAAATCCCACTTATGTCTTTGAGTCGAGAAAATCTAAAGAGATTATCGAAAAAATTGAATTCGTATTGAATGAGGTAAGTAAATGCAGGCTGTAAAACGCCGTATATTGAACTAACGGAAAACGTTTGTTCAATAATAATTCAGAACAAGGCTGCCGGCATGAATCGGCAGCCTCGTTCAAGTAACGGGAGGATAATGACAATCATAAATAGAAATAAATGGTGATCAATCAATAAATATCTCGATGATAGAAAAAAGTTCCAATTTAGAAGGGAATAACGAATAGATGGGTACTAAATTCGCAAATATTCAAGTAAGAACAAATGATATTGAACATGTAAAAAGTGCAATTGAGATATTTGGTCAGTCTTTCAAGGAAGAGAAGAAAGCTAGAAAAAGCGCACTTGCAAAAATGCTAGGACTTAGTCAAGCTTACGTAGGCATTTCTGGAGAAGTATATTATTTAGGGCAAATCACCTCAGATTGGACTATTTTGTTAAATGAAGAGTTCAATTGGGAAAGTATTGCTGATTTCGCAGCTGGGTTATCTAAGCACATAACTTTACCTCTGATTTCTGTTGGTTATTTTGATGATGATGTTTTTGAACTTAATGTGTTTAATAACGGACAACAAATTACAAAAATACTTGTTTCAAGTGAAGGATCTGCTGATGATTATGGATTGGAAATAACTAATGGTGACCTCATAGCCTTGTTGAATACTTTAGATATTAAAAGTGATGTGAAAGTATTGGAAAAGATACTCGGGTTTGATGTAATGGAATTAATAGACCCTCTTGAAAAAGAGTTTGATACAGTTCTATCTATAAAAGCCGATTGGTTTGATGATTTTGAAGAGGAAATTAAGTCCAAATTTCTAAGAATAAAATTGTAAAGAAAATAAACTACAAAAATGGCTGGACCAATTTATTAAACTAAAGCAGAACGATAGCAGAATAGAACCACAATGCAGCCAGAAGAACAACGAGGGCTGCTTTTTTCTTGAAGTAAACGGTCAGATAGTTTCAGCAATGTCGATGATAAATAATGATATACTTATTGTGAATTTAACGGTTAGGAAGTGATCTTTTGGGGGTAAATTTCTCTGCATCGTTTCAACATTCTTTTGACTACAAGTCAATACAGGAGTTTAAAGAGGAGCTCATTAAAGGAGTTAGATTCCCTAGAATTGTTCAATTTATTTTAAAAGTGAACGAAAATAACCCTCATTTAAGAATGGAATGGTCATTAAATCGTCAGCGAATAATTGAATCTTTGAACTTTGATCCGTTTGATCCAATAGCAATCGGTGATGAGGAATATATCGAGGTTAGCGGTCCTGGAGGTTTTGACTTCATATTTAATAAATATATGTGTGATTTTAATTCATGTTTTAGATGGTATAGTTTTTTGAAAGACCCAGAACTGCAATTAGAGCTTAGAAGCATATGTAAAGAAATAGCCGATTACTTTAGTTGTGACTCCACTATATATATTGGGGATAGTTACGGTTCATTAGATTATGTTTTTGAAGGCCGTGACATGGAGTACTACAAAGCTGATCTTATAAAAAGATTTGGTGAAGACCAAGCAAGATGTACATTAGAAGATCTATTAGATAAATCTGTTAAAGAAAACAAATCAGTTGGTTATTTTATAGATATTTTCAATGATCTAAAAAACTGGGAATAGTTTCAATAGCGCATACAGCATTAACCTAACGGAACACGATAGCGTAAAAAACAGGGAGCAGATGTCGCGGTATCTGCTCCCTTAATTCATCAAAGTAACGCGAGATTTGTTCAAATATGAATAAGGAATAGGGGGATTTCGAATGAGTAAGACATTCATTATAGATGGCAGTACAATTTCCAACTTTGAGGATTTCTGTAGAGAGTTTTCCGATGCTGTATTATCAGGGAAGCATAAATGGAATGGTAATTTAGATGCCTTTAACGATATTTTAAGCGGCGGATTTGGTGATATAGAGGACGATGAAACATTCTCAATCTTTTTGAAGAATTCCAGTAAATTAAAGGAAAGTTTAGGGTACACGGAGACAGTAAAGCTTCTTGAAGAGCGATTACTAGGATGCCATCCTTCAAATGTTCCCCTCGTTGCGGAAGAACTGCGACAAGCCAAGAATGGCGTAGGACCTACTATATTTGACTGGCTGCAGGAAATTATTTCAGACCACGAGCATATCACCATTATCCTTGACTAAGGGCACTCTCATTAAACTAAAGGGCAGTAGAGCGTGGTTTATACTTTCAACGGTTAGGCAGTTAAGAGTTATCCTGGAATACGAAGAGTAAGATAGTTTGGAGTAATCCTTTATGTTAAAATATGGTTAAAAAGCCTAAGGTGGATTCTATGAAGAACTGTTCGCAAATAATGGGGATTCCAGTTCCCAAAATAACTATGGAAGATACAGTCCATATTATTGACCAAGTAATAACCGAAAATAAAGCGGAACTGTTTCATGTGGTAACACTAAATCCAGAAATCACCATGTCTTGTCAACAAGAATTACTGCTTCGTACTATAATTGATGAGGCGGGCCACCTTACCGCGGATGGTGCAGGCATTGTCATGGTCTCTCGTTTAAAGGGAAATCCACTTCCCGAGCGTGTTACAGGATGTGATCTTCTATTCAGATTATTAGAGACGGGGGACAGAAAAGAGTGGTCATTTTATCTTCTGGGCGCGAATGAGATGACAAGTAAAATGGCAACAGAAGTAATAAGTAAGAGATACCCAAATGTATCTGTTTTGGGTAGACAGCATGGCTTTTTTGATCAGAAGGACGAGGCGCAAATTGTAGATGAGATTGCGACCTTGAGTCCCGATGTTCTAGTGGTTGCACTTGGAGCCCCAAAAGCTGAATTTTGGATACATAAGTTTAAAAACGAATTAAATGTTAGGGTTGCTATTGGCGTTGGAGGAAGTCTTGATATCATTGCTGGGACAGTAAAAAGAGCACCAGTTATATGGCAGAAGTTAAATGTGGAATGGCTTTATCGATTAATAAATCAACCATCTAGATGGAGAAGACAATTAATTTTACCTCGTTTTGTAATGAAAGCATTGTTATTTAAAGAAAATAATTAGTTATAAGGGACAAAAGCTTAATAAACATTTAGAGAAGGCTGCCGACAACAATAATAACGGCAGCCTTCTCAGCTAACGGGCAGGATAGTTCCAATAAATGGAGAAATTATTATGAAAGAATTCTGCGTATAGAGGACTGAGTAAAATGATAAGTACGATGTGGCAAACCATCTATAACAAAGCTAACAATCAAACAACACGTGAGGAAATTAATGAGTTGCTATCTTCACTTGAAGAAGAAAGATGTAATTTATCGGATGAGGAAATTACAGTTAAAGTGGGGTGTTTTATTCCCAGTCAAAGCTGTGAGGGGGCTGCGGACGGTTATTTAGAGCTGCTAGCTGCCATATCACCGTTTCGAACAAATATAACCCAAAACCTTCTTATCATCGCACTTCAGCCTATTTATTATATGGGATTTGAGGAGATAGAAAGTCTTTGTCAGTATATAGCCGCTGTCGCAAAAGATGGACGTTATTTAAACAATGATCAGCAAAAAGTGCTCTCGGATTTGGCCACAAAAAAAACACTTATCGAATCTGCCTTTACTACGATGCTTCAGTTTGAAAAAACATATCAATAAAGCATCAAAAAAGAGAAGCACGATGACGAGTTATTAAGCTAAAGGGAGAGTTTAATTTTATAAGAGGAGTAATTTCATGACTAAATATACTTGTCCGTGTTGTGGGTACAAAACCTTTGATGAGGAACCACTTGGAACATATGATATTTGCGACGTTTGTGATTGGGAAGATGATGCTGTTATGAATGAAAACCCAGATTATTGGGGCGGTGCGAACGCTGTATGTTTGAGACAAGCACAAAGAAACTTTATAATTTATGGGGCTAAGGAAAAGAAATATTTAGACAACGTATTTCCAAGAGACGCTTACGAACAAGACCTTTCATGGAAACCAGTGTGGGGAAATGAACCAAAGTTAGATGAAGCGAAACTTGCGGAAATACAAATCGACGGCAATGTAATAGATAAAAAGTTTCAGGAATGTCACATCGGAGATGTCGATGATATATGCAAGGAAAATTCAAATAGAATCACTAAATAAAAGCTGACAGACTTTTGATCAGCTCTTTTTTTTTATATAATAATAATTGGGCAGGGGGCGGCGAAATCGGAATACATTCTTGTCATTTATCGGAACAAATTCTTGTCATCCGACAGTAATCGTTAATAATACTGGAGAACAGTCTCCAAAGACATATGTATAAAATACGGATTTTGTGAATAAGTCAAAATGAAATGCCTCTGAGCACATCCAGCCCAGATTATATTGGCACTAACACTTATCCTTGCCTATTGAATACAGTAAACCAGCTCACTGGCGTTCTGATGAATATGCGGCTCAACTACATTCGATGTCGGGCAGAGATACAAACATTGCCCAGCGTATTGAGTTGCTGAATACCCAAGGCGTTAATATAATTGTTCGTATCTTTTGTGAATGTACGATTGTTCTTCAGATCGTAGAAATACACTGTACGTTTGGAGAATTGAAATCCATTTAGGATACGGCCATACGCTCTTCCTCCCGATTGTTTTTCCATCTTTACCCAATCCTATTCCGATGTATGTTGTCCCTTTTTCGCTAAGAAAAAGCTCCCTAATTGCAAACGTTTTTTACGCGATTTCATTTAACCGGCTTCCTTACGTCGTTTAGACCCGACTAGCAGTTTTCTAACTGCTCTCGAACGCTTCCGGAATTGGTTTTCTATGAAATGCTTTGATATCTTGCAATGGAGGTAGTCCGAAGAGTCTGCGGTACTCCCGGCTGAATTGTGCCGGGCTCTCATAGCCAACTTCCAACGCGGCGGCTGTGGCATTCACGGAGCCATTCAACATGAGCCTTCTGGCTTCTTGAAGGCGGAGCTGCTTCTGATACTGCAATGGAGCCATCGTCGTGACAGCTTTAAATTTATGATGAAGTCCTGAGACACTCATCTTGGACGATTTCGCTACCTCTTCGATTGAGAAGGTTCTGTTGTAATTTTCTTTTATCCATTCAATGGCCTGACCTATCCCTTCATTCTGCTGGTCCATGAAGGCTCGTTGGACAAACAAGTGCCCATAATCTCCCGTAAGTAAACGAAAAATCATCTCACGCTTAATCAGCGAGGACATAAAACGGATTTCCGCTTCCGGCTTGCCCCGCAGCTCCACTAGCTTGATGAATAAGAGCTGCAAATGCTCATCAGACTTGCCTACATAGGCGCCAGGGCTCAACTTCCCGTCAAGCGGTTGCACGTGAATACCGGCATCCGTCATAACAGAAGTAATTTCTTCTGTCGTTATATCAATTCGTAGTCCAATATACGGTGATTGCCGCGTAGCGCCGACGACTTGACCGGAGGCTGGAATATCAATTAACGAAACCAAATAATCACCTGCACTATAGTAGACCGTTTCCTCACCGAGATGAAGTTTTTTGGACCCTTGTAGAATTAGGCAAAAAGACGGTGTCAGAACGCCTGGGATAATTGCCGTCGGACGGTTACGTCGAATCAGCGAAAAAAAAGGTATGGAGGTCTCCGTACGACCCTCTCTAAGATTAAATGAGCCTACATAACTCAATAATTGTTCTAATTCTTTCCCCAAAGGATTATTCCTCCATTCGTATTCCTTATCTTATTATAAGGCTTTCTTCTAGGATCGCCAACCTATTTATACAACTAAGAAAAATCGAATTTGTAGTATTGTGCAATTTTTCGGCAGAAACGAGCTACTTCCTGACTCGGATTCGCGTCATAATAACGCTATACCTTGAAAGGGAGGAATTCCTCTTGAATGAACATTCGAAACGAATTATTTTGGCGATGATCGTCACCTGTCAGTTGATGATGGTACTCGATGCTTCCGTGTTGGTCACGGCAATACCCGAAATTGGCCGTACACTCCACCTGTCCACGGCGGCTTTGACTTGGGTACAAAACGCTTATATCTTAGCGTTCGGAGGTTTCCTGTTGATTGGAGCCCGAGCTGGTGACATCCTAGGCAGAAGAAAAACATTCAGCGTTGGGATTACATTGTTTTCAGTTGCCTCCATGCTAGCTGGCATGGCACCCTCCGCGACGCTTCTGCTGGTGGCTCGCGCAATGCAAGGAATAGCTGCAGCGATCGCAACGCCGTCTGCACTCGCCTTATTGTCCGTTAGCTTCTCGGAAGCCCGCGAACGCTCGAAAGCGATCGCCGTCTACAGCGCTGTAGCGGGAGCCGGCGGCAGCGTTGGTTTAATCGTCGGAGGACTGTTGACAGATCTAATTTCTTGGCGCGCCGGTATGTTCCTCAACGTACCAATCGGTATCGCTTTGCTGCTTATGGTGCCTCGTTACATGCAGGAAACGGAGTCGAAATCGGGTCGACTTGACATCATGGGAGCCATGACCTCGGTGATCGGCATGACGGCTCTAGCATTCGGTTTTGTTGAGGCAGCTTCTGCCGGCTGGGGGACGCCGGAGGTATGGGGCTCTCTCGCTCTCGGAAGTATCTCACTTGCGGCTTTCGTGTGGATTGAGGCAAGGGTGAAAGAACCGATCACTCCTCTACGTCTGTTTGCAAGTCGCACGCGATCTGGAGCCTATTTAGGTAGACTGTTGCTTTTGTGTGGGAATTATCCAATCTTTTTCTTCGTCCCACAATTTCTACAAAACGTCCTTCATTTCAATTCTCTGGAGGCCGGACTTGCGATCATGCCGTTCACGGTCATACAGTTTGGGATGATGTATGCCATGCCTTCTCTTGTAACCCGGTTCGGGAATGCGAAAGTATTAATCATCGGATTACTAATCGCGATCACAGGAACAAGCTGGTTGAGCATGCTTTCAGCTGATTCTAGCTATTTCACTCATTTGTTTCTCCCTTTAATCGTCATGGGGTGTGGTGCGGGGATGATCTTCCAGCCCTTCACAACTCTGGGGTTGTCTGATGTTGAAGCTAAGGATGCAGGAGCTGCATCAGGACTCGTCAATGTTGCTCATCAGACAGGCGCATCACTCGGTCTCGCGGTACTGATTGCCGTCTTCGAGGCTGTGAATCGTCAGGCTGTTCCTTCGACTACGTCTTTCACCCATGCAATCTCCGTCTCGATTATGGGTTCAGCCGTTTTCTTGACGGCTTCTCTCCTAGCGGTGTTGATCTTACTCCTGCCCGCAGATAGAGCGCAACGTACTGCCGCGGCTGCATTGCGTAAAGTATCTTAATGTGTTGCCACAACGAAATCTGGGAGCAGATCTATGTGACGATCCGCTCCCTATTATTGTAAAATCATGTGAATAAGTCTATTAAAACGACTCAAGGTGGAAGAAAAGGAATGTAATCCTTGACTTCCACCTTTATTTTTTATTTCCGGATTAAATTAAGCTTTTTTCTTCTCCTTAAGCTGATAATACAGACCGCTCGAATCCGACCACTCCGCGAAAAGCACGCACTCATGATCCGCAATTCCACTAAGTTGCAAAAGCTGGTCAACCCATTTCCGGTCTCGCCCTAAGCGCTTCAATGTGTCTTCATTGATGCTGCCGTTTTCAATAATGTAGGCGGGAAGGCTGACGCCGCCCTGCCGTTCTGTGACGTTGCCGATGTGCTCTTCCGGGTTCTTCTGGCGCAGTACACTGATGCTGCCGTTCGTCTCGAACAAAGCATAGGCTACTTCACGCAGCGAGAATATATTATTTTCCCGAAGCAACATCCCTAATTGGGCGAAATCGAGATTGTTGCGTTTCATCGCTTTGAAGTCGACCACGCCGTCACAGACAATCAAATCTGGCGTTCCAGCGGCATATCGAGATATTTTGGGGAATAGTGCAATAAACTTTTCTAAACCTAGTGCTAGAATCGTCCAGATAATCAGTGCGAAAACAAGATGGCTAAGATGAATCTCATCATCATAAATCGTATTCCCGACCAATTCACTGAGCATTAATGAAGAAACGAAATCAAAGGCAGTCAATTGAGAAATCTCTTTCTTGCCCAGTAGCCTAGTCATGATTAGAAGACCTATCAGAGCGACCGTAAGCTTGACACCGATACTTACATAAAGATTGGAATCCATCTTCATCTTTCCCTTCGGTTTAAGGACAACTTCGCGTTGCATCATCTTTTCATTTTAGTATAACATGAAGTTGGATGATGCCGTACGAATTTACGGCCACTCATAGATCATCTCATTTTTATCATCGCTTGTTTATTTCTTATTTGGCGATAGGCTGCTGACATACCCAACAAAACTCCTGTAGTGACAAAGACACCTATTGGAAATGCCCAGCTCCCCCATTCAGGAGCGATCAGTGGCATTAAGGAGACACCGAATGCAACAGGTACAGGTGTTTTAAACAACATGCAGAGAATGAGTGTGATCAGCACGTTGATTACACCAACCCAAACGATTGAACCGGGCAATACATGATAGACGCTAACCGCAAAAAGAGCAGTAAGTGTCAATACCACTAACCGAGATGGTATCATTTTCCAATTAAATTTTTCTGTATGAAAAACCTCGAATATGAGGGCAAACACAGGTGGAACCAAGATAACTTCTAAGTTAGTTGCAAATGCCAGTCCGATCCAAAGACATAAAATGATGCTAATGATAACCGTTTCCGTTATATTCCGAATATTTTGCGCACCACTGGGAGTCAACGTATCTGGTTTCCTCCATTTATAAGCGACTAACATAATTACAAAAGTAAAAACAGCTGTCGTCATGGCAAAAACATAGTCATGCAAACCTAAAAAAATTGGCAGCAACGCAGCTGGTATAGTTGGTCCAAAATTGACACGAAATAGGTGCATGAGAACAACTATAATGACAAAAGCTAGCCAAAGTTTAGATAGAGTTGTTAAGGAGAACCCATTTAGGGCAGTACCTAGGAATGCTGCTATTGTTGGGGAAAGCCACAGGTGAAGAGGCTTCTTCATCCAATGGGGAACTGGAAATACCATCACACCCATAGCCATACCAGCAATTTCTGGAAAGAGAATTTCTTTTTGTTGCAGACTTACTGAACCAACTAGCATGAGAATAATTAGCATGTATCCGGATAAAAAACCTCTCGATTTCAACGTTTTCCAGATCATTTTGTAGCTCCCCTTTCCCAACCCTACATTAAAAATCCTTGTATAGTCTGTGCATGTTCCTTCCAATTGTCATTCATTACGCTACGATTATCACAATACACGGTTTGAAGATAGCGACTCAGATTCGTCACTTTTCCTTCGACAAGGACTTCACGTATCTCAGATGGTTTTGTAGGAACATCATTTCGATGCACAACCTCAAATTGGTTTATTGGTAAAAACATTCCCAAACTTTTTCTATATGACGTGCGAGTTGGGTAACGAGGTGAGCTTCCCGAATCGTACTTTGTCAATTTAATACTGTCATAAAAGTCAGTCATCAACGACTGAGCATCTAATTGAAGGATAGCGAAATCTTCATTTGGTTCTCTTTTTGAGTAAATCTCTAGCATTTTCTTACAATCTCGTTGCGTTGGCCAGAAAAATACATGCTTATCCACATACTGGTGAAATTCCAGATGAGTGGTGTCGCTAGCCATTACCTGATCGGCAATCTTTAAATGCGCGTTTGCTACAAAAAGATGTCCATGAAATTGAATATCTCTCCTCACTTCTCTCCTTGCATCCGATAACTGAGGATTTACCTGATTACAAGAATACAAGGCATCGATATGTGAGATAGAAGGCAAATTTCGTGCCCGTGTAAAGTGAAATAATGACTTCCTCATTGAACTTTTCGTAATTTTATTTACAATGAAATCGTTCATAGCAGCTGGATACCTCTTATTTATTAAAAATCTTTGGACTGTTTAGTATCTGATGAATAGATTTCGATTATCCGACAATCAATACTTATCTATTAAAAGGTTAGTTAATCAGGACCTAATCGGATATATTCGGGATCATCCTTTAAGCAGATTCCCATTAAATAACGACTTTAATGTTCGAACAAAGAGAACGACCAATACGATGTTCATCAAAACAAGAATGATTGCAGCAATGGCAATTAGCGGCCACGAATTTACAAACATCGCATATTGCAAAGCAGCGTTGCTGAGTGCAGCCAATGGAAAGCTTACACCCCACCAGGAAGCGCCAAACGGAATTGACTTTTTAAATACTTTGAAGAACAATACAATGAACAAGAACAGACCAAAGTAAAACAAGATCGATGCAAACTGATCAATTCGATGCTCAAAATTAACATAGCCAAGAAATCCAACCTCAAACGGCCCAATCATGATAAGCATAGATGGCGTTAATCCTGCATGCATGGGTGTATGATGTATCAATCTGGATAGGATCATAGTAAGGAATACTAAAGCTACAATGCCGCCGATCGCTAAAGAAAGCAGATTTACTTCATGTGCCCAGGCAAACGGCATACTCCCACCTGCAACCGCAATATCAAGTGTTCCTACCCCAGGAATGAGCCAAGCTGGCACCGCATGACCATGCTCATGATTCCCGTCTAACAAACGTGCAACGATGATAAAACTAAGTACTAATGTCGTTACAGTTCCGATGATCCAGAGCACTTGACCAGTCAATTCACTGTAGTTTCCAACCACGGAAGACAGTAATAAAATAGCAATCGTGATCGTACCAAAGAAATTTCCTATGATGGGATGCTTAAACTCATCTTTGACTTTTTGCGGGTAGAGAATCCACTTAGACATATATCCTAAGCTTAATATGATAAAAATAAGCACCGCGGCAATTCCAATGATATCGGCGATTACAAGTGAAGTACCGAATAACTTACTTGCTTGTCTCCAAGCCAATGACAGACCTGAAATTCCCATAACCGACGCAAAGAGATTAACGGGTAGAAATTGTACAGAACCGATGCTTTTTTGTTTGGGTATGGCAGTTATGGTTTGCATAGTTAATTGTCACTACTTTCTATCTTTATTATTTTCGGCTTACACAACTGTTTATGCTGCAACATAAGTATCATTATTGAATAATTGATGAAAAGTATCAATATTTGATATTCTATCGTTATCATCAATAATATGAATGATGAGGCGTATTTACTTTTCATGTGATACATACTACTATTTGTGAATATCCGGATAAAAGTGAGGTAGAATTATGGAGTTTCGACAACTTGAATACTTTATAGCCATCTGTGAAGAGTTGCATTTTACAAGGGCTTCAGAGAAACTGGGGATGAGTCAGCCGACGTTGAGCCATCAAATTAAATCACTAGAGGATGAGTTAGGGGTCCCATTATTTGATCGAATCGGTAAAAAAATTGCAATCACTGAAGCGGGTAAAATTTTATTACAGGAGTGCAAAGTGATTTTTTCTTCCTTAAATAATGTCAAAGTACAGATTTTGGAGCTTCAGAAGGTTAACCGCGGAACGTTATCCATTGGTGCACTTCCTGGTGAGTTAACGCAGCTTGTTTCATCTTTATTACTCGACTTCCATCACATTTATCCTGAAGTGCAAATTAAAATTCTCAATCTTGACGATATTGTGGAGCGAGTCATACAGAATCAAATTGATTTAGCCATCACGATTTTCCCTGTTGAAGATGAACGTATTCGTAAAATTCCATTGTACAAAGAAGATATCTATTTGGCTGTTTCTAGAGACCACGATTTGGCCGACCGTGAAAGCATTAACTTTGACGAAATCAGCAGTTACCCGCTTATCCTATTCCCCCAATCGCATAAGTGTCGTCAAGTCATTGATTTAAATAGCACAGTCTGTGGCATACATATGGAGCCGATTATCGAGACAACCGCGATTGAAACGATTATTGGCCTTGTAAAATCAGGTGCTTGCGTGACCGCGCTATCCAAAACTTACTTGAACATGTACGACGATAAACAATTAACAGCAATTAAAATCGTAAATCCAACGCTGCATAGGGAAATAGGTATCATCCATCATAAAGATAAGTATTTAAGTCAGGCTGCCCGGTTATTTATCGACTTATTATCACATCATATTGTTACATTGAAGTTGGCAGAAAAAAGTACGGTTTAACTTCGTCTTCGTCAAAAAAAAGAAGCCGCATCGCGGCTCCTTGTCTGATCAGTAAAAAATAGAGGTATGAGGTGCAGGTGACACAATAAATGAACACTTTTTACGTGAAAACCATTTGTCACCCACTTTGACTTCATTTTCATTCCATGCATCAATTATATCTCCTCCAACAATTCTTCCGTCCCTCATGACCATGATAAATTGCCCGAATAATATAGCATTATCAAATTCAAAGTCGTATTGAACTGTTTCCATGGTTTTGCCACCTTTCTCAATGAATGATGCACTTTCTTTATGTGCATGTATCACATCATTCTAATACGTGGATCAAATCATACTTTCTTAATGATTAATCGCATCTGCTTCTTACAGCTTCATTATCAAATAATTGATGAAAAGTATCAATATTCGATAATCTATCGTTATCATTAATGAAATGAATCCATATACGAAAGTTGGATTACCAACTAAATGATATCAAAGCGATGATAGGAGGAACTTCGGTCTGGATACCGATTACGAATCGGCAGATCGTGCTTAGAGACGGGGACCCACCCATTCCTCTCAAAAAAAGAGGGTGAACTTCCTGAGACACTAGGCGCATCCAAGAATATGGTTGTAGCTCCTTGCTGCCTCGCATACTCCAGAATGACATCACATAATTCTTGTCTATATGGATGTTCGATCCCACAATTTTCAATATATATATAAAACTTTTTTATATGAAAGATATCAGGCGTATCCAGCTGTTCCACGGCATTTCCCCACGCATTCTCTTTCACAAAGCATTGGTTACTTCCCTCATTCTCATAATGAGCTTGAGCATCTAAGTTGTCAGGCACTTCATCGTTAACTTGATTTACCGTAAACTCAATATGTTGTAAAGATAGAATGAGCTCAACAATTTCCTCATAATTACGATGTTGTATTTGCCCTTCACGACCCATGTAACTTTCCCTCATTCATTTAATATATATTCAACATCCGACGCTCCGAGCGGCTTACTGTATAGATAGCCTTGAGCTTGATGACAGCCACTATTCAATAACCAAGTATGCTGTTCATGTGTTTCCACTCCCTCAGCAATGACTTTAAGCTTCAATTTCCGTGCTAATGAGATAATCATCTTCGTCAGAGCTTTGTCTTGCGGCAAATCTTTAATGAAACTTCTATCTATTTTTAAAGCATCAAATTTAAAAGTTTTCAAATACTGCAGCGACGAATAGCCCGTCCCAAAGTCATCAATGGATAGGGATATCCCCATTCCCTTAATCACTTTCAGAGCATCAATAATATGTGGTTCATCTTTCATTAATGCGCTTTCTGTGATTTCAATTTCGATGCAACTTGGTTTAATGTCGTTCACTCTAAGAATCTCTTTTATTTTATTGACGAATGAAGGTTGCAGAAACTGTTTCGGTGACACGTTAATTGCCACTCTAACGGGGGGTAAATCTTTCTGTTGCCACTCTTTAATTTGCCTGCAAGCTTCCTGAAATACCCATTCACCTAACGGCATGATAAACCCTGTTTCTTCCGCAAGTGTAATAAACTCCATAGGTCCTACAATTCCTTGATCAGGATGGTTCCATCTCACCAAGGCCTCAAGACTTTGAATTTCTCCGCTGTCTAGCTCCACTCTTGGTTGATAATCCAAATAAAATTGCCGATCTGCAAGTGCTTTGACAAATTGTGATTTAAATAGAAATCGTTTATATTCCCCTTCATCAAAGGTTGATTGATACATAGCGAATTGATTTCTGCCTTCTTGCTTTGCATGATACATGGCTTTATCTGCTCTCTTCATAAGCATACTGGCAGTTAATCCATGATCAGGAAATACACTTATGCCAGCGCTCATCGTTACCCTTATTTCATGCTTGTCTAACCATACCGGCTCTTTAAACGCTTCAATTATACGCTCGGCCACATCGACCATTGGACCACTTGGATGATTCCCTTCAAGAATAACTGTAAATTCATCGCCACCTAAACGAGCGACAGTGCCATATGGACCAACACATGCATGAATGCGCCTTGCAATCTGAATGAGTAAGCGATCCCCAGCCTCATGGCCAAGAGAATCATTAATCCATTTGAAATGATCTAAATCAATAAACATCAGTTCAATTTTCAAGTCTTGTTTATGTTGTTTTTGAACTAAGGTTGTTAATTTTTCCTTAAAATATCTTCTGTTTCGTAATCCAGTTAAGGAATCGTGATACACTAAAGCTAATAAGTTCTTTTTATCTTCATTACGTTTGATCGCACAAGCTTTCAATTCTCTTAAGATCTGTTTGATCTCTTGTTGTTCATCTTGATTTATTTTTACTTGTCTTGAAGAAAGCAAAGAATTTCTACGTTTGTGTGGTAAGGTAATGGCTCGTTTAGTCTTTTCAATTGCTCTCAATATAGTAGATAGTGATTCACCGGAAGCGAATAATGATAATAGATCGGTTTTTATTTGAAGGATTTTAATTCTTGAATTTATCTCGCTCATAGATCGTGGATTCATTGCTCTCATCTGTGAAACTCCTCATGACGTGTGAAATGACATGCGATATGTATAATGACTAGGCACACATTCCTCATCATAACTAGAATTGATCACGATGTAACCATCCACTCATCAAGAAAACTAACCATCCAAGTTTATCCTAAAAACCTATTTATTATTGGTACTTCATTTTAATAACTTAATAATATATTTTTACTTAATAAGCATACACAAGTGATTAAGATATATGATATGATACTTAAAAATTATAATGATCTTTGGCCAAGTGTGTGAAAAATTGAAAAAATAGACAACCCTGACTTTGGGACACG
This sequence comes from Paenibacillus oryzisoli, assembly GCF_001653565.1. Taxonomy (GTDB): domain Bacteria; phylum Bacillota; class Bacilli; order Paenibacillales; family NBRC-103111; genus Paenibacillus_E; species Paenibacillus_E oryzisoli. Next base: position 57,239 of record NZ_LYPB01000048.1, read on the forward strand.
GGGTGTTTTTTTGTATTTTTTCGTTGCACACATAAGGTAAGTTCGGATATGAATAGACAAAAATTTGATAAAAGTTGGTATATTTTATGTGGAAGCCAGATCGATCAAGCAAAACGCCTATTTATCAACAAATAGCGGATTATATGGAACACCGCATCGTATTTGGAGAGTTCCCTCCAGGCACTATGCTTCCTTCCGAACGTAAATTAGCCTCTGTTCTTCGAGTCAATCGAAGTACCGTGGTGGCTGCTTACGAAGAACTTCGGGCTACTGGCTTACTGGTGAGTAGTAAAGGCAACGGCACGATTGTTTCGAATCCCAATGAGGAAAGTGGGGTTAACCAAACACCGAATTGGAAGGAGTATGTTGAGGCTGGGAACTTCTTACCAAATCAACCTTTCGTACGTCGTATTCGCGAAGAATTACTTCACAAAAAAGGACTTATCGACTTCGCAAGCGGTCAGTTGTCTCCGGATTTATATCCGCAAGAAACGATTCGTGAGCTGCTGCAGAAACGACCCTTTTATGAACAACTGGGATATGATAACCCGCAGGGGTGCGCACAGCTTAGGGAAACACTCGTTTCCTTTCTAGCTCAGCATCTTCACATACATACAACGGACTCATCTATTTTAATTTCGTCTGGATCTCAACAGTCTTTATATTTAATTTTACAGTGTTTATTAAACCCTGGTGACGCGGTTGCTATTGAAGACCCTTCTTACTGCTATTCCTTGCCAATGTTCCAATCGGCAGGACTACGATTATTCCGCTTACCCTCCGATGAACATGGCATCAACCCAGAAGAAGTTATGACATTATATCGTAAACATAAGATTCGCATGGTTTTTGTTAATCCTAATTTCCAAAATCCAACGGGTAGTGTCATGCCAACTGAACGAAAAATGAGGTTACTTGAAATTGCCTCAGAGCTAGGCATTCCAATTGTTGAAGATGACACCTTTACATTAACTGCCTTCGATGGTCACCCACCTCCAACCTTGAAATCACTAGATAAGAATAACAATGTTTTATATATTGGATCCCTTTCCAAAACAGCTTCTTCTGGCTTACGAATTGGTTGGTTAATTGCACCCCAATCTGTCATTAGTCGATTAGCCGATGCTAGAGCACAGATGGATTTCGGCTTAAGTAGTATCCCTCAGTGGGTTGCTAATCTTTTTATTAAGGAAGGTCATCTTGAGAAACACATACACTTCTTACGCAAAGAATTAGCCAAGAAAAGAAATGAACTCATGCGAGGACTAACTGAAATCATGGGAGATATGATTTCCTATGCCATACCCGAAGGGGGACTTACGCTTTGGTGTAGAATCAATCGCGAAGTTGATGAATTTAAATGGCTTGAAGAAGCTACCAAAAGAGGCGTTATCTTTGTGCCGGGAACTGTATATGGTTCAAATAAAGGGTGGATTCGCCTAAGCTTTGCAAGGCCGCATTTCAATGAAATCGTGCCCGGCGTCCAACAACTTCATGCAGCTTTAGAGATGGGGGGACTATGATTTTACTACTACTAAATCAACTAACATTCCAACATGATAGTAACTAATTTAAAAGCAGGTGCAACCTTTTGATTCACACCTCCGTTTATGTTTCTGAAAACAAAAAACATATGAGGTGAAAGAAAATGAAAAAAACAATCAAAACCATCACGCTAACTGCTGCAACAGCCCTGCTATCCCTATCTCTAGTCGGCCAAAGTTTTGCCGCAACAAGCTCCTTCACTGACCTAAACAATATCGGTTCAAAAGATAAAATTATATCGCTACAACAAAGTGGTATTATCAGTGGAATGACATCTACACTCTTTGCCCCGCAAGAGAAGATTACAGCTTCCCAAACCGCACAAATGCTAGTGAATGCACTTGGACTTAATTTGGATTTGGTGAATTTCGTGAAAGAGCCCAAAGCTAGTGATTATTATGCGAATGCATCCAATGACGCTTGGTACTCACAAGCACTTATCGTCGCAGCTGTCAATAATGTTGAACTCCCCAAAGATCTGAACCCAACTAAGAAACTAACACGTGAAGAGTTTACACATCAGCTCGTTCGGGCGATCGAAATTAGTAAGAAACTCCCATTGATTAACCCCGTTGTTGTGGACATTAAAGATGGCGATCAGCTTACCGTTGATTATTCGGGATCGATTCAACGTGCACTTAAATACGGGATTATTACATTGAATACAGATGATACTTTCCATCCTAAGGATGAAATTACGCGTGCTGAGGCTGCAGAGGAAGTATTTAATGCGCTAGCATACTTGAAAACTCATCAAGCACCCGTCGTAAGCATTGACCCTATCTCCTCCACACAAAGTGTTCAGCTTATCACGGATACACTTGGTAAATTAGGTGCGGATATCCAAATTAAGATTGATCCAGATGCTAAAGTAACGCGTGAATCGTTCACCTATCTTCTCATTCACACGTTGCAAACCAGTGAGAAGTTACCGATGATTAAGTTAAACCCTGTCGACATCAAAGATAATGACAAGATTGATATCTTACATGTTGGCGCCATCCAAACCGCGCTTGCTTTGGATATTGTCGAGCTGCAAGCTGATGGTACATTCCTTCCGCAAGATGGGATTACCCTTACAGAAGCAACTGAAATTGCTAATCACGCGATTAAAGCTGTTGAGGGATTTAAGAAATAATATTAACAAGATGCCCCCTTCGGAGAAGGGGGCATCTTGTACTTCTATTTATCCATGATTAGCCGCTTGCCGTTTGTACAAATCTTCCAAAACCAGACAAGCCATCGCTTCTACCACAGGCACAATTCGCGGACAAATGCACGGATCATGACGACCGATTGTTCGAATCTCTTGTTCTTCACCTTTCACGTTTAACGTCTTCTGAGCAACAGAAATTGATGAAGTTGGCTTCACACTAATTCGGAATATAATTTCTTGCCCCGTGCTTATCCCGCCTAGAATGCCACCAGAATGATTACTAAGAAATCCCTCGCTGTCCATTTCATCATTGTGCTCACTGCCTAGCATCGAAGAAGCCGCGAACCCCGCACCGAATTCAATCCCTTTAACTGCTCCGATAGAGAGCATCGCTTTCGCTAATTCAGCATCCAATTTATCAAATACTGGTTCTCCAAGACCTGGCATCACCCCACGAATGCGGCATTCTACTATACCACCACAGCTATCCCCAATCGCTGCTAATTGTTCGATTTTTTCAATCATTTTGGCTCCAGCAATGGGATCACATGCACGAACCGCATTGCGCTCAATCGCTTCCTCTTCGAAGGTTTGACATGAAATTCCACCGATCTCACGTGTATAGGCCAACACTTCTACACCTCTATGTTCAAGCAGCTTTCGAGCGACTGCCCCTCCAGCTACCCTCCCTGCTGTTTCTCTACCTGAAGCCCGCCCACTCCCGCGATGATCACGGATTCCATATTTCTGCAAATACGTGAAGTCTGCATGGCCAGGTCGATATGAATTCTGAATATCATTGTAAGCTTCCGGCTTCATATCTTGATTATAGAGATTGACGAATAGTGGCGTTCCTGTTGTTTTCCCTTCAAATACACCCGATAAGATATGAATAATATCATATTCTTTACGCGGAGAGGTCACCGAGGATTGTCCAGGTTTTCTGCGATCCATTTGCTTCTGAATATAGGCTTCATCTATCTCGATGCCTGGTGTTACACCATCCACAATGACGCCTACCGCGGCGCCATGTGATTCTCCGAAAGTTGTAATTTTAAAAATTTCACCGAATGTATTGCCAGCCATATATTTGTATGCCTCCTGTTTAGTAAGTAACTTCTACACCTAATGCAGCTATGTGTTCATAATATCCTGGACATGTCTTCGATGCACAACCTGGATCAGAAATCCGGATGTTCGCCATATTCGCCACCTCTTTTGTGTTTTTCCTATATGGCTATTATAATAAGTTCATTGGAATAAATGAAATTCAAATATACACATCTTGCCATAGAGGTGAACTATATCATATGATCAATTTAGAATGGTATCGCATTTTTTTGCATACAGCCAAATGCCGCAATTTAACGAAGGCCGCGCAAGAACTGCATATAACACAACCATCCGTAAGCTATGCGATTAAGCAACTGGAAGAAGGTCTCGGACTCCAATTGTTTCATCGACTATCGAAAGGTGTTGAGCTCACCGAAGAAGGCCAAACGCTCTTAGATTACGTGGAACAATCCTTCGCCATGCTGGATTCGGGACAGAAGCATCTTCGCAACCTTAAGCAACGACTTCAGGGAGAGATTCGGATCGGGGCTAGTGATTCATTAATTAAGCACCTGCTGTTGCCTCAATTGAATGCCTATCATCAGCAATACCCTGGAATACGAATTCGATTATCACATGGGAAGACGGGTGAAATTACGAAACGTTTGAAGGAAGGTGAGATTGATTGTGCGATTGTTCATCTGCCGATCGATGATTCTGAGTTGACTGTTCACACCTTGGCTGTGCTCGAGGATTGCTTCGTGGTTGGTGAAAGTTTCAGCGAATTAGCGACTCGCCCCATCTCTACCCGCGAGCTCGCGGAGCTACCTCTTCTCTTCTTATCGCCTGGAAGCAGTACTCGTGTGGCTATCGAGAAATGGTTCGGGTCACAAGGATTCGTCGTGAATCCAGACATTGAATTAGGGAACATTGATCTCCTAGCAGAGTTCGCAAGGTTAGGTTATGGCGCTGCTTTCATAAGTCGATCATTTGTGCAAAATGAACTTCAATCAGGGTCACTTGTGGAGCTCACATTGGAGGAGCCACTTCCACCACGTAGTATAGGGTTTGCCATAAGATATAACATGAAATTATCCGTTGCCGCTGAAGGTTTTGTCCAGATACTGCTCTCGTAATGTAGTGTATTTGAACGATATACCTAGTTCCAACGTCATACTTAAGAACAGAATCTATAGGTTTAAGGAGTATACGAATGAAACATTTTCTCACATCACGATTAAACTGGACAAGAATTAGTGATCAACTGGAGTCCTACTGGGAAGCAAACGTGCTGAAATGGAAGAAACGATTAAATCCTTTTACGAACAAAATCGGGTATGGTATCTATTTTTATAAACATATGACCTTAAACCTCAATCGATTGAACAAAGAGATCTTACAAATTGCAGAGGATCATATGAACCTGTCACTGCTCAAGAGACCCGAGTTTCCCAGTTTTATCTCTGTTGTTGATGGCATTAATGCGTCTTCCATGGTCATGAAACTTCCCAATCATATTACCAAGCAAATCACATCTATGGTAAGATCGCTCCCTGGATTCAAATGCTTACAAGCCATTGCTTGCCAGTATGGGTACAAATGTGAATTGTATTACAATCAAGGGAAAGCTTTTTTCGGATCGTTGCAGATTCATTTTATCAAAATCAATACGTTACCATCGCTGCCGGCTTGAATCCCACCTAATCCAAATAAAAAAATCTCCTTTCCGGGAGATTTTTTTATATTTACATCTATTCAATTGTGTATCGAATAAAGGCTAACAAGGCTAATAAGCCTGCTGCAATGGAGATGACATATAGAGAAGTAAGTCTTACCCATTTCGTACCTGTCTTCTGAAAATAGGACTGATCTCCTTCACGATTTTTACGGGAAAACCCGATAATAAATGTCGATAATAAACCAAATAACAAAATAACCGAAAATATAACAAAGTATATAGAGGTATTCATAAGAAAAGCGACCACCCTTCATTTATCTAATCACAATGTCTACTAATAAATTATATAGGAGCTTGTAAGATAAATCATATACATCCCCTTTATGTTCATACAATTTTCAAAATATAACATGTATTATGACTCGGAAACGTCACTTTTACCAATAAGTTAACTTAACATATATTATGTTAACAATTTTTCGTCTTAATACTTTCAAATGGGAAACATTTGTTATAACTGTATTTTCAATTGCGTGAGCTGCCGCTCGAACGTTATGCTACTCTTATATGACGTACACTATTGGAGGCTATCACGATGTTAAAAATTGGCATAATACTCGGCAGCACACGCCCAGGTCGAAGAGGCGAAGTCGTCGCTCAGTGGGTACACGAAGTCGCAAGCAAACGCACGGATGCAATATTCGAGATCGTCGATCTGGCAGATTTCAACTTACCTTTGTATGATGAACCCCATCCTCCTATGTTGATGAAATACACCAAAGAACATACGATTGCTTGGTCGAACGCGATTCAAGCTTATGATGGTTACATCTTCGTGACACCAGAGTACAATCACGCCGTTCCTGCCGCTTTGAAGAATGCGCTTGATTTCTTGTTCAATGAATGGAGAGACAAGGCAGCTGGGATCGTCAGCTATGGTGGTGGTACAGGTGGAGCTCGCGCAGCTGAGAATTTGCGTCTCATCATTGCCGAATTACATATGGCCAGCGTTCGCGCTCAGGTAACGTTGTCCCTCTTCACTGATTTTGAGAACTTTACCGTACTCAAGCCCAACCAGCGTCAGGATACCGCTGCGAATACCATGTTCGATCAAGTCATCGCTTGGAGCGGGGCTTTGAAGGCATTGCGCTAAGGCCTAGCTCGATGAACCCCTGAAAATTGCATATAGGCACTTATTTTCGTGAAATACGGCTATTATTTGAAAATTACTGCAAAAAGGCACCCTTCTGGAGCACAATCGCGCCAAAAGGGTGCTTCTCTCTGAAAAGGTTGCACATTTGCACGCATTTCAGCTTGATTTGGACTATTCAACTATAATGGTTGCACTTTCTCATCTTTCACTTCACCTAATCCATCTGATTGATGACAGCAGTCCACTTATCACTTTCCCATGCCACTTGCGCGCCAAGCGCTTCAGTTGCAAATCGTAATGGAACATACGTAGAACCTTCCGCGGAAATAAATGGCGCGTTCGATAGTGCCTGTCCTGTTCCGTTGACTAGCGCTTGTTTGTTCCCAATGTTCAAAACAATCGTTTTGGAGCCTTTCACGATCGTAACCTGTTGACGTGTCCCCTCCCAAATCACTTTGGCTCCCATCGCTTCGAATACGCCACGAAGCGGGATGAACGTGCTTTCTCCAATGATTTTGGCCTTTGGAGAAACGTCAATATAAGTTCCATTCACACGAATGCCTACATCGTTCTGTGTAAATTTCTTTGGCGGGTCCGTTTTGACCGGATTCCCCTTCTGTTCCGTCGTAGATGGCTTAGCTGGATTTTCTACAGTTGTGAAAGACCAAGTTGTTTGTTCAACCGTTACGGTATATGTTTGGCCATAAGCAAGCTCTTGCTTCGGAATAATATGCCATGCGTTCGTATCCCCTAGTTCTTGCTTTAATTTGTAAATCTCAACGGAGACACCTTGACTATCTATCATTGAGGCAGTTACGTCCGACTTTTCTTGAGCTACGCCTGCATAGGTGATAAAATACCCCGACTTCTCCAGATTGAATTGTTCTAATGGATTCGGAATCTCAAAACCATAAAATCCAATTGGTACTCCCCGCTGTCCATCATAAGGATAAACACCTGTTCCTGCGTACGTGAACCACTTTTTCGCAGGATTAAGAACAAGTGCATGCTTGTTATACCCAACGCCGAGGAGTGACATGTCCGGGAGGATCAGACTCGCGCGATGAAGCGGTGCGTCCAACAAGGACTGAACACCAACTTCTGGCGAATCCGTCGTAAATGAAACATCCTCAAATACACCGTATTTATCCGTATCCAAACCCGCCGCTGCTGCTCGATCCCAAGGAAGCTTGCCTGAAAAGCCTTGCTTGTTCGGTGCTTCTGTATGTCCGTTCTCCTGATTCACGAGGAGATAATTCGCATGGTTGCCTGCTGCAGAGGTAAGTGAAGGATCTAGTTCCATCAAAGGAATACCCATATGAGCCCTGACGTCATTTAAATAGTCTAGTGCGGCATTTTGAACATCGTTGTCTGCTGCGAGTGCAGTGAGATTCCCGAAAACCATAGATACCCCAGTAAGCACAGCCGCGAGCTTAACACTCATTTTCAACTTATTTTTCATTGTACCTCCGTAACACACGGTTTAATTTCCACGTATCATTTCTTTTCGACAAATTCCCTCCTTATTCCTGCAAAAGAAGAGCTAAAAAGACCAGATCACTGGTGAGAATCTGCCATTCACAAAGTTTTTTTCTACTCTCTCATCCCCCAGTAGTCGAAGGGTATAATGAAAAAGCCACCGAGTATATAACTCGGCAGCTCCTAATTTGATCCATTTTAGTTCGGAAGGCAGACTTATTTGTTTGGTAGTGCCCCTATCAACCCATTCGTTCCCTTAGTAATGCGATCTGAGCGATGAACCAATTCGGTATGATGGGGCAGTCGTACAGCGTTGCCGCAATCCAATGAAGGCGCTGCTTTGCTTCGTCCTCGTAGACTTGAGACTCTAGCGGTTGCCCTATTGATGTTAGGTGTGTACCGTTCTAATAGCCCAATCGGAGGCACTGTCCGTCTTGCAAGCAAATGCGTTTACCAAGTGGTCGTGTTTCCTCTGTGGGTGTGTTTTCTTCTTAAGATTCAAACATACAGCATTCTCTTACTATGACACGCGATTCTATAGTCGGCTCTGTCTGTTCTTGGCCTTCTCATTAGTAATTACAGCTGTGTAAAAATATACAAAGCCACCTCTCATCCGTATGATGATTGGTGGCTTTAGTCTTGTCATCGAGTATCCTTACAGATGTTCTTTCAACTGACCGATGATTTCCGCATATTCTGCCTCAGTCAATTGCTTATTGTCAGCGGGATTCATTTCGAACATTTTCCCCCACGTGTACCCATCCTTATACTTCGGAACAATATGGAAATGAACATGAGGCATGGTATCGCCAAAGGCGCCATAGTTAATTTTGTCCGGTGAAAAAGCACGTTCTACAGCAGCTGCAGCCTGTGCCACATCACGCATGTATGCGTCTTGATTCTCTTGAGACAAGTGAAAGAACTCAGTATGATGCTCATTCAAAGCAACAATACAGCGTCCCTTATATGTTTGTTCTCTGAATAAATACAAGGTGGAAACACGCAATTGTCCAATTTCAATCATTAAACTCGCTAAGGCATCGTTCTTGCTGCAATAATTACATACGGGGGTCATTGTCGAAGTCTCCTATTCTAGCGTGAAGTTATTGGATATCATTGCTAGTATCATAACATAATTCACGCAGGAGGAGTTACTCTTCCTAGTTGGAACAGAACGGCTCCGCCAGCTTCCGGACACGCTCGATACCTTCCCACATATCACCAGGACCATCATAAACAAGCGTAAGCGGCCCCTCATAACCAGCCTCTTTGGCAATGTTTAAACAGCGGATAAACTCAGCTTCATCGGGAATGCCATCGGCATTCGTTTGTGCTTTGGCATGGATAGATTCACTCCAAGGAATGGTTTGAAGTAGTTCGGCGAATTTCTGATCACCTTTGAAATTACCGAAATCAGATGTAAATCCAATGACTTCTCCACATCCTTCAATAATTGCAAGACAGTTGTCGCCTGTTGAGGAGAGAGATTTGAAATTCTCTGTCACGACGCGAACACCATGCTCTTTGCCATATTGTCCTAGCACACGGAGTGCTTCGATGGATCGGGCCAATGCATCCTTGTCTGATGGGTCCGCTTCTCCAGCAATGACACGCACTCTTTCCGCTCCAGCTCGTGCAGCAACATCTATCCAACCTTTTATCCATGCAAGATCAGACTGTCTACGAACATCATTTGAACTAGAGATATCCCCATATTCGAGCAGCAACGTATAGAAACGCAGGCCGGCATCCTTAAATGCCTCTTTCAACGTACGTAGATAAGCTTCATTCGTCTCCGGGAAATGGAAATGGCATACTTCCAGTGATTCAAACCCTTTCTCTGCTAATACCGCTGGTAATTCCAGCAATGAAATCAGCTCTGGCTGATCTTGCGCTTCCGTAAATTGCGTTTGGACGTTGTCATCCCAGCGAGTCCAACGCAACGGACCTAAGTTCCGATGTAAACTCCAACTCGTTAGTGATATAAATGGCATAGCAACCATCCCTTCATTCCTCTATTTGGACATATCGTATCAAAGTCGTTCAGGAATCGCCATATTCGAATCGGCAAATAGATATCTTATTATGCTATTATTCAAGAAAAAAACAGGCCGCCTCAGCGCCTGCTCTCTTCCTACCTATTTGATGCGATCCAGAAGCTCTCCTAACCGTTCATACGAGTCTTGCATCCCTTGCTCCATGCCTGATTGCAACATACCGTCACGATCAGCGACCGATTGGAACACCGATTCCATCACTAGCTTGGTCATTCCACCTTCGAGTTCTTCGAATTTCGCGGTTTCAAGGATAACATGCCCCTTCTCCGGAAGCCCCTCAAACTCGAAGGTTTGAATAATTCGTTCCGGCGCCGTAACTTCATGAAACACACCGCGAAACGCAAACTCATTTCCTTGACTATCCAGATGCACATACCGCCAATTGCCACCGCTTCTCGGCTCAAAAGTGTCCAGTTTCATCGATAGCTGTCGCGGCCCAAGCCATTGCACGAAGAGCGTCGCATCCGTAAATGCTTGGAACACTAGTTCCCGTGGCGCATTGAACACGCGTGTCATGCATATCTGTTGCCCGCCGGGCTCATAAGTAAGAATCGCTTCATGATCGTTCATCATGTTCACTCCTTTCATAGCTTTACCATTTTCGCATCCACTTCTGTATTATAACCCAAGTTCCTTGTGCTTTCTTCGTGTAAATAGAACGACGCCAATCACGACGACACACGCCATTGATAGCCATGAACTATACAGGAAAACTTGTCTCATCCCATACGCTGCGCTCATGAAACCGCCAATGAAGCTGCCGATAATACGAGCAGCCCCGAGACTAAGTAAGCCATTCAAGGTTTGACCGCTTGCCTTCCATTCAGGAGGTACTTCACGGTTAATAATCGTGGCAATCGTAACGGATAGAACGATAAAGATAACCCCATGTAAGACTTGCACAGGTAATAACCAATGGGCGACTTCAATCTGAGAGAATAGAAACCACCGTAAGGATGACGCCAATGCGGCAACGAGTAAAATAATCGAGATCGGAATTCGTTTCAAAATTTTAGCTGAAAATAAAAGGAAAGGAAGCTCACTTAGGGATGAGATGGTCATCGACCACCCCAACAGGACGCTATCCCCACCCATTTCCTTAAAGTAGATCGGGAAAAAGGCATAGTAGTAACCAAGTGTGATTTGAATGATAAAATTCATGCTTATGTAGTACATCAGTTTGCCATTCTTGAACAGCTCACGGAATTTCTGCCCTATTACATGTGCTGGGCGCCCAGCAGCAGCCGGGAATTGCCATAAACAAATCAATGCAGCTGCCATTGTACACGCATAAACCGGAAACATGGAATTGATGTACGACTTGGCAACAAATCCGAATAGAAGAGACATGATGGCAAAGCCTACGGTCCCTCCCAAACGAATGATACCGAAGCTCCATGTGGGTCTGCGATCTAATTCCTCTAATGTAATAGCATCGCTAAGCGCAAATATAGAGGTCTGGAACAAAGTGAATATGCAAATGATAACAAGGATAAATAGAAAATGATGTGAAATCGGGAACAATAGAACGGAAATTCCGCTTCCTATAATCAATAGTCGCAGAACATGATTCTTCGACTTGGCCCGATCCCCGAGCGCCCCCCAAATCGGTTGGCCAATCATGGCAACCAAGGGTCCAAGACTCAGAAGGAGCCCGATCTGCTCCTGAGAAAATTTTGCGTTATTGAGATACACGGGCATGAACGTTCCATATACCGCGTTCCCCATATAGATGACGACATAGAACAATAAGAATGCATTCAGTTTCGTAGCTGTTCCCTTCTTTCTTATGTACAAGCTAAACGATGCCTATCCGCATACGGTACCCAAATAATATCCTACGTTCTTCACCAGCGAAAGCCTCCTCCACAAATTGGCGAAATGCAGCTGCTTCTGACTCGAGTTCACTCGCACCTAACTTAATCGCGGATTGTAAACTACCTTGGCTCAACGCCAAGTTGGCATAACGGACCCAATCGCAAGACTCCCAATTATGAAATACGATTTCCCTTGCATAACGAAATAAACCTGATGATTGAATTTGTTTCAAATGCTCGTCCTTATTCCATTTGTGCGCTTGCTCTTGCTTTGGTGCCAGCTCTACAGCACGCTGATCACCTAGCGATGTAAGTTTCATATATTGCTGCTCGATTTCCCAGTTAATAACTGGCGGCCAATCGCAATCATACGCGGCAAACACGCCGCCTGGTCGCAACACACGAGCGAATTCACGCAAAGTGCTTTGCGGCTCCATCCAATGAAACGACTGTGAACACGTGACAATATCTGCAGAATCAGCAGGCAGCTCCAGTTCATGAGATAATGCGTTCACGAATTGAATAGACGCCGGTTTGTTCATGCTCTCCCATTTGGCTGTGGCTACTGCACGCATATCATCACTCGGCTCTACGCCGATGATTCGCTCAGCGTTATTTAACCATAGAAACGAAGATAACCCTGTACCGCAGCCGACATCAACTACGCTTTGTGGCTTCTTGCCCAGATAGGCAGTCAATATCTGAATTAATTCCTGCGGAGCAGTTGGCCTGCTTTCATCATACAAGGCGCCAAAACCGGTAAATCGCTGTACATTATTCGTGCGAATATGTTCAATCATAGTTTCCCTCCTCTTAGCGATGACAAAAAAAGCTCAACCAAAGGATGAGCTTCTACTCTTCTTATTAACGAACATGTACGTGTAAGCGACCCTCTAGATGAAGTATACCTTTATCCTGGACGGCTTCTTTGGCTAACACATTGATTCGTTTCAACCACTCTTCCGGCTGATAACTGTTGGTTGACGCTTGGACCAATCGTGCTGCATGATCATAACAGGTGTCATAACCACCTAATTTACGAATGACCTCGACATATTCGACAACAAGCTTTCGAGCACCTTGCGAGGTGTAACCGAAACTCTGAACAAGAGCATCAACGATTCCGCGTTCATATAGATTCAGCCGAACTTGTGTTTTCATAGTAGATCCACCTGCCTCCCGTAAAAATGTTATAACCAACAAACCGAAGCGATGCTTCCCACTTCTCCGAGGAGAAGACCACTTGATTGCCTAGACGTAGCGCATCCAATTTGCGACCGCGTGTGTTGCGTAAAATTTGATCATAAAACCAATGTACATCTCTATTTAATTGTACTGCTTCTTCAATAATCCGTCCAGTGTCCCCATCCGCCATAGGCCCAATAATAATATCTGGGTGCTTGTGACAAGGATCCGCTTCTCCCTTTTGCATCACACGGCGGTGTGACATGACAAATTCGGCCCATGCTAAGGAATCACTTAAAAAGATGAGCGGATCCATCTTCGCAGGTATTGAAATCAATTCAATTTCAAGCACACAAGCAAGTTCGGTCCCCATGAAGGAGCGGGCTGCTGCCTTGCGGGCCCAATTTCGTGCCTGTGCTGCTGAGATCGTTGTATAGAATCCTTCGCCGAAATCACGGCCAGGGCGCCAATACCGGCTATCTAATAATTTACTTTGAAAAAGGTTGACGAGATTATCCGTTGTTCCATGATATAAACGTTGTGGTGTTATTATATCCATTTCGTTTTCCTCTGAAACCCCTTTCCCTTCAAAATAGGCTAGTAAGGACCACGAATATGCTCGTGCACATCTGTCGTATAGAAACTCTTCAAACGAACTAGCTCTTCCGAACTGAATGCTGGAACATCAAGAGTAGCTAGATTATCTTCAATCTGCTTGACGTTCTTGAAACCAGGGATAATACATGTAATGTGGGGATTCTCCAATATCCAACGCATCGCAGCACGCGCCATGTTCCCGCGACCTTCGCCAATCCAAGCCAGATCCTGCGCAAGTTCCACCCCTTTGGTAAAAGGCAGCCCAGCAAACGTCTCACCAACATTGAATTGGTCACCATTCGCATTGAAATTACGGTGATCGTCGGCTGCAAATGTGCTAGATGTCGTGAATTTCCCTGTCAGTAAGCCACTGGCCAGCGGAAGTCGAACGAGAATACCTACCCCAGCAGCGTGAGCTTGCGGGAAGAGGTTGTTTGCAGGCTTTTGACGGAACAAGTTAAAGATCACTTGCAGCGCCTTGACACCAGGAACAGTTAGACAGAATAATCCTTCCTCAACCGTCTCTACGCTTACGCCGTAGTGCCGAATCTTTCCTTCCGCTTTCAATTTCTCAAGCACTTCGAACACAGAGCCATCCTTCAATATCGCCAGCGGTGGACAGTGAATTTGATACAAGTCGATCCGTTCCCGATTCAACCGTTTCAAGCTATTCTCTGCGAATTGGCGAACCGTTTGCTCTGAGTAGGTCGCAAGATCATGAATATCACCTGAACGGCAAAACTTCGTAGCGATGTGGATCTCGTCTTCTCTTCCTTTCGTCGCTTTCGCTAGAAGCTCTTCTGCATGACCGGAACCATATACATCCGCTGTATCAAAAAAGTTCACTCCAGCCTCCATGGCACGGTGCAACCCTCGAATTGATTCATCGTCATTCGCCTCACCCCAGCCTCCACCAATAGCCCATGTACCGAAGCTAACCTCACTAATCCGAAGTTCTGTATCGCCTAATTGACGGTATTTCATCGTTCCCACTCCTCTATGTAGTTGTGATCATGCGAGTACTAATGATTTCATCTAACATCACTTCGCCATAGGATAAGAGGAAACCTCCCTATTTATGCAAAAAAGGGATTCCGCATATACCGGAAACCCTTCACTGTTCGTGGAAATTGCTATATTAACGTTTACGTTTATTATAACCTTTCTCCTCATACGGCTCTAACTTCTCTAACCATAGTTCAAGTAAGGCATCAACCTCCGTTCGATAACTCTTCAAATCCGCGGCATCCAACATGATTTCATCCCGTGGCTCAATACGATCCAGCACCTCAAACACGAACACTTGGCCACCGAACGTCGTCCAGTCCTTTTGTAGCTCATTGAACGTATTCGTATTCATTTGCTTACAAAATTCAAGTCGATTTCTCATCCCATCTAGATCCATACTGCCATTTACAAATATTTTATTATTCTGCGTATTGCGAATTTGATAAACACCCATGGCCCGAAATGTTTGTTTATAATTCGTCGCAAGCTCTTTTTTCTGCTGTTTGTCTAGCATGTTGTTCAATACCCCATTTCTTTTAAAATCCTGGAAAGCGTGCTCAAGCGTTCCCCGATCAATTCTCCATCCTCACTCAATGCTTGGCTAAAAAGCTTGATATCTTCGTTAATTTTCTCATTATCGGTGCATACGCCTACCGTCATTGCGTCGCCTTGCAGACCGATGCGGTCAATAACTGGATTCTCTGGATTATAGCCATTCTCATATCGATAAGCGTCCTCTTGGAAATGAAGCTTCGTGCGGCATACAAGGATAGCTAAATCTAAGACACGGTGCAAAGGTAACTCCTCGGATTGGCGTGACCATTTCTCGCCGGTATAGCGCCATACCTTAGCCGAAATATCAACCTTTCCTCTGTCGTTCCACTGCGCTAGTCCTAGAGAAAGACCTTGTGTATCCGTGCTTTGCGTGTATCTACCGTCAATATTGGCATAGTTCTCAGCCACGATGACAGGTTTATGTTTGAGTGTTGTTGGAATTTTCATTTGTGTATACCTCCAAGTTTAAAGTCAGGCTTCGTATCAATTTAGTAATTTACTAATTTACTAAAATGAACCGATGACTGAAGTATACCGCAGCTTCTTTTTCAAGTCAATGGACGCCTCCCTGAATGGTATAGCAATTATTAGGGAATTCCCCACATCTGGATACCTCACCGTGCGTGGTATATCAGACGGCGGTCAATTCTATAGACGCTAAATTGCAAAAAAACACAGAACTCCCCGAAAGGAAGGCCTGTGTTACATGTCCTGCTTATCCAATACTTCTTACTTGCGGTAACTTCTTCGTGGGATCAGCAAGCACGCATGCCTCTGGCAGCATGTTGCCTGAAGACAATTTTGAATCAATCACATCTAGAATCATTTGCAACGAATTAATCTGATGTTGGATGTTCTCCTTATGTTGGTTCAGCTTAACTTGTAGATCTGGATGTTCGATCAAATTAGACTCTGCAGTCAAACCTAGAAAAGGTTTCATTTCATCCAAGGACATACCCGTCTTCTTCAGACAAGTGATTAATTTCATTACAGCAAGATCTTCCGAGTGATAGATTCGATGGCGGTTATTCTTCCGATCCGGCTGAGGTAACAGTCCGATTTTTTCATAATAACGAATCGTATCTTCCGACAAAGCCGATTGTATCGCTGCTTCTTTAATTGAAAAACCTGTCGCCTCACTCATCAACGCCAACTCCCTTTATCCCATATTGATCCATTATAAAACTTGGAGTTAACTCGAAGTCAACACCTAAATAATTTCATCACATGAGTTGACTTCGAGTCGACTTCAAGTTGTATAGTCAAATCCATACACCAACACATGCTTTGAATATGGAGGAAAATAAACATGACTACGAATCTTTCTGGTAAAGTCGTACTAATTACAGGCGCCAGCAGCGGGATTGGGTTAGCCCTGACTCATCGGATGCTCCAAGAAGACGCGCACATCATTGCGCTAATACGCACAGAATTCCCTGCAGACGATCTACCGATCCAAACAGCTATAGGAACGCGCCAATTGCGTGTCTACCGAGCGGATTTGAGTGATTTTGCAAGTTTAAGGGTTGCGTTAGAGCTAATAAAAACCAATGAGGAGAAGATTGATCTCCTTTTCAATAATGCAGGTGGCAGCTTTCATGAGCTCATGTTTTCAAAGCAAGGTCGAGAGCTCCATTATGAGCTACAAACCGTCGTTCCCTATATTATTACGATGGAGTTATTGACACTGTTGAAGAAGGGGACGTTGAAAAGAGTTGTGCATACTTCCACCAATGCGTTCAATACGATGACGCGTTTTGACCCTGATACCTTAGATAGTCCCACGAATTTCAAACAACTATTCGGTCCCTATGCGGCATCTAAACTCGCGCTATCCTTATGGACACAAGAACTTGCTCCACAGTTGGCCAATGAAGGAATTACCATGATAACCGTTGACCCTGGCGGCAACAATACAATTCGCCCGGGTAAAAAATCAGGCATACCCTTCTATCTCAAGCCCATTATCCTGTTATTTTTTCCACATCCTAGCAAAGGAGCCTCTCTGCTCTATCAAGGTGCCTTAGGTCACCATATGCGCGGAGCCTATTTGACAAATAACAAGCATGTTAAATTGAGATTCGTCCAACATGCACCAAGGGTGCTAGAGAAGGTTCGTGATGTTTACGAGTATACGTACAAACAACTTGGGTAATAATGAAAAGACGCGAACGGCGTTGCCCATACAGAAAAACACCTGTAATCGTGCTTAATTAGCACATTTACAGGTGTTTTTCCTACTCTCCTATAAGTCCTGACTTAGGCGGATCATATCGCGGCATTGAATCCCATTTTCAAAGATAGGTTCCTTATAATGCCTTGTAAAGAAATCAAGATCTACGCCATAAATGCGAAATCCACACTTCTGATAGAGACTCAACTGCTGAACTCCAGAATTGCCTGTACCGATCTCAATCGTTTTATAATGGAGTGTTCTTGCTGTTTCTACAGCGTGCTTCACTAATTCCTTCCCATACCCACGGCCTTGTTTCTTCGTAAGAACCGCAATATTCACCAGTTCAACCGTCTTCGGCCTCGTCGGAAGCAGTAAATATGCACCGACAATTTCATGGTTTTCCTCCAGTACGAAGCATTTGCTTTGGTACACATAAGACTCAACCATCGCAAGTTCCGGATCAGCTAGAAGAAATAAATGAATCGGATACTCCTCTGTTAACTCTAATTCTCGAATTTGCAACATTCTGTGTGCCTCCATCCTATTGTGATGTGGGTTTCAGAAGTGAAACTTTGCGAAAATCATCTCTGCGACATCCCATACTCCTATTTTATCATGCCTAATGACCCTTTATTTGTAAAGAATAAGTAGAATTCAATTTTTCCCAATTCGTGCGTATTCTTCTTGCAGCAAGTCATCCAACATAGAAGAGTGTCAATTCATCAATCGAGGCGCCTATAGAGACGGTTGTCTCCACTTCGAAGAAACGGAACGTGGTTCCGCTAAAGTTACGATTGCCCATCGCACAAAAAAAAACGCTGCCATAAGGCAGCCGCAACTTAATTATATGTAATTTTGAGGCCCAATTCCGCGGCGCGCACTAGAGCAGCGTCAGAGAATTTCGGCTTTTTGTATTTGACTTCGAACTCTTCCTTCGTCAGCGGTGTCCAATTGAAATCACGATTCTGGTATACCCAGGTTTTCGTCCCCCAATCAACATGGATAGTGCGACTCGCTACCTTTTTCACAACGCCAATTTCAAGAATGACACCTGTTTTACCAAAAAACTTCGCGCAGTACTTTCCAACCATTTCACTCATTCGAAACATCCTCATTTCCATTAGTCAAATCACGCAATATGCCAATTGCAATTTCAAACGTTTCCTCATCTGACTGAAATTCATCCAGAAAGGCTTTACTAAATAGACGCTGGATCTCTTGTCCCAATCCTGCAACACTAATATCTTCCATATGCTTGATTATATAAACGGTAATGCTGCGAGCCTCACCATCGTATTCATCCTCTTGACTTCCAACTTCTAATAATTGTATTGGATCCCACTGATCCAAATGATATTTCACAACGCCAATGATTGGCGACGGGTCGAATGGTAAGGATGCTAAGTACTTATTCTCTTTCCGTATTTCATTCTTTATACTCCAAAGCATATAATTCATCTGGGTTTCTTGCGATACAGCACGAAATTTCACAACGTTGGCCTCCTTTGTCGGACACCAGCTTAATCTGCCGATTCCGTCTCCATCAGAGCAACTCGCTGCAGTGTCGCATCTAGCAGTTTATCACGTATGCTGTGTGATGCCAACTTTTTATTGTTTATCTCATGAATTATTAATGGCATTAATTATATAACAACTCATTTGTGCCTACGATTTCTACTATCTTTTCAATCTTCTAATTCCAACCAAATACCGCACCTATGCCTACGTATCAAAGGGAATCCATGAATGTAACAGGCGACAACAACAAATGTAACGCCTTTATAAAGAATTGCAACCCCATCAGGTTAGTAGAGTTTAATCACTCTTGATAGATACTTAACGACACTAATTAATGTCATTAATTAAATTCTACTCCTTTACCACCCAAATGTCGCTATTCAAACAAAAAACAGCCCCTCTACAGAGTGACTGCCAAGCAACCTTCAACTTCAATACGTATAAAATCCTTGCCCTGACTTGCGTCCAAGTCGCCCCGCCTTCACATATTTCCTGAGGAGCGGACAAGGCCGATATTTGGCATCCTTAAATCCTTCATAGAGTATTTCCATGATCGATAAACATGTGTCCAACCCAATGAAATCAGCAAGTTCCAGCGGTCCCATCGGATGGTTCATCCCAAGCTTCATCACCGTATCTACAGCTTCCACCGTTGCTACGCCCTCATATACAGTAAAAATGGCTTCATTAATCATCGGCATTAAAATCCGATTCGATACGAATCCAGGGAAATCCTGAACTTCTACAGGAGTTTTTCCCAGTTCCTTACTCAACTGAAAGACCGTATCGAATACGATCTGAGACGTTTCGAGACCACGAATGATTTCGATCAAGGGCATTACAGGAACCGGGTTCATGAAATGCATCCCGATAACTTGCGAAGGACGCGTTGTTGCCGCAGCAATCTCCGTGATGGGCAGAGATGAGGTATTCGTTGCCAGTATGACATCAGGGGGACAAATTTCATCTAGCTTCCGAAATAATGCCGTTTTCCATGCCATATTCTCGGATATCGCCTCGATCACAAGATCCACTTCTGCAGCCTGTTCAATATCTCCTGTCGGTAGAATGCGGCTCAGAAGACTTTCTTTCGCTTCCTCCGTCAACTTCCCTTTCGCAACACTTCGTTCTAAATGTTTACGGATCGCCAACATGCCTTTATCGATCAAAGCCAGCGATAGATCATGCCAAAGTACCTTGCGGTGGGCAGATGCAGCCACTTGCGCGATGCCGCTCCCCATCTGCCCTGCCCCAATTACCAGGATGGTTTGTATAGACATCGTTCATCGCCCCTACTGCTTCATTAAACTGACCTACTCAACGAACGCCTGTCAGTGTTATTCTGTCACTCACTTACTCTTTCACTCCGTCACTCCACACGAAGCAATATCGCATCCCCTTGCGCCGTCCCGCTGCAAATCGCTGCAATCCCATAACCTCCGCCAATTCTGCGAAGCTCATGAATTAAAGTGAGAATAATCCGCGTCCCGCTTGCGCCAATGGGATGACCGAGCGCAATGGCACCGCCATTAACGTTTACTCGTTGCGAATCCCACCCTAGCATGTGCTCACATGTGAGCACAACAGCGGCAAAAGCTTCATTCACCTCGAATCGATCGATTTGATCCAGAGTCATGCCCGTTTGCTTCAGCAGCTTTCGGATCGCCAACGCTGGTGTAGTAGCGATATACGGCGCTGGCTCGCCAACACTCGTATGGCCGACGATTGTCGCGAGCGGAAATATGCCCTGCTCCATAGCGGCATCACTCGCCATGACGATCAAGGCCGCTGCACCATCATTGACACCAGGGGCATTTCCAGCCGTAATGCTGCCATGCTTATCCAATACGGGGACTAAACCAGCAAGCTTAGCTAAATTCGTATCTCCACGTGGTCCCTCATCATGTTCTATTACAGTTGTACCCACAGGAACAGGTACGATTTCCTCTGCGAAGTATCCACTGGAAGTTGCGTGCAGAGCTAATTGATGGCTGCGCAAAGCCCACTCGTCTTGCTGCTGCCGTCCAATCTTGAATTCAGCAGCTATGCGACTGCCATGGAGCACCATATGCACGCGTTCGAATGGGCAGGTCAAACCATCATGAATCATCAGATCGAGCAGACGCTGTTCGCCCATTCGTGCGCCCCAACGCGCATGTGTCGCCAAATAAGGCGCAGAGCTCATGCTCTCCATACCGCCTGCTACCAGTACCGACGCGTCACCAGCTCGGATAATTTGGTCCGCCATGGTCACACTGCGCATCCCGGAGGCGCACACTTTATTGATCGTCTCCGACGTTACACGCCACGTTAACCCCGCCTTGCGAGCTGCCTGACGAGAAGGGATTTGTCCTGCACCTCCTTGCAGCACCATGCCCATCAGGACTTCGTCGATCAAGGAAGGATTCAGCGTCGCGCGACGAATCGCTTCTTTGATGACAATTCCACCAAGCTCGACAGCTGGGACATCCTTCAACGCACCACCGAACTTCCCGAAAGGCGTCCTTGCGCCGCCAACAATGACGCTTTCTCGCATACACCTCACCCTCCTGTCCACGCTCACATCTTATTAATCAGGCGAGCGATGGCTCTTCGCTGCTCATCCATCGATGCTTCAATCGTTTGAAGCATCTTCGCATCGCGCATATACCGTTCAACAGGGAACGCTTTGGTATAGCCATAGCCACCATGAATTTGAACAGCTTCAATCGTTACTGCCATCGCTATATGCCCAGCAAATAGATTGGAATACGCGCCTCCGTCTCCCTCTTGACTATCATGCCATGCGGCTTGATACGTGAGCAGCCTCGCTGCTTCAATTTGCGTTGCCATATTCGCCAGCTTAAATGCAATAGCCTGTTGCTGCACAATCGGCTTGTCGAATTGCCTGCGCGTCTTCGCATAGGAGATTGACACATCCATCGCTGCTTGCGCAAGTCCAACTGCTAGTGCGGCAATCCCGCTGCGTGCAGACTCCAGCGTCCGCAATGCAATCCGATGGCCGTCTCCTTCCTCGCCTAACCGATTTGCCAACGGGACTCGGCAATCGACCAATTCAATGGACATGCTGGGTGAACCGCGCAGTCCGATTTTTCGTTCTTTTTGACGCAGCATACATCCTGGTGTGCCTTTCTCAATAATAAAAGCACTACTCGCATCCGCTGTAGAATTATTTCCCGTCGCTGCAAACACCACATATACGTCTGCTTCCCCAGCGTTTGAAACGAGAACTTTCTTGCCCCGCAGTACGTAATCGTCACCATCACGCAACGCTTCTGTCTGCAAGTCAACAATTCCATTCGGCAGTGCGCGTTCAGACCACGCGTAAGCGCCGAGCTTTTGCCCATTTCCCATTGGCACTAGATATAACTTCTTCTGTTCCTCGTTGCCGAACATTGAAATCGCCGCAGCTGCCAACCCACTGTGCACATAAAGCGTGTACCCTGTCGAAGCGCAAGCACGCGCTATCTCCTCCAAAACCAAGCAATTCGTCAGCCTATCAGAACCTAGTCCGCCATATTCCTCGGGCACCATAATCCCCGTTAAACCAAGCCCCCCCATCGTATCGAATATATGGCGATCATAACGTTCTTCTTCATCTCGAAGCGCCGCCGTCGGCGCAACCTCCCCTGCTGCATAATCGCGTACCATGGCGCGAATCATTTCTAATTCCTCTGAAAGGCTATAATCCATGTGGAGCCCTCCCTCAAGCCGCTTGCACTTCTAGCTTTGATCCTCCCAAGTTGATCGTGCAATAGAACCATCCAAGGCCTCATAATCTTCATAACGAATCGCTTTGTATAACTCACTACGTGTTTGCATGTTCGCTAACGATCCGATTTGCGTTCCTTGCCCACGAATCTCTTCAAATACCCGTTCATACGCTTTAGCTGCGACTCGTAAGGACGTAACCGGATAGAGGACCATCCGGAAGCCCCAACTCTCAAATTGCGCAGCCGTATAGTAAGGCGTACGTCCAAATTCCGTCATATTGGCCAGAAGTGGTCCGTCCACTTCCTTCCGAAATTGATGGAAGTCCTCCTCACTCTCAAGTGCTTCAGGAAAAATAGCATCCGCCCCAGCGGCAAGATATTGCTTCGCACGGGCGATAGCTTCCGCCATCCCTTCAACCCCCTTGGCATCTGTCCGTGCAACAATATACAGCGTCGGGCTGACCGCTTTGATCGTGCGGATTTTATGACACATGTCCTCGGCAGGAATGAGCTTCTTACCACTCAGATGTCCGCATTTCTTCGGCATATCTTGATCTTCTATTTGTACGGCAGCGACTTTGGCCTCCACCATCTCCTTGGCGGTCCGCGCGACATTCAGAATGCCGCCATATCCTGTATCAATATCGACTAGTAACGGAAGTCCCGATGCTCGAACGAGCTCCCTAGCGCGCTCTGCAACCTCGCCCGAATAAAGAAGTCCCAAATCTGGCAATCCTCTGCTCGCCGTATAAGCAGCACCTGATAAGTACAGCACCCCAAACCCTGCTTGTTTGGCTATTCGCGCTGCCATGCCATCGTGGGTGCCGACGATTTGGACAATCGGACCCGCTTCAACGTAACTACGCCACTGCGCAGCCAACTGTTCTTGACTCGGCTCCTCCTCAATTAACCACGACATAGCAACCTCCTGACTTATTCAACCGATCTATCCACTCGTTAAATGACGAATAGCGACATATACGTCGAAACAGGTGTCTGAATGAGCTTTTCATAATCGAGTGATCCCTTCATAATTTCTTCCGTCTGCTTCCTTGGAAACCTTGTTTGCACATTCGCTTTGAATTTATCGATTACTTTCGGAAGACCTTCCGCTCGCCGCTTGCGGTGTCCGATGGGGTATTCACATACAATTTTCCCTGTCGACGTTCCGTCCTTAAAATAAATTTGAATACTATTCGCGATAGAACGCTTATCTGGATCAAGGTAATCCTTGCTGTATTGTTCGTTCTCGATCACAACCATACGCTCCCGAAGCGCATCAATGCGCGGATCAGCAGCAATATCATCTTCATAATGCTCGGCAGTCAGTGTACCAAACAGAAGCCCAACAGCTACCATGTACTGCAGACAGTGATCTCGATCGGCTGGATTGTACAAAGGACCTTTCTTATCAATAATGCGCATCGCTGATTTGTGAGTTGTTAACATAACTTTAGTTATGTCACCAATTCGATCATTTACAAGCTCATGTAGGGTTAAAGCACATTCAACTGCGGTTTGCGCGTGAAATTCCGCTGGGAATGAAATTTTGAACAGAATATGTTCCATCACATAACTGCCCAAAGGTCTGCCCAAAGTCAGTGTCTTACCTTCAAAAAGCACATCCTGGAATCCCCAGTTCGGCGCTGTGAGCGCAGAGGCATATCCCATCTCACCTCCGACTGCCATTAACGCCAAACGAACAGCACGGCTCGTTGCATCTCCCGCAGCCCATGATTTCCTAGAACCTGTATTCGGTGCGTGCCGATAGGTGCGTAAACTCGCGCCATCAATCCATGCATGGGAGATGGCGCTGCATACCTCCTCCATCGTTCCTCCCAGCATAACTGCGGCCACTGCCGTGGAAGCGACTTTCACCAGATGGACATGATCTAGTCCAACCGCGTTCAAGCTATTTTCTAATGCAAGCACGCCTTGAATTTCATGCGCTTTGATCGCCATCGTTAAGACGTCTTTCATGGTAAAAGGTAATTGACTCTCAGATATGCGTTTCCGACTTACATAGTCCGCAATTGCAAGAATACTGCCTAAGTTGTCGGATGGATGGCCCCATTCTGCTGCTAGCCACGTGTCGTTGTAATCCAGCCACCGAATCATGCAACCGATATTGAACGCGGCATGAACCGGATCCAATTCGTATCGCGTACCAGGAACGCGAGCACCTCCGACCACATCTGCGCCTGGAACAAGCGGACCTAGATGTTTCGTACAAGCGGGAAATCGCAGCGCAAGCAAGCCTGTTCCCAGTGAATCCATGAGCACATGATGAGCAATCTGATACGCTTCCTCACTTACAATCTCGGCATGCAATGCGTAGTCGGCAATCTCTACAATAAGCGGATCGAAGATCATCTCCCTCTGAACCCATTCTCTTGACGTACTCATACGATTTCGTCCTCACTTTCTGAATGCGGATCTTCCTGTGGCGGATGCAAATCGCGCGCACCTGTATATCGTACACGAGGTCGGAATAGACGATTGTTCGCATGCTGCTCCATCACATGTGCACTGATGCCGACTGTACGCGCTGCAAGGAAAACGGGTGTAAACAGTTCAATTGGGATGCCTAGCAAGTAATATACAGGCGCTGCATAGTAATCCAGATTGGGATGCAGCCCTTTCTCCGTGCGCATCACATGCTCACCACGAACACACAAGTCGAATAACTCCTGTTGGTAGCATGCGGGTGCGAGCTTCTCCAGCGCCTCCTTCATTAACAACGCGCGTGGATCAGGTTTGCGCATATAGACACGGTGACCGAAACCCATAATACGTTCCTTCCTCGCAAGTTTGGAACGAATCAACCCTTCCAGGTCATCTTCTGTACCCGCTTCAAGCAGCATGTGCATAACCGCTTCGTTCGCTCCTCCGTGCAGTGTTCCTTTTAGGGAAGCTACCGCACCAACAAGTGCGCCATAAATATCAGACTGTGTCGAAGCGATGACGCGAGCCGCAAAAGTCGAATTCGGCAATTCATGCTCACTATACACAATCAGCGATTGATCAAAAATTGCGACCTCCATCGGTGACGGAATCGTTCCCGTAATCATGTACAGAAAATTGGCCGTGTAAGACAAATTCGGATCGGGTTCGATGAGCGGCTGCTTCGTAATAGCTCTGTAGCCATAGGCGACAATTTGTGGCACTTTAGCCAACAACCGTATCGCTTTACGTCCATTCGCTCCTGGTGATCGATCATCAAGTTCGTCATCAAAGCTCGCTAACGCGGAGATACTCGTTCGCAGGACGTCCATCATATCTGCCCGATCCGGCATCAGATGGAGCATGGCGCGCACATTAGGCGGTAATCCATACATCGATTGAATCTGTTGCTCTATGGCTTGTCGCCTTGACACATTCGGCAATTCTCCTTCTAACAACAGCCCTACTACATCCAAATAGGTCGTTTGCTCTGCAAGTTCCATCAGATTATATCCGCGAATCACGATTTCTTCTTTCTCCACATCGAGATATGAAATGCTAGTCTCACTAGCTATCACATGCTCAAGCCCAGGCAAATAGTGATCACTCATGTTTTCGCTCTCCCTTCCTACGTGCTTTCAGAAAGCAGCAAACGCGAAATCACAATACGCTGAATCTCATTCGTCCCTTCATAAATTTGCGTCACTTTGGCATCTCGCAGATAGCGCTCCACCTTCGACTCCTTCAGGCATCCCCACACGCCACAGAGCTGGACAGCACGCAAACATACGTTAACCGCCATATCGCTGGCAAAAAGCTTCGCAATGGCAGCCTGTTTCCCATAGGAGAGCCCCTTGCCTTTGCGCCAAGCGGCTTGATAGGTCAACTGTCTTGCGGCTTCGATGTGCGTGGCCATCTCCGAAACATGAGCATAGAACTGCTCGCCGCCGAGCGAGCCAGATCCCGCTCCATAGGCGAGGACAGCGTCCAAGGCCCCTTGGCCGATCCCTGTAGCTTGTGCGGCAATCCCGATTCGGCCGCCATCCAGACTTCGCATAGCGATGCGGAATCCTTCGCCTTCCGGGCCCAGCCGGTTCCCCAATGGCACGCTGCACCCCTCAAACCTAAGTTCTATCGTCGTCGATGAACGGATCCCGAGCTTATTTTCCTTGGTACCGAAGATAAGTCCTTCCCTTCCTTTTTCCACAATGAAAGCCGTACAACTCTTTGTCTCCTTCTGTGTGCCAGTAATGGCGAAAACAATATACACCTCCGCCTCCCCGCCATTCGTCACGAATAGCTTAGAGCCGTTAAGCACGTACGCATCGCCTACATGGGTAGCAGTCGTTCGCATAGCACCCGCATCTGAACCTGAGTCGCTTTCCGTCAGGCAGTAGGCGCCGAGCTTAGTCCCTTGTGCCAGGGGGCGTAAATACTGTTGTTTTTGAGCTTCTGTCCCATACGTATGAATCGCCCAACTAGCCAGCGAGGTATGCACGGAGAGCATCACGCCTGTAGACGGACAAATACGCGAGAGTTCCTCAATCACCATTGCGTACGTTAGGAAATCATAACCACCTCCGCCAATGGCTTGTGGCCAAGGGAGTCCTGACCATCCCATCTCTCCGATACCATCGTAAATCCCACGGTCAAATCGCTCATATTCATCCCTTTCCTCTGAAGTCGGCTCCATCTTCGCGAGTGCAAACGTACGGACTTGGGCCCTGATATCTTGTTGATCTTGGGTATAAGAGAAGTGCATGCGACGACCTCCTTCGACGTGTTCATGATGCAGACACTGGATTGGCCGAGGTTGATTCGGTCGATCGTATTTCTTTGGACAAGTTGTAAACGCTTTCAATATATGTTATATATACACGCTTTTGTTAGGCATTAGACTAATATATTGCCGATATCATCGGCTGTGAACTGGATGATTAAATGAACCAACTTATATGGGGCAGTACTACTGTATTTTCAGTGGTACTGTCTCATTTCTTATCAACACCCAAGTTCTCTATAATGCCATAAAGTCCAAACTTTACCACCGCTATCTACATACGATAGATTCTGTAGACAGACATTTTGAATCGGTTTGGGATGGGGGATGACATGGACAACTTCGAACAAACTTCTAGGCGGATTCGAATCACCGTTATGGGACTTGGCTATGTGGGGTTGCCGCTGGCTGTTCTATTTGTGAAAGGCGGGTTTCACGTAACAGGCTTCGATATTAACCCGGAACTCATTACTAAGCTGCGCAATAAGGAGATGTCCCTACCCTCTTTGGCTGAGCATGATGCTCATTTCATAACCACCTCCGATCATTTCAGTGCGACAAGCGACTTAGATGAACTCCGTGACAGTGACGCGATAATCATTTGTGTGCCAACGCCCCTTGGCGCTGATCGTCAGCCTGATCTTCGTTATATTGAAGCAGCAGCAGACTCTATTAAGCAAATACTAAGACCTGGACAACTTGTTATATTGGAAAGTTCCACCTATCCGGGAACGACCAAAGAAATCGCTAACAGAATCATTGCAGGCACCTCCTATGTCATTGGCGAGGATTTGTTTATCGGTTATTCACCAGAACGTATTGATCCTGGTAATTCCCAGTACTCCGTTGAGACCATACCTAAGCTAGTCAGCGGGATAACACCAGCATGCCTAAATCAAGTGATACAACTTTACAGCTCCGTTTTCAAGGAAATAAAACCCGTGACTAGCCCAGAGATCGCCGAAATGGCCAAGTTGCTTGAAAACACATATCGATTTATAAACATTTCTTTTATTAATGAACTCGCCATACTCTGCGATGCCATGCATATTGATATCTGGGAAGTGATTGATGGGGCAAAAACAAAACCTTTCGGTTTCAACGATTTTTACCCCGGCTCAGGAATCGGTGGGCACTGCATACCCGTGGATCCGCTTTATTTACAATGGAAGTTAGAGCAATTGGGACTTGAATCGAGTTTCATTCGAGAATCGGAACGAATTAATGAATCCATGCCGATGTATATCGTCAAACGCATCAGTGAATTACTGAAGCCCTCTACCCCGCTCAAAGGCGCATCCATACTTCTGTACGGAATAACCTATAAAAGCAACGTCGCGGATGTACGAGAATCTTCAGCAATTAAAGTGCTGCAATATTTGCATGAAGCAGGTGCAGATGTAAGCTATCATGATCCTTACATGGATACGATCCATGTCGGGGGGACATTATTTCAAAGTGTTGAATTAACGGCTGATGTCTTGCAAAGAGCAGATTGTGTTGTGATTTTGATGACGCATAATGCTATGCCGAAGGCTGATATTCTTAAATATGCCTCACTCGTCTATGATACGCGGGATGTAATGGATAAACAAAGGAACATGCGCAACGTCATTCGACTTGGAGACAGCTAAAAAAACACCATCATTCCCTACATCATCTTTCATGATGCCAAAGGACATTGATGGTGTTTCTTTGTCTTACCCTTGATTTTTTAAAATTTCTTGGACCATTTCTACGAATTTCCTTGCGCGATGTTTAACTGTGTGATGTTTACGAATAAATTCATAACCGGCCTCGGCTATTCGGTTGCGTTCCGCACTATTTTTCAAATAATAATCAGCTTTCCATTCAAAATTGTCTTCCGTTACCTCCACGAAATGTACGCCTGGTATAAAGCCTAGGTCGAGCAGCTCTTTCGAAACGGAGGAGAGTAACAACGTACGACAGGCGAGCACTTCGTAATATTTACGTAATGGATAGTGGTATGTGGAGTCACAGGAGAGGAATATTTTAGCGCGATTGATCGCCTTTGCATAGTTTCTGTTTACGAGTACTTTCTTCTCTTCTTCAACCGTCATATCACGATATCCAGGGTGTTCTTCATGATAAAAGCCTTTTCTTGATTTCATCCGATCAAGCATGACTTTCCTAAGCGGATACACGGATGCCGCGGTGCAGCCTAGCAATAGATAGTCAATATCTCTCCTCAGCTCATAATCGCGAAAGATCTTGGTGTCGACAAAATGCGGAAACCAATGCATCTGATGTGCGAATTCTGGGAACAGCTTTAGAAAGGGGTCGCGATAAATGGAAAAGATATGCTTAATATTGTTCTTCGTTAGGAATGCTTTTCTCTCTTCAATATTAAAATGTGTATCGTGCACGATGACTCCAATTGGGATTTCGAGGTCAGCCAATCCTTCAATACGTGGACAATGTCGTTCTCGAATATCATTAAGAAGGATAAAGTCGGGACGTTCTGGAAGCTGTTTCAAAATATCCCTAATATGTCCGCTCTTATGCCAAAGGGATAGGTTGACTAGCTCAGATAATGCCATTGAAAAATGATGAAAACTCCGTTGTACATATTTACTGAAATCTCCAGTAATGAACAGTACTTTACATGGATTCACAGATGCCACCGCCTTTGATCTACACAGCTTCATCTTATGTCCAAGCAACAAAAAAAGTTCCTTTACACATCCATACCGCGGGCCTAATTATGTGTGCTGATTGGATCAACAGCAAAAAGAGAGGTAGTCCCTCCTGCCTCCCTAACAACAATTAGATATTCGCCTATTCGGATTTCATGACTACACCAGCCGGCAGTACCCGTTCAATGTGCTCGCGGAGCGTTGCATTCGTATATAATTCCTCGCTGAAAATGGCAATAATCCCACTATCCTCACGCGTTCGAATCAATCTTCCCATCCCTTGTCGCAGTCTGAGCAACATATAAGGAATGTCTACTTCCTCGTATGGTGAAGCTGATGCTTCACGCTTCGCGTTAAACACGGGATCCTGTGGAGGAAACGGCAGCGCCCAGACGATGACGTTGGATAGCGACGGTCCTGGAATATCGAGTCCCTCCCACAAGCTAACGGCAGCCAACACGCTATGTTCATTCTCTTGGAACGAGGCAATCACATGTGAAATTTCTTGATCTCCTTCATAGAAGAAAGTTAGATTCTTACATTCCGAACGCGAGGACATCTCTCTCTTGAAATGTTGCAATTCTTGATGTGTCGGGAATAAAATAAGCGCTCTACCTTCTGTCCTATTCAGCAAGCTAACTGCTGAAGTCATCTTCTCTTGGAACGTTCCGCCATCTGTGAAACGCGGAGCAATGACTTCCATTCGCTGCGCATAGTCATACGGTGAGTCTACCGAGAACGAGAGATATTTCTCTAGGCCTAAGCTGTTCGCCACATAGTCGAACTTACCTTCTACTGATAGTGTGGCCGACGAGAACACGATTGGCATTTTGGAGGAGAAGACATACTCCTTGAGCACTTCCTTCACCGTTCTTGGCATAACAACCAGACTGAGCCCTGTAATACTTTCCGTTGCCCAGCAAATGAAGGAATGATCATTGCGGAATAGCGCAAACGCCTTCTGCATCATCTCCAAGTGCTCCTCAACAATTTTCAGCTGATAATCGTTCAGGGTAAACATCTCGCCCTCGAAGACAAGCTCCTCTTCGATTTCGGACAAAATATCACAGAGCGTGTGAATCTCTCTCTTCAAGAGATCACTCATCACGATTTGTTTACGGTCAGAGCCCGCAATCGGGCGACAGCAGCCCTCCAGTACTTCGAACATACGTTCGCTCTGCTCGATCGCACGATCTATACAGACGGCTAACGTTTCACGAACTTCCCCTTTTAACAAACGGATAACCAATTCCTCGAATACCACATGCTTCAGCTTATAGGTCAACGCCTTTTGAGCGGCGGATTCCATCAAATGCCCTTCATCAAACACAACGGTACAATGTTCTGGCAGAAGTGGCAATTGTCCTTCACGCTTACGACCGTCATACGTCCACACATGTTCCATATAGAAGTCATGCGAACAAATGATTAAATCTGTCGATTTCCGGTAGGATTCACGCGACAAGGTTTGTCCACACCGATGCCGTTTATCACACACAAAACAGTCTTGATACGCATCCCAGTTCATGCGGTGCCACTGTTCATCGCTTAGATGTGGATAGTTTTTGCGATCCCCGTAAGCATAGAACGTTTGCAAAGCTTCACGCGTATGCACGAAATCAGGAAGTTCCGCATATACGTCACGATATAGTTCTGTATCTTCATGACCAAATCTTGCTTCATCCAGCTTAACCAGACAAGCATACTGATCTGGAGACTTAGCCAGTCGTGCATCAATGACCATATTCAAATGGCGAGCGATTTTATCAATATCCCCGCCAGGTTTAACGAGCTGTTCAATTAACGATTCGTCCGCACAGGCGATAATCGCCGGTTTGTTCGTGAAGCGCGAATAGCACAGCGCATATAATAAATACACTAACGTTTTGCCAGTCCCTACGCCGGCTTCCGCAAAAATCGTCTGTTTCTCAGCATAAGCCCGCTCTAGCTGAAACGCCATGTAAATCTGTTCATCCCGAACTTCAAAGCCTGCCTCAGGTAAAATGTCATAAAAGATATCCGCAATCCAGTCAGACACCTGCTGCATATATGGCTCTGCATGATCATATGCAAATGGATAACGTCCCACGTATGTGCCCCCAACCTTCTAAGTTAAGAATCAAACTTGTATTATCTCATGAATGTATGGTAAATGCAAAAGCTGAAAAAAAGCCCAATTCCGCAGCGATGACGCTGACTGGAATGGGCTGTTAATTTACATACTGAATCGTTCGCGGTATCCGCATTTACGGCAAAGTTCCTCAACCACTTCGCGTCTGGAAAAGCCCTCGAACAAGCGATTGGCGCGCTCACCTTCGATAATGTCGGAGAAATTGGTTTGGTTAATATTACCCAAATTGATAACCCCTTCCCCATCCAGACAACACGGGATCACGGTTCCGTCAACAAGAATACCCGCTTGATTGCGCAGCGCATGGCAGAAGCCAGGTCCCTCGATTTCCTCCGCTTTCAAATCTGGCCACTGAAACTCATGATCCTGATTCAGATAGACACGATCAGCAAGCTTAACGCCAGTCCCGCGGACGAATTTCTCGTCGATTTTGTAATCGAGCTCGAACTCCTTCTCTAGCAATTCAAGCACTTCGCGATTCCGATTTCGTTCCAAATTCGTCTGATTATCTGTGTCTAAATTCCATAGTCGGAAAGAAATAATGACATTGGATTTCGCCACGATTTCCTTGGCAAACCGCAGGACACTCGTCACATAACCTTCCTTATCCTCGGAGCCTTCATGACCATCAAAGCTATGCAAGGAGAAATTCATTTGGCGAAGAGCTGGTTTATCGAGCAGCTTGTGCCTATTTTTATTAATAAGCGTACCGTTCGTCGTGATGTTGACTTTGAAGCCCTTCTCGTGGCTCAAGTCTAGTAATTCATCGATTTTGGGATGAAGCAGCGGCTCACCCTTGACATGCAAATAAATATGATCCGTATGCGGTTTAATTTGGTCAAGGATATTCGTAAATGTATCTATTTTGATGAAATTAGCTTGACGCTTCGTTTGCGGACAGAACGTGCAGGCCAAATTGCATACGCTCGTAATTTCAATATAAAACTTCTTAAACTTCTTCATGGTCGGACTCCGTTTCTTGTGCACTACTACTATGATAGAGGCTATTATACCAAGCGAAGGGGCCGAAAGAAAGGTTTTCACACTTTTTAGAAAAATACCTGCACCATCCAACCAATAAAGTAGGCTGACGGCACTAGAAATACTTGCGCTAAAAGCGTTCCCAAGAAGCGAGTTGTCATGAGTAAAGCATATATTTTGCCTAGCTGCTTCCGTTGCTCTTCGTCATGCAGTGCTTTGTCAGTGATGAGACCCAACTGGGGATCAATGAATATGGTAAGCAGAATCGTAGCGATTCCATTAATCAATCCGGAGGCTTGGGAAGCTGTGGTTGCATGATCCGGCCATAAATGAGCAGCATAGAGTGAGGCGAGAACACCAACCGAGTAGAAAGCCGTGACAACAATATTGATAAATAAGAAGCGTTTGGAAATCCCGAGATAACGGAATTGGCTTAGTTTCACTTTTGGTTTTTTGATATATTTGGTCGTGTTCTTCAGTTGTGAAATCGTTACATTCGTGAGCATCTTCGGCAGTGAACCCGCGAGTTCAAGACGAGCAATAACTCTAGCACTTATGTTGATAAAAGTAGGAAATAACGCGATCGCAATAATCGTCCCAATGGACGACGCTAACAGGGAGATGCGCAAATAACGCACCAAATCAAATGTTTGTTCATGTTTGGCGTAATCCACGAAATTCGCCGTCATCGGCGCCTGAATCAAGTTCGCTGTGCGCGACACAAGTACGACAATGCCAACCAGCGACAGTGCCACAGCGAGCTTGTTCACCCGCACACCCGCATAACGAATCGAGTATGACAATGTCTCGGCCGTATGAATTATCATCGTCAAAACAAATACCAGAATGAGTGTGTTGACCATAAGATAGGTTCATCCTTTACTGGAGTGATGGGTGTATAAAACAAAAACCCGCCTTCTGTTGGTCACATTAGGTGGGTTTCTTGGGGGAGTACACTTCGAGTACAATATTCAACTTTACACTGTCTGATCGGCGAATCTGTGGAGTTAGATGGAAAATATGTAGTTAATTTCTCCGATTTCGCCCGAATTTCCATAATAAATGGAAAATATGTAGTTAATTTCGCGTAATTCATCGGTTCCATCGAATTCCGTTGAACTTAACTACAGGAAATCCAGTTAATTCGGATTTCGGCAAGAAATCGTGAAGATTAGCTGTAGATTTTACAGCTAATTGATTTAGTTTGTTGAAGTGATGCTGGTGTTGGGTTGCTAAGTGCTGGTGTGTTGCTGATGTGCAGCTGTAGTTGCTGGTTTTGTTGCAGATTGCTATTGTGCAGTTGTGCAGTTACGTTGTTAATACTACTGTGCAGCTGTTTTTGTTTTTGTTATTGATATGGTGATTGGAGTTACACCAGACTAACAATACTATGTTGTTATTTGTAATATTCGTGACGAAGTTCGAATTTCCTTTATTTGTATTCGTCATAGCGCATGCTCACAAACTGACGCCTAAGCTTATGCTTTACGGTCATCCCCGTACCACAGTTCACGAAACGTAGGACTGTGTCGCAGCAGATCATCTGACGTA
The DNA here is from genome assembly GCF_001653565.1 of Paenibacillus oryzisoli. Lineage (GTDB taxonomy): Bacteria > Bacillota > Bacilli > Paenibacillales > NBRC-103111 > Paenibacillus_E > Paenibacillus_E oryzisoli. The sequence goes on from NZ_LYPB01000048.1 coordinate 91,972, forward strand.
CCTTCCGCTTCGATCCGGCCATCTTTCATTACGATGATGTGATCGGCACGTGTCAGCGCGGTTTTGCGATGCGAGACGACCAAGCACGTCGCCTCACTGCGGCTCTGGAACATCCGCTCCCAGAGCTTCTGCTCTGTCTCGACGTCGAGCGCGCTCGACAGATCGTCGAAGACGTACAGCTCGGCGTCCCGCACGAGCATCCGGGCTGCGGCCGTCCGCTGCGCTTGGCCGCCGGAGAGCTTCACCCCGCGCGGGCCAATGACCGTGTCCAGCCCTTCAGGCAGCTGCGCGACGTCGAACTCGAGCACCGCCGCGTTCAATGCCTGAGGCAAGCTATCGTCTTGCTCCGCTTGCCCGAGCAAAATATTATTGCGCAGCGTATCGCTGTATAACCGCGGCACCTGCGCGGTATAGGCGCTCTGCGGCGGTGTAAAGAAGGTGCCCGGATCCTCGACGGGCACACCATTCCACGCAATCGTTCCGCTCTCCTTGGGCAGCAGCCCAAGAAGGGAACGAACCAGCGTGGTTTTGCCTGAACCGATCGTTCCCGTGATAACGGTGAACGAACCTCTTTGCATGGCGAAGTGAATGTCAGCGATACCTCTACCCGTATCCGGGTAAGTATAGCTGAGTCCATTCACTTCCAGTCGCTGCAGCGGAGGCGCGACGACGCTGTCGTCCGCTTGATCTTTATATTGATCTTGAACTCGATCTTGATCTATTTTCACAGCTGTCGAATCAATCTTCCCTACCCGCTCCTTCTTCAAATACAACGGCTTCACCATCGTCAACACCTTCGCCGACGCTCCTTGCAACAAGAAGGTCAGTCTCTCCAAGGAAACACTCATTTGCTTAAAATACGTGATGAACTTCCCGACATTGGTTATAAACTGCGTCACAAAAGTCAAATAGTACACGAACAATGCGAGGTCACCAACGGTGAACGTTCCTGCTCTCATTTTCGTCCCCGCTAACAGAAGTAAGAGTCCTGTTCCCAGATTGACCGAATTCGAGAAAACAGAGTCTAGCAATTCACCCATCAGTCGATCTTTCAACATTGCCTTGCGACGTTGATCACCGAAGGAGCTGAACCGCTCCATCACTCGCTTCTCAGCGCCAGCCACCTGAATGGCTTGCACGTTGCCGAACATTTCGCTAATCTCACCCGTTACCTTGGAGGTAGATTCTCGACTCGCCGCACGATATTTCTGCAAACGTACAGTGGCTAATTGAGCGGCTGTGATAACAATAACGATTGGCATAAACACAAGAAGTGTCATTTGCGCATCAATACGAATTAATATGTACCCAGAAACAAGAGCGAAACACGTCATCCCAAACACATCGACTGACCAGCTCGCGGCTTCCTCAGACTGATCCACATCGTCACGGAAATGACTGATAGCTTCCCCAGGTGACACGGGAATGGCCTGTGCACCGGGCTGCTTGAGAACATGCTCTAGCAAATTGCGGCGAAGCAGCATCCCCATGCGAAAGCGGAAATGAACATCCGTGATGAATCCAAAAACGATCAGCAGAATCCTGCCCAAAGCAGCTCCAATCAGCAATGCGATTAAACCCCACACGCCAAAGCTTAGCTTGGCATTCCCTGTCAACGTGTCGAAAAATTCTTTTGTAATCAGACCCGGAGCAATTGGAGCCAAATAAATGATCGTCCATGCGAAAGCATTTATGAAATATCGAAGGGGTTTATACATGATAAGCCCTTTTAAATACTGAAACGTCGTCATGCCAACACCTCCTCTAACCCTGTGGCGAGCAATTGGCTGAAGCGGGAATTCGGGTCTGCGGCTAGAACTTCTCTACGTCCTGATTCCAAGACACGTCCCCCGTCCAAAATAACAATATGATCTGCACGCTGTACAGTGGCAAGTCGATGAGCGATCATGATACAGGAGCGTTCCGTTAACAACTTGGAAACAGCTTTCTCCATACGTTGCTCCGTCAAAGGGTCCAGACGTGATGAAGCTTCATCCATAATAACAAGTCCAGGGTTCGTTAAGAATACACGTGCAAAAGCCAACAATTGCGCCTCTCCTGCGGATAAACTGCTTCCCCCTGATGCAAGCCCTGTATCCAAACCTTCTGGCATCGCATCATACCAAGCTCCTAAGCCAAGTTCATGAAGCACTGCAACAATCTGTTCATCACGAATCGATGCATCATAAAAGGTTAAATTATCACGAATTGTCCCTTGGATGATTTCAATGTTCTGGGTCACTAGTGCGACCCGCTTGCGCAGTTCGGCTAATTTACAATCACGAATGTCAGTACTATTAAGTGCAATTACTCCACTTTGCGGGTCATAGAATCGCAATAATAATCTCGCAATCGTTGACTTTCCGCTACCTGTTCGACCCAGTAGTCCAAGCACTTCACCCGGCTTCAAAGTCATCGTCAAGTGATCAATCGTCGGCTGATCGTCATCATAACTGAATACGACATCCTTGAAATCAACCCTAAGAGGTCCATCCGGGAGCACAGCCCCTGGCCCATCTTGAATCTTTGATTGAATCGCGAAAAGCTCACGAATACGGGAAATACTTGCGTCAGCTTTTTGCAGATCTTCCATTTGCGTTCTGATCTTCTCAATCGGTTTAGCAAGTAATTCCGTGTAAAAGAAAATTAAATACACCGTACCTAAGGATATTTGATTACCGTGCCATAAATAAGCGCTGATCGCGAATGCCATTGCATTCCCTAATGCGAATACGAAGATCGACATGTTCCACATTGCGCAGAAACCTAGGAAAGCTTTGACACGTAGAGGCAGCATTTTGCGGAGCATCGTATAGAAACGATTCATGACGAAGCGTACTGCACCATTAGCACGAATATCTTCCGTACCCTCCAAATGTTCCCCAATAAAACCATAAAACTCTGCATTCGCTTGCCGCCATCCCGCCCAAACAGGTACAGCAAACTGACGAATCCACTGTATCAAATAAATCGCACAGACAACAAAAATAGCCATTCCTGTTCCAATCAACCAATTTTCCCGAAATAAAAGGACGAGAATACCGGCCATCAACAACACATTTCCAAATAAATGAATAATCATGGAAGAAAAGAAATTCGCAAGTGCATTCACATCCCCATCCACTCGTTCAATCAGCGAGCCTGATGTATGGCTTTTATGAAAAGACATATCTAGCGACAAACAATGTGAGGCTAAATCAACGCGCAACTTATTGGTCGTTTTCCATCCAACATTTTCGCTGTAATAAGTCGCAATCACAGATACTAACTGCTGCACCAACGCAAATCCAATGAATAGGATCGCCGCTGTATAAAGGGGCTGCATCGCGCCTTGCGACTGCGCAGTATCAATAAAAAATCGGATAATTTGCGGGTTAATCAGCTGCAGTCCGATAGATGTGAACAATAGGAGCGTTAGTCCGATCAGCGTCCCCTTCTGAGGGAACAAATAGCGACCAAGCAGCTCGCGGTATTGTCCCATGGAATTGCTGTTTTTTCGGTTTTTCTTCATTCGTATGGAGTCCTCCGTATTCCTCTCGACGTACACTCCATCATACTAAATTGACTCGATCTCGACAACGGACTGTTTGGCTAAAATGAAAAAAACCGCCGCTTTGGCGGTGGATATGGGCATATCCCTGTTAGCTGTCAGTGTAGTGTTAAGAATTCCATTTATTCCGTTCCAATTATGTGGTTTAACGGATTGTATAAGGGAAGAACCCAATCGGTCGGACCTGGCAATTCAGGGTAAAAAAGAATTAGAATCCCAATCGTCAAGGCAATTGCGGAAATACCTCCAATAGCCACTTTCACTTTAACGCTTTTTACATGCCTCGCCTCCAACAGGTAGATAACCAACGTTAATCCAATCATTTCAACAATAGGTAATGTTTTCAATTCTAATCTCCTCTTATTTTTTACGGATACTGCTCTCAGGGACCCCTTGAGGAACAGTGGATTTGCCAATCCGATAAATTTGTGTGGCAATGTGAACATTGACTTGTAATTCAGGAAATACCTGATCATTCCACCGTTCCTTGACCTGGTTAAACTCCTTAGGATAATGCTGATAAAATTCTTCGGCAAAACCGAATGCATCCGTTTTGAGTTGCTTTTGTACTCGCTGCAGACTGGCATCGATATCCCCCCTTATCAATTGAGTCCATGTCGTTTTGATTTGTTTGATAAACTGCGGATCAAAATTAGATTGATCCGTTGTGTTCAATACTAATTCTCCGTTCATTTCTACAAACAGCTCAATACGCCATATTCCATTTTTTTCAATGTGTGGAACAATCTTCGTTTGGGAATGAAGCATATTCACCGAAACATAACCTGCGGACGTATTAACGGGGAACGAAAAAATTTTGGTCTCCAACTCATTGCAGATCGTAAGGATGCCCACGCTGGCACGTTCTTCTAAACTGCCTACTAATTTATCTTTATTAAATACATTAATGCCAGAAACTTGAATATTATTGTGAGTTGCATCTGCCGCTGTGGCGAATGGAATAATATGAATACGTGTCATTAGAGCCGCTTGAGAGGCTCCATCTATTTTTTGCGCGAGTTCTTTGAGCGTAATTTGGGCACCTAACTTCAAATTGCCCATCTCCCGAAGTACTTCCGCAGAGCTTCGCTCCAAAGGAGGCTGCAGCTTGATCAGATCAACGGCCTTATCGTTGCTTACATACATATAAGCATGCTCCCGGAATTGGATATACCTCAGGAAGAAATCGATATAGGATTGAATCCCCTTCGCGGCAGCTTCTTTCCCGATAATGATGACCTCGCTTTGTCCCCAAAATAAAGAGCGTGACAGCTTGCCCTGCAGTTGGCTCATTGCATCAGCAATAGTCACTCCATCGGCGCTCATCATTATTGTCTGTCCTATAGCATTGCCGCCACTGCCTCCCGTATTGCCTTGAGGGCCGCCACCGGCCACCTTTGGGTAAAAGATTTGCGCGGATAACATTGTTTTATTATTCGGAATGCGGTCTACACCAACAGCCAGAACGATAGCTAAGTCATTGATCTCCCTGCGATCCCAGCACCCCGTCGAAGTCACAGCAAAGAGCAGAAGCAACCAGTGAAACAGGAGCCTTTTTCCTGTTCTCATTGTGAACTTCCTTTCCCTATTTCCCCCTGCTTTCGAATGACAGCAACTCCCCATAACAATCCTGGCAAGATGATCAAGAAGGTTAGTGTGTACAAGTTCCCCCCAGCTCCCAGCAAGGTGCCCACCTCACTTTGATTGGACACGACCCAATAACTGTATATGATGGTGAGGAAAGATATTGGAAACACAAGTGGACGGTAATCTTCAATGTTCAGCCATTGTGCCGTGGCCACCGCTTGGACATATAAAAACAGCGAAACTTTCACAAAAATACCAGAAATCCAAATGGCTACGATAAGCGATTCAATATGCTGGAAAAAATCAGCATAGCTGATATAGCGTGCCGCAATCATAACAGGGTACACAAACGTATCCGTTAAGTCCCCTAAGAGCATCAGACATGACAGATTAATGGCAACCATCGTAACCGTTACAACAACTAAGGACAGAAGCGTAATTTTGAACGCCTTTGACCGATCGGAGACGCTGGGAAGGAAAAAAGAAACTAAAATGTATTCTGCAAACCAAGCTGCCGGAGCAATCGCTCCAATAAAAGAAGGTTTTAGTCCTTTCTCGGCAAAAGGGAGCAACTCGTTCGGATTCATCTCAGTGATGAGCAAAGCTAATATAAAAAAGAGAATAAACCATGCCATAATGATCAAAAATTGACTACTCCGTGCGATGACCTGAATTCCGCTTTTAACATTTATGGCACAGAACAACATCAAGGAGCCCGTCACAACAAATAAGGGCGTGTGGCGAAGAACTGTACTCAAGATAAACTCGCCATATTCTCTTAATATGATTCCGCTCAAATGAGGCAAGTAGAACATATACAACAGCCCAAATAACTTACCACCGATCTTGCCTAATACGATTGTGCTGCATTGTATCATAGACAAGCCTGGAAATTTCACGTTAAGGCGGAAAGCTATCAGGATAGCAAGAAAACCAAAAGGCGAAGCCCAAAGTGGGGATAACCACATATCATGTCCTGCAAATTTCATCGTAATACTTGGTACACCGAGAATGGATGTTGCCAGAATGGCTGGATACATAAACACAGCCATTTGCTTTGAGGAAATTTTTTGATGGATCATGTTGTATCCTCTCCTTTAACATGCTGGCCGTCAGTTTCATGCTGCTGTTCTTGGTAACCGCTCAATTGAGGGTGATGCTCCTGCTTCCAGACTGGCGCACGGAACAACATATCCTTGAAATCCTTGAAGCGCGTCGGTGTAATCGGTGTTAAATAAGGGACCCCGAAGGAACTTAGTCTGCTAAGATGCAGAATGATGCCAATAAACCCAAGGATCACACCAACCAATCCTAGGTTTCCTGCCATTAGCATGATAGGAAACCGGATTAATCGAAGAGGAATACCCAAGGTATACCGAGGGATCATGAAAGAAGCAATTCCAGTGATCGCCACTACAATAACCATTGGGGCCGATACGATGCCAGCAGAAGTAGCTGCCTGCCCAATAACAAGCGCGCCAACGATACTGACAGCAGCCCCTACCTGTTTCGGAAGGCGTACCCCCGCTTCTCTCAGTGCTTCAAATGTAATTTCCATGATTAGCGCTTCTACAAGGGCAGGAAACGGAATCTCCTCTCTTGATTTCGATATATTGAGCAATAAAACGCTTGGTATCATCTCTTGATGGAAGGTGGTGATAGCAACGTAAGCGGAGGGCAGCAGCATCGAGATGATGAAAAAAACATATCTGAGTAGACGGATAAACGTACTCATAATAACATTCTGGTAATAATCCTCTGCTGATTGAAGCAGCGAGAACAGCCCCATCGGAGCAATTAAAGCAAAGGGAGTCCCATCAATCATGACAGCAAGTCTACCTTCCAAGACATTCGCACATAGGACATCTGGACGTTCCGTTGGCAATACCTGAGGAAATGGTGAGTATGGATTATCGGAAATCCATTCCTCGATCATTTCGCTCTCAAGAACCCCATGAATGCGAATTCGTTCGATTCGCATTTTCATCTCAGCTACCAGTTGGGGATCCGCCAGGTTCTTCATATAAACCAAAGTAATTTGTGTTTTCGTATAAGTTCCTATTGTCATGTTGACCATCTTAAGCTCTGGACTTTTTATTCTTCTGCGAATCAGTGGGATGTTCACCTTAAGCGATTCAGTAAACCCTTCGCGTGGACCTCGTATCGTTGATTCGGCCACTGGTTCTTCTACATTCCGTTGTATGATTTTGCTCATCCCGAAAGCAAGTGCTGTTTTAGAACCATCTATCAATAGAATAGGAAGCCCACTGCCAATTTTTTCAATAATAGCGGACCACTCTATCAACTGTTCTGCCTTGGCTGAAAGCTGGTCGACCAGTTGGGGTAGATATTCCGTTTGCCCTGGCACTCCATGCAGCAAAGTTTCGATAATTTGGCTCTGGAACAAGCCTTCGTCCGCTAATCCCTGAGCATACACAGCAGCAGCTTGGATACCATTCCCTAGCTTGAAAGACTGGAACACAATGTCGCTGCACTCGTCATACATCGAGGCCAAGTATTTCAAATTATCATCCAGTCTGGATGAAGGGTGATGCTGAATTCCAGTTTCAGATAAAGAGGGTGCATCAGACGTCTTTAAGTTCCTCTTCCATCCTTTGTTGAATAGACGCATACGTGACCCTTCTTTCCATATCTCAGATCTTTTATACAGCGACAGTATGTCCCAATAGAGCTAAAACTATCCAATTCCTAATTGGAATAACTACTGCATTTTCAGATATAGATTCACCATTTCGTACCAATAGATAATACAAAAAACCTGAGGCTCCACCTCAGGTTCAACACCTTCCACACTCAAAAATACCGCGAAGTAATCATCTTCTTCTTCGTGTAAAATTCAACGCCGTCTTTCCCGTTGGCATGCAGATCACCATAGAATGAGTCCTTCCAGCCCGAGAACGGGAAAAAAGCCATCGGCGCTGGCACTCCTACGTTGACGCCAAGCATCCCCGCCTCTACCTCCTCGCGAAATTGACGCACAGCTTTGGCATTCTCCGTGTAAATAACGGCTGAATTCCCGAAGCGGGATTGATTGACTAATGCTAAAGCGCTAGTCAAATCGGTTGCACGGAATAAAGACAATACAGGTCCAAAGATTTCCTCCTTGGCAATCGTCATCTCTGGCTTCACATGATCGAATACTGTCGCTCCGAGAAAGAATCCTTCACCGTCACATGCCTCAGCTATTCGACCATCGACTAGCAGTTCAGCTCCTTCCGTGATTCCTTTCTCGATGTAGGTTAAGATCCGTCTGCGCTGCTCATCCCGAATAATCGGAGTCAGAGTAACCTGTTCCTCCATCCCATTGCCAAGTATCATCCCAGTAGCTGCTTTCTTTAATTCGCCAACAAACGCGTCCCCATCGCCCACTACAACTACCGCGGAACAGGCCATACAACGTTCGCCTGCTGAACCAAAGGAAGACATGATGATATTCTCAATCGTTTTCTCTAGATACGCGTCAGGCATGACGATGTGATAGTTCTTCGCCCCTGCAAGAGCCTGCACTCTTTTACCTGCAACAGATGCCCGTTCATACACATACTTCGCCACAGGCTGCGAGCCTACGAAAGATACGGCTTTGACGGAAGGTGAAGTCGTTATGGCATTGACCACATCATGAGCACCATGCACGACATTTAACACACCATCAGGAAGTCCAGCTTCTTGCAGCAATTCGGCTAGTCTCATAGCAGTTAACGGTGTGCGTTCGGAAGGCTTCAAAACGAAGGTGTTCCCGAGCGCAATTGCTAGTGGAAACATCCAGCATGGTACCATCATCGGAAAGTTAAACGGCGTAATACCACCAACCACGCCGAGCGGCACCCGAAATAACTCGGAATCCATTTCCGCAGATATATTCGCAAGAGTAGTTCCCATCATATGGGACGGTGCACCTGCTGCAAACTCTACGCACTCCATACCGCGCAGCACTTCACCAAGTGCTTCTTTGTAGCTTTTCCCGTTCTCACGGGTAATCAATTCAGCAAGTTCATGTTCGTGAGCTTGAAGCAGCTGCCAATAATGAAATAGGATTCGCGCACGCTTGGGAACAGGTGTTCTACTCCATGTTTCAAACGCATTTTGGGCTGCAAATACAGCTTGTTCAACATCTCTCCCACTTGAAAGTGGCACACGCGCAATCACTTCACCTGTTGCAGGATTGATGACATTACTCGTTTCACTATTTGTTGCATCTACCCAAACACCATTTATTAAGTTTTGCAGGTCCGTCATCACCATTCATCTCCAGGGACAACAAATTTTCTCACAAGTTTTTGGACACATTGTCAAATTAATAAGGTTCCGCAACTCACTGCATATACGTAAGGTTTCCTTACATGTAAATACTTAAGCCTTATTTTTACCCTGCGACAATAACACATTAACGTAGTACTTCCTAGCATTGGCCGTCGTCAAATGCAGCTTGGCCGTTTCACCACCGGGATGTTCAAGGTCTAGCCATGCCCCTTCTAGATCCTCGAGCACACCGACAATCCGAAATTGCTGCGCGACATAGCCGTCAAGCTTTTGCTTTTCCGATTGAAATAGCTCAAATTCAGACATGAGGAGCACCCCCTTGGGCCGTTTCCTTAATCAATGGGTTCACCCGCGAGGATGACGAAACATACGTTCCCCTCTTGATGAATTGGCCATTTCCGGCTTGGCCTACGAATTGCTTATCCCGAATCACAAAAGCACCGCGAGACATAACCGTCACTGGCTCCCCTGTGATTTCAAGACCTTCGAATGGATTGTAATCCACATTCATATGGTGAGTTTCGGCGGAAATCGTGCGCTTCGCATTCCCATCAAAAATCACCAAATCCGCGTCCCCGCCAACCGCAATTGTCCCCTTTTTCGGAAACAATCCAAATAGCTTCGCACTTCGGGTGGACACGATATCCACGAACTGGTTCAGTGTAATTCGGCCTTTCCCTACCCCTTCAGAGAACAGAATAGAGAAACGATCCTCGATACATGGCCCACCGTTGGGAATTTTGCTGAAGTCCCCTAGCCCCAAATCTTTTTGACCTTTCCAATTAAAAGAACACTGATCTGAGCCTAACGTCTGCAGTTGGCCCGTTGTCAACGCATTCCACAGCACCTCTTGGTGAAACTTCGGCCGAAGTGGCGGAGACCACACATATTTGGCGCCTTCGAAATCCGCTTTTTCCAAATACGTTTGATCTAGCATCAGGTATTGCGGACACGTTTCTCCCCAGATGTCGACACCTCGATTACGCGCTTCCGTAATTTGCTGTACAGCTTCTTCGCACGTCACATGCACGACATAGAGCTGCGAGTTGGCTAGTTCCGTGAGTTTCGCTGCACGTCCTGTCGCTTCACCTTCAATCAAGGATGGCCGAGTCAGCGCGTGATAAATCGGGTCAGTTCGACCCGCTTCAAGTGCTTCTTTGATTAAATACTCAATGACATCCCCATTCTCCGCGTGTACCATTACGAGTGCGCCATGCTTTTTCGCCTCAAGCAACGTCATATATAATGTACCGTCATCCGCTTGAAAGACGTTCTTATACGCCATAAACACCTTAAGTGATGTAATGCCTTCATCATGAATCATGCTCGGCAGCTCAGCCAGTACCTCATCATTGATTTCTGCGATCATGAGATGGAAACTGTAGTCAATGACGGCTTTGCCTTCTGCTTTCTGATGCCACGTCTGTACCGATTCACTAAGTGGCCTCCCTTTATTCGTTAAGCAAAAATCAATTACAGTCGTGGTTCCCCCAAAGGCCGCAGCTATCGTGCCCGTCTCGAAATCATCCGCAGTGACCGTCCCGCCAAATGGCATATCCAGATGCGTATGCGGATCGATACCACCAGGAAATACATATTTACCAGTAGCATCTACAATCTCTGCGTCTTCTCGCTCGAGGTTCAAACCGATCCCAGTAATGATCCCATCTTCGATGAGAATATCCCCCTGATAGTGATCCGTCGCTGTGACTATAGTTCCATTCTTAATGAGTTTGGCCATAGCTAACCAGCCTCCTTCTTATCGGCATCTTTACTCTCTGCCAGCCCGGCAACAGCCGCTTGACGCTCGTTCCACGTCATGGGCTCTTCTGTTCCTTTCACCTCAACCATCGAGATCGCACCATCTACAGGACACACAATCGCACATAAGTTACAGCCTACACAATCCTCTTCCCTCACTTGCAAAAAGGTCTCTCCTTGCTCATCCGTATGTCGCTCAATGCATTGATGCGAGGTATCCTCGCAGGCAATATGGCACTTATTGCAATTAATACACGTTTCCGTGTCGATCTTCGCAACAACGGCGTAGTTCAAATCCAAATTTCCCCAATCGGAATAGCGCGGGACGGATTTCCCGATCAGTTCGGAGACGCTGGCCAACCCTTTTTCATCCAAATAGTTATTCAGTCCATCGATCATATCCTCCACGATCCGGAAGCCATGATGCATAGCAGCCGTGCATACTTGAACGCCTGTTGCGCCCATGAGCATAAATTCAACGGCATCTCGCCAGGTGGAAATGCCCCCAATGCCAGAAATCGGAATATTCACTCCTGGATTACGCGCGCAATCGGCAACCATATGCAGGGCAATTGGCTTCACAGCAGGGCCGCAATAACCGCCGTGTGAGCCTTTACCGCCGACATGTGGAATCGTGTTCCACGAATCGATGTCGACACCGGCGAGCGAGTTAATCGTGTTGATGAGCGAGATCGCATCCGCCCCGCCACGAACGGCTGCTAAAGCAGTGCTCGTAATATCCGTGATGTTCGGCGTCAGCTTCACAATCACAGGTGTTTGGGCGGCTTCCTTCGCCCACATCGTCTGCGCTTCCACAAGATCAGGCTGTTGACCAGATGCCGCTCCCATCCCACGTTCCGCCATGCCATGCGGACATCCGAAATTCAGTTCAAGGCCGTCTACGCCAACAGCTTCGACCTTCTTGACGATCTCATGCCACTTCTCTCGCTTGGGCTCAACCATCAGAGATACGACCAGCGCATGATTCGGGAACCGTTTCTTCGTTTCATAAATCTCTTTCAGATTAACCTCTAGCGGACGATCAGTGATGAGCTCAATATTGTTAAAACCTGCAACTCGCTGTCCGTTGAAATGAACAGCAGCAAAGCGCGAAGATGTATTAATAATGGGATCGCCTAGCGTTTTCCACACGGCACCTCCCCAGCCCGCTTCAAAAGCTCGCTGAACCTGATACCCCGTGTTCGTCGGTGGAGCTGATGCCAACCAGAAAGGGTTGGGTGATACAATGCCAGCTAGATTCGTTCGTAAATCAGCCATGCTGAATCCCTCCTGATTCTGTAGTAGCCCTACCTAAGCTGTTGCCTCTTGCCCCTTCACCAACTGCTTGTAAATCGCAAATGCAGTCAATTTCCCTTGTTGAGCTGCGGATACAACCATTGCTTCGCCCTGACCATCACCGAAAATAACATCGCCAGCTGCGAAAACCTTCGGGTTCGATGTCATCCCAGCACTTGCATCTACCAACGTCACCGTGCCCCGCGAATGAGCGAGTCCAAACTGTTCGATCAGGGAAATATGCTTCGTCTGACCAATCGCCTTTATTACCGCATCTACTTCAATGACAAATTCGGAATCCGCAATCGGAACTGGGCGTTTACGCCTTCCGTCATCAGTCTCAAGAAGCTCCATCCGAACACATTCAATACCAACGACGTTACCCGCTTCATCTCCGAGGATCCGTTTCGGCGCCGTCAACCACTGAAAGGAAACACCGTCTAACTTCGCAAACTCGTATTCAAAATCATACGCTGTCATTTCTTCTTGCGTACGTCTGTACACGATCTGAACATGATCTGCCCCAAGTCTGACAGAGCACGTGGCCGCATCTATAGCGGTATTCCCAGCGCCAATCACTGCAACCCGCTTTCCAACGAAAGACTCATCGAGATCTGGAGCCGTTTTCGTCGACTCTACGAAATCTATCGCGTCATAGACACCGGTCAATTCTTCGCCATCGATACCAAGCATAGGTACTTTAGACATCCCAACTGCAATCACCACCGCATCGTAATCACTAAGCAATTCAGCAGCACTGACGTCAACACCGACACGCGTGTTCATCCGGAACTCCACCCCTAGCTGCCTGACTTGCTCGACCTCCCAAAGCGAAATTTCCTGCGGCAACCGGAATGATACGATACCATACGTGTCCAAACCGCCACCTTGCTCCCTCGCTTCGAATACCGTCACTTTAAAACCGAAGCGGGCCAGCTCGCGAGCTGCCGCAAGTCCCGCAGGTCCGCTGCCCACGATAGCGACAGTTTTCCCGTTACTTGCCCCAGCTTGAAATAATATCTGCTCATTCTTGATGGCCCAGTCCGTAGCATACCGTTGCAATTGACCAATTAAGATAGGCTTGGACGAATGATTGAGAACACAAGCCCCTTCGCATAATTCCTCCGTCGGACATACGCGTGAACACGAAGCGCCAACGGGATTGGCATCCATGATGGTTCTGGCGGAGCCTTTTAGATTGCCTGAGGCAATCTTTTTAATAAATGAAGGGATATCTATGCCTGTTGGACAGGCATGTGTACAAGGAGCGTCATAACAGAACAAGCACCGGTTGGATTCTTCGATTGCTTCTTTGGGCTTCATCCCTGCCTTCACTTCGGCAAAATTACGCTTCAAATCCGTTAACGAAATAAAAGTCGTACCCATCTTCGCTCCTCCTCCCTCATTCAAAGTCGCCCTTCTGGACTACTTACGATCTTACGGGCGGTTCGGTATAAAAGCTCCGTCCCCCATGCAATATCCTCTGGGCTCGCATATTCCTTCGGATTGTGACTGATTCCCTCCAGGCAGCGCACGAAAATCATGCCGTAATCGCATACGTAAGACATGGCCAATGAATCATGGAAGGGACCACTCATGAGCTCAGGCGGCTTCATCCCCATCAGCGCCGCTTCGTTGTGAAGCGCATTTTTGATCCAATTCGCACAATAGCGTGGCTCACTATTCGTATCTTCTCGAATTGTATAGGTGAGTCCATGTTCGCAGGCTACGTTCTCTATGACACTTAAGAGTTCTGCTTCAAGCACATTCCGACGACTAAGATCGATGTCTCGCAGATCAATTGTAAAGCTGACCTTCTCAGGAATAATGTTGCGAGAATCAGGAAATACGGTAAGCGAGCCAACAGTTCCAACTGTGGGCACCCCCGGTTCTCGGCGTACAAGCTCGTTAAGTGCAACGATAACTTTGGCGCTTCCGAGCAGCGCATCATGCCGCATCGACATGGGCACGGAGCCAGCATGACCAGCGAAGCCCATCATGTCTACGGTGAGCCACAATGGACCAGAGATTCCGCTCACGATGCCAATCGGCTCGTTCAGCGACTCCAAGACTGGGCCTTGTTCAATATGCAGCTCCAGAAAAGCACCAATACGGCCTTCTTGGAACGTATAGCCCTCCATATTCGCTGGATCGCAGCCAAATGCTAACAGTGCTTCTCGGCGTGTAACGCCGTTTTTGTCCGTACGATCCAACTCATCCGCTTCGAGTTTGCCGATCATACCTCTAACACCGAACAATCCTTTATTAAAGCGACTGCCTTCCTCGTCACAGAAAGCAACAACTTCGACATTACACATGGGTGTCACGCCTTGTTCCCTCATCGTTTGCACCGCTTCTATCGCACCAAGCACTCCGATCGCCCCATCAAACCGCCCCCCATAAGGTTGTGAATCCACATGCGATCCAAGCATGAGTACCGGAGCCTCAGGGTCACTTCCGCGCCATACGCCGACTAGGTTAGCGAAGGGGTCGATATACGCCTCCATCCCAGCTTCTTCCATCCAGGATTTCACAAGCTCCACGCCAGCTCGATCCTCCTTTGATAATGCCAGACGACACACGCCTGTTTCTCCGATTTTCCCAATTTGCGCCAGATCATGAATGTGCTGTCCAAGACGTTCTGTATTGATTTGGATAGGTGGCATTGTCGACAACTCCAATCATCCTTTCTCTTGCTCGTTACTAAACACACTGAGTAAGGTTTCAATAATGAAATTCACGTCTTCCTCCGTCGAGGATAATGGTGGACTGAGTGTAATGATATTCGCATAACCCGGAACGGTATCCCCGTTCTTGCCGACGAGCAGTCCCTTGCGTTTACAAGCTTGAATAATAGTAGTTACCCTTTCTACCGAAGCGGGAACCTTCGATTTCCGATCTTCTACCATTTCAATGCCCATCGCCGATCCAAAAATACGAATTTCTCCGACATGTGGATGCTCATTCAGTGGCTCTAATCGAGCCCTGAACGCTTGCCCAATCTCAGCCGATCGTTCTACAAGACCCTCACGCTCAATAATCGTAAGATTCGTTATAGCGACTTGACAAGAAACAGGATTACCACCGAATGTATTGATATGTCTAAAATGGCTAGTCGTTTCTTTCTCTTTGAAAGAATCGTATAACTCGGCCGATACAGCTGTCGCCGACAGCGGTGAGTAGGCGCTTGTTAACCCTTTGGCCATTGTGACAATGTCTGGTTTCACCCCATAATTCTGATGACCGAAGGGCTTCCCCGATCGGCCAAACCCGCAAATCACTTCATCTACGATCAATAAGACATCATATTTATCGCAAATACTTCTAACTGCCGGTAAATAACCATCATGTGGAACGAGCATGCCACCCCCAGTAATAACAGGCTCCAAGATCACTCCAGCAACGGAATCTGCGCCCTCCCACACGATGGCATTCTCGATCGCTGTGGCACATTGCAACGAACAGGTCTCTTTCGTCTGACCGAAAGGGCATCGATAGCAATACGGTGGGGGGACATGCTGAAAACCTACCCCAAGCGGTTCATATTTCAGCTTACGTTGCGCTTGACCAGTTGCACCCAATGCTCCCATAGAATTCCCATGGTAAGCGCGATGTCGCGAGATGAACTTATGTTTACTCGGTTTACCATTCTGATGGTGATATTGACGAGCGATTTTGAACGCGACTTCGTTCGCGTCGGATCCTGAGTTGGAGTAGAAAATGCGGTACTCCCCTTCGAGCCATACATTCAATTTCGCTGCTAACTCAATAGCGGGTATATGGGATTGAACCAGGGTCGCATAAGCAATTTTCATCATTTGTTCAGCAGCCGCTTCAGCAATTTCACGCCTGCCATGACCGACATTCACGCACCATAAGCCTGACATGCCGTCCAAATACCGATGGCCATCCACATCTGTCACCCAACTGCCTTCGCCAGAAGCGATAATCATGGGATTCTCATTATGAGGAGACATATGATGCCACACATATTTGCGATCTTTCTCTAGCAGTTCCTCTTTAACCAATGGATCAATGTCGTCTTGAGCACTCATAAGCAGTCCCTCCATCTCTTGTCCATGTGTACTTACTCTATTTCTATGTTCGTAATGAGGATGTCATCCCTAGCTGCTGTTGTTATTTTTCAAATGGTAGATTTGCTTATGGCATAATTATCTCTTAAAAGTGGAGCCCCTTACTTATGCGTTAAGTACGTGTTATATTTAATAACTCCACTTGTTATATTATACCATAATATTCATGGTTTTCATTATGCATTTTGCTCCGAAATCCGAATCATAATTTGACATAGTGTAAAGTCAATAGTTTAATCCCTCGCTATACCTCCGTGATATGATTACTATTAAATAATGCTTCATTAAATTACATAACTTATGTTATGTAAACAAAATAGCAAGATCCATACCTATATCCATATTTTGATCATATTCTCTATTTCTTCATTTTGATAGAATGTGTAAGTGGTTACACTCGACATCAAGGAGGAAAACTATGAAAAAGATCATGCTCACAACCGTTGTTGCAACAAGTCTCATGTTTGGTGGAATTGCGTATGCCACACCTTCCAATACGTACATAGCTACGGATTCTGACACTTTCTGGTCTATTTCACAGAAGTTCAATGTACCCCTATCCGATCTTATCGCAAGTAATCCCAATGTGAATGCAAACAACATTTATGAAGGCGTTATCATAACGATTCCTTCGAAGGCTACCCCACAAGTAGGCTGGGAAGTTAAAGCTGACGCGATCATCGCAACGGGTATGAAACAGCTAGGCGTGCCTTATGTTTTTGGGGGCAGCACACCATATGTAGCTTTCGATTGTTCAGGTTTTGTTCAGTATGCATTCAATCAGCAAGGATTTAATTTGTTACATTCCGCCGCCTTACAAAGTCAATTGGGAACGCCTATAGAGAAGAGTAATCTTCGTAGAGGAGACCTCATATTTCTGCAAGGAACCTATACAACTGGTGTTTCCCATGTGGCTATCTATCTAGGTAATAATCAAATTCTTCAAGCCGGTACTATGGGAACTAGAGAAGTGAAAGTTAGTACATTATTTGGCACACCTTATTATGATGCGCATTATTGGGGAGCACGTCGTTTAATTAACTAAACCTGCTTACCTGTTATGAAGCATCAGCAATAAACCCAGTCAACATTCACATAGTTGGATGTTAACTGGGCAGTACGACCAATTAGTTCATAACGGTTGGTTCTAGTACGGTCAATTTATTCGTGTACGTATCAAGTTCAGCCATAGCTCCAATGGGAATAGCTGCTTTATAATAGCCATGGGCCGTACTAAAGTTAGTCAGTAGGGGCTTTCCTAAAGGCATAATAATTCCCGAAATTAAATCATTATATGATGTTGCATAGGAAGTCGTACAATTCGTGCATTGTCCCATCACAATTCCCGCGCAATCTCGAAATTTGCCCGCCATAATTAATTGCGTTAGATAGCGATATATGGTGTTTGTCGGCTCGTGCGTCTCTTCGATGACGATTATTTTACCCACTGTATCTACTTCGAAAGGAGTACCTAGCGTTCCTATGAATGAGGTGAGATTGCCACCTACTAGACGTCCTCTCACCGTTCCCTTCACTAGTCCATTTAGCGGCATACTTGGAGGATTATGAATGACTCGCGGGCTTACTAATGTGGATGTCGCCGTATAAAACTGATCGAAATTGTAAGCTGGCGTATTCGTATTAAAATCAATCAACAACAAGCTTTGAAACGTAATGAGATTCGCAAATTGGAATAAAATATTGAGTAAAATCGTAATATCACTGTAACCCGTTACGATTTTTGGGTGACTATTAATGAGTGGATAATCAAGGAGCGGTAATATATCCTTAACCCCAGTCCCCCCTCTAGTTGGGAGAATCATACTCACCTGCGGATTGATAAACATACTCATCAGGTCTTCCGCTCGCTGTTCAGCCGTCGCTGCAACGATCCCTCCGTACGCATAAGCGTATTTGCCCACAACAACATTAAACCCCATATCACCAAGTGTCGCTATTCTTGCATCAATCGTATTGGCATCAAGCGGGCTTCCTAATGTTACAATGCCAATGGTATCTCCACTTTGTAAGATGGGTGGGCGTACTGCCATCGCTATACCTCCTACCAATGACATTGTGATGAGAAAACCTTCTATCGTCGTCTTTCCGAGGATGTGCAACCGCGTTTTATAGGTTGTTTTTATCGCCAAATAGAAAGACGGTTTTCGGGAACCGAAAACTTACTCTTTCTATAGTGGTAAAAAGGAACTTCTCCCTCAATCCCTTTTATGTTTCGAATCATGTAATTATGACAACATCCTCCTCAGATTCCCATTCCAACTGGAATAAATGCTGATACACGATTCATCGCTTCCAGCTTTTGTTTATCCCCCACGTGCGTATAGATTTGAGTCGTTTGAATACTGGCATGTCCGAGCAACTCTTGCAGCGTTCGGATATCTGTGCCTGCGATCACTTGCATCGTAGCGAATGTATGTCTTAATTTATGGCTGGAAAATGATTTTCCCTGCAGCTCCAAATATTGCCCTTTCAATTGCTCGAAATGTTTCTCCGCAATGGATTGGATCATTCGTATGCTAATGCGTCGACCGAATTGCGATACAAAGAAAGGCTGCTCGCTACCGCTTCTTGCCTCCAGTCGCTCAACTAGCGCACGCTCAAGCACATGGACGATTTCGCTGGGGAGAGGAATGACACGCCACTTGCGCCCTTTGCCTAATACCATCAAAGAATTCGTCCCGCGATTGAAATCGGACATATTTAATCGGTGAAGTTCACTAACCCGCAAGCCTGCGTAGCTCATTAATAGAAACATCGCTACATTGCGAATCTGGTATTTCCCTTCAATGGATTGTAGAAAGACAGAAAGCAACTCCTCACTCAAGAAGGTTGGAACGGCATTCTTCTCTACCTTTGATTTCTTGACTGTAATCGAAGGATTGTTCTTCACGATCTGCAATTCAATAAGCGCTGTGTAAAATGTTCGGATCGATGAGAGATAGCGATTTCTCGCGGCATCTCCCGCCCCACCCTGGCGCATCTTCGTTAAGAATCGCATGATATCGATTGCCTCAATCGTAGATATCTCTTTCTCACCGAGGCTTGTCAGAAATAAACGAACATCGCCTAGATATGCTTGTTGTGTTCGTTTCGTGAACCCTTGATCCTTCATCCAAGTATCAAAAAGCTCCAAATACTCATCATCATATGTGAATCTAGTGTCCATTCTAGTAAACTCCGTTCGTTACAAGTTAAATTGCGTTAAATATAGATTTAGTGCAATTTTTCCGATGAAAAAATTGCTTATTTTTACACTCAGAACCATCAGAATCTATCACCGGCTTTTACTAGAGCGAAGAATAAGCGTAGTATTGAAAGAATGTTCAAAGAATAGCTCTTAGTCCCGCGGATACTCTACCTTCATAATATCCATGAATGGTACCTTGTCGAGCTCGCCGTTGCATGTCATATGTACTCTACCCGTACGTGAATCCATCGCTGCAATCGTACCTCGCACCGTTTCTTCTCGCCCCCATACCGTTAACACAATCTCGGAGTTCTCCATCTTCGCTTCCGACAACTGGTTCCCGATTTCCTCTAGAACGAATTCATCGCGTGTTGGCCGTTTTGCTACTTTCGCTTTTGCCATTCCTTATTCTCCTCCATGCCCGTCAACTCAACGGGCTGATAATTTCTTTCACACGACCGACTTGGCCATCTGTCAATCTTACTTTTATACCATGTGGATGCGTAGGTGAATTCGTCAATAAATCCTTCACAATCCCGCGTGTAAGTTTCCCAGTTCGTTGGTCTTGCTTTAACACAATGTTAACTTCTCTGCCAGGTACAACATCTTTCCGATTTTGTCCATTCATGTTGCGTAAGTCGCCTGCCTTCATGCCATAGTGTGATTAATTATACCATAGTTTCCCCATATACCCCATCTCAATGAAAGAATTCACCCGCATTTTTAATTAATGCCATTAATATTTTATGTTGTAAATTTTAAATTCGATAGCAAATTGGATGTTTTCCTTAAGATTCAGCGCCATTATTCCCGCATCGCCCCTGCCAGATGTTAACTATTTTACGTGAGCATAGTTTCTCACTTATAATGAACATATACGCAAGTTACATCGGTTTAACTGACATACTCATATCATGGCGTCAACTCGGAAGGAATGCATGTTATGCCTAGGTTCATGGACAATACAATAAGTCCTTATCCACTTCGAATTATTACTTTACCTATCGATGCTAGTAAATTAAAATTGCAATCGTTACGAATTCTACATGTCGGACATCTGCCAGGACGGATTATGTACCGCGGACATGGCAAATTCGAGAGCTTTGCTATTGTCTATATCTCAGGAGGCAAGGGAACATATAGAGTCAATAATGGTCCTGTTCAAAAAGTAGAAAGCGGAAGCCTCTTTTTCTTCCGTCCGAATCAGGTTTATCAATACGGCCCCGACCCTGGCGGTTACTGGGATGAGTATTATTTTAGCGTTGAAGGCAGTCGAGTGACGGAATGGCAGAATAGTTGGTTAACGGATTTAGATCAAGTGAAGCAAGTTGGTTATGAGGACGCTGCACAGCATAATCGGATTGAGCGCATATTCATGGGGATGGAAAGTGGTATCCCTGCTAATATTGATCGAGCCGCTTTGCTGGTTGAGTCATTGCTATTCGAATTTATTCAGCGGGCTGAAGCTACGACAGAAACAACGAAGTCCAGTCAGTTCATCAATCTGATCAATGAGCTTAGCGATTCGTTATATCAACCATTTGATGCGCTAAGCATTGCCAAACGGCATCATATTTCACTCTCAACCCTTCGTAGAATTGTTAGTGATTATTCCGGTTATCCGCTAAATACCTATATGCATCGAATGAAAATGGCGGAAGCCAAAAATGTGTTGTTGAATACGACGATCTCCGTAAAAGAAATTGCCGATTCACTAGGGTACAAAGATGTCTTCTATTTCTCCCGTATATTCAAAAAATATGTAGGCGTCTCTCCGCATATCTTCCGGAATACGATGCACACCTAAGTTTAAATATTTTCGGCGGCTTAGCACGACTTGTCACATTGCCGCATATGATAGATTGAAAGCAAATCATCGTATGTGGAGGTGAATCAGACATGGCACTTACACTATCGGGTTTAATGCTTTATGCAATGTGGCTTGTCTTGGGAGTCATGGGTCTTAGCTTTGTAGTAGACTTGTTTAAATCGTTCTCCGCTGGCACGTTTTCTAGCGCTACGATTACAAATTACTTGAGAGACCTTTTGTACTTTGTGTTCCCTTTATTCTTACTTTCCAACATGATGCCGCTAGATCATACCGATTTCATTATCAAGATTGCCTATTATATCGGTGTGCTTGGCGTCCTCTATAACTATGTTGGAGGCTATTTCAAAAAATAAACTTGCAACCGCATTCACAACAGCTGCTGACTTGCTCAGCAGCTTTTTTATGTGCCAAAAAAGCTGCATACCACAGGTAAACAGCCCTTTAAGCATCCTTTTAGAATCGCGGTAAATTGGATAAATTATTGCTTGGATCGCCATCTGGATACGAACGCAAGGTTTTCTCGCCTTTCCGATTTACACCCGTATTCGCATCTTCGATTAAATCCGCTTCCGTCATCTCGATGGCAGTCTGGACATCAACCACTTGACCATTTTGAAATTGCACCGCCTCAATGCTACCATTTTCATAATGAACAGATTGGATCATCGCTTTATTCGGATCAATCGTATGTGGACCACTATTACGTCGTCGCGGCATTAAATACCCTCCTCTATCTTCCAGCAAGTTGTTCAACCCCACGGCTGTGGGGCCTCGTTGCAGCTTCTATCAGATCCTATAACTAAGACTGTGCAGACTCACTCTGGGATTTCATTTCCTGTTTCAAATCTTCGGTCTTCTGCTGCGCTTGCTTGATTTGATTCTGAAGTTCCTCTACCTGCTGCTCGGCCTCCGTAAGTGCCGCTGCTGTAGCTTGCGAATAAATTTGCTGAGCAACTTGCAAAGTTTGTTCAGCAGCTTGCTCTGCTTTTTGGGCAACATCTTTGATTTGCGCTAAACCCAGTTCCTTTTGTTGCGGCATGGTTGATACCCCCAGCTGATGTTTTGCATACCCAATTAATGTAGGCAATGAAGTTCAATTTTATTCGGGCAAAAGGTAAGCATGTGTACTTAATTGGTCAACCAAGAGATTCGACGGTATGATGAATTCCGGAGTCCCCATGTAACCTGGTGTAATTTCATATTTTTGAAACACAATAACAAGCTTGCCCTCCTTATTGATATAGTAACTTTGATCCTTCTTAATCGATTTGAAGTAGAAGTTCACTTCGTTCGGAACGCCTTCCACCCAATACACTTTGCCTGCATCCTCCTTCATCTGTTGGATCATTTGTGCCCTCAGATAGTCACTAATCACTTGAATATATCCTTCATCTTTAAATAAGCTCGGTAGCGTGATTAGCAACTGATTCTTCTTATCAATCGTGTCATATTGAAACGTTGTGGACGACGATGCAGCTGTGTTCACAACATATCTGCCTACAGCGAAGATCTGGTCATTGTCCGTTTTAACAATATACCCACTATCAACCCCAAGGTGTCCCTCGAATCCACTCCCTTTCAACTTCTCAATATCTCTCATGAAATCCGTGTAAAGCTTCTTACTTTCGTCCAAGTATTTCGTATTCAGGGACTCCTCCAGCGCTTTGTTATCCAAATTAGTGATGAGCGGCACTTCAACTTTTGCTTTATTGGCACCATCATCATATTGGTATTCCCGAAAGGTGAGTACTTGGATCAGTTTGCCTACGACAGGTACATCTGCTAACGACCCCGCGAATACTGGACTCGTATTAAGGCCCGCAACAAATAGGATAACCGCTGCCGCGGCAGCTATGGAGGTCCATTTCAGATGAGTTCTCGGCTTTTTACTATGTTGCTTGATCGCTTGATTGACTATGAAATCGAGCTCTGCAGGAATAGGTATGTCCATATAGGTTTGTTTCATTTGTTCTAACTTCTCGTCCATGGTTAGTTAACCTCCACTAGCGTATCATCGTTCATTTTAATCCGCAAAAGCTTCAGTGCTTGGTAAAGCCGCGTCTTAATCGTACTCGAATTTTCTTTTAACACATCTGCAATTTCATCGATCTTCAAATCTTCAAAATAGCGAAGCGTAATCACAGAGCGATAAATGGTCGGTAAATCGTCTAACGCTCTCTCTAAGTCAATATTCGAATAGGCATCTTCACTGCCAGGCATTATCGCTTCCATCGTCACATCGTCCATAACAGTAAGCTTCTTGTGTTTACGTAAGAAATCTAATGACGTATTGACGACAATACGGTAAAACCAGCTTTTAATGGCCACATGGCTTTTCAATGAATCTGCGGCTGCAAAAGCTTTCTGAATGGCTTCTTGCACGATATCGAGTGCATCCTCCTGATTCTTCACATAACTGTAAGCAAGTCGATATACATGTTCCTTATGTTCAGTTATACAGGCAATGAGTTCAGCTTCAAGCTTCCTATTCGTAGTCATATCGTTGATGACGCTCCTTTTACCGCGCGGTTAATCAGAATTGAATCATGTTGTAGCTAAGACGTCACAGGATGCCAAATAGTTTGATTGCGATGCCTACCAATTTCGAGAATCCACTGGTATACTAACACCAAGACGCTTGTGAGGTGAACCAGAATGAATATTATTAAAGTCAAAGACCGCCATGAGTTAGATCGACGTGTCCCTTCGATGCCTTGGTATATTGAGAAATTTATTAATTATAAACTACCAGATCTGTCTCCTTCATCTCTGCTTGAATATGTACGTGATTACGAAATTTTCCTCTCGTGGCTTCTAGCCGAAGGTTTAAGTACAGCGACTGCAATGAATCAGGTTCCCCTTGAGGACTTAGAGCGATTACATATGGACAGCGTGAATAATTTTCGCATGTTCCTTGCGACTCGTAAAGCACAAACTAATGGTAAAACAACGATTAACCGCAAATTATCGGCTCTTCGTTCCTTGTTTCACTATTTGAGCCAAATTGCTGAAGATGACAATTTCTACCCGTTACTGAAACGAAATGTGATGGCCAAGGTTGAGATTAAGCGCGCGCACAAAGCCAAAGACAGTGCAGCGAAGCTCGAAGGTAAGTTGCTGCAAGAAGAAGAAATCGCGGAGTTCATTGCTTATGTCAAGGAAGGCTACGAACATGATGTCGCAACGAATAAACAAGCACTGTACGCCTATGAGTTAAATAAAGTCAGGGATACCTGTATCGTGACCCTCATCCTTAATTCTGGCCTTCGCGTATCTGAAGTGTTTAACCTAAATGTCGATGATATCGATATGAAATTGAAGCTTGTTCATGTGTACCGCAAAGGTAAGAATGACGATACGTTCAAAACACCCGTTTACTTCCGCCTCGATGCTATTCAAGCCATGACGGATTATTTGAATATTCGCTCTTCCCGATATAAGCCGGCCAAAAAAGAAAAAGCCCTCTTCGTTGCCATGGCCAATGGCAAAAAAGAAGGCGAACGTATGACGAAACGAGCGATTCAAGAACTCGTGATTAAATACGCGAAACGATTTGGAAAGCCATACTTATCTGTACATAAGCTGCGGCATTCTTTCGCCACCGATTATTACTTGCAGAACGACTTGTATAAAACGCAAGAACAGCTCGGCCATGCTTCTCCAGAGACTACGCAAATTTATGCGCATCTCACGGATCGTACGATGTCTGAAGCGATTGATAAACGCGCGGAGTCTTAATACCTTATTCCTTAGCTGGTTCAAATGTTTTAACGACTTCATACATACCGGGTTCAAACGTAGCGAACGTCATAGCTTCCTGCAAATAAGGAAGAGGTCTAGGATCATTTCGCATAGCTTGGTAATCTTCGGCGCTTCTCCATTGTGCATACATGGTTACTTTGGTGCCATCTAGACTTCGATGAAGACTCGAAGAAACAAATCCAGGAGCATATTTCACAGAAACTTCAGTCGCTTGAGTAAGCAACTCAATTAAACGATCCTGATTAATCGGTTCTACTGTAAATACATTGATGAGTGTAACCATTTCAGTATTTGCTAAAATATGTGTCATTTTGTTTTCTCCTTTATCGTAGATTCAATTAACTTATCCAGATGGATAAGTTTTTTTACTTATCTTTTGATTTATTTTAAATTCCTATGCTCTTCGATCTCATCGTACATTTGCGATACGGCTGGGTCTAACTCTTTTGGTTCAAAGTCTGCTGAGCGGCTAAGCTTCTCCCAACGCTTCGTTTCAGCTAATTTCCCTTCGTCTACCGCGTTAGCAATGTTAACAGCATCACTTCCAAGCAACAACCGAAGAGGTGGATTATCTTCATTTACGATCGTTAAGATGGCTTGTGCCGCTTTATCCGGATCACCGTTCTCTTTTCCTGTTGTGTTGCGCAAATGCTTCAGTAATCCGCCGACCGTTTGTTTGTACTCATCACGAGGATCGATATGCTGCATAGAAGAACCAGCCCAATCCGTGCGGAAGCCTCCTGGTTCGATAATCGTAACCTTTAATCCTAACGGACTCACTTCTTTGGACAATACCTCAGAGAAACCTTCTACTGCCCATTTTGCCGTTTGATAAGCTCCAAGACCGGGAGCACCAGTTCGGCCTCCAATAGAAGAAAATTGAACGATATGGCCGTAACCCTGTTCTCTCAGCTTGGGCAACGCAGCTTTGGTTACGTTGATGACCCCCCAAAGATTCGTTTCTATTTGAGCACGAAAATCTTCCATAGAGGTTTCTTCAATCGAAGAAACATTCCCGTAACCTGCATTATTTACAAGGACATCTAGACGTCCGAATGTATCGAAAGCGGCTTGAATGGCTGCTTCGGCTTGATCAAATCGATTTACATCCAATTGTACGATGTGAACCTGATCAACGTAACGCGCTGAAAGGTCGTCAAGTTGCTCTGTTTTGCGGGCAGTCGCAACTAGTCGATCTCCATTAGCCAGGACCGCTTCCGCAAGACTTCGGCCAAAACCTCGTGAACTTCCTGTAATGAACCAAACTTTAGACATATCATGTTCCTCCTCAGCTGTGTTTGGAATGTTTATTCCATGAGTTAGTATAGTTCTTGCACGCACCTCTCGTCAATAGATTTTGGAATTATTATTCCACTCCAAATATTACTATTCGAGTTATAGATCTAGTGAGATACAGTTTTTCTTTATATATTAGAAAACACTTTATGACTCGCTATCTCTAACTAACTCTATAATGGAATATTAATTCCGATCTAATATAAAAAAACGGCCCTTTGTGACCGCGGATCATAGTCTACCAAATGGCTGTTTCTATACAAGTATTGCTTTCCACGATGCTTCCAGAATCTGTTGAATCTGAATCTCGTTCAGTGGATACTTCTGCACATAATATCCTTTCAGGATGGAAGTAATGATGCCGTGAATCAGTTGGTGGCATAAATGAGATTCCATTTCCTTAAAGATACCATTCTTCTGTCCTTCGATAATAACGGAAAGAACAACATCTCGAGAATTATGGGCATCATCCATATTCCGAACCTCAGGTGATATATACGGCGAAAAGGAAAAGCTATCAATAAACAGATACTCTTTCGGAAAATCTATGCCAAACTGAAGCCTATTCAACTGAAGGCGCTTAAAGCGCTCATATAGGCTAGCTTCAGGTATGAACCCTTGTACCAGGTATTCACCCATATGCAACCGAGCTTCTTTATAGACAGCATGAACTATTTCCTCTTTATTAACAAAATAGTTATATATCGTGCCAGATCCTACATTTGCTCTCTTAAATATTTTGGAGAAGGTAACTGATTGAAGCCCCTCTTCATGAATTAAGTCGAGGGTGGCGACCATAATATCCTGTTTCTTACTCATTGTTTACACCTCTTGACACTAACATTAGTATGATCTTGAGGCTAATGTCAAGTTTCGCAGGAAATATCAAAATAGCCGCACACGCTCATATCATTAACCTTACCCAGCCATATTATTGATCGAATGAATGGTATCAAATACAGAAATATGATCTACTTTTCCCGTGGATTTGGGAATAATAAATTTCAGTTGAAATTCTTGTGAAGCCTTATAAATGTAAATGGTATCATCACCATTAACTTTGGTGTCAGTTGGTTTTCCTAAGGCTTGTTCAATTTGGCTTAACGTCAATGTGTGCAACTTCGGATCATTCGAGCGGATATCTATGATTTGACTTCCTTTATTGAAGCCGATAACAGCATTCTTCTTTGAATAAGTCGCGTATAAGCCACTACCTGCTGATTCTGTCTTATCTGCCTTGCCCCACGTTTTCTCGACATTATCTGTAAGTCCAGTATTTGCTGCAAATGGAATGCCGTTAACTTTACCCGATTTGGCAAGCTCATACATATCTTTTAACTCCTTAGTTACCGTACTAGCACTTGCAGAAGACGAAGGTGCCTGCGAAGTAGTAGGCGCCGCAGAAGGGCTAGCAGTGGGACTAGCAACTGATGTTGCAACTGGTGAAGCGGATGGAGATGGTGACGAGCTCGGACTTGGAGTCGTCGTATTGGACGCTGAGTTTTGTGTGGAAGAACATGCCGATGCTAATAGCATTGTCGACAAAATCAGTGTATATAGCGTAGTTTTTCTCTTGTATGTTTTCATCGTAATCTCCTTTAATCGTTTTAGTTACAGTTTACTAACGAAGTACCGACATGAAATGTTGCAACTCATGAAATAAAACAAACCATATGGGATTAATCCCCTATGGTTTGTTTAGTTCATATCATTTGATTGATATAAGTATGTGTCAGTTCATTTCTGACCATACGTCGATATGACAGCTTACTTTAGAATTTTCTCAATTGTTGCTAATTCATCCTGTGTAAATTCAAGATTTTTGAGTGCAGCAACATTCTCTTCAATTTGTGATACGCGGCTTGCACCAATCAAAGCTGATGTAACACGTTCGCCGCGAAGCACCCAAGCCAGCGACATCTGTGCTAAGCTTTGACCACGCGCGTTCGCCAACTCATTCAATTGAATAATTTGGTTGAGCTTCTCTTCAGTAATATCTTTTTCTTTCAAGAATTGGCTCTTCCCGCCAGCTCTTGAATCCGCTGGGATTCCGTTTAGATAT
The DNA here is from genome assembly GCF_001653565.1 of Paenibacillus oryzisoli. Classification (GTDB taxonomy): domain Bacteria; phylum Bacillota; class Bacilli; order Paenibacillales; family NBRC-103111; genus Paenibacillus_E; species Paenibacillus_E oryzisoli. Next base: position 120,700 of record NZ_LYPB01000048.1, read on the forward strand.
TTATTCGTAAGCAAACCTTGAGCAAGCGGACAGAATGCGATACTGCCTGCACCGAAATCATCCAATACATCCTGCAATCCTTCTTCGATCCAGCGGTTCATCATGCTATAAGAAGGCTGATGAATAAGAAGAGGTGTTCCCAATTCTTTGAGAATAGATGCCGCTTCTTTCGTTTGCTCAGCTGAATAGTTGGAAAGTCCAACATAGAGCGCCTTGCCTTGGCGGACAATTAGGTCGAGTGCTGCCATTGTTTCTTCAAACGGTGTGTTAGGATCCGGACGGTGCGAGTAGAAAATATCTACGTAGTCTAGTCCCATTCTTTTCAAGCTTTGATCAAGGCTAGAGACCAAGTATTTCTTGGAGCCCCATTCGCCATAAGGACCTTCCCACATGTGATAACCAGCTTTTGTCGAAATGATGATTTCATCGCGATAAGCCTCAAGATCACTTTTCAGCACTCGCCCCATTAATTCTTCGGCAGAACCTGGAGGCGGTCCATAGTTATTCGCTAAGTCAAAGTGTGTAATACCCAAATCAAATGAACGAAGCAGCATCACTCTTCCATTCTCATGGTAATCTAACCCTCCGAAATTATGCCACATGCCAAGTGAAATAGCTGGAAGCTTAAGCCCCGATTTCCCTGTACGATTATATTTCATTTCTGCATAGCGAGTTGAACTTGCTTGATAGACCATAATTGTCCTCCTTCATATTCCTAAGAAACATTGTTATTTGGCAAGAATCGGATGTATTCACTAAAGTTTTCACAACTATCCCGCTTCCTATGTACCAGTATAGTTCAAGCTTCTCAACAAAAAAAGAACTGAAAAAAACGTGTCTTACTAACCTTAAGGTTAGTATGGCACGTTTTTTTATTTATTTTAGATCAAACTGTAGTAAAGAATTGTGTTCTTGAAGCCATTTCGTTTTCTCATAGGTATTGCCAATAATATCAACCAGCACTCCTTGTGGGTCCACGCCATCCAAGTATCGACCAAGGAAATGTATGAAGACATCTAATCTACGAAGTTCTATTAGCAAGGGTAACATTGTAATTTCTTCCTGTGTTAACTGGACAAATTGACGGTAACCTTCATAGAATACTTGGCTATTCTTTCTTAGTCTTTCCTCAGTAAGCGTCGGATCAATCAAATCGGATAAGCAGACCGCAAGTTCCATTACCCTTGCATCGATCGTTACAAACTCAAAATCCAGAATGGCAACAAAACGACCATCGTCATCAACCAGCATATTCGAACCATTAATATCACCATGAACGAGTTGATGAGGTAATTGTCTAATGTGGGGGATCGCACTGTACAAAGCCATATAACGATCAAATATATAAGCAAGTTCGTCCTGCTGTGCGATGAAAGGCTCGGGTGGTTGCAGCGAAAACGCCCGAATCGCATCTGGCTTGCAGCTAGGATGAATATGTTCTATTTCATAATAAGGAGCGTACTCCGGTTTATCTGAAATTGCAATCTTGGCTAAGGAGGCAGAGAGTTGTCCCGCTGCTTTCCCCATCTCTTTCAGCTGATGTAAACTTAATTCGATGGGATTATGTCCTTCCGTAAAAGTAAACAAAGCAGCAAGCTTTCCGTCCTCATCATTCCCTAATGTCACCACAGTTCTCCCATTTGGCAACTCTAGTGGCATTGGAATTTCGAATGGCAGCTCCTCCTTCCTGTCAGCCAAACGAAGCAATACGTTATGCTCAAAATTAATTTTGCTACGGTCACGATGCGTTTCATACAGTCTCAGAACATATGTACGCTCATTTACCTCGACGAATCGTGTTGTATTATTCATCCCGCCTGCACCAACACGAAGTGTCCATGTTTGGGTGGGGAACCAATTAGCTGGGAGTAATGCTAATTGGTCCTCTTTCTCAATGACTCGCATAATACCCTGACTCAACTCCTCTTCTTAAACTTGATTGTCACCTTCTACCGCGAATTCAAAATCCTCTACATCGAAAGCTTCAACTGGGATGGCAAACTCCACTAAACGCTCAATAAAATCGAATTGATCCGTCAATAGCTCCGCTTTCTCCTTGATCGCAGTCAAAATTAATTCTGTTTCAATCGGGTCAAACTGATCCCCATAAGCTTCATTATCTATTGCAAAAACGATCTGCAAAGTCACATGCTCATTAATGGGTAACGGAGGACTTTTGCCCCAAGGCATGGACAAGGCTTTTTCAATTTTTTTCTTATTAAATGACTCTTCGAAAAAAGCAATCAGCTCACCAATCATTTGTTTGACGAATCCATCATCCTCAGTTTCAAGCATTATGGGTTCGGAACTACTATGTAGTTCGTAAAGCTCTTGAATGGTTGTATAAGGAATTAGATAAGTCACAGGCTTAGATGGCAGCATGAGCTGGCCATGCACGGCTAACATCACAGCTTCGATAATAAACGTTTTGCTCATGGTGTCCCCCCTAATGCTACAAACTTTATTCAGCAATATTTCGCTAAACATACACAGAAACCCTTTTTTATAAGGGAGCATCCCCTACCCATTCCTTAAAACAAAACCGTCAGCTCCCAAGATCGCTTTGACCATTCGAGCTAACGGTTTAATACTCTTCTTATAAACTGCCATCGAACACCTCATTATCTTCATACTGAGGTCGATATGGTTTCTTCGAGAAGCGATTCGCATACGCGGAGGCCACATAACAATCTGGCTTAATGACAGGTACCATACCGACAGTCTCCACTCTTTGTACCATCTCTTGGACGAATTTGGCCGTCCGATTTCTATTCTCGTCATCCCCTGCATCAATATGAATAAACATCTCGAAAGTGGCACCTTGATACAGATGAGGAAGAATAATATTCTCCATATCTAATCGTTTGTTTTCGTCAAAATACATCGCAATCTCTTCACTTAACGTAGTTTCCATTGAAAGCTTTTCTTTAATTGAGTGAAGCGCTCTTGGTACGATGACTTGACGATAACAAGCCCACGCTCCTTTCCCTAGCCGCTGGATCACTACACCGGTAATAAATTTCGTATGGCCTGTGTGTACCTGACAATCCGTCCCTATAATGAATTTATAGGTTGCCACAGGGTCAAGACGCATAAAATGAAGAATGCGCTCGTGCACGGTATCCAGGTCAAGTCCTCTTTCCGCCCGGTTCCTAAATTCCAATGGATGGTTCATCGTCGAAGGTTTCACAGACAAGGCTCTCCCTTTCTCCATATACTATAGAAGAGGCGGATGCTGGGGCAGCACCCGCCTCTTCTATAGTATATGGCAAACCTTGCCTGTTCGAACCATCAACTTATTTTAAAACAGGACCGCCATACAAAAATCGATTTTCCCATTGCTTGCCATCAATCGTATCCACACGAACTCCGCCTGACTCGACGGAATAGGTATGAAATATTTGACCATTGCCTAAGTACAGACCTACATGAGTAATCGGCTCCGTCAAGACATTAATGCCATCGTAATCCGATGCTTTAGATCCTTTGTAGCTGCTGAAGAACATGAGATCTCCGCGCTTTAACTTCGTCCAATCCTTCACAATTGATCCCAAGGATCTCACATAGCTGCCTTGCGCAGCAGAATCACTTGGCAAGGAAAGTCGAAGCGCATCCCAGTACATCGTTTGCACAAAGTCTGAGCAATCAAACGTAGTAGGATCATTGCGAGTTGAGCCGAATTCATAAGGAGTACCCAGGTACGCTTGTCCCGCTTCAATTACCGCTTCAATCTCATCTGCTACAGGCATGTTTGGCTTCACTACGGTGAAGTCTGCCGTAATGTATTTGGAATTAGTGCTTATATACCCACTGACACCATCAGCATCTTTTACTTTATACCAGCTATCATTCACTTTATCTGTGACCAGGACTTCCTCGCCTTTGGCCAACATTCGAATAACTTTGGAACCTGAGCTAGCGTCAGAGGATGGTAAAGTACGGAAATTTACACCATACATGATTTGAGCATTACTAACTATCGCTATGTACTTACTGTTTGTTGACACATATCCTCTTACACCTTGCGCATCCTTAATTTGGAACCAATTGGTAGTCGTATAATCAGTCACCGTGACCACTTCACCAGTTTTCAACATGCGGATAACGTTACTTGACGTACTGGCTTGATCTCGGAAGCTTACACCTGCTACAATTTGAGCTCTTGTCACGACCTTCTCATCAGCATGCGTTTCTTTGGGAAGTAAAGCCATGAAGGATACTAGCAAGACCACAATCACCATTGTCAACTTATTCATCGTCTTACCCTCCACCCTCTTGATGTTAAAATTTTCTTTCGTACCCTTATTATAGTTTGAGGGGGTCTAACGCGAATATAGGTGAATGGTAGCGATTCTTGCCATCACATGCGTGGCGAATAGCCTATTGACGGCTAGGTTTAATTTTCCAATTTATGCGCTTCGGCTTTACGTGTTAAAGATGACCAAAACAGGCGCCATTGCGGGGAATTTTTGAGCTTTACATTCCCTAATTTCATCTCATTTTCTTCCAATTCTATAACATGCCAACTGTTGGGATCTAGAACGGCTTGCGATTCTAAAAAAGCTAAAGCGTGCTCGTTCGCTTCCTCTAGCTCATGCCAGAATTTTACACCATAGTATGCGAGTCCATAATGGTTAACGAGCGTAGTCGTATAAATCTGCCCAGACTCTTTCTGCTGCAGTACATAAGGCATCTTGCTCCCCCTCCTCATACGAAGGCCCATTCGCCATGATGGGAATGGGCCTTTGTTTGTAATCGAGCTTCACAGTTCATGGTTACATCATCTTATAAATACGCATTCTCATGTTTCGCTTTCAGCATATTCCAACGGCGCTCAACTTCGGTCTCGAACGTTTTCAGTGAACCCTCATATTCGGGCTTCGTAAGATGTTTCGTTTTCCCCATCGTTTTCAACCAATCCGATAGCGGGATCTTCTTACTCTTATCTTCTGGATTATAGGTAATCGAAGTTACGCCATGCTCCACTTCATAGAGCGGGAAGAAACAAGAATCTACCGCAGCACCGACGATGTTGGAACCCTCTTGGTCATCAGACAGCCAGTTCAATGGACATGCAATGAGAATCTTGCCATACACTAACCCCTCATGCTGCGCATACCATTGCGCCTTCGCCGCTTTCTTGACCAAGTCTTGCGGATACGCCTCGGACCCCGTAAAGACATACGGAATATGCGTCGCTGCCATAATTTGCGCAGTATCCTTATGATGAAATACCTTGCCGCCTTGATGTTTACCTACATTGGAAGTCGATGTCCGATGGCCCATAGGCGTTGAATACGACAACTGTGCACCTGTATTCATGTACCCTTCATTATCGTACTCAAGAATAATCATTTTATGATTCCGCAGAGCAGCGCCGATTGCTGGCCCCATACCGATATCCATACCGCCATCGCCTGTGATCATAACGAAGGTAAAGTCATCTTTCAATCCCAAGTGATCAAGTTCACCGCGACGCTTCCGCTCCCAGAACATCTCTACAACACCTGACAGGGTTGCTGCCCCATTCTGGAACAAATTGTGAATGTAAGTGGCCTTATGAGCCGAGTACGGATAACCCGTTGTTACAACCATCGCACAACCTGTATGGAAGATAGAGACAATATCTCCCTCTATGCCTTTGAAAAACAGTTCGAGTCCTGAGAAAATTCCGCAGCCAGGACAAGCACCATGACCTGGCGCAATTCGCTTCGGTTTTTTCGTCAAGGAACGCAGCGGTGGTATGCGTACATTTAATTTCCCCGTATTCTCATCTGGCGTAACCGTGATGAGACCCGTCTTCAGGTCTTCATACTTCATGGGCGTCAATACCCGCTTCGGCGCTTTCGATGGATCCCCCGGCGTATGGCCGTAGTAATCGAAAGGCACGTCAACCTTGCCGCTCTCCATCGCGTCAATGGCGAATTGGAACAGATTATGCCCATCCTCGGCATAAAAGTCTTTACCACCTAAGCCATAGATTCGGCTTATAACAAGCGTGTCCTTGTTCCCATGCGTGAACAATGCCGCTTTAATTTCATTGACCATGTTGCCGCCATGTCCGCCATAAGAGTCCGCGCGATCGCCAACCGTGATCGCTTTGACATTCTTCAGCGCTTCAGCGATCCGCTGCGCTGGGAAAGGTCGGATGAGGTTCGGTGCAATCGAACCAGCTTTAATGCCCTTCTCGCGAAGCTGGTCGACGACATCTTTGATGATTTCGGATGCCGAATTCATCAGGAATACCGCGACTTCCGCGTCTTCCATCCGATACAATTCTAGAATCGGATAGTCACGACCCGTCAAATCGGCATACTCCTGCCGAATGCGGTCGTATACGCCTTCGGCGTTATACATCGCCACCGACTGTTGATAACAATTATTAATGTAATCCGGCTCATTCATATAAGGTCCGACAGTAATCGGATTATTACGATCCAAGGTATCTGGATAGCCCTGTGGCTTCTCACCTACGAAAGCCTGCACATCAGCCCGATGTGCGAAGGTTTGCACTCTGCGCTTCTGGTGAGAGGTGAAATATCCATCGGATGCGACCATAACTGGCAAACGCACCTCAGGATCCTCTGCTAATTTGAGCGCCATAATATTCATATCATAGACGGCTTGCGGGTCACGACACATCACGATCGGCCATCCCGTATTCAAGGCATAATAAAGGTCGGAATGATCGCCATGAATGTTCAGAGGCCCCGAAACGGAACGGCATACCAAATTCAGCACCATCGGAAATCGAGTCCCCGATTGTACCGGCATTTGCTCCAACATATACAAATAACCGTTGGCGCTCGTCGCGTTAAATACGCGGCCGCCAGCAGTTGATGCGCCATAACATATGCCTGCTGAACCATGTTCACCGTCGGCAGGGATTAATACAATATCATGCTGTCCGTTAGACTTCATGAGATCTAGAAATTGAGCTACTTCTGTCGATGGTGAAATCGGAAAGTATCCCATAATATGATAATTAATTTGATGCGCCGCATAGGCAGCCATCTCATTCCCTGATTCGTATACGATGCGCTGTTCGACTTTGGCTAGCTCTAATTCCTGCTTAATATCAATGGCCATGCGTGTAGTTCCACCCTTCTCCCATAAATACTCTCTAAGAGTTTATAGCTAGATTGAATCGATGAGGCATGCGATTCTGATCCGCATAACCATCTTCTTCACGCTCACTGGAGAGCGCATCGGTTGGACAAGCTTGTACACATTTAAGGCAACCTTTACAGTATTGATAGTCTATGCCTTGCAGGAACATTTGGGGACGGCCTTTTTTATCAGGGAGCTCATCCCACACAAAACAAAAGTCAGGACATACATTATCACAAGATGCGCAGTGAATACAGGAATCTTCATGAAAATGTGGCATCATCCCTGCTCGAGAAATGCTCAAATCTTTGAGAATACTATTACCTGGGTTCGTAACGACTCCCCCGATAGGTTGTGTAGCAAAGCCCAGAACTGGTGTATCATACCGAACAAAGTCTGGCATAGTTTCACCTTCTGGAAGCGTATACGTTTGGAAAACGACTTCGTTAAATCCACGATCGAATGTACGTAATGCGGGTGCAACAGCTAGTGGGTATTTCTTCTCTAAAGACTTTCTAATAACGCCTCGCATAACATCCGGATCTAGAAAATCACACAATCGGAACATGGCTCCTAACATGGCCATATTTACACGATTCTTTTCTTCGAGCGAGATACCAATTGCATCAATTACTGCAATCGTTCCTCCTCTAAGCTTCATCTTCTCTTTCAATTCATCAGGCGTTTTCGTTGAATTTACTAACACGGTACTATCTTCATAAATGCCACTGATAACGTTTACAGTTTTGGAAAGAGACTCATGAAAAACACCTACAACATGCGGTCGTTCAACGGGCGATGTATCCCGAATCTTCGTATCCATGTCACAAAATCGAATGTGTGCTTTTACTGCCGATCCTTTCTTCTCAGATCCATAGGATGAGAAACTGACACCGTTCAAACCAACGCCAACGACTCCTGCTTCAGCCAGCATTTTACCCGCCAGATTCGCGCCTAGACCGCCGATGGATTCCAGTCTTATCTCGAAGAATCCGAGATCGTTCAATTTAGGTAAAGTTACCATGCTTGGTCTCCTTTCAAAAATGAACCGCATATAGAGAGAATAGTGTGAATAATAAATCTACTATTATTGTAACAAGAAATGGCTGGTAATCAACCTTTTTTTAAATTGGCCATTTAAAGCAAGTAATCCATGATTAAACCACACTTCCCCAAATAAAAACTCAGTGATTCCCGTTCGATTTCGATGTCCTTTTGCCTCTCCTCGCAATCTTCACAAACGTCTACATAATCGTCTTCAATCGGATTAAACACAACACCGCACACCTGTGAGCACAACCGCATTCACATCTCTCCTCGGCTTCAAATCCTTCCATATTGTAAACGTTTGCAAGTAAGGTTTTCTTTATTATACAGCGGTTTATACAACATTGACCATAAGTCTTTATCAAATCTTTAGCATACCAAATGGACTCTTCTACTTGATTCATAACGCATTTGTGAGATAATGTAGAAATAATTACTAGATTGTCGAAATATGGAAAGGATGCATAGGATTGCTTCATTTCATTATAGCTAATGAATTACAAAACCTTTTCTATATCATGAGTGCTGCTCTGCTCCACCTCATTCTTGCTCCTCATTTCATACATAAAGAACAACATTTCAATCTCTTCTTCTCCTTAATTCTTGGAAGCTTCATCTTCCTATACTGGAACTTTGGCGATATTGATCCCTTAATCTACTCCTTACAATTAGTTCCGGTCTGTTTGCTTTTTGTGACACTAGGTATTGGCATTGCGCCTTCTATCATGACATGGATCATCTTTAATATTGGATGCATGTTCGTACTGAATTACTATTGGGAGCCAGCGCTTCTAAGCAGCACTTTCTTATTAATGTTAGGAATTCTAGTTCGAAATCGTGTAACTAACTCAGATTTGAAAGTGAAACTTCTGTATGCAACTGGAATCCTCATCATTTATGAATTATTGTATGCACCACTTGCTCCTTATGCCTTAGCAGCATTTTCTTTATACACTGGCTTTGTATTAGCCCTAGCTTTTATCTCGTTATGGATTATGATTACTTTACTTCATTTTATTAACAAATATGAGATCCAAAGAACACATATCACTCATCTGGAGAAAAATCGTACGCTCGCTGAGTTATCGGCAACAATATCACATGAAATTCGAAATCCTCTCACATCTACCCGTGGATTTATACAACTACTCGCAAGATCAGATCTTACTACATTGGATCGTAGACGGTATGTGGATCATGCCTTATCTGGCGTGGACCAAGCTATCACAATATTGACCGATTTCCTTAACTATGCGAAGCCCCCCCTAGACATGAAGGAGCAGCTTGATATTAAAGAAGAATTAGAACATACAATTCGATTTATTACTCCCTACGCAAATGATTTTCAAATTACTATCGATATTCTGCATGAATGTGAAACACCACTTTATATTCTCGGTGAGTCTCAAAAGCTGCGGCAATGTTTATTGAACCTTATTAAGAATGCAATTGAGTCTATGCCCAATGGCGGAAGGCTATCGTTACGAACTTGTAAACATCCGAGCGCCGTACAGATCTCGATTACCGACACGGGGGTTGGCATGTCCGAGAAGCAACTAAACTCCTTGGGTAAACCTTTCTACACGACCAAACAACACGGTACAGGACTTGGTCTTGTTGTCGTCATGAGTCTCATTAAGAAAATGAATGGTAAGATTTCATTCACAAGCTCCCTCAATCGCGGAACGCAATGTTCTATTATTTTCCAACAATACTGAACATAACGCAAAAGCAAGCTAGACAAGAGATAGTCTCTTAACTAGCTTGCTTTTTCTCTGTTGTATGCCTCTTACTTAATCAGTCCATGTTGATCCACAATATGCGTAAGTAACCGACTACAACTTTCTTCAACCATATCATACACTTCTTGAAATTTACCCGTATAGTATGGATCGGGAACTTCACTAAGGGCTTCATTACAAGAAAAATCCAATAATTTATGTATGGAGGCGCGCTTTTCACTACCAATAAATTCTGGTGCAAATGAAGCAAGATTGACGATATTACTTTCATCCATTGCGATGATATATGTAAATTGATGGAAATCATCTGGACGTACTTGTCTGGCTTTCATGCCCTCATAACTAATCTGATAATGGTCAAGAATATCTCGTGTTCCTTGATGTGGAGGATGACCAATATGCCAATCCCCAGTACCTGCTGAATCAATTGCAATGACATCTTCAAGAGCGGCTTCCTTTACTTGATGACGAAACACCGCTTCCGCCATAGGTGACCGGCAAATATTGCCCAAACAAACGAACAAGACCTTAATCATATTTGACCAAATACAAGCATTTTTTCATTTAACGTGAGCGGTCTAGCTGGAATGTCCAGTACAATTCTACCTTCGGAAACTCCCCAAATACGTGTGGCAAATCGTTCGGCAAGTTCTACCTTATGTAAAGTTGCAATGACAGTCATGTTCCGGTCTTTGCACAACGACTTCAAATCTTGCAAAATGTACTCGGTAGACTTCGGATCAAGACCAGATACTGGCTCATCGGCCACTAGCACCTTAGGGCCAAGAATTAATGCTTTGGCAATGGCAACACGTTGCTGCTCACCACCGCTAAGCTGACCAACCTTCTTTTCACCTTTATCCAGAAGACCAACTTTCTCTAAGAAGTCCATACTGTCAATCTTCTCATTACGCGACGATAATCCTGTAACCATTCGAAGTGGAGCTTGATATACCCTACCCATCAATACGTTTTTGACAGCGCTTTTATTCCGATTTAGAAAGGGTTTCTCTTCTAGGTATGCAAAATCCTTGCCCAATTTGAAACGATCCCACGGACCTGGCTTCGTTATATCATTCGAGTTATATATGAGCTGACCGCTTGTCCATTTCTCTTGATGACTAATACAACGAAGCAGCGTTGTTTTCCCACTACCGCTGCTGCCGATTACCGCGATGAATTCTCCAGCATCTACTTGAAAGCTAATTTGCGATAAGACCTGATTGTCCGGAGGGAATACTTTACTCAAATTTCGAACTGTCAGCATAACTACTCTCCTTCACATAAGCCTAGTGGTCATTCATCTGAAATAGTAAATCGCCGCTCAACTTGGGCCGTTGGACTGCTCGTTGAGGGCGATTTCCTTCTCATCTACATGGTCCAATTAATCGCATGAAGTCGGCGCTTCTGCCGCGCCTGCTTCAACATTAATCTTATCCGAAATCGTGTCTCTAACTACTGACATGACCAATTGAAGCAGATAGTTAATATCTTCTTGTGTTTGCTTAAACTCATTAATGATTGGAATGCCATCTAATTCATCCTGAAGAACTTCGATTTCACCCTCAATTTTTTCCACCATTTTCTTATTTTGAAACGTTTCAAAAGCAACGATCTCTTTTTGCTTCTTCTTAATCGCACTTATCAAACTTTGAATATCAGGATTTGTTGCAATTTGCTTCTCAGCTTTTTGATAGAACTGAACTTCATTAGAAGTTGTTAGCAAGGCAGCTAGTTCCTTAGCTTTCGCCAGAATATCATCGCGGACGATCATTTCTGTATTCGTAAATTCCTCTACTTTAAAGGCATGAGGCTGATTATCATCATGTGCATGATCACAATGGGACATTTATTAACACGCTCCTATTTATCCTGTTCGTAATTTTATACAGACAATTGAAGAGGCTTATGTACAATTTCACCCTTCAAAATCCAAGTTTGTGCATGAGTAACTTTGACATGTACCATTTGGCCAATTAGAGAAGGATCCCCAGTGAAGTGGATTAGCTTATTCGTCCGTGTACGGCCAGCTAGCACATCTGTATTGTTCTTGCTTTCGCCTTCTACTAACACTTCGACAGTTTGATCTAGCAAGCGTTCATTGCTGTCTTTGCTTAGCTTATTCACTAGCTCATTCAGCCGATATAAACGCTGCTTCTTCACTTCCATTGGAACATTATCTTCCATTTCAGCTGCTGGTGTACCTACTCTTGGTGAATAGATGAAAGTAAATGCAAAGTCAAAACCAACTTCCTCATACAGCGTCATTGTATCCTCAAACTGCTCGTCCGTCTCACCAGGAAAACCAACGATAATATCTGTCGTTAACACGACGTCTGGCATCGTAGCCTTGATTTTACCTGCAAGTTGCAAATAATGATCTCTCGAGTACTTCCGACTCATCCGTTTTAAGACATCTGTATTACCAGCTTGTACAGGTAAATGTATGTGCTCAACGAGATTGCCACGTTTCCCTAACACTTCAATCAAACGATCATCGAAATCTCGCGGATGTGAAGTTGTAAAACGAATACGTGGAACATCAATCTTACGAATATCGTCCATCAACTCAGCGAACGTGTACGTTATATCTTCAAAGTCTTTGCCATAGGCATTGACATTCTGTCCAAGTAGCGTAATTTCCTGAAAGCCCTGACGAGCCAAGTCTCTGACTTCTGCCAAAACGTCCTGCGGTCTACGGCTTCGCTCCTTACCTCTTGTATAGGGAACAATACAGTAGGTACAGAACTTATCGCAACCGTACATAATGTTAACCCAAGCACGGATACCTTCCCGTTTTTTGGGGAGATTTTCTACGATATCGCCTTCCTTAGACCATACCTCCACAACCATTTCTTTGTTGAAGAAGGCATCTTTCAAAAGGCTTGGCAAGCGATGAATATTATGTGTTCCGAAAATCATATCGACAAAGGCATGTTTCTGCATAATGCGATTAACCACGGATTCTTCTTGCGACATACAACCACATACACCAAGAATAAGTCCTGGCTTCTGCGCCTTCAGCGTCTTCAAATGACCAAGTTCACCAAACACCTTATCTTCGGCATTCTCACGTATCGCACACGTATTCAAGAGAATCACATCAGCGATCTGTTTATCATCCGTGGCCGTATAACCCATTTGCTCGAAAAGACCTCTCATGACTTCGGTATCATGTTCATTCATCTGACAGCCGTAAGTCGTGATTAAATAAAATTTGTCCTTACCAAACTCCTGCATATCTTCTGGAATCGCAAAATCGTAGTGAACCTGAATGTCCTCTTTCCCACGTTGCTTCTCATCCTTGTAGTTAGGTGCGGAATTGATTTGGATATTCCTACCTTTAATTCGATACGTCGTTTTGCCCTCTTCTTGGCTTAACACCTTCGCATCCGAGAAGTCAAAGTATTTGGAGTAATCCTTAACCTTGTCGGATTTTAAGTCCGATGTATTTTGGTTCTCCTTTGACATGATGAATTCACTTCCCTTTATCTATAAATATAGCTCTAACTTGTATTGACCCAATATCAAATTATAGCACAAAAGATACCTGCATATCCATATTGGCTTCCGTTTCTGTATAAAGTGAAAAACCTTCTCCAAAGAGAAGGCTCTGAAATCATTGTTTCCCAAATGAATATTGCTGCATAATGATACCCGTCATCTCTTGAGCAGGCAATGGACGACTGAATAAATATCCTTGTGCTTCATTGCATTCTTTCAAGAGTAAGAATTGAAGTTGTTCCCTCGTTTCCACTCCTTCTGCGATAACTTTTAAATCTAAATTATGTGCCATTGAAATAATCGTATGTACGAGTGCAGCATCTTTCGCATCTTCAAACATGTTTCGTGTGAAAGATTGGTCAATCTTTAAACTATCAATAGGGAACAACTTCAAATAATTCAATGATGAATAACCTGTTCCAAAATCGTCAATTGATAAAAAGATACCCATAGCTTTTAATTTATGCATCGTCTCAATGGCATACTTGGAATCTTGAATAATACTTTCCGTTAGCTCAAGTTCTAAATACTGATGCTCTAATCCGGAGTCTTCTAAGGCACTATTCACCATTTCAATCAAATTACTCTGCTTAAATTGTCTAGAAGAAATATTTACAGCGATCCGAAATGGCGAATAACCTTGATTCTGCCACTCTTTATTTTGGCGGCAAGCTTCATTTAGAACCCATTCCCCAATTGGAATGATTAATCCCGTTTCTTCTGCTAGTGGAATAAAATCAGCTGGTGATATCGGCCCCCACTCGGGGTGCTGCCAACGAATTAAAGCTTCAGCACCAGTTATCTTACCTGTATTCACATCAATCTGTGGCTGATAAAACACTTTAAATTCATTTCGCTCTAATGCTTTGCGAAGCCCAATTTCCATCTGCATCTTTTTGGTTACCGCTTCGTTCATCTCCGGTGTATAAAACTGAAAATTATTCTTACCTTGTTCTTTCACACGATACATCGCGGTATCTGCATTTTTGATGAGTGTCTCTATATCGCTTCCATCCGATGGATAGAGACTAATTCCAATGGAAGGTGTAACGAATAACTCGTGTTCAAGAATGATAAAAGATTGTGAGAAAATACGAATAATTTTATTCGCATTTTTTATCATGTCATCCGTAGTTGTATGCGCCCAAAGGATAATAAATTCATCCCCACCTTGGCGGGAAACGGTATCACCTTTACCAATGCATGCTTCGAATCGTTTTGCTACCTCAATTAATAATTTATCTCCCATCGCATGGCCAAGTGTATCATTAATAAATTTAAAGCGATCCAAATCAATAAACATGATTCCCATGCTTTGTTGGTTTTCATGCGCTTGGTCTAACGCAAGTTCAAGACGATCATTTAATAGTAACCGATTCGGCAAACCAGTTAATGGATCACGATATACCATCCGATTAATTCGTTCCTCTGTCCTTTTTCTTTCAGAGATATCACGAATTATGCAGCTAAAGCACATCCCCTCTTCTTCTTTCCAAACAGCAAGTGAGAGTTCCATTGGAAACTCGGTTTGATCTTTACGTACCCCTAGTAATTCATAAGTCATTCCAATCTCATTCGCGTCAACAGTGGACGTGGCGAGAAATTTCTCCAACCGTTCTTTATGAGAGGCTACAAACCGCTCGGGAAAAATACGATGTAATCTTTCTCCGATTAGTTCCTGTTCCTCATAGCCAAATATGAGTTGTGCACCTTTATTCCAAGAGATGATCGTCCTATTATGATCAGTTAGGATAATTGCATCATGAGCCGATTCTACAACAGAGCGAAATCTTTTCTCCGACATCATCATCTGTGATTCAAATCGTTTATCAATGAATGTACTAATAAACGCTAGGCCCAGAATGAATAAAATACCAAAACCTATCAAATACGCTAACAGTTTCGAGTCAAATGTAAGGTCTGCTGCGATGTGTGAATGATCATGCTTGAAAGTTGCTGCTGCCATACCTGTATAGTGCATACCACTTATTGCTATGCCCATGACCATCGAGCTTCCTAGCTTTCGCAACATTATGCGTGGAGAGCTTGCATTTTGTTTAACCGAAAATAACAACAGTAGTGCAACTAATGAGACAACATAGGCAATAATTGCAGAAAGCGCCCATAGATAAGGATTATATTCAATAGTTGCTCCCATCACCATCGCTTCCATGCCAATGTAATGCATCGATACGACCCCAGTAGCAATAAAAGTAGCTCCAATAAAAACATGGGGCTTACGCATAACCGGCCTACTGATGATATATAATGCCAACCAAGACGCAAGCAACGCTGGAACTATGGAATAAATGACCGTAGATAATTGGTATGTGACCGTTATTGGTAAATGGAACGCTAGCATTGCTACAAAATGCATGGACCAAATGCCCATTCCCATTGCAAAGGCACCACCAGCTAACCAGGCTTGCCTTGCTGAACTTTTGGCTTTATGGATTCTTATTCCGAGATCCAAAGCAGCAAAGGAAGCAATGATAGCAATTAAAATTGAAAAAATAACAAAGGGAATGTGATACGTGCTTGAGATCGTTTCCACAGTGATGTCTCCTAACTTAAGGCAATGATTATGATATCGACAGGAGCCATTGAATCAGATCGATAAGCCTAAGTAAACTTTTATATGAATCTATTAGAATTCATTTTACCATGATTTACTTAGAGCCTCTATATGTTTACGTCGAATATTCTCGAAAAATGTATTTTTTTACATCTCAACGTAATTCCATGTAAAAAATGCGCAAAAAAGCATCCTTTACACATCATTGTAAAGGATGCTCCATATTTCAATTTAACCTAATTAATAATTAGTGCCATTAACTTTACAGTAAGAGCTCCGCTTTATCACCGGTTTTTACACCCGCTGCATTGCCTTCGTCTGTATCGATATGCATGTCCAACGCGAATTGGTCTGATACTCGGGCAATTACATTCTCAAATACTAAAGGCCTCTCTCCTCGCATATGAACGCGTAGAAGTTGCTTATCTTGAATTCCCCATTCCTTCGCATCTGAGGTATGAAAGTGAATATGCCTTGCCGCGACTATAACTCCTTGCTCCAATGTAATTTCCCCTTGCGGGCCAATAACACGCAATCCAGGAGTCCCCTCAATGTGACCTGACTCCCGTACTGGTGGATGTATGCCTAACGCGAAAGCATCTGTGCGTGAAACCTCAATTTGCGTTTGCGGACGAATTGGACCAAGAATCCGAACCTTATCGAATTGTCCTTTCGGCCCTACTACTGCTACCGTTTCTTGCGCAGCGAATTGACCTGGCTGCGATAGATCCTTGAAGTTAGATAACTCATATCCTTCTCCGAATAGTGCGAATACATCTTTTTGTGAAAGATGGATATGTCTTGCTGAAACACCAATTGGAATCATGGGCATGTTCGTTCGCATCCTCTCATTTAAATCATACTTGTCAGTATTACCGCTCAGCAAAAAAGGCATACGGATATTCACCGTATGCCTTTTTAATAAATCATTATTTGAACTCAGTAAGTAGTTTGCTGAAGTCAGCTTCGGAAAGTTTAAGATCTTGTTTCGTTAGACCTTCTTTAGCAAAGTTAGGGATGGAATCTTCATAGCTCTTTTTGTCTTTGTTTTGGTAGATGATACCCGTTAGCATGGAATTAGTTTCCATGATTTTCGTCATCGCCATCACACGGTTCGTGTAATCGTAGTCTGGAATTTCATCCAAATCAACGATATTCTCTTTGAACCAGTCATATGTGTTTACTTTGTTGAAAGTTACACATGGGCTGAATACGTTAATTAAGGAGAAACCTTTATGATTCAAACCAGCTTCAATAACAGCTGTTAACTGTTTCAAGTTACTGGAGAATGATTGTGCTACGAAAGAAGCACCTGCAGCCATTGCAATTTCAAGTGGTGAAATTGCCGTTTCAATTGTACCAGATGGTACACTTTTCGTTTTGAACCCTTCAGCACTACGTGGAGATGCTTGACCTTTTGTCAAACCGTAGATTTGGTTGTCCATTACGATATAAGTCACATCAATGTTGCGGCGAATAGCATGAACAGTATGCCCCATACCAATTGCAAAGCCATCTCCGTCTCCACCAGATGCGATAACTGTCAAATCGCGGTTAGCCATTTTCACGCCTTGTGCGATTGGCAAAGATCTACCATGAATACCGTGGAATCCGTATGCATTGATGTAACCAGAAATACGTCCAGAACATCCGATACCTGAAACGATAGCTAGGTTTTCTGGCTCCAAACCAACGTTAGCTGAAGCACGTTGAATCGCTGCTTGTACGGAGAAATCTCCGCATCCTGGACACCAGTTAGGCTTTACATTGTTACGAAAGTCTTTTAATGTTGCCATGCTAAAGTCAACTCCTTACATTTTTGTTCGATTTCTGCTGGTAAGAATGGGTTGCCGTTATATTTAAGTACATTTTTGATTTTATCTGCATGACCAACATGCAATTTAATTTGATCAGCTAATTGACCTGTCGCATTGTTTTCAACTATGATAACTTGTTTCGCTTTCTCAACAAGCGGGCGAAGTTGGTCAGCTGGGAACGGATGAATCAAGCGCACAGTGGCGTGGTTGGTTTTGATACCTTCCAATTCAACACGGCTTCTTGCTTCGTCAATTGTTCCACCTGTGGAACCCATACCAATAATAAGAAGATCTGGATTCTCGTGAGGTGCATCAAATTTGATCGCATCTGTAACTTGAATATGTTTCAACTTCTCAAGACGTTTATCCATCATACGTTGGCGATTCTCAGTGCTTTCGGATGGACGACCTGTTTGATCATGCTCGACACCTGTAACATGGTGAATACCGTGCTTAACACCAGGGATTACACGAGGAGAAACACCTTTCTCCGTGAACTCATAACGCTTGAACAATTGATTAGGCTCTTGTTCAGGTGCTTCAGTTACAAGTGCACCGCGATCAATCACGATACGGTTATAATCCAGCATTTCTGCGGATTGTTTACCTAGGGAAAGCTGAAGATCTGTCATTAGAATAACAGGTACTTGGTATTGCTCAGCAAGGTTGAAAGCTTCAATCGTATCATAGAAACATTCTTCAATTGTACTTGGGGACAATACGATTTTTGGAATTTCACCGTGTGTTCCGTATACCATAGCGTTTAGATCTGATTGCTCTTGTTTAGTAGGAAGTCCTGTACTTGGACCACCACGTTGCGTATCAACTATTACTACTGGAGTTTCGGTCATTCCTGCAAGACCAATAGCTTCCATCATAAGAGACAAACCAGGACCTGCTGAAGCTGTAAGCGCACGAGCACCTGCGTAGTTAGCGCCGATAGCCATTGTGCACGCTGCAATTTCATCTTCCGTTTGGATAACCGTTCCACCCAATTTAGGAAGTACTTTTTGCAAATACTCCATAACTTCGGAAGCTGGTGTAATTGGATAAGCCGGCATGAATCGGCAACCTGCTGCGACAGCACCGAGTGCGATTGCATCATTTCCGATCATGAACAATTTTTGTTGTCCATCAGCAGGCTCAAGTTGGAAATCAGCGATAGGTCCGCCAGCTAGTTCAAGCACAGATTCTGCACCTTTGCGAACTGCTTCAATATTCTTCTCAACGACTGCCGCGCCCTTGCGGCCAAATTCTTCTTCAACAGCTTTATTAAACACGTCAATCGGCAAGCCAAGTAGAGCCCATGAAGCGCCTGACGCGGCCATGTTCTTAAATAGGGAAGTTCCTAATTCCTCTGCAATTGCAGTAATGGGTACCGGGAACAATCTAGCTTTAATTCCTTCTGGTAAAACAGGGTTAAATTTAGCGTCCGCAACGATTACACCATTGTCGCGAAGTTCGTGTGCGTTGAAATCGATACTTTCTTGATCGAAAGCAACTAGAATATCCAAGTCGTCTGAAATTGCGCGAATCGGTTTGGTGCTGATGCGGATCTTGTTATTCGTATGTCCCCCCTTAATCCGTGAAGAGAAATGACGGTACCCATACAAATAGTAACCGAGACGGTTCAATGCAGTAGAGAAAATGCGGTCTGTACTTTCGACCCCTTCACCCTGCTGACCTCCGATTTTCCAAGATAACTGACTAATCACCGTACGTCCACTCCTTTTAATTGTAGCTGCGTGAAGAAAATTTGATAAGCTGATTGTAAAGTAAAATAAGATTTTCAATAAAAAAATTCTTTCACTTGTCATCCAAATTCTATGCCTTTACAGAGTAAATTGCAAGGGGTTTAACCGTTTCTAACAGATAGAGTTTTTAGATTGTATCCATATCAATATTAGATCGATTCTCACTTATTCATTGCGGAAGGTTCTGCAACATGAAATTGCGCCAGTTCCCGTACAAAAACGCCTCCACTTGCGACTCTGAATAGTTTTTACACAAAGCTTCTATAATATTTCCGTAATCTCCAACATGTCTTAAATCTTTGACCCACTGATCGATCCCATCAAAGTCTGAACCAAAACCAATTTGGGATTCTCCGCCTAATGCACATATATGATCAATATGCTTTAGTATCGTTGAAATTTGTGCGGACGAATACAAGTTCTCTAGAAAGTAAGGAACAAATGTAATTCCCAACATACCCTTACATTGTATGATAGCTTTAATCTGATCATCTGATAAATTTCTTGGATGAGGACATACGTGATAAGCGTTTGAGTGTGAAGCGATAAACGGTTTTCTGTAAACGTCTACAAGTTCCCAGAAGCCTGCAACAGAAAGATGGGACACATCGACTATTATACCCATAGTTTCTATTTCTTTTAACATTAGCTTCCCTTTTTTTGTAAACCCGCCTTTTCTTGATTCCATGACACCGTCCGCCGCCCAATTCGCGTAATTCCAAGTAATCCCTGCGCAACGTACGCCTAGATAATCAAGGATCCGTAAATGGGTCAGATTCCCAGCAAGCGCATCTAAGCCTTCAATGGTGAGAACAGCCCCTATTTCCTGTGTTTGCTCAATGAGTAACCAATCTGAAGCCGTTCGAATCCATCTCATTTGCGGATGATTAAGGATCTTACGATGAAAAATATCTATCATTTGCAAAACATGCTCAAAGCTAGGATTAGGAATGGATTCTGACAGGTAGATCGCAAAAAATTGCACTTTAACTCCTGCCTGCTGCAACTTGGGTATGCATACATCTAACTCAGATACATCCTGATTAAATTCCAGTTTACCATTCTGAAATAGTTTCGTAAGCGCATCACAATGTCCATCTACAATCTTCATTATATTGCCCTCCTCCTAACAAGCGCACATTATGTCCAAACAGCACAAAAACCTCTATACAGAGGTTTCATAGGTACTGTGATAACATTTCGATTTAACTGGCAGTCAGTCATGAAAAGTCAACACTTATACAGTTGTCTTACCAGTCAGCGTGGCTCGACAATCAATTTAATAGCTGTCCGGTCCTCCCCATCAATAACGATATCCGTGAAGGCTGGTACACATATTAAGTCGACTCCACTAGGCGCCACAAACCCTCTTGCGATAGCTACTGCTTTGATGGCTTGGTTCAATGCGCCTGCACCTATCGCCTGAAGCTCAGCGGCTCCACGCTCACGCAATACGCCTGCCAATGCACCTGCTACGGAGTTTGGATTGGATTTTGCTGAAACTTTTAACACATCCATGAATAGTACCTCCTCGGAAATGATGGATAGCTTCCAATACCCATCATATTCACTAGGTACACGAAACATGCTACCTACCACATGTCATTCAGACAGATACCATTCATTTACCTTACAACTAATCCATAAATACTTGATCCTCATCGTATCTAATTAAATTAATCCCTTTGGCAAGCCCAGTTTGATCGTTTAATTCTATAACAACGGCATGGAAATGCCATTTTCCTTCATCGGTAATGAAACGAACGGGAAGCTGCGTCTTAAACTTCTGAAGCACAGCGTTGCGTTCTACCCCTAGAATGCCATCACGAGGCCCTACCATCCCTACATCCGTCACATACGCTGTACCTTGAGGCAATACGCGATTATCATTTGTTTGAACATGTGTGTGGGTTCCTACGACCGCAGACACCTTACCGTCCAAATGCCAACCCATTGCGATTTTTTCTGAAGTTGCTTCCGCATGGAAATCGACAAAAACAAATTTATGTTTCTTCTTATCTCCATCTAGTATTTCATCCACTTTACGGAATGGGCAATCAATTGGCGGTAAAAATGTTCGTCCTTGTAAATTTATAATAAGAAGTTCTTGGTCTTTCACTTTAATGACGGTATGACCCTTGCCTGGCGTACCCGGAGGGAAGTTCGCTGGACGCACCATTTTATCGTCACGATCTATAAAATCGAAAATTTCTTTCTGATCCCATGTGTGGTTTCCCATCGTAATAGCTTGAATGCCCATTTCATATATTTCTTTGGCAATTGCTTGGGTTATCCCTTTTCCCGCGGCAGCATTCTCACCGTTCGCAATGAAGACAGCATGTGGATGTAATTGCTTTAATCTTGGCATGATATTTTTCAAAGCTTTTCTTCCAACAGAACCTACGATATCACCAATAAACACAATTTTCATAACCTAAAACGAGCTCCTTTATATGACCCAATTCTTCTGTTTCATTCGGCCTTGAAAATAAGGAAAAGTGGCTATAATAGCCACTTTTCGCATTTGATTCTTATTTAGCGTATTCAACTGCTCTTGTTTCACGAATGACCGTAACCTTAATATGTCCTGGATAATCGAGTTCACCCTCGATTTTCTTTGTAATATCACGGGCTAAACGGAACGCTTCAGTGTCATCCACTTTCTCTGGCTGCACCATGACACGTACTTCACGACCTGCTTGAATGGCATATGATTTCTCAACACCTTCAAATGATTCTGAAATCTCTTCCAGCTTCTCAAGACGTTTGATATATGTTTCTAGCGTTTCTCTTCGAGCACCTGGTCTTGCCGCTGATAATGCATCCGCAGCTCCGACTAACATGGCAATTACAGAAGTTGCTTCCACATCACCATGATGTGAAGCAATACTATTAATTACAATTGGATGCTCTTTGTATTTCTTGCCTATCTCAACACCGATTTCGACGTGAGACCCTTCCACTTCATGGTCTAACGCTTTACCAATGTCATGAAGCAGCCCGGCACGTTTCGCCAAAGTTACGTCTACCCCGAGCTCTCCGGCCATTAAACCAGCCAGATACGCTACTTCCATGGAATGTTTCAAAACGTTTTGTCCGTAACTTGTTCTGAACTTTAGGCGGCCCAAAATTTTGATCAAGTCAGGATGCAAACCATGTACCCCAACTTCAAATGTCGCTTGTTCCCCATATTCGCGGATACGTTCGTCCACTTCTTTGCGAGACTTCTCAACCATCTCTTCGATACGTGCGGGATGAATACGTCCATCCGCTACAAGTTTCTCAAGTGATGTGCGAGCAATTTCACGACGGATTGGGTCAAAACCAGATAAGATTACTGCTTCAGGCGTATCATCAATAATAAGGTCAATACCGGTCAAAGTTTCCAAAGCTCGGATATTTCTACCTTCACGACCGATAATGCGACCCTTCATTTCTTCATTAGGCAACGAGACAACGGATACCGTGGTTTCCGCTACGTGATCTGCCGCACAACGCTGAATAGCAAGTGTGATGATCTCACGTGCTTTCTTATCGCCTTCTTCTTTGGCTTGTTGTTCAATCTCCTTGATTAGCTGAGCAGTCTCATGACGAACTTCTTGCTCTACATTAGTAAGAATGATACTCTTCGCTTCTTCCATAGTAAGACCAGAAATTCGTTCCAATTCGGAAACTTGACTTTTATATAGCTGATCAATTTGTGTTTGTGTATCCTCGATTCGCTTCTCTTTGTTGGCTACTAGTTCTTCTTTACGCTCGAGAGACTCTAATTTTTTATCCAGCGATTCCTCTTTTTGCAACAATCGTCTTTCTTGTCGTTGAATTTCATTCCGACGTTCACGAATGTCTTTTTCAGCTTCGGAGCGTAGTTTGTGAACTTCGTCCTTTGCTTCCAGAACCGTTTCTTTTTTCAGTGCTTCTGCTTCCTTTTTGGCAGATTCTTTTATCTGCTCAGCGGCTGTTTCAGCACTGGAAATTTTCGCTTCTGCAAGAGATTTACGGATAAAATAACCAATCCCTAAGCATGCAGCTCCAACAACGAGAATGATCGCGATCCAGATGGCAGTCATCATCTTGTTCACCTCCTCGTTGGTTTCTCCAAGTTGTTAGCCTGGGGTACCTTCGGTTTTTTAATCCGATTCAATTGTTTGACTAGTCATACATACCCTTAAATGTAAGAGTATGGCTTTTAAATGAATGCGCACTGTGCGTTAGGGCACTATAGTGCTAATAATCCATAATCAACAGTGTAAAAATTGGCGGTTTTTACAGCTGTCTTCTCAAAAT
The DNA here is from genome assembly GCF_001653565.1 of Paenibacillus oryzisoli. Taxonomy (GTDB): domain Bacteria; phylum Bacillota; class Bacilli; order Paenibacillales; family NBRC-103111; genus Paenibacillus_E; species Paenibacillus_E oryzisoli. The sequence goes on from NZ_LYPB01000048.1 coordinate 144,536, forward strand.
CAATGAAATTAGTATGATTTTGAATACATTATGAAAATATACACTGTTATTTTATCTTTTGTCGAAGAAGCTTGTCAAGCGAATGTCCTAGAGTTGATCAATTAGACCCAAATGGCAAACGTCAATAATTAATGTCATTAAGTTTCCAGAAACTAATTAATGGCATTAATTAAAATCCAATTCATCTTCTATATAGTCCAATTCCTCCTCATCTGATTCAGTACTTATGACCCTCAAGACCTTAGTAACTATAGTACCCGTATAACCTCTTCGCATAAGAAATGCCGCAGTCTTACGCTTTCTATCCATTAACTTCCCTGAGGTTTGCTTCCATTTCGTTTGTGCTACCTTCAATGCCCCTTCGTACTCATCATCTGGATTAATTGACTCCATCGTACTTTTAACCACATCTTGATGTATGCCCTTTTGTTGAAGTTCTTGTCGAATTAGATTACGTCCTTTACGTTGTGAAATCACGCGGTTGTCCGTCCACATCTTAGCGAATTCTTCATCATTGATGTATTTGTTTTCAACAAGCTTACCACACGTCCATGCTATAGTAGGTGCTTCAAACCCTTTCTCTTTCAATTTACGTTTGACTTCTGTGAGAGAATGAGGACGTCTTCCTACCATATGAAGAGCCTTAACGTAGGCCATATTTCGTTCTTCATCTAGAATAATAGCTTCAATCGCTTGCTGATATAAGGATTCCCCTTTGTTTAATCGATGCTTGATCAGGATATCTTCATGAACAGAAAAAGCGTACTCCTCATTCAGATAGATATTATAGCGATGTCTTCCTTGCTTTTGTTTCTCTACTTTGGTAATTACTTGTAATTCTTGCTCTTCGTTATTCATTTCAACAATCCTCCAAATGAAGAAAAAACACCCCAACACAAGGTTAAGGTGCTTCATCTATCCTAGTTTTCAAACCTATTCAAAAGCTGTTTCCAACTCATCTTCTTCTTCATCTGTGTTCGGACCAACTACTTTAATCAAGTTGCTATTTTCTCTGATGCGAAGTTCGATCGTTTCGGAGATCGCTTTATTATCTTTCAAGAATTGCTTAGCATTCTCGCGACCTTGACCAAGACGTTCACCTTCATAGGAATACCAAGCACCGCTTTTATTAACGATATCCAGTTCAGTTCCGATATCAATAATACTACCTTCGCGTGAGATCCCTTCACCATACATAATATCGACTTCAGCTTGTTTAAATGGAGGCGCTACTTTATTCTTAACTACTTTAATTCTCGTACGGTTACCAACCATGTCATTACCTTGCTTAATGGTTTCAATACGACGAACATCTAAACGTACGGAAGAATAGAATTTCAATGCGCGACCACCAGGAGTTGTCTCTGGATTCCCGAACATAACCCCAACTTTTTCACGCAATTGGTTAATGAATATAGCGATAACTTTCGATTTGTTGATTGCACCGGATAATTTACGAAGTGCTTGTGACATCAAACGTGCTTGAAGACCTACGTGAGAATCCCCCATATCACCTTCAATTTCCGCTTTCGGTACTAGTGCTGCGACGGAGTCGATAACAATAATATCAACAGCGCCACTACGAACAAGTGCTTCAGCGATCTCAAGTGCCTGCTCACCTGTATCTGGTTGAGAAAGCAATAGTTCATCTATATTAATACCAAGTTTGCTTGCATAGGAAGGATCCAACGCATGCTCTGCGTCGATAAAGGCAGCTTGTCCGCCTACTTTCTGAACTTCAGCAATCGCATGTAGAGCCACTGTTGTTTTACCTGATGATTCTGGTCCATAAACTTCAATAATTCTTCCGCGCGGGAATCCACCTATTCCAAGTGCGATATCCAAGGCAAGGGCCCCCGAAGAAATCGTTTCAACTTGCATATGTGTAGATTCTCCAAGTTTCATAATGGAGCCTTTTCCGAACTGTTTCTCAATTTGACGTAATGCATTATCTAATGCGGCACGACGATCTGACAAAACGACCACTTCCTTCTATCATTATAGGTATATGATAACTTGTTTTGGCATGTTTGCCAAGCATTTTTTCGAACATACATTCGTTTTTTTTGCGAACAAACAAAAAACCGTAACAAAGTTATCGCTTTGTTACGGTTCTTCCGTTAACTACCTATGATTATAGAGGATTTCTAGTTTTCTTTCAACTGTTTCCACAATTGATAGAGTGCACGCTTGGCGGCCCTATGTTTAATTGACTCTCTATTGCCTGATAGTTGAAGAGTATACACTTCAGTCTTTGCTTGCTTTTGCGCTAATCCCACATAGACAAGACCAACAGGCTTCCCCTCAGACGGGCTTGGACCAGCCACACCGGTCACAGAGATGCCAAAGTCACTTCCGGTCCTAACAAGCAACTGCTCGGCTAAAATAACAGCTGTCTCGCTGCTAACGGCACCCGGAGCACCTTCCCCCTCCAAAATATCCATTGGCACACCGAGCAGCCCATGTTTTAAAGCGTTCGAGTAAACGATAATACCGCCTAAGAATGACTCTGAACTGCCTGGGACTGTCGTTATTAAATCGCTGAGTAAACCTCCTGTGCAGCTCTCAGCAACTGCCAGTGTCTTCTTATTAGCCTTGAGCAATCGCAAGACAACTGTCTCAATAGGGACATCCTGAGCCGCATAAAGATACTCACCTAAGCGGTTAACAATTTCATCCTCTGTCGCTTTTAGCTTCATCTCACCTTCTGCTGCTGAATGTGCACGAGTTGTTAACCGAATTGTCACTTCCCCTTCTTTAGCATATGGGGCAATTGTCGGGTCAGTTTGCGATTGAATCAAATCGATCAACTGATGTTCCAAATTTGACTCCCCTATGCCAGCAAACTTCAACATTTTCGAATATAGTGGAACTTCATCATTCATTCGTAATTTAAGCCACGGCACAGCATACTTCGTAAACATTGGCTTCATTTCTTTAGGTGGTCCTGGCAATAGTATGAAATGTGTCCCTTCGTAGGTGAGTGCATTCCCCACTGCTAGACCAGTCTCATTATGTAAGGGATCGCTGCCATCTAGCATAAGTGCCTGACGACGATTGCTTTCCACCATATGAATGTCTCTAGAAGCAAACATCGCAGAAATAGCCTCCATGGAAGGCTCATGAAGCACCAAATTACATCCTGTTAGTGATGCTAATACATCCTTGGTCAAATCATCTTGCGTTGGCCCTAGTCCGCCTGTACAAATCACAACATCAGCACGCGATGCAGCTAATCGTAGACTGTCTAACAAGCGCTGTTCGTTATCACCAACAACCGTTTGAAAGTACATATCAATCCCTTGCGCTGCACATTCTCTCGAAATAAACTGCGCATTCGTGTTCACAATCTGGCCTAACAGCAACTCTGTCCCGACTGCAATAATTTCTGCTTTCATCTATGAGTCCCTCCTTAAAATGAGAAAACCTCTAACGTGATCGCTCGTTATAGATCGACCGCGTTTAGAGGTAAGTTACATGGAACTATGACTTTTCCGAAAAATCGATGACGTGTTTATTTTTGACGAAATATTCCACACCAGAATAAACAGTAATAATTGCTGCAGCCCAACTAGCTATAACATCAAAGGGAAAATCTAGGAACGTAAATGGAAAATTATTAATCAGCAGTGCAATTATGGCTGTAATCTGAGCCGCCGTCTTCGCTTTACCCCATTTGCTAGCAGCCATAACAGTCCCCTCTAGGAGAGCAATTTGACGAAGACCAGTCACTGCCCATTCTCTGCTAATAATGACAATAACAATCCAAGCATCAACTTTATCCATTTCTACTAATGAAACAAGTACAGCGGTAACAAGCAGCTTGTCTGCCAAAGGATCCAACAGCTTGCCCAAATTCGTAACAAGATTACGTTTCCTAGCAATGTAACCATCTAAGCTATCTGTACTCGCAGCAATAATAAAAATTAAAGCAGCAATAATTTGATTATACGTTATGCTAAACTCCTCAATCCGTATTTGAGGGAATTTTACCTTAATCAGCAAAAAGAACATGATGATAGGTACTAATAAAATTCTCGCTACGGTGATGCGGTTAGCTAAGTTCATGCAATTACCTCCCCTGATAAGTCAAACTCGTAGGAGTGAGTAACACGAACCTTCGCAAGTTCACCAATATTTAATTTCGCATTCGAAACGAATACTTCACCATCAATTTCAGGTGCGTCGAATTGCGAACGACCAATATAAACGTCGCTTCTTCCATCATATCTTTCAATAAGCACGTCAATTTCTTGCCCGATTCGGCGACCGCCGCGGATATTTGAAATTTCACGTTGTATTTCCATGATCGCATTGGCACGGTATTCTTTCACATCATCTGGAACTTGATCCGGCAGTCTTGATGCAGGTGTATCATCTTCCATTGAGTATGCGAACACACCAAGGCGATCGAACTGAACATCGCGCACGAATTGTTTCAAGTTCTCAAAATCTTGTTCAGTCTCGCCAGGGAATCCAACAATCAAGGAAGTACGCAAGGCAACATCCGGAATAGATTCACGAATTTTGCGAACGAGTTCACGCGTATCTTTCTGGCGGCCTGGTCTGCGCATACGCTTAAGAATAGAATCTTCACTATGCTGTAAGGGCATATCGATATACTTGCACACTTTCGGATTCGTTGCCATGACTTCAATCAACTCATCACTGAAGAAGCCTGGGTATGCATAGTGCAGACGCACCCACTCAATACCTTTTACTTCACTCACTTTGTTCAGCAAAGTAGGAAGCATGAAGCTATCATAGATATCAGTTCCATAGTTTGTTGAATCTTGTGCAATTAAGCTAATTTCTTTAACGCCTTGAGCGGCAAGATTGGCAACTTCAGCAACGATCGATTCCATACTTCTGCTTTTGAAAGCACCGCGCATAATTGGAATAGAGCAGAATGTACATGCGTTATCGCACCCTTCTGCAATCTTGACATAGGCTGTGTAACGAGGTGTCGTCATCAGTCGAGGCAGATCCGCGTCATAATTAAATACCGGATTCCCTACCAGAACCGGTTTCTTACCTCTAAGCGCTTCGTCCACGATATGATTAATCTTGTCAAAATCACCTGTACCTACAATCCCATCAATCTCAGGCATTTCTTCCATTAACTGCTTTTTGTATCGTTGTGTTAAACAGCCTGAAACGATTAGCGCTTTGAGATTCGCAGTTTGCTTCAGTTCTGCCATATCCAAAATTGTATTTACGGATTCTTCTTTAGCAGCATCAATGAACCCGCAAGTGTTCACGATAATGACTGTCGCATCTTCCTTGTTGTCTACAAGTTGGAAACCACGGCCATGAATTAAACCTGACATAATCTCGGAATCAACCAAATTCTTCTCGCATCCGAGAGTAACTACTTTAACCTTTTCTGTCATGAAAGAAACAACCTCCAATAGTCCTAAAAAACACTCCCTACCAGTATAATACAAGCCAATTGGGGTGTCAAAATGTAAAAACCCCCTTGATCCAGGGGGTTTTCCTTCAAGTAACCTTATATTACTGATTATTTCATATTAACAAACTGCAAATCCAACGGAATATCTGCTTTCCGAAGTAGAGCAATAACCGCCTGTAAATCGTCACGACTCTTCCCGGTTACACGAATTTGATCCCCTTGAATTTGAGTTTTCACTTTCAATTTAGAATCGCGAATCAGTATATTAATCTTCTTGGAGTTGTCTTGATCAACCCCTTGTTTCATGCTGATTTTCTGTCTAACAGTGGAACCAGCAGCTGGCTCTACTTTGGAATATTCGAGATTTTTAATCGAGATTCCACGTTTGGTCATTTTGGCATGCATAATATCAAGGACATTTTGAAGCTTAAACTCATCATCTGACGTGACAACGAGCTGATCTTTATCTAGTTTAATGCTGCTCTTGCTTCCTTTAAAATCAAAACGGGTCAACATCTCTTTCTCCGCTTGTTGAATCGCATTATTTAGTTCTTGCATATCAACTTTGGATACAATATCAAACGAACTCTCTGAACTCATCTACATCCCAACATCCTTTCCATCAAATTACAATAGCATTATAGCAAGAACGCATAAAAAAGGAAATATCCAACCGCCAATGGCTTCGAATATTTCCCATCACACTATTTTCATTACCCGGGAAAGCGCAGGAACTGGCAAAAAGCTAGCTTTTCTGCAAGTTGAGTTGAACCCGCTTCGGATTCGGCGTATCGCCAACAGGTACGAGAGTGCCATTGACCATGAGCTGCAAAGCACTAGCTGCACCAACATTCAAAAATGCTGAAGTTGCTATATCAAATGTATCCGTATCACCGGAATTGTAAAGTTTCTGTCTTAGCAATGCACCTTTCTCCCCCTCAGGGCTTAGTGCATTAACAGCGATCCAACAAGAACCGGTAATTTTGAATTCGATTTTCAAATTCGCAGTACCTGTAATGATGTAATTATCTACACCTTTTTCATTAGAACTAAATTTCACCTGGACAGCAGGCGGTGTTGGTGTCGGCGCTGGGGTTGGTGTTGGCGTTGCAAGCACTGTTGCTTTACCATCCCCGGTAGCATTCACAGATGTGCTCGGCGAAGGGTTCGTCGAGTCAGTAATGCGCGGTGATTGCGTTTGCGCTGGTTTCTCATCCGCTGGCGTTCCCTTATAATTCTTATATGTATAGTAGTATACGATCCCGAATATGAGCAAAATAAAACAGACAAACATCAGGCTTGAAGCCCAGCGGCTCATCTTTTCTGTATTGCGAACACTTGATCTATTCTTGCGAATCGCTTCCACAACAGGTTTCTCAATCGTTGGGGCAGGAATCGTGGACTGATACATATTCAGAACTTCATTCGGATCAAGTCCTAATGCTTCCGCGTAGCTTTTAATAAAAGCCCTCACATAGAAACTCCCTGGGAGCACCTTATAATTTCCTTCTTCAATAGCTTCTAGATAACGTTTGCGGATCTTAGTAACTTCCTGAAGATCATCCAACGAAATCTTTTTTTCCAGTCGAGTTTTGCGCAAAATGTAGCCTAAGTCAGACATATGGTCACCTCCCCGAAGGAATTATTCATCCTGTTATTGACGTTTCAAACATTAAAAAGGTTCGGACGTATACGTAAATGAATCATAATTGATTTCTTCATCCGGACTGTTCCGTAGCTCGATAATATAATCGAAGTGATTATAGGTGTATTCCGATTCGCGAATAAAAATGTCCGGATGCTCGATAACTTTTGTTGATGGCTGACCCATAATATCTTGCAGAAGACTGTAATGCTTCTCGTTGGAACGAATCGTCGAAACAATACCGTCAATGATATAGACATTGTTAGGAGCCATTTCATCCTCAGAAAGCTGACTACGAACAGTTTGTCTCAGTAAAGTTGAAGAAACGAACGTCCACCGTTTATTCGCACACACGCTGCCTGCAATAATAGACTCTGTCTTCCCAACACGAGGCATGCCACGAAGTCCAACAACTTGATTTCCCTCACGTTTGAATATTTCACCAAGAAAATCAACTAACAAACCTAACTCATCTCGTGTAAAACGGAATGTCTTGCGATCGTCGGAGTCACGTTCTATATATCTGCCGTGGCGAACAGCCAAAATATCCACTAATTTTGGGGGTCTCAAAGCAGTAATAGTAATATTATCTACTTTTCTCAACATTTTACCCATCAAATCAATTTTTTCTTCATCATTCGTTTGTAGAAGCATACCACGTGTACGATCTTCAACCCCATTAATCGTCACAATGTTAATATCCAACATCCCCATCAGTGATGCAATATCACCTAATAAACCGGGACGGTTCTTATGAATTTTGTACTCCATATACCATTCTTTAACGTCCAATTCTTCCACCTCATCATCATCTCTGTCACACTGGTCTATAAACGAACCAGTTGTTCATCATCCTATAATTAAATTCTACAAATTCCGCCAAAATCCTTCTCGCAATGTTAACAACCATGACATTATTTCATTTTTAGTTCTTTTAGCTCTTGCGGATTGTAATTTTGGATCCCTTTTTGCCAAGTATGTGTTTTCATCATAGCAAGGCGGTTTTCAAAAATTTGCGTCCAGTTAAGATCGGCAGTCAATGCCCCTGAAAAATCCATGACCGATACACCTAAAGATTTGGTTTTTTGCAACTGTTCTTCACTCACAGGACTGTAGAAAATAACCCATGTCGCGCGGTGTTGGTGAACTTGAAAGGTCAACTGTTGAAACCATTGGTTATTGTTGTTTAGCAATACAATATGATCAGCTTCTTCCGAAGGGGCCCATGCAGATGGAATTGGACGGTCGCTTTGCGTCACCCATTCGATAACAGCATTTTGCAATAGAAGATCTTGAATTGCTTTGTTTTTCATGGTTTCCATCTGTTGCAAATCCAATTGGAGCAAAGACGCTTGCTCATTCACACTAACCGCACTACCCACTGCCCATGGCTGACTTTGTATAAAAGTCCATTTACTCGTAGTAATGCCTAATGCCATCGTCTCGTTTGCAGAAGGAAATAACTCATTTCCAATAACGTATATGTAATCATATGTTTTCGTTTTCAATTTCGAAACCACATTATCATCCACCGCATTCAAATCTTTAACCCAGTCATACGCAATCGAATCAGCGTCTCGCCAATTCTTTAGGGTTTGACCTAGCACGTCCTTTGCTGAAGCCGGCATTCCACTGCTTGATAGCATTAAAACAGACATTTTCTGATCAAGAAGTTCTTGTTTTATAACTGGTATTCCACGATTTCCACAACTAGCAAGCAATAATATTACTAAGGTTAAAATAAATAGTAAACGAGTGTTCGTCATCATTGAAAATTCCTTTCCAGCTTATAAAGCATGCAAAAGCCTCCGAAAGAGGAGGCTCTCACATCATACCCTATTGAATTGTAAAACGGTTATTAACCTTTGTCTACTAATTTTACCATGAGGCGGGCAAGAGTATGCTTTTCCTGTTCATCCCCAGCATCCCACAACTCTTTGAGAACTCGTTCTTGCTCATTCTGAGGATCCACTTTGTTTGCCAAAAACTCCCCAATTTGAAAAGCCAGCTTGGAGATGGTTTCATCACTCATCCCTGCATGTCCCGCCTGACTCACGCGTTCAGCCAAAAATTCTTTCCATTTGTCGAACACCTTAAGTACAGTAGCCATTGTAAGAAGCCTCCTTTGAGTTATGAGAAATGGTCATTACATACGTAATATGCGCTTCTCAAAACAGAATTATGCGTGGACTTCTCTACCATAGATACTAAGTCAGCCAACCTCCGTTAGGAGAAATAATTTGTCCAGTAATATAACCTGACTCGGGCAATGCCAAGAAATAGACAAGTGATGCGACCTCATGTGGAGATGCAAGCCGACCAACAGGAATTTCGTTCGTAATGGCATCGATTTCATCTGCCTGGAACCCGGCCATCATATCAGTCTGTACTGCCCCAGGTGCTACGGCATTTACCGTAACACCTGAAGGAGCGAGTTCTTTGGCTAGCGCTTTCGTAAACGCATTAAGGCCACCCTTGGCCGTCGAATATAAAACCTCACACGAGGCACCTGAGATGCCCCATATGGAGGATACGTTGATGATTCTGCCGTATTTCTGTTTGACCATGGCGTGCATAAACGTTTGTGTACATAGAAATGAGCCTTTAAGATTGACATTCATAACACGATCCCACTCTTCTTCCGTCACATCAGCAAGCATGCCATAATGAGAAATACCTGCATTATTAACGATAATATCTGGTATCATGTTCATTTGTTCAAGCTTATCTCTCATTTTGAGAATCTGCTCATGTGATTGGATATCCGCTGAAATGGTTAATACCTTCGCCCCTTGCTTCATGCAAGAACGAGCAATTTCATTGGCTGCTTCATGTGAATCCCGATAATGAATAACAATCTGCATGCCTACCGCGGCAAACCGTTGGGCTATTGCAGCCCCTATCCCCCTACTAGCTCCAGTGATCAGCACAGTCTGTTCGCTAAAGGGTTTACCTGTACTCACGATGGTTCACGACTCTGTACGATGGATACTGCGAGCTTACTCCAATCAAAATGCTCTCGGAAACGACGATTCACATCTTCTAATGTTAACTGTTCATACACCGGCAAGATATCAAAGAGATCAATCCCTTTGAACCGGTATTTGGTATATTCATTTGCAATTGATTCAGGTGAGTTCATCATTCGCAAGAAACTGCCAATTTTCTTCTTCCGACTACGTTCGAAAGTGATAAGATCGAGCCCAGGCTCTTTTCTTTTTTCCACCACTTCACGAATTCTAGCAATAAGCTGTTCCGGATCCTTGGTATCCCCACCAACAATAGAGAACGCATAACCATCGCTGCAGTTATATTCATGACCGAAATTATCCGAAATTAACTGATCGTCATAGAGTGTTTGATAAATATCAGAACTGGAACTGAATAAGATATCCAACATTAATTTGGTCGTTAATTCTCGCACTAATAAAGGCTTACCTGTGACGGCAGGTGCCGCTTCCTTAAAGCCCATTAAACATTTCGGCAATGAAACTGGAAGTAAAATAATCCTCCGAGCTTCCTTGACTTCATTTGGTTCATCTGGGAAGAATCTTTGGATCTCACCTTGGGGTGGAAAAGTTTTGGCTGCTTGATTATCTTTAACAAGCGTTATAACTTCTTGTGGATCTACGCCTCCAACAACGAATAAACTCATGTTGCTCGGATGATAGAATGTGTTGTAACACTCGTATAATGTTTCTTTGGTAATTTCAGCGATAGATGCCACAGTACCCGCGATATCAATGTGAATCGGATGCTTGGCATATAAGGATTCGATCAAGCCGTAATAACTTCTCCAATCCGCATTATCCTCGTACATTTTAATTTCTTGCCCAATAATCCCTTTTTCCTTCTCAACATTCTCATCTGTAAAATAAGGATTCTGCACAAAATTAATTAATGTCGTTAAATTTTCTAAGTAGCGGTCAGTTGATGAGAATAAATATGCGGTCCGATCAAAGCTTGTAAATGCATTGGCAGATGCGCCATTCGTAGCAAATGTTGCAAAAATATCCCCTTCGGGCTCCTCGAACATTTTGTGCTCCAAGAAATGTGCAATACCATCGGGAACGCGCACTTCGTCTTTACCTTGAACTTGAAAGTGATTGTCTATAGACCCATACTGGGTGGTAAAGGTCGCGTATGTTTTCTGGAAACCTGCTTTGGGTAGCACAAACACATGCAGCCCATTATCAAGCTTTTCATGATAAATCGTTTCATCAAGATGTGAATATGGCATACTCTGCATGGTTTACTCCCCCTTCTGATCCCGTAAAAAGTATATCGTATCCAATTGGACCCGTTTCGCAACCTCTGCTATAGCAGGGATATCCACTTGCTCGACTGCCGAGATCAAACCCGCTACCGTACGTTCTTTTCCTGACAAAATAGCATTAAAATCAAATGAGATCAGCTCGAATGCTGAATCTTGTATTTCCCGCAATTGATTGGAGATCATCGCTCTTGTTTGACTCCATTCAATGTCAGTGATTTCTCCTTGTTCCAAAGCTTTCAGTTGCTTACGAATAATATCTACGGCTTTCTCATAGTTCGCCATTTCAATACCTGACTGAATCGTCAAAATACCTTTATGTCCATCAAAACGAGAAGAAGCATAATAAGCTAAGCTCGCTTTCTCACGAACATTTGTAAATAATTTGGAATGAGGATATCCACCTAGAACCCCATTATACATAAGTGCGGCTGGATACTGATCGTCGCTGTATGAAAGATTCGTTCGTAGACCCATATTCAGCTTACCTTGGTTAACATCCAAACGTTCTACAATCGTTTTCACTTCACCAGTTACGCCACGCGGCGCAGATGTGACATAACTTGTTTCAGTATTCCGCTCAATGGCGAACGATTGCTTCACAATTTCTTCGACTTCACTAAGCGTTGTATTGCCAACAACATAGATATCCATCGGCGATGTTTGGAGCCATTCTTTATATTGTTCGTAAAGCTGCTCCGCATTCATACCGTCGAGATCTTCTATTTTACCTAATGGATGAAGACGATAGGGTTCTCCACTGCACATTTCTTCCATACACCGTTCAGCCGCATAGCGAATCTTATCGTTAATGACGGATTCAATTCGTTTGCGAAGGGTTTGTTTCTCTGCGTCAACATATTTCGTACGGAAATGTTGATCCTCTAACGCTGGACGAGTTAACGTTTCTCCCACAAATTCTAGTCCCTGTTTCAACAAAGAATCCGCTGATTTGACGAATCGATCATTGATAATGTCCATGCGGAGCTGAACGATTTGGTAATCGCCTCGTTTATAAATATCAAAGCCAAATCCAGCGCCATACAAATCGTCTAGATACTCCCGGAATTGCTTCGTTTCTGGACGTAGCTCTGTACCTCTGCGAAGAATAAATGGTGTTAATGCTGTACTCGTGACCGTCTCTTCATCTAATTGACGTCCTATGTATACGGAGATGGCAAAAGTTTTGAAACGATCTGTTGGTAGAACGTGTATTCGGATATGTTTCCAGCTGCTGCGCTCAAATTGAGTAGGCTTCAAAGGTCAGTCTCCCTTCTATGTCCGTGTAATAAATCCATTATATTCCTATACGAAGAGGAGAAGCAACCACATGTGGCCCCTTCTCCTTGTCCATTTTACACACAGAAAATGTGCTTACCAATTTTTTTGATTTGTTTTCTTGTCCAAATCCATTTGGACGTTGCCGTTTCTGGGTTGAAGTAATAGATACAGCCGCCAGTTGGGTCCAATCCATTCAAGGCATCTCTAACGGCTTTTTTGGAGTTTTCATCTGGCGTTAACCAAATTTGCCCATCAGCAACAGCTGTGAAAGCACCTGGTTGAAAAATCACACCAGAAACTGTATTCGGAAAACTGGCCGATTTCACTCGATTTAAAATAACTGCTGCCACCGCTACTTGTCCTATGTATGGCTCACCACGCGCTTCACCATGGACGGCGTTCGCCATTAGGTTAATATCCTGTTCTGAATATCCAAGATTGTTGGAGGGAGTCAGATTGGCAGGAGTGTCTGTACCTGTACCTGTATTATTCGTACCTTGATTGTTATTAGCCGTTTCCGGAGCCGAAGGTTTCCAGTTTTTCGTTGCTTCCCAGAGCTTCAGTTTAGTTTTCGGGCCAACGATACCGTCCACCTTCATGCCAAACTCACCTTGGAATCGCTTCACTGCGGTTAAAGTCTTGTAACCGTAATCACCGTCAATGCTGCCGTTATAAAATCCAATGAATTTCAACCTGCCTTGTAATTCATTCACATCCGAACCGGTGGCGCCATATCGCACTTCATTCTTACTAAATGTTTCTTCCGTTGGTGGATTGAATTTGCCCTTCAATTGAAAAGAAACTACCAAAACAAATACAATACAAAATGTAATGACAATTAGTCGTTTATTCATTCCCCTTCTCAACCTCACTTTTCAAATTACAACCTTTTCTTGCTTATTATGAGAAAGTGAGTCCATGATTATACAAAATAAACACTCTCCTAGGAGAGTGTTTATCCAATACGGATTAAGAACTAATCCGGTTATGATGATATTGTTCGAGTGAGATCAGTACTTCACGTGGTTTGCTGCCCTCATAAGGGCCAACTACTCCTTTAGCTTCCATTGCATCAACGAGCCTAGCAGCACGTGTGTAACCAACTCTCATACGCCGTTGTAGTAAGGATACTGATGCTTGCTTCGCTTCTAAAACAATTTGAACGGCTTGATCATACAATTCATCCTCAAATTCATTCTGCTGCTCTGGCATTTCTTCAACTTGAGGTACGAGTTCCTCCCGATAATTCGCTTGTTCCTGCGTTCGTACGAACCCAACAACCTGTTCAACTTCTCCATCGGAAAGGAATGCCCCTTGGATACGTACTGGCTTTGATGCACCAACTGGCAAGTAAAGCATATCTCCACGACCTAGTAATTTCTCAGCTCCAACCATATCCAAAATCGTTCGTGAATCCACTTGCGACGATACACCAAAAGCGATACGAGAAGGAATGTTAGCCTTGATAACACCTGTAATAACGTCGACAGAGGGCCGCTGCGTCGCAATAATTAAATGAATTCCCGCGGCACGGGCCATTTGAGCAAGACGGCAGATTGAATCCTCAACATCATTAGCTGCTACCATCATGAGATCCGCTAACTCATCCACAATAACCACATAGTAAGGCAACGGCGGTGCTGTTCCGCTCTCTGTCAACATGGCGTTATAACCTTCTATATTTCGCGTCCCACTCTTAGAAAACAACTCATATCGTTTCTCCATCTCGACAACGATTTTCTTGAGTGCAAGTGATGCTCGCCGTGGATCCGTGACTACAGGAGCCAATAAATGTGGAATACCATTGTACACATTCAACTCTACCATTTTCGGATCAATCATGAGGAACTTCACTTCGTTTGGTTTAGCTTTATACAAAATACTTGTGATAATCCCATTGATACAAACCGATTTACCTGATCCGGTAGCACCAGCAACTAATAAATGGGGCATCCTTGCTAAGTTTCCGACAATTGGCTGACCCGAAATATCTCGTCCAAGAACGACAGATAAGCGTGAGCTAGACTCCTGAAAAGCAGACGTTTCCATAACTTCTCGCATCGTAACAATGGAAACTTCTAAGTTCGGCACTTCGATACCAATGGCTGATTTCCCCGGTATAGGCGCCTCCATCCGAATATCCTTTGCTGCTAGTGCTAGTGCAATATCATCAGTCAAAGAAACGATTCTGCTAACCTTCACACCAACATCAGGTTGAATTTCATATCGGGTTACTGCTGGACCTCTTACGACCTCAAGAACTTTAGCCCGAACACCGAAGCTTTCTAACGTAGCCTCAAGTTTCCTAGCATTAGCCTTGTAGTCCGCCATTTCGCTTCCCTTGCCTAGGGCAGGTCTTGCTAACAAATCAAGCGACGGTATTTCATAAGGACGAGTTACAATAGCTGGAGCATCTTGAAACTCAAGTGTTACTGGCTCATTCTCATCATTTTCCATACTAGTTGGAACAGTTGTCGGACTATTGGGTACGATGGGTACTGTAGGTCTAACCACATGTTGCGCTTCTTGTATAACCTGTTCTTGGAAATCACGTATAATAGGTGCACCTGCTGGATCACCTGTGTTATGTATGGGTTCAGCCGTTGGATTTACAGTATTCGAGTAAACAACTTCCTCCCCGACTACTTCAGCTTCTCCATCTGACAAATTATCCTCGATATCATCTTGTTCTCTTCCTACAGATTGTTTCTTACGGTTCTCCTTAATGGGACGGAGGAGTTCCATAAACAATGGCGTTTTCTTCGCTTTCTTAATTGGTTGGAAGACTTCTTCGTCAAATTCATCATCCACAGGTACATAGGCTGGCTTCTTCACCTTCGTAGGTGCACTTCCAGCAGATGCTGTCTGTGGCTGTGGTTGGCGCCCTTCTCGATCTTGCAACCATTCCTTCATTCTTTCTTTAAAGGTTTGTCCTACATTACTGAAACGACCCTTCACAATATTACCTAGATCCACATAGGAAACACCTGTCGCTAGAATAAAACCCATAACAAAAAGCATATATTGGATTAATCTGGCACCGAGGTAATCAAACAAGAAATAGAGAATACTGTATAAAAAAGCGCCTACCATCCCTCCGCCAATCCCATGTTCCAGGGCTGCTCTTCCAGCTTCAGTTGGATGCAATCCCTCTAGCATGGCAGACCATGTCGAAGAAATGACTTTTCCCGACGTAAAGTCGTTGTTAGGATACAGTTGAGCAAATAAATCAATATGATTCTTGATTAACAATCCAAGAACGAACAACAAAATACCCGCTTTTTTGGGCGTTACCATTTGTGGCCAAGCTCGTTTAATCATGGCGTATAAGGCCACGTAAATGAAAACTAGTGGTATGAGTGAATACCAAGTCCCCACAAAAAAACGAAACAAATAAACCAATGAATTTCCGACATGACCTTGATGAGCAAGGGCAATGACCGAGAAAATCAAGATGAGGATTCCATACAGCTCGAATAATAAGCTGGTCTTTACAGCCTTCGTCTTTTTCTTGCGTTTCGCCAAGAATGTCACCCCCAAGTCCACATTATACCATATTTGACTCGAGGGATGATACGGGAACAAGACCTAACGAGTTGAATTAACCGCTAGTTGCGGTTGATATGAAATGATGTTACCAGGCGAATAGTGTTCATTCAAATAGTCTTGAGGATTACAGCTGTATAGTCTTACAATACGTGCTTGATAACCACTTAACGGCTCAATTTGCACCATCAAACCATCTACTTCAATATCTAAATACTTTGGGGAATAGGCCTCAAATCCTTCAAAAATAACTTCCATCGGAATCACAGAATAGTGAATCACTGAACAAGCCCCCCTGAGTTCGCCACTTTCTTGGCTTCAATCCGGCTGTTCAACTCACGAATGGCATCACCGATACCACCGACCTGATTGATTAACCCATACTTGACGGCGTCGCCGCCAATTACCGTTGTGCCGATATCTCTCGTAAGTTCACCAGTCTTAAACATAAGTTCTTTAAACTTTTCTTCTGTGACGTTGGAATGCTTCGTTACGAAGCGTACAACACGCTCTTGCATCTTATCCAAATATTCAAAGGTCTGCGGGACGCCAATTACCAAGCCGTTTAATCGAATCGGATGAATCGTCATGGTCGCAGTTTCGGCAATAATCGAATAGTCTGCAGATACCGCAATAGGAACGCCAATACTATGCCCGCCTCCTAGAACCAAAGCAATCGTCGGTTTCGATAACGTTGCAATCATTTCTGCGATCGCTAGACCTGCTTCGACATCTCCTCCAACTGTGTTTAAAATGATCATAACGCCTTCAATTTTGGAGTTCTGCTCCGCTGCTACAAGCTGAGGAATGAGATGTTCATATTTGGTCGTCTTATTCTGAGGCGGTAGTACGATATGCCCCTCTACCTGCCCGATAATCGTTAGACAGAAAATGTTTGATTCACCAGAGACCGTATTCGTCTGTCCTAATTGTTGAATATTCTCGAGAACAGCATTCTTCTTGGCTTCCTCTGTCCCTTGTTCCTGTTCTTTGGAGCCTGGTACTGATGCCACTTGGTATTCCCCTTTCAAATTAAGCTACAATGACAAGTTGATCAAGATCCCCCATAGTATGAATAAACTTCTATACTTTCATGCATACTTCACTTTGCAGTAACAAGAAAAAGCTCCCCCCGTTAGGAGAGAGCTTTACTATTTGCATAGGCTCAAGTGACTTGTTCGAGTACCTAAACTTCCATAATGATTGGAAGAATCATTGGTCTTCTTCTGGTTTGTTCATATAAAAAGCGTCCGAGAACATCTTTCACATTTGTTTTTAAAGATGCCCATTCGTTTACATTTTCATTCATTAGCTTAGTTAACGTATTTGTTACGATTCGATTGGCTTCTTCAAGAAGTCCTTCGGATTCACGAACATAAACAAATCCGCGTGAAATAATATCTGGGCCGGACAAAATTTTGCCATCTTGCTTACTAAGTGTAACCACGACAACTAGAATTCCATCTTGCGACAGTAATTTACGGTCACGCAATACGATATTGCCTACATCCCCTACACCTAGTCCATCAATTAGGATGTTGCCGCTTTGGACTTTCGAACCTTTGCGTGCAGATCCATTTTGAATTTCTACCGTATCACCAATATCGCACATGAAAATGTCTTCTTTAGGAATACCGACAGTTTCGGCAAGGATAGCGTGTTGACGCAGCATGCGATATTCGCCATGAATTGGAATAAAGTATTTAGGTTTCATCAGGTTCAGCATAAGCTTTAATTCTTCCTGACTACCGTGTCCTGAAACGTGAACACCCGTTACTGAACCTGGGCCGTAAATCACGTGGGCACCAATGCGCATAAGCTCATCAACTGTTCTGCCTACGTAACGCTCATTCCCTGGTATCGGAGTTGCCGCAATAATAACCGTATCCCCTGGTAAAATATCAATTTTACGATGGGTTGAACGTGCCATTCTTGTTAGAGCAGACATCGGTTCGCCTTGGCTACCCGTGGATAGGATTACGACACGATCAGCTGCAAGCTTATTTACTTCCTCTGGTTCAATCAACATGCCATCTGGAATGTGTAAATAGCCTAATTCACTAGCGATCGAAACCACGTTGACCATACTACGACCAATAACTGTTACTTTGCGATTCGTTGCTGCAGCTGCATCAAACACCTGTTGTACACGGTGAATATTCGATGCAAATGTCGCAATAACAACTCTCTGCTTCGCTTTACGAAATACTTCTTCAATTTCAATCCCTACGCCGCGCTCAGAGCCCGTGTAGCCAGGACGTTCAGCATTCGTACTGTCTGAAAGCAAGGCAAGAACGCCTTTCTTACCGATCTCAGCCATACGATGTAAATCTGCATATTGCTCATTCACTGGAGTCTGATCGAACTTAAAGTCTCCTGTATGAACAACAACACCTTCTGGCGTATCAAGTGCGACACCAACAGAATCCGGAATACTATGATTGGTTTTGAAGAAAGTTGCCGTAAGAACGCCCAGTGGAAGAACAGATTCCGAATTGATTAGAATTCGGTTCGTCGTTCCGAGCAAGTTCGCTTCCTTCAGCTTAGCCTCGATAAGTCCCATCGTTAACTTCGTAGCATAGAGGGGAACATTGAGGTGTTTAAGCACGTAAGGTAAGCCACCAATGTGATCCTCATGGCCGTGCGTGATGATAATGCCGCGTACTTTATCCCGATTTTCTGTTAAGTACCCGATATCTGGGATGACAATGTCAATTCCGAGCATGTCCTCCTCTGGAAATTTCAAACCACTGTCAATAACAATAATATCGTTCGCATACTGAACGCAATACATATTTTTTCCGATTTCGCCCACGCCGCCAAGAGCGAAGATCAAAAGTTTATCAATATTTTTTTTGGACAAGAATATACCTCCTTCATAGATTGGACGACGAATTTTAAATGAATAAACCGAACTAGTCACTTGCAACCATTATACATGAAAAAAAACAGCAAATACAAGTTAATACTGAATACGTTTAGATTTCCCAAAAAAAGAAAACCGATGCCGGAAGCACCGATTCATTAGGCATGATCATACAAAAAGTGATTGAATGAATTGTCCTTCTTGCTCGGTTACACGAACTAACGGAAGTCGAACGCCGCCTGTTTCAATGCCTTTAAGTGCCAAAGCATATTTGATTGGTGCAGGGCTCGGTGCACAAAAGATACCAGTGAATACTGGATGAAGCTTACGATGAAGCTCTGCAGCTTGCTGAATGTTGCCTTCTAAATAATACTTTATCATAGTTTGCATTTCTTTTCCAATCACATGACTCGCGACACTGATAATCCCTTCACATCCAATAGCTAATGAAGGCAAAGTATTACTGTCATCACCACTGTATACAAGGAAATTAGGTGCAGCATGTGTAAGTATACGTGTCATTTGATCCGTATTCGAGCAATCTTTGGTCGCCACGATATTCGGTATTTGGGAAAGACGAATGGTTGTATCCGCATCCAAGTTCACACCTGTTCGGCCAGGCACATTATATAGCACGACAGGAGTAGTAACAGCTTCTGCTATTGCTTTGAAATGTTGATACAAGCCCTCCTGTGATGGTCGGTTGTAATACGGCGCAACTAGAAGTAAAGCATCCACACCAAGCTGGGCTACTTTACGCGAAAAATCAATTGTATGAACAGTGTCGTTGCTGCCGGTACCTGCAATAATTTTGCAACGTCCTGCCGCAACACGAACCGATAGTTCAATAAGACGCAACTTTTCGTCTTCTGATAGCGTTGGCGACTCGCCTGTCGTCCCACATATCACAAGGCTATCCGAATGCTGTTCTTCAATTAGATAATTAATTAATGGCTCTACTTGATCCCAGTTAACTTGTAACTGATCATCAAATGGAGTAACCATTGCTGTGACTACTCTTCCAAAACTCACTTGGTACGCCTCCTGACTTTCTTGATTTATTTGAATAAATTGAATTTTCGATGAAGTGCACGCACTGACTTAATCATGTCGACACCTTGGACAAGCACCCAAATGGTTGTATTCGAATCCGCTGATTGAAGAATTCGGATATCTTCCACTGTTAATGCTTCAACAATATGCGCCATAATACCAGGTACACCATTCATTCCGCCACCAATCACGGACACCTTCGCACAGCCGCTTGTGTACTTGGGCTCGTAACCCTGCGTCTTCAGTAATTGGACTGCGCGTTCGGCTTCATGATCAAAGACCGTATATACAACGCCTGAAGGGTTTACATTAATAAAATCAACACTAATCTGATGTTGAGCCATTGTTTTGAATACCCGAAGTTGAAGATCGAATTCACCATCAACGGCAGCAACCTGAATCTGTGTTATATTCGTGAAATGTGCAATCCCTGTAACAAAGCGATCCTTAACATGGTTAACGTCTGTTGACACATTGTCAGAAGCGGTGACAAGCGTCCCTTCTTCCTTAGTGAAAGTTGATCTCACACGAATGGGAATATTGGCTTGCATGGCAACTTCAACAGCGCGTGGATGAATAACTTTAGCACCGTTATGAGCCATATTACAAATCTCGCTAAAACTCACTCGCTGCAATGGTTTAGCATCTTCAACAATTCTTGGATCCGCTGTCAAAATACCATTAACATCTGTAAAAATATCTACAATTTCTGCTTTCAGTGCGGCGCCAAGTGCTGTTGCTGAAGTATCACTGCCCCCGCGGCCTAAAGTCGTCAACTCATCATGACTTGTTTTCCCTTGGAAACCAGTGACAATGACGACCTGGTCTTGTTCTAATAATTCAAAAATCCGATTCGGTTTCATCGCAATGATCTGAGCATTCCCATGATTCTCATTCGTAATTAGACCTGCTTGCCCACCCGTCAAAACTGTAGATCGAATCCCTGTTTTGTTCAACAAACTACACAAAAGCACTGCAGAAATTAATTCTCCGCAGCCCATTAGCATATCGAGTTCCCTTGTTGGCAGCCCTTCCCCATTCTTCCGAACGAGGTCTAGAAGCGTATCAGTTGCATAGGGTTCCCCTTTTCTTCCCATCGCAGAAACAACAACAACTAGTTTATAATGTTGAATTAGTGCGTCTTGAATATGTCCAATAACGTGTTCTCTAGCTTGCGCGGTGGAAAGTGAAGTACCTCCGAATTTCTGAACTAGAATTCGCATGAGTATCCTCCAATTTCACTGCTCGAAAGGCAGTATGCTGATTATTGTTGCTCTATAGCAATATATTCAGCAATTTGTACGGCATTCCAAGCAGCACCTTTTAACAAATTATCTGACACAATCCACAGGTTAAGCGCTTTAGGGTTACTCAAATCCCGACGAACACGGCCGACGAAAGTTTCGAGTTTACCCGCAGCATCCGTAGCAAGTGGGTACAGTTGCTCTGATGGATTGTCAACAAGAACAATACCAGGTGCATTCGCTAGTAGATCCTTGACTTCATCAATATCAAAATCATTTTTCAATTCTACATAGACGGATTCTGAATGCCCGTAAACAACAGGAATTCGCACGCACGTAGCTGTGACTTCAATGGACTCATCACCCATAATTTTCTTCGTTTCAAGAATCATTTTCATTTCTTCATTCGTAAAACCATTATCCAAAAATTTATCAATTTGCGGAATCGCATTGAAAGCAATTTGATGCTTAACCGGTAAAGAGCCCACTGGCAATATTGCCGGATTTGCCTCATTGCCTGCTAGCACTTCTTTGGATTGTCGCAGCATTTCATTAATGGCTTTAGCACCAGCACCAGAAACGGCTTGGTACGTGGATACGATAATACGTGAAATTCCATAACGGTCATATAGCGGTTTAAGCGCTGCAACCATTTGGATTGTAGAACAATTCGGATTGGCTATTATCCCTTTATGTTCATTGATTTTCTCAACATTCACTTCGGGTACAACAAGTGGTGTATCCGGGTCCATACGGTACGCGCTCGTATTGTCAATACAAATCGTACCGGCTTCTACGGCATGCGGAGCCAATGCTCTGGTGACATCGCCACCAGCACTAAAGAGCGCCAGGTCTACGCCTTCGAAACTCTCCGGAGTAGCTTCTTGCACAACTACTTCTTGGCCTTTGAATGCAATCTTTACACCAGCTGAACGAGCAGAAGAGAGTAATTTCAATTCCTTGATGGGGAAATTCCGTGCTTCTAGTAGACGGATGATTTGCTCGCCGACAGCGCCTGTAGCGCCTACAACTGCAACGTTGAACAGCTTCTGGTTGGACATAATCTGGTTTCTCCCCCTCAAGTTGACATCTATCAGTTAGTACTGAAATCTCTCAATAATCATGGGTTGCAATTGTTTGCCTTCCAGTGCAGCTTCACAAGCTTCCATTATCAAGTCCATCCGGGCCACCAACGAATTTGGCTTAGCTCCAGGAGCATCTTGACCGTAAGGCACAAAGTAAATATTCTTGGTCACCAATAACTTTGCAATATTCATTGCATTTAAACCTAAACCATCATTCGTTGAAATCGCTAAGACGAGCGGTCTCAAGTTTCTCATTTGTGCTTTAGCTGCCATTAGAACGGGACTTTCTGTCATTGCATTTGCTAGTTTACTAGTTGTGTTCCCCGTACAAGGAGCAATCACCATCACATCCAATAACTTGGAAGGACCTAGCGGTTCCGCATCTACAATCGTAGAAATAATCTCATTCCCCGTAATATCTTTCAGCATTTGCTGCCAGTCAGCAGACTTCCCAAACCGTGTGTCTGTCGTCATGACTGTATTCGATACAATCGGAATAACGCGAGCACCCGCATCTACAAATCTCTTAATTTGAGGCATGACCTCTTCAAGTGTACAGTGAGAACCGGTTAATGCATAACCGACTGTTTTCCCTTGCCAATTCATTCCACATCGCTCCTGTCTTTGAAGTCTTCCTCGATCAGCTGACTTAAGGTGTTAGCCATAATACGGCCAGCTGTTTTGGGGGCGACGATTCCAGGTAAACCGGGCGCTAGCATCGCTTTAATGCCTCTCTTCTCGGCAAATCGAAAATCCGTTCCACCGGGTCTTGAAGCTAAATCGATAATAAGCGCGCGATGTGGGATATTGGTAATAACTTGCGCTGTGACTATCATAGTCGGAATTGTGTTAAAAAGCAAGTCAATATTCCCCACTTCCGGGTACAGATCCTTCGTATAAAAAGGCTGAAAACCCATCTCCCACGCCCTTGCATAATGCTCCGGTTTCCTGACACCAACCTTGACGGTTGCCCCTAATCCTTGCAATGTTTTGGCCATGGTGAACCCTGTTCGACCAAACCCTAATACCATACATACGGACCCATGAATTGTAATATCGGTGTTCTGGATGGCCATCATAAGCGCACCCTCTGCAGTAGGAATCGAGTTATAGATGGCAATATCATCACGATCTAATAACTCTACAAGCTCAATGTCATGTGCCGATACGAGCTTCTTCAGATAGCTCTTCGCCATACCTGTGTAAACCTTGGCATGTTTCGGCAATGAAGATATATGCTCATCTGTCAAAATCATCTCTTCACTTGAGAAAATAGATTCCACTTGTCCTGTCTCATCCGTACCTACAACTGGCAATATAAGTGCATCCACATGCCCAAACAACTCCGGATCTAACTTCACATTCGTTACACCGTGAAATTGCCTCCCGAGATTGTCAAATCCGAGTAAAATAACGGTAGCGTCTAGCTCAGTAAATTTCTGAATTACTTCAAGTTGCCGGGCGTCTCCTCCCATAATAGCAACCGAAATCCCAGTAAGCATTCTTGCTTACACCCCTTCCTCGGTCCGTTCGATACGTTATAGTATGCGTTCGCCTAAGGATGGGTGACTTCTGACTTTGCATCCTCTGAAACGAGAAAGAACCCCTTCCTAAGAAGAGGTTCTTTCTCGTTTATTATGTGATAAGACAGTATTAGCGCCCAGTATGGCCGAAGCCGCCTGACCCACGTATTGTTTCTGACAACTCATTAACCAATGTTAATTGAATTTGTGGTACACGTTGGAATACCATCTGAGCTATTCGTTCATTCCTCTGTATTACGAAGGCTTCCTGACCATGATTGATTAACAATACTTTAACCTCGCCGCGGTAATCCGCATCAATGGTGCCGGGGGAATTAAGCGTTGTAATGCCATGTTTATACGCCAGGCCGCTTCTAGGACGAATTTGTGCTTCAAGTTCAGGTGGCATGCTTAACGCGAAGCCCGTTGGAATCAATCGACGTTCACCAGGTGCGAGTACAACTGGCTCTGTAACTGCAGCATGTAAATCATAGCCACTTGCTGCTTCAGACATTTTCTGTGGTAAGAGAATGTCTTCCTGACCTTCCATTCTTTTCACATGGACTTCAAAATCAAAGAGAGACAAGCTGATCCCTCCTGAAGCCACTGATAACATCATCCTCATTCCCGACCATGGATAGAGCAAACGGTGTAGCAAATAGATTTTTCGTTAGTTGGCGAATATGATCCATATTTACGCTCTCGATACGTTCAATCATTTCATCCAAACTATAATGCTTGCCAGTCATCAATTCATTTTTACCAAAACGGTTCATACGACTGCTAGTGCTTTCTAAACTCAAAATTAGGCTGCCTTTCAGCTGCTCTTTACCCTTCTTGAGTTCATTATCTGTCATTCCATTTACAGCAATATCATGAAGCAGTTCCATCGTCACTTTCAATACTTCTTCTGTTTGCTTAGGTGCCGTACCTGTATATATGGTAAACATCCCGCTGTCAATATGAGAAGAGTGATAAGAATACACGGAATAAGCTAATCCACGTTTCTCTCGAATTTCTTGGAACAATCTTGAGCTCATACCACCACCAATGGCATTATTCAATAAAACCATCGGATACAAATTTTCCTCTTGCAGGGACAATCCAGGTAATGACAAACAAATATGGTTTTGTTCCGTTTTCTTCGCATGGAAAATCAACTCACTAAGAAAATCGGGTGCATCGTAGCTTGTTTCAACACCGGATTGTGAGAAATTGCCGAAATGTTTTTCAATTAAATCCTTAACGCTATCATCAATATTTCCCGCAATACTTAGTACAGTATTCTCTGTGTTGTAATTTTGTTTGAGATAGGAACGAAGATCATCTGACTTCATTTTGGACAAATTGTCTTGCGTACCTAGAATCGTATAACCCAAAGCATGTGTGCCATACGAAGCTTTCGCTAACAAATCATGTACGAGATCATCCGGTGTATCTTCATACATGGAAATTTCTTCATAAATCACATTCTTCTCTTTTTCAAGCTCACCTTCATCAAATGTGGAATGGAAGAACATATCCGAGAGTACATCCATGGCTAAAGGCAAATGCTCATCCAATACTTTGGCATAATAACACGTATATTCTTTGGAAGTGAAAGCATTCACATTTCCGCCGATACCATCAAAGATTTCAGCAATATCTTTCGCCGAATGACGTTCCGTACCTTTGAACAACATGTGTTCAATAAAGTGCGAGATACCATTGTTTGTTTGTGATTCATTACGTGAGCCTGTTTTTACCCAAATCCCGAATGTTACCGAGCGAAATGTAGGGATTTGTTCCATAACCACTCTTAATCCATTATGTAAGCGATATTTGATCACCAAGGTTCCTCCTCGAAATGGTACACCTATAAGTCCAATTCTCCTATTATACTTCCTCAGTCTAACAAAAATGTGCCTAGGACTCAAATTAGCTCCAGAAAATCATGATTATTTCGTGATTTGCCCCTGTCCAGTGATCCTTTTAGAAGATAAAAGGTCTGAGACGGTACCTACTACTAATCCTTTTTTCTTAATGAGACTAATCATTCCTGGCAACGCATCCCTTGATGAAACGGTAGGATGCATCAGAATAAGTGTCCCTGGTTCAACTTGATTAGATAATCGCTCAAGAATGCGACCAGCACCTGGATTTTTCCAATCGATCGTATCAAAAGTCCACAATATCGTTTGCAGCTTAAATTCGGAGGCAACTTGAACGGTCTCCTGATTAAAATAACCTGAAGGAGGTGCAAATAGAACGTTTTTAACTCCAAGCTGCTTCAGTAATTCTTCTGTTTTCGAAATTTCTTCTACTGCTTTGCTCCGCGAAATCGTGCGCATGTCTTTATGTGAATAGGCGTGATTCGATACCTCGTGTCCCTCGCTTAGAATGCGTTTGGCCATTTCTGTATTCTTCTTTAACCAAGAACCGTCGAAAAAGAAAGTCGCATGGACATTTTCTTTCCGAAGTGTCTCTAACATACTCGGTAAAAATTCATTGCCCCATGCGACATTGATCATAATAGAAACCATTGGCTTCTTCGGATTGCCCTTATATACAGGATTAGGACCAAGATCATCCAATTGAATACTTGGCTCTACTTCTTTCATCACATAATTAATTTGATTAGGCGTTAATTGATGCTCCGCTAACTTCAGCGTTTCCTCAATATCCACTTCCAGACCATTATAGCCAGGGATCGCTTTCCATACGGAATCGACTTTCGCATTTATTGGAGCGATTCTACGTTTCTCTGCTTCTTTGGTTATCGTGTCTAATAAAATAGATTTATTGGCAGATGCAAACGCTGGACGTATCTCAGCCTTCGTATCAACAAGTTCATGTTCTTCAACAAGTTCATGTTCAGCATGTTGATTATTTTTAACTTGTTTAATATAGGTTTCAACACTTGGAATTGCATTCACTGTAAATAGAACCATAGCAAAAAAACTCCCAAGTAACATCCATTTTCTGTGGAGCATACACAGGTCCCCCTTCTCCATAAACGCTCCCAACCTTCTGAAGAAGGTGTAGCTGTTTATTTTGTCTCCTGATTGTATGAAGGTTGGGACAAGAGTAGAACTGTGCATGTCCACGGAATAGAGGAAAAGCAAAAAAGAGACAGATAGATCTGACTCTTTATCCTGAACTATGAATGAAACGTACTTACAAATCTCTAGCTTTGTGCAGATACCTGTGAAGTTAGCGTCGCTTTGCGTGAAAGATTTACTCTTCCTTGTTGATCAATCTCAGTAACTTTAACCGTAATTTGGTCTCCAACATTCACAACGTCTTCTACTTTGGCTACACGTTCTGTAGAAATTTGCGAAATGTGTACAAGACCTTCTTTGCCTGGTAGGATCTCAACGAAAGCACCGAATTTCTCAACGCGTTTCACTGTACCAAGGTAAGTTTCGCCAACGATGACCTCACGCACGATACCTTCAATAATGGAACGCGCTTTCTCGTTCATTTCTTGATTGGACGATGCGATGAATACGCGGCCGTCTTGCTCGATGTCGATCTTCACGCCAGTTTCCTCAATGATTTTATTGATGATTTTACCACCAGCACCAATAACATCACGGATTTTGTCCGGATTAATATTCATTGTAAGAATTTTAGGTGCATATTTAGAAAGATTTTTATTTGGTGTCGAAATGCGGGATACCATTTTGCCTAAGATGTGCAAACGGCCTTCTTTCGCTTGTTGCAACGATTGTTGCAAGATGCTGCGGTCAATCCCGTCAATTTTGATATCCATTTGAAGTGCTGTGATACCTTCTGCAGTACCAGCAACTTTAAAGTCCATATCGCCTAGGTGATCTTCCATCCCTTGAATATCGGACAAAATGGAGAATTGATCACCGTCTTTGATAAGACCCATTGCAATACCTGCCACTGGTGCTTTAATCGGAACACCGGCATCCATAAGTGCAAGAATACTTGCACAAATACTTGCTTGAGAAGTTGAACCGTTCGATTCCAACACTTCTGATACAAGACGAATTGTGTAAGGGAACTCAATTTCATTCGGGATGATCGCTTCAATAGCTCTCTCACCTAACGCACCATGTCCAATTTCGCGACGGCCTGGAGGACGCAATGGTCTAGCTTCCCCAACGCTGAATGGTGGGAAGTTATAATGATGCATGAAACGTTTAGTTTCAGTCAAATCTAAACCATCCAAGATTTGAACATCGCCAAGCGCACCTAATGTACAGATGCTAAGCGCTTGAGTTTGTCCACGTGTGAACAACCCTGATCCGTGTGTACGCGGCAACAAGTTGACATCGCACTCAATTGGACGTATCTCATCTGGTTTACGACCATCAGGTCTTACTTTATCATGCGTGATTAAGCGGCGAACTTCTTCTTTCACGATATCATACAAGGTTTCTTTCACATCACCAAGAAGACCTGGTGTTTCTACGTACAAAGCAGTGAAATGCTCAACAGCATCCGCGTTGACAACATCGATTGCTTCTTGACGAGCATGCTTTTCAGGAATTTTGATTGCATCCACTAATCTAGCTTGAGCAAATTCACGCACCGCGCTATTTACTTCAGCATCAACAGCATGCAGTTTAACTTCCATTTTGGGTTTACCCACTTGCTCAACCAGTTCCTCAATTGTTGCAACAATTTTACGGATTTCATCATGACCGAACATAATTGCTTCAAGAACAACTTCTTCAGAAACTTCTTTCGCGCCAGCTTCAACCATCATAATCGCATCTTTGGTACCAGCAACAGTTAAGTGAAGATCACTCTTCTCTGCTACTTCGCCCGTAGGATTGATAACGAATTGCCCGTCAACACGACCAACAATTACGCCTCCAACAGGTCCATTAAAAGGAACATCGGAAATCGCAAGTGCAGCAGACGTACCGATCATTGCAGCCATTTCAGGTGGGCATTCTTGATCCACGCTCATGACGATCGACACGATTTGAACATCGTTACGGAAGCCTTCTGGGAAAAGTGGACGAATCGGGCGATCCGTTAAACGACTCGCAAGAATCGCTTTCTCACTAGGACGTCCTTCTCGCTTAATAAAACCACCAGGAATTTTACCTACCGCGTATAATCTCTCTTCATAGTTCACTGTTAACGGAAAGAAATCTAAATCTTTCGGTCCGCTGGAAGCCGTTACTGTGCTAAGCACAACCGTATCGCCGTAACGAACAGTTACTGCTGCATTGGCTTGTTTGGCTAGTCGGCCTGTTTCAAGAATGAACGGCTTACCGCCAAGTTCCATTTGTACCCTTGTCTCCATAATATCCTCCTAAGGCATGGTTTGAACTTCAAAATATGTGTTTGATAAACATGTACAGAAATCATAAGATCCAGAGACCAATCCGAATCTACTCCGTATGTATGCAAAATAGACAAGCTATGGAGTTATCCTCTATTTCTGCGTTATGACTAGTATTTCCTTCTTTTCCCGTTTTAAAAATACAAGAAAAAGCAACCTTTTGCTGCTCTTTGCCAGAGCTTTATCAAGCCTAGCAAACGAGCAACAGGTTGCTTCTCATTGTCTGTTTTATCGACGCAAACCAAGCTTTGCAATCAAAGCACTATAGCGGCTTACATCTTTGTTTTTAACATATGCTAGCAACTTACGACGTTGTCCAACCATTTTAAGCAAACCACGACGGGAGTGGTGATCTTTCTTGTGTGTACGAAGGTGGTCTGTAAGGTTAACAATGTTTTCTGTAAGGATTGCTACTTGTACCTCAGGTGAACCTGTGTCGGTATCGTGTACTTTGTGTGTTTGAATCAGTTGCGTTTTGCGCTCTTGCGTAATTGCCATAATCGTTCATCTCCTAAATTCTAATTAGTATCCCCGCTAGCCTAGAAAGCGCCGATGAAAACGTCAATCCAAGCTAAGGTTCATGCCAAATGAACACGTCCATTCGGCAACGTTATTCAGTATAACACAATTGACCAGAAGAAGTAAACGTATGATTACATCTCTAACGTCAATTTCTGTTTTGCTTCTAAGGAATCAAGTTTAATTTGAGCAACTAAATCTTCTAATGAAGTAAATTTACGTTCTGGTCTAAGAAAAGCAATAAGCTCAACCACAACAGTTTCTCCATATATTTGCTCGGAAAATTCGAATAAATGCGCTTCAAATGATGGTTTGAGTTCTCCTGTCTCAAATGTTGGTTTCACACCAATATTCATGACACCTTGATATTTTTCTCCACGGACAGTCGCTTGAATAGCGTATACACCATTCTTTGGACTGACATACGGTTCTTCCAATTGAAGATTAGCTGTGGGGAATCCAAGTGTTCTCCCTCTCTTCGCACCATCAACAACAGTACCACTTATGCTATATGGACGTCCTAGCAACCTAGTCACTGTCTCCAATTCGCCAAGCTGCAATGCTTCGCGTATACGTGTACTACTCACTTTTTCACCATTCATATGAAAAGGTCTCACCACTTCAACAGAGAATTTCCCGTGACTCAACTCACAGAGTGAATCCGGAGTACCTTTACCTTGAAATCCAAAGGTAAAATCAAAACCGCATATGACGCTATCTACGCCAAGCCGATCAAGGACTCCATCCACGAATTGTTCGGGCGTTAAGCGCATCAGCGATGCATCAAACGTTACAATATAAACGTGATTGATGCCCATACTTTCAAAGATTTGCATCTTCTTCTTCGTGGGCGTCAACGAATCTATATATTTATCTTGCCCCATTACCGCTCTAGGATGAGGGTAAAAGGTCATGATGGCTGAGTTTAGCCCAAGATTCTTAGCCGTAAGCATAGCCCTACCTATTACCTCTTGATGTCCTAGATGTACACCATCAAAGTCACCAATAGCTACCACTTGTTTCCCAACAATCTGCGCTAACTCATCCAAATCCATCGGATATGATATTGGTATTATTTGCATAAATTCCGTCTCACCTACCTATTTCAAACCGTCCCGCGACGTTATGATTAAAGGAATACTTTGGCCGGGACCAAGACCTGGCTAGTGCTTTTCCATTCAAACAGACCAAGAAATCGTTCATCTGGTGAATAGGCCCGAAATATGGTTTGTGAAGCATCTGCATGAGCCACTCGATTCGCAGCTAGAGCTATTTTCTTACCTTGCAAGGAATGAAGCGCTTCTTGATCATTGAGGGTAATAGATGGCATATGTGAGATGGCTATATCCATCGGAATCATATGTTGTTGCAATGATCCATCTTCCTTCAATTGAACAATTTGCTCAAAGGTTAAACATTGTTCCTTACGAATATTACCTGTAGACGTACGTATTAGACTTACCATGACAGCTGGATACCCCAGTGCTCTCCCTATATCTACACACAAAGTTCTAATATAGGTACCTTTGGAGCATACGGCACGAAAACGAATTTCAGGGTGCTTCTGATCCATATTGAGCTCGAGAATCTCAAGTTCGTAAATCGTAGCTTTCCTTGATTTTCGTTCAACTTCCTTACCTTCTCTCGCTAATTCGTAAAGTCGTTTGCCATCTACTTTAACAGCTGAGAACATAGGAGGAATTTGCTCGATGTCTCCCAAGAAGGATTCAAGCACACCACGTAGTTGACTTTCTCCGAGTGTTACCTGTGATACTTCTTCCAGGACAGTCCCTGTCATGTCTTCCGTATCTGTCGATAACCCAATACGTAAAACAGCTTCATATTCCTTCGGCAACTCTTGAATATATTCAACCATCCGTGTAGCACGACCGATGCAAAGTGGCAAAACACCTGTCACTTGCGGGTCAAGGGTACCCGTATGACCAATACGCTTAATACTTAAAATTCTTCTGACTTTGGCGACAACATCATGGGATGTAAAGCCCGCTGGTTTCCAAACAGGCAGTATACCTTCTAGCGTCATTTCAGCTTGTCCCCTACTTCCCCAACCATTCTAGCAATTGCTTCATCTAGCGTACCATGAATCGTACATCCCGATGCTCGAACATGCCCTCCTCCACCAAGTGACTGTGCAATCGCAGCAACATCGACTAATCCGGAGGAACGCAGACTTACTTTAATGACGCCTGGTGCCTTCTCCTTAATCAGCATGCCTACCTCTACACCCTCAACATTACGAGGATAATTCACTAATCCATCCAAATCATCACTCGAAGCACCTGTCAACTCCAAATCTGCAAGTGACACAGCAAGCCAGGCTAACTTGCGATCATAGGCAAAGGAAAGTGTTGATAGTGCTTTTTGGAGAAGTACAATCTGTGCATACGTCATCCGTTCAAGTACAAGTTCAGCAATTTCTGCACCCTTGACCCCTAACTCCAACATAGAAGCCCCGATTTTCATAACCTCTGAAGAAGTATTCGAATAACGGAAACCACCTGTATCTGTCAGCAGGCCGGTATAGATGCATTCACCGAAAGAAATGTCAGGTTGAAGTTTCATATGTTGTGCCAAATCATACAAAATTTGAACGGTTGCCGCGGCATCATATTTGATTAAATGACAGGAACCGAATTCATCATTCGTTGGATGATGGTCAATATTGAGTAGGTTTACCTGCTCATCAAAAAGAGTGCTGATCCTACCCATTCTGGAGAAATCAGCACAATCAACACTTATGATGGTTTGATACAGTCGACTCGGTGCCTGTTCACTATAATCAATCGTTTGTTTACTACCTGCTAAGTAGGAAAATTTAGAGGGCATTGCGCCCTCATTGATCATTGTGAATGACTTTCCAAGCTGACTTAATATCCAACCTGTTGCATACGTTGAACTGGCAGCATCTCCATCCGGCTGGATGTGAGATACAACCAGGAAATCATCATGCTGCTCGATAAATGCAGCTGCTGCTGCCAGCTGCTGACAGTATTCGGTGGCATGGTTCATTCCGTTATTCATACGTTTGTATTTCCTTCCTGATTGAGCTTATACAACAATTGGTCAATGTGACTACCATAGTCGATCGAAGCATCAAATTTAAACTGAAGCTCTGGAATCTTGCGCAAACGAATTCGTTTGCCTAATTCAGAGCGAATATACCCTGAAGCAACAGAAAGAGCCTTAAGAGTGGCCGCTTTTTCTTCTTCAGTTCCCATTACGCTTAAATACACACGAGCAAGTGACAAATCATTCGTCACTTCAACACCTGTAACGGTCATAAAACCAATACGAGGATCCTTCAGTTCAGCTTGAATAATCTGACTCAGCTCTTTCTTAATCTGTTCGCCAACTCGACCTACACGAACTCTAGCCATTTATTATCACCTCTCAACGGACTCCATGATAAAGGCTTCAATAATGTCGCCCTCTTTAATATCATGATAACGCTCAAGAGATATACCACACTCATAACCTTGTGCAACTTCTTTTTGGTCATCCTTGAATCGTTTCAAGGAATCAATTTTGCCTTCGTGAACAACAATACCGCTACGAACTAAGCGAGTTTGTGCATTACGAGCAATTTTACCTGAAGTTACATAACAACCTGCAATTGTTCCTGAACCAGTAATTTTGAAAACATTACGTACTTCAGCTTGACCAAGAACAACTTCCTTGAAGATTGGATCCAGCATGCCTTTCATCGCTTGCTCGATTTCTTCGATTACGTTGTAAATGATGTTATGCAGACGGATATCAACTTTCTCTTGATCAGCCGTTGCTTTCGCAGCAGGCTCAGGACGAACGTTAAATCCAATAATAATCGCATTGGAAGCAGAAGCCAGAATAATATCAGATTCTGTAACTGCGCCAACCCCATTATGAAGAATCTTAACGCGTACACCTTCAACTTCAATTTTCTCAAGAGAGCTTTTCAGTGCTTCTACGGAACCTTGAACGTCACCTTTGATAATTACATTCAGATCTTTCACTTCACCGTCTTTAATATGCTTAAAGAGGTCTTCCAATGTGACGCGGGAATTAGCTGTCATCTCGGATTGACGAAGTGCAATCGCACGACGATCTGCAATATCTCTTGCTTTGCGCTCATCTTCATAAGCCAAGAATGGATCCCCAGCTTGTGGAACTTCTGTCAGACCCGTAATTTCAACCGGAGTTGAAGGACCTGCTTCTTTCAAACGTTTACCTTTATCATTAACGATCGCGCGCACACGACCGAAGCATACACCGGCAACGAAGCTATCTCCAACTTTTAAGGTACCATGTTGAATTAGGATTCTAGCCACTGGGCCTCTTCCTTTATCCAACTCAGCCTCAATAACAGTCGCTCTAGCACGTTTGTTTGGATTAGCTTTGTACTCTTGTACTTCAGCTACCAGCAAGATCATTTCAAGCAAGTTTTCAAGACCAATACGTTGTTTTGCGGAAATTTCGCAGAAAATCGTATCGCCGCCCCACTCTTCCGGAACTAACTCGTAAGCTGTAAGAGCTTGCTTAATTTGGTCTGGATTAGCGCCTTCTTTATCAATCTTGTTCACAGCTACAATGATTGGTACGCCAGCCGCTTTAGCATGACTAATCGCTTCTACGGTTTGTGGCATTACACCGTCATCTGCTGCAACAACGATAATTGTAATATCCGTAACTTGAGCACCACGAGCACGCATCGTAGTAAATGCTTCGTGACCAGGTGTATCCAAGAAAGTAATTTTCTTATGATTAACTTCGACTTGATAAGCACCGATGTGCTGAGTGATCCCGCCTGCTTCGCCTTCAGTAACACTCGTTTTACGAATGGCATCAAGCAATGTTGTTTTACCGTGATCGACGTGACCCATGATTGTTACAACAGGTGGACGTTCGAGCAAGTCAGCCTCGTCATCGATTTCTTCGAATGTTTCGAAGTTATCTTCTTCGACTTTGATTTTGATTTCAACTTCAACACCAAATTCAGTCGCGATCAATTGAATAGTTTCCAAATCTAGCTCTTGGTTGATCGTAGCCATTGTGCCAAGGAATAAGAGCTTCTTAATTACTTCAGAAGCATCTTTGTGAAGTAATTTCGCTGTTTCACCAACCGTCATGTTACCACGAACAATGATCTTCTTAGGTGTGTTATCCACTTTTTCTTTCTTAACTATGTCTTGTTGGTAACGACCTCTGTTGTTTCCGCGTTGGTTGCCTCTGTTGTTTCCACCAGGACCACGATTACCACCAGATCTATTATCATCAAAACGTTTTGGTGTTGGTTTGGATTTTTTTGTTGTTATGACACCAGCTTTTGCTGCTGCATCATCCAACTCAGCCGCTGTTGCACCAACATGAAATTGTGGTTTAGCTTCTTGAACAACTGGTCTTCCACTTTGGTTATTGTTACGGTTCTCGAAAGGCTTGGACTGGCGATTAGGGCCAGCACTACGATTTGGACTAGATTGAGGACGCCCACTGTTCGCGCTTTGACCACTGCTTGCTCCAGGTCCGCCTGCCCCTTGATTTGGGCGTGAACCTGCATAGTTGCTGTTCGAGCGTGGCGCTCCGCCCTGTCCTTGGCCGCCTTGGCTGTATCCTTGACTAGCTGGACGACTGTTGTTGTATCCACCACTGCTTCCGCCTGCAGGACGTTGGCCGCCAGGATTGGATCCTTGATAACCTGTACGTTGGCCACCTTGGCTGGAACCTTGACCTGCAGGACGTTGGCCACCAGGATTGGAACCTTGGTAACCTGTGCGCTGGCCGCCTTGGCTGGAGCCTTGACCACTTGGACGTCCACCATTTGGATTAGAACCTTGATAGCCCGTACGCTGACCACCTTGAGAGTTGTTAGAACGATTTCCTTGATAGTTACTGCTTTGGCCACTTGGGCGTGACTGTTGTGGGCGACTTGATGAATTTTGTGTAGACTGACTTTGTTGAGGAGTCGTAGCTCCAGTTGATGTAGTCGGTTGACTACTAGCAGATTGTTGCTCATTAGTAACTGGCTTAGCCGCCGGGGTTACTGCACCTTTATTCTCTTGTGCTGGAGCCTGCGATGCAGGATTCTGATTCGTCGTAGATGAACTCACATTTCCTCCGTCCGTAGCTGCTCGTTTGGCAGCTGCATTAGCTTTGATATCTCTAAAGAACTTTTCCACACTGCTAACCGCGTCATTCTCCATTACACTCATGTGGTTGTTAACAGGTATATTTAATCGTTTGAGAATGGTGATAATTTCTTTGCTGCTCATATTGAGCTGTTTCGCGTATTCGTACACGCGTGTCTTGTCTTTATTATCTTGTTTATTGGTCAATATGTTTCACCTCCGCAGGATTTTCTTGACTCTTCTGCAGCATCTGCGCGAAGCCTCCGTCCAATACACCTATGGTGACACGCATTTCTTTCCCAATGCTGCGGCCCAATTCATACTTAGTACCCACTTCCATGAGTTTAACCCCATAGAAAAGGCATTTATCTTGAAATTTCTTACGTGTATTAGCAGAAGCGTCTTCCGCCATAATAACTAGCTTGGCCTCACCCGCGCGAATAGCTTTGAATACACCTTCGTCACCCGTAACGAGTTTCCCGGCTCTCATCGCCAATCCTAATTGATTTAGAAATTTAGGATTCATCTTCTGATTCCTCCTCTTCTTTCGAAGAAAGGAATTCATCTTCAACACGAATGAAATCTTGTTCCAGTTGGTCATAAATGTCTGCGCCTACAGCATGCTTCAGAGCTCTATCCAGGGCTTTGCTTTTCTTTGCCAATTTAAAACAAGAAACTTTACCGCACAGGTAGGCACCGCGCCCAGACTTCTTCCCCTTAAGATCAATGAGAATATCATCCTCAGGCGTTTTGACGACGCGGATCAATTCCCTCTTCGGCATCATTTCCTGACAGGCAACGCATTTTCTCAGAGGGATTTTTCTCTGCTTCATTCCGATCACCCCTTGTTCCAAACATAAACTTAATCGATGCTAATAGAATCTTGGTGCATCTCTTCCGAGTAAGTTTTCACTCTGCCATATTCTTGTTCTGCTTGCGTTTCACTCTTGATATCGATTTTCCAGCCTGTAAGCTTAGCAGCTAGACGGGCGTTCTGTCCTTTAATCCCAATTGCCAGAGAAAGCTGATAATCAGGTACAATGACTCGAGCCATTTTTTCATTTTCATGAATCTGAACTTCAAGCACTTTAGAAGGGCTTAGCGCATTCGCTACATACTCTTCTACACTCTCCATCCAGCGAACGATATCAATTTTCTCTCCGCGCAGTTCAGTTACAATCGTTTGAACACGAAGTCCCTTCGGACCTACACATGATCCAACGGGATCGACTTCTGGATTGCGAGAGTGAACAGCAATTTTTGAACGGAAGCCTGCTTCACGTGCAACGGAGCGAATCTCTACCACGCCATCGAAAATTTCAGGAACTTCAAGCTCAAATAGACGTTTCAACAAGCCTGGATGTGTTCTCGACAGAATAATTTGAGGACCCTTTGTCGTGTTCTCGACTTTTGTAATATAAGCTTTGATACGGTCTCCCTGTTTGAACTTATCCGTAGGCATAAGCTCTGTCAATGGAAGAACGGCTTCTACTTTGCCAAGATCCACATAAATATTTCGTTGATCTTGACGTTGTAAGATACCTGTTACGATATCTTCCTCTTTATCGATAAATGCATTATAAATTAAGCCACGCTCGGCTTCGCGTATCCGTTGCGTTACAACCTGTTTAGCGGTTTGTGCTGCAATACGTCCAAAATCACGAGGCGTTACTTCAATTTCAACGATATCATCCAATTGGTAATTCGGATTAATTTCACGCGAAGCATGCACAGAAATTTCCAATCTCGGATCC
Organism: Paenibacillus oryzisoli; assembly: GCF_001653565.1. Taxonomy (GTDB): domain Bacteria; phylum Bacillota; class Bacilli; order Paenibacillales; family NBRC-103111; genus Paenibacillus_E; species Paenibacillus_E oryzisoli. The sequence goes on from NZ_LYPB01000048.1 coordinate 182,168, forward strand.
AAAACGTCTTCTGTAACTGTCTTCCGTGCATACACCTTAATAAGACCCGTATGTCGATTGATATCTACACGAACGTTCTGTGCCGTGTTGAAATTACGTTTATAACTTGAAATCATCGCCGCTTCAATAGCATCAATGAGTAGCTCCTTGGAGATACCCTTCTCTCGTTCAATTTCCGACAGCGCTTCAATAAAATCCGTGTTCATTTGAACTGAGTCCCCCCCTTCAATAAGTAACGATTACTAAAATACGATAGCAAGACGTGCACTAGCTACTTTGGCAACCGGAATGCTGATTTTCTTTTTACCAATCTCGATCACGAGTACTTCCTCGTCATAAGACTGCAACAACCCTTCAAACTCTTTAGAACCTTCGATTGGTTCATACGAGGTAACAAATACGTGACTATTTACGGCTTTATAAAAATCTTGAGTTTTCTTAAGCGGACGTTCTGCTCCAGGAGAAGAAACCTCTAAGAAATAAGCATCAGTAATCGGATCTTTCTCATCCAATTGAACACTTAAGAACTCACTGATGCGGCCGCAATCATCTATATCAATTCCGCCTTCTTTGTCAGCATAGACGCGAAGGAACCAATTGCTGCCTTCTTTGACATATTCAATATCCACGATTTCAAACCCATTTTGTTCAACAAAATCCTTCAGCATGTCCTCAATGATGGATTTGATTTGTTCTTGTGTAGCCACAGATATGTGTACCTCCTAAATTGACTTCTCCTTGACGTATCCCGAAAAGTCCTATATCAAAATGTAAAGAGTGGGTTTCCCCACTCTTTAATCACAAGATGATATCCTCATTATTGCCAATAAAAATTATACCATAACCATTCTTTGCATTACAATAGCAAACTTGTTAATCATTTTCACTTGACAGCCCCAAAGCTTTCATTAGAAAACTCTCTTCGAAAGCATCTACTTCTAGAACAAGGAAAGCTGATTGGATTCAGGCATACCGCGGAAGCAACCCATAGCAGTCAACAGCTCTATGACGGTTTTAGAAGCCTTCGACTTATTCTGGAAGTCCTCAACGGATAGGAAATCGCCTTCTTCTTTGGCAGCTGCAATGTTTTTAGCAGCATTTTCACCAATCCCTGACATCGCAGCAAACGGAGGAATCAATGAATTACCATCAATGATAAACTTCGTTGCATCTGAACGATAAATATCAATAGGTTTGAAACTGAAACCGCGAGACGTCATTTCTAGAGACATCTCAAGAATGGACACCATGGCTTTCTCTTTCGGCAGAGCCTGGAAGCCTTTGGCTTCGATTTCTACTAATTGTCTGAGAATCGCGTCATATCCTTGGCAAAGCAGTTCGAGATCGAAATCAGCGGCCCGCACACTAAAGTAAGTAGCATAGTAAGCAATCGGATGATACACCTTGAAGTAAGCCGTACGAACTGCGGAGATAACGTAAGCGGCAGCATGCGCTTTTGGAAACATATACTCAATCCGTTCACAGGATTCAATGTACCAAGGGGGCACATTACAACGCTTCATCTCCTCTTTCCACTCGTCGGTCAGGCCTTTTCCTTTACGAACGCTCTCCGTTATTTTAAAAGCAAGACCTGCATCCATTCCAGCCTTATAGATCAGATACAACATGATATCATCCCGACAACCAATAACTGTCTTAATGTTACAAATCCCTTTTTTGATAAGCTCTTGCGCATTCCCCAACCAAACACCTGTTCCATGTGACAATCCTGAGATTTGCAATAGATCGGCAAATGAAGATGGCTGTGTTTCTTGAAGCATCTGGCGAACGAATTTGGTTCCCATTTCGGGGACGCCATACGTTGCCACCGGCGAACGAATCTGATCTGGCCTTACACCTAATGCTTCTGTTGAATTGAAAATGCTCATTGCCTTCGCATCATTCATAGGAATTGTCGTGGGATCGACGCCCGTTAAATCCTGAAGCATTCTCATCATCGTCGGATCGTCGTGTCCCAGAATATCTAATTTGAGCAAATTCGCATCGAAAGCATGATAGTCAAAATGTGTCGTCATCCATTCTGAATTCTTATCATCTGCAGGGAATTGAACCGGTGTAATATCATCGACTTCGATGTAATCAGGAACAACAACAATACCGCCTGGATGCTGCCCGGTACTTCTTTTGACACCAGTACAACCTGATGCCAATCGCGCAATTTCTGCACCGCGCCACTTCTGACCTTGCTCTTCTTCATATTTCTTCACGAATCCGAAAGCCGTTTTCTCAGCAACAGTACCGATCGTCCCTGCACGGAACACATTCTTAGGTCCAAAGATTTCCTTCGTGAAGTTATGCGCAACTGGCTGATAAACACCTGAGAAGTTCAAGTCGATATCGGGAACTTTATCCCCTTTAAATCCTAGGAATGTTTCAAACGGAATGTCATGGCCATCCCCTTTTAAATTTCCGCCACAGGAAGGACATACCTTATTCGGCAGATCGAAACCACTCGGTACACTTCCGTCAAGGAACCATTCGCTATGTCTGCAGGAAAGGCATATATAGTGGGGTGGCAAAGGATTAACTTCCGAAATCCCTAGCATCATCGCAACGACGGAAGAACCAACGGAACCCCGAGAACCGACTAGATAACCATCTGCATTGGATTTCTTAACGAGCCGTTCTGATATCAAATAGTTGGCAGAGAATCCAAATTTAATTATCGGAACTAACTCTTTCTCTAATCGAGCAATAATGACTTCGGGAAGCTCCTCACCATACATACTTTTGGCAGTATCATAGCAAGTCGTACGTATCTCTTCATCAGCACCTTCAATGATAGGCGTGAATAGCTTATCTGGAAAAAGTTCAATGGATTCAAAACGATCTGCAAGCTCATTTGTGCTACGAATAACAACTTCAATCGCTTTCTCTTCACCCAAAAATTTAAACTCTTCAAGCATCTCTTTCGTTGTGCGGAAATGTGCATCAGGCTTCTTCATCGCTTTCAGCGGACTAAAGCCTGTTATCCCATTGATGGTAATATCCCGGCACACTTTCTCACGTGGATTCAGATAATGAGCGTTTCCTGTCGCGATGACCGGCTTACCTGTTTTATAACCAATTTCACATACTCGACGAACAGCATCCTCTAGATCTTCTTTCGAACCGACCAAGCCTTTTTCGACGAGATGCATATTATAACTAACAGGCTGGATTTCGAGAATGTCGTAAAATTCGGAAACTTGCTCAGCTTCTTCAACAGATTTGTTGAGTACGGCTTCAAAAAACTCACCCTTTTCACAACCCGATGTGATTAAGAGCCCCTCTCTGTGTTCTACCAACACACTCTTGGGAATCGTCGCAGCTCGCTGCAAGTAAGTGGTATGAGACAGAGAGATCAGTTTAAACAAATTTTTCTTACCCACTGGGTTCAATGCATAGATACAGCAATGAAAAGGACGCTGATTGGATAAATCTTTACCAACATAATCATTCAATTTTGCTAGGCTCGTAATCTGACGATCATTAGCCTCATTAATTAAATGATAAAGCACGTAACCCAGCGCAATCGAGTCATCAATCGCTCGGTGATGATTATCGAGACCTACTTTAAATTTATCAGATAATGTATTTAATCGATGATTTTTCATAGATGGGAAGAGAAATCTAGCAAGTTCCAATGTATCGAGTACTGAGTTCGTAACCTCTGGCAGATTCATGCGCTTTAAATTCGCTTGCAGGAACCCCATATCAAAACGCGCATTATGTGCAACTAGCACACAGTCGCCAATAAACTCTACAAACTTAGGGAGCTCATCCTCAATATCTGGCGCATCCTTCACCATATCATCATTAATATTCGTCAACTGTTGAATGTTATAAGGAATCTTCTCGTGCGGATTAATGAAAGTGGCGAAGCGATCAATTTCTTTGCCGTCCTGCATCTTCACGCCAGCTAACTCAATGATTCGATTGTTAATGACCGAAAGCCCTGTGGTCTCCACGTCAAAAATAACATATGTCGCTTGTTTCAGATCGAGATCACGACCATTCATAACAATGGGGACAGAATCATTCACGACATTCGCTTCAACACCGTATATAACTTTAATGCCATGTTTTTTGGCCGCTTTACCAGCGTCAGGGAAACATTGAATATTACTATGATCGGTAACAGCTATGGCTTTATGGCCCCACTTAGCCGCCATTTTCACATATTGGTCTATCGGCGTCAGTGCATCCATCGTACTCATTGTCGTGTGCAAATGAAACTCTACACGCTTCTCAGCAGCGTCATCCATACGATCCCTTGGTGCCATAACTTCATACAGATCATTCGGGATCATTACTAGCTCTGGTATTTGCATGAACCGGTCATACTCTACTTTACCTCTGGCGCGAATCCACGTACCATTAGCAAGCAAACTCATAATCTTTACGTCTTCTTTCGTCTTCGCAAAAACCTTCATTGCTAACGAATCTGTGAAATCCGTAATATTAAACGTAAATAACGTATTTCCATTTCTTAATTCTTTGACATCCAAACCAAATACGGTACCTTGTACAGTAATTTTCTTCTCTTCCTCTTGAATATCTTTTAGTGGCGTAGGAACTTCTTTTATATCAATGCCCATGACTAGTTTCAGTTCACCTTCAGGCAGGGAAGTCTCTTCTTCCTCCATGTCGATGGACATCATAATTTCTTGTGTAAATGATTTTTCACCTTGCTCACGCTGCTTTGCAAACTTCTCATATTCTGCAACGATTTCCGTAGTATCACTTATTGCATACTTAACAGATAATTCTGTTTGAAAAAAATTATGAAAAAAATTCCGAATAAACATATCAATATTCTTTTTCTTCGCTAATTCTAGGCCTATAGCATCCAACATGATCAACGACAGAGCGTTTCCCTGTACCTCAAACCTAGCTTTCGACATCCATCCATTAATAGAAGGGACTTCACGCTGCAACCATTCCATGAATAAAGTCCAGTATTCCTCAACAAGAGCTGCTGGTTCTGCCCCTTCATATTTCCATATAAAGCGAATTTTTGCGATCTGTGCAAACTTCTCTTGAATCATTTTACAAAATGAACGATAAATCGCCAGAGGCACAAGCTCATTTTTCACCAAATAGAACGTCCAGTCGCGATTTTTCCGACTTATTTCGACTTGATCAATGTAGCCTTCTGTAAAATATGACCGTACAACATCGGCTGGAATCTCGGCTTGCTGCATCAAAAGCTCAAAGCGATTCCGTTTATCAGCCAAATTACTCATGAACAGCCTCCCCATAAAACATACCAAGGGCAATGGAGTAAGATCTCCATATGCCCTTGATTGTAATTAATAGCTTCGACCAAAAACAACTGTATGCATAGAAGGATCGCCACATACAAGACAAGTCGATTTGGTTTCGGATGGTGTGAACGGGATATTACGACTTGTTGCTCCTGTTTCTTCCTTCACTTGCGATTCACAAGCGTTAGATCCACACCAGCCAGCCAAGGCAAATCCGCGTTTCGTCTCCAAAAATGTCTTAAACTCATCGATCGTATCTACCGCAATATAATGCTCGTCACGGAATTGCTTCGCTTTATCATACATCTGCTGATGAATCTCAGCAAGTAAATTTTGAACTTCTTGCACGAAGTCAGCTTGTTGAACAATTTTCTTCTCCCCGCTTACGCGAGAAACAAGAACTACCACACCATTCTCCATATCACGAGGACCTAGTTCTACACGGATTGGAATGCCGCGCATTTCGTACTCGTTGAATTTCCAACCAGGACTTTGATCAGCACGGTCATCCACTTTAACGCGAACGCCTGCTTTCTTCAGATCCGCAAACAGCTCGTCAACACGTCCAATTACTTGCTCACGCGTTTTTGGAGGTCCGATTGGAATCATAATGACCTGTGTAGGTGCAACCTTCGGTGGTAATACTAATCCACGGTCATCTCCGTGAACCATGATGAGCGCGCCAATTAATCGGGTACTTACTCCCCATGACGTTGTATGTGCAAACTGATGTTGATTCTCACGGTCTAGGAACTTAATGTCAAAAGCAACTGCGAAATTCGTGCCAAGGTAATGAGATGTTCCGGCTTGAACAGCTTTGCCATCCTTCATCATGGCCTCAATAGAGAAAGTATCAATCGCACCTGCAAATTTCTCAGAAGGCGTTTTCTGACCAACGATGACTGGAATAGCAAGGAAATCTTCGGCAAATTGACGATAGACATCCAGCATCTGCATTGTTTCGCGGCGTGCATCTTGCTCATCTTCATGCGCAGTATGCCCTTCCTGCCACAAAAACTCAGTTGTACGAAGGAACGGCAATGTGCGCTTCTCCCAACGCACTACGTTTGCCCACTGATTGATGAGCAAAGGGAGATCACGATAGGAATTAATCCACTCTGAATACATATGCCCAATCATCGTTTCTGAAGTTGGACGAATAGCTAGACGTTCTTCTAACTTTTCACCACCAGCTTCTGTTACCCACGGCAGCTCTGGATTGAAGCCTTCTACGTGTTCTTTCTCCTTCTGAAAAAAGCTCTCAGGAATAAATAATGGGAAGTACGCATTGCGATGACCTGTTTCTTTAAATTTGCTATCCAACTCACGTTGAATATTTTCCCAGATTTCATAACCATCCGGTTTAAATACGATACAGCCGCGTACCGGAGAATAGCTCATTAAATCAGCTTTCTTAATAACATCTATGTACCATCTGGAGAAATCTTCTCCTTGTGGTGTAATCTCTTTAACAAATTGCTTCTCGTTTGACATATACCCTCCCACAAATTAGGCCTAGCCCTTAATCAATCGTAAAATATCATTGTATGTAACAGCTACCATCAACAGCATTAGGAGTGCAAACCCAACAAAGTGAACCATGCTCTCTCGATTCGGGTCTATTGGTTTCCCTCTCAAAGCTTCTAAACCCATAAATAGCAAACGGCTTCCGTCTAATGCGGGGATTGGCAATAAATTGAATATCCCTAGATACAAACTTAAAGTGGCCGCCCAGGCAATTAAAGAGCTCAGTCCCATTTTGGCAAATTGCGCAGACACCTGAGCAGTCCGAACTGGCCCACCCAAATCATCAAGTTTAAACTGAAGCATAACAAGTTTTTGCAAGCCTGTTACAATCCCTATAGTAGTACCAACAACTGAATCATAAGTACCTGTGAAAACTTCACCTAAGGTAGCACTTCTGCGATCTCCACTAATAACAACACCTAGTTTGCCAGATCCATCTTCCATTTCTGGCGTAACTTGTAGTGTAAGGGGATTGCCAGCGCGATCAATGACCCAAGTCATTGGTTTACCTGCTGAAGATTGAATCGCTGTAACCATTTTCTCTCTATCATCACCAATTGGTTGCTTATCTATGGATATGATAACATCACCTTTATGCAAACCAGCTTTTTCACCAGCTTTACCTGCGAGAACGGAATCCAGCTTTACATTCGTGAATACACCTGACATAATCACCACAATGAAGAACAAGACAATGGCTAAAATAAAATTCATAACGGGTCCCATCACGATAGCAAGGGCACGTTTCCCTACAGATTTAGAGCCAAATTGGCGATCATATGGCGCGATTTGCGTTTCAGTTCCCTTGGTCACCATCATGGCTTGCGGATCAATTGGATATGTGACTTTCTCACCATCGACATCAAGGGATATACGAAGTGCTCTTTCTAAATCAATTTGTTCCACTACACCCATAATGACATTAGAACGACGATCAAGTTGATCCAGATATAACGATGTCACATCATTCTGTTTGTTTAATTTAATAGCAACCGTCTGTCCAGGATTTACTTGAACAATTTCCGGGTCTTCTCCCGCCATGCGGACAAATCCACCAATGGGTAAGATCCGTAAGGTGTAACGGGTCTCCCCTTTTTTATATGAGAATATTTTGGGACCGAAGCCAATCGCAAATTCACGAACTAAAATACCTGCGCGTTTTGCGAAGTAAAAATGACCCCATTCATGAATCGTAACGAGTACGAAAAACAGCAATATAACCTTTAATCCAACTTCAATAGCCGACAAGTCGTATTTCCTCCTTCGGGTTTTCTTCAGAAAACTACCTTATGTATCAATGACCTAACACTTTCGATAAGCACGCTTACCTTCTAAGCATCTACTTAAGATCAACTGTTCTTGTTCTTAGATTACCACTTTTGAACAGCTGAATACAAGCTATGCCCGTACAGGTCATTATACGAAATAAATGAAATATGTAGACTTCGCTTTACAACCTCGGTGTCGGAAATTGAAAAGAAGAGGTGAGTCATGCAAACTGACTTCATCTCTTCCTGACTTCTAGAAACGGATAGACGCTGCAAACGTTCTAGCCCACTGATCTTGTTCGTGAATAACCTCTATTGTTGGATTTGCAAATGATTCATGTTTGTGCAGTGACGCCTCGATAATGTCTTCAATTTGCAAAAATGAAATATCCCCCTTAAGGAAACGCGCCACCGCAATTTCATTAGCAGCATTATAAACAGTAGGTGTAGTTCCTCCTTGTTTACCGCTCTCAAATGCCATGCGCAAGCAGGGGAATCGTGTATAATCCATTTCTCGGAAATGAAGTTTACCAATTGCAGCTAGGTCTAATTTCGTTGTTGGAGTTGTGTAGCGATTTGGATAAGTTAACGCATACTGTATGGGAACCCTCATATCAGGATTACCTAACTGTGCAATAACGCTATGATCTACAAATTCAACATAGGAATGAATGACACTTTCCGGATGAAGCAGCACCTTGATATCCTCATATCCCAAACCGAATAGCCAATGAGCTTCCATTACTTCAAGACCTTTGTTCACCATCGTAGCGGAGTCAATTGTAATTTTGGCACCCATTGACCAATTCGGATGCTTTAATGCATCCTCCACTGTTACACCAATTAGTTGTTCCCGCGTACGATCACGGAAGGAACCACCTGAAGCAGTAATCGTAATCTGAGAAACTTGAGAACGTTTCTCACCATTCAGACATTGAAAAATCGCAGAATGCTCGCTATCGATGGGTAATAAAGCAACACCTTTGCGTGAAACGGCTTCGGTTACAATGTGCCCCGCACTCACTAAGGTCTCTTTGTTGGCTAGTCCAATATCTTTACCAGCTTCAATCGCAGCTAGTGTCGGTCTTAGACCTTGGCTCCCAACTAATGCACTTACTAACAAATCCGCGTCTGTGGCAGCTGCAACTTCCAACAATCCGGCATCACCATATAGAACTTTTATGTTTGATGGTAGCTGACTAGCAACTGTTTCAGCCAATTCCTTTGTTGCAACAGATACAAGTTTAGGTTGAAATTGTTTCGCTTGTTCAATAACAAGATCGCTGTTATATCCTGCCGAGATCGCCTCAACTTGAAACTTTTCTGGTGAATGCTTCACAAGGTCCAAAGTCTGCGTACCAATGGATCCTGTCGACCCCAAAATGGCAATTTTCTTCATATATCCTGTATCCCCCGCTCATGAGAATTAGTTAGGAATCAAGTTCAATAGATAGATAAAAGGAAATACGATTAACCAACTATCCATCCGATCGAGTACGCCACCATGTCCTGGCAGCAGAGTTCCCGTGTCTTTAATTCCTTTCACACGCTTATAGGCGGATTGTATTAAATCACCAATTTGACCTACTACAGCAATAACAAATCCTAATAACAGTGCCTTCCCTACACCTAAGAGATCTGGCTCATACAAAGCGAAACAGACTGCCAATATCATTGCAATAACAACGCCACCTATTGCGCCCTCAATCGACTTTTTGGGACTTATTTGGGGCCATAGAGGATGCTTGCCTAATTTCGATCCGACAAAATAAGCACCTGCATCGGATGCCCATATACATACAAACACCATAATCGACCAAAACAATCCATTATCCGCCAATCGTGCCTCAATCATATAATTGAAGCCTAATCCAATGTATACGACACCAAGTAAAATCACAGAAACTTGATCAATCGTTATTTTGTTCTTAGAAGCTACCGTAATGAAAAGTAGCAAAAACATGACAAACCATATCACAGCGGTAAACGAAAATGACCAAGTTATGCCTAACAAACCCCAAGGGATCGTCAAACATAATAGGGCTAAAAGTCCGGCTACTGCTGTGAGTTTAAATGGCATATAGCCATTCATTTGTAGGTACTCACGATATCCAATAATTGAAACGAGTACAATTAAACCCGCATACCATAAATCACCAAGTACGAGAAGTGTAATAAAAGCAAGACCAGCTATAACGCCTGTTATGATCCTTTGTTTCAAGTTGAATCCCCCTAGATGAACAACGTTTATCTCTAAACCATCCTTTTAGTGAAAAACGATTACACAATGGGATGTTAAATACCACCGTATCTTCTTCCGCGGCGCTGATATTCAGCAATGGCTTGCATAAATAAGTCCTCTGTGAATTCGGGCCAATAGGCATCTGTAAACCATAGTTCCGAATAAGCTAATTGCCATAGTAAAAAGTTGCTCAATCGCAATTCTCCACTCGTACGAATCAGCAAATCAGGGTCAGGCAAATCTGACGTTAGCATATAGGATGAAAAGAGTGATTCGTCCAACTCATCCGGGTTTAGGTTTCCGTTTTGCAGGTCCTTCATCATATCCTGAACACCAGCAATGATTTCCTTACGTCCGCCATAATTTAATGCAAAATTCAAAATAAGACCCGTGTTATCTTTTGTTCGCTCGATCGCACCTTCTATAGCTTTCAGCGTATAGTCAGGTAGACCATCTTTCCAACCGGTCATTCGAATACGCACATTGTTCTGAATTAATTCTTCAATTTCCAAAGGAAAAAACTCTTGTGGAAGCTTCATTAGAAAATCAACTTCTTCTTTAGGTCGTTTCCAATTTTCCGTTGAGAAAGCATACATCGTTAATACTTTGACACCAATATCATTGGCTGCCATTGTTATTTTCTTTACATTTTTCATGCCCGAATGGTGTCCAGCTACCCGAGGCAAGCCTCTTTGTTTGGCCCATCGACCATTTCCATCCATAATAATCGCAACGTGTGCAGGTACTTTGTCCAGCTCTATCTCAGCTGCTGATGTCTTTACAGGCTTATTTGTTGGATTTAACCATTTCTTAAATAGCTTGAGCACAGTTGTTCCTCCCAACTAGGGAAAGATGAAAAACCCCCAGCAAATGAATACCCGGGGGCATATCTATCTTATACTTCCATGATTTCTTTTTCTTTAGCAGCCAAAACTTTCTCAACTTCAGCCACAAATTTATCTGTAAATTTCTGAATGTCCTCCTGGTGTTTACGGGACTCATCCTCAGAAATACCAGCTTTCTCAAGCTTTTTGATTTCGTCATTCGCATCACGGCGAATATTACGAATCGCAATTTTGGCTTCTTCGCCAAATTTCTTAGTCATTTTTACCAAATCATTACGACGTTCTTCTGTTAAGGCAGGGATAACAATACGAATAACGATACCGTCATTCGATGGTGTTAAGCCTAAATCCGACTTCATAATCGCCTTCTCAATAGAAGACATAGAGCTCTTATCCCATGGTTGAATAAGAAGGGTACGTGAATCTGGCGTTGTCAAGTTAGCTAATTGATTAACAGGCGTCATAGCGCCATAATATTCCACTTGAATTCGGTCTAACAACGATGGCGTTGCACGACCGGCACGAAGAGAAGTCAAATCTCTTCTTAGCGCTCCGATTGCTTTGTCCATCCGATCTTCTGCATTCTTTTTCACTGATTGAGGCATGGTTTATACGCTCCCTTTAACTGTAGTCCCAATTTTATCGCCAAGGACCACTCGTTTGATATTCCCTTTTTCCGTGATATTAAACACAACCAACGGAATGTTGTTATCCATACAAAGGGAAGATGCAGTGGAGTCCATGACACCAAGATTATTGCTTATAACTTCCATATAGGTTAACGTTTCGAATTTCTTCGCTGTTGGATCTTTGAATGGATCAGCTGAATAGACACCATCCACTTTATTCTTGGCCATTAGAATAACTTCAGCTTCAATTTCTGCAGCTCTCAAGGCAGCCGTCGTATCCGTGGAGAAATAAGGATTACCTGTTCCCGCAGCGAAAATAACTACTCTACCCTTCTCGAGATGGCGCATAGCTCTCCTACGTATGTAAGGTTCAGCAACTTGTTGCATCGTAATGGAAGACTGCACTCTTGTTGGTACCTCAATGTTTTCCAATGCATCCTGCAACGCAAGTGAATTCATGACAGTAGCTAGCATTCCCATGTAATCCGCTGTTGCGCGATCCATTCCCTTCTCGCTACCAGCAATACCACGCCATATATTTCCGCCACCAACAACGATAGCAACTTCAACATTTAACTCTACAACATCCTTCACTTGTTGAGCAATGGAGGTAATCACTTCTGAATCAATGCCATATCCCTGTTGTCCGGCTAAAGCCTCGCCGCTCAATTTAAGCACTATTCTTTTATAATAAGGTTGACCCAACTTGTATGACCTCCGTTTCCATGCGTAAATCCAAATCTTTAAGGGCTAAAAAAGAAGGAACACCAAGTGTTCCAACTTTTTTTGAACATATATTATAGTTTAACTTGGGACATAACTTCTTCCGCAAAGTTTTCTTGTTTTTTCTCAAGACCTTCACCAAGACCGAAACGAACGAAACGACGAATGGAAATGTTCTCGCCGATAGCAGCGATTTTCTCATTCAACAATTGGTCAATTGTTTTGTCTGGATCTTTAATAAATGCTTGCTCCATTAGACAGAACTCTTCATAGTATTTACCAATACGACCTTCAACCATTTTATCGATAATTTTCTCTGGTTTACCTTCGTTCAAAGCTTGGTTACGAAGTATTTCTTTTTCTTTTTCCAAAGCTTCTGTTGGAACTTCTTCACGACGAACATAAGATGGGTTTGCTGCAGCGATGTGCATAGCAATGTCTCTGCAGAATGTTCTGAATTGCTCTGTTTTACCAACGAAGTCAGTTTCACAGTTAATTTCAACAAGAACGCCAACTTTACCACCAGCGTGAATGTAAGATTCTACAGCGCCTTCTGTAGCAATACGTCCAGCTTTGTTAGCTGCTGCGGAAAGGCCTTTCTCTCGAAGAAGTTCGCCTGCTTTCGTGATATCGCCGTTTGCTTCTTCAAGTGCTTTTTTGCAATCTAACATACCTGCACCTGTTTTTTCACGTAATTCTTTTACTTGTGCTGCTGTAACTGCCATTAGAAGAAACCTCCTGTTAAATGTTTATTGTTTATATGTAACACTAGTTTATTCTCTAAAAAAAGGGTGGTGACAGGCTGTTACACCTTCCAACCACCCTTTTCACATTGCTATAATTTAAGCTGTTGTTTGCTCGCCTTGGTGTGCTTCGATAACTGCATCAGCAATTTTCGCTGTTAACAATTTAACCGCGCGGATTGCATCATCGTTACCAGGAATCACGTAATCGATTTCGTCTGGATCACAGTTTGTATCTACGATACCAACGATTGGGATACCCAATTTACGAGCTTCTGCTACAGCAATACGCTCTTTACGAGGATCGATAATGAAAAGTGCACTTGGCAAACCTTTCATGTTCTTGATTCCGCCTAGGAATTTCTCAAGACGCTCTTTCTCTTTGCGAAGAATGATAACTTCTTTCTTAGGAAGAACTTCGAAAGTGCCATCCTCTTCCCATCTTTCAAGAGTTTTCAAGCGATCGATACGTTTTTGAATAGTTTGGAAGTTAGTCAATGTACCACCCAACCAACGTTGGTTGATGAAGTACATGCCACAACGTTCTGCTTCTTCAGCAACGGAATCTTGTGCTTGTTTCTTAGTTCCTACGAAAAGGATTGTACCATTGTCTTCAGATACAGATTTAACAAAGTTGTAAGCTTCCTCAACTTTTTTAACTGTTTTTTGAAGATCGATGATGTAAATACCGTTTCTTTCAGTAAAGATATACTTGTCCATTTTCGGGTTCCAACGACGTGTTTGGTGACCGAAATGTACGCCAGCTTCTAAAAGCTGTTTCATGGAGATAACTGCCATCCCCAATCCCTCCTCTAAATGGTTTATTTGGTATCCGCCGCCCCTCGCATCTTCGCATAAAACTTACCAAAGTAAGCACCATTATGCAAATTGACGGGCGTGAGTTTTTAACACCGTGAATAAATATACCACAACTGAAAACAAGGTGCAACCTTTAATCCTGAAAGTCATTCTTCCCTTGAATTGGAACGTTTATGTGTAAACAAACAAAAAAAGATCTCTTTATAAAGATCCTTTTGCCCAGTATCTATTGTGCTGTAATAAGATTCGTCACAATTGTTGCCATGTCCAAGTTACCTTCAAACTCATGGTATCCGACTTGTATTTTGTAATTACCACCTTGTTTGTTTAGTTCAGTAACAAATGCCTTACGATCCGAAATTACACTAGCCCGATACAGTAACTCAGCTACTGCCGTAGCGTCTAAGTTTGGCTGAACATAAATGACAATCTTAGATAAAGCTACAGGAGGAGGTGATGATTTAGGCTGGTCTTGTGGTTGCGCTGCTGCCAACTTATCAGATTCTTCTTTTAGTCTCTTCTGGATGGCTGCATCTAATTCCGCTTGCGTGTACATTTTCACGTTTTTCTCAAGCACTAAATAGTATTTAGAGGCCTCGTCCTTAAGTTTCTGAGGATCCATCTCCTCCAGAGATATACCTGAATTACTTGGACTGCTAGGACGAATCAGCATCACTTGAAGAAGCAAAGCGCCAACAATAATACCTGCCCCAATACCAGTAATTAAAGCTCTATTTTTAAACACGAGTCCGTTCCTCCTGTCTTGAAAGCTGAAGGATCAAACTGACCTCGCCTTTATTCATGCTTAGCTTTTTGGCAATTGCCTCCACGCTTTTCCCTTGATCATGTAAGCTAAATAATTCTGCATATCTGCTCTTCATACTTAATCCGGCATACAGTGGCTCCTCAGGAAGAGGATCAGGAGTATCTTCGATTACGTTTACAGGTGTAGAAAGCCCATGATTAGGTGTGTTTAGCGCACTAAGCATTTCAGCGGGTGAAAGAGCTTGTTGCTGCGTCACATGAAGTGTCGTAAGTTCTTTGGACAGTTCGTGCTTCTGTTTCTCCAAAGTTTCCAAACGTCCGGCTAATTTAGCTAGCTCCACTTCATAATCTTGCTTTGTCTTTGAAAATAGATCAAGCATCGCTTGATTCTGTTCATCCATCTCAGCGGCGAAGTGTTCTATTGTATCTTCGATTTCTTGCACAACTGTAGCGTTTGCGGATGAAGCCGTCGTTTGGTCCTTCGGTATGAATCTAGCGTAAACAATCATCACAAGACCGAGAAGGATGACATATAGTACCGGCTGCATAACCATAAAGTTCACCTTTTCCTATAGCAAGTTAGAGGGAGAAGTCAATATAATGACCTTTATATGGATGTTCCGGTTGATGTTCCGGCTCCTTAGAAAGATTATTTACTTGTCCTCTTTTCTTACTTTTACCTATTTGCGTTGTTTTCTGATCACGACGATCCAAAATATCAGCGCGTGCACTCTCTTCGAGTTTATTAGCTCTTCCTCGATCACGTTCCGTCGTTTGTACAGCTTGATTCTCAAGTATCGTGCCATCTTGCCGCGGCTTCTGCATTAATTGATTCTGCTTAATACCAGCCTCATCGTTCTTGTGTACAGCGAATTGTAAATCGATGGCTTTAAAACTCATCGTCTACTCCCTCCCACACTTACACATTTGCACTCATGACAATGTCGCCTTCATTTAAGTGGAATGTCATTCGGTTCGTTGGATCTTTAATAAATTTCGTGTAACGACCAATGACAATTTTGGTGCCCCCATAAATCGTCGAAATCACTTGAACCTTAGCGTTTTCAGAATCCTCCAGTGACTTCTCAATGTCTAGAATTCGATCCTTAATCAACACTTGTTCATCAACCGATTGCTTTTTTGTATTATTAAGTTTGATACGCATGGCAAGTTTATCTGGACTTAATTGACCTGCAGCAGCTAGTTGATCCAACAAAGTAAGCGCTTTACTCGTTTTCTCCATATTCTCATACAGTGACTTAAGTTGATTACGAAGTTGAATCATTTCATTGCGCAATTCCGGCAGAACGCCAACTTCAATAATAGTAGCCGTTGACATAGAATTCCCAATAGTTCTAGCCGTAACACGCTCTCCAGCTTGAATGGTCCCACCTACGATCAAGCCTTTTGCCCCTATACAGTTAACGCTTTTTCCAGCCCTCACGGTGGAGTGCATAATACTTTGCGAGACAATTAACTCCCCAGAAACTTCAATTGTAGCATCTTGGATGAATGAACTCTTTACATTCTTACCAGCTTTAATCAATGCTTTATTCTGACCAACAATTCCAGCCGAAATTTCTACCGACCCTTCTGCTTCTAGCTCCGCGGCTTCAACGCCACCGATTACACGAATGTCTCCAGATGCACGAATTTTAAAACCAGGCAAAACGTTTCCTCGAACAACAACTGTTCCGATAAAATCAATGTTACCTATGTTGTAATCCACATCACCATTTATTTCGTAAACGGGGAATACATTGATCTTATCTCGATCCGTTCGGACTACCATGCCATCAATCGTTGCGTATAACCCCATCTGTTCAGCATCCGTTACAACATTTTTGCCTACTTTGAATCTAGCTTCTTTGCCTGATTTGGAAAAGAGCGTTTCACCCGTAACTGCACGACCAGGAGTGCCTGCTGTAGCTAAAAATCTTTGGCCAATCAATTGACCTTTACGAACATTATGAATAGATACGACTTCTTTATAATTGACCCGGCCGTCCTCTAGCTCCAAGGGTTTTTTTTCAATGTCATCGAAGTCAAAGGATAATTTAATATACCCATTTTGACCATCAATCTGATTTGTTCCCGTTGCAATTAATGTCTTTTTGTTTGAAAACGATTTTGGGTTTGCTGCAATTTCTGCTAGTACTACTTGATTAACTCCATGAATAATACGATTCTTTTGAACTAAGTCTAACAATTGGCCAACCGAGACTTTAAACGAATCATCCGTATTACTGATGAGAAGATGAGCTGATAACTTATCATCCGATACAGTAATATCAATGAAGAAATCTAAAGGCATGTTCCCTTCACTCACGGACATACCACCTTTCCATACTTTCAGATTGAGTTAATTATCTTGAAAAAGTTGATTTTTAAATCGACCTAGTACACCTTTAAGTCTTAAGATTGCTTTGGAATGCAATTGAGAAATACGTGATGGTGATAAACACATAACTTCTGCAATTTCACTTAAAGATAACTCTTCGAAATAAAAAAGTGAAACAACCGTTCGTTCCTTTTCTGTCAAGCGATCTATTGCTTTGGCCAATGATTCCTTCAGATAAAACTCGTTAACTTGAGACTCTGGGTTCTTGGCTTTCTCATCAACAATAAGTGATAATCTTGTCTCTGATTCTTCTTCTCGTATAGGATCATCAATCGAACAAATCGTTGTAACAGAAATATCCTGTAACATTTGTTGAAAATCTTGTTCACTTATTTGTAAAAATGAGCTTATCTCCGAATCAGTAACAGATCGAAGAAACTGTTGTTCAAGCTTTTGATAAGCGTCTTCGACTTTTTTAGCTTTTTCTCTGACAGACCTTGGAACCCAATCTCCTTGACGTAAACCATCAATGATTGAGCCCCGAATTCTCCATGAAGCATACGTCTCAAATTGTAATCCTCTTGCATAATCGAACTTCTCGATGGCATCAATTAATCCCATTACACCGAAACTTGACAAATCATCTTTGGAAACACTTTTGGGAAGACCAATGGCTAACCTACCTGAGACATATTCCACTAATGGCAAATAGTTCTCAATCAGTGCTTGTCTTGCTGAAATAACACCTTGCTCTTTCCATTGTTTCCACAACTCAATATTTGCAAGCTGAGCTTGCTTTTGTTCAATCATAATTAATGATACACCATCCTTAATCTTCAGACATTCGCCTCAAGGCACCCGCCAGTTGTTCAGGGTCCAAATTATTCTTGGTGACTAGCTTAGGTGGATTCAATGGTGAAAATTGCATATCATTGGAATGTGCATCTTTTGCGTGATTCGATCTCATTAATTGGCGTGTTTCTTCATCCTCATCCGGTGTACTTAAATCTAAGTTTTGACCTACCGCGGATGAGGAATTCTCGAGTGAAGAAGCCTCAACTGAGGAAACAGGACCAATCAATAAGCCTAAGACCCATCTAAATCCAAAAGTTACAACGAATAAAATAAGAAAACTATATCCTGCTTTGATACAGGATGACAAAAACAAATTGTTGCCTATCGATAAAGCAAACGTGAAAATACCAGCTAACAGAGCTACGATGAGATTTATTCGTATAGTTCCAATCATCATTAAATTTCCTTTACTCCTAATTGAACACTACGAATCTGGAGGATTCCTGTCGCACTAAAGAACTCGATCGTGCGACCATAATTAGCTCCTGTATCCTCTGCCAGAATTGGGATCTTGTACCGATTCAACATTTCTTTACAAGATTCTACATTTCTCGGTCCGATTCTCATCGTATCATTATTTCCGGCAAATGCAAACATTTGAGCACCACCAGCCAGCTTAGCTTCAAGCTTACTTATATTGGCTCCTAGCTTCTCCATCCTTGCTATAAGCTCTGGAATCGCCGTGTCTGCGTACTTAGCTATGTTCAATGAACCTTCTCTTGCTATTTCAGATGAAGGCAGCATGACGTGAGCCATTCCTGCTACTTTTGATCGGCTGTCGTATAAGGTAACCCCTACACATGAACCTAATCCTGTTGTCTTCAAAACACCAATTTGATGAGCAACATTCAAATCAGCCATTCCTACTTTAATTAAGTTTTCTAGCGTCATGGAGAGACTACCCCTAATGCCGAAAAGATTTTACCAAACGATTCCGGATCAGGGATTAAGAAAAAGTGCCCTTGCACTTCATTCTCCCCTTCCAAAAATTTAGTATCAATGAGAAGAGCCTGGTCTCCCATTTGACCAAATTGCAATAAACCATAGCTTAGAATTGCACCAGCCATGTCGATCGCCAGCGCTGGAACCGTCGGCTGCATATTTAAATTCGTAAAATCAGCAAGTGAGGATAAATAAGAACCGGCAAGTATGTTTCCTATTTCATTCAGAGCCGATAATTCTAACTCGGAATACTCTTCTTGATCAGCAATGGATAAACCAACTAAGTCATGAAGCATGTTTTTGGCGGCATCCAAATCAAGAATAAAAAACATATTTCCCGGGGCATCCCCTTCAACTCGTAAGAAGATGGCGAGTACGACTGTCTCAGCCCCGCCGACACTTTCACAGATTTCTTCGAAAGGCAGCATTCTTACTTTTGGAACCAACATATCAATCGGCTTATCCAGTAAGGTAGAAAGCGCAGTCGCTGCATGCCCTGCGCCAATGTTCCCTACTTCCTTAAGCACATCTAATTGAAAATCCTCTAATTGGCTAAAAACGTCCACAAGCTATTCCTCAAATCTTTCAAGCTGCTGAATTTCACTACGATTCAAAACTTGCTCAAGGTTTAGGAGTACCAGAAGTCGACTCTCGCCTACACGCGCGATGCCATCTAAGTATTTCGCTTTAATGCCACCAACAACTTCTGGAGGTGTATTAATGTTATCCGTATCAACATCGATAACGTCATTTGCCGAATCAACAATTAATCCTACTTCAAACTCAGCTGCTGACACGATAATGATACGAGTTGCATCTGTACTTGCTACCTCTTCAAGTCCAAATCTAGCACGAAGATCGATAATTGGAATAACAATACCACGCAAATTAATTACACCTTTAATAAATTCGGGCGCTTTAGGAACACGTGTCATTGGTTGCATTCTTTCAATCGTTCTAACCTTTTCTACTTCAACACCATACTCTTCCGATCCAAGTGCGAAGACAATTACTTTCTTTTCTTCTCCCATTGTTCAAATCCTCCTCAAAGTTTTCGTCAGAAAACTGACTTCGTAAGCATCAGCTTTAATTCGAATATGGTTTATTTAATCAATGCATTAGGATCAATGATCAAAGCAACTTGTCCATCACCAAGAATGGTTGCTCCAGATATTGCAAAAATACCCGTTAAATATTTACCTAGTGTTTTTAATACGATTTCTTGTTGTCCAATAAATTCGTCCACCATAAGAGCTACTTGCTTATCACCTTTACGCACAACAACGATTTCTGTCTCTTCTTCCAAATCCTCATTAAAATCAGGCACTTGGAATAATGTGCTTAAGGACAACAAAGGAATGACCGTTTTGCGATAATCGATCATTTTACTACCTTGAATGTTGCGAATTTGCGACTTCTGAATAGCAGAAGTTTCAACAATAGAAGATAATGGAATTGCGTATTTCTCATTGCCTAAACGTACTAACATTGCCGAAATAATGGAGAGTGTTAGAGGCAGCTGTACGGAAAACTTACTTCCAAAGCCTGGCTTTGAATCCACTTGTACATGTCCGCCAAGCATTTGAATTTTTGTTTTCACGACATCTAAGCCTACGCCACGACCAGAAATGTCGGAGATCTTCTCCGCTGTACTGAATCCTGATGCAAAGAGTAAGTTATACACTTCATGATCGGTTAATTTAGCTGCCTGTTCTGCCGTAACCAGACCATTTTTCAATGCAGTTTTCAAAACTCTATCTCTGTATATCCCTTTACCATCTTCTTCAATTTCAATAAAAACATGATTCCCACTGTGGAATGCACGAAGTTGAATTGTACCTTGTTCTGGTTTACCTACTGCTATACGGTCACTAATCGATTCAATGCCGTGATCAACAGCATTACGTAATAAATGGACTAGTGGATCACCAATTTCATCAATAACAGTTCGATCAAGTTCTGTATCAGCACCTGTAATCACAAGGTCCACTTTTTTATCTAGGGATTTAGCAAGATCTCTAATCATCCGCGGGAATCTGTTGAATACTGAATCCACAGGAACCATGCGAAGTTTCAGAACGATATTTTGCAAATCACTGCTGACACGGGACATATGTTCGACAGTTTCAGTTAAATCATTCCGTTTCACTTCACTTGCTAATTGCTCTAGTCGAACACGATCAATTAGTAGCTCACTGAATAGATTCATCAGTGTATCTAGACGCTCAATATCGACACGAATCGTTCGGCTAGCAACAGGGGCTCCACCTGCAACTGGTTTAGCAACACCTGCATTCGCAGCTGATTCTGAAGCTTTAGGTGCAGCTACTTCAAGGTTTGGAACTGCAGCTGCAACAGCAGCTGCAATTTCTTGACGAGCTGTTTCAACTTCTGTGATCGGACGCGATAATTCTGAAAGAGACTCTGTATCTACGGTTATAATAACTGCAGAAGCAATTTCTGAAACATTTAAAATTTCTTTCTCAAGCGTTGCTTGATCAACTTGTGAGATAAAATACAATGAAAATGAGCGATCAAACTTCTCTTGTTCGATTTCTTGTACGGAAGGCGTCGACTTAATAATTTCGCCCATTCTTTCCATCGCATCAAACACCATATAAGCACGTGCAGCTTTTAACACACAGTTTTCATTCACGCTAACTTCGATATAAAAAACGAGAAAGCCAGAATCAATTGACTGTTGAAGAATCGAATATTGAAACTCATCCACTTCAATGCCTTTAGCAGGTTCTTTTACGGCTACTGTCGTTGCAGCTACTGGGCCTTTTTTGTAATCACCTGTCACGATGGATCTTAGCGAGGCAACGATTGGACTTACGTCCGCCTTACCTGTACCGCCTTGAATAATATCTTCAACCATAGATTCCAAGGAGTCCAAACTTTTGAAAATACAATCAAATATGTAAGAATCCATATCAATCTTGCTATTACGAACAAGGTCGAGCACATTTTCCATATCATGCGTTAGTGCTGCGATGTCCTCGAAGCCCATTGTTGCAGACATCCCTTTTAACGTATGAGCTGAACGAAAAATGTTATGTACAATGCTTATATCTTTCGGATTACTTTCTAAATTAAGAAGATTTTCATTCAATGATTGCAAATGCTCTTTTGATTCATCGATAAACATCGATAAATATTGACTAAGTTCCACTTCCACACACCTCCAATAGAATCATCCAGTACCCAATGTTTGCTTCAATTCAGTTCATTCTGTACGCACCTTGATAAACGAACTGCAATTTCCTGCTGAGGTAACACATGCATTGCAGCTTGATTTTCTACAGCGGCTCTTGGCATCCCATATACGACGCAAGTTTCTTCCGCTTCCGCAATAGTTGTTATAGCCCCCGATTGTTTTAAAGCAAGCATCCCTTTGGCTCCATCACTTCCCATACCAGTCATCAAGACGACATGTCGCTTTAACTCACTCAAGCTTAGTAAGGATTCAAACATTACGTCTACCGAGGGTCGATGACCAGAAACAGGTTCATCTTTAGTTAATCTAATCTTATAAGTTCGGTTTCCGTCTTTCTGTACAACCATATGCCAGCCACCCGGAGCCACATATGCAGTCGCTGTTTGAAGTACTTCACCATCAGCAGCTTCCACAACTCGAATTTGAGAAATATCATTCAAACGCTGAGCAAGTGATTTAGTGAAGTTAGGCGGCATATGTTGAACAATTAGAATCGGTGCTGGAAATCCTGCAGGAATATTGGAGATAACTTGATGCAATGCTCTTGGACCACCAGTTGATGTCCCGATCGCAACTAGATGAGTAAAGTGTGTCGTACTTGGGATCGTCTGAGCAACTGAATCTGATTGTTTCAAATTGTCTTTCAGCATCTTGGATCTCAAAGACAACGGATTAGCCTTTACTACTGACGATTGTGCATTAGAAGGCTGGGTAACGCTCATTTTTGACCGTACAGCCATTTGTAACTTCTCTTGCAGTAATAACTTTACTTTATACAAATCGAGTGAGATTGACCCCGACGGCTTTCGAATAAAGTCTACTGCCCCGAGCTCCAAAGCTCTAATCGTCTCAGAAGCACCCTCTTGCGTTAAAGAACTCAGCATGATAACGGGAGTAGGTTGCTCTTCCATAATGTGCTTAAGCGCATCCAACCCATTCATAACAGGCATTTCGATATCCATTGTTACAGCATCCGGCCGAAGCAACTTAACTTGTTCGATTGCTTCTTGACCATTCTTAGCAGTACCAATGATTTTAAACTGCGGATTCTCTGATATTAAATCACTTACTATTTTTCGCATAAAGACGGAGTCATCTACGACAAGAATGTTATATATTGCCAAGTTGCTTCCCTCCTCTATGTGCTTATTCGACATGTTTTTCAAAATTCCTATTTCAAAAGTTTCAACATTTTATTTAAAAAGCTCTTGACACCAGTGGAGGGCTTTTCAATTACACGATATCCTTTGATGTAATTGTCCGTAAGTGTTTTGATACTCTTCGTTGCCGTTGAATATGGAAATGCAATTGAGAATGGAATTTGCCGCTTCACTGCTTTCGAAACAACAGGATCATCATCAACAAACCCTAGGGTAGGAATTTGAATATTCAAAAATTGTTGAGCTACTAGAGAAATTTTATCAGCTGTTTGTTTGCCTTCTCGTGCATCAGTGACACGATTGATAACGAGTTTAAATGAAACATCATGGCCCATTGAATTCACCATTTTGATAATCGCATAGGCGTCGGTAATTGATGTGGGCTCAGGGGTCGTAACCACGATGGCTTCTTCAGCCGCAAGTATGAATTTGAGTGTTTCTTTGGATAGTCCAGCACCAGTATCGAAAATAATAAAATCCACATAACCGTTCAATTGCATGACTTGTTCTGCAAAATAATCTAATTCTTCTTCCGTTAATCGTAGTAGATCATTAAAACCAGAACCACCTGCGATGAACTCTAAATCATTCGATCCTTTTTGGATGATTTCCCAAATCGTCTTATCTTTCTTTAAGAGGTGATATAGACTATACGTTGAAGATACACCCATCAATACATCAATGTTCGCGAGCCCAATATCAGCATCGAATACAAGCACCTTGTAACCCAAAGATTGCAGGGATAAAGCGAAGTTTAGCGTGAAATTGGATTTACCTACACCGCCTTTTCCACTGGTTACGGTAATAATCCTGGTTGTTCTTGTGCCTTTATCACCTTGCGTCTGAACCAGATTCCGCAACCCTTCTGCTTGATCCTTCATGATCTAGGCTCCTCCAATAACAAATCAATGATTTGCCACTCGTTCATTTCTGCAATATCATCGGGTACACTTTGTCCTGTTGTCACATAAGAAAGCTTTAAGGAAAACTCATGAACAACATTCAGAATGGCACCATAAGAATCCGTCTCATCCATTTTGGTAAAGAGAACTTTATCTAATTTGAACTTACTGAAATTATTCGTGATAGCCCTCAAATCTCGATACTTTGTTGTTAAGCTTAGAACAAGAATAGTTTCACTACTCCCCTGCGTTTTCAGTAGCGAATTCAGTTCGGAAACATACATTTCGTTTCGGAAATTACGTCCGGCAGTATCCATGAAAATTATGTCGCAATGAGCAAGATTTTGAAAGGCTTTCGTCAAATCCTGCGGTGAAAAGACAACTTCCAGTGGCACATTCAAAATAGTTGCATATGTTTTGAGCTGTTCAATAGCAGCAATCCGATACGTATCAGATGTAATGAATCCCACCTTACGATGGTATTTCAACACTTGCTCCGCGGCCAACTTCGCTATCGTCGTGGTTTTGCCAACACCAGTGGGTCCAACGAAATGAACAACTCGTGTTTGTGTTGAAATATGTTTACTATGATCTGTTTGAAAAATCTCACCTAATTTTGAACGGACAAGTTGATGAGCGGCTTCTTCTGTAACAGGTTCATCTGCAAGTTGGAAATCTGCCATAACATCATCCATGATCTGTCTCACGAGTGTTGGATTCACTTCTTGATCATAGAGTCTCTGCTCAAGCTTCTGTAACGATTCCGGAAGCTTATCCCCGTCATTCGCTTGTGTAAGCTTCTTCATCATTTCTTTCATTTGTTTGAGTTCGTCCATCACTTGTTCATCTTTTACCGACGCCTTAGCTGATGACTGCACAGTATTAGGTGAATAGGCTTGATGCACCGCAGAATTCATTGCTTTCACTTGTTGGGGAGCCGCGGTTACCGCTACTGGCTCACTCTTCATTGCTACTTGTGCTAGTACATCAGGAACATCTGGAAAATCAGATTGATAATTAGTTTTAATTTGAGCAACCTGGTTGCTCAATTTGGTTTGCACTGGTGGCTGTGGTGCTACTTTTTGCTGAACAGGTGCAGGTTTGGCATTACTAGCATCAATAGCGGCAATGACTTCTATCTTTTTCTTTCCAAACATCCCTAAAAATCCACCTGTTCGAATTTCTTTCGTATTCAGAATTACCGCATCCTTGCCAAGATCCGTACGAATTTTTTGCAAAGCGTCTGGCATGGAATCAACAACATATCTTTTTACTCTCATAAATTGACTACCCCCATGCTTTGGATTTCAACGCTAGGCTCTAATTCGCTATACGAAAGTACGGGTATATCTTGCAATGTACGTTCTAGAAGCTGTCTCACATACATCCGAATCGTTGGCGATGTTAGAATGACTGGTTGCTGTCCTGATTGAATCAATTTCGTAACTTGTTCCGTTACACGATGATAAATAATTTGTGATGATGAAGGATCTAAAGCCAAATAACTTCCTTGATCTGATTGTTGTACAGAATCGGCAATTTTCTTCTCTACGGATGGTCCAACTGTTATAACTTTAAGTGAATCCCCATGAGAAGTGAACTGCTGTGTGATTTGTCGAGATAATGACTGCCTCACATACTCGGTTAGTATCTCAGGGTCTTTCGTATACGTACCATAATCTGCAAGTGTTTCTAAAATAGTGACTAGATCGCGAACAGATATTTTCTCACGAAGAAGCTTAGATAAAACTTTCTGTATATCTCCGATTGCAAGCACGGAAGGAATTAGATCATCGACAAGAGCAGGGTAGGACTCTCTTACATTCTCGATAAGTGCCTTCGTTTCCTGACGTCCCAACAGCTCATGAATGTGCTTCTTAATAATTTCTGTTAAATGTGTTGCGACTACAGAAGGAGGATCTACAACCGTATAACCGGACAACTCAGCTCTCTCTTTGTTTGCTTCATCTATCCAGATTGCGGGTAACCCGAATGCTGGCTCTGTTGTTTCAATCCCTGAAATGGAATCATCATCAAAGCCTGGACTCATAGCCAGATAGTGATTTAAAAGGAGTTCGCCGCGTGCAACCGTATTGCCTTTAATTTTGATGATATACTCATTTGGTCTTAATTGGATGTTGTCGCGAATACGAATGACAGGAACTACAACACCAAGCTCTAGAGCGCATTGACGACGTATTAAAATAATCCGATCTAATAAATCGCCTCCCTGCTGTGTATCTGCAAGTGGGATTAGTCCATAACCAAACTCAAACTCAATTGGATCAACTTGTAGCAAGGAAATGACACTTTCAGGACTGCGAACTTCCTCGATCTGCTGCTCTTCAACCAATTGTTCTTCTTTAATTGCTTCTTTTTCCAAATTCTTTTGCATTTTGAATGCTGCATACACCAACAAAGCAGCGATCGGATACGTCGTAAACCAATGGATCGGTGTAAAAGTACCAAGTACGACTAATGTACCTGCAACAATGTACAGTAACTTAGGTTGAGCTGTTAATTGTTTCGTAATATCGTGTCCAAGGTTTCCTTCAGACGATGCTCGCGTTACTATAATACCCGCGGCAGTAGAAATTAGTAGAGCTGGAATCTGACTGACCAATCCATCCCCAATTGTCAGAATCGAGAACGTTTGCAATGCTTCAGGAAAATCCATCCCCTTCATTGTCATCCCAATAATAAATCCACCAATCAAATTGATGACGAGGATAATAATCCCGGCAATCGCATCACCTTTGACAAATTTACTGGCACCATCCATAGCACCATAGAAATCTGCCTCACGTTCAATTTTTTGACGTCTTTCTCTCGCTTGAACCTCATTAATCAAGCCAGCATTCAAATCGGCATCAATACTCATTTGCTTCCCGGGCATAGCATCTAATGTAAATCTTGCTGCTACCTCGGCCACGCGCTCAGAACCTTTGGTAATAACTATAAATTGAACTAAGACAAGGATGAGAAACACAACGAATCCCACGACGATATTGCCCTGAGCAACAAATGAACCAAAAGTTCTGACCACGTCGCCTGCTTCCGCATGTGCCAAAATATTACGAGTTGTTGACACGTTCAACGCTAATCGAAAAAGGGTTGTGATCAATAGCAAAGAAGGGAAAATGGAGAACTGGAGTGCTTCTTGTGTATTCATAGCAACCAAGATAATCATTAGTGCTATGGAAATATTAATAATTAGCAAAAAGTCTAGCAAAGGGATCGGAATCGGTACAATCATCATCAACACGATGCCAATAATACCAATTAGAACAACTAAATCTTTAATTTTCATCAGATTGCACCTCCCTCTACATTAATTCGTCTTACCCTTCATCTTATATACATACGCTAGTACTTCTGCTACAGCTTGGAACAGATCCGCTGGAATGGCATCACCAATTTCCACCTGTGCAAAAATCGCTCGAGCAAGCGGCTTATTTTCCATCGTCATGACGCCATTCTGTTTGGCGACTTCCTTAATTTTCAGTGCAACATAATCTGCCCCTTTTGCTATTACCGTAGGAGCCTGCATATTAGAGGCATCATATTTCAAAGCAACTGCAAAGTGAGTTGGATTTGTAATAATGACATCAGCTTTTGGAACTTCCTGCATCATACGTTGCATGGCCATTTGCCGTTGTTTGGCACGAATCTTGCCTTTAATGAGAGGATCGCCCTCACTTTTCTTATATTCATCCTTAACATCTTGTTTGGACATTTTGAGACTTTTTTCATGTTCATACTTTTGATAAATATAATCAAAAATAGCCAAAACGATTAGAATAGCGCCTATTTTGACCCCTAAACCTAAAGTTACGGAGGCAACAAAGGAAAAAGTATTTTCCAAGGGTGTATGCCCTAAACCCAACAATCGTGCTTTTTGTCCCATCAATGTTGTGTATACAGCGTAACCAATGATCAACATTTTCAAAGTCGACTTTAGAAAATCCACAAAGGTTCTCATCGAAAAAATCCGTTTAAACCCACTGATTGGATTGATCTTGTCGAACTTCATCATCAAGGGTTCACCGATAAACATAAAACCTATTTGCGCATAATTCGCAATAAAAGCAATCAGAACGACCAACAGAAAGATTGGAGCCAATATAATCAAACCTTGTACCGTTAAATCTGTGAATAATACTTGTATATTGCCTATAGTTAAATCCATACGTAATTGATTCTCATAGACATTGCGAAAGATATGAACTATCCTTCCTTTCATAAAAGAACCAAACATTAGAAAAGCCACGAAAGAAAAAAGTAAAATGGAAGCCGCGGGCAAGTCCATACTTTTTGCAACTTGACCCTTTTTTCTGGCCTCCTGTCTTTTCTTAGGAGTAGCAGGCTCCGTTTTTTCCCCAGCAAACCATTGTAAATCAAGATGTAAACGAAGGTGTTGGGACACGGTTCTCCTCCTACTTAGGTGTTGTCTGCGGCGAAACGCCCATGATATGCAACATTTTCTCCATATAATCAAACATTGTTCCGAACAATTGCTGAAATTGTGAAATTAACTCAGGGAACACAATAACAAGGAGGAAAAATCCAAGTATCATTTTAAGTGGTGCACCAATAACAAAAATATTGAATTGCGGTGCGACCCTTGTCAGTAATCCTAAACCTAAATCTGTTAGAAACAAGGCAACTACGATGGGAGCAGCGAGTTGGAATGACAAGTAAAACATTTTGGACAGCGATTTAAATAAAAAATCTGAAATTTGTCCTTCATAAATGCGGCTGAATAATGCATTATCAATTGGCACCCATTTGTAACTATCAATGATCGCTCTTAGTAAATAATGATGACCGTCAAAAGTGAGAAACAAGAGAACAGCAATCATATATTTTAAATTACCAAGCATCGGTGTTGAAGCACCTGTCAACGGATCAATTACGCTTGCCATACTAAATCCAATCTGCATATCCATGAATGAACCCGCTGTTTGAACAACAGTAAAAAATAGATAAGCGATAAAACCTAATATGATCCCAATGAGCATTTCACGAATAATTAACAGCAAGTAAACACCATCAATCGGCATGGACTTATCCATCCCCAGCGTCGCGAAAATGATCAATGATATAAAAATGGATAGTCCCACCTTGAATACCATTGGTATATTTCTCGAAGATAGAATGGGCACCACGACAAAAAATGATGTAATTCGACAAAAAATAAGCAGGAAAACAGGGATCATTTGAATAAATGTTGGCATTTCACTCACAACCTAACCAACGAATTTGTAAAGATTGTTGAGTAGATTAAAGGTAAAATCAACTAAAGTATTCATTATCCATGATCCGAAGATAAGGATCGAAAGCAATACGGCAACGATTTTGGGAACAAAAGCAAGGGTCTGCTCTTGAATCTGTGTAGTTGCTTGAAAAATACTAATGGCTAAACCAACGATTAATCCAATAATTAGCATTGGCGCACTAGCTTTAAGAACGGTATATACGGCCTCGCCAGCAATTCGTATTACAAATTCCGAACCCATCTAGATTCCCTCCGATATCTTGGTTATTAACCGTAGCTTAAGAGTAACGATCTCACCACAAGATACCAACCATCTACCAGAATAAAAAGAAGGATTTTGAATGGAAGTGAAATCATCACGGGCGGGAGCATCATCATCCCCATTGCCATTAACGTGCTAGAAACCACCATGTCTATAACCAGGAATGGAATAAATATCATGAATCCCATTTGGAAAGCTGATTTCAATTCACTTATGGCATAGGCAGGCACGAGTGAAGTAAGCGGTATATCTTCAACACCTGTAGGTGCTTTGGCCTTGGAATAGTCAAGAAACAGTTTCAAATCCTTCTGCCTCGTATGTTTAAACATAAATTTCTTCATGGGCAGTGATGCTGACTGAAAAGCCTGCGTTTGATTGATTTCACCTTTTAAGTAAGGCTGAAGTGCTGTTTGATTAACTTCCCCTAAAGTTGGAGACATAATAAAAAAGGTTAAAAACAGAGCGAGTCCGATTAAAACCTGATTAGGTGGCATTTGTTGAGTTCCTAATGATGTTCGAACAAAACCCAAAACAATAACGATTCGCGTGAAACTAGTCATTAGTATAAGAAAAGATGGGGCTAAACTTAATACCGTTAGCAACAAAAGAAGAGTTACGGTATTCGATGATCCCCCAGATGCCGTGCTTGTCCCAATATTAACATTTAATCCTGGAATCGGATTTGTAACATCCGTTTCGGCAGCATAAGCGGTCAATGACAGTAGGAACATAGATATCACAATGAGTAGCAGTATGCCGATGAACTTGTTTCTTTTCATTCTTCATTCAACCGATCTGTTTGTTTTTTATCAGACAACCATTCTTCTACATGCTTGTTTCGGTCTGTTACACGCTTTAATTTATCATGGAAAACTTGTTGAAATGAAGAAGTAAGCTCTACTTCCTCTTCAATATCGCTTTTCTTTTTGGGTAGCTTATTGATCCACTTACTAAGTGTACCAAATCCCATTCGATCATCCTGAGATGACTGTAGAAGTTCAGTGATATAGGCCACTTCATCGGCGTCAATGATTTTATCCAGTAGTTGAATATTCTCACCAACGCCAACAACGAAGAGCGAATGCCCAATCTCTACAATCTGTATAGATTTGTTTTGACCCAGGGGAACTCCACCTAAAGAACGAATTGAGTTCCCGAACAATGAGCCTTTGTTTTTCTTTGCCACATATTTCATCAACACATAAAAAAGAATAATGATAAACGCAAGAACTGCTATCACCTTAACAACCATAAATAAGGAGTCCCCTGAGCTCAGGGAACCTGGGTAATCAGATAATGAATCGTTATTCGTAGATTCCGTTTCGGCATTTACAACTATACTTGTGTTTAGCATGACCAAAAAAGTGAAAATTGGTAAGAATGCTTTATTCGATTGAAATCTTTTCATAAGAACAACCCTTTCGGTTTATGTAAGACTCAACCGAATCCGTACGGTTTAACCTAGAGTCTTTTTGATAGCTTCGATAACACGGTCAGCTTGGAATGGTTTAACAATGAAGTCTTTCGCTCCTGCTTGAATGGCATCAATAACCATTGCTTGTTGACCCATCGCAGAACACATAATCACTTTCGCGTTAGGTTCAATTTTCTTAATTTCTTTTAACGCTTGAATTCCGTCCATTTCAGGCATCGTAATATCCATCGTAATTAGATCTGGTTTTAACTCTTTATATTTTTCAATAGCTTGCGCTCCATCATTCGCCTCGCCACATACTTCGTACCCATTTTTAGATAAAATATCACGAATCATCATTCTCATAAAAGCTGCATCATCCACAATTAGAATACGGTTAGCCATTGAAAATATCCCCCTAAAATTAAATTATTGTAATTTTTGAATTCGTTCCCATTGATTAACAATGTCAGTTACGCGAACCCCAAAATTTTCATCGATAACTACAACTTCACCTTTGGCAATCAACTTATTATTCACCAAGATGTCTACCGGTTCACCAGCAAGCTTGTCCAATTCGATAATGGACCCCTGAGACAGTTCTAAGATGTCTTTAATCACCTTATTCGTTCTGCCTAATTCTACGGTTACCTTGAGTGGTATGTCGAGAAGTAAATTCAGGTTTGTATCATCAGCTTGCGCGTACGAGCCTGATTGTAAATTACCAAACTGAACCGGTTGAACATTCACATTACGATTTGGCATCCCTCCAAACGCAGCTGGAGGCTGTTGCTGGTACATAGGTTGCTGCGGTGGATACATCGGCTGACCCATTGGAGGCTGCTGATACATCGGCTGCTCATACATCGGTTGTTGGTAAACAGGTTGCTCATATACTGGTGCAGGTTGCGAAATAGGAGCTTCTTGTACTGGTGGAGCTACCACAGGAGGTGCTTGTGCCGCCGGTGCAGCTTCCATTGCTGATTCAGTATCACCACCACCCATTAAGATCGATACCATTTCTTTGGCGAAAGGAACAGGTAACAACTGCATAATATTGGAATCAATAAGATCACCAATGGCAAGTCGGAACGATATCTTTATAAATACGTCCTCATCAGGCAGTTTTCCTTCTCCTTTCGACAAATTTAATATGTCGATTCCTGGTGGAGAGATATTGACAAATCGATTAAAGATAGTAGACATGGATGTTGCAGATGAACCCATCATCTGATTCATAGCTTCTTGCACTGCGCTGATATGAATTTCACTAAGATTTTCATCACCGCCGGTGCCGTCTCCACCCATCATTAGATCAGCAATAACTTGAGCATCTTTGGTTTGGATAACAAGCAAATTAATACCATCGAATCCATCAACATAATTTACGTGGACGGCAACATGAGGCCTTGGAAATTGTTCTTCCAATTCTTCTTTGCCAATAACAGACACCTTAGGAGTTGTTATATCTACTTTCTTACCCAATAGAGTCGATAACGCTGTCGCCGCGCTACCGAATGTAATATTACCGATTTCCCCAAGTGCATCCTGTTCTAACGGGGATAAAAAATCTTCTACTTGCGGAGGCCCATGAAATGAAGAGACAGAACTTTCTTCAGATGATTGTCTCAATAAAGCGTCGATCTCTTCCTGCGACAAATAATCTCTGTTATTCATCATATTCTTCTTCTCCTTCATTCACGATTTCTGTAATTTGTACAGCCATCTTCCCTTTTACGGTACCAGGGCTTCCGAGATATTTCAGCTTCTCGCCCACTTTGACTTGAAGCGAATCTTCGACGGATTTATGCAGTGGGATTACATCGCCTATTGTTAATCCTAAGAAATCACGGATTGAAATCTCAGACGATCCCAATTCTGCAATGAGAGGTAGCTTGGTTTTCTCCAAGCGGGATTGAAGTGCTTCCACTTCTTCAGGTGCTCTCGTCTTCTTCTGGGAAACAAACCAGTGATGAACAGAAAGCCGAGGCATGATTGGTTCAATAACAACATGAGGAATACATAAGTTGATCATTCCTGTTGTGTCCCCGATTTTGGTACTCAGCGATATTAATGCAATCGTTTCATTGGGAGAAACAATTTGCATAAACTGCGGATTCGTCTCTAGTGCCTCTAAACGAGGTTGAATATCGATAACAGTCTTCCATGCTTCTTGTAAGCTATCAAATGCTCGACTAAAAATACGCTCCATAACAATCGTTTCAATCTCGGTTAATGCGTTAATTTTGGTTGGCGTCGTTCCTGCTCCGCCTAGTAATCGATCCAACATAGCAAAGGCAACATTGGGATGTACCTCAAGTACCATTCGACCCTCTAAAGGCTCTGCTTCAAAGATGTTCAAAATGGTCATTTTCGGGATCGAACGAATAAATTCATCATAGGGCAATTGTTCAACCTGAACTACACTGATTTGCACGAAAGTACGCAGCTGCGCTGAGAAATATGTCGTTAGAAACCGTGCGAAATTTTCATGAATCCGAGTTAAGCTACGAATATGATCCTTCGAGAAACGTACTGCTCTCTTGAAGTCATAAGCCCTTACCTTCTTCTGAGTATCCTCCTTCTTAAGTTCATCTGCATCCATTTCCCCAGAGGACAACGCAGCCAGTAAGGCATCGATCTCATTTTGCGATAAAACATCAACCATTCGAGTCACCTCCTTTAAGCAAAATCATTTATGAGTTACTGAAGCACTTTATCAGTTATCCAAATTTGTTTAATTTTACCTTCATGCAATAATGGGTTTAGTTTGTTCATTATTGTAGAAGTTAAACTATCTGAACCTTTGCTTCCTTCAATTTGCTCCTTCGTCATGTCACCAAGAATCTGGACAATCGTTCCCTTAACGGCAGAATCGAGCAAACTATCGAATTCAACTTTAGCTTTAGAATTTTCCATTTCGAAAGCAAAACTTATTTTAATGAAATTCTGGCTGCCTGATAAGTTAGTTAAAATGTCCTTAATGATTGAAGTATTCGCCTTAACGGTTTCCGCTGAAGGTGCTTTCGTCGGTTTCACACTCGCTACAGCATCCTGAGCTTTCACAGCTGGATCTGTGGATTCATTATTTTTCTCCATAAAGTTCCACAACACGAAAGCTGCAGTAAGAATTAGTGTGATCGCAATAAGGATGGAAACAATGAGTATAAATATTTTGTTCTTAAACACTTATGAACCCTCCGTATCCCTGGACTGTATTGTCGCTCGGACGGAACCAATTTCTTGCATGTAGGTCCGCACTAAGCTTACCACAACCTCTGCCTTTTCGAGAACTGTGATTTTCTTGCCTGTTGTCAATGTAATCATCGTATCCGGAGTTTCTTCGATAAGCTCAATTAATATGGCATTTAAGATAAGTGGTTTGCCATTCAAACGAGTGAGAGAAATCATCATTCTCCTCCTGAATCAGGGTAAGGGGAGCTATGCTCCCCCATCATTCATTCAATTACTTATTACTGTTTAAGATTTACAACCTCTTGCAGGATTTGATCTGAAGTTGTGATAATTCTGGAGTTCGCTTGGAAACCACGTTGTGCAATAATCATTTCAGTGAATTCACCAGTTAAGTCAACATTCGACATTTCTAGTTGTCCTGAAACAAGTGTTCCCGTTCCCGTTTCGGGATCACCAGGAGCGCCAACTACAATCTCAGGCTCAGGATTAGCGTTAGCGGTCATTTGATACAAATTACCACCGATTTTTTCAAGACCAGCTGGATTAACTACTTTAACAACGCCAATCTTTTGCCCGGTATTAACCGTTTCACCATCTGCATTTACACCAATAATGTCACCATTTTGTGAAATCGAAAAAGAGACGATATCATCTGGAATTACGATGGGTCCTGCATTATCAGCGCCCATAACATGAAGCCCTTCAGCATTTACCAGATTCCGAGTCGGATCTACTGTGAAGTTACCAGCTCTTGTCAAAAATGGAGCATCAACCTGATCGAGAGTTCCCACTGCGAAAAATCCATCGCCATTTACACGTAAATCAGTTGGAACGTTAGTTGTCATTGCACTACCAGCTGTGTGCACAGTATCGATAGCAGCTAAACTAACACCCAAACCAACTTGCTGTGCATTCACGCCACCTCGGTTTTCGTCTGGCGCACTAACGCCAGCGACCGTCTGGCTAAGAATGTCTTTAAACATAACACGGCTACCTTTAAATCCGATGGTATTAACGTTAGCGATATTATTACCAATAACGTCTAACTTTGTTTGAAAACCACGCATACCTGAAACGCCTGAGTACAAAGATCTTAACATGAAATGGCCTCCTAAATCGGATGTAAGAATATGAATTTGAATGTGAGCTGCTTCTATCGATCCACAACTCCAGGCTTCCTAAACGGTCGAGCCCTATAAATCTATGATATTATCATTGCGCTATCGATCTGTGTAAACACATGATCATTCATAGCTTGGCCATCTAGCGCAGTCACTACAGTTCGATTGGGTACATTTACGATATATCCATTCCCTGCTAAGATCAGAAGTGCGTCTTTGGCACCTTTGGATGCAGCTTTATCAATGGCATTGTTCATTTTCTCAATTTGCTCAGGTTTGAGTTGAATGCCTCGTTCTTTCAATCTGACTTCAGCATGATGACTAAACTTCACAAATTGATCTTGGAAAAGTTTCTGAAAAGTAGGATTTGGATTTACATTCCCTGTAACCAGTACCTGTTGGGATGTAGTTCTTCTCGTTGGAGAAACTGGATTCGGATAAAGTTGTCCTATGGATACTCGCTCTGTCATTTTGGTTCTCCAGCGTTTTCAATTTTCTTTAACTTATCAAGGGAAACTTCCACACCATTCACAGTGGCAAATTGATTTCCATCTTTGAAAGTTATCGAATCTACTACGCCAGACATCTCAGTTGAACCCCCTGATGCATCTGTTCCAGTCCATGAAATTGACTTACCAATTAATCCTGATACGAAACCTAAAGATTGTCTCATCAGCTTCATTTCACTTGCCATATTCGTCAATTGCTCAACGGATGTAAATTGAGCCATTTGAGCGATAAACTCTTTATCTTGCAAAGGCTGTGTAGGGTCCTGATTCTGAAGCTGTGTGATCAAAATTTTAAGGAAATCATCCTTACCTAGGGTAGTGCTGTTCTTCTCCTTGGATTTCGCGTTTGTCCCTTGATTGATCAGGTCAGCAACATTGCCAACGATTGGATTTGTAGCCATACGTTCACCTCCACCACTTCATTCAACTCAGTTTAGGCAATGACATCGAAGGAATTACCGTCTGTATGATTGCGTATCTGTGTGATTTGTTCCATATCTTCTTTAAGTTCAATAGCATCCACTTCAATTTCACTTGATCGATTCTTGGATTGTTGTTGTGATTGATTGAAGGTTTGCGGTTGACGTTGTTCTTGGAACATGTTCGAAGACATATTTTGGCTTTGCGTAACTTCTAGTTTCTCAACTTGTAAACCCTGCATAAGGAGTGCTTGACGTAATTGAGGCAACTGGCTTTCTAACATTTGTTTACCTGCTAAGGTATCAGCTGCAAACTGGGCAAAGAGTTGTCCGTCATGCATAGAAATTTTCACATCTACATGTCCTAAATTCTTAGGAAACAAGGATAACTTAGCCTCAGAGAATCCTTCAGACATCGTAATTTTCATGTTTTTGAGAACGTGCGTTGTCATCTCATCCGCGAAGTTAGCGGAAGTTAGAACAGGTGCTTGTGTTTTATCTGCTGCATTCGTCAACTGCTGTGACTTCTGTAGATCACCTATCGTAACGATCGAATTCGTTCCTGTAGCTGGCTCAATCGGCAGATCAACCAGTGGTCCAGTTGTCTTTTCCGACAAGTTACTTGACAGCTCACTAACAACTAATGGAATGTGCTTAATTGCAAATTTCTCTTGTTTTGGCTGCAGTGATTGAAGATTTAGGGAAAGATTATTATCTAATGGGTCATTATCACGTTTGTTTATGTACTTAGTGGAATTAAGTCTTCCATTCGATGAAATGTGCTCCTTCGCTCCAGTCAAAGGTACAGTAGTCTCAATTGCAGCAGCAACATCAGAGAGAGTAAGCTTCTGAGCTTTTCCTACTTCTGCTAGAAGATCTGGAAGTAAGGGTTGAATTGTGCTGGCAAGCTCTGAATTCAAGAAGTTTAGAATCGAATTGTCAGGCTGCTGCTTGGATAAAGTAGACAGTGTTAACAAAGTATTCTGTGCTTTCAGATTCAGTGAATTGCTTGTTGGTTGTTGCCACATTGCAAGATTACCTGCCGCGAGTGGGTTTGACGTGTTACTTAGAGCAGCCAAAATATCTTCTGCATCTTCAAACCATTTTTTCACTTTAGGTTCTTGCAGTAATTTGTCAGCAAGTTCCGAATTGCTATTCATAGCTTCAATAAGTAATTCTGGTAAAGTATCATCCGACGTAGACACTTTTGATTTTTGAACGGCATCCGTTTGAACTGGCATAACCAAACTTTGAAGCATTTGTAACATCATACTCATGGAAAGCTCAGTTTCTGACGGTTGCCCTTCAATCAAGGGTGCATTTTCTTGTGTGGTTTGGCCAGAAAGAAGTGCTGAGAAGCTATCCGTCGTTCCTGCTCCTTTGGAAGTCCCTTTACCTGCAACTGTTGCTCCTTGTTGAGCGACTGGTAATGAAGTCATCTGTACGTCCATTATTTCACCTCCCTTCCTAAATTCACTACAAATTACGGTACAAGCTTTGCAGCAATTGAAGCAGCAATTTCCTTATTCGCATCTGATAGCGCCGACATTACCTTAGAACGAGATGAATTATCCATACCACTTAATATAGATAACACTTTTGCAGGGTTAGATTTATTCATCTCTAACAGAACGTTAGAAGCACTTTTTGGTGTCATATTGGCAAAAGTTTGTCCAAGATCAGAAGTGCTTACCGTACTTGTCGCTGCTTTGGCATCCGCCGTATTATTCGTAGCTAATCTTTCTTGTAATGCTGCTATTTGTTTATCACGAACGGGTACGATATCTTTCAAACCAATAGAAGCAGCCGCTGCTTTAGCAGCATCCATCTTCTCAAGAATTGCTCCACGATTATCTGCTTTCATCATTGAGAACACTAGTACCATTTCATTTGGCGTTAATGCTTCAATGATTGGAGCAACTTTACTAGGCGTCATTTTGGCATACATATTGGCTAGCTGTGTAATTTGATTCGTGTACTCTTCTTCTGATTGCGTTTTGTCTTTTAACTTCTCCTCAAGTTCGGTAACCTTAGCTACTGCAGCCTTAAGCGAAGTGTCCTTACTCTCAGTCGTCGAATCCGCTTTTTGTAATGCTGTTGTCAATTCATTTACTCTGGCATTCAACTTTGCAATTTCATCTTCTTTCAATTTCACACTTTGCTCAGAAGTCACAGCTTTACCTTCTGTTGTAACAGGTGCAGTTTCTTTTGGAGCTGGCACTATTAATCCAACGACAGGTGTATTGTGCAATGCTTTTTGAATACTACTTTTGATATCATAATCAAAAATGGAAAGCAGCACGAAGAGTAGAACCGCCGTAAACACAAAGGGGATGACAAACCATATTAAAAACCGCTCCAGTGCACTATAAGATGCACCCTCTACGCTTGTATCGGCCATCTCTTCGTCCCTCCTTTTCTAGCTTAATACGATAAACGTCTGAAACGATTTGTAGCCATTTCATCGAGTGCATCCTGCTCTTTTTTTGCGATCATAACCTGGAATTGGTTATGTGCTTTCTCTCTAGCCTTGGTCCACACTTTTTCATCGATCATTTTCACAGATAAATGTTCTTGTTTCTCCGTAACGATATGCATAGCATGTTTAACATCTTGATGTTTGCGTGCTATTTGTTTATCCACATGATTCATATAGCTCTGCATGAGAAGCATGTTCGATATCGACACAGAATCGCTAGTTGCTTGAATCATTTCATTGTGTAAGTTTTCCTTCTGCTCGAATAATCCATTTAAGCTCGTTTCTTCAATCCTTAACTGCCCCATTGCCTCAGATAAAATCCACTCTGCTTGTGTTCGCTCATTGTTCTTCAAATCGACAATTTGCTGGAAAGAATAGCGAAAACTCATCTAGGACCCTCATCCCTTATAAAATTCTTGAATTAATCGCGCTTGAGCTTCTTCGTAGGTGAGCTTTTCACTTGTTCGTTGTTTCGTAAAATTCCAAATTGCTTCGATGTTATCCATTGCAATATCAATATTTGGATTAGAACCTTTTTGATACGCCCCGATATTGATAAGATCTTCCGAATCTTTATAAATAGAGAGAAGACGCTTAAGTTGATCGGCAGCTTCCATATGCTCTGACGGTACTATTTCTTTCATAACGCGGCTTACACTTGATAAAACATCGATCGCAGGATAATGGCCCTTGTTTGCAATACTACGATTCAAGACGATGTGGCCATCCAGGATACCACGGACCGCATCAGCTATGGGTTCGTTCATATCATCACCATCTACAAGTACCGTGTAAAACGCTGTAATAGAGCCCTTAGCACCTGTCCCGGATCTCTCCAGCAGCCTAGGCAGCATTGCGAATACAGATGGTGTATAACCACGTGTCGCTGGTGGTTCACCAACAGCCAGCCCGACTTCACGTTGTGCCATAGCAAATCGTGTTACAGAATCCATCATCATCATGACATTTAAGCCGCGGTCTCTAAAATACTCAGCAATACTAGTCGCTATCATTGCGCCTTTAATCCGAATTAAAGCAGGTTGGTCAGAAGTCGCCACAATAACTACCGATCGAGCCAAACCTTCTGGTCCTAAATCACGTTCAATGAAATCGAGAACTTCTCTACCACGCTCTCCAATGAGTGCAATCACATTGACATCGGCTGAAGTATTACGGGCAATCATCCCCATCAGCGTACTTTTACCAACACCAGAGCCAGCAAAAATACCTACACGTTGACCTTTACCAATTGTCAATAATCCATCAATACACCGAACACCAACTGAAATTGGATGGAGTACACGGGGCCGCGATAAGGGATTACTCGGTAAATTATTTGTCGAATATTGCGCCATCCTAGATGGCAGATATGAGCCGTCCAATGGTTGACCTAGACCATCTAGGACTTTCCCCAATAGCTCATGTCCTACCTGAACGGTTAACGGTTTACCTGTGCCAACAACATCACAACCAGGGCCAATGGCATCGAGATCACCAAGTGGCATAAGAATAACTTTGTTGCTTCGGAAACCGACTACTTCTGCTTTTAATGGTTTATTTGACTTATGCGGATAGATGTAACAGAGATCACCTATACTTACATCAGGACCTTCAGATTCAACTGTAAGTCCAATGACTTGCGTCACTTTACCGTTTACCCTAATTGGATCAATCGTTTGTAGAACTTCCTTGTATTTATCCACCTTCGGGATCGATATCGGTTCCATTATGCTTCCTCACTTTGTAAGGCCAGTTGCAGCGCTGACTTAATTTCTTTCAGTTGCGTATCGAGTCTAGCATCAATGCTTCCGTACGAAGACCGAATTACGCAGCCTTGATCTTGCACTGAGGAATCAGGAATGATTTCGAGTTCAGCCTGTGAATCAATTGAAGTGATCAATTCTTCTCTCGCATCTTGGATATATGCAAATTGAGAAGGAGCTACGCATAAAGTAATAATTCCTTTTTCCCGTCTACGAGCAAGTACTTTTTGAATGAACTCAATCACCCAACCAGGTTCGAGAGAAAGTTGCCGCGCAATAATTTTCTCTGCAATTGAGGTGCTTAAATCAATAAGAAAAGGCTCTGACTCCTGAATGATTTGTTGCTTAAGTTTGTAGGATTGTTCAAGAATGGAACGAGCTTCTGTGAGCATATCTTCATATTCTTTACGAAGGGTACTTTCCGCTTGATCTAGACCTTGACGATATCCATCCTCATATCCCGTCTGCATAGATGCGTTTACTACCTCTACATCGTCAGCTCGCTTACTTTCCCACCAACTTGCAATATCTCGTTCCGTTTCTTCACGGATTAGAGCACATTCACGTTTGGCTTCCTCGATCTGTTCGCTGGCAAACGCTTCTGCATCCTCGATTATTTGATTCTTTAGTGAGGTTGCATCATTAATCTCCGATTGCATTTCCACAGAAATACCTTCATCAACAGTTGGTGAGTTCGTAGTTTGTGATGAAAATGCTAAAAGCGTTTCAACAATCTTCTTATCTTCAAGAGGATAATATGCAAATGATTTAATGACATTAGACAATAATATCATCTCCTCCACCACGTGCGATGATGATTTCACCCGACTCTTCTAAACGACGAATCGTAGCCACGATCCGGGTTTGTGCTTCTTCAACATCACGCAATCGAACGGGTCCCATGAATTCCATTTCTTCTTTGAAAGTTTCCGCCATACGCTTAGACATGTTTTTGAACAAAACATCGCGTACTTCTTCACTCGCAACTTTAAGAGCAAGCTGCAAATCTGCATTTTCAATATCGCGAATTATTCGTTGAATGGAACGATTATCGATATTAACAATATCTTCAAACACGAACATCCGTTTCTTAATTTCTTCAGCAAGTTCTGGATCTTGGATTTCTAAAGAGTCGAGAATTGTACGTTCAGTTCCACGATCGACACCATTCAAGATTTGAACGATAGATGCGATACCACCAGCATTCGTGTAATCTTGCGTAACAGTCGAAGAAAGCTTCTGTTCTAGTACCCGTTCAACCTGTGAAATAACTTCTGGTGATGTGCTATCCATAAGTGCAATCCGTTTAGCAACATCAGCTTGTTTCTCCTGAGGGAGTGAAGACAGAATGATAGACGCTTGTTCAGCTTGCAGATAGGACAAAACTAGTGCAATTGTCTGTGAATTCTCATTCTGAATAAAGTTGAGAATTTGCGCAGGGTCCGCTTTCCGTGCAAAGTCAAAGGGTCTTACTTGAAGCGTAGCTGTCAATCGATTGATAATATCCAGCGCTTTTTGAGAACCTAGTGCCTTCTCCAAAATATCTTTGGCATAGGCAATACCACCTTGAGAGATAAATTCTTGCGCCAAACAAATTTGATGAAACTCGGCTAGAATTGAATCTTTTTCTAGGGTATCTACTTTACGCACATTCGCTATCTCAAGCGTTAGTTGCTCAATCTCTTCTTCCCGTAAATGTTTGAAAATTTGTGCAGAAACCTCAGGCCCTAAACTGATCAAAAGAATGGCTGCCTTTTGTCGTCCGGTCAACCCTTGTAATGCGGCTCTGGCCATACAGGTGCACCTCTATTCGTCTACTAACCAAGTACGCAGCAAGTTCACAAATTCTTCCGGCCGTTTTTTTGCAAGCGTTTCGAGTTGCTTACGCACTTGATTGTCATTCGTTACATTTTCAATATCAATCGTCGGAAGCTCTGCCTTTTGAGATGCAAGGTTCACTTCCTGGTCTAGTAATTGTTGCGCTGCCTTCTTACGTTTTCTAATAACGAATCCAATCAAAGCACCAATTGCTAGCGCCGCTAACGCAAGTGCACCATACGTCAAGTAAGTAGACGTCTTCGTTGTACCCGCATCGGAAGTTCTTGCAAATGAATGAGCAAAAACCGTAACTTTTTTCTGTAAATCTTCGTCTGTATAAGTTGTCTTATTATCAGCTAGCGCTGTTCTCACGATATTCACTAGCGCATTCTGAATAGCTGTTTTCGTTTCTGCAGTTAATGAGTTTGGATCATCTCTTACAGGGGGCTCAATTCCGACATTAATACTGACATCTTTTACTACATATGGCGTTGAAATAATGTCATTGGTAATGCGGTCCACTTCATAATTGACTGTTTTGCTATTTTTCTCTGATGTGGAATTCCCATTGTTAGAGGCTCCTGGATAGCCAGGCACATCCGTTTCGCCAGTACCAGGCACACCGCCTGTTTCGGTGCCTTTATTTTGATAAGACTCATTCGCTTCTTGCAGGGATATTTCAATTCCCTTTTGATCAACTTGATTTGGGGCCCTTACAAGTTGCTCCTTCGTTTTCTTCTGATCAAAATTCAAGGTTGTAAATACACTGACACTCACTTTATCGCGTCCAAACATCGTTCCTAGCATGGAGTTGATGTTCTTCTGCAAGTCATTTCGGAACTGCGTATTAATGTCCGTATTTCCAATCTGCCCATTACTTGATTCTCCACTAAACTTATAGGAGAGTAAATTTTGATCAGAAATGGAAATATTCTCAATCGGTAGATTCTTAATACTATGTGATACTAAATTATAAATCGTGTCCACTTTAGCTTGATCTAGTGAGTACCCCTGTTTTACTTGTAGTACTACTGAGGCTGTAGCTTTCTCTGCTTGTTGTTGTAAAAATGGACCTTCCTCTGGAAGTGAAATATTCACTTTAGAGCTTGAGATAGCTTGGTTCGCATTAATAAGCTGTTGAAGCTCTCCTTGAATGGCACTCAAATATTTTACTTTAAATTCATTATCTGTGATACCGAATGAACTACTGCCGCTAAAAGCTTCAAAGCCTAAGGAGCCGTTTTTATTCAATCCTT
This sequence comes from Paenibacillus oryzisoli, assembly GCF_001653565.1. GTDB lineage: Bacteria > Bacillota > Bacilli > Paenibacillales > NBRC-103111 > Paenibacillus_E > Paenibacillus_E oryzisoli. The sequence continues at coordinate 225,933 of NZ_LYPB01000048.1, forward strand.
GCGACTCAACAGCAAGCTTTACATTAGCGACTTCACTAGTCGGCACTTCGATGCTTTTACCGTCCGCGCTTAAATGATAGGGAATTTTCGCTGTATCCAGATATGATTTAATATTAGCTGCATCACTTGGCTGAAGTTCTGTATAAGCCAGTGAATAATCAGTCTTGGATAAATTCACACTAATAATGGCGGCTGTCAGGACCAGAAGGAACACAGTAGCTATAAAAATTATTTTCGTCGTTCGATTATAACGATTCCAGTATTGCTTCACCTTTTCCCAGTACTGGAGCAGGTTCTCGTTCACTCTGTCACCTCATTGACCCAAATTTAGCAGCATCTCTATACTTAAAGCTGCATTCTCATAATTTCTTGGTACGCCTCTAAAACTTTATTTCTAACTTGAACAGTAAGCTCAAGTCCCAATGAAGCTTTTTCAGAGGCAATTGTCAATTGATGAACATCGGAAAGTTCCCCTTTAATGAAGCTTTCGTTCAACTGATCAACCTGCTTTTGCTGCGCATTCAGATTAGTCATGGCATCATTCAGAAACGAACCAAATTTCTTACCAAGATCATCTGCGCCCTCACCCGTATTATCCTTTGGTTGAATGGAACTCATAATATTTAACGGACTATAACTAATTTTATCAATCACTCCATAACCTCCTATCTACCAATTTCCAATGCTTTGGTAATCATGGCTTTACTTGCATTTAGTGCTGTTACATTGGCTTCATAAGATCGCGTAGCCGAGATCATATCAACCATTTCTTTGGTAATATCCACATTTGGCATATAAACAAAGCCATTCGTATCTGCATCGGGATGTGAAGGATTATAAACTTGCTTAACTGGAGAATTATCTTCAAATATTTTTTTTACTCTGACACCTTCGCCCGTTCCATCCGCCATAGCAGAGTTAAGCGATTGCGCGAAACTGGGTTGTGACTTTGTTTCAAATGAGACTAGCTTCCTCGTATATGGCACCCATTTCCCATCTACAAATTTCGCTCTCGTAGTATCGGCATTAGCTATATTGGAGGAGACAACGTCCATGCGGAGTCGTTGTGCAGTTAATGCTGATGAACTAATGTCAAATCCGTTAGTAAGTCTCATTCCTTATCACTTACCCCCTAAGACTGTGTGCATTTTTTTGAAGTCACTGTTCAATTGTTGAATCATTGCATTGTATTTAAGTTGGTTTTTAGCCATTAATGACATTTCATAGTCCATATCGACATTGTTCATGTTTATGTTGATTGCTGTCGATTCGTCTGTTTTCACCTCGGAATACGGTAACTTTGAAGAATTACCTATAACGAAATGTCTTGGGTCTGTGCGATATCCTGATATAGCCGGTGTTCTCGAACTCAACTGATTTTGCAATAGCTCTTCAAACACAACATCAGCACGTTTAAAGTTAGGAGTATCCACATTGGCAATATTATTCGCTACTACTTTTTGTCTTAGCGTCGATGCATCCAGCGAACGCTCCATCATATTCCAACTAGGCTTGTCTAATAAAGACATAAACGATTCCCCTTCACACATAAAAATATTCAGTTACTATTTCAACATCGGAAGAAATGATTCCTTCTTGTTTCGACATAATTCTCAATTTCCGATACAAAATAGTTCTATATGTAGAATTATGTAAACCTTTGACTTATACTCTTTATCATCTAAGATATTACGATAAGTTTCAATAAGAAAAAAGCCCTATCTTTTTACCAGATAGGGCTTTGCCATATTTTTTTACATTTTGGACTTCATTTGTTCAATACTTTGCATAAGCTGTTCGTTTAGAATACGGATATAAGTGCCTTTCATACCAAGTGATCGCGTTTCAATCACGCCAGCACTTTCCAGTTTACGCAGCGCATTTACAATAACTGAACGAGTTATCCCCACGCGATCTGCAATTTTACTCGCCACCAGTAATCCTTCCTTGCCATCCAACTCTTCAAATATATGCTCAACAGCTTCCATCTCACTGAAAGACAATGAGCCAATGGCGACTTGAACAACAGCTTTGCTGCGTGCTTCCTCTTCAATTTCTTCTGCGCGCTCTCTTAATATCTCCATTGCAATAACCGTTGATCCATATTCTGCAAGAACCAAATCATCATCAATAAAGTGACCTTCACTTCGACTGAGAATCAAAGTGCCCAAGCGATCGCCTCCACCAATAATTGGGACTAATGTTGTATGCGTCGCTGGAAACATATCTTTCATCTGATCGGTATAGTAAAAATATGGGCTGTCAGGTTCCGATGTAGATGATGTCTCCTCAATTTTTAACAATAAATTATTAGATTCAATTGGAAATCTGCGCTCGATTAGAATTGTTTGATTCATTTCTGGAGAAACAGGATCATTCGTAACTGCGTAGCCCAAAATTTTACCCTTACGGCTAACTACATATATATTTGCAATTACGACATCTCTAAGTACTTCTGCCATATCCATAAAGCTAACCGCATTGCCCGCTTCTTTTTGGAGCAAACGATTCAGCCTTCTTGTTTTATTTAATAAACTCATCTAACTGCCTCCTACTACCTGCACCTGCTTATTTCTTATAAGATATACTGACTTAAATCTCTATTTTGAACAATACTGCTTAGTTTCTCGCGTACATAAGCTGGATTAATCACAAGTGACTCTAATGTGATTTCTGGCGCTTCAAAAGATAAATCTTCCAACAATTTCTCTAAAATTGTATGTAAACGACGAGCTCCAATGTTCTCTGTTTGTTGATTAACTTCAACAGCAATACGAGCAATTTCATGAATAGCTTCGTCTGCAAATTCAACTGTTATACCTTCAGTTTGCAATAAGGCTGTATACTGTTTAGTTAAAGCATTCTTAGGCTCTGTTAGAATCGAAACAAAGTCTTCTAACGTTAAATCACTTAACTCGACACGAATTGGGAATCTGCCCTGTAGCTCCGGAATAAGATCTGATGGCTTTGCAATATGAAATGCTCCTGCCCCGATAAACAATACATAGTCTGTCTTAACAGGACCGTACTTCGTCACTACAGTAGATCCTTCGACAATAGGTAAAATATCTCTTTGAACGCCCTCGCGCGAGATATCTGGCCCACTTCCGCCGCGGCTGCTGCTTGCTATTTTATCAATTTCATCAATAAAAATAATCCCACTTTGTTCAGCGCGGTTAATCGACTCCTGGATGACATCATCCATATCAATTAATTTCTGTGCCTCTTCTTGTGTTAAAACTTTTCTAGCTTCTTTCACAAGCAATTTACGTTTTTTCATCTTTTTGGGCAGCAAACTGCCGAACATTTCTTGCATATTCATTCCTGCTTGTTCATTACCCTGACCACCTAGCATATCGAGCATGGAAGGTGTTGCGTCTTCCACTTCAATTTCCACATGATCATTTTCTAATTTACCATTGGATAATTGTTCGGCGACTTGAGCTCTTCTAGAAGCCAGATTTGAATCAGGCGGCATTTCTTCTTGCTCATCTTTATTTTGCCCGCCAAACAACATCTCAAGCGGATTACGCTGTGTTTTGGCACGAGTAGGACTTGGTGCCAGCAAAGTAACTAAACGCTCATTAGCGAGCTTCTCTGCACGATCCTTGACCTTTTCCATTCGCTCTGCTTTGACCATACGTACAGATGTCTCAACTAAATCACGGACCATTGATTCTACATCACGACCCACATAACCAACTTCAGTGAATTTCGTTGCTTCAACTTTAATAAAAGGTGCGCCAACTAACTTCGCAAGTCTCCGCGCAATTTCCGTTTTCCCAACACCGGTAGGTCCAATCATGAGGATGTTTTTGGGCACAATTTCATCTCTCATGCTTTCCTCAACGAGATTTCTCCGATACCGATTACGCAGTGCAATTGCAACGGATTTCTTCGCTTTTTTCTGCCCCACAATGTAGCGATCCAGTTCATGGACAATTTGCTTAGGGGTAAGAGAGCTGTTTGCCATTTGTGATACCCTCCTTATAATGTAGGCTAAAGTTAATTGATCAATTGAGAGCGTGTGCTAGTGTTTCTATGTAAACATACGTTCTAGTCTATTCAATCTCTTCAACAATAATATTATGGTTGGTAAACACACAAATTTCTGCCGCTGTCGTCAACGCCGCATGGGCAATTTCCTTTGCACTAAGTTGAGGTGCGTGACGGTGCAACGCTCTTCCTGCTGATAGTGCAAAACTTCCGCCAGAACCAATTGCCAAAATGCCATCATCTGGTTCAATGACTTCTCCATTGCCAGAAAGCAACAATAGGCCTGATGCATCCATAACAATCATCATCGCCTCTAATCTACGAAGCACACGGTCTTGCCGCCAATCTTTCGTTAACTCAACCGCGGCACGTTGAAGATTACCATGGTGCTCTTCCAGTTTTCCTTCAAACTTCTCAAAGAGTGTTATTGCATCAGCAACAGAACCGGCGAATCCAGCAATGACTTTCCCTCTATGTAAACGCCGCACTTTTTTGGCCGTACTCTTCATAATCATACTATTGCCAAATGTCACTTGACCATCACCGGCTATAGCTCCCTTACCTTGATGACGAATTGCGAATATGGTTGTTGCGTGAAACGTTGCTTGATTGGGCTCCATTTCGATTCACCCCTCTATAAGAATTAATTCCGTTAAAGAGTTCTCTCCTTTGCAGTTGAGTCGCAAAAATGAGAGAAACCTCTAGCGAGGTCTAAAGGTTGAGCAGACCGCATCTAGAGGTAAATGTATGATCAAACGAATGAAAAATGCAATAAACATTAATTTATAGTAACACAGTGGATCAGCACATGACAACTTATTCGGATACAGTATTCACAAAATTCTGAATACTCTCCAAAGCGCGATTAGCAAGCTGTTCATATTTCTCTTTTTTGTTTCGAATACGCTCTGGTAATGCCGGAAGCAATCCGAAATTTGCATTCATCGGTTGAAAATGCTTTGACTCTGCTGCTGTAATATACTGCGCCATACTCCCTAACGTCGTTTCCGCAGGCAAGACTACACAATCTTGGCCTTTCGCCATTCGACCTGCATTTAATCCAGCAATTAAGCCAGAGGCAGCTGATTCGACATACCCTTCAACACCCGTCATTTGACCTGCAAAGAATAGACTCTCACGGTGCTTGTATTGATAAGTAGGTTCTAACAGCTTAGGGGAATTGATGAACGTATTGCGATGCATAACGCCATATCGAACAAATTCTGCCTGCTCTAGACCAGGGATTAACTGAAGCACACGTTTTTGCTCTCCCCATTTCAAATGCGTTTGGAATCCTACTAAGTTGTATAGGGTACCTGCTGCATTATCTTGTCGAAGCTGCACAACGGCGTGTGGCATTTTACCTGTGTGCGGATTAATCAAGCCAACAGGCTTCATGGGTCCGAATAACACGGTTTGTTTACCACGTTTCGCCATCACTTCTAGTGGCATACAGCCTTCGAAGTAAATTTCTTTCTCAAATTCCTTTAATTCTGCGACTTCCGCAGTAATAAGAGCCTCATAGAACACGTTAAACTCTTCTTCTGTCATCGGACAATTCAGGTAGGCTGCTTCCCCTTTATCATAGCGAGAAGCCAAGTATACCTTATTCATATCTATTGAATCTTTCTCAACGATAGGTGCAGCTGCATCATAAAAGTACAAGTACTCCTCACCCATAAGTGCTTTGAGTTCAGCAGCTAAATCAGGAGATGTCAGTGGTCCCGTAGCAACGACTGTGATTCCCTCAGGGAGTGCTTGAAGCTCTTCGTTACGAACCTCTATCAATGGGTGGTTACGTAATGTGTTAGTTACTGCTTGAGAGAAACCATCTCGGTCGACCGCTAGAGCACCTCCAGCAGGCACGGCATGCTCGTCAGCACAAGCAAGAATGAGAGAGTCCATTCGTCTCATCTCTTCTTTGAGAACCCCAACAGCATTCGTTAGACCATTAGAGCGCAGTGAGTTGCTGCACACAAGTTCAGCGAACTGATCTGTAATGTGTGCAGGTGTTTTCCTTACGTTGCGCATTTCATATAAAGTAACAGGCACGCCTTGACGGGCAATTTGCCATGCGGCTTCACTGCCTGCCAATCCTGCGCCGATGACTGTTACTCTTTGGTTTTCTGGCAAAATCAGACACCTCTAATCTTTCATATCATCTGTGTGATCGGATTCGTCAACTGCTTCTTCCTTGTGATCACATTGTGTACATTGAATCATAACCCCGTTTTTGCTTCGCTTCTCAATCATTAAAGAGCTGCAAGCTGGACATGGTCGATGGACCGGCTTATCCCAGGAAACGAAGTCACAAGTTGGATATTGATCGCAACCGTAGAATACACGCCCCTTCTTGCTTCTACGCTCTACAATTTTACCAGCGTGACAAGTTGGACATGTCACGCCGATGTCCTTAATAATTGGCTTCGTATTTCGGCAGTCTGGGAAACCAGAGCATGCTAGAAATTTACCGAAGCGTCCCATTTTATATACAAGATGCTTTCCGCATTTCTCGCATATTTCATCAGAAACTTCATCTTGAATTTCAATTTCTTTCATTTCTTCTTCTGCAAACTCTAGTCGTTTCTCAAACGACGTATAGAAGGTATCCAGTACGCGGACCCAATCCTCTTTCCCTTCCTCAACAAAATCCAACTCTTCTTCCATATGAGCAGTGAACTCAATATCTAGAATTTCCGGGAAAAACTCTTGCATAAGTTGGATTACGAGCTCACCCAGCTCTGTCGGTACGAATTTCTTCTCTTCGATCGCCACATAGCCACGCTTCTGTATCGTTTCTAGCGTAGGTGCGTAAGTACTTGGTCGCCCAATACCCATTTCCTCAAGCGCACGTACTAAACGGGCCTCTGTATACCTTGGAGGTGGTTGTGTAAAGTGCTGCTTCGGTTCTACGCTTTGCTTCTGTAACGAATCGCCTTTCGACAGCGGGGGTAATAGTTTATCTTCTTCTGTCGTCCCGTCATCATTGCTTTCTACATATACTTTCATGAACCCAGCAAATTTCATTTTGGATCCATTCGCTCTAAATATGGTTTCTCCTGCGTTTAAATCAATCGTCATCGTATCCAATATCGCGGATGCCATTTGGCTTGCAACAAAGCGATCCCATACCAGCTTGTACAATCGGAATTGATCTTTACTCAAGAACGCTTTCATTTGATCGGGTTCACGAAGGACAGAAGTTGGCCGAATCCCTTCATGTGCATCTTGGGCATTTGCATTTTTCTTCAGATACTGACGAGGCGTTTCCGGATAAAAAGCAGGTCCGTATTTCGCTATAATAAATTCTTTGGCTTCTTCTTGGGCAACCGGAGAAATTCGCGTAGAATCCGTACGCATGTAGGTAATTAAACCGACAGTGCCCTCTTTACCCAAATCAATACCTTCATATAACTGCTGCGCCACAGACATCGTTTTGGAAGCACGGAAGTTTAGTTTGCGCGCCGCTTCTTGTTGCATTGAGCTTGTAATAAACGGGGGGGAAGGGTTGCGCCCACGTTCTTTTTCTTTCACTTCTTTCACAACAAACGCTTCATTACCCATAGCAGCAAGGATCAAATCGACATCGTCTTGTGAGTGAAGTTCTTTTTTCTCACCGTTATGACTATGGTATTTAGCCTCAAATACGGTTTTACCTGCATCAAGAACTGCTGTAATTGACCAGTACTCTTCTGGCTCAAACGCCTTAATCTCATTCTCACGGTCTTGAATTAACTTAACCGCTACCGATTGTACACGACCAGCTGAAAGTCCTTTCTTCACTTTTTTCCAAAGTAAAGGACTGATTTTGTAGCCAACAAGTCGATCCAAAATCCGACGTGCTTGCTGAGCGTTGACTAAATCTTGATTGATGCGTCTAGGTGTTTTAAAGGCATCCTTTACAGCATCCTTCGTAATTTCATTAAATACAACACGACAAAGTTCTTCTGGACCCACATCAAGATAATGAGCCAAATGCCAAGCAATCGCTTCACCTTCGCGATCCGGATCCGCCGCTAGATATATTTTTTTCACTTTTTTACTTGCGTCTTTGAGTTCTTTAAGGATAGAACCCTTTCCACGAATCGTTATGTATTTAGGCTCAAAGTTACGATCGACTTCTACGCCAATTTGGCTTTTCGGAAGGTCGCGAATATGACCCATCGATGCTTTTACGATGAACTTACTGCCTAGATATTTGCCGATGGTTTTGGCTTTAGCTGGTGACTCAACAATGACTAACGAATCTGCCATGGTTCGTCCTTCCTCCCCTCTTGGTTTCAAGGTAAGTTTATTTGGCGAGAAGCAAAACTTCGTGATTAGCCTATGCTCGAATGTATGTTGAACCCGGAAGCTGTTTAATCGCCTTTTTCAATAGTAAAGATAACAGAACTCCATGCAAATGTCCAAACGTAAATTGGGTTTCTTCTAATAAAGTGTCAATTGATACTGGGTCATCTGATAGCTTTCGTACAATTTCGACCTCATCTTCCGTGAAAATGAAAGTCGTTTTTTGCTGAAAAGCAAGCTTCATTTCATCTACATTTACAATGTGTTTATATTCTTCGACAATTTCTTGAGCAGTGGTGACTAATTTCGCACCATCCTTCAAAAGCTTATGTACACCACTACTTTGTCGTGAGTTAATTGGACCTGGAACCGCGAACACATCCCGTGAAGAATCTAATGCACACTCAACCGTGATTAATGAGCCACTATCCTCTGCTGCTTCTACTACTGTAACACCCAATGATAATCCAGCGATAATTCGATTCCTCTGCGGAAACATGCCTGGTCTCATCCCTGTTCCTATTGGATATTCAGAAACAATCACGCCTTCTTGCTCTATGTTGCGAAATAACAGCGCATTCTCTCGCGGATAGATCGTATTGATCGCGCACCCAAGAACGGCCACTGTTTTCGCTTTTCCTTGCAGTGCTCCAATATGTGCCTTGCTGTCTATTCCTCTTGCTAACCCGCTTACAATCCCAAATCCTGCTCGCGAAAGTGATGCTGCCCATTCCTCAGCAATTTTCTTCCCATACAGGGTCGGGGTCCGTGTTCCCACGATACCAAGTAAGCGTCCATGCAAGAGAGAAGGATCTCCTTTTACATACAGCACCCATGGCGGTTGAGCAATTTCTTGCAGGATTGACGGATAATCCTCATCAAATCGTGTCATGATTCGAATGGACTGACTTCTATATTGGTGTATCTTTTGTTCAATAAACGCAGGCGTCAATCGTGTCGCAATTGTTTCTGCTACGGTTCTCCGAATTCCACATGAAGCGATTTCCCCTGCCCTCTTCCCGATCAAAACATAAAGTTCAGGGAAACAACCCAAGAGCTGGTGAATCGTTTTCCATCCAACTCCCTCTAGCTCATGTAAGCCAATTAAACAACGACGATTATCCATTAGTATATACACTCCTTCCAAGAATGACAAATCTATGCATCTAGCTGAAAATAAAAAAACCTCCCAAATCCCAAATAAGGGAAATGGAAGGTTGCTTACCTTCGTGAAACGAAGCTTATTTTTTTGTGATAACTTTATCAAGCATACCTTTTTCTTCAAGTACGCTAACAAGAGTTGATCCCATTTCGGATGGTGTAGCCGCTACGCGAATACCACATCTTTCCATCGTTGCAACTTTCTCAGCAGCTGTACCTTTACCACCAGAAATAATGGCACCAGCATGGCCCATACGTTTTCCTGGAGGCGCTGTTTTACCGCCGATGAAGCCAACGACTGGTTTCGTCATGTTAGCCGCAACCCACTCCGCTGCTTCTTCTTCAGCCGTACCACCGATTTCACCAATCATGATGACCGCGTACGTATCTGGATCTTCGTTAAAACGTTTGAGGATGTCGATGAACTCGGATCCTTTAACTGGATCTCCACCGATACCAACTGCGGAGGATTGTCCAATTCCGCGCGTTGTCAATTGATGAACAGCCTCGTAAGTCAATGTTCCAGAACGTGAAACAACACCTACGTGACCTGGTGTGTGGATGTATCCTGGCATAATACCGATTTTGCACTCGCCTGGTGTAATAACGCCAGGGCAGTTAGGTCCGATAAGAACAGTATTTTTACCTTCTAGGTAACGCTTAACGCGTACCATGTCAAGCACAGGAATACCTTCTGTGATACAGATAACCAATTCAAGCTCAGCTTCAATCGCTTCGATGATGGATTCTGCAGCAAATGCAGGAGGTACATAGATAACGGATGCTGTAGCACCTGTTACTTTTTTCGCTTCTACAACCGTGTTGAAAACAGGCAACTTAACAAGCTCACCATTCTCCAACGTGATATCTACAGTAGTGCCGCCTTTACCAGGAGTTACGCCACCCACCATTTGCGTGCCGTAGTCCAGACCGCCTTTGGTATGAAACAAACCCGTAGCGCCGGTAATCCCTTGAGTAATGACTTTTGTATGTTTATTGACCAAAATACTCATGATCGATTGTTCACATCCCTTATCTATTTTTCAAACCGTTCAGGTTTTTTATTTAACAAGTGCAACGATTTTTTGCGCGCCGTCAGCCATGGAGTCAGCAGCAACAATGTTCAAGCCGGATTCGTTAAGCAGCTTTTTACCAAGCTCAACGTTCGTACCTTCAAGACGTACAACAAGCGGACGGGAAAGCCCAAGCTCTCTAGCCGCAGCGATAACGCCCTCAGCGATAACGTCACAACGCATGATACCTCCGAAAATGTTCACGAAAATCCCTTTAACTTGCTCGTCGGAAAGGATGATTTTGAAAGCTTCTGTAACTTTCTCTTTCGTCGCACCGCCCCCTACGTCTAGGAAGTTAGCAGGGTCTCCGCCGTAGTGCTTGATAATGTCCATAGTGGCCATAGCAAGTCCAGCGCCGTTAACCATACAACCGATGTTGCCATCAAGTGCGATGTAGCTAAGGTCATATTTGGAAGCTTCGATTTCTTTTGCATCTTCTTCTTCAAGGTCACGAAGATCAACGATGTCTTTGTGACGGAAAAGAGCGTTAGAATCAAAGTTTAATTTCGCATCAAGAGCCATAACGTCGCCAGAACCCGTTACAACCAATGGGTTGATTTCAGCAATGGAAGCGTCTTTCTCAACGAATGCTTTGTAAAGAGCAAGCATGAACTTAACTGCTTTGTTTACAAGCTCATTTGGGATGTTAATTGCATAAGCAAGTCTACGTGCTTGGAAAGATTGAAGACCGATTGCAGGATCTACCACTTCTTTGAAAATTTTCTCAGGAGAATGTTCAGCTACTTCTTCAATTTCCGTGCCGCCTTCTTCGGAAGCCATCAAAACGACGCTGCCTGTAGCACGGTCAACAACTACACCTACGTAATATTCTTTTTTAATGTCACAGCCCTCTTCGATCAAAAGGCGTTTTACTTCTTTACCTTCTGGACCTGTTTGGTGAGTGACGAGTACTTTACCTAGAATTTCGCTAGCATATGTACGCACTTCATCGAGGTTTTTGGCTACCTTAACGCCGCCTGCTTTACCGCGACCACCGGCATGAATTTGCGCCTTAACAACGACAACAGATGTTCCAAGTTCTTTTGCTGCTTCAACTGCCTCATCAACAGTAAATGCAACCTTTCCGTTAGGAACGCTGACTCCGTACTGTCTCAGGACTTCTTTGCCTTGATACTCATGGATATTCATTTCCTAAATCCTCCTATCAGTATGGACTTTCTATACGTGCTATACAGGGAAAAGTGTAATTTCCAATTGACGTTGTGCACGAGAAACGATCTTGCTACCGGAATTAGTATCACACTTCTTCGCAAGCCCTAACCATTGTATCACATTATTTTCGACAGTTTCTTTATTTTTTTCGTGAATCCATTCAAATTTATCTTTCACACTGAAAAAATTTAACTATCACGTCTAGAGTAAAGGGCTGAAATATTTCAGCCCCTCCTCATCAAACCGTACGTCAGACTGTCTAACAACTGATTTCTGAGCAC
>NZ_LYPB01000049.1 GCF_001653565.1 Paenibacillus oryzisoli
ACCAGAATGGAGGGTGTTCTTATCCAGTGGTGTTATTTATCCTGCCAACATTCCAATATTTGGCTAATCAACAGGCCTGTACTTTTTCCATCTAAATGGGATTTCGTGCGAAATTCTATTGAATTAACTACAGAAAATACAGTTATTGCTGACAAGCAGCTGATTGCAAGAAGATGCGGGAGTTGGTTCGGCTAATTTTGACGGAGAATTGAGCTAGTTGGGCATGGTGGACTTGGTGAACTAATTTGTGCTTGGGAGCTTGGTGAGGTGGTGCGCTATCCCCACAGAAAACCAAAAATCCACCCCCTAGAGAGGGGCGGATCCAAGTTAATTGATTTTCCTTCGTGTCAAAATACACGGAACGCCTCTGCCGACAGCCCCGGGCTGTGACATCATGTCTAGATAGCGCATTCCCCTTGCGCATGGTGTTTTGCACACCGAACAAGTGGCAGATTCAACAATTCTCATGGTGTATTGCGCACGAGATGAAATTTCCTTTTTCTTCTTAACAACTTTGCCTTTACCTTTAGGTGGTGCCATGTTCACGCCTCCCCAGCAGCTTCCTCTTCACAGTATATGAAGTCTGGGCAAAGTCGGTTCGTGGCGAACACAAGCAAGTTAGAGAGACTTGTCTCGCGATTAGTTATCTAAGGCAGTCAATAAAATCGGAACGACTTCCTCATATAGTAACGCAAAAGTTTCAATCGGCAGCGGATTTACTCCTAACCCTACCTCGACTGTAAAGCCTGGTCGCCCAAAGTGCTGGATGAACCAATCCTTATACCCCGCGTCACTTCCCGTGAGCTTCACAGCTTCGTACTGACTAGCTAAAGCCATTCTCACTGCAAGTGCTTCAGCTTCAGCTGGTTCATAATCACGGTAATTCCAGTAGATTTCTCTCCCCTGAGTATGTAAAGCAACAACAAGCTCGAAGTCATGACACTCGGTGAATCCAGCCAATGCCGCGGCTTCTGGCTCAGATAACGGTGATTCGCCACCGTAGTCACGCTCACCTGGTCCATCATGATCTCTTCGCAGTTTCTCCTCTTCCCAATGAGCTGGGAATTGATCATTGAGGTCGACGCCCCGTATATTTGCTTTCCAATTAATAAACGATAACGAGCCTTTATTCCATGCCAATAATGCATCACGATGCGGGTGATCTTCTGGCAGTCCATGTATAACAAGTTCAACGCCATCTGGATTAACCATGGGCACAACCCACAAGGCATACTCGGACAAAATACGTCTAACATTCCGCCCCTGCCACGCGGTCCCTCTTGCATAAGCACACGCCAGATCCTCAACAAACTGCACCAGCAAGGGTGCTGTTATCCATTCATTCGCATGCATCGCTGCATTAAAATGGATTTCTTTCGTACCGTGCCCGATACGCAGCGCATAAATGTCCTTTCCCATTACACTCTGACCAATACAAGTGGTCTGCAAAAAAGGATATATTTTGCCTAAACGATTCAACTCACTCACCAATGTCTCATAGTCATAACCCAGCATACAATCACCCCACTGCCTTTACTTCTTTCGTATGGCTATTCTTATGATGAGGTTGCTGGAATCATGCGGCATCTCATTTGCACGTAATGAAATGAAATAAAAATAGACCCCTGAGGGTCTATTTGAACCGATTAAATAATAGTTGGGACCTGCCACACGACAGGCATGAAGGCAATATATTCCTTGAGCCAGTTCTCCGCAATCTGCCGGAAAACAGTTGGCGTACCACTGCAGAAAAACTGATGAATCGGCGTTTCTTGGGATTTCGAATGCATGCCTCTCTGAGACAGGATCGTACTTATATCTCTGGCCGTCTCTTCCGCCGAAGAAATTAATGTCACTTTAGGACCCATGACTTGAGAAATGGATTCCATCAGAAATGGATAATGGGTGCATCCCAAAATTAAACAATCGATCGGCTTATCTTTCAAGGGACTCAGGGATTGCTCCACGATGGAATGTGCACGATCACTACTATAAAGTCCTCTCTCAACGAAAGGAGCTAGTAACGGGCACGCCTCACTATAAACATGTATATCAGGCGAAATCTGCTTCAACGCCGTTTCATAGGCTTGACTGCGTATCGTTCCATCTGTGCCAATGACACCGATCATGCCGCTTTGTGTCGTTTTGATTGCTGCTCTTGCCCCTGGTGCAATCACACCTACAACAGGAATCGAGACACGCGCACGTATGTCTTCTATCGCGACCGCGGTCGCTGTATTACAGGCAATCACAATCATTTTGGGATCAAACTGAAGTAAGTAATCTACGATTTGACGTGTAAAGTGACGAACTTCATTAGCAGGACGGGGTCCATACGGGCTCCTAGCCGTATCACCAAAATAAATGACTTTTTCATGCGGCAGCTGTTTCATGACTTCTTTTACAACAGTTAACCCTCCGACTCCGGAGTCCAGTACGGCTATCGCTTGCCCCACACATATCCGCTTCCTTTGCCGGTTGATGAATTGATATAAACCACATGGTTAGGATATGTGCGGCCAAGCTTAAAGGTACCAAGAGTACGACACAGATTTCGACCTAATCTTCTTTACTTTTTGGGCTGAAGCTCGGTTACAAGTCCGAACTCATAGCCTCTCTTTTTGATTTCTTTACAAATACGATCAAGTGCCTGCATGTTCTCAATGGAACCCTGATGCATTAGAATCACGTTACCCTCATGTAAATTATTCATGATATCGTTGTAGGGATCCTCAGCACCATTCGCTCTAGGCTCCCAATCACGCATGGCCGTAGACCAGAACACAGAGGTATAGCCCAATTCCGATACCAAACTTAAGTTATGGGGATTATAGTGACCATAAGGGAAACGGAAATAGTTGCCGACATCTTTACCGGTAATCTGCTTATACACGACTTCAAAATCCTTAATTTCCTTGCGAATTTGATCATCCGTCAAGTCATTAAAATCTGTGTGCGTCATCGTATGGTTCGCTACATAATGACCGTCTGCCACGATTCTTTTCAAATATTCCGGATTCTTCTTAATGTTGTTTCCTGTGATAAAAAAGTTCGCTTTCACGTTGTTCTCTTTGAGTGATTTCAGCATGAGATCAACTTCTATGAGCGGTCCTCCGGCATCAATAGTTAAATATACTTTCTTCCCTGTACCAACCCAGACCGCTTTCTGGTCGCTGGTAAAGGTTTTGGTTTCATGCGGGAAATCAGGAACTTGCCCTGTTTTTTTCTTCATATAGTACCAGGAATACGGTGTCCGATCCGCAGATATTGGTTTCGTTTTGGCAGGATCGGCTGTAGCTTTAGGCGTTGAACTTGGCTTCGGTGAAGCAGTTGGTGACACACTTGGAACAGCCGTTGGCTGTGGTGTTGGTGTAGGCGTTGGAGATGGTTTAACTGTTTGGGTTGGAGAAGGTGTTGGTGAAAATTTAGGGGAAATCACTGGACTGGCTGTGGCAGAGGCTTCCGTGCCGACAGGGGCCGTTAGGCTTATATCTGCACAACCGACCAACGAAACACTCAGTACGATCAGCAGTGCAGCTTTATGGGTATGTTTAGTCATGATATACACCTCGGTTAGGATGGATTCTTCTTCCATCCTATTCGACAGTGAATGACAAATTACCTGCCTAACGATAGATTTTGGCGTTATTTTGTAGCGCGATAAGTCAAGTATTGTAGAACCGTCAGTAGGATAAACGCTGTTCCAGCCAGCATTGGAATGGTAATAAATCCAAGCCAGTTCAAATAGTCGGTATCACAAGCAATGGGACCACACCCTGTACCCGTTTCTTTGAAAACACCCATTTGTAATAAAACATGATAGATGGAGATACAGGCTCCCCAAATCGTTAAGGGCAATACATAGATGGTTAATTTGTAATCTCTGCGCACGGATGCAATACCGAGAATGACAACCAATGGGTACATAAGAATACGCTGATACCAGCATAGTTTACATGGTGCATAATGCAAGATTTCAGAAAAATATAAGCTTCCAAGTGTCGCAACTAAGGCAACTAGCCATGAAATATGCATGCCGTTGTCTCTCAGCCATTTTTTTAACAATGAAATCGTCCCCTCTCTTCTACCCTATTATAAAAAAATAGAAGAAAGAAGTCACGGGGTTGATTCTCCCGACCTACTAAATTCGCATTTTGCTTGCGAATCATATAAGATGTTCACATTCCACTCAGGTAATTAGTACCAATAAGTGCTACAATCGTTTCAATTTTGAGCCAATTCAATTACAATTAACATATGGAGGGATTCCTATGATGAAGCAATTTGAAGGATTCGGTAAATTTCTGGAGAGCTTGCGAGGGAAGATGTCCTTACGTGAAGCTGCCAATAAGAGCGGTCTGTCCCATGCCTATATTCGTGATTTGGAATTAGAGCGTAACCGTTCGACGAATGAAAAGATTAAACCATCCCCTATCACACTAAAGAAACTGTCGGATGCCTATAAGTTTTCGTATACAGATCTTATGGAGAAAGCTGGTTATCTTGAAACAGGTAACCAAGATAGTCAAGCGGGACCGCCCACTCTCCCCCTTGCTGACATCCTTTTTATAGAAATTGGATCTACCGAAATGACGTATCATACTAGGATCGGCAATCGTACGATTCCGATGCAGTCTCTATTAGATTTCAGCCATTTCCTAGATCAACTAGAAGATCAAGGTTTCAAGAAAATGGATACCGATCTATTCGTCAATTTAACACACGTGAAGAAATATGATGCCCAAGCTGGTAAGCTATATTTCGATCCGCTTGGTGTGAGTCTGAGCGTGACGATTGCTGCCTTGCGTCAAAAGAAATACCATGAACTTATCTTACGCAGCGTCGCCTATCATGCAGGAAACGATCTTGAGTATCAATTTGAGAAGAGTCCGATTACGGACTCTCTACTAGCCTCACTTCAACGACAAAATTAAACATTTTACAAAAAAAGGAGAACATTTTCAGGGAAATCTGAAACTTATTCTCCTTTCTTTTCGTCTTACTAGGTGACAGTGTGGACTCCATTAGCGTTAGAGAGGATAGATGCTTAAGCATGGCTGTTCAACAATCAACTACCCGACAGACTACCTTGCAAGCACGCGTAAAGCACAAACGTTCTGCAGGCATACGCTTTATGTCGTATACACTACTTACGATTACACTCCTAGCCATTTTAGGTTTGTGCTGGTTTTTCCTTACTGCTTCGGGATCGAACCTGCGTTATATGATGGCAGACACGATTATCACCACGCAGCATCGAGATTGGGCCAAATATTTCATAGGCACATCCGAGTTGCAGAAACGTGTAGCCGCATATACGAAGAGCTTTGACGAAATGGGTACGGAGAAAGATCTAGGACTTGTAGAACTCACCCCTCTGCCATCCTACACACCTACAGAAGCTCTAGCTCCAGTCAAAAAAGATTTGGTAACCATCGAGAACATATCGGGCCCTAATTTCAAAGGTAAACTTGTTACGATTTCAGATCCTACCAAGCTTCGCATAGCTGTGCCTGAGAAAGCAGGCAAGGGGGAAAAAGTGTCTTCCATGGTCAAACGTACGGGGGCGATCCTCGGTGTGAATGGCGGGGGATTCATTGATCCGAACTGGGAGGGCAATGGCTTTCAACCAGAAGGCGTTGTCATCTCCGGAGGCAAAATCTTTTATAATGACAAGGGCATGAACGGTACCGTACAGATCGTTGGGATTGATAAGCAAGGCCGAATGATATCAGGCAAATACAAAGTATCTGAGCTGCTTGAAATGGGCGTCCAAGAAGCCGTTTCTTTCAGCCCTCGGTTCATCGTAAATGGTGTAGGCCAAGTCAAAAGCCAAGCGGATGGCTGGGGAATCGCACCACGCACATGCATGGCTCAAACGAAAGACGGAGCGATCCTCTTCGCGATCATTGACGGCAGACAAACGCACAGTATCGGTGCAACGCTCTATGATGTGCAAGAAATTTTCTTAGCGCATGGCGCGATTACCGCGGCGAACTTGGATGGTGGCGCTTCAACCGTATTGGTCCATAATAATGCTATTATTAATAAACCTTCAAGTGAATACGGTGAACGCTATCTCCCCACCGCATGGTTGCTCTTCGATCATCCAGAGACCGCTGATATTAAGAATGTGTGGGAAGGTCTGGATATTAGTAAAATTGATCCTTCCAAATGGTAAACAAAAGAAGCAGAGTACGCCTAGACGGTGCACTCTGCTTCTTTCTTTGGAATTAACGTCCTACGATAACTAAATCTTCTGCGGCTTCCGAGGCCGCGATCTCATCTTGGACCTCGTCTTCCGATTGCGAATCTTTCCATGAGCGAACTGTTTCGACAACACTTGCTGCTGTATCCTTAGCTTTACCTACGAGATCCGTAGTTGTCGTACTTACTGTTTTAGCAGCCGCTTGCGTTTTTTGACTAACTGTCGTAGCCAACTGAACGGTTTTGTCACTAACAACAGTAGCTCCTTCTGCAATATCACTACGTAGTTCACGACCTGATTTCGGTGCGAACAACAGCGCTGCTGCAGCCCCAACTAAACCACCTACGACTGCACCGATGAGAAGATCTTTACCTTTTTTTCCATTGGACATGTGATATCCACTCCTTATTGATCTGATTTCGCACTCCGCTGCGCCTTCCATCTCTGCCATAGCTCATACCCTGTGGTTGCCCATTCCATGATGTCGTAGATACGCTTCTGGTGCGTATGTACGACCTTTTCCGCACCTAGTAAGGAATCGTTCATCATCCGTGAGGCTTTGCTTAGTAGGGAAGCAACTTCCCCGACTGCCTTTCCTGCCTTTTCAACCGATTGCATACTTGGCTCTAAAGCAAGAACTTGCAAATGTACCTCTTCCGTAAGCTGCCCTAATTGCTTCATTAGATTCTCCGCGTGCTCTGTCGTATGGACAACTCCCTGCTTAACTTCAATAACCGTGTCCCCTAACAAGCGAAGCGTTCGCGTAGCTGTAATGAGCATTCGAACGATAAAAACAATGAGCACTAAACAAGCAACTGCCAAGCTGACGATACTAATCTCACTCCATGTCATGTAGGTCACCTCCGATGAGCTGAAAGCTGTGAGAATTGATGCGGCTTCTAGACGAATGCCTATGAATTACTACAGTATAGGTAGGTAGGGCTTGTTTTGACACAAACGGATTGGAAAAATTTCTGGAACCTGTCATAATAAACAACAAATACTTAGGAATTGATTTGGGGGAATCCGGAAATGAACCGAGAACAAGGCATACAAGAAATTGAACATACACGGATCGTGGCAATCGTTCGAGGCGTGAAGGAAGATCACATTCTGTCTGTTGCTGAGGCACTTCACCAAGGTGGAGTCACCGTTATGGAAGTAACGCTAAACACGCCTGGTGCACTCTCTATGATCTCGAACCTACAAAAGCAATGGGGAGATCGCATGTTCATAGGAGCCGGCACTGTACTGGATCTGGAGGACGCCAAACAAGCTGTTGCTGCCGGAGCTGCTTTCCTGGTTACTCCGAATTTGGATGAAGAGGTCATCCGTTGGTCAAAACAAGAGGGGATTCCGATCTTCCCTGGTGCGATGACGCCAACCGAAGTTGTGAAAGCATGGAAAGCCGGGGCTACCGCCGTTAAAATATTCCCAAGCGCAAGCCTAGGCTTGCCTTACATCAAAGAATTGATGGGACCTTTGGATACCATTCCTATGATTGCTGTAGGTGGCGTAACCGAAGATAATATCAAGCAATTCCTGGGCGTTGGCTGCTATGGCTTAGGCATTGGCGGCTCGCTCATCAACCTGAAAGAGATTGAAGCTGGCAATTTCGGCTGGATCACGGATAAGGCGGTTCAATTGCTCGCGGCAGCGCGTGCATAAATAATAACGTTGTCGATACATAAGGAAACGGAGCTCGCGAGGGATCGCGGCTCCGTTCTTTAGTGTCTATGTGAACTATTTAACTCTGATAAGCAGTTGCTGTATTTTTATCGCCAACGAGTACAGACACATCCTTCGTTTGACCATCGCGCGAAATTTTCACCTTCAAAGCATCGCCAACTGCCGCGGCTTGCACCGCTTTGGTCAGTTCCTCCGTATTAGTGATTCCTTTACCATTCACTTCCGTAATGACATCATACTGGCGAATTCCCGCTTTGAAAGCGGGTGAACCTTGCTGCACTTCAGCTACTACCACACCATTGGTACTATTAATCTTCAAATCCTGCAGCATGTCTTCGGTAATATTTTGCAAGGAAACGCCAATGTAAGGAGCTGGATCTTTCGGAATGGCTTCATTGTTTTTCAATTTATCGACGACCGCGCTAATCGTGCTTGCCGGAATCGCAAAGCCCATTCCCTGCGCTTCGGCATTGACAGCCGTATTAATCCCAATGACTTCACCATTTAAATTTAAGAGCGGGCCACCGGAGTTACCCGGGTTAATCGCCGTATCCGTTTGTAACAAATGCTTGTAGTTACGTGTCCCCTGCTCATCATCAATGCTGATTTCACGTTCCTTGGCGCTTAGAACACCTGTTGTCACGGAATAATCAAAGTCATATGGATTACCAATCGCAACAACCCACTCACCTACTTCGGCAGCATTTGAATCGCCAATTTTCAAAGCGGGAAAGGCTTTTTCTCCTTGAATTTTGAGTACTGCCAAATCTAAATCATAACTGTTGCCAAGTAGCGTTGCCTTAAATGGGGTATCATAACCTTGTACATATACATCGATTTCATCTGCTCCGTCTATCACATGCTCGTTCGTTAATATATAACCGCTATCTTCAAAAATGAACCCAGATCCGATCCCATTTTCGATCGTATCTCCGCTTTGCGTTCCTTGCTGCTGTGAATTTCGGCGATTGCCTGATGTGCTTGCTTGTTTTACTCTCGTTTCAATTTTGACAATGGCTGGACTCGAAGCTTTCGTAATTTGAGAAATACTATTGGTTCCTAAATTGTTCAGCGATGCTGTTTGGACACCAGCTCCTGCTGCGTTCACTGCTGAAGCAGCGGAGCTACTTGACTGCACTGTCTGCGAATCATAACCAAATAGGTTCAATTTGTCCGATGTAAACATCAACCCGCCAACGACAACTGCCCCTGCCATGAAAGCTGCAAATATTGGCTTTACTCTAGAATTGCTAGTCTTTACAATTTTTATGTCATTCAAGTTCACTTTATTGTTCGTATCTTCATTCATACGATTACCGCCTCTCGATTGCTGTCATTTGGTTATCTTGCTGATAGACCAAGTATAGAACGATAACCTGAAGTGATACTTAAATTGGGCTGATAGCTGTATGAATATAAGCTGAAAGTATGCTGAAGGGTATGGCAAGGGGCGGAGCGCTGGCGCGGTTAGCGGCGTGTAAGTCGATTTTTCGACTTACGGCGGCTCCAACTGCCTTCAGGTCCGTAAAAAAAACCTGATCTTGGGACACGTTAGTCCACAGATCAGGTTTCCTTTTTAATATATTAGTTAATGAATCCTGCTTTACTTAGGAAACGTTTCAACATAGTAGCGGCTTCTGCACGAGTTGCTTGGTTGCTTGAACCGATCGTTGTATCCGTCAACCCATTGATAATGCCCGCATCGATCGCAGTAGCAATTTCTTTCTGTGCCCACACGATACGGTTAGAATCGCTGAATTTGCTTAATAACGCGAGTTGTTGTGAATCAGAAAGATTTGATTTCAATCCTGCATAATTCATCGTTCGTACAATCATAGCGGCAAGCTCTTCACGAGTGATCTGAGCATTTGGTTTAAATGAACCATCTTCATAACCATCAATAATGCCCGCTTTCGCTGCCGTTGCTACTGTTGTAGCGTACCAATCGGACGCATCTACATCGTTAAATGTGGCTGTTGTCGTATTCAGAGATAAGCCTAAGGAACGAACAGCCAAAGCTGCAAATTCTGCGCGGGTAATAGAAAGGTCAGGAGCGAATGTTGAATCTGTCATCCCATCAATCACGAGCTTGTTGGCCAGGAGGCTTACATCAGCTCTAGACCAATGGAATGCCGTGTCTGTAAAGTTTTTGTTCATCTCGACAACCGTGTAGATACTATTGCCGTTACGCTTCAGTGTTGCAACTGTTTTGCCATCTTTAACTTCGAAGATTGCTGGAACAAAACTTAGCTTCTTCGTAGTCTCATTGTAGAGAACACCTGTAACCATCTTCGTATCTACCGTATCGGAGATGTTAATAGAACGTGAAACATACGTTTTGCCAAAATCAATCGAAGTCGTTTTGTCTCCAGGTCCTAGTGCAACAACATTAAAGTCAACTGCATCAGTAATTGCTTTAGCACCGATCGAAGTGGCTGCTGAAGTCACCGCGGCTGCAGAGTCGCCGGTAAGCTTCGTAATACTGACTTTGATCTTCAGATCCTTCATAGGGATTCCTAGTGCTTGGGCTAGCGCATTTAGATCTAAGATCGAAAGAGGAAGCATATAAGTGCCATTGTCTGATCGAACAGTAAGGGTCGAGCCCGCTTTACCTACAGCGTCAACTAAAGCAGAAGCTGGAATAAGGGCAATGTCGCCGGATAATGTGAGTTCTATGTTGGTATACGAAGCTAACGCATTTCTCAAACTATCTTCGTTAACTTCACCTGTCATAGGAACAGAAATACTAGTCCCCGCTACTGGTGGATACCAACCTCCTCCGCCATACCCTCCACTACAGTAACTCGTACATCCTGGTACATCGGGGTTGGCATCCGTCGCATATACGCGGCTTGAAACTGTAGAACTATATTGGCCTGATAAATATACGGCATCATATACATTAGCTGTTATCCCTGTGTTAAATGTAAAATTGTAATATGTAACGCCATTTACAGTCTCTGAATTGGTGTATCCCGACATGTAGGCTTTCTTCAATAAATGAAGATCAGGAGCATACACATTCAGATACACAGCCCCAGATACATTGTCATAAACGTCGCTATAAACGGTTGCTGTTACATTTCCAGTTGTTTTGTCGTATGTGTACGACTTGATGCCTAGCGATGCTCCGAATGCAATGACAGGTACGAGAATAGAAACAATCATGAAGAGAGCCAAAGCATGAGAAATTTTCCCAATCATTGATTTCACTCTGAAAGCACTCCTTTTTCTCTCTATTTGACTAGAACTATTTTTCTTCAAATTCAATAGTTTCACCTCCTCTGCTATCTAGGTAATATAGACTTCGATAGATTAGGAGTGATTTCAGTCCGTAACTTGGAAATTTGTCCCAAAATTATTCTCCCTATGTATGTATAAACAGATCCTGAAGCCGTGAAACGGATAAAGTGAAAATAATAATGTGAGGTTAGGATGTGTTACCGAGATAGTCGAAGAATTCGACTATCTCAGGGGCTACAGGGGCGAATTTGCTGGCGGTAGTCGAAGAATTCGGCATTCGGCATTCGGCACCGCTCCGTGTGTCTCCATGAGCTCAAAGATCAACGCCTAACCCCAAAACGGCAAAAAAGAAGTTAAGCCAGACATAGTCTGCTTAACTTCTTCCCTTCCAAACTATTTATTTTGACGTATGATATACACACATTTGTTAGCACCTTTGGCAAGACACTCTGTCCGTTCTACTTGGGCATCAAGCAAATTACGGAACAACGATAATTCACATTGACATGCCTGCTGAAAGGTATTGGCTACCTTCGCAATCGGACAATTGTGTTCATTGAAGATATAAGCATCGTCGCCTTGCCGGTACCAATCAACCATGTAGCCATTCTCATTCTGAATGTGTGCTAGTTCAGCCACGCGATCCTCTAAGCTTGCGGCTTGCATCCTTGATTGATAACGAGCTTCGAGCTTCCCCTGTCTGCCTTCAAAGAGCCGTTCAATTTTATCTTGACCTTCGTCTTCCAATAACTCATCTAATAAATCCAAGGTTAACTGCGAGTATTTCTTGGGAAATAATTCGTCCGCTTGTGGCGCTAACGTATACACACTTGTTGGACGCCCCATGGCTTGTCTGACAAGCTTAGCCTCAAGCAGATCATCCTTCTCCATCGAATGAATATGTCGCCTTACTGCCATCTCTGTAATTCCGAGTTGTTTGGCCATATCTTGAACACTCAACGGCCCTTGCGTTTTGAGCATAGAAAGAATCACTTTACGCGTTGATGTTTCTAGTGTTGGATTCATGCTCTCACCTGTCCTCGGAACTCGTTTAAGTCTCATTTTACAGCATCACAGGCAATAAGTAAATTATGAAACACTTATGTATGTTATGCCAATTCACTCTTAATAAACGCGCGAACAGAAGCCGCGAATTCCTCAAAAGCCGCTGGGAGTTTAGGTATTAATGGATGCAAGTCCTGACGTTGCCATACTACAAAGTCTTGTACAAGCGGCTTACGCAGCTTCACTAATTGGAGCAAGGTCTCCGTCAAAGACTCTGAATATGCTCCTTCACCATGTACGATCTCTACAATATCCTCATAACTGCTTGCGTCTCTTAGAATAAAAGCATCTATAAGCAAGCTCCCAACATCCGTCACGGTTTCTATCGCCAAATGAAGTACGCGTTCTTGGGAGAGCTGCCAAGTCAGATCTTGCTTACCTTGTGCCCACTGTGCCTCTAATTGCTGACTCGCCTCGGCTAAAACCGATAGAAACTGAATACGTCCATCGATTTGTTCATGATTAATAAAGTACATGGTCTATCTCCGTCCTCTTTTTCGCCATTTCGTCCATACCAACATCGCAAAAAAAGTGATAATCACCAAAAATATGAGCAAAACCGCCTGCATCAAATATTCATAACTCACGTTCATTCACCCTCTTGATTGATCTCATTACATGCTATCAACAGTTTATCTCGGGTAGGTGAGAGCGTCAAGCTGCACAGGCTTTCATTCCTAGAGGCATTGTCCTCCTATGGGGATCATGTTACAGTGAAACGAGAGAAAAAAGGAGAGTTCCCCCCATGTTATCAAAGCCCAAACTGTCGGAAATCGACATTGTACGCGCGCTTGCGATCTTCGCCGTTGTACTCATTCATGGTACCTCTGGCGCCACTCAACTTCCTGTTGGAACAGGGTCTCAGGCATTCTTTTTCATGCTGAATAAAGCAAGTTTGTTTACTGTTCCTTTGTTCATCTGGATTAGTGGTCAAGTCTTGTTCTATTCCTATTATGACCGCTGGGAGTCAGGGATGGCACTTGCATTTTGGACAAAAAGACTGCAAAAGATATTAATTCCTTATGTCAGTTGGTCTATCTTCTATTATTTATATAATCAAATCATGTTTCATGGCACGATACAGGTGGATGCGCTTCATCTATTTAAATTACTTCTGTCAGGCAATGCGAGCTATCATCTCTATTACATTGTCATTATCGTCCAGTTTTATGCGCTTTTCCCCTTGATGATTGCTGCGATTAAACGTTACGCATGGCTTCGTCGCGGCCTGATCCCTCTAGGTATCGGCATTCAAGCAGCTTCCTATACTCTACATCATTGGTTAGTTCCACTGCCTGAATATGCCACGTTGTGCTTAAGCTATACGGCTACCTTCTGCTTCGGCGCTTTCATGGGGATCTATTATCCAGCGATAGTGAATTGGGCGATTCGTTATAAAATGGGGATATGGAGCGCCGTCTATCTGGCTGGTGGCGCTTATGTAGGCATGCTCCTGATTCAGCAGTATGGTTTGGCTATGATCGAAAATACGTGGTTCGAGCTTGCCTTGCTCGTTTACTGCCTGACCATCCCACTCGTCTGCGTGCCGTGGGCGCGCAACCAACTGGCGCGCGGCTCTCGCTTCAGCGCCTTCTTGTCTGCCTTAGGCGCAGCCTCCTTCGGCATCTATCTCGTGCATCCCGCGATCCTCACCCTGTGGGATCGCGTCACACCAGAGCCAGCGCCTGGGCGCATCTGGCTCTATGATGTGCACACCGCAGCAGCCGTACTGATCGGGCTGCTGGGCGCTTGGCTGCTGGCGCGCGGTTACGCGCGCGCCATGCAAAAAGGTTCCGCTCGCAGATGAGCGGAACCTTTCTATTTCATGCGCGCTAGCCAAGCCCAGCGCCGCTGCTGTCTGCGGCTGTAGCGTGGCAAGCCGCGGTAGATATCAAGCGCTTCGCGGTACGCGCGCTTGGCGTCTTCCTGGCGGCCGAGCTGCTGATACAGCTGGCCCAGTCGGTAGTAAGCCTCGACCGACGAAGAGTGCAGATCGCGGAATTGTTCAATAAACTGCGCCGCACGCTCAGGTGCATGGGGAGCCAGAGCCTCGCCAAGGCGCAGGTAGGCTTCGCCATATTTTACGCGCGGATTGAGTTCAATTGCCCTCAGCATATAGGTTTCACCCTTGTCAATCCTGCCTAGCTTCAGTTGACACAGCCCAATTTCATAATGAACGTCGGCAGACTCCTGCATAATTGGCAGTGTTTGCTCCAAGTAGGGCAGCGCATCTTGATATTTCTTGCGTTCAATAAGAATACGTGCCAAGTCCAGCTTCGCTGACGTATTGTGCGGGTTCGCGTGGAGGTCAATTCGCAGACGTGCTGCTTTTCGTTTTAACTGAAACGGTCTCCAGACATTCGGCAGAATGCCAACGTATCTTCTATCCAATACATATAGAATAACAAGTAAAATAAGCAGAGCGAGAAATGGATTACCCACGATTCGCCAGAGTAAACCAAATAGTAGTATTTTGATAAGCATGGTGTATTCCCCCTTTTCAACTTCCTTATACTACCATATTATGCTGATTATGTTTACCCCTCTCCTAAGAAAAACGACTTTTCAAAGTGTGGAGCTTCTATCATTCGAGATTTTTCGCAAGCAGTGCTATACTAGAAAGAAAAAAGGGAGCTTTGACATGAAAGATTCGCATAAGGCTATATGGCTTAAAAGAAAGAACCTAGGCCGCTCCAGATATTTAGTTACGTTCGGCATCGTTCCATGGGGAATCGGAGCCACACTCTTCACGACCTTGCTCGAATTGCTAGTCTCCCACTCCATTAATTCTACGTGGATTCCAATTCGACTGATCGTTTTCGCATTCATCGGCTTTTTCGTTGCGAATGGACGCTGGGTTGCGATGGAACACCGTTTTGAGCCACCTGCTCCTAGACGACCGTGAGGTCGTTTTTTTTCATTCAACCACTAGGTGTAAACCAAATTTCCCGGAAATCAATCCATCCTAAATCGTTGATCCTTACCCCTTTAATTGAATCATGATACGTCGTTTGTTGGGAGCGATGCAAGACGAAAAGGAATGATTTCTCCTCCTGAAGCTCGGCAACCAATTCATGTAATCCTGCAATTCGACCATCCATATTAGGATTACTAAGAATCCCCTGCATTTTCGAATCTACCCACTCCTGCCGCTCTTTGTTCAAATGTGCACGCACATAGCTGTTGCTTTGTTTCAATGTTTGTATGATATGAAGGTCATAATTGCTTTCCATGCATATGTGATAAAAAATAAGATCAGCTTCGTCAATGGTGTCCATTTGCGTCATATCAGACTCACTTCGAATGGTAATCTCGATAGGAATTCCAATCTGCTCGCACTGCCTGCAAATCCACATGGCATCATCATTATTGTTCCGATAGACATACATATGTAGCGTCTCGCCCTTGTAGCCCATTTCATGTAGCAAACGCTTGGCTTCCGCAATATCGGTCCTTGACCCGCTAACTAGTGGTTCCATCGTCGGGATAAAACTGCTTGCAGGCGCTTCACGAAATCCACCAAGCTCACCGATCATACGCTCACGATCTATAACCAAATCTACGGCTTTACGGAAGTTGGGATGGAACTGCGGCCCTCTTTTATTACGATTAAACGTGATTAAACTGCATCCCATTATCGTTTGTTCAATTTGATGCCATTCTGAATCTTTATCGATCGCACCTACTGGCTTCATCGAATTCGATTGCCCGCGATACACTTGAACCATATCCCAACTTGGTGTTGATTCCTGCAGATCGGTTGGCAGCAGCCAGAATTCAACGAGATCCATATGCGGCCTTACACCAAAATAACTATCAAACGCACGCAGCTTGCAAATGTAATCATCGTTTCTCTCCAGCCTGAACGGCCCCGTCCCAATCGGCATTCGCCCGAAAATCGATTCATTATCCCGGCAAATTTCCTCAGGAACAATAGCCATCGAGGTATGTGCCAACTGTTGAAGAAACAGCACGTTCGGCTGGCTTAATTCAATTGCAATCGCACTGCGATTCAGCACGGTAATCGTCTCGATACTTTCGGTCATCCAACCTTGCGTGGCGGCCTGACCAAGCTTCTTTAATCGCGACAACGAGTAACACACATCATGCGCAGTCATTTCCCTACCGTGATGGAACAGCACCCCTTTGCGCAGATAAAACGTATAATGCAAGCCATCCTCACTCTTCTCCCAATAGTGTGCCAAATGAGGCTCGATCACCATTGTCTGCGGATTATAGCGGATAAGGGTATCGAAAATTTGACTCGCCAGATGGAAATCAAACGCAAAAAAAGTCTGCGCAGGATCCAAAGTCACCAACCATTTGTATACGGGGACACGTAAAGTATCCTTGAAACGCTCCTCATGCTCAACCGCCCGGTAGCCAAAAAAGCTGAACAACCACTCGATAAAGGAGTCCTGCAGTGTTTCTCCCTTGCCTAGTTGATGTATCAGCTCAATCGTGCCTAAGTAATCACCTCGATTGGCAAGCTCCACTGCTTGTTTCGAGATCATATCTTCCGATGAAACCAAAAAAGTAAGCTCTGAAATGTTCCCTCTACCCCGTCCGGGTTTCCAAGAAATCCAGTTATGCTCACTCATTTTTTTCAATAAAATCTTCACATTCCGTGTCGAACAATATAATCTCTCTGCTAATTCTTCTAGCGTAATAGGTTGCGGTTTATGCTCAACACCATGCTCAAAACCTGCGCGTAGCTCTAGAAAATGAGTAAGAAGCTGCATTGTTGGCTTCCTTTCTAAAAGGGGAAATCTTTGAAGTGAATTATACACTTTTTGTTCCCCTTATTCTAGCGTAAACTAAACGTATCAGGAAAAGAAAGGAAAGTGACCCTCGTATGCAACCAACAGACCTCTATGTATCAGAGAAATTAATGGAGTGGCAACAACATGATTTGGAAAGCCAATCCCGCGAACATTGGAAATGGCAAGCAGGTAAAAAAAGAAAAGTCTACGTGCTTCTAACTAGCTTATTCTTCTGGCTTTAATTCGATTCCGTATCGTAACTACTAGTACAATCAGAATGAGCGCACACACAATACCAACTCCGTCGACGACTACATCGATGCCGTGCCCCGTTCGGTCTTTCACGAACGATTGATGCCATTCATCCGACATTGCGTACAGCAATGAGATTAGGAAGGAGCTGATCAAAGCTATGTTCATTCTGACAGGTTTGGCAAGTAAAGCAATCGACCAAAGCAGGGCAAGCACAGCGTATTCGCTAACGTGCCCTGCTTTTCTTATGAAGAATTCGATCATATTAATGGGATCTTGCCATGAAATTACTTGTTGATCATAGGTAAACTTCACTTTGGGTATATGTTCTTTTAATTTATCCGTCGAAAATTTCGATTCCAAATAGGGCTTCAAGCTTTGCTGCTGGTAGGGTTCGGCAGACTTCATATAAATGAAAGCCATCCACAGAAGGGCTGCCACTAAGAACACGTAGAATACCGTTTTCGATTGTGTTGACTTTGGCATAACGGCACCTTTCTCTCTCACAGATTCATTTTCTTACGAATACTGAATAAGGCAAAGAATTCAATAACCATTAAATTCACGGCGGATACACCATAGAAGGCCATCCCAAACATCATCTGAAACTGATCTGTGGTGACCGATTTCCACCATAAAACGGCGAGCCCCGTCAACACCATATTTAACGCCGTCGTGATCCAAAAAGAGAATCCTAAACGATTCGTTTTTCGCATCAAAAGGACACCAATTACAAACGGAACAACGAAAGCGATCCCCAAGTAAACCCAATACAATACTGCGTTTGACACTTCTACTTCACTCCCAAACGATCAACTAGTTAATACTACTAGGTTAGCATGAAAATAACTATGAAAACAACGTTCAGCCCCCCATTGCAACAGAATCGCCATACAGCTTGAAGGAATAAAAGCCATTGAAAAAATCCTATGTCTCAGGTATTGCTTGCCCCTTGATATTCATGTATAATACAAAAAGTCGACGTTACTTGTAAGCGACATCACGGGGCCTTAGCTCAGCTGGGAGAGCGCATCGCTGGCAGCGATGAGGTCAGGGGTTCGATCCCCCTAGGCTCCATACAAGATAAACCACGATCCTTCAGGATCGTGGTTTTTTGTATGGATCATGGGGGTAAGAACCCCTCAGGGTTCGCCCGCGCGGACGGAGCGTAGCGTAGGAGCACGGCGTCTGAATCTACCGCTAAAAGTCCTCTTCGAGTTCGCTTCGTCAGCCATTTAAATCAGGATTCGGACATCCCTTATCGGGGTGCCATCCAAGTGGCAGCTCCTAGGCTCCATATTGAACAAAAAAAGAACATGTCATGCGACATGTTCTTTTTCGTTCTTGGAGCCGTATGGGGGTGAGAACCCCTGAGGGGTTTGATTTATATATTTGAGGCAGTGCAATTAATAATGGCGAGCGAGCGCATCGCTTACAGATCATACAAAAAACTTGATCAAACACCATTAGAAAAGGCTGCCAAGGTTAAACCCCTGGCAGCCGTTTAGTTAATGATCTTGATTCAATTTCTTTAATTCTTCAATTGAAAGTCCTGTTAATTCCGAAACGGACTCCATGTCCATTCCTTTTGCCAGCATTTTATTAGCTACTTCAAGTCTGCCTTCTCATTGTCATATCGGTTAAATAACTGCATCTCGATATTAATCAATTTGCCATCTGCTGTTTTAGCTAGGATATCAAATATGGATTGCTTACCTTGAGGTGAATCTTTATCAGTGTATGGATTCATGAGTAAGATTTCGGTATGCGGTTGCTCTCCGGTTTCTTGAAAGGTACGTTTAGGAAAGCCAGTAGCACGTCTTTATTCTCTTCGGTTAGGGCAGCCTGCTCTGAACTTTTGCAGTACTTCCTTTGCCAACCCATGTAGAATTCCTCTGCGTTAATAATCATTCTATAGAAAAAGGGCTAAGCAAAACGCTCAGCCCCTCTCTCTTGGTTACATGCTATACTTATCATCCGATGTTAATGCATCTGTTTCAACTTCTCCAAATCATCTGAGGAAATACCCGTCAACTCTGAGATTGTTGCTATGTCCATGCCTTTACCGAGCATATTCTTTGCTACTTCAAGCATTGAAGCTTCATCATGTAGTGCCTTCTGTCGCATTTCATACATTCGCCTCGCTTCTGTATCTTGGCTCAAGTAATCTAGTACGGTCATAACCTTGCTCAATGCCGGTTCCTTCATCTTCAACGCCACCCAGTGTTTTGTATCTTCACTTAATACTGTTTGCTCCAGTAGTGCAGGTAAGGGTTCATTAAAGTAATCTTAGTCAGAGGTGATGACTCTCCTGTCTCCTAATCACTAACCCCCGTCAAATGCCTTTTGCAATTCCGCGATATTGAACTTCTTCATCTTCATAAAAGCGAACGTAAGACGAGCCCGCTGCTCTTCGGAGCCCCCAGATAACAGTTCATCCATGATGGCAGGAGAAATCTGCCAGGATACACCGAACTGGTCTTTAAGCCAGCCACACTGCTCAGCCTCAGGCACGTGGGAGAGCTTATCCCAATAGTAGTCAATCTCTTCTTGTGTTTCACAATTGACTAGAAGTGAGATGGCTTCATTAAATTGAAAATCGTGCTTGTGCGCGCTGTCCATTGCCGTAAACCACGTATTTTCCAGCATAAAGTCGGAGAACAATACTGTTCCTTCTTGATCCGGTTCGGCACCAGAGCCATGACGCAATAGAGCGCCAGGTTGAGAATGGCGGAAAACCGAAAGATAGAATTCACGGGCCGCCTCCGCCTTGCCGCAGTTACTGCCAACGAATAACATGGAAGGAATAATCGCAGGACGAGGCTCTCCATACGGATTCGTCAGCATAAGCTGCCAGGACACACCATACTTGTCCTGAATCCAACCATACCGTTTACTGAAAGGGTACTCACCTAGCGGCATAAGCGCGGTTCCTCCATCAGACAGCTTGTTCCACACTTCGTCGATCATTGCTTCTGCGTTCACGTCCCGAGACGGATCAAAATTCACGATAAATGAGATTGCTGGATTGAGCTTGAAAAGCGGACCAGCAGAAATAGCCATAAATGGCTGTCCCCAGATTTGGAACGATACTAGGTCACAATCGCCTGATGGCGTCTCGTACAAAACCGTCGTGTTTGTGATGTTGGATTGGGGAAACACTGCGCAGTAGAACTCTGCGGCTTGTTTCGCTTCCTTGTCGAACCATAGGTGCGGCGTAATCAATGGCATCTTGCCTCTATTGGCTTCCATATTCAAAACGAGCTCCTCCCTTGGAATAAGACTTCTTCCTAATTTTAACATAGACCCGCCTGAAATGGAACAGACGTTCTGTATCCCTTCCTTTTTCAAACCCCTCCTCCATCCATCCTTAATTCTACAAATAATGCATTGTCACCTCACTTCTGACTAAAAATCTTGCGTTGATACCCGTCTGCCCAATTCCCTTGGATATGTAGTAAGCCCCGTGCTGTGTTGTATGTAGCCCCTTATATATGCCCATGCGAGGCAATTTACCGGCATCTTTCAGTCTGAATAAATAGGGTAGATTGAATTGTTTCCCATGCAAATGTCCAGCCATTAAATAATCGTAGGGCTTTTTCAAATCAAGAACGATGTTAGGATCATGCGTAATCACGATTTTGGGTCTAGTAGGATCAACATGTCGAAAAGATTTTTCGATGTCGCTTTTACCTGAATCATAATCATCAATGCCAATGAGTTCAATTTGATCTACATGAACCGATTCATTTCTTAATACATGCAGCCCATACTTTCTAAGCAGATTTATGACATCCATGACATTTTTTTGCTGATAATCGTGATTGCCAAGAACACAATAAATAGGTACATGGCCTATCGTCATAGCTCTTACATACTTTTCAAGTTTGACGAGACTCTTTCGATGCTTGGTAAAATCGCCTGTTATACAGATAAGGTCAGGTTTTTCAGCATGGATAATCGATGCAATTTGGATTGGACTTATTCTTAATCGTTCTACATGCAAGTCACTAATCTGTAGAATTTTCAAGTGTAGGTCTAGTGGATAATGGATCCGTTCAATTTTTAGCCATTGCGTAGGTAAGATTAATAGCATATACCCCAATAGGATTAGAATCATTATGTATACAACGATCATATCTCCATTCTCCTCACATACAAAATTCATTTGGATGAAGTAATATGTATTCAAAATAATCTAGAATATCCCCTCGGACAACGCATTTTAATGGGGAGTACTTCACGCCTAATTACAGGTTTGTGTAGCCTAATGCAAGGTCATACTAGAACTTATTACAACATAAGGAGTTCAAATAATTGTGGTAGATCGAATCGTATTATTATCCGTGTGGTTTGGAACCATTTTGCTGCTAGTTCTATTCACTCCTAGGAAGAAAATTAGAGAAGCAAACGTAGTTTTTTTATTTAAACAACTCGTAACGTGGCCCCTTGGATTACTGGTCGTTGAATTTCATTTGATTGAGTATCCCGTTCGCGAATTCGCATATGCAACGCAGACAAGCTTTGCTTTTGAATATTTTATCTACCCTGCAACATGTGTAATTTATATTCTCAGATATCCAGAAAATAAAAGCAGACTGAAAAGAATAGGTTGGCAGCTATTCTGGCCTACTTGGATGACCCTAATTGAAGTCGTAATTGAACGCCATACGAACTTAATCGATTACATTCATTGGGCATGGTACTGGACTTGGCTCTCTCTTTCAGCTACATTTTTCTTATCCCTTGTTTATTACAGATGGTTCTTTAGAAAAGGGATCGGAAAAGCATCCACATAAATGTGCAATTATCTTTACATCCCAAATCGTTTCATGAAGGAGGTTGATTATGCCTAAACGTTATCATCTTGCTTGTATGAGCCTAATCTTACTACTTGTCTTACCAGCCTGCCTATGGTCCCAAGATTCAGAACCCTCTACCGCGACTGCGACATCTACTTCGATATCGACATCGAATAGCATTGCGCTGAAGGCAGTGTTCGAGCCCAACAGCTTCGATCATCCCGTAGGCATAGAGCATCGTGTTAACTCACCGCAACTCTTATATATCGTTCAGCAACCGGGTAAGATCGTTAGTGTGAATATGGAGAAACCGCAAGAAAAGCCCTCTCTCATTCTTGATATTACGGATCGTGTCAATGATAGTGGGAACGAACAGGGTTTATTAGGCTTAGCCTTCGATCCGAAAGATCCTTCCTTGGCCTATGTCAACTATACGACGGAAACCCATACGATCATCGCACGCTACAAGACGCTGCCTACTAATCCTGCTCTTCTGGATCCAGCTAGTGAGCAAGTACTTCTTACTTTCAAACAACCTTATCCGAATCACAATGGCGGGCAACTCGCATTCGGCCCAGATGGGTACTTGTACATTGCTACGGGAGACGGTGGCAGCAGCGGAGATCCTCAGAATAATAGCCAGAACTTACAGTCCCTGCTAGGCAAAATACTGCGTATCGATGTAGACAAGCAAGAAGGTGGGCTTCACTATGCAAGCCCTGCTGATAACCCTTTTATCAGCAAAGGTGCTAAGGAAATCTATGCCTACGGACTACGAAATCCATGGCGATTCAGTTTCGATTCTGCAACTGGAAAGCTTTGGGCAGCCGATGTTGGTCAGAATAGATTCGAAGAAATTAATCTCATAGAAAAAGGTAAAAACTATGGGTGGCGTATTCAAGAAGGATTCGAATGCTACGAACCAAAGACTGGCTGCAATAAAACCGGCTTAGAGCAGCCTCTGTTTACCTATGGTCGTGATCAAGGCGTATCGATTACGGGCGGCTATGTGTATCGGGGCACGAAGCTCCCTGAACTGAATGGCTGGTACGTGTACGCAGATTATGGGACAGGAAACATCTGGGCGTTATCTCAACAGAAAGATGGAACGGTCACGAACCGAACCTTGCTCAAATCAGGTTTGAATATTGCTTCGTTCGGAACGGACGCGGCAGGCGAATTATACCTTTGCACGCAAGATGGAAAGATCATGAAAATAGTTTAGCTTCTCGATCGACAAGAGGCGGAGCCTAGCCACGTATGTGGATTCCCCGCCCAACACCAGCCCAGCTTTGGCCTTTTATCACTCATCCATAGCGCAGTGACTCTTCGGTCACCACAGCGAGAACCGAGTAGTGAGAAGCCATTATTTTTGCGCAACCTATCCGGAAAATGGGTAATCACACTAATCCCCTCTTCCAAAGTGAGCGGAGAACGATTTTCTTGCGCTATGAGGGCCAATGCTGCGTTTGGTGTCACGTTTAATGTGCCTGTGCCCGTATCAATATCCCACGCAAGATAAGCCCTCCCCTTAGGGAGCTCAATTCCCTCAATAGGTTGAAAGCGACTAATCTCCTGGGCATCCATGACGCTGAACCCCTTCTTCCCTTCTCGTTCCACTGCCTGCATCGCCTGTCCTGCATCTAACCAATCCCTAGTAATCACAATGACAAAAGGAATCTTGCTTGCTTCTATATCCATTTGGACTGGATTCATTTCTAAAATCATATGCTTAAGCGGTTCTAGTTCCTGTGTAAATTCATCCACGGTTAATCCTACTAACGCTGGATAGTCTTTATGTACAAGATTGCCAACTTGCCGTTCGTATTCTTCATTCAACATAAGTGCGAGTGTCCCTCCTTAAGAAAATGAAAGATCGTCACCTTACAACATAGCAAACAAATATAATAAATGCACGCACACTTTACAGTTGACGATTGGTTATATTTACTATATGCTCGTTATGTACCGTTGAGTACAGAAAGAGTGATCACGACGATGGTTCGACCGCGGGAGTTTGATGAACAGCAAGCATTGGCTGCAGCCATGCACGTATTTTGGGAACAAGGGTATGAAGCGACTTCCATGAGTGATTTGACCACTAGAATGGGCATTCAACGTCCCAGTCTTTATGCAGCATTTGGCGGAAAGAAAGAATTGTTCGAAACCGTGCTTCACAAGTACGCAGACATGAGCCTCTCTTTTATTGACAAGCGGATGCAGAACGCCGTTTCAGTGAAAGAAGCGCTGCGCTTGTATTTCCAAGGAATCATTGAAGGTGTTGGTGGGAGTAATCCTGACTTGGGCTGTTTATGCATGAATACGATGGTTGAGCTCGCACCTCACGACGAGATTTTTGCTCACATTACGAAGGATTTCCAGCTGAAGCTAACCGAATTAATCCAACAAACACTTGAAAAGGGGATCCGAACAGGGGAACTCTCGCCTTCGTTGAATCCAGTTGCCGTATCGCGTTTATTGACGATTTCAGCTATCGGACTTTCCGTTACGATGAAATCACGGCCAGAACGATCGTACGTCGATAGTGTGGTAACGGAGATATTAACGGTGCTCGAATGAGCATTTTTTTATCCTTTTTGTACCGAATGGTATATAACTAATTTAATGGGAGGCAACAGGAAATGACGAAGAAAATTGCGTTAATTACAGGTGCGAATAAAGGAATAGGATTAGAAATTGGCCGCCAGCTTGGGCAGCGAGGTATCCTTGTGCTACTCGGAGCCCGTGATGTGCGTAAGGCTAAGAGTGCTGCCCAGCAGCTGCGTGCTGAAGAAATCGAGGCTTATCCGATTGAATTAGATGTAACGAATCCTGAACACATTAGGCAGGTTGTCGCGAAGATTGAGCAAGCATATGGAAGACTAGATATTCTAGTTAACAATGCAGGTACTTATTTGGACCATGAAGGCAATAACACAGATGTCATGCGTCGTACATTTGACGTTAATATATTTGGCCCACATGCCTTAACGGAAGCGCTCCTTCATCTACTGAAGGCGAGTCCTGAAGGACGCATTGTGAATCAATCCAGCATCCTCGGATCATTAACCACTATTCTAACCAACGAGATGTATGCCGGTGCTGCTGTACCTGCTTACACGGCATCGAAAGCAGCGCTGAATGCATGGACGGCACAGCTATCCATTGCACTTCGAGGCTCCAACTTAAAGGTGAACGCTTGCCACCCGGGATGGGTAAAAACGGACATGGGTGGGCCCGCTGCCCAGATGGAAGTCCAAGAAGGTGCTGAGACGGCTGTATATCTTGCGACGTTACCGGCTCATGGTCCTTCAGGTGGTTTCTTTCATAAATCGGAGCCACTCCCTTGGTAGACCCAGACTCCGTTCTGGCTTTAGCGTAAATTGATCCTTCTTGGGAAAACGGACACACTCGATGTTAAACGATCATGATCAGCGATGTTTGCAAGTTCAATTGCGCTTGTTGTGTCCGTTCCCCCTCTGTAATTGCTATCCCCATCCTCCCATCTTCTTCAACGTCGTCACCACTTCAATCAAAGCTCTGTAGCTTCTAACAACAGCTGTACTCGAACCGAAGTTCATCACGATATGCGTTTCGGATTCTGGATGGCTGAACATATGTGTACCGAGAATCCCACTGTGGCCCTGAAGCCTTGGTAAATCTCGGAGCAAGAAGAAAAAACCCTCGAAATGAAGCTCCATCATCCCCAAACCGTAATGAATGCCATTTCGGAATTTATGTGTGAAAGTTGTCATGGCCTGTAACGAAGCTGCATCCAGGCATGTGCCATGCCAGAGCGCTTTCTGAAAAAGCAGCAGATCCTGAGGTGTTGTTACGATGCCTCCGCCTGCCCAATCGCAGCTTAAGCAGGGGAAGCGACTGATTTCAACTTGGTTTAACCAAATGTCTTGAATCGGTTCTCCAGGCGTATGTTGCGGCTGCGAATAGAACATTAGATAGGAATCGTTCATTTGTAAGGGAAGGAAGATCTCATCATGAAGATTGTCGTTAAAGGATTTTTCCGTTATGCACTCAATTATTCTTCCTAATAAAATATAACCGGTATCCGAGTAATGGAAACGCTGCGCTGGTGGTCCGAAGCTTCGTTGGTTGTTCCTGGAAAAGGCAAGTAACCGATCCGGTGTCCATGATTCCTGAGGATTGGCAACAATACGCTGAATAAACTTCGGTTTGTGGATGACAGGGTCCTCGAAATAGTCTGCCGCCCCCGACGTATGCCCAAGAAGTTGCTTAATCGTCACTTGATTCACATAATCAATACCGCGATATACGAATAGATTTTCCAGCTCAGACGGTGGCAGTAAAGTCGCAACTGGCGAATCTAGCGTGAGCATCCCTCTCTCTACCAGCTTCATAATTAAGACAGCCGTAAACACTTTTCCAATACTTGCTGTATGAAAGGGTTGATTAGGGGCGATCGCTGCGCCATTGCTTGCTGATAGTTGCCCTACGGCATACCGATATGTAAATCCACGGCTATCCACCGCTGCTTGCACGCCAGTCTGATGGCGACTGCTCTTGCTTACCTTCTTGAAGTAAGAATCGAGATGTTGTGAGGCTGCCTCATGGCTCCATGATTTTCGTGCACACATCGCTTTGTGAATCCCCCTTGGACGAATTGTATTTGCCAATAAATAATGTTACTATTAGTAATATATCCAATAGTAATGTAGGGACAAGTTGTATGTCAACACGAATAAGGGGACTCGCCAAATGGAATTCGTCATTCTCGGTTTATTAATTTTGAAGAATCAGACAGTGTATGAGCTCAATAAGGCATTCCAACAAGGCATTGCCTTGTTCTATAGTGCCAGTTATGGCAGCTTGCAGACGGCTTTAAAGAAATTACTCCTTCAGGGTGATATTGGCTTTATGGAGGAGGTCGATCGCGGGCGCAACAAGAAAGTGTACGTGATCTCTGAGAAAGGTCGAGAAGCCTTCTATACCTGGATGGGTTCAGACATTCCAACAAGCAGGTTAGAATCTACGGCCTTGGCGAAAGTATTTTTTCTGGGACTAATCGAATCCGCCCATGATAAACGTGCCCTCCTTGAGCATATTATTGCTAAGATTGAACAGGTTGAGCAGGAACTCCAACAGGTGGATCAAGGGCTCCAGAACATTCAAGTCCCAGAACCCTATGCAGAAATTCTTGCTTATCAAATCAAGACCCTTGATTATGGCATTCGTTCTCATACTTTTGCCAAGGAATGGTTTGAAGCCCTGCTTGCCGAGCTCCCTTCACAAACGTAATTTAAGATCAATTTGTAACAGCCTGCATATGTTTACGACTTTGATGCAAACTAAGATGTCTTGCTAACCCAAACAAACTTGGAGGAGTGATGTTCATGCGCGAGGGATTGATTCCTGCTGTTCTCGGAACTGTCGTTTCTGCATCTGGTGCTACTATGCTAAAAAGCAAATATAAGCTTCTTGGTGTTGGTGTGCTTGGCTTTGGGGTTGCTCATGTGATTCTAGGGGCAATTGATTTGGTGGAACATCGTTAGGTTGGTAAGATCAAGAGGTAGGTCCCTGGGGACCTACCTCTTGTTCATATAATTACCTTACCCAGTTTTTCAAGAACAGATAACTAAGCTAACTTCGATCCAAACTGCTTTACTTTCTCCAACCATTGGGCTCGCTTCTCACCTGAAGATGGTTTAACGGGTCCGATCTCCGTTAGACGTACAGGGGTAATCCCGCAGAATTGCAATATATTATGCTTCATTACACGATAACCCGCATGCCTATTAACCCATCGACTGTACCATCCAGGTGTATCTGTTGTGACGATGAGATGGGCAGATTTCCCAACAAGCAGCTTATCCCATAGCGCAGACTTCTCCCGATATTTGAAAGCGAAGCCAGGTAAGAAGACTCGATCAATGAAACCCTTCATCAACGCCGGCATCACTCCCCACCATGTTGGATAAATAAACACGATATGATCAGCCCAGCGTATGAGCTCTTGCGCATGTAGCAAATCTTCTTCGAGCTCTGTACGCTTCCGATAACCAAACTGCAGATTCGGATCAAATGTTAAGGTATGAATGTTGATGCTCTGAATTTCGGCGTTCGTGTGTGAGACCCCATCGATATACGCTTTCTGTAGGGCTGCACAAAAACTCTGTGGGTCCGGGTGTCCATTAATAACAAGAATATTCGATTTCAAGATGATTTCCTCCCTATTTGCGACTATAATCAGCATAGAATGATTACGGTTCGATTTGAATGATGAAACACGCAATCCAATTGCTGATTCACGCAAAGGAGAGATTTCAACTTGAAAAGCCAAGGTATTGCCATTTCTATGGTGTATCCCATTATGAAGACCGTGGTGCAAAAAGGCTTTGATTCGGAGCAATTTTGTAAGTATGCTTCCTTCGACGCAAGTCTACTCCAGGATGTTGAGGCACGCATCTCAGGAGAAGAACTGGAGCGACTAACCCTGGCTGCAGCCCAATTTACGGGGGATTCCCATTTCGGTTTACATCAGGGACAGATCATGGAGTTCGCCGATATGGGCATCCTTGGCTATGTCATGCTGCATTCCCCCTCCGTCGTCGATGCTTTAACGGCTTACCAGCGATATAACGTGCTGCTCTGCAATGGATTTAATTTGGACTGGGACGTAGAAGGAGATGATGTGCGGGTTTCCATGTTTCTACAGCATCCCGGTCAGGGACCAATGTCACGTCATTGTATAGAAGATATGGCAAGCTCTTTATTTCGTTTGATCTGTAGACTAAGCAACCGCACGATTCCTCTGCTAGAGGTAGCATTTCACCATGAGGCAACAGCAGATTTAACGCCTTATCAGCCTGTATTTGGATGCATCCCCCGCTTCGCCGCGAAGGGCAATTACTTGCGTTTCAGCAAGGATGTACTCCAGTATCCCATCCTCTATTCCGATGCTAAGTTACTGAGCATATTCGAGAATATCGCCCAAGAAACAAGAGGAGAACTTACACAAACTAGCCGATTTACGGATCAAGTTATCCAGTGGATACGCACCTCTATGCCATCCTTTTTCCCAACTTTGCAACAAACGGCAGAATCTCTCCAAATGAGCGCACGAACACTTCAGCATAAATTGAAAGAAGAGAATACCACGTACAACGATCTCACGATGCAAGTACGCAAAGATTTAGCCATGGGCTACCTTCGCAAATGGGAGTTTTCCGTGGGGGACATCGCTTATGTACTGCATTTCTCAGAACCCAGCGCATTCCAAAATGCATTTAAGAAATGGACTGGCGTCACACCTGGTCAGTATCGAGCCACGTTTCAAAGCAGAGAAATGCGTTTGAATGGATGAGCAGTGCTGAAGTTTACAGGGATATGGAATGCTGCTTGCGGTCGGGCAACTGCGATAAAAGGGATAGACAGAGCTTCGCGGTCAGACAACTGTTAAACAATGACGCTGTTAGGAGTCTGGTTCCTGTGGCGTCTTTGATTTAGGATATTTACAAACCGACGGTCTGTTTGTATAATGAGGAAAGAAAATAATTGGAGTAATCACCCAAATTAGATGCAAGAGGTGGAGGGTCATACTTTATGAAGAATGAGGAACGCAGAGAAATTACCACACGTAAGCTCCTTGAAGCGACGATACACTTGTTGAAGTTAAAAAGCTGCCACGCCATCACGATGAAAGATATCATGGATCAATCTTCACTTTCCAAAGGAGCTATCTTTCATTACGTAAACAGCAAGGACGAGATATTTGCAATGGTGCTTCATGAACGACTCGAAGAAACGAATGCGAAATTTATACGAGAGACGGAACATGCAACGAAGACTTTTGATGGACCGATGCAACGTATTTCTCAGAACCTCATCGCGCTAG
Organism: Paenibacillus oryzisoli; assembly: GCF_001653565.1. Taxonomy (GTDB): domain Bacteria; phylum Bacillota; class Bacilli; order Paenibacillales; family NBRC-103111; genus Paenibacillus_E; species Paenibacillus_E oryzisoli. The sequence goes on from NZ_LYPB01000049.1 coordinate 29,893, forward strand.
AAGATCCCCATGAGATTACGAATAAAGTGCTCAAATACTTATTAGGTAAGGAAGAAGATCCGACTGTAGCGGGCGTGCTGCAGCATTTCTATGAACGATCCGTATCATTCGCTAAAAACTGGATCACTCTCGGCCAGGTACATCGTGTCATTCTCGCAAACATTGACCCCGAGCAGACAGCTGAAATGTTCGTCCTGCTATCCTTGGGATTACGCGTCCGGTCGTCTTTTGCTTCAACTACCGCACAGTTCTCTACTGAGGTGTCTACATTTATGTCGACCATTTTAAAAAGCCAATCCCAATAAACTCATAAGGAGGTACTCGTATGGCACCTTTCGTTGCGTTGTTGTCATCTTTTCTACTTTTACTAGGAATAGGTTCTCTCGGATGGTCATATTTCGATGATTGGCACACCGCGCTGCAAGGTGCAGTCGCTGTCATGTTTCTGCTTACGGCCTCTGCACATTGGGGCAAAAGACGGCCAGATCTCATTCGCATGGTCCCTCCTGCGTTCCCAAGACCCAATTTAATCGTAACGATAACCGGCTACTTAGAAATTGCTGGAGCCATCGGGATACTCATTCCCATGATGTCACTGGCTGCATCCATCGGTCTATTCCTTATGCTGATTGCTATGTTCCCTGCTAACATCTTCGCGGCGCGCAATAGATTGAGTATTGGCGGCAAGCCAGTGCCTCGATTAGCGGTTCGGACTATCCTGCAGCTCGTATTTATCGGAGCCGTTGTGTTGGCATCACCTTGGTTTGGGGGTTAGTCGCGCTGCAGTTTCTGCTGCGATTCGCATGAATTCATCCGCATTTGTGTTACAATACCTAATAAAAAGGAGCTGCTGACATGCAAAAAATCTCTCCATTCCTATGGTTCGACGGCAATGCCGAAGAGGCAATGAACTTCTACACATCCATATTCAGCGATTCCGAAATTGAAAGTATCCATCGTTCTGGGCCTGAGGGAAAAGTTATTTCAGGAACATTTTCGCTTGGTGGAGTGCGGTATATGGCATTAAATGGCGGACCGCATTTCAAATTCACTCCTGCCTTATCGCTATATGTAAACTGCGAAACCCAAGAAGAAGTCGACACGTTGTGGGCTAAACTTTCTGAAGGCGGCCAGCCTCAGCGATGTGGTTGGGTACAGGATAAGTTCGGCCTCTCATGGCAGATCATCCCCAGCATCTTGGGGGAACTGCTCAACTCAACGGATCGTGTGAAAGCAGCTCGTGCAATGAATGCGATGCTCGGCATGCAGAAACTTGACATCGCCGCGCTTAAACAAGCATACGAGGGGTAAAAATTATAAAGGAGCTAAGCGCGTTTTGTGCTTAGCTCCTTTTTGGGTGTAGAAGGCGCCGCTGAGGCGTACTCGGGAGTTGCGTAAGCCGTAACGGTGAAAATCAACGTTACGGCTTCTCGGCGCGCTGCTCGCGGACGATTCATTTGTGTGCGTATGAGCAACCTTTTGCACCGAAATGCTCCAAACTGGCTTGTATCCGTAAAAGTAGTGGAAACTTGTTCAAACCAGCTTGGGAGTACCGCACCTATACGGCAGTCAGAGCGCATTTTTTTCACACAATACGTCCTACTTGTGCTAAGCTTCGAAACCGTCGACTAACACCTTAAGTCCGAACAAAAACTCCTCATCCCAATTGACAGCTGTCGTATAGGGCAACAGCCGAACAAAATGGGAATAGTGCTCCGCGGACAACGACTTCATATGTGTTGCTGGGGGTTCGCTGGTTGTATCTGCTGATTCAACTGCTTCTGCTCTCGCTGTTAAGCGGTTCTCCTCTTCGACGAAACTATAGATGTAGTTCTTAATCATACTGGCGAACCACGGAATATGCGGATCACGGAAGCCTGATTGAGCAAATAATCGGTATAGAAACTCGATATGTGCGCTAACCGTTTGGGACTGCCAGCCATCGTTGCGCTCATGATGGATATCGCATCTCGATAACGATGCAGCACGAGTCGGAAATGGAGCGCCCACTCGCGAACTATCTAATTTCCAACATTTGACGTGCTAATTTACGATCCATTATGATAGGAGGAGTACTACCAATAACTCATTGAGGTGATTCTATCGTGGCCATTCAATCAGATAAAATTTTCGTTAATTTACCTGTAAAAGATTTGGACAAGTCGGTCGCTTTCTTTACTTCTATGGGATTCACCTTCAACCCTCAGTTTACGGATGAAAATGCAACCTGCATGGTGATCAGCGAACACATCTATGTCATGCTTTTGGTCGAGAAGTATTTCCAAACCTTTACGAAAAAACAAATTTCCGATGCTACGAAAACGACTGAAGTACTCGTTGCTTTAAGCTTCTCTAGTCGTGAAGAAGTCAACGAACTCATCGAAAAAGCCGTAGCCGCTGGAGGTACACTTTATAGTGACCCTAACGATCTCGGTTTCATGTATCAGCACAGCTTCCAAGATCTTGACGGCCATCAATGGGAACTATTCTGGATGGATCCGAACGCTGCGAATCAATAAGCATACCCGAGGTAGTGAGAATCTCTCACGCCTCTTTTTTTTGCCTATCTGCCTACTGTCTTCCCCTCTTCTGTCTGTTGTCTGTTGTCTGTTGTCTCCCACCTGCATTCCCAACAATTGACCAAGCATATTCTTTGTTTTATACGGCATATTCTTTGAAATACCACGTTGCTGCCTTCTCTCTCTAGCAGGATAACTATCGTCCATTGTATGATAGAGGGGATTCCTAATCCTAGAAGTTGAGGGCATGGTGTGACATCGATGAAACTTCGCAGTCCAATCAAGACTTTGCGCGGAAAGATTCTGATCTCCTTATTTTTCCTGATTATCCTTCCCGTTGTGACCATTCTCTATCGATTCTATAAGTCCTCAGAAGATATTGTGCAAATTGGGCTCGACCAATCCAATCAAGCCGCCGTCTCCCAGAAAGCAACAGCCATGAACGAGATGGCCGTTCGTATGATTACTGCTTCCAGTCTGATTATTAATGATCCAGAAACAGAGAAATTCCTAAAAGAACCTGCGGACTGGTCGAATAATTATCTCTCTTTCATTCAGCTCACGAACCTGCACAAGAAAATGTCCAACGTCAAAGATCTGCTTCTCGACAGTACTACACAGCTTGGATTGTACGACAACAGAGGATTTACACATACCACATGGTCTGCCGTTACCCCAACGAACGTTGAAACATTCTATAAGGAAAGTTGGTATGAACCAACGCTTAAACGCAATGGCTTCCCTTACTGGACGGTTCCCTACTCACTTCCTTCCTCTACTGCCAAGCAAGATCTAGTCGTCATGACAAGACAAATTAATGGCGAATATACGAGTAACTATGGTGTCTTTTTCATAAGCGTACCTATTCCCGTTTTCTTCTATCCGAACGCCGAAATCCAACGCCAACAAGCTTCAGGTATAACCTCTGCACTCATCGATGAAAATCAAAAGCTCTTAATTGGTGATCAAGCGGCCGCAGAATTGTTAGCCAATCATGCCCTTCAGAATGTTCGTACCAACGCAAATGGCATTCAAGAAGTGAAAATCAAAGACCACGTCTATTTTATGAATGACGCTTACGTACCACAATTAGGTTGGCGGCTAGTCCAATTTATGAATCAGAAGGATTTTGCTACACAGCTTAGTCGGGAAAAAGACAAATCCATCACTTGGGTTGTCGCCTGGTTCCTTCTATTTGCCATCGCTTTCATTGTTCTCATGCTTCGTGTAACGAGTCCCTTCAAACAATTGGCCAAATCCATGACCAAGGTGGGCAAAGGGGAATTTAATACGCTGGTTACGATAAAAGGCGAAGACGAGATTGCCATGCTCGGCAATTACTTCAATCGCATGGTACTGCATCTGCAAGATCTCATCTCAGATCTATATGATGAGCAGCGGCGCAAGCAGAAAGCTCAGTTTCAGGCGCTTCAAGCCCAAATTAATCCGCATTTTCTACTGAACACTCTTAATTCCATTAAATGGATGGCATTGCTCTCTGGCGCTGATCATATCAGTGAAATGATTACCAAACTGGGGAAATTGTTGAATTTCACTATGCGGAATGAACAAGAATTCGTCACGTTGCAAGAAGAACTTGACTATTTACAGGTCTACCTTTCACTCCAGGAAATTCGGTATCATGATCAGATCACGTTTACCTATCGTATTCCTGAAGCACTGCTCGATTGTGAAGTGTTGAAATTCACGCTGCAGCCTGCCGTAGAGAACAGCATAATTCATGGCAATCGGTTCCCGCTTCTTATCGAACTTCAAGCTGAAGAGGTAGGCGGCCATCTGCATATTGTGATGCAGGATAACGGTGTAGGCATGAGTATGGAGATGATTGAGCAGGTCGAATCTTCGCTGAATCAGCCTCACGCAAAGTTCAGCGGTATCGGCATACGCAATGTTAACGAACGAATCAAGCTCCACTTTGGCATGCAGTACGGCATGCATATCTCAAGTGTAGAAGGCGAAGGAGTCCGACTACGATTGATACTGCCTTTGAAAAGGAGGAATACAGATGCTGAGAATTCTGATCGTTGACGATGAAATCCTTGTACGTATCGGCCTCAAAACAATCATCCCTAGAGATAACGAAGAGTTCCAGGTTATTGGCGAAGCTGCTAATGGATTGGAGGCTTTGAAAATATTAGAATCACAGGCCTGCGATGTTGTACTAACCGATATTCGTATGCCCGAGATGGATGGCCTGGAATTATTGCGACAAATTCGGGAACGCTGGCCAGCGATCCCCTGTCTTATTTTATCCAACCATAACGACTTCAACTATGTTCAACAGGCCTTACGTCTAGGCGCCATTGAATATGTCACGAAACTAGAAATAAACCCCTCCGAGCTAATGGAGAAGCTGCGCGCAATCCGGGATCAATTGGATAAAGAGAAACAAGGCCAGAATGCACGAACACAACTCGAGCAGAAAGTGAATCAATACAGCAATGAGGTCAAAGAAAAACGGTTGCGCGAGCTCCTCCAAGGCCATGTTTCTCGTGGGGAAATCGAACAAGTATGGCATGAGTTCCAATTGGATTTATTCTCAGCGCCTTTAACCGCAGCCGTGATCCAGATCGATGCCTACGAGGAATTAACGCAGAATAATCGCTTCCAAAGCGATCGACTTTTGACATATACAGTGAAAAATGTTCTCAATGAGATTCTCAAGAAATATGGCAATGGAGAGCTGGTTGAGATGGCAGTTGGGAAGTTCTGCGTCCTGACAGGCCAAATGAACACGAACATGCTAGTAGAAATGCAGAATGCCGTTCAGGTTTTCCTAAAAATTTCATTGGCTATTGGTGTTTCCCCCTCCTACGAGGATACCTTTGCCCTTCATCCCGCTTATGAAAAAGCAGATCACGCCTTGAGCTACCGGTTCTACTATGGGGATTCATGCATCGTTCACTATGATCAATTACAGGCTGCACCTCCAACGTTATCTGAGCCATGGCAGGAAGAAGAATGGACGAAACGGATTGAAGAAGGTGACGAAATCGGCTTGCGTGAGAAGATTATGGCATGGACAGAGGAACTCTGCCGCAATAAGCAGATTCCTCCCGCCCTTTTGCGAGAGCAGTGGCTGCGTTTGCTTCATATTTTCGCACGTTGCTTGAAGGCAGATGGCGGCGATATTTACTCCGTTACTCTGCATGAGCAGCAATATCCGTATCATGTCATTCGCAACGCTGAAACCGTACAGGCATTATCCAACTGGTTCATCGGGTGGCTCCCTGTCTTCCTAGCCTACAAGCGTGAACATGGTAAGGAGAAGTTCCGACCTGAGATTCAAATCGTGATTCGGCAAATTATGGAGAAATACAATTTACCTCTCAAAGTAGCTGATTTGGCTAGTACCGTTGGGTATACGGAGAATTATTTGAGCATTTTGTTCAAAAAAGAAACCGGCAAAACCATCACTGATTATATGACCAATGTTCGAATGAAAAATGCCCGCGAGCTGCTCAAGAATCCAGATTATAAGATTTTCGAAATCTCTGAGCTCATTGGGTATGCCGACCCCAACCATTTCAGCCGGAGCTTTAAGCAAATGGAAGGCATGTACCCTACCGAATTTCGAAAGCTAGTCTTCGGTCACCGAACATCATAGAATAATGCTTACTTCGTAAAGAATACTCCGTGTCTTTTTGGGAAAATTTGCATTACGATTTACTTACCAAAAGAAAAGGGGATGAACAAATGAAAAAAGTATTTGGCATGGGGGCATCAATCGCCCTTGCTGTAAGCGTTCTCGTAACCGGTTGCTCCAAAACACCTGAAGCTTCACCTTCTGCTGCTGCGTCCGTCGCACCTGCCGCAACAACAGCAGCTCCAACACCTGAAACACAGAAACCTGTTACCCTTAAATTCTGGGGAGGCGTTCCGCCAGAAAGCGGACCACAAGATGCCGTTGATGCTTGGAATAAAGCGAATCCTACAATTAAGGTCGAATATACACGCTATGTGAATGACGACCCAGGCAACCTGAAACTCGAAACCGCCCTTCTCTCTAATACAGATGCACCTGATATTTACATGAACTACGGTGATGCCTATATGACGAAACGCCAAGCGGCTGGCATGGCGGAACCTTTGGATGATCTAATCGCCAAAGCCGGCTTTGATGTGGAGGGCATTATCGGAGCAGCGAACATTAAGAAATTCGCAGACAGTAAATATTATTATCTTCCTGCTAACAAGAACGTAGGCGCTGTCCTTTTCAATATGAAAGCCTTAGATGCAGCAGGTGAGAAGCTCCCTACGGCATGGACATGGGATGATTTCAGTGCAATGGCCACCAAGCTTAACAAAGGAGATATGAAGGGTACCATGCTAGATCCAGCTTTGAGTTGGTTTGGTGATACCGTTCTACAAACAGCCAAAGCACAAGACTGGGTGATCGCAGCTGACGGCACATCCAATTTCAACAGCCCTGCCGTGAAAAAAGGTTTGGAAATGCAAAAGAGTTTGGAAGATAAGGGCATCATGATGAAATATTCCGAAGCTGTTGCTGGTAAAATTACCGTACAAAATGAGCTTCTAACAAGTAAAGCAGCCATGTCTGCTTCCGCTATTTACATCATCCGCTATATCAAAGACATCAAGAGCTTCCCACATGATTTCAAAGTCGGTTTTGCTCCTTATCCGCAATTTACGGCTGGCAGCAATATTAATCCAGGTGGCGGTATGGGCGATTACATGTCCATTAATAAAAACAGTAAAAACAAAGAAGCTGCTTTTAAATTCATCTCCTGGTATTTACAAGAAGGTAATATGTCTATGGTTCCAGGCGGCCGGATCCCTACGAACAAAAAAGCCGATGCTGGTAAAATCGCCTCCATCCTCATTGGAGATGCGAAGGATCTGATTGACGAAGCTTCCTTGAAGGCGCTATTGGCTGGCAACTATACCTTCCCAACCTCCTACAACGTGCCTGTTCCAACTGAACTTAGAGCTATCTTTAAAGATGAGATGGAGAAATATTTGCTTGGTGCTCAATCCATTGACAAAGCTATAGAAACGATGAAAACGCGTGCCGATACGACGATTAAAGGCGCCAAAAAATAATACGTAACACGCTGAAAACCTCTAGCATCTTCTTGCTGGAGGTTTTTCAATGAAACTACAGAAAGGGTCACGTTCACGCTATGGGAATTCTCTTCCTCGCTTGGTAAAGTTACGTTAACACATGATTTGGAAAGGGTGGCTTACGAATGAAAAGAAACTTCTGGCATAACGCCAAATTCAGGGAAAACCTCGCTGGCTACCTATTCATTTTGCCCAACTTCTCGGGGTACCTCATCTTTATATTGCTGCCGATTTTATTCAGTCTGTACCTTGTATTCGTGGATTGGGAGTATCTCAAAGGGTTCGCGGGAATCGAATGGGTTGGCTTAGATAATTTCAAAGCGCTGGGCAGCGATCCGAAATTCGTGAAAGCGCTGAAAAACAACTTAATTTTCACCTTGGTCAGCGTTCCCGCTTCCATCCTCATAGGGCTCCTGTTTGCTGTCGTTCTGAACAAGTATGTGTTCTTCAAGCAAACATTACGTACGTTGATCTTCCTGCCCTACGTCAGTTCGCTCGTTGCAGTATCCGTCATTTGGAGCATTATGTACCGTGCTTCCGATGGTCCAATTAACCAAGTGTTGAGATCCGTTGGCATTGATCATCCCCCAGGCTGGTTGTCGAGCCCAAATTCAGCTTTATTTGCAATTATCATCATGCAGGTATGGGTAACGATTGGGTATGCGATGGTCATTTACTTAGCTGGACTGCAAGGCATTTCCAAAGATTTGTACGAGGCTTCCGATATTGACGGCGCTTCGAAAGTACGCCAGTTTTTCCAAATCACCATTCCGATGCTCACACCAACTACCTTTCTCGTTGCCATTACTCTCATTATCGGCTCCTTCCAGATCTTCGGACCCGTCAACATTATGACACAGGGCGGTCCTATTGATTCGACGATGGTGTTATCCTATCACATCTACTTACTTGCATTCCGATTCTACAAAATGGGCTATGCCGCTACAGTCTCTTGGGTGTTATTCGCCATCATCTTCGTCGTCACCATCATTCAATGGCAAAGCCAGAAACGTTGGCAGCAGCACTTCTAATTGGAAAGGAGATTCTCCCTATGGAAACTACTATTGTATCTACGCAATCCACGCGAAAAATAGCCATTGCCAACATGAGAAAGGGCAGTTTCTGGCTTAAGCTTTTCGTTACCCTCCTCCTAGGCGCGATCTCCATCGTGATGATTCTGCCTTTCCTATGGATGATATCGACTTCCTTCAAAATTAATGGCGACGTATTCACATATCCGATTGATTGGATTCCGAATACATGGCATTTTGAGAATTATAAGAAAGTCTGGGCAGGCGCAGATCCCTTCTATTTATTCTATTGGAACTCGATCAAAATCACGGGCATTACGGTTGTAGGTAATCTATTGACGAGTTCCATGGCTGGCTATGCGTTTGCCAAAATACGCTTCAAAGGCCGTAACTTCCTGTTTCTGCTCTATTTATCTACGATGATGATTCCAGGTCAGGTTTTACTTGTCCCTCGCTTCATCTTGTTCGATCAGTTACAGTTGATTAACACACATGCCTCTATCATTTTACCAGGTTTATTTTGGGTATTCGGCACGTTCTTGATGCGTCAGTTTTTCAGTACCATCCCAGGTGAACTGTTGGAGTCGGGGCGCGTTGATGGCGCTAGTTACTGGCGGACATTCTGGCAAATTTGTTTACCATTAACCAAACCTGCATTAGTCACACTCTTAATCCTTTCCTTTACTTGGCACTGGAACGAATATGAGAACCCGCTTATCATGCTGCGAGAGAAAGAATTATACACCATACCACTTGGCTTAACGAGTTACGTAGAGGAGTTTGGTACGAATTATGTGCTCACCATGGCAGCTTCCGTTTCTGGGCTTGTTCCCTTGCTCATCGTCGTAGCCGTTTGTCAGAAATGGTTCGTAGAGGGAATTGCAAGCTCGGGATTGAAAGGCTGACCTCACATGTAAAAGGCTATCTTCGTAGACCTACTACGGAGATAGCCTTTTGCGTGCCTATTTCGGGTAATAAGAGAATCCCGGATATTTGACGACTGGCCATTTTTCCTTCCGCAGCGCATTCAATACCTCTTGGCCGACATTCAGATTCGTACTAACTAGCTCGCGAGGCGTCAGCGCCATCCATTGGTTTAAGGACACATCCTCAAACCGATCACTCTTGAACATTTCCAAAAACCATAGGGATTGCGTACCGGTATTCTGTATATAATGTCCCAGTGCAAATGGCACATAACCAACATCACCAGCACGATAATCGAACGTACGCGCATTGCCATCACCAGCGAAAACGGTCATACGCCCCTGACCAGTCAGATAGTACTGCCATTCATCATTATTCGGATGCCAATGCAACTCTCTCATTCCGCCAGGTTCTATCTCAACAAGCGCTGCAGCAATATTTTTGGATATCGGAAAATTGGTAGAGTCTACTATTCTAACACTGCCGCCTGGCGTTTTAATCGGAGTTTGAGCGAGCAGTTGATGCTTAAAGCTTAGGGGGATCGTTCCATAAGGGGACTGTACCTTCTGGCTATCAATGGGACCAGGAACCTTGTCTTGATAGATGTAGACTTGCTCTTTGGGAATGTTGTTAAAAACACCGATAGGAACCCCAAAATTAGCAGATAGCACATCTTTCGGGGTTCGTGAAAACCAATCGGAGATAGATATCGTATTCAAATCCGAGAAGTTTCCATCATCGAATACAAGCAAGAATTCACAGTGCTCTAACCCCTGAATGGAGTGTGGAAGTCCCGGCGGGAAATACCAAAGATCCCCTGGACCTACATCGGCAATAAAATTCCGTCCCTCTTGGTCAATTGATGTAATTCGAGCTGAGCCTAATATCATGTAAGACCATTCTGCTTGTTGGTGCCAATGCAATTCGCGAACGCCACCAGGTGTCAAACTCATGTTTACCCCTGCCATCGTTGTCGCTATGGGTAATTCCCTGACCGTGACTTCTCGTGACCAACCCCCGAAATTCAATTTCATCGATGTGTCTGAGAAAGAGAATTTCAAATTCGGAAGCAAGCCAGAATCTGTTATTGGCGGAACCAGCATGTTAGGATTTTCCATATCCCGCATAATATCCCGCGGACCCGTATCCATCCCGCCAGCCCCATCAGGTCGAATCGGCTGTGGCACATTGCCGTACATACCGTGATTCCTATTCGGAGTATCCATGTGGTCATCTCCTCTCCATATAGGTGAATTACGTTGCAACTCATCTTAATTGATATATGAGAAGATTTCAGTGTTCATTACTTTATCATCACCGAACCACACATAATTCCCCTGCAAATTGGAATAATAAACCTGCACACCCAACAAATATTAGAAGGAAATTTTGTATGGATATACAAAAGTTATTCAGGAAGAGTAGGAGAGCAGCACCTTCACTGGCACCAACGACGAGTACGCCTCCCTCTTCAGTGGCATTTCCTCTGGCACTATCCTTAGAGGAAAATCGAAAATGGATCGAGCAACAACTCGCGAATTGTTCCGACATTTGCTATCAGCCTCGATTTTTTGGCGCCGAATTGCAATACGGTGCACTTGTTGTGTATTGCGATTCACTTATAAACGATAAAGAATTGATATTTCTTAAGAACGTGCTCCAAGATCTTGTTTTTCAAGAGGCAGGCTTTGATGCAACAACCATTGAACTTAACAAATTGATTTCGTTTATTGAGAATCATGGTGTCTCTTCTCGAAACGTGACAATTATTGACCAATTACCAATTGCAGAACAAAACATCCTGCTTGGTCAAGTTGTGATTTTTTTGGATCAGTGGAACAAGGCACTATGCTTTAATGCGCTTACTTTAGAATCTAGACAAATTAGTGAACCCATGAATGAACCGGTAGTTAGAGGACCTCAAGAAGCTACTGTGGAAAGTCTGAGAATTAATTTGGGGTTGCTGCGGAATCGTCTGAAGAGCGCTAACTTCAAGATTGAAAAGTTCAATGCAAGCGGAGAAACACGGACTGAGATTGCCGTCGGTTATTTAGAAGGGACGGTAAACCCACGAACGTTATCAGAATTTAAAACACGTTTCGAAAGATCCATACAAGAGGAAATTTTGGAAGTCGCTTATATCGAAGAACTGATTGAGGACTCTACGTATTCCCCTTTTCCACAATATCGACATACCGAACGTACGGATACGGCTGTTGCTGCTCTTCTTGATGGGAAAATCATTGTTCTTACCTCTGGTTCTCCATCCATTATGATCTGCCCAGGCCTCTTTATCGAGTTTTTCCAATCAAGTGAAGATTACTATATTCGTTCCCTGTATTCCTCACTCATTCGATTACTTCGACTATTCGCATTCATTATGGCTCTTACATTGCCGAGCCTCTATATCGCTATCTCAACTTTTCACTCTGAGCTCATTCCCACCGTGTTGCTGCTAGCTATTCTGGATACCCGTGAAGGTATCCCATTTCCCGCATTCATTGAAGCTTTGTTGATGGAATTTTTCTTCGAAATTATGCGGGAAGCCGGTATCCGTCTTCCTAAACCCGTGGGTTCAGCCGTGAGTATCGTCGGAGCACTTGTCATTGGGCAAGCGGCAATTGAAGCCAAAATCGCTTCCCCCATCATGGTCATCATCGTGGCCTTGACAGGTATCGCTTCCTTTTCGTTACCCAACTACAATATGGCCATCTCTCTACGCATCTTGCGCTTCCCGCTCATGATCCTTGCTGCCAGCTTAGGGGGATTCGGATTCATGATTGGCTTTCTGTTTATTTTTCTACATTTAGTTAGCCTACGCTCTTTAGGACAGCCCTATCTAAAGCCTTGGGCTCCTCTGATAATGAATCAATTAAAGGATGGATTCGTACGAGCTCCCTTAAAGATTCTCCTACGCTCACCGCGAAACCGACATCGGCCTAACCGTTCCAAAAAGTAACGGTATGACAGAGAAGGAAGGAAATACAACATGAGATGGTTAATGGTGACGACATTATCTGGACTGTTATTATTTTCTTTAACAGGCTGTTGGAACAAGGCTGAACTAGTTGAATATGCCTTTGTACAAGCGGTTTCTATTGATCTATCCGACGAAGGCAAGATCAAATTAACCACGCTTTTCTATAAGCCAAGTGGCAGCAGTGCACTGACTAAGGGGACTGGTACGAAATCCTCTTTCACAATTAAGACAGAAGGCGAGAATATCTTTGATGCTATTCGCGACGTCACCATCCATTTAGGACGAAAAGCCAAATTGGATCACATGCGAGCCGTTCTAGTTAGCGATGAGGTACTTAAGACACATGATTTAGGTGTTATTCTTGATTTTTTCAGAAGAGATCATGAACCCAGACCTACCAATTTACTCTTAGTGACAAAAGGGAATGCCGGCGATTATTTATCTTTGGAGCCATTTATTGAATACACGTTGGGTCAACAATTACGCTCAATGGATGAAGGTTCCTCGCGATTTGCTGCTAAATCCATGAATCAGAATATCTTGAAAGTCATGATTCAAATGAAAAGTGAAACAGGCGTTGCAGAAATTCCTTACTTATATTTGGATAAAAAACGCGGGAGTGTTCCTAACATTGCTGGAGTCGTTGTTATCAAAAATCAAAAAATCGTTGAAATTATTCCACCCGATGAATTAAAAGCTTTCCTTCTGCTCAATCATCAATTTCGGGGTGGTATTATCATTACGTCTTGCGAAGAGAACAATGGTGGGGGAGAACGCGCACTGCAGGAAGCATTCGAGATATCTCAGGGTAGCACGAAGGTCACTACCTCCATTCAGAATGAAGCGGTAATCGTCAATATCAAGGCCAAGTTGATCGGGGCTGCTGGAGAGTTAAGTTGTTCGAATATGAGCACTGCCCAAGAAGAACTTGCCTACAAAAATCGTTTAAATAACCAAATTAAGAATGAAATCCTTACACTGGTTCATCATCTGCAATCCAAAAAACTAGATGCTTTAGGCATCGGCAACATGATTTATGCCAAACATCCTCAACAATGGCTCGCATGGAAAGAGGATTGGGGAGATCGATTTGCAGACGTTCAATTTAACGTCGAAGTCGATGTGACGATTTCTAACTCAGGAATGAGCGGCGGTAAGCCTCTAGTTAAATAAGTAACTGACATATTTCATCGAGAGGACTAGATACCTATGATGCTAAAGTTAATACTCCTGCTCATCACTTGTGTCCCGTTACTGTTTTTCGATGGGGTCAATTTCAAAAAAGAAAATGCCCGCGCCAAACTTATGTATGGGTTCTTCGTTGCGGTAATGATCTATCTCAGCAGTATTTTCATATTTGAAATGAGATGGCCGATGCTCTATGATGCAGCTGATTTCTTGTTAGGAACACCTGCCCGTCTAATTGTGGAGTTCTTACATGTTACCCCTCACTAACAGTGGCTATCAGGAAGATGAAGGAAAGGAGAGGTCGTTCAATGAGAATTGGAGAACAAATAAGCCCAGGACAGATGTCCGTCTTGTTTTTCATCTATCTAACAGGCTCATCGATTATTAACATCCCTCAGCCCTTAATTAGTTTCGCGGGCAATGGAGCGTGGATTTCGCTTATCCTATCCTACTTATTAAGCCTTAGTTTTCTAAGTTGTATCTTGTATATGCACGGAACATATCCGGATTTAACTTTTATTGAATATTGTAAGAAAACAGTTGGTACATGGATGACTGTTCTCCTCGCGATTCCCTTCATTTCCTACCAGTTTCATATGGCCACGGGTATTGTTATTGATATAGGCTTGTTCATGACCACGACACTAATGCGCGAAACACCTATCTATGTATTTAACTCACTCATATTCCTACTGATTTATGTTACTGTTAGAATGGGTATTGACGTCATCGCACGGATGTTTGTTCTACTTTCCGCAATGGTCATGGTATATGTCATTCTCATCTTAGCTTTGGCAAGCTTCAATTATCATCCCACTTACTTGCTGCCTATCCTCCCTTTTGGTTTCAAGCCTATCTTGCTGGGAAGTTATTTTTCTTTTGGATTTCCCTATGTTGAAATCTTTCTCTTCAGTATGATCCTACCCTTTGTCTCCACAAACCAAAATAAACCACTCAAACGTGGTTTATTTCTAGCTTTATCCCTCAACGCTTTAAGCTTGATCACAGTGACTCTATGCACGATTATGACCTATGGACCTATCGCTGGCGAGCGCAAATACTCGATGTTTCAGTTAGCTCGAACCATTGAATTTTACGAATTATTTCAGCGAATTGAATCCCTCATCGGTATTTCACTGATTGTAGCCTCCTATATGAAAGCTACAATCGTTATATTCGCCTTAAATTTGACGTTCACCCACTTGTTTAATTTGCAAAATAGTCGCTTACTTATCTTGCCTATCACCATGACTTGCTGTTTGCTATCCTTTACTATACCTGTGAAGGGGGAAGCTTTCTGGAGCAACTTAGTATCCTTTATACACCCCTTGTGGGGAACAATCGGATACCTACTCCCAGTTTCCATTGTGATCCTGATTCATGTCGCGAAGCGGAAGAATAAATCTACTCTAACCTCACATGATTAGACACACTCATCCTAGAAGCTTACCCTATCCATAAACCCGGATCTCAACTACCTCCGCACACGGGCAGCCATTCGTCGCCTCCACGACAAGTCGCAACCGATCCGTCGCTATAGCTGCCTCCAACTGCAATCTCCTTGACCGTTTACGGTTGTTCGTTACACGCTGTAGAAGCACCCAATTGCCACCCATCCAAGCTTCCAGACGATAGTCCTTTACTAACTCCGGTCTAACTTCCTCGCTCGTCCTGAATGCGTGAAGATTGATTAAATCCTCATGCACATTATCGTTAAAAGTTACTTGTAGATACCGCAGAATGTGAGTTTCGTCCCAACTAAGTTCCACCCACTCCTCTTTCGTTGGCACCATCGGCTCCGACATCCATTGATGCGGCGCACCATAAGGACGCAAATACCCATCCGTTACCTTATCTGCTGAGAACGCGCTCGTCGCTGAGGAGAGTCGAAAGCAGATTGGCTTGCGATCTACACCATCCTTCATACTCCACAGGACGACAGGCTGATCCCGTTGATGATTCTCCAGCTTCGGATCAACAATCGGCTTCGCACCTCGTACGAAACCAATTGCCCCCGTGTGGTGTTGATCAGAATGGTACACAACTACGTGTACATTCGCTTTGATAATCACGAATGCGTTCTGTATCTCGTCAGGCTGCCACCGCAACGGGAAGCTGACCCACTGCTGTTCCCCAGCTTGCACGGATGACTCCGTCTGCATGATCATCGACGCAGGCACATAATTCTCTGCCCGCCCCGTCTCCCACAGCTCCACTTGAATCGTCGTTGCTTCGCTCGCATCAACCAGCAGCTCGAAGCCCTCCAGCTGCGGTGCAACTGGGAATAGAACAGCGACATCGCCGCTTAATCGCCTTGGTTCAACAGCATGCGATACACTCAACTGAGTTAGGGTAGAGGATGCCTTCAACTTGGCCAATCGTCCAAGGTCCCGCTCATCTTCATTGCGAATGCCAATCAACGCCGCATCCTGCCTTAGCAGCACCTGCTGAAGTTCTTTCGTGTGGTGCTGGTATAGCTCACGCGGTGTAAGATGTTTCTGTACGCATAGCGCGGCACCTGTTCCAGCTCCTTCCCCAATGACAGCGCAAGTCGCCATGACGCGTGTCGTTCCAAAGGCCACATGAGATGCGCTTATATTGCGTCCTGCCATCAGCATATTAGACACATTAACGGAGTACAGACTGCGAAACGGAATATGATAGATGCCATCCGCGTGCAGATGCTTGGAACCGCTCTCCGTCGAATACATCCCCTGCGGGGGGTGCAGATCGATGGACCAACCGCCGAAAGCGACGGTATCTTCGAATTTCGTCTGAGCCAGAATATCATTCTGATTCAGCATATAGTCTCCGACGAAACGGCGATATTCTCTTTTACCAGGCAATGCCCCTACCCATTCCAATGTCATATTCGCTGAGTCGAATTGCCCTGAATTTTTGATATAATCCCAAATCCCATAAATAACCGACCATAATTCATCCCGAATGCGCTCGTTCTCATGAACAGTATCCAGCTCCCCGCCCCACTCAATCCACCAATAATGACAGCCCGAATCGCCGCTTCGAATAACACGTTTAATTGGAATGGAGGTCCTTGTGATGTCTTTGGCGAAACTTGGCGCACGATATTTAACCGGGTGACCCACGTCTTTGGTATAAAATAAGATCGTACTCCCGAGTGTGATGTCATCTGCGATCTCAGGCGCCCACTCCTCTTGAAACTCTTCTCGTGCCTCGCGGCCGATACGAAATTTAGCCCCCGCCAAGAATCCAATAAGACCATCGCCGGTACAATCTAGAAACACCTCGCTCTCGAAACGAATGCGCCGCTCCGAGCCCATCATCCAGCCCGTAACCGAACGAATGATTCGATTGCTTTCATCCCCATCCGCTTCCACCTCATGCACATCCGTGTTAAGGAAAAGCTGAATATTCGCTTCAGCCCGTACAGCTTCCAGCACGATAAGATCCCATAGATAGGGATTCCCCTCCGGATTCTGGAACTGATTCTCTACGAACAACTCCCCCATAATACCCGTTTCGCGTGCGTAACGATTAATGCCATGCGCAGTTGCACCACAAACCCATACACGGACTTCACTTGATGAATTCCCCCCGAGTACGGGACGATTTTGAATCAATGCCACCGTCTGACCTAATCTTGCAGCAGCTATGGCAGCGCACACACCTGAAAGTCCGCCTCCGATGACCGTAATATCTTTAATTACCCTTTCTTCCCGCATACGACAACCTCCTTAGAAACAGTGATTACCTTTATTCTAAAGGATTGGCAGCGCTTTAAACCATGCACGCTTTTAGCATTAACTTATACAAAATTTCAGTAACAGAACTTCCTTCTGCCCTACTAATCGACTATGATGAAAGTAGATATGCCAGGTAGATGACCATTCAAAATGTGAGAGGATAGGTAAGCGCGATGCCACTTCAAACTGATCAGACACAACCAAAGTTGCTCAGTCACATGTATTGGCGGGAGAAATCTGTCTTTCAGCTTCAGGAGGATTCCAATGAATGTTGGGTGCTTTTTGCAGTAGAGAATGGGAGCTTCTCCTACCAGATTCAAGAGCACGAGGGGATTGCTGCATTCGGAGATCTAGTGCTCTGCCCACCGGGGGTTATTTTTCGAAGAGAAATCATTCAGCCCTTATCGTTTCATGTCCTGTTGGTGCAATGGGTCGATTCCTCAGGACTTCCTTTATCTATAGAAACTCATATACCCGCAGGGAAAATCGCCGTCCAAGATCTCAATCGGCTCTCATCTGACTATGCCTACTTGAAAAAATGGTTCCAACACGAAGGATACGTCGCTTCCTCCTTGCGTCAACATGTACTCTCAGACTTATGGATGTTGGTTGTGGAAGAGGCTTATTCGGCAAGCCCGGAGGCAGTTTCTCCTTGGACACCAGGAATTTTAAACAATAAAGATACCCTCATTTATAGGGCAACTCAACGCCTGCACGAACTAGCGTCATCCACCTGCATCATGAAAGACATCGCCATGGAACTTGGCTTGACACAGGTGCAGTTTACACGTCGATTCACCAAATCTACTGGCATGCTGCCCATCGATTACTTAACGACAATACGTCTGCAGAAGGTTCAGCAGCTTCTGTTGGATAGCGATATGACCTTGGCGCGGATCGCTGGGCTATGCGGCTTTGAGAACGAATTTTATTTGAGCCGTGTATTCAAAAAACGCATGCATGTAACGCCGTCTTACTATCGTAAGCTTCACCGCCTATGAAGGGCATCTTCGCATAACAAATGCATCTATACGAGAAGCGTTTAAGTTTAGTATGATACTAACATCACATTGATTAGAATGAGGGATGTACCGCGATGACAGATCGACTGTTAAAATTTCCGCAATGGATCGGATTTCTCATCATTTTGACTATTCTTTCCTTCGGCACCACCCTTACTGCCTTCTCACCGCTTTACGCAAATGGCCTTATTAATATTGTTATCCCTATTTGCATTTTGTTTGCCTTACGATCTGACTTCTTCGAAAAATTAAAACTATCAACCTTAGTCATTGGAAGAGTATTAGTTGTACTGACGTTCGTGGGATACTTCCCTAGTGAATGGCTAGTGCCCATTATCGTGTGGCTGTTGCGAGTTAACATTTTGGAAGCGACTTTGACCGATTTTAAAAACAAGAATTACTACAATGTCTTTTCGGGACTTGCCCTAGTTGCAACGTCGTTCGTCATCTCGGGTGCATGGCTTGGAAGCTATTACATAACTGTTAATGAAGCCATGATTTACTGGGTTATCGCTTATACGTTTTGGAATTGGAACTTCGTCATTTATGAATTTAAGCAGCCCATTGGATTTTACCATCTCGCCGTTTTGACTACCCCGTTGCTGATTGTTTGCCTTACCTTGAACCCAGGGCTATGGCTGATCATGCGTGCTAACTCCTTGACGTTTGCGGGTATTATTCAAATATCAGGAAAAGCTTATATCGAGTCGTATCTTGCAAGTCCTGCCATGCTTACCTTTATTACCACTGTCAAAAAGTCCCCCGTACAAATCAGCATCATGGTGATTAACGCTATACTGTGTCTCTTAGCCCTTCTGCTCTCTTAATTTATTTGCGAAAGGTGGCACCCATTTATGAACATTCTCATCTTCGGAGCAACGGGAATGGTTGGTCAAAGCGTGTTGCGTGAATGTTTGCTTGATCCTCAAATCAACAACGTCGTTTCGATTGGTCGAAGCGCGACCCAACAGACTCAATCGAAGTTCCGCGAACATGTCGTCAAGGATATCACCAATCTATCCTCATTAACGGATGAGCTTTCAAGTATCGATGCTTGTTTCTTCTGTCTCGGCGTCTCATCTGTAGGTATGAGTGAGGAGAAGTATCACGCAATCACCTACGATCTGACCATGAGCATCGCTAACACGCTAGTCAACATCCAACCACAGATGACCTTCATCTACGTGACAGGCGCGAGCACGGATAGCACCGAGCAAGGCAGCAGTATGTGGGCGCGTGTCAAAGGCAAAACGGAAAATGCGCTCCTCAAGCTGCCGTTCAAGTCAGCCTTCATGTTCCGTCCTGGCGCGATTCTGCCGAAAAACGGCGTCAAATCCAAAACCAAGCTATACCAGACTTTCATTGTCATCCTAAGTCCAATTTTCCCGCTCCTACACAAATGGTTTCCGAATTCCGTCATTGACTCCGAGCAAATTGGCCGTGCCATGATCTCGGTCGCGAGAGACGGATATCCGAAGGCGATACTCGAGAGCACTGATATTCGTGAGGCTTCGGGGAGATCGAAAAGGTTCTAAGGAATCTTCGAGCGATGTGGGGAACAGTTAACTGCTAACTATATAGGGCGGATGGGAATAAGTGCAGTTGATGCGATGTAAGTAATTTAAACGCTTCTGCATATCCTTTGGCGTCTGGTTGTTGCTTTAATTTGCTGTACAATTGGACAGCATGATAGTCAAAAAAACCCTTAACCAACGGCCAATTCACATTATCAAATTGACTCTTATGTGCCAAGATGGACGCTATTTTCTTGTCCCAATGAGGCGATACATCAATAAAGGTGTTCGGATGCGACGTCGCATAGAACGCGATTTGCGGGACATCATGCGGTTTGGATCCTGGGAACAGAACCTCATTGGAGGAGAAGAGCATAGCCGAAGCTACAGCTTTTCCGGTCTTTATATGATCTGGATGAGCTTCATACGGCATCCATGGATCTACCGTCATCAGCAAATCAGGTTTCTCTTCGCGAATAATCGGAATTAACTTGGCTAGCAATTCCTCTTCGGTATAACTGCCCATATCCGGGTAATCCAGCGTAATATGCTTGGTCACACCCAAAATATCCCCTGCGGCCAATCGCTCCGCTCGGCGAATCGCTGCAATTGCTTCTGGCTCTATCTCCCCAGTTGACCCGCTGCCGCTTCCATCAGTTATGGTGATATAAACGATTTCGCAACCGCGCCGTCCAAGTTCGTATAATGTTCCTGCGGCCCCAACTTCATTATCATTAGGGTGGGGTTGTACGCATATGACTTTTTTCACATCTAATAACTCAGGAAGACCTAATATTCGTCTAATATCCATGTGATATCCCTCCAACCTGTCATATTTTATCATAAAAAATAGACAAATGTCGAAAATGTTCCCTAGTGTAATCTGGGGATTTCCATTATACTGTTAGGCAAGAGACGAAGAACGTCCCTGTCCATTTTTTAATATGGCACAGGGGCGTTTTTTTTCATTTTTAAGGAAGCATTGATCCTATGAGTTTCGACCACAACCATGCTTTCTGGATTCAAAACCATCTATACCAAAGAACCGGAGAACGCAGAGGCCGCTTGGAGCGCGGACATCAGGAGGCAGAAAAACTTTTCTGTCAGAACGTCTGGTGGGAGCTCCGTGGCAATTTCGATCAGTTGCACCCCGAATTCGAAGTATTGGATTGGCGCGGACGTTCGTATTTCTGTGATTTCGCCTGGCTTACCTCATTTGTGAAATTGATCATCGAGATCAAAGGATACGGCCCTCATGTACGCGACATGGACAGGCAAAAATACTGCAATGAGCTTAACCGAGAAACATTTTTGGCTGCGATGGGGTATCAGGTGATTTCATTTTCATACGATGACGTGGCTAACCGCCCTGACCTCTGTCTTACACTACTTCGCATGTTGATTAGTCGATTTCAGACTTGCACCTCGCCTGTCAACCTTGATAATGTGATGGAAAGGGAAATTATTCGGCTTGCCTATACCCTCGCGCAGCCAATCCGCCCAATTGATGTAAGAACACATCTAGCTATCAACTACCGTTCATCCGTTCGCGTGCTCCAGTCCCTCTGCAACAAAGGTTGGTTCATCCCGCACGCCGGAGCTCAAGGCAAACATGTTCTTCGTTATGAGTTAGTAAAACGGGAGCATATTCGTTTATTGTGATGTGGTGATAGGCTGGGGTACGAGCGGCTGGGATGTGGCAGCGATGTGGTGGGAAATAGTAATGTAATGGGATGGAAGAACTCGGGGAGTGGTAGCTAGTTGGGATCTGTATGGAATGCGATAGAGACTGGTGGCTGGTGAAAATGTGACGGGAGATGGAAGAACTGGTGGTGTGGTAGCTAGTTACTATGTGTAATGGAATGTGATAGAGACTGGTGTATGGTGGTGTGACGGAAAGTAGTTGAGATGGGTGGCCGCGATGTGACGGAATATGGTGCAACCCTCTCCCCAAAAATGCAAATATACAACCTTTTATCCTTATTCCCCCTCATAATTGGGAATAAGTGCGAATAGGCATCCTTTTTTTCGAATTTCTATAATTTCACGTTAAAACACACTAAAAAGATGCCTTTTTGCATCAATTTTGATTAAATCAGGGAAAACTGTACTTCAAAAGTGCCTTTTTGCATTTTTGACAATCGGGATCGAGGGATTGCAGGTTCACTTCTCATATACACTTTCCCTACTATCACTACTATTCACCACTATTCGCTACCAGCTACTAACTACTATTCCTTTCCACCTCCACATCCCTCGCCCTCATTCGCCTTCACAGTTCTCTACCAATACTTCCCCGGATACAACTTGCCGCAAATCGTCATCACAAATGATTTCTACACGCAACTTCTCATAATTTCTCTCGGTGCTAATTGACATTAAATTTCAGGGATGTTATAAAGTTAGTGTATAGCACTCACAGTGTGCGAGTGCTAATTATATAAACCTGTACATATCGAAAGGAGATCTATCCGTGGAAAAGAAACAGTTTCAAGCCGAATCCAAGCGTCTTTTGGAAATGATGATCAATTCGATTTACACACAACGTGAAATCTTTCTAAGAGAGCTTATCTCCAACTCCAGCGATGCGATTGACAAAATTTACTACAGGGCGCTTACAGACGACTCGCTCGTTTTTGACAAAGATAGCTACTTCATCAAAATTACAGCTGATAAAGACAATCGTATCTTAACGATTCGCGACACAGGGATCGGGATGACGAAAGAAGATCTTGAGAACAACTTGGGGATTATCGCGAAGAGTGGATCTCTGGCTTTTAAGAAAGAGAACGAAAGCAAAGACGGCCACAACATTATTGGCCAATTCGGGGTAGGCTTCTATTCCGCGTTCATGGTTGCTGATCACATCGCCGTCACAAGTAAAGCCCTTGGCAGTGACACAGCTTACAAATGGGAATCCGATGGCGCAGACGGGTACACGATTGCACCAGCAGAGAAAGATGCGGTTGGAACGGAGATTGTCCTTTCGATTAAAGCGAATACCGAAG
Source organism: Paenibacillus oryzisoli (assembly GCF_001653565.1). Lineage (GTDB taxonomy): Bacteria > Bacillota > Bacilli > Paenibacillales > NBRC-103111 > Paenibacillus_E > Paenibacillus_E oryzisoli. The sequence goes on from NZ_LYPB01000049.1 coordinate 52,913, forward strand.
ATGATAACTACGACGAATACTTGGATGAGTATCGCCTGAAAGCGATTATCAAGAAGTATTCCGATTTCATCCGTTACCCGATCAAAATGGACATCACAAGCAGACGTCTACAAGAAGGCAGCGAAACCGAATACGAGGACTTCCAAGAAGAGCAGCACGTGAACAGCATGGTGCCGATCTGGCGCAAAAACAAAAGCGAACTCACGCCTGATGATTACGAGAAGTTCTACCATGAGAAACACTACGGCTTCGACAAGCCGCTTAAGCATATTCATGTAAGTGCGGATGGCGCGGTCGTATACCAAGCAATCCTCTTCATCCCAGAAAATATGCCTTATGACTACTATTCCAAAGAATACGAGAAAGGCCTCGAGCTTTATGCTAACGGCGTTCTCATTATGAATAAATGTGCGGATCTGCTTCCTGATTACTTCTCCTTCGTGAAAGGGATGGTTGATTCCGAAAGTTTATCACTCAACATCTCCCGCGAGATGCTGCAGCATGATCGTCAGCTTAAATTAATTGCGAAGAATATTTCCAGCAAAATCAAAGGCTCACTCCAAAGCCTCCTGAAGGACGAGAGAGAGAAATACGAGCAATTCTACAAGTCCTTCGGCAGACAGCTTAAATTCGGTGTTTACAGCGACTACGGCACGCATAAAGAGCTTCTGCAGGATCTATTGATGTTCTCCTCCTCCAAGGAGAAACAGCTTGTCACGTTGGACGAGTATGTTGCGAGAATGCCAGAAGATCAGAAGTACATTTACTATGCTTCCGGTGAGTCAATCGAACGCATTGATAAACTTCCACAGACGGAACTGGTTACCGATAAAGGCTACGAGATCCTATACTTCACAGATGATATTGATGAGTTCGCAATCAAGATGATTATGACTTACAAAGAGAAGGAATTCAGATCTGTATCAAGCGGGGATCTGGGTATTGATGTAGAGGATAACGCCAACGATTCTGAGTCGGATAAAAAGGAAAATCAAGACCTATTCGACTACATGAATGGCCTATTGGCGGGTAAAGTATCGAGCGTCAAAGCTTCCAAGCGTCTGAGAAAGCACCCAGTATGCTTATCCACAGATGGCGATGTCACCATCGAGATGGAAAAAATCTTGAACGCGATGCCGAATAACCCGAACGTTAAAGCAGAGAAAGTATTAGAAATCAACGTTAACCATGACGTATTCGCTTCCCTGAAGGATGCTTTTGAGAAAGATAAAGAAAAATTGAATCTCTACACAGCGCTCTTGTACAATCAAGCTCTTCTAATTGAAGGTCTGCCGCTGCAAGATCCGGTTGAATTCACGAACGATATTTGCAAAATCATGGTGTAATCCCATGCATGCAGGCACTGCAACTTCCATGTTGCGGTGCTTTTTTACATATAACATATGTATGATTAGGAAGCATCCGAAGGCGTTGCTGGTTCATCTAGGAGAAACGCCTGAATCGCTTCTGATCGATTATAAACATAAGCGAGTAAACGAGCCTGATCAAGACCAAGCGCCTCTGCTACCTTAACAATATCCAGTTCATGAGTAATTTTACTTAATTTTGCGCTATTGACGGACATATGCTTCAACCATCCTTCGAATTAATGTAATTAATAGCACGTTAAACCTAACCTGTGATATAGTTTTCATAAGACGTTATCGGTTGATAAGGGCAAAACCGCTGAAAAGTGGTGACGCAAAGCTAAAGGGACTAAATTGGCAATGATATCCCGTATCCCATATCCAATATGTCAGCCAGCTACCGCCTCCATCCGATAATGGAAGTTCGACAAAGGAGGAATCTCAACTTGAATAAAATGGTCATTGATGGCAGTATGAACACAGACGTTAAGCACTTAATCGACAACTTGCATCTCCCTGATGATAATATTTTGGACATGTTTTCCTTTTCATTCAGCGGCAGCCTATTAACATGCGACGAAGCCATCCGATTTATTCATTTTCTTCGAAGTGAATTGGACAAACGCACTCAATAACCGAATTATGCCTTATCGCTCTCAAAAATACAGTCGGTTGATGTCATTAGAATAATTTTTTTTTCAAAAGCTCATGAGGGCGCGTCATGATTGACTTTCTCTGATGAAACAACGAAAGACAGCGCACTTGCCGCTGTCTTTTATTTATTTTTTGTCACATTTCGAAAAAAAACAAATCAATTCGTGTCACCATCTAATCACCCCAAGCAAACTAGTGATTTCTAACATAACATATAGCAAATACTAGAATTACCCTCTACAATCGCAATATAAAGCCGCGTTGCCTCATGAAATCATCCATGAGACAACGCGGCTTCTATTTCGAGCATATGCTGCTTATTTATCGCGGAGCAGCCCGACGTCATGCTTTCCCAATATTTGCGTTAACTCCTTCAAAAACATGTTAATGTCCTTGAACTGCCTATATACAGAGGCGAAGCGAATGTAGGCCACTTCATCGACGGGGTACAATTGCTCCATCACAATTTCACCAATGCCAAGGCTATCGACTTCAGCATGTGCTGTCGTACGAAGCTGCATTTCGACTTCGGAGACGAGCATCTCTAGCCTCTCCATGGAAACGGGTCTTTTTTCACAAGCACGAATTAAGCCACGTAAAATTTTCTCTCGGCTAAATTCTTCCCGGCTTCCATCCTTTTTAATCACAATTAACGGTGTTTCTTCTACCATTTCGAAAGTCGTGAATCTTCTCGCGCATTTCTCGCACTCACGGCGCCTACGAATGGATTTATTCTCATTGGCAGACCTGGAATCAAGCACTTTCGTACCAGAATGGTCACAGAACGGGCATTTCATTCGCTTTCATCTCCTTTCTCACTTGGAAAAATCATTACCAGATGTTACATGTCTTGAAGTTTGAGGTTCTGCACACAATAGATTTACCAACCGACAAGGAGGTGAACAGACATGAGTTCAAACAAAAGCAGTAATACTTTAGTCGTTCCACAAGCTAATGCAGCCTTGGATCAGTTGAAGTACGAAGTAGCTCAAGAGCTTGGTATTGCTATCCCACAAGATGGCTACTATGGCAACATGACTTCTCGTGACACTGGCTCTATTGGTGGTAGCATTACTCGTCGCCTGGTGCAAATCGCAGAACAATCTCTAGCAGGTCAATTCAAGTAATCTTGAAGAACACAAGCTAATGACTCTGCAAACAGGAAGTATTGGACTTTACGCTCCATTAGGAGCTAGTCCAATGCTTCTTTGTTTTGTTCTATTCACGAAGTTATGCGCCTTCACCTTGCCATTGCTCCGTGTACAGATTCGTGTACTTCTCATAATAATATAGAACACGCTGCACGTAATGACGCGTTTCCCCGAATGGGATATCACGGATGTTGTCTTCTGAACCGTCCCATACATGACTGTTTTTCCATTTATTCACATTACCTTGACCCGCATTATACGCTGCTATGGCATAGATTAGATTCCCATTATAATGCTTAATTAACCAATTCAGATACCATGCTCCCAAATAAATATTAATATCGACGCGAAGCAGATCTTCTTGTGTATGAGGACCTAAATTCGAGGATTGGGCAATCCAATCCGCGGTGTCTGGCATCAATTGCATAAGCCCTACAGCGCCTTTGCTTGATTCTAAATGATATTTATAATTCGTTTCGACGCGAATAATGGCAGCAATAAGAAAAGGATCTATATTGTGTTTCGCCGCGCTCTGCTTAATCTCCTGCTGATAGTAGATGGGATATAGCTTTCTGCCTATAATTGCGCTATTCATGAAGAGAATCATGACAAAAGCGATAAGCAGAAGAGCAAACATTCGTTTTTTTCGAAAGAACGTCATGCCAATCCCTTCCCCACCCAGAACAGCTCCACCCTCATGTTGGTTTCTTCCCAAGTTCCGCTATTATCAATTACGATATCGGCTAACTTTCGTTTCTCCTCAATTGACATCTGAGCATCGAGTCGAAGCTGGGCCGTCTCTTCTGACAAGCCATCTCGCTGCATCAGACGTTGCAATTGCATGTGACGCGGAATATAAACTACCATGATCTCCTCAAACATCGAGACCAGATTCGATTCTATGAGTAAAGGAACATCGACCACCACCAGCTTGGTGGGGTAGTCCCGTTCATACAAAGTCATTAGTTCGCGCATTCTCGCCCGAATAGGGGGATGCAGTAAGCCTTCGAGTTGCTTTCTCGCTTCAGGCGATCCGAAGATCATTTCACCAAGCTTCTTACGCTGCAAAGATCCGTCGGGGCCAATCACCGCTTGTCCAAAATGAGCAGCAACCTGTTCAAGAACAGGGCTGCCAGGCTCCACGACATCACGTGCTATCTGATCGGCATCGATTAAAAGGGCACCACGGCTAACCAGCATTCGGCTAACCGTACTTTTTCCACAGGCAATACCTCCTGTTAAGCCGATATTCATAAGTGCTTCTCTCCTAAAGGTTCATTGTGAGTGAACTATAGCATTTTCAAAAGTCCCATGACAATAAGTACACAGCCTGGAAGAATAGATAACTTCTTCATCCAGTCCATTTCGGCATAACGGAAACCAATCCGTAAGCCAACAGCAAGCAAAGATCCACTTGAAATTGAAATGACAGAAGCCGTCAATAACGGCACGAAACCGATAAGCGCAGCCCCAATTCCCGCTCCGAAGGCATCCAAGGAGAGCGCTAAGCCAAGCAATGTAGCCTCTGAGGCCGAAATATTGCCGGACTTATCTACATCCGCTATAGATGGCGTTCGTAGTATTTGAATCACAAGCCCAAACCGCTTCAACTCAATACTGAGGATCTCCTTGGTCCGCTGCAACGTATCGAACGTCACCGGTTCCAAGTAACCCGAGTTACGAATCTCTTCGTAGGGCATAGAGCTAACCATGGCTTGATCAGCCGCAGGGGCTGATTGTTCTTGTTGCGTTTGGTTTTTCTGCCCTTGTCTCATCTGTACAAGAGCCCATACGCCAATACCGATTAAGATGATTGCCCCGATACGTTTGGCAACCTCAGGTGACATGAAGGAAGACATCAAAACGCCGATCTGCATCGATGTAAAAATAATGATACCAGACCAAAGCGATATAATTCCAATTGAGAGAAGTGGAATGCGGATTTTGCGTAACCCATACATCACACCAACACCGAAACCGTCCAAAGAAACTGCGAATGCCAAAATGAGCAGAGATATGACAGGAAGCATACAAACCCTCCTAAGCGTTTTACCCAACTAACAGGCCTAATGGGCTGTTACCTAGGCTAAGTACTCCATATCATATGGGGAGGGTACGCTTCTCGTGCCTATTTCTCAGACTTCTTTCGCGACCGCTTGGGCTTCAAAGGTTGACAGGTGAGACATAGGTGTGTCCCTCTGCCTCCCACGACGGTCTTCACAATCTCCTGTCCGCACGTTTTGCACGGCTGTGATTGCCTGCCATAAATGTTCAATTGGTGCTGGAAAAGTCCGATTTCACCTTGTCCATTCACATAAGATTTAATCGATGATCCACCAACCTCAACAGAATCTTGAAGTGTACGAATAATCGCCTCATGCAGCAAACCAAGCTCTATCTTACTCAGCGAAGATGCTTCCCGTTCAGGATGAATCCCCGCCAAGAAGAGGGACTCGTCTACATAAATATTCCCAATACCCACGATATATGCTTGATTGAGCAGTAGCGGCTTGATCTTCGTAGCTCGATGCCCAATCACCTTGCGAAATGCTTCAAGGGTGAAGGCTTCATCGAGCGGCTCAAGACCTAGCTTCACCAGAGGCGGCTGCGTGAGCTCTTCGCCCTTGGGGAATAGATGCATCGTGCCGAATTGCCGCACATCCTTGTACCGCAGCTCACTCCCATCCGTAAATCGGAACAACACATGGGTATGCAATTCGAGAGGATCATCACCTGCGTACAAGCCATAGCGGCCTTCCATGCGCAAATGGGAAACCATCACATAGTCTGTGAGCACGAATCGCAGAAACTTCCCTCGACGTTCAATCGTTTCAACGGTTTGCCCTTGCAAGAGCGTTTCAAACTGCTGAATATCGTCAGGTTTCTGGATGATACGAGGCAGCCTTACCTCAACACGGGCGATCGTTTTCCCTGTAATGAGCTCATTTAGTGTTCGTTTGACGGTTTCGACCTCGGGTAGCTCAGGCAAGGTGTTCACCTCCTTCTTGAAATTGGAAGCGGCAATTCATGCCGCTCCCCACTTGCTACTTGGCATCATACCAAGTTAAACCGAAATCAACGTCCGCACGTAAAGGAACGTCCAGCTTCAATGCAGATGCCATGACTTCAGGCACGAGCTCCTTCATCGTTTCCAGCTCATCGGCTGGTACTTCGAAGACAAGCTCATCGTGTACTTGCAGCAGCATGCGGCTCTTCAGTCCTTCTTTCGCTAATCTGTCAGCCATTTGAACCATAGCTAGCTTGATAATATCTGCTGCGGTCCCTTGAATCGGTGTATTCATTGCAGTACGCTCTGCGAATGAACGTATATTAAAGTTTGAATGTGTAATCTCAGGTAATAAACGTCGACGTTGAAGCAACGTAGTGACATATCCATCACGACGAGCATCCTTGACGATGTCATCCATATAGCGACGAACCCCTTGGAACACCGCGAAATACTGTTCAATGAACTGAGCGGCTTCCCGGCGGGTAATATCCAGGTTCTGAGAAAGGCCATAGTCGCTTATGCCGTATACGATTCCGAAGTTAACGGCTTTCGCTTGACGGCGCATATTGCTGTCAACCGCACTTTCCTCCACGCCGAAGACGTCCATCGCCGTCTTCGTGTGAATGTCCATATTCTGAAGGAACGCTTCCTTCAGCTTCTCATCCTGCGAGATGTGCGCTAGTACACGCAACTCGATCTGAGAGTAATCCGCTGCAAGCATGTACCATCCAGGCTCGGATGGAACGAAGACCTTGCGGATCTTGCGGCCCTCCTCCAGACGAATCGGAATGTTCTGGAGGTTCGGGAATTGAGAGCTGAGGCGTCCCGTCGCGGCAATCGTCTGCCGGTAATACGTATGCACCTTGCCGGTTTCCGGCCGCACCTCTTTGAGCAGCCCTTCGACGTACGTCGACTGCAGCTTCGCTAGCGAGCGGTAGTGCAAGATCTGCCCCACAACTTCGTTGTAAGGGGCCAGACGTTCCAGCACCTCGGCATCCGTCGAGTAGCCGGTCTTGGTCTTCTTCGAAGCTGGCAGCCCCAGCTTCTCGAACAGAACCTCACCGAGCTGCTTCGGTGAGTTGATGTTGAACTCGACGCCGGCGAGCTTGTAGATGCTGGACATGATCGTGTCCAGCTGCTTGCCAAGCTCCACGCCGAGCGTTTTAAGCCCTTCGGCATCGACAGCGATGCCGCGCATCTCCATCTCCGCCAAAACGGCGGAGAGGGGCAGTTCAAGCTCGTAGAAGAGGCGATGCATCTCGCCCTTCTCTAATTCATCGCGCAGCACGGGAACCATGCGCGCCATCGCCATCGCTTTACGACCCACGTGGTCGCTAAGCGCAGCGAGTTCCGGCAGGCGAAACTTCGCGCCTTTGCCGAACACATCCTCGTCTGCCTTCACAGATGGCAGTCCGTACTTCACCGACAGGGCGCTTAAGCTGAGATTCGAATCCGTCGGATCGAGGAGGTAAGCGGCCAGCAGCACATCGAAATCCACCCCTGCAAGGTGGATGCCCTGCCAAGCGAGCGCGAGCTGCGCGCGATGCAGGTCGAAGAGCTGCTTCTTCTTGGAAGCATCGCTGAGCCAGTCCCGCAGCGGTTTGCCTGCATCGCTTTGCAGCAGTGCAAACGGCACGTAATACGAGGTGTTGTCAGCTCCATCATCAATAAACCAGACAACCCCAACCATCACAGCTTGATGCGGATTCTCCCCAATTGCTTCCACATGAATGGCCGCGTGGTCATCTAATTGCTCAATCAACTTACCGATATTCGCTTCTGTTACCGCAACAGCTTCCAAACTCTCGACAACGAGATCTTCGGCCTCAGCGCTAACTGCACCGAAATCTAACTTCTCTAACAGCGATTTGAATTCTAGCTTGCGAAACATCGTGGACAATGCTTGTCCATCAAAGCCATCATAGCGGAACGAATCCCATTCGGTTTCCATCGGAACCTCACGATAGATGGTCGCTAGCTCTTTACTCATAAGAGCGCTCTTCGCATGCTCCTCCACTTTCTCTTTCATCTTGCCTTTCAGGCTTGCTGTGTTAGCCAATACTTCTTCCACAGTGCCGAAATCATGCAGCATTTTGAGTGCAGTCTTCTCGCCTACGCCGGGAATCCCCGGAATATTATCGGACGTATCGCCCATTAGACCTTTCAAATCAATGATTTGATGCGGCGTAAGCCCGTATTTCTCTTTAATAGCTTCCGGATCAAAGCGATCCATTTCGCTGATTCCCTTGCGGGTAATCGCAACAGTAACCTGCTCAGAAGCAAGTTGGAGCATATCTTTATCCCCAGACACGAGGAGCACTTTCTCTCCTCTTGCATCTGCCGCTTTCGTCAACGTTCCGATAATATCATCCGCTTCATAGCCGGACAGCTCGAATTGCGGGATTTTGAAAGCCTTCAACAAATCTTTAATTAACGGGAATTGTTCAGAAAGCTCTGATGGCGTTTTCTGACGACCACCTTTGTACTCGCTATATTCTGTATGCCGAAACGTAATTTTCCCGGCATCAAATGCAACAAGAAAATGAGTTGGTTTTTCTTCTTCAATCAATTTCAACAGCATGGTCGTAAAGCCGTATACCGCATTGGTATGTAAACCACTTGAATTGCTGAGCAGCGGCAACGCATAGAAAGCACGAAACGCGATTGAGTTCCCATCAATAATTATAAGCTTATCCATAAGTTCACCCCAATTTTAGACATACTTCCATAATCATAGCATACGAAATTAAAATAAAAAAACGGTTCCCTACATAAACATGTAAGGAGCCGAATTTTTAAAAAGTCAGGACGGTCAGGTCTTCAGAGGGAGGTTCTCCGTATGAGTCCTTTTTTCTCACCCACACGTAAAAAGCTTATTTTTTTTGATATGAATAATACGATTCTAGATCGCAGACAATGCTTCGATTCCGCTTTTCTTGAAGTTATGCAGGATTTCACGGCACGGTGGGAAACAGAGGATTCGAAACTGACCGCGCAAGAAGCGCTGCTTAGCTATAAGGCTGAGTGGAGCCGTCATCGCAAAACACCTATTCGAAGTCCCATCTCGCCAGATGAGTTGCGGCATATTTGTTTAATTAAAGCACTCCATCCCTATCCGATGAGAGTAAGTACAGCGTTCACGCGAACCTTTTTCCATCAAATCGAAGAGAAAGAAGATGGTTTCGTCGCTTTATTTCCAGGGGTAGAAGATACACTAGAGGTGCTGTCACGTCAATATAAGCTGGCCATTATCAGTAACGGGAATCGCAATCGACTGCAGCGTAATTTGGAGAAAATGAAGTTAACTTCCTGGTTCGACCAAGAACGTTTGTTTACAACAGAAAATGATGGACCACGAAAGCCGCATCCTGCGATTTTTGAGGGAGCCCTGAAATCGATGAACACGGCTGCGAGCCAGAGTGTGATGGTTGGTAATTCGTGGCGTAACGATGTGGTAGGAGCGGCTTCTACCGGGATGGATGCGGTCTGGATTCACCCTGCCAATATTAAGAAAATCTCTGAGAGGCGCATCGGGAAGCAGAAAGTAATTATCGTTCGTTCCTTTAAACAATTAATCTATACGTTCTGAAGCTTATCTGAAATCTGATACCAAGAAGATTAACCGATTGTTTGAAAACAATAAATACTGCCTTGATGCGCTTTGGCTTTCTTTTTGAGCCCAGCCGCCGTTTGAGAAATATAGTCTAGTGAAATAGGGGACTCACAGCTGCAGATGACTAAGGATAAGGACACCGTGACCCCTTCGCTTTTCACTTGTTGACCGCCTCGATCCACGACATACTCCCATTCTTCGCCTTCATAGAACATACGGACTCCGTCTTCAAACCGATGGATGATTTCCTCACATAGGCGTTTCGGCGACAGTGAAGAGGATATCGCAATAAAATCATCGCCGCCGACATGTCCGACAAAATCGGTTGGAGTTCCATAGAACGCGATCGCTTGCTGCATTAAATCCGCCATATATTGAATTAATTGATCTCCTTTTTGAAACCCAAAGCGATCATTGTACCATTTAAAATAATCCAAATCTGCATAGATCACATGGAAAGGTACTCGTGCCGTTATTCGTTTGTTCAATTCCCGATTAATTTGCAAATTCCCCGGAAGACCTGTTAACGGATTCGCGACGCGAGCTGACTCCATCTTTACATTCGTAATACTCTCTAATATCGCTCGTATGGAAGCTGCTCCTGCCATTTTCCCCTTACTTGTAATAATGACAAGATCGTATAAATGATGAATCGCACGTGAAGTTGCTAACTGAGACACCTGCTCCACAGGCGTTAACTCGTCGACGATTAGGGGGGACGCGTCCATTACACTATCAATTGTCCGGTTCCAGTACAGCGAATAGGCATATTGACCCGCTAAATGCTGGAATAAGCGCTCTCGCATCATAAGGCCGCGAGGTTCATCATCATGGACAATGACAACCCCGACAGCCTCTTGATTCCTTTTGAAAAACTCGGCAATTTCCGATATTTGCACTTTCGTATGAAACACCCCAACAGGTGCTTTCAGCTCGCCTATATGCCAAGTCATCGTGCCTCCCTGTACGTTGCGATGCTGCCATATGGTCATTTTATATGTGTCTTGCACTGTCGCAGTGGCTGTTGATGGTCTTCCCAGTAAAAAACCTTGCGCATAATGTACACCCATTTGAGTGACTTTGGCTAACTCCTCGACTAATTCAATGCCCTCAGCGATCAACGAAATGTTCATTTTCTGAGCAAACGTAACGAAGGTTTCAAGAATATAGGCTTTTACTTTATTCACGTGAATATTTTCAATCAATGAACGATCGATTTTGATAAAATCAGGCTGCAGCTCGGCAATCGCTTGAAGCGAAGAATATCCCGCTCCCGCATCATCAATCGCAATCCGATAACCTTGTGTCCGATAATGAGCTAGAATTTTCTTCGCCAACGTGAAGTCCTCGATGGAGCTTCTTTCCGTAATTTCGAACACGACATTGCTCGGACGAAGTCCATATTTCTGCAGAATCTCAAGTGTTTTACCAGGAATAAAGCTAGGATCCTCTAGGACGTGTGACGAGATATTAATAAATAACATTTGCTGTCCGTGTTCCAATATAGAGCCTTGAATGGCTTTCTCACGCGCTAGACTCTCTAGGCGATATAGCTCCCCTTGCATCTCCGCATATTGAAACATCGCCAGCGGCGAATGAAAAGGACCGTCTACCGGACCGCGAGTTAACGCTTCATACCCCATCACTTGCCCATCTTGCAAGGATACAATAGGTTGATATACGGAAGAAATCCGTTGTTCTTCTATCAATTTACGAAACTGTATCGCGACTTCTGACTGAGTAAGCATGTCCATCATCCTTATCTTTTTCTACATTACTTCAAGTCTACCAGATCAAATGATAGGTAAGATTAACCATATGTAAAATGTGTGTAAAGACTTTAAGAAAAAAAGAGGGAATTACACTTTTTCCTCGAAAAGGTGAGATATGGATTGTAGGTGCGTATAGCAGATCTTGTGCGGAAAGGACAACCGATGGAACAACAAGTAAAAATCTTGGCGGTAGATGATCGCTATGAGAACTTGCTGGCTCTGAATAGCATTCTGGCCTCTTCTTCCTACGACGTTATTTCATTACAATCAGGGGAGGAAGCACTTCGCTATTTATTAAAAGAACCCGCTGACCATATTGCGGTAATTTTGATGGATGTGCAGATGCCAGGGCTTAGCGGTTTTGAAACCGTTGAATTAATAAAGCAACGTAAGGCCTGTCAGGATATCCCTATTATTTTCTTAACAGCTCTAAGCACCTCGATAGAGCATGTATTACGTGGGTATCATGTGGGATCAATTGATTACTTATTTAAACCTGTTCATCCCAAAATGCTGCGCATGAAGGTAGATGGTTTCGTCAATATGCATCTAAACCATCAGAAGCTGAAAGCTCAAAGCGAGCTTTTACATAAACGCACATTAGATCTAGAAGAAACGAATCGCAAGCTCGCAGAAGCTGAGGAGAAATTAATCGAGCAAAACTTACTTCTCGAGAATTGGGTTGAAGAACGCACATCGGAGCTCGTTGATGCCCACGAGAAACTTATGAACTCGCAGGAACATTTCAAAAAAATGTTTATCCTCTCACCGTCCTTAATGGCCATTCGCCGACTGCCTGAACTCACCTATCTGGATGTTAATGAAAGCTGGAAGCAACATACGGGCTATGGAGACGAAGTTATTGGCACTGCCTTGAATATCATGCGGGATGATGCCAATAACCCAGCCAACTATGGCGATATTGTCCGCAATGAGAAGGTTCGCTATGTTACCAAATCTGGCGATATTCGAACTGCGCTTCTTTCCACAGAAATTATCGATATTGAGGATGAAAAATGCTTGCTGCATGTCGCCGTTGATATTACGGAAAGTCTTCGATTCGAAACCGAAATGGCACGCCTTGCTCAATTAAACCTAGTCGGCGAAATGGCCGCGGGGATTGCGCACGAAATTCGGAATCCGATGACGACCATCCGCGGCTTTCTCCAACTCTTCCAAGAAAATGATCGGCATATGCAGAAAGAATATATCCCCATCATGTTGGAAGAATTGGATCGGGCGAACGATATTATTACGGAATATCTTTCCCTTGCCAAAAATAAGCAATCCTATCAACGTCCTGAGAATATCAACCGTATCATTGAAAGCTTATTGCCTCTCATCCAAGCAGAAGCTGTTATGTCAGGCAAGCATGTGAATGGTCAATTCGGCTATTGTCCGGAGATCCAGCTGGATGACAAAGAGATGCGTCAGCTTATTCTGAACATGTGTATGAATGGTCTTGAATCCATGAACATTGGTGGAACATTAACCATTGAAACCTATCAGGATCCGGAACACGTTGTTCTCTTGATTGCTGACGAAGGCAGCGGCATTCGGACAGAGCATTTAGAGAAGCTTGGTCGCCCCTTCTTCACGACGAAGGATGAGGGAACTGGACTTGGATTAGCTATTTGCTATAGTATTGCTGCCAGACATCACGCTACGATTGAAGTGAGTTCTACCCCGAATGGGACAACCTTCTTAATTCGCTTCCCGCTTCATTCCACATGAGAAAGGGCCATCTCCTGAAGTCGATGCTTCTAGAGACGGCCCTTATTTATATCACTTACACGTTGAGGTCTTTACGTTTTCCTGTAACCATATAGATGACGCCTTCACCGATATTCGTCGTATGATCTGCCACACGCTCTAAGAAGTGCGCAACAAATAGCAGGTGGGTCAATTGACGATTTCTATGATAATCCGTTCCCATCAACCCCATCAGTTCCTGCATCACCATACTGAATAACTTATCAACTCGGTCATCCTTCTCAGCTAACGATGCTGCACGATGTACATCGCGTTCCGTATAGGATAGAAGGCTCTCATGCAGCATTTCTATAGCAATTTCTGCCATTTGCGGAATGACTTCAAGCGGCTTCACCAGTTCTTCACCTGCGAAACGAATCGTGATCTTCGCAATATCAACCGCATGATCCGCGATACGTTCTAAGTCTGTCGCAATCTTAAGCGCGGTTCCAATAATACGCAGGTCACTAGCCATCGGTTGTTGAAGTGCAATCAATCGTAGGCATAGCTCATCTATGGTCGTTAAATAGTCATCAATGAGATCGTCCTTCTGGATGACTTGCAGTGCGGCTTTCTCATCCAGCTTGGCAAGGGACTCTACGGATTTGTAAATTAAATCCTCCACACTTTCTCCCATTTGCTGTAATTCTTTCTGCAATAGTGCTAGTGACTGATGAAACCCTGGTCTTGCATCCATGTCGATCTCTCCCTTTATTTGTTTTAACCGAAACGTCCGGTAATGTAATCTTCTGTACGTTGATCATTTGGATTCGTGAAGATCTTATCGGTTTGATCGGTTTCAACTAAATAACCGTTCAGGAAGAAAGAGGTTCGATCTGAGATTCTCGCTGCTTGCTGCATGTTGTGGGTCACGATGATGATCGTATATTTCTCTTTTAAGGTTTGTGTTAGTTCTTCTACCTTCAGGGTTGAAATGGGATCCAATGCCGAAGTCGGCTCATCCATTAACAGTACATCTGGCTCTACAGCGAGTAGACGGGCGATACATAAACGTTGCTGTTGTCCACCGGATAATCCCATCGCAGACTTATTCAGCCGATCCTTGACTTCGTCCCAAAGCGCAGCTTGTATAAGACTGCGTTCCACAATCTCGTCCAACACAGCCTTTTTCTTAATGCCATGAATCCGCGGGCCATAAGCGATGTTATCATAGATACTCATTGGGAATGGATTGGGACGTTGGAATACCATGCCTACACGCTTACGGAGCGAAACAACGTCAGAATCTTGACCATAGATATTGTGTCCGTCCACAGCTACATTCCCCGTAATACGTACACTATCAATAAGATCATTCATGCGGTTTAAGGTACGTAGGAAAGTTGATTTCCCACAACCGGAAGGTCCGATTAACGCAGCAATTGTTCCTGTTTCAATACTTAAATCTACATTATGAAGCGCCTGATTATCTCCATAGAATAAATTTAATTTCTCTGCTTTAATTTTATACTTCGTCGCAATAGCCATATGTTATTTCCCCCCGGAAAGTCTTTTTTGTAAGATTCGACTTGGTATCGAAACCAGCAGATTAAAGATTAATACAACGATTAATAGAAGAGCAGCACTGCCTTTAGCAATTTCTTTCGCATCTGGAACAAGCGATTCTGCACCGATATACCAGAGATGAACGGAGAGCGTCTCTCCCATTTTGAGCGGATTGAAATCAGGGAAAAAGCGTGAAACGGACAACCCGGCTGTGTAGATGAGAATAGCAGATTCACCAAGTGCACGACCGGCAATCAAGGTGATCCCGGTAATTAAGTTAGGTAATGCTGCTGGAATGAGCACCTTACGGATCGCCTGCCATTTGGTTGAGCCCAGTGCCAAGCTTGCTTCCCAGTAGGAGTCAGGCACAGTGCGGATGGCTTCTTCTGTAACCCTTACCATGACGGGTAGATTCAACAGTGCCACGGTGGCCGCGCCACCAATGATTGAAAATTTGAGCCCCAGTAAATTAGCGAATAAGAGGAATCCGAAAAGACCAAAAACGATGGACGGTACGGAAGAAAGGGCCTCAACCGATATTCTGACGAGATCAGTGAACCAGTTTTTTTGTGCATAAATCGCTAAGTAAATGCCTGAGAACAAGCCGATAGGAATTGAAATTACGAGCGATAAGAACAGAACGTAGAAGGAATTGAAGAGCTGTGGTCCTACCCCGCCGCCAGCTTTAATTTCTTCCGGTTGACCGAAAATGAAATGCCAGGAGAGGTAAGGCAGGCCATCACCTAATATGCGAACGAGAAACCATGCCAGAATCCCGATAATGATAATACCCGATGCCCAGAAGTATAGGGTGGCGATCCGATCCGTTGTTTTACTTGTCATTTGAGTTCACTCCTCTTAGCTACGATACGAATAATAAGAATGAGAGATAAGGAGATGACAAGGAGAAGCAGCGCCATCAGATAAAGCGCGTTGTTCCAAGTTGATCCGTAATTCGTATTTCCCATATCTTTCACGATCGCTGTTGTTAATACCGTCGTGGAGTCAAGCAGCGATTTGGGCATTTGAGGCGAGTTCCCAATAACCATGAATACGGCCATCGTTTCACCAATTGCGCGGCCCATCCCAAGGATGATTGCTGTTAGAATACCAGGTCTTGCCGCTGGCAAGAGTACACGCCACATCGTTTGCCACCGAGTTGCTCCCAGTGCCAGTGAAGCTTCTTCCAAACGACCAGGAAGCGAACGAATGGCATCTTCGGAAATGGACAGAATAGTAGGGAGAATCATAATGGCTAAGATGATAGAGGCTGGTAAAATACCGTAAGCCACATTACCTGTCATTCTGCCTAATGCCGGCACAATGACGGTCATTCCGATCAAACCATAGACAACGGATGGAATGCCGACGAACAAGTCTGTTGCAGGGCGCATGATCTCACGCATCCATTTGGGAGCGATTTTCGCCATAAACAACGCGCCAGATAAGGCAAGCGGAACGGAGATAACGACCGCCACAACTGTCATAAGCAATGTGCTGTACAGAAATGGAAATGCACCGAATTTATTTTGACCAGGCGTCCAGTCGGTTGAGAAGAAAAACTCGAGAGGACTCACACCTTGAAAGGTCTTGATCCCTTGCATACCAACAAAAACAATGATAGAGAAAATGATGGCAGAAACCAATGCAGCACTACCTACAAACAACCATCTCATTATCCTATCCTGTCTATGCTGTCTTTGGGTCCATTTGGTGATGACTGGACGATTCCTAGCGTCCGCTTTGGCGCTGGTTAATTGATCTACTATGGAATTCACTTCGTGATTCCCCTTTCTCTGCATTAACACAAGACTTACTATTATCATAGAATATGAATGTCATTGGATCGTAAATGATTTGTTAAGGGAATGTAAAAGTTTCGCGGTGCGAATTCGACATAGAAAAAGAGCGCCCGCATGTATATGCAGACGCTCTTGATGAGATATCTTATTTTTTCAACAGGTCAGCTGGCAAGAACTTCAAATCACGCACTTGTTTAGCTTGGAATTCTTTGCTTTGAATATAAGCGATGAATGCTTTCGCAGGATCTTTCGCTTCGCCTTTTGTGTACATATGCTCTACGCCAAACAATTTATAAGTGCCGTTCTTGATGTTGTCTTCTGTGAAAGCTACGCCATCAATTTTCAATGCTTTAACAGTATCATCGATGTAAGGTGTATCTACATAACCAATGGAACCGGATTGACCTACTACTGCTGTTTTCATTGCACCACTGTTTTCTTGTGTGATACCGTCTTTCGTGAATTCTTTGCCATCCAAAATAATTTGTTTAACAAGTGTACGGGAACCTGAACTATCCGGACGGTGAACAAGAACGATTTTCAAATCATTACCGCCAACATCTTTCCAGTTCGTGATTTTACCCATGTAGATGTCAGTCGCTTGTGCTTTTGTCAGGTTGTCTACTTTCACATCTTTGTTCACGATGAAAGCAAAAGGTGCGATAGCAACTTGATGGTCCACAAGACCTTTATCTTTATATTCAGCAGCAGGTTCTACGTCGGAGTTACCGATATCGGATGTTCCGTCTGCTACGTTTTTAATTCCTGTACCTGAACCACCAGCAGTAACGTTAACCGTTACTTTTGGGTTCTTTTCCATAAATTCTGTTGCTGCTTGTTTAACCAATGGAAGAAGTGCGCTGGAACCGGAAGCTGTTATTGTACCGCTCAACTCTGTTTTAGGTGCATCCGTCGGCTTAGCAGAAGCTGAAGCTGCTGTCGTTGCTGCCGTTGTTGCTGCTGCGTTGTTCGTCTCTGTTTTTGCGCCGCAACCAACCAAAGTCCCCATCATTAATACCGCGGATAGTGTAAATGTAATTCCTTTTTTCGACATGAAGTTAAACATAGTTAACATGTCCTCCTTTGAATGTATGTGCTGGATTTGGTTAAGTTCGATCCCCATCTTCTTGTGTGTCGAACGACCTTACTTCCCTATGGTAACAAGCGAATGTAAATTACAAACCCACGAAACGTTAACGTAATGTAAAACTTTTAATTTACAAATCGTTTACATAGTTCGACGCTTTAGTTAATAGAAGTCCCCTATATTAATAAGTAATTAGACGCATGGTGTGTCTGAGCTATTTATAGGAGGTATACATATGGGTAAAATGTTGTTGTCCAACTTCTCTATGCGTGCAAAATTAATTGCAAGCTTCAGCGGCGTGTTGTTCATTTTCTTGGCCGTGGCCCTGTTCAATCTACATCAAGTGACGCAAATTAAGCAGCATATGACCGATCAGAACAATAAAGTTGATCTCAAGGTGATGGCCCTAGAGCTTAAGAATCTGGTTCAGGAAATGAACATCATTGCTTCTGGTCTGGAAATCTCCAAGAAACCGGAATTCATTGAGAAGTACAATGCTAAACGACAACCCTACAATGACTTCATTAAGAAGATAGGCGATACGGCAAGCACTCCTGATCAGCAAAAATGGCGAAGCCAGTTAATTCAAGCATCAGTCGATTACATAAACAATTTCGATTCCGCAGCTAAAATGGTTCAAGACACGAGCATCAAGCCAAACGATCTCCAGATTAACCTGTTGTACTTATATAGTGAATCGCAAGAGTTGAAGGATAACATCTTTGGATTAGTTGATAAATTCTACATCACCTATGCTGACGGCGCAGCAGCTGCAATTGCAGACTCCTCCAAGGCACTCAATAATAGCCGTACCATCATGTTAATTGCTTCTGCTTTCGTTTTCTTTCTTACCTTGACTATCGCTTTTCTCATTATTACCTCATTCACACGTCCGATTTCGGTTCTACAAAGAGCCGTTGCTCGCATTGCATCTGGAGATTTAACCCACACTATTAATTCCTCTGCCAAAGATGAGCTAGGGCAATTGAGTAATAGCTTTGACCAGATGATACGGCAAGTTCGCCTCATGCTTGGTGCAACTAAGGGCATCGCTTCATCACTATCTGCTCACTCGCATGAATTTCATCGCTTCTCCCAACTGACGGCTTCGGCGAATTCCGATATTCTCAAAGCGATTCATGAGATATCAACGGGCGCGGATGAACAAGCGATGAAAACAGAGAGCAGCTCGATGCTCATTGCCGAACTAGAAGAAGAGATCCGCGATATCAACGCGTATACCCATGAAATGAAACGCAGCAGCGACGCGGCTGCCTTCGATACGCAGCAAGGTACTGCCTCCGTGCAGGCGCTCAAAGCGTCAACTGCGCAGTCGCAGCTCCTGCTGGAGAAGGTCGATGCGGCGATGCAGACGCTCAGCGCCAGCTCCAAGCAGATCGGCGCGATCGTGCGCTCGATCATGGAAATCTCAACGCAGACAAATGTCCTAGCGTTGAATGCCGCGATCGAAGCGGCAAGAGCCGGCGTGCACGGCCGCGGCTTCTCCGTGATCGCGGAAGAAGTGCGCGAGCTGTCTCTGCAAACGAACGGATCGTCGAAGACGATCAGCGGTATCATCGGGACGCTGCAAGGGCAAATCCAGGAACTGCAGCTTTCATTGGTCGATGCGCGTGAGTCTGCTCTGACGCAAAGCAGCCACGTAGAGATGACCTTCGGTTCTTTCCATCGAATTGAGCAATCGACCTTAGTCATCCGTGAGCAGATTGAACAGATTCATCAGAAAATCGAACAAGCCCAATCCAAAAACGATCATCTCGTCGATTCCGTTCAGTTCGTTGCTGCGATTGCGCAAGAGACCGCCGCAGGCGTGGAAGAAGTGAACTCAACCAGCATTGAGCAGGACGCTTCGATCCGTCGAATTGCTGAAGAGTCTGATGATATATTGGAGCTGGCTCAGCAGCTTTTTGAGGAAATTAGTAAGTTTCAGATTGCGGAGGTTATTCGGGAGGATGAAATCGTAGAAGTAGAAGTCCCTGCTGCTGAAGATCCAATCGTGGAACAAATTGTGGAACAAATAGCAGCAATTGAACAGGAATTGAACGTAGAGCACGCAGTTGAACCAAAACGTGACGTCGCTCAACAACAACCGGAGCATAAAGACGAGGAACAGCGTCAAGAAAAGAAAGAGTTAGTCGGGGTTAAGTAACTAATACATATAAGGAATAGCTGTTGCAACGTAACACTGCTTGCTGCTTGCCGCGATTGAGATCGTTTCACCCTTGTAAGTCGATTTTTTCGACTTACGGGTGCCTTTTCGCTCCGCCGGGGCTCTGTAAGTCGATTTTTTCGACTTACAGGTGCCCTTTCGCTCTGTTCGAGCTCTGTAAGTCGATTTTTTCGACTTACGGGTGCCTTTTCGCTCCGCCGGGCTCTGTAAGTCGATTTTTTCGACTTACGGGTGCCCTTTCGCTCCGCCGGAGCTCTGTAAGTCGATTTTTCCGACTTACAGGTGCCCTTTCGCTCTGCTCGAGCTCTGTAAGTCGATTTTTTCGACTTACGGGTGCCTTTTCGCTCCGCCGGGGCTCTGTAAGTCGATATTTTCGACTTACGGGTGCCCTTTCGCTCCGCCGGAGCTCTGTAAGTCGATTTTTCCGACTTACAGGTGCCCTTTCGCTCTCCTCGAGCTCTGTAAGTCGATTTTTTCGACTTACGGGTGCCTTTTCGCTCCGCCGGAGCTCTGTAAGTCGATTTTTTCGACTTACGGGTGCCCTTTCGCTCCGCTCGAGCTCTGTAAGTCGATTTTTTCGACTTACGGGTGCCTTTTCGCTCCGCTGGAGCTCTGTAAGTCGATATTTTCAACTTACGGGTGCCTTTTCGCTCCGCTGGAGCTCTGTAAGTCGATTTTTTCGACTTACGGGTGCCTTTTCGCTCCGCTGGAGCTCTGTAAGTCGATTTTTTCGACTTACGGGTGCCTTTTCGCTCCGCCGGGGCTCTGTAAGTCGATTTTTCCGACTTACGGGTGCCTTTTCGCTCCGCTGGAGCTCTGTAAGTCGATATTTTCGACTTACGGGTCCCTTTTCGCTCCGCCGGGGCTCTGCTGGGGCTCTGTAAGTCGATATTTTCGACTTACGGGTGCACACCGCATCGCATGGAATCAAACAATAAGAGCTAAGCGCTTACCAAGCCGCTTAGCTCTTTTCATTTACAATCCATCGTTTATTTCGCTATCTCATCCGTTGCTTTTATATTGCGTAGGATGCTCACTTCTACACGGCGATTCGTGGCCCGGCCTTCAGTTGTAGCATTATCAACGATAGGGCGATACTCGCCATAGCCAACGGAGGAATATGAGGCTGGTTGAATCTTAGTATTGACGAGCAGCAATTTCATAAAGTTCACGGCACGCTTGGCACTCAAATCCCAATTCGTCTCGAAATCTGCCCGGTGAATCGGAATATTATCCGTATGTCCAGCAACCTCGACTTGATAGCCAGGATATTCCCCCAATAGATTCGACATGGATGTGGCGAGTTTCTGAGACTCCTGCTTGATGGTAGCCGATCCGGAATCGAACAGTGCTCGATCACTAATGGTAATCGTCAACTTTTCATTATCCAATTTGGTCGTCAGCTGCTCACTCATGTTATTCTCTTTGATGAACGCATCCATGCTTTTCTTCAATTCTTCCAGATCCTTCTCTTCCTTCTGAAGCTTAGCGGCCAGCTGGCTCTCGATTTTGTTCTCTTCTTTAGTAGGAGGATTCTGGTTCTTAAAGTTATTTTTAGTTGAACTCGCAGCATCATCAATTGGAATTAAATTTGACATAGCGAATGGCGCTTCGCCACCTGTGAAAGCATTATTTAACGATCGCATAATGGAGTCGTATTTCTTCGAGTCAAGTTGACTTGATGCAAATAAAATGATAAAAAGGGCCAGTAGTAAAGTCAATAAATCCGCATAGGGAATCAGCCAGGATTCATCGACATGTTCTTCATGATCCTCATGCTTCTTTTTTTTACTCACTGTGCAGCTGCCCCCTCCGCACCTTCTTCATAAGACGCTCGATCTTTATTCGCAACAAAGATCATCATCTTCTGCTTCACAGAATTGGCAGACACACCAGACTGGATGGAAAGTAACCCTTCTACCACCATCAGTTTAATTTCAACTTCTTTCTTGGACTTCTGTTTCAGCTTGTTAGCAAACGGGTGAAAAATAACGTAACCCAAGAAAATACCGAACATCGTTGCAACGAAGGCAGCTGAAATCAAGTGTCCCAACTTCTCGACTTCACTCAAATTACCAAGTGCAGCAATAAGTCCGACAACCGCGCCAAGTACCCCTAATGTAGGCGCATATGTACCTGCTTGTGTAAATATACTCGCATATTTCTTATGTCTCGTTTCCATTTCAGCAATATCTTCAAGAAGTACATCGCGCACGAAGTCAGGGTCATTCCCATCAATAATGAGTCGCATGCCACTTTTCATGAAAGGATCAGAAAGCTCTTCAGCTTGCTTCTCCAAAGATAGCAGTCCTTCCCGACGTGTGATGCTCACCCAGTTAATAAACGTCTCAATCAATTCTTTCTTAGGCATTAGTTTCTGTTCGGTAAAAATAATTTTTAATAAGGCCGGAATCTTCTTGATCTCATCCATCGAGAAGGCTATGAACAGTGCTGAAGCTGTTCCTCCGAAAATGATTAATGCAGCCGCCGGATTCAATAAAGCCGCTAGACTTGCACCTTTGAGCACCATACCAAAGCCAATGGATACTGCAGCCAGCACGATTCCAATAATTGACGATTTTTCCATCCTTCATGCACCTCTTCAAGTAATCGATTTATGTATTTCAGCTTGTTTGACCAAGCTTTCGACAATAACTGAGCCCTATATTCATAATAAGATTAATTGCGATTTACCACAATCCTTTTTCCGTAAATATATTGGGCCGAAAGACCCAATTGTTCATCATTTCGAAGCAATTTGGTCGAATTCTGACGAAGAACTTCTCCTCCTTTAATTATATGGAGGTGCATTGGATTCCTTCTTAAATCGCTCTCTTTCGAAATTCAACACTTGTAGTAAAATTGGTATGTCTTGGCATCCATTTTGGGAACGATAGGATTGAATAACTTCAGCATGCCACTGTAGGAGGAATGATTGGATTGGAACAACGACCTTTTGGCCAGACGGGAGCCCATTTCCCAATACTAAGCTTTGGTGCACAACGTATTGTCGATGAACATAATTGCACGGAGGATGAAGCGATCCACATTGTGAATCGTGCGATTGACGAAGGGATTACTTACTATGACACAGCCCCGAGCTACTCGAAAGGGCAGTCTGAAGAGCGATTAGGCAAAGCACTGGCGCTCCATAATCGTCGCAACGACGTATGGATTGCAACCAAAACCAATGACCGTACGCGAGACGGTTCCTTGCGACTGCTCGAAGACAGCCTGAAACGGCTGCAGACAGATCATGTTGAAGAATGGCGCTTACATAACATTATGAAAATGGAAGAGCTTGATCAGTGCTTTGCCAAAGGCGGCGCACTCGAAGCATTAATTGAAGCCAAGGAACAAGGCATGATCAAGCATATTTCGATCAGTGGGCATACGAATCCGCATGTCCAATTGGAAGCGATTGATCGCTTTCCTTTCGATAGCGCACTTGTTGCTCTATCCGCTGCCGATCACCTCGTCTATAGCTTCGCTCACGAGTTTCTGCCCGCAGCCAATGAAAAGGGCATCGCAGTCATCGGTATGAAAGTTATGGCGCTTGGCCAATTGGCACCATGGTACGAGAAAGCTTTGCGTTACACATTGTCTTTACCGATTTCTACGGCTATCGTTGGTATGGAGTCTATGGAACAACTTGAGCAGAATCTGGCGATAGCCAAAAACTTCAAGCCGATGACCGATCTCGAGCAACTCGATTTCCTGAAGGAAATCATGCATTTGGCCAATCCGGATGTGCTGAAGTGGAAATCGACAGACTGGGTGTCTGGCGAGTGGTATGTCCGGTAGAAACTGAAACAAGGGGCTTACCCCAAGTAGAATCACCTACTTGTGGCGTAGCCCCTTGTTTAAATGTTTATGTAGACTTGAAACAATTCTAGGTATTACTCTTTGGAGTCGAAGTAGAAATGCTCCGCCTTCCATTGCTCCCCTAACTGGAGAATGCCATACGAGTAGCGAGGCTGTCTTCTTTTATCCGTAGGCGAACCTGGGTTAAACATCATCGTTCCTTGAACAATTTGAAGAAACGGAATATGTGAGTGTCCAAAGATCACCATGTCGGGCCGCTCAGCCTCGAACGCCTCCCGTGCTCTTTCTTCGGTCGTTTTCCGGAAACCATCCCCATGGATAAGCCCTATTCGGAAATTACCGAAGGTTAACAGTTTCTTTTTCCCGAATCGCTCTACAATATCTTCCCCATCGTTATTCCCAGCCACAGACTCACATGGTGCGATCTGCTCGACAAGTTCAATAACATGCTCACTCACCCAATCTCCTGCATGAAGGATAAGATCGACACCTTGCAGCCCTGCTACAAGCGCATCGGGCAGCTTCGTGGCACGGTAGGATAAATGCGTATCTGCTATAACCCCTATTCGCATCCCTTATACTCCTTCCCATTTCAACTAGTTATTAAGGATATACTAATCAGGAAAAAGTAGGAATGCAACTATATGTTGGGAGCGACACGACATCCCATGCATTTCACTTTACTGCGTAACCACAGCATCATCAAAGCTAGCAGTAGAAGAAGCCATGCGGTAACCAACTTTGCCTGTGCTCAGCTCCGTTGTTCCATTCGTATAGTTAATCAGCTGCGTACCATTCACCGAGCCGAGGATATTATTCCCGGTTACCTTCACCTTGAGGTCATACCATGTGTTAATTGTTGAGCTGAAAGAAACACTCGATAGCAAGGTCAATGTCCCGCTTACCTTTTTATATAAATCAAGGGCATTCGTGCTGTTGTTGATGCGCAGCATATAGTAGTTGTTTGCATCTGTGACACGGAAAAGCAGTCCTGCGTTAGCAAAAGCATTATTTAGTTTCACCTTCGAAGAATAGGTGTAGTTCGTCCAAGCGCTCCCAGCAAAAGCAAGAGCCTCACCAGTAACCAAGGACTGATTAAACACTTTACTGCCGTCCGTGATTACGCTCCACGTACCGCCGCTTGTCGTCCAACTACTGGAACCACTTTCAAAATTATCACTAAACACAGTAACCACTGGCGGGGAACCGATCCCCACACCTTCGTATGCCCCACGATCTGTTACACTGCCCGCCAGTACTGCACTGCCCCAATAATCCTTACCACCGTTGCTGCTAATTGCAACACCGCTATCGATGGCAGGTGAACCCGTCTGCAGCTTATAGCCATCCACACCTATTAGACTCGTCCCCGTTCCAGGACTAACTAGAAGCGGATTCGTTGTAAGCTTGTTCGCATCGCTAGGCTCAGAACTAGGGTGATTGCCATAAAAAACATTAGAATCAAAGACCGTATTCGTACTGCTTCCCATGATATATCCGCCGCTGCCTAGGTTGTAGATAATATTATTTTTAAAAGACGTATTGCTCGCATACCCTCCCCAATCGTTGATTAATAGAATATGGGTACCTGCTCCCGCGCCAATATAGATCGTATTGTTATAAATACTCGTATTGGTGACTGGACCTGCCAGTTGAAAAATACGAGTACCATCGTTCTGACTGATGTTATATCGCACAATCGTGCCATTGTTGAAATTACTTGTGCCGTTATTACAAATCAGAACGAAACCGCCTTCGTTGTCATGGCTATAGTTATATTGAATGATCGTTCGATTGGAGTCATAATCGGAGTCAAATCCTTGACCGTCCAGACTCCCATGCGTGCTATAGGCTTCATTGTATTGCACAAGTGCATCGTCTGTATTGAACGGCCAGATGGCGACCCCCTCAGCACCAGAACGCACATTCGCATGATGAACAACATTGTACTGGATAACGGGTGCCGAACTTACTCTAACCAGAATGCCATCACGTCCGATATCATACACGGTGTTATATTGAATAAGCACGTTCGTAAAGCCCGACCAAGGACCAGAATCAACCATACCGCCCCTGTTCATCCAGCGGGAGTGCGTCTGAATACCGGTTGAATCCACCGTGTAGACCGTATTTCCTTCGATGCGCACGTCATTCCACTTCGTCGATACGGAAGTTCCTAATGCCTGCACAGCGATGCCGCCGTTTTTCTTATCCGTATTGATCCCATTCACATCGTGCACAGTAAGGTTGGAAATATGAATGTAGTTGGCCGTTCCATAATCCGAAGCAACCACATTGACGCCTAAACGTTTGGCAGCAGTCGCTCCCTTATTCGTCACTTCTAGGTTCTTAATTTCCCAGTACTCTTGATTGTACAAATAGACAGCCGATCCGCCACTGCCATCCGCATTCATCGTTAGCCCGTTCCCATTAATAAGCGGTTTACTTCCGCTGCCGTAGCTGGAAATGACGATCGGGCTGCCAGACACACCTGATCCCTTCGGATATAACTGCCCTGTCCACGTACCGCCTGATTTAAAAAGGATCTGGTCGCCAGCTGCGAACGTTGTCGCATTCACCTTGGTCAAACTTTTCCAAGCTGTCGCTGCGCTTTTCCCATCTCCACTGTCATCCGATCTCGAAGAATCCACATAATAAATAGTACCCGCAGCCATAACGGCTTTAGGTATTGCTCCTAAGAAGGAGAGCATGATAACAATAGCAGCGAAAATAGTGAATAACTTTTTAGCCAAATACATGAATCATTCCCCTTTGCATGTTAAATTACAATTCTTGTTAACGCTTTCAATAATTTTCATTCCAAAACTACGTTTCTTTCACTTGAACATTCATCACTACAGGCAGTTCACCTAATGAAGCTATGTCTGTCATCAGGTAAGTTTCACTTTTTCACGCAAATGCGGCTCTCTCACCTCCCTTCAAGTATCCTCGAAATCGTAGAGACTGGAAACCAGCCTTTGCCGATCTTCGATTTCATATGTTATTACAAATGCCCAGAGATCGCTGCGTATAGCCGCTGAGCAATCTGCTCCATTCCTGCCTGAGACGGATGTACCAAATCGAGCGTTTGGTTCTCTGGTTCCAATAAATCCCTGCCAGGAATACCTATCATACCCGAATGATTTCGCATACTGACGGCTTGTTGAACAATAGCTCGAAATAGATCAGCCTTCGGATCCCCAGATGCGTCCATGGCAAACCAGAACATGTCCGTGACGAATACCTTGCGCTCGCCAAGACCAGCGACTAATCTGTTTAGAAACATATCAAGCGCATCGCGAAACGCTTCTGCCGTCCAGTCATACACCACATTGATCCCAAGCTCGACAGTAGCGATCTCCCAGCCTTTCAGCTCCATCAAATAGTCCGCCATTTGCGGTTCAAGCTTTGCGCCGCCTGCTAACCCGAAATTACGTAATTCCAAACCAAGCAATTGGGCCAACCGGAACGCATACGTTCCGGTCGGCGACCACGCTGAAGCTCCATGAGTAATGGAGGAGCCGTACGCTAGATAGCTACTGCCAGGGATCTTCAAGCTGTACGGTGGCTCTACTTCACCTTCTACAGAAGAGAGATACACCTTCCCTTGATAGGGAAGCACGAGTCGGTACAGCTGCCTATCGTAGGCAGTCTGTAGGGGAATCATTTCTAACTCCGGTAGTAACTCATATCTCTTGATGACGATTCGGTTATATCCCCTCTGTACATAATAAATCTCAGCCTGCAAATCACCTATAACAAGGGATGCCATTGTCGTAATCGGGGTTTCAAGATGCGGCTCCCACCATAGCCCGATCTCTGCGCGATCGCCGATCATGCGGAATCGGATTTCAGAGCCCGCAGTGCTCTGAGCGTTTCGCTGAGCAAATTCATTCAGCGTCAGCCGCAGCTTCTCTGGAATCCGGCATAATCGCAGCCCTTTGATTTCGTCTTCCACCCCTTCGGTTACATGGTGAAGTTCCACCTTGGGTTCCTTAAGCGGATATAGCATCGTTGCCCTCCTAACGATCAACCTTTAACCCCTGACATCGCAACACCTTGAACAAAGTATTTTTGGGCAAAAATAAACAGAATGATCGTAGGCAGCACAGCTACAGCAGCTCCGGCCATTTGCAGCGCATAGTCAGCGCCCGCTTCAGTCTGGAAGTAGGATAAGCCTACCGTTAGCAACTGCTTCTTCATGTCCGTTATGAATACAAAAGGCGAAGCGAAATCGTTCCACGTCCACAAAAAGGTAAACAATACCATTGTGACAAGCGCCGGTTTAGCCAGTGGTAAAATAATCCGATAATATACTTTATAATGCGAACAACCATCGACAATGGCCGCTTCGGATATTTCTTTGGGAATACTAATGAAGAATTGTCTAAGCAAGAACAGGAAGAAGACATCAAATGCCGCCGGTAAAATAATCGCCCAATGTGTATTATTCAAATGAAGGTACTTATACAACAAGAACCTCGCTACAATGGTCGTATCGGATGGAATCATCATCTTGGCGATCAAGATCATGAAAATGACATTTTTAAAGCGAAATTCAAGCCTTGCGAAGGCATAAGCCGCCATGGTTACGAGCAGCCCCCTTAACAGAAGAACGCCCAGTACGACTTTAATGGAGTTCAAATACCAGATGAAATAGGTTTTGTGCTTGAAGATGGTTTCGAAATTGCCCATAAACGGATCGCTGATCAGAAGAGAGGCCGGATGCTGTGTCATCTCAAGCGGTGTTTTCAGTGAAAAGGAAATCATAAACAGAAACGGGATGATCATCACAATGCCGATGAGAAGCATCACGCAGGTAAGCACTAATTTCGGTTTTAATAATGCACCCATTTTTTTTGCCCCCTCCATTGAATGATTGTAATAACAAGAATGATGGCGAACAAAAGAATCGCTTGAGCGGAGGCAAAGCTGTATTTGTTGTAAGCAAAGGCTTCTTCGTAAATATTCAATGAAATAACGCGCGACGAAGTACCTGGACCGCCATTGGTCAAGTTACGGAAAATCGCATAGTTTTGAAAAGATCCGATAATATTGGTAATCACCAGGAAGAAGGTCGTTGGTGAAATCAGAGGCAGTGTCACGCTCATAAACTTCTTAAATCGTCCTGCCCCGTCAAGTTCCGCTGATTCGTACAAATCTTTGGGCACTCCTTGCAGCGCCGCTAAGTACACGATGGTTGGGAAAGCGACTGAATGCCAAACTTCAACGCCAGCAATCGTTGGCAGCGAGGTGTGAATGCCTCCCAACCACAATGGGGGATGTTCCACGCCTACAGCTACGAGCAGTTTGTTCACAACGCCATCATAGGGATTAAGCAAAATAGAAAACACAATCGCGATCGCCACTACGTTCGTTACATATGGCAGCATAATCAACGTCCGTGCTAATGTTCTTAAGTGAAAGGTCGCATTAAACAACATAGAGAGCAGCAACGCTGCAATAATCACACCCGGTACATAACAAATCATGAACAGGAAGCTTCTCCCAAATGAACTTATAGCAATGGGATCCTTCAAGACAGCGATATAGTTCGAAAGCCCGGCAAAGTGCAAGTCCGATAAGCTTTTAAAGCTGTTGTAATCTAATACGCTGATGACGAAAGCGTAAAGCGTAGGCAGTAAATAAAAAAGTGCAAATCCCGCCACGAAAGGCGTAACAAACCAGAAAGCAACTTTTTCTTCATTCGTAATCCGCAGCATGCTCCATTCTCCTCTTGTTAGGAAGGAGGACACCACTAGGATGTCCTCCTCCAACACATCTCATTTATTGTTTGCTAGCCGCTTGAATCGCTTGGTCTTCTCTTTGTTTAATGGATTTAACGGCATCGTCCACTGATTTCTGTCCAGCAAAGTACAATTCGGATTCCTGCATAATAATATTGCTATACTCACTCATCGCACTACCTAGCAATTTCTCTTGCGTGAAGCCAAGTCCGTTATCCAGCAAGGCTTTGCGAAGGTCATCAGCAGTTACACTGCCTTGTGATTTATCAGCAATATTTTTCAGTACCGCATTCATTTCATCCTTGCTCAAATTTTTCTGTGCAGGGAATTCGCCTCTTTCTTTATAGCTATTCTCAGCAAAGAACGATAGGAAATCGAATGATTCTTTCGGATGCGCAGATTTTTTATTAATCGCAAGCGCAGAGGTAACCCCGATATTGTTATTGCCTTTGCCATCATCAGGTGTAGGAGGTTGAACAACGCCCCATTTCCAGTCACGCGGATATTTCTCGAAATTGTTCAATGAACCCAAGTACCATGTTCCGATAAAATGCATGGCATACTTGCCTTCTAAGAATCCAAGATTAGATAACTTTTTCGTCTTAAACTCAATCCACGACGGCTGAATTTTGTGAACTGCACTCAGATCGTTGTACCATTTAAGGGCATCTTTAAATGCAGGATCATCATAGTTGGAAGTGCCATCTGCTTTGTAACCTGACACATTTTTTTGTCTGGATTGCAAGTACAAGTAGTTATCAAAGGTAAGCATGTAGGAACCGTAGACACCTTTTTCCGGCTTTGTTAATTTCTTCGCTGTTTCAATGTACTGGCTCCATGTCCAGTTTCCTGTAGGGTAAGGAACACCTGCTTCATCAAATAGCTTTTTATTATAAAAGACAGCCCACATCGATAAATTCATCGGCAAATAGTACACTTCATCTTTGTATTTCGTGAGTGAGTCCCCATATATTTTGTCAATATCGTAATTAGCCTGTTTCGCTAAATCTTTCATCGGATACAAGAAATCTCTGGATGCATACTTGTTCTGATCGATTGGATTCGAAAGGCCAATAATATCCGTCTTGTCGCCAGAGAGCATCGCAATGTCGATTTTCTTCATGGCTTCATCCAATGTACCTGGTAAAATGTTAAGTTCAAGCTTGTTCCCTGTTTTGGTCTCCCATTGCTTCTTTAATTTATCGTTAGGGGTACCATCTTCCCACTCCTTCTGACCTGCTGAAGTAATGAACATGGACAATGTTACAGGATCAGCCTTTTTCGGCGCAGCACTTGCAGAAGCAGCCGCTCCTGTTTCTTTCTTCGTCGTGGTAGCGCTACCACATCCGCTCAAAAGACTTAACCCAACAATTGACGACAAACTAATTAATGCCCAATTTCTCTTGAACCCCTGCATAAAAGCGCCTCCATTTTTCGTAATTCCGAATGTATTGTGTAGCTACGAGTTTCATTGTAGAGTGACTGGCGTCAAAAAAATAGGGGATGGTTTTTGGATTAGGTTTGATCTTTTTGACTCTTGTCGATTCTGATCGGAAGTTCTCTATAAGTTGCTTTACATGAAAAGAATGCATGATTATTATAGAGTCAAAGGAGTGAGTCCGATGAACGATACTTATAAAATGATGATTGTTGACGATGAATTCGAGATTCGGGAAGGTTTAAACTCCTTTTATTGGGAACGCTTTCAATTTCAGGTGGTTGGCCTAGCCGCCAACGGCAAGCAAGCGCTCGACCTGATGCAGCGCAGCGATGTGGATATCGTCCTCACGGACATCAAGATGCCCATTATGGATGGTATCGAACTCAGTAGGGCCATTTCCGTGCACTATCCTCATGTCAAAATTGTTATTTTATCCGGATATAAAGAATTTTCGTACGCCCGTGACGCGCTGCAAGCAGGTGTATCCGAATATTTGTTGAAGCCCGTGGACTTGAAGCACCTCGGTGAAAGTATGATGAAGTTAAAGCATTTATTGGATACTGAACGACAATCATCGCAAAAGCTTCAATCCTACGAAAACCAGTTGGCGAACAGCCTTCCTGCCGCCAGAGATCACTTTTTCCAGTCACTACTAGAAGACCTCTTACCTGAGTATCATGAGGCCAAAGAGAAAATGAGCTTATTAGAGATTGAAATGAACGCGACCTATTATTGTTGCGCAGCTGTGAAGATTCAATGGCGTGATCAACCTGACGGTAGTCTAACAGATGCGAATAAATTAGCGAAGGCTACAACGATAATTGAACGTCATCTTGAAGCAAGTCAATGTCATAGCTATACGCTTAAGAGAAAAGCAGGTGAACTGGCGATCTTCTTGAATCTGAACGCGACAACGGTTTCACCACGCAAATCACTTTCCTTGCTTTTTGATCACATCATTGTTGCGATTGAAGGGGAACTAGGTGGCCGATCCATCATAGGTTTAGGTGAAGTTTATCAGAGTTTACTCTCTTTCCCTGATTCCTACAAGCAAGCAAGAAGTATTATGGAACGCCATATTTTCCGGGAACGCAGCGGATTGTTTCAATGGGATCCTGCCGACAGTCTTCACATGGAACGCAAAGAATATCCCTATTCGGTTGAAACAAAGCTTCTTGATGCAGTGCTTGAGGGGAATAGCGGTAACAGCACAATGTATTTCCAACATTTCTGGGACAGTTGTGGCCTAGACTCCGAACACGCGGAGCTCCCCCTCGTCTTGAGATACTTGACGCCACTCTTCACAATGCTAGAACGAAGATTGGATCTGCACGGCGCTTCCTTTGAAACAATGGCCAATCTCCACATGCCTTTCACCGAGTATGTTGAGCAATTCCAGACATTATCTCAGTTAAAAATCGCGCTGGATCGCTTAATTTCAGACATTACGCTGCATATTAGAAAATTAAATGACGTCGTACAAACGACTTCACATTCCGCAGTCCAGCAAGTAAAAAAATATATCGAAGAGCATAGCAGCGAAAAAATCACGTTGAATCAAATGGCAGATCTCGTTTACCTCAATCCCAGCTATTTCAGCATTCAATTCAAAAAAGAAACCGGCATTAATTTTATCGATTATTTGAAGTATTGCCGAATGGAAAAAGCGAAAGAATTGCTGCGCCGCATCGATCTCAAAGTCTATGAAATTGGAGAATTAGTCGGCTATCAAGACCGTAAGTACTTCGCTACGACGTTCAAAAGTTACACCAAACTAACGCCGCTTGAATACCGTCAATCCTTCATCACATACTGAAAGCGGTGTCTATATGGAACGGTTGAAACTGCTTCTCAAAAGCTTTCTCTACCAACATTCGATTCGTAAAAAGCTGATGTTCTGTTCAATTCTGCTCACATTGATGCTTGCAACAACCTTTTATTGGTTATCTGAAGCTTTCGTGAGTCGGCTTATCGTGCAAGAAAAAGCGGAATACCAAGTGAATGAATTTAAGCAAACAGCCAATTACTTCAAATCACTCTTTGCAGACTTAGATGCGAATACGAATAAGTTGGTAAACACCACTTCGGTACAAACAGCCGTCAATGACCCGTTCCAGCAAAACGATTTCATCCAAATTGGACAACGGGTTCAGCGATTGACGAGCGAAATTAATGATACGTTACTGTATCATGATTATATCGACAAAATCATGATTTTGGGTAAAAACAACCTGGTCTATCTGTATGAATATGATAATGGCGGCAAATACGCGGGAACTGATTTTACCTTTTCCCATTGGCTGAATGAAAGTGCAGCCTATCTCTATAAACAGCAAGAAGGTGTTCCATTCTATTACAATCCTTCGGACCAACCTCTCTTCAAGGCCAAGGACGAACAGACGTTAGCGCTCATGCTCCATCAAAAAATAGCGTATTACCGTCCCATCCTTTTGGAAAATGAAACGATCGGTACGATGGTCGTGACGTTTAATATTCCTGAGTTTGCGAAGGAAGTATTCTATAGCTCTGATGTGGATGAGACACTTCAATTGCTGACCAATCAACACTTGCCTATTTGGAGCAACAAGCCTTTCCCCTTGGATAAGGAACAGGACACTTCCTCCTTGCAATCGGATGATACTTCTTACAACATCATTCAAAAAAACGGAAGTAAAGTGCTCGTTACTCACTTTCAGCTGTCCTCCTATCCATTTGAACTCATGAGTGAATTCCCAATTGCATCAATCTTAACAAGTAGAGACGGAACGCATTCCTTCCTATTTTTTTTCGGTCTGGGCTCCCTTTTATTTGTCCTGGTTTTGTCGTTCTGGTTTGCCGGGACATTATCCAAGCCGTTATTTGAATTAACACAAGGGTTGTCCGCTGGATTTGCTGCAATGAACGAACGCGAGCCGGTTGAACCACGCATCGTTTTCCCTAATTATCGTGTGCGTTCGAAGCTAATTGCTTATTTTGTCCTAACAACCTTTGTACCCAACTTGCTGTTTGTCCTGTTACTGACTTACGTACATTATGACAACTATCAGAATAAGGTCATTCAACTTACAGAAAGTACGATCCAACAAGTTAAACGGAATATCAATTACAGCTTGAAGAACTACGACAGATTAACGCAACAGTTAATTTATCATCCTGAAATCCAGCAAACGATGCGCAAATCAGAAACGACTACTTTACTGCCAGCGGATAACATGATGCTTGAGCTTCAATTTGGTAACATGAAACAACGGAAAAGAGAGTTTCTCTCGATGGAGCTCTACAATCAAACCCGTGAACGAATCTATACAGGGATGTACGCGGGTACCGTTCCCATATCGAAGACCGATCCACGTGTCTTTGAGAAGCTGGATCATAGCTCAGGAGAGCTGCTGCTCATCGGTACCTATCGCAATCTGTATATGACACCGGTACTTACATTTGCTAGGAAAATTAGCAGTTCCAGCGAGTCCACTCTCGGCTCACAGCTTGGTTACTTAATTGTCAATGTTGAACAAGACATGCTGAACAATATCTTTCGAACGATTCGCATCGGAGATTCTGGTTATTTCTTTCTGATGGATGCGAACGGCACGATTCTATCCCACGACAATGACGAGCTTACCTCGCATGTGCTTACTAAGGAAGACTCCCTCGCAACTGAGATGATGCAACAGACGAGCGGTTCCTATTTTAAACATGCAAGCAATAAAAAGTATATGGTCTTCTACGATACTGCCTCCTACTTTGGCGTCAAAATGGTCGGTATTGTCCCTTCAGACGAATTGAAGAAGAAAGTGCTTACCCTAGTATGGTACAGTGCAGCTTTCTTCGTTGTATTCGGCATTCTGATTATGCTGATCGCAACATTGATCTCCAGTTTAATTAGCAAACCGCTGCGAAAGCTGCAAGACTTGATGCATGAAGTGAATGAGGGCAACTTTGAAGCACGAATGAATCACAAAGGACGAGACGAAATTGCCAGTCTAGCCCGCCATTTTAACAATATGATCAAGCGTTTGAACGAGTTAATTACCGAAAATTATCAATCGAAACTGCGTGAGAAAGAGCTCCTGTTCCTGGAGAAAGAAGCCCAGCTTCATGCCTTGCAGCAGCAAATTAATCCACACTTTCTGTACAACACACTGGAGTCCATCAAATGGATGGCTTTCAGACAAGGCGCCAACGAAATCGTTGAAATGACAACTGCATTGGGGCAATTTTTCCGAGGCAGCATTAGTAAAAAAAGCGGTCTAGTTCGGATGTCAGAAGAGCTTGACCACCTGGACCAGTACTTACGGATTCAAAAAATAAGAGCAAGAAATCGTTTCATTGTCATTTGGGATGTCTCAACGGAATTGCAACATTTCCTGACGGTTAAATTGATCTTGCAGCCCATCGTAGAAAATGCGATCATCCACGGCCTAGACACAATGGAGGCTGACGGTTTACTGATGATTAAGGGCTATATCGATGGTACCCATATGCATATTGAGATCCTCGATAATGGCACAGGGATGACGGAGGAACAGTTACAGCGTTTGCGATTGATTGAAGAGGAATCACGAGAAACCAATCAATCTGGTATCGGATTAATCAATGTGTTTCAGCGATTGCATTTATATTTCAGTGATCGTTTTGCTTGGGATATCGATAGCAAACTAGGAGAAGGAACACTTGTACGCCTCCATTTGCCCTTACTTTCTGAGGATGAAGGGTGATGGGTAATGGGTAACATCCTTGCACCAACATGAAAACAGCCGCCCCACTATATACGTGGGACGGCTGTACGTGTATGCGCGGCTAATCCAATTGACGGACTTGCACGCCTTTGTCGCGAATGCGATCTAGCGATTCCTTGCTCGTGAGTCGATCTGTTATGACATGTTGAATCTCCGACCAACCCGCAACTTGTGTTAGAGCCTGCGTGCCGAACTTACTATGGTCTGCGAGCAAATAGGTTTCATCAGCAATACTAATCATTTTGCGCTTAATCAACGCTTGAAGTTCATTCGATTCGGAGATGCCGCGCTGTACGTGAACCCCTTTGCAGGAGAGAAACAGTTTGTGCGCATGATACATATCCAAGGATCGCTCGGATAATGGACCTACGAAGGATAGGGACTTCGGAGAAAGCAAGCCGCCTGTGGAGATGACTTGAATCCGCTCTTTGCCGCTTACCTCCAAGGCAACTTTCATCGAATTGGTGATGATCGTAATCGCCATGTCGGGAATCATTTTGGCCATATACCAAGCTGTGGTACTCGCATCGAGAATGATGCGGTCCCCTTCCACAATATGTGAAATAGCTTCCTTGGCAATGCTATTCTTAAAATCCGCGTGGGCCGTCTCCCGCTCCATGAAAGGAACTTCGGTCTGGGCTTCCTTCACGCTCACAGCGCCGCCGTGGCTGCGCATGAGCTTGCCATCGGCTTCTAACCGATCCAAGTCACGTCGAATGGTTTCTTCCGTTACTTGGCACAGTTCACTCAACTCAGTTACGCGAATGCTTCCTCTTTCATTAACCAATTGAACGATTCTCTGCCATCTTTCTGCTACCAGCATCGTTACCCCTCATTTCACCGTCGATCGGGAGGCCACTTTAAGAAACGCTGCATACGCCGCCTGCCAACCCGCCTCATCCTGAGGATGATACGTCTTGACTGGGAACGAACTCCGAATCAGCTTTCTGGCTTCGCGCAAATTCGCGATCACCCCTAATGATATCCATTGTACTACAAGGTTACCTAGGGCACTACCCTCTACTGGTCCAGCCCATACTTCACGCTGAATAGCACTCGCTGTAAACTGGCACAACAGCTCATTCTGGATGCCGCCACCTACGATGTGAAGTCCACGGTATGTTTTGCCTGAGAGCTGCTCCGTACGCTCAAGAATAAAGCGATATTTCAGCGCTAGGCTTTCCATGATACACCGTATAATTTCACCATCCGTTTGAGGAACAGCCTGATTGGTGTCACGACAATATTGCTGGATTTGCTTTGGCATATGAGCAGGATTTAAGAACATATCATCATCGGGGTCAATGAAGAATTGGAATGGCTTCACAGCTTCTGCCTGCTTCACGAGTTCCGCAAAGCCGACTGATTTCCCTTCCTTATCCCATGCACGTTTGCATTCATTGATGAGCCATAAACCCATAATGTTCTTTAATAACCGATTCGTTCCGAACACGCCGCCTTCATTCGTGAAATTCCAGGCCAACGCTTGTTCCGTAAGTATGGGCTTCTCTGTTTCTGTTCCTAACAAAGACCACGTCCCGCAACTTAGGAAAGCGAAGTCATCATGGAGCGCAGGAACCGCTACAACTGCTGATGCGGTATCATGCTCGCCAACAGCGATAACAGGAATGGAAGGAACATCCAATTCCTCGCACAGGGCTGGGCTTAGTGAACCGACACGCGATCCCGAAGCGACAGGCGGCAAGAAAATTTGTGCCGGAAGATGCAATTGCTCGATGAGCGATGCGTCCCATGTGAAACTTGTGGCATTAAACAACTGCGTTGTTGTCGCATTCGTGAATTCGCTATGCTTTTCACCCGTCAGGAAATAGCGAAGCAGGTCTGGAATCATGAGAAATGTTGCTGCGCGGTCTAGTAACTCCGGATTGTTCTTTTGAATCGCATACAGTTGGAAGATGGAATTGAATTGCAAGAACTGCAATCCTGTAAGGGCATACAGTTTTTCACGGCCGACAATATCCATGACTTCGCTCATGATCCCATCTGTGTGATGATCCCGGTAATGATACGGATTTCCTAATAGCTCCCCATTTGCAGCTAATAGACCGAAATCCACTGCCCATGAATCAATTGCCAAGCTCTCAATATGGGAGTAGCCCAAATGCTTTGTTTGTAAAATACCTTGCTTCAGCTCATGAAGCAGCCGCAAAATGTCCCAATGCAGGTGGTTGCCCACCTGCACGGGATCATTGGAGAAGCGGTGAATTTCCTCGATCGTGATCTGGCCCGCTTCAGAATCAAGGCGTCCGACGATCGCTCTGCCGCTGCTTGCTCCCAAATCAAAGGCTAGAACTGTCGATGGATTACTCACCAGCTTGCACCACCTTTGCCACGCGCATTGATTTTCTCGTCGTAGCCACTTGCCAAGTAAGCTTTCATCGGATCAACTGGCACACCGATTTCCTCACGTACCGCTTGAAGCAGAGGCGTTACATCGAATTCAAATGCTTTACGAACCGCATCTTCGGCACCAAGAACATCTTGGTTCGCTTGTGCAGCACGAACTTCTTCAAGGTTAATCAGAAGCGCTTTCGCGTATTGCGTTTGTACGTTTAGTACGGAACGCAGCATCGCTGGGATTTTACGCTCAATGTTATGGCTTTGGTCGATCATGTACGCAATATTATCAGCAGCTTGACGAATTTGTGGGTTCTTGTCGTTAGCAGCATCAATGATTTGGTAGAAAATCAGGAACAATTCATACGGATTCACTGAACCAACGATCAGATCGTCATCCCCATATTTACGGGAGTTGAAGTGGAAACCGCCTAGTTTATTTTCATCCAACAAGTACGTCACGATGTGTTCGATGTTCGTTCCTTGCGGGTGATGGCCTGTATCAACAAGCACTTCCGCTTGCGGACCTAATTTGTTCGCCAAATTGAAAGCCATACCCCAGTCAGCTAGATCTGTGTGGTAGAAAGCTGGCTCGTAGAACTTGTACTCGATCAACATGCGCATGTTAGGTGACATTGCGTTGTACATTTCTTTCAGTGACTCATACATCCATGCTTTACGAGCGCGAATATCTACTTGTCCTGGGTAGTTGGAACCGTCTGCGAACCACAAGCTTAATACGTCGGAGCCCACTGTTTTGGCAATGTCCACGCACTCAAGTAAGTGATCTGTAGCTTTGCGGCGAATCGCTGCATTCGAGTTCGTTACACTTCCGAAGATGTAATCATCTTCTTGGAAAAGGTTCGGGTTCACCGCACCGATGGAAACGCCTAGATCAGAAGCATGTTGTTTCAGCTTCGCATAGTCATCCACTTTGTCCCACGGGATGTGGATCGCAACCGACGGGCAAACACCCGTCAGTTTGTGCACTTGCGCAGCATCTTCGAATTTCTCGAAGGGATTACGCGGCACACCTGTTTGTTGGTAAACTTTGAAGCGTGTTCCAGAATCTCCGTAACCCCATGAAGGTGTTTCAACTTTCAGTGCTTTTAGCTTTGCTTTCACTGCTGCTATATCAATGCCTCTCAGGGCTTGTTGCTCTTCGAATAATGCGTAGGCTTTGTCACTCATCGGTTTGTTGCCTCCTATTAGTTGAATTAGCGTGTGAAGGCAGCTGGTACGCCACCATCAACTGTGATCATGCAGCCTGTTGTTTTAGCTGCTTTGGATGATGCGAAGTAAACGATCGCTTCTGCCACGTCTTTAGGGAAAATGTTAACAAGCAACGTCGTTCTTTTACGGTAGTGCTCTTCCAACTGATCCGGTTCGATCCCGTATGCAGCCGCGCGCTCATTACGCCAGCCGGAGTTCCAAATCGCAGATCCTTGAAGAATAGCATCTGGCAATACAGAGTTCACGCGGATACCGAATTCGCCGCCTTCTGCCGCGATACAGCGAGCCAGGTGAATCTCAGCCGCTTTGGCAGTGGAGTATGCGGATGCATTTTTCCCAGCAAATACGGAGTTCTTGGAGCCTACGAATACCATGCTGCCGCCGATTGTTTGCTTTTTCATAATTTTAAACGCTTCTCTAGCTACCAAGAAATATCCTGTGCTAAGTACGTTCATGTTCAGGTTCCACTCTTTAAGGGATGTTTCGTCAAAAGGACTAGAAGTCGCAAGACCTGCATTATTCACGATAATATCGATTCCGCCGTAGCTAAGAATAGACTCACGGAATGCTGCTTCCACTTCTTCTTCCTTCGTTACGTCCATGCGAACAGCAATGGCTCTGTTTTCGCCATATTGTTCGTTAAGTTCTGCTGCAAGCTTCTGCGCACCTTCAAGGTTAAGATCAGCTAGGACTACGTGTGCGCCATCTTTCAAGAATTGACGAGCGGTTACACTTCCGATACCACCAGCGCCACCAGTGATGAACGCGATTTGACGGGAGAATTCAGCTTCTGCAGGAGCAAGTGTTAATTTGTAAAGCTCAAGCGGCCAGTACTCCACGTTGAAAGATTCGTTCTCGCTAAGGGATACGAACGTTCCAAGAGCCGTAGCGCCTCTCATAACGGAAATCGCACGGTGGTAAAGCGCCCCGCTGATTTGCGCCATTGCCCAGCTTTTGCCTGTGTTGATCATCCCGATACCTGGAATAAGGATAACACGTGGAGCAGCTTCATTGATAACGTCGCCTTCATTTTTGTTGCGGTCAAAATATGCTTTGTACTCTTCTTTGTATGCTTCGATACCAGCTGTGAGTGCTTCTGTTAAGCTTGCTGCGTCGCCAGTTGTCGGATTCCAGTCGATATATAAAGGCTTCATTTTCGTATGAACCAGGTGATCCGGGCAAGCTGCTCCAACTTGGGAAAGGACTGCTGCATCACGGCTGTTTACAAATTGAAGCACATTGTCTGCACTGTCAATGGTGAGGATCATTTTCTTCTCGTTGCTTACGGCACCGCGAACGATTGGCAGAACTTGAGCCAATAGATCCTTGCGTGCTTCGCTGCTAAGAGTTTCGTATTTGGAACCGCCATATAGGTTCGCTTCGTTCACGCGAGCTTCAATGAAGCTAGCTGCTTCGTTAATGATAGCGATTGTTTTCGCGTAGCTTTCTTCGGACGTTTCGCCCCAAGTAACAAGACCATGTTTCTCCATAAGAACAAGCTCAGCCTTAGGATTGTTGCGAACGCCATCTGCGATCATTTTGGAAAGTGTGAAGCCAGGACGTACATATGGAACCCACACGAATCGGTCGCCGTAGATTTCTTTCGCAAGCTCACGTCCATTGTGTGCGCAGCACAGCGAGATAATCGCGTCCGGATGCGTGTGATCAACGTTTTTGAAAGGTAAAAATGCATGTAGAAGCGTCTCAATGGAAGCACGCGGGTGCTTGCTGTCGATCATGCAGTTAGCAAGGTAAGCAACCATGTCTTCATCCGACATTTCGTCACGTTCGATCAAAGGACGGATATCCTCCATACGAAGACCTGTGAAATTCTTTGCTTTCATCGTGCCAAGGTCAGAACCGCTACCTTTCACCCACATCACTTCAACATCGCGACCTCGGAAATCTTTCTCGATTGTTTTGTAAGAGGTGTTGCCGCCGCCCCAGTTACATACAGCACGATCTGTGCCTAATAGATTAGAACGATACACAATTTCCTCTACGCCTTTC
The DNA here is from genome assembly GCF_001653565.1 of Paenibacillus oryzisoli. Taxonomy (GTDB): domain Bacteria; phylum Bacillota; class Bacilli; order Paenibacillales; family NBRC-103111; genus Paenibacillus_E; species Paenibacillus_E oryzisoli. Next base: position 94,168 of record NZ_LYPB01000049.1, read on the forward strand.
GATACTGCATTCGCTTTTGAAGCTTCCCATAAATTCGCAACCATGTAAGTACCCTCCTAAGTTTTATATCCCATGTGTATGTGTTTGTTTTTGATGGTTTCATCTTATCATATCTTTGTTTATTTTTGAATAATTATTTTTATGTTTGTTTATACAGGGTTAAAAGACAGATCTCTCTGTAAATTGTAGGTAAACGAAGAAAATTGTTTGGGTTTATGAGGCACTTTCGATGATACATGAAATTTAGGCGTATATAATACTACGTTTATCTGTATATGCGTGGGATCTTTTCCGAATCACACTTTGAATCTGAGTGCAACTCAACAACGATACTCTAGCTGAGCAATAATTTCAAATAACTGGAAAACCTACAGCTAATTATGCGAAAATCAGCATTTCTGCGACATTAACTGGAAAACCTACAGCTATTTTGGGCTGAATGGGCTGATTTAAGATAAATCCTCATTAATAACTACATGTTTTCCATCTAAATCAATTTTCCGAGCGAAATGCTGCATTTTAACTGTATATTTTCCATTTAATTGGGTGGATGGATGTTGGAGAGATGTTCTTTGAGTAGCTATGGTGTACGGGGCAGGGTCGGATTTGTTGAGTAGCTATGGTGATAGGAGTAGGTTCGGATTTGTTGAGTAGCTATGGCGATAGGAGTAGGTTTGGATTTGTTGAGTTGTGGTGAAAGGAGTAGGTTCGGATTTGTTGAGTAGCTGCGGTGAAAGGAGTAGGTTCGGATTTGTTGAGTAGCTGCGGTGAAAGGCGCAGGTTCGATATTTGTTGAGTAGCTATGGCGATAGGAGTAGGTTTGGATTTGTTGAGTAGCTGTGGTGAAAGGAGTAGGTTCGGATTTGTTGAGTAGCTGTGGTGAAAGGAGTAGGTTCGGATTTGTTGAGTAGCTCCCTCCTTCGACTCGGAATCTGGAGTTCGATTCGGCCACGACGCTCCAGCTGAGCAATAACTGGAAAAACTACATCTAATTCTGCAGAATTCGCCTCTACCAGGACATTAACTGGAAAACCTACAGCTATTTTCTGCTGAAATGGCTGATTCAGGTTAAAAGCGAAAGATTAACTACATTTTTTCCATTCAAATCAATATTTACGGCAAATCCACGTCATATAACTGTACTTTTTCCATCTAATCGAGAGGAGATTGGATGCGGAAGGGTGTGTGGATACCGACAGATAAAATGAAAGACGATAGGGACGCTAAATGTCAGGTGAAACACTAGACGTCAGGAGGAAGACTGGACATTAGGTAGGCGACTAGAAGTCAGGAGGAAGGATAGATGCCAGGTAAGCGACTAGACGTCAGGAGAGAGGGCCGATGACTTGAGGACGCTAGTTGCCGCGTGCCCCCGCCTAAATGTCATCATCAAAATGCCACCTGTCGCCGCCACTGACTGAATCACCAGGCATGTCATCCGTCACATCACCGCCGTAATCTCCGTGCTCGTCTTCGGCAACATTTTGCAAATCAAAAGCATTGATGGTTATGATCGGATAGGTGTGATGCGCAGCGATTTGAGCAGCCTGCAATTTCATAAATTTCGGTGAGCCCTCCGTCTCCTCATCATAGACCAGCAGAATGCCGTCAGAGTTTCGGAGGAGGAACTTGTCCCTCTCTTTGAACTGCCACGGGCCTTCATATTTGGTCTTCGTTATACTGTTGACGTAATTGGCTCGCTGCATAACGCTCGTGTAGCATCCTTTTTTATCATCGCTCCACTTCTCTTCTTGCTCCAAAAAAGGCGTAATCACTGCCAGCTTCAACTCTGGATAGGTACGCTCTCTCAGATCTAGCACAGCCTCTGCCGCCCATAATTCCACTCCCCATTGCCCACTTACAACAACCCATTCGAGCCCGTCGTCGATTAAGGCGATGATCCGCTTTTGAATCGCTTTTTTGATAATCGGAATGCCAGGATGCTTCAATGAAAAAATACCAAGTTCATTTGCTTTGTAGCCTGTAATCAGCACGCGTTTCAACGGGCTCACCCCCTTATTGATCTTCTTAAAAGGTTAGCACAGATACTTCTAATTTGATAGAAGTTCTGACCAAAAACCTATGTCATGCCAAGCCATTTAATGTTAGTTAACATAACATTAATATTCACAACATTTACTTAAAGACAACTTTTTGACTGTTTTTATCAAAAAAATGATTGAGTTTATGATTATTTTACGATATTCTGATCTTAATACAAATAATAATGTAAATTTACCTGACATTAAAAGGAGCGGATTCGATTGAATATTGCACTCGTTGCGCATGATGTGTACAAAAATTTACTCGTGGACTTTGTAATTGCTTATAAACATATTTTCCAAAAACATCAGCTCTATGCAACAGGAACTACAGGAAGAAGGATTAGTGAGGCAGCAAAATTGGACGTGATTCGATTACGTTCGGGCCCATTTGGTGGTGATCAGCAGATCGGGGCTATGATCGCCATGGATGACATAGACTTGCTTATTTTTTTCCGTGATCCAATCTCAGCATTAGGTCATGAACCCGATATTACTGCGCTCCTTCGCCTCTGTGATGTACAACAGATCCCTCTCGCAACCAATCTTGGAACAGCAGAAATGCTGATCAGAGCTATGGAAAACGGCTTCCTCTCTTGGCGCGAAGAAATTCGCAAATATGATTCCCCACGATTGAATGGTACGGAGAACATATAAGACTACCTGAAATTGTAGTAGATTCCACTGCATTTCACCTATTGAAATAATAATATTCTTATTAACTAGCCTCACGACCAAGCCAGTCCACTATGATTCGAATACGTTAATATCATCTCTTCTTGAAAGGATGATTAGATCAATGGCAAGAATCAAACAAGGATCTAGCGGCCCCGTACAGTTCAGACATCGTATGGAGGGCTTAACGTCACGCGTACAGAATCATCGGCATTCCTTCGGTAATTTAAGTGATATCGTAATCCCGGAGGACGGCAGACATCGTCACACTTTCCAAGGCATTACAACGACTGCTGACGGGCATCGTCATTCCTATTCGGGCCGCACTGGCCTCAACATCGGTGTGGGCGTGAATCATTTTCATCGTTTTCAAATAGCAACAAACATAGCAGATGGGCATCGCCACATCATTTCCGGAAGAACAACAGGCGTCATCCGTCTCGGCGTTGTGGTTGGACACAAATTGATCATTGAGAGTATCGTCCGTCAGAAAGTGTAAGATTCCCTCCCGCGAGAATTTCCGTACTCTTATATAACAAAAAGGCTACTGAAAAAGTTTTCAGTAGCCTTTTTGCACTTGTATTCGATTCAATATCCACTTATCTCTTCAAAGCCTCAACCAACCATGGATACGCCTGACTCCCATTCACTTCATGAACACCATCATAGAGATGTACGCCTAGTTTCTCATTTGCTCCCGCCAATCCATACGCTCGCTCTAGATAGGAAACCGCCGCTTCCACCCCATCTACAGGAAAAATGGGATCCCCTTTCCCCGAAGCAATGAATAGTGGACGGGGAGCTAGCAAACCAATTAGTTCGGGAAGTTCCGCGAATTCGAGCGCGCCAGGCAGATAGTTATCAATGCAATGCCGCACCCCCATGATGCTGCGCTTGAATGTATTGGTGAAGGCACACAGAACCGAAGCCTGAACGCGATCATCTAATATGGCTGTGTAGGCGGCAAGCAAACCGCCACCTGAGAATCCAAAACAACCGATTCGACTCGCGTCAACTTCCTCACGTGTCACGAGGTAATCTAACACGCGCATCGCCTCATGCACGCGAACCCCAGCTATTGACATCCCATATAGCATAAAGTGAGAAGCAAGTGTCTGGCAGGAAGAGTTCCCCACTTGTCCTTCCTTCCTGTCTTCCTCCAAACGCCGATCACCGAAGCCTAAGATTTCAGGGACTACAACAACGAAACCACGCCGCACCAACTCAAGGGCATAGTTGCCATGAAGATCCCATTCCCCCTCAAGCTCAGATCCATCAGCGTTCAAGCCTACGATTTGCCTACTTCCATAACCATGACCATGCAGAGCTAGTACGGCAGCGCGTTTATGAGAATCTCCTTTTGGCAACAGTACATATACAGGAACCCGAAAACCCCAAAATGTCCCGATTTCAATGCGTTCTCGGACATGATCCTCAAGCTCGACACGATCAAGAAGAACAGGACGAAGATCGTCCTGTTCTTCCATGGTCACCGCTAAGGAGTCCGCCAAGCGCTTTTTCATATGAGCTTTTGCATGTTCAGCCCATTCCGTACGACTCTGCTCGCGTTTCAATTCGAAAGCACGATAGAGTTGATCCATGCTCGCGTCAGGACTCCACATTTAGCTCAACCTCCACAGGTTAAAATTTCACAAGCTTATCTACAGCAACTGGCTGCCCTGTACGCAATGAAATATTGCCAGCAATACCTGTAAGAATGGACATTGCTCCATCCACATGGGATGCCGCGCGGTTGAAACGATCATCGGATGGCTTGTCAAAAATATCTTTCAGCAGAATCGGATCGCCACCACCGTGACCACCAACGCCTTCTTCGATTTCAACTTGATACGGTGCCGCAAACATCGGGAATACCGTAATCGTTTTCGCTTTCAACGCACCTTCATCCGCTTTGTCGCCACCAGAATTCACGTAAGATTTCTCGACGACTTTCATTTCGATACGTCCCTTGCTGCCGTTAATATTTACATTGAAACCTTCCCAAGGTAGATACGCATTCAAGGAATAAGTAAGAATCGCTTTGTTTTTATATTTGACCATTACACCCATTGTATCTTCAATAGAGATTCCGTCGCCGAATACGCTCTGATCACGTTGGTAACCATCCTCATGTTCCGCATCCAAATATAGACCTTTGAGGTGCGCATTGGAATCCAAATGCAGTGCGAACGGATCATCCTTGGCATACTCATTTCCGGTAGCACGTTGATAGAACTTCGTTTCGCCGCGTTTCTCTGCGTTCGCTTTCCCGTAGAACATGAGATCTCCCATGGCAAAAACCGTCTCTGGCTGCGTCCCCAACCAGAAGTTAACCAAGTCAAAGTGATGCGTTGACTTATGCACAAGCAACCCGCCACCATTGCGTTTATCACGGTGCCATCTGCGGAAGTAGTCGGCGCCATGCTCTGTATTGAGCAACCATTCAAAATGAACCGAATGAACATCACCAATGGTTCCATCCATAATTAACTCACGAATTTTCGTATTGTGCGGCGCATAACGGTAGTTAAATGTAACACGAAGCTGGCGGCCTGTGCGCTTAATTGCATCCAAAATTTCTTGACATTTCTCTTCATCAACCGTCATCGGTTTCTCCGAAATAACATCACAACCAAGTTCCATCGCACGAATAATGTACGTGTGATGCGTACGATCCACAGTTGTTACGATGATCGCATCCGGTTTCTCTGTACGAATCATTTCTTCGAATTGATCAGCTTTATAGGTAGGAACAGCATGATACTCATACTTGCCAGCAAGCAAGTCATTCGTAAAGTTCATGCGGGTTTGGTTAATATCACAAATAGCAACAAGCTCAGATGTATCTTGAAAATCTTTTACCATGGAGCCATAGAAGAATTCTGCTCGTCCACCAGTACCTACAATCGCATAACGTGTTTTCATCAGTTATTGCCCCTCTCGATTACAAAGTATTTCATCTCATAATGCAAGATTAATACAATATTTGTTGCGTTTCTATTCAAATATTACCTAATCACTTTATTTCCTTGCATATCTTGCTGTATAATAAGAAGACAGAAATTACACCAGAGAGGGTGTCGATGTTGTTTCATTACGAGATTGAGCGAATTCGCAGAGATCAACCCTACACAATGCTCGCAAACCATTTTCATGACCATTATGAAATTTATTATTTACTTAGCGGTAAGCGCAATTATTTCATTCAAGACCGCGTCTATGCCATGCAAGAGGGTGATCTTGTACTGATCGACAAACACACCCTTCACAAAACGTTAGATGCCGACGATCGTCCGCACGAACGCATCTTAATCAATTTCGAAGAACGTTGGCTCGCCATGAAAAATGATGAGACCTATGCGGTTGCGTTATCTCCTTTTCGTCCCAAGCATTATATCGTCTCACTTTCCGGTGCAAATCGCACACTTGTTGAGAATCTACTCTTCAGCCTATTGCGGGAAAAACAACAGGAACTGCTCGGTTGGGAGCTAAATAGCAAAGCATTGCTTACACAACTGCTGATATTCTGCTCAAGACTCATGGATCATTCCGAGACGCTAGACGAGCATCCGCAGGCATATAATCCAAAGATATTTGAGATCGTCACCTATATCAATGAACATTTCAACGAACGACTAACACTTGCGCTGATCTCCGAAAAGTTTCACATAAGTCCGAGTTACTTCTGCCGATCATTTAAGGAGACGATCGGCTTCTCGTTCGTCGAGTATTTGAACAATCTGCGCATCCGTGAGGCGCAACGACTCTTACGAGAAACGAAACTCAAAGTAATCCATATTGCTGAACAAGCTGGCTTTGACAGTGTCGCTCACTTCGGACGCGTCTTCAAACAAGTTACGTCGCAGACTCCGTTGGAATGTCGGAAGATGATGCATCCAGGGCTCTAATCAAGTACGATTGTGATCCTTGGATCTACCAGTTACTTCATATAACGGGAAAATGTACAGCTATTTCGAAGAGACCTCTTTAATTTTTCCATTTAGATGGAAAATCTACATCTAAATTGTTGAGATCGGATCCTATTAGCGATTCTCTACCCAATTACCTGTATAAAATCCATCTATTCCACATTTTCGCAATAAAAAGGTGATAATAACTGCATAAAATCCATTTATTTGAAAAAATTACCACTTCTCCCTCACCAAACCAAGCCCTCTCATCCCCTCACACGCCTTTCCCACCGACGAACAGCCCACCGTTAGTCTCCATCAAAAAAAATAAACGGCTACGCCGTCCTTTGAAGGACAGGAGCGTTTATCTAGAAATTCATCATAATTAGTAAGTAAAACTTATATATTCTGATATTTTAAAAAAACCTTCGTGCAAGCTCACGCTCGCACAAAGGTTCGTTGGTTAGAAACTGAAATATTGCTTCGCATTGTTGTAGGAAATACCTTGAACCAACTGTTTCAACAGTTGCTCGTCGTTCGGGAACTCGCCTGCTTCCACCCACTCACCGATCATGTTGCACAGAATGCGACGGAAGTAGTCATGACGTGTGTAAGACAAGAAGCTGCGGGAATCCGTTAGCATCCCAACGAAACGGCCAAGCAAGCCGAAGTTGCCTAGGGATTTCATTTGGGAGATCATGCCATCACGCGTATCATTGAACCACCATGCCGCGCCTAATTGTATTTTGCCAGCGATGCCATCGCCTTGGAAGCTGCCCATCAAGGAAGCAAGAATCTCATTATCGCGCGCGTTCAAGGAATAGAGAATCGTACGCGGCAAGGAATCCGCTACGGCAAGTGCGGACAATAGTCCTGTTAAGGCACCGGCAACAGGGCTATCACCAATAGAGTCGAATCCTGTGTCTGGACCTAGCTTAGCGAATGCTTGTCCATTGTTGTTACGGGATGCATTGATATGATACTGCATCGCCCAATCTAATTTCTTGTAGATGCCACCAAGGAAGATGAGTGTGAATGCTTTGTACTTCTTCTCGTCTTCCAGACTCACAGGTTGACCAGCAAGACCTGCTGCGAAGATCGCGTCAACTTCTTCTTTGGTCGCTGCCGCAAAAGGAACATAATCGAGCGCATGGTCAGATACTTTGCAGCCAACAGAGTCGAAGAAGACCGCGCGGCTTTCTAGACCAGCCAATAAATCATCATACGTACGGATTGGTGTTCCTACCGCTTTCTCTAATTGCGCAATCCACGGAAGGAACGTAGCCCGATTGATTTCGAGCGCCTTGTCCGGACGGTAAGAAGGCAATACTTGCGTATCGAATCCTTCAATGTCTTTGATGAGGATGTGGTATTCCAAGGAATCCACAGGATCGTCCGTTGTACAAATGACCGTTACCTTGGAGTTTGTGATCAGGTCGCGCGCGCGGGATCCGCCTTCAGCCAGCTTAGCATTCACCTTTTCCCAAATTGCTGGAGCATTCGCCTCATTAATGATATCGTACACACCGAAATAGGTTTGCAGCTCCATATGGGACCAGTGGTACAACGGATTGCCAATTGCCATAGGAAGCGTGGATGCCCATGCTACAAAGCGATCATAATCACTGGCTTCACCTGTAATCTTGGACTCTTCGATACCGTTGGCACGCATCATCCGCCATTTGTAGTGATCACCATATAACCAAGCTTCCGTGATGTTGTTAAATTGTTTATTTTCATAAATTTCCTTTGGGCTTAAGTGGCAGTGATAGTCAATAATCGGCAGCTCTTTCGCATATTCATGAAAAAGATGTACAGCAGTTTCATTGTTCAATAAGAAATTCTCGTCTAAAAACGTTTTCATAAAGAAATTTCCACCCTTCTCAAGCTGAATGATCTGCCCTCTATATTAGCAAAAAATCAGCTCAGAAATCTTGCGATTTCGTGCTTTTATTTCATAAAATATGCATATCTTGACTTCGAGAAGGGGCCCTAGTAATTAAGGGAGTGTATTCTTTACATTTGAATTCGTTTCAATTTCTTCTGGAATCGCTTCTGTTGCACCGGGAACATGACGAGCTTTGAAATTAACTCCCTCCGAAGAAGAAATGGAGATATGGACCGATCCGGACAATACATGCGCGCGAATTAATACGGGCTGATTATAATCATTTCTGAAACTAAAATCTGGCCCTCCCCAATTCACCGTAGCATCTCTTCCATGGGGCACATAAGGAACCGATCGGCTGTGGGAGTACCTTTCGAGAATGGTAAGACCTGCACGGTCAGCCGCATTGAATAAGGTAGAAGATATCTGACAAATACCACCGCCAATTCCCTCGGAGAATTCTCCCCGCACAATCACCTTTGCGGACATATACCCCCTGCTTGGAGTTCGAACACCTACAACCCGATTGAATGAAAACGTCTCATTCGGCTGAACAACATAATTATTGATCGCCTGTGTGGCTAACTTGAGATTCGTTACGCGATGACTATTGCGTGAATTAAAATAGGTAACATAATAGCCGATTGGGCGAACTCGTATGCTGGCAAGCAGCTCACTATCTACTTTGGGATACAAGGTTTGCAGCGGTAAGGCCACATTCATCGGTCCCTCAGCATAGAATTGACCATAGAACTCATTGAGAAAAGCACGTCGATTCAGTCGAGCGCCTGCACTCTCTTTCACAATGCCCCCGCTGTCGCTAATGGTAGCGTTTATCGGCTTTCGGTATATCGATTTGTCAATTTGCTCGGCAAGCCGATTTAATTTCTGTGTATCAACCAATGGAATATCCAAGAGATGGGTCGCAACCGATTCTCGTTTGATCTGAGCCGTCTTCTCTCCATTCGGGTTATCCGATAGTTGAAAAGGCAATTCTTTGGGCTGGGCAATCAGCAACAGGCCCAATAGCCATTCATAGCGCATGAACGCAATTCACCTCCTTGCCACTAGTGTAAACAAATGTCATAATTCCATGCAATGACATCACAGATACATTTTGATAACATCGTGACTTCAACGGTAAAAATTATTTGACAGTCGAGCAGCAGAGCGATAAACTGCAAACAAGACGAAGAAAAAGGAGGATTACTCTAATGACGTTTGAACACAATCTTGAGAAATATGCGGAACTGACTGTTCGAGTTGCACTCAACATTCAAGGAGGTCAATCGCTTTGGATTAATGCGCCAATTGGGCATCCTGAATTCGTAAGACTCATCACTCGTAAAGCATACGAAGCTGGCGCTAAGCATGTACATATTGAATGGCAGGATGAAATCTGCACCCAAATCCGCTATACGCATGCCCCCGCTGAATCATTCAATGAATACCCAGCATGGCGTGCGCAAGCACTAACTGAGTTAGCTGAAAACAATGGTGCCTACTTATGGATCGACGCGGACAACCCGGAGCTCCTGAAGGGCGTGGATCCTGCTCGCATCTCAGCGAATGCGAAAGTGGCGGGCCCTCTGCTGGTCAAATGGCGTGAATACATGTCTTCTTACAAAATGACATGGTCCATCATAGCTGCCCCTTCCCTAGCTTGGGCACAGAAGGTATTCCCTGATCTCGAAGATCAGGCTGCGATTACTGCCCTCTGGAATGCAATCTTTGAAGCTACCCGCGTAGATCAAGAGAATCCCGTACAAACGTGGCAAGATCACAACGCTACACTGCGCAGCAAACGGGAACAATTGAACCAGCAGCAATTTCACAAAATCCATTACCGCGCTCCTGGCACAGAGCTTACTGTGGAGCTTCCACCTCAGCACATTTGGCGAGGCGGTTCCGCGACGAACGAAAGTGGCGGCTTCGATTTCAATCCGAACATCCCGACAGAGGAAGTGTTCATTTCCCCGAACCGATTGGGAACGAATGGGACCGTGCGCAGCTCCAAGCCGCTGAGCTACCAAGGCAGCTTGATCGATAACTTCTCGATCACCTTCGAGCAAGGCCGTGTCACTCACTACACAGCGGAGCAAGGTTATGAATCCCTGCAAGCCATGATCGAAATGGATGAAGGTGCTCACTACCTGGGTGAAATCGCCCTTGTGCCACATGTCTCTCCAATTTCGAACACCAACTTAATCTTCTTCAACACACTCTATGATGAAAATGCTTCAAACCATCTGGCCCTCGGCCGCGCCTTCCCGACTTGTATTGAAGGCGGTACGCAGATGTCCAAAGAAGAACAGCTGCAAGCAGGACTGAATGACAGTCTCATTCACGTCGATTTCATGATCGGTTCCGCCGAGATGGATATTGACGGTGAACTCGCAGATGGCACCATCGTGCCGATTTTCCGTCAAGGAAACTGGGCGTTTTAATAGAAAAGAGGGTCCCTGAGCCACTGCTGTGGCGGGGGAACCCTCTTTTTGCGTATAGGTGACTGAATTAATTTTTCAATAGCTCAATTTTACGAATGCGATTTACGTCTCTTTCACGTACGATGAATGTCCAATCCTGATATTCCCACTGCTCATCAATTTTCAATTCGGACTGCTTACTGTATAGCCAGCCACCGATTGAATCGACATTCTCGTCTATAATGTCAAGTCCCAATCTCGCATTTAACTCAATAATCAAGGCATTACCATCGACTATATAGTGTCCTTCCGCTAGCTTGTCAATTTCTTGCAGTTCATCTTTATCGAACTCATCACGAATCTCCCCGACAATTTCTTCGAGAATATCTTCAATCGTAATTAACCCGGACGTCCCGCCATACTCATCCATCAGTAGGGCAATATGTACGTTTTCACGCTGCATCTTTCGGAGCAAGGACTTCACAGGCATTCCTTCGGGAATGGTCATGATCGGTTGAAGCAAGCCTTTGAAATTAAAATCTGGATTGGATATGTAACTTAAGAAGAATTGCTTCGTATTCACGAAACCAATGATATGATCTTTGCTCTCTTTGGCTACGGGAAAACGCGTGTATTGCTCTTTGATTATAATGTTCATATTCTCTTCCAGCGGCTTATCTGCATAGAGACAAATCATATCCGTACGTGGGACCATGATTTCACGCGCCAACAATTCATCGAAAGAGAAGATGCGATTGACAAATCCATATTCGGTCTTATTGATTTTTCCACTCTCAAGACTGTCTGATAAAATAATTCGGATTTCCTCTTCGGAATGAGCCTCTTCGTGTTCGCTTGCTGGCTTGACGCCAAATAATTTAACAAGCTGCGTTGCTGAACCATTTAGAACCCATATGAACGGATACATCACTTTATAGAAAAAAATAATGAATGGAGCTGTTAGAATGGAAATTGCTTCAGCTTTCTGGATGGCTAACGTTTTGGGCGCTAGTTCACCAAGAACTACGTGGATATAGGTAATGGATAAAAATGCAATACCAAACGATAAAATGTGTGAGAGTGTCTCACCTACACCAATGCCTTCGAACAAGGGACCGAGGAGCTTCTCGACCGTGGGCTCTCCTAACCAACCAAGACCTAGAGCCGTAATTGTAATGCCGAGTTGACACGCGGACAAGTAACCGTCCAGATTGGAGGTAACGGTTTGAACAGCTAGTGCATTTTTCTTGCCTTCAGCAACCATTTGATCTACGCGGCTTGGACGAATCCGAATAACGGCAAATTCTGTCGCGACAAAAAAAGCGGTAAGAACAATCAGTACTGCGATTAAAACCAAATTGATTAACATGGTAACCTACCTTCAGCGTTTAGTTTATCACTCTAAGTTTAACTTTCTTGGCCGAACTAATCAATTTCTGCGAAGCGTAATTATCATGGAAATAAAATAAGGCTCGGATTGTAGTGAACTAACTACGATCCAAGCCTTTTTCCAATTTCTACTTTCTATACTGCCAGGTTCTCTACTCTTACGTTCACTTTCAGAACGCGAAGTCCTGTCAAATTTTCCACTTCCGCCCTAACGTTTTCTTGAAGCTCCTGACATACGTTATGAATCATCATGCCGTAATTGACGATGACACGTAAATGGATGACGACATCCGCTTCCATGACCTCGACTACTACGCCTTTTTTGGCACTTTTTCTACTCAAGCGCTTCGTAAGTTCCTCAGAGAGGCCTCCCGACATGGAATCAATACCAGGTGTATGCAGGGTAGCGAATGCAGCTATGGCAGAAATAACACCGTCTGATATACGTATGACGCCAGATGGTAATTTCTCGAACACAAGGATCAGCTCCCATTATCGATGCTTTTGAGAATGTGTTTAAACGCATGAAAGTCTTTAATTAAGTAATTAAGCCTCTTTATTAATTGACTAGCGATATCCGATGTACCAGCAAATCCAATCTCGTCAATAAGCTCATCTAATTCACTCGCCAATACGATGAAATCAATATTATCCTTTTCTTTACTTATCTTCATGTTGATGTCATTCGCTAATGCTTCGCCAAGCTCTCTCCTGTGTTTCACTTCAAGATGTTTTGTCATTTTCACCAATGGAGGGGTATAATCCTTTCGAAAATCGATGCCAGGAACTTCCTTCCAAAAGGTATTCCACTCTTGAATTAGTCCCGCTTTGTAAAACAATAATTTCAGGTAGCCGCATAACCAAGATGTGCAACTAGTATTTCTATTCAGACAGCCCACACCGTCTACTAAGTAAGAACAAGCGCGGCAACAAGAACCACCATTTTGAATACACACCTTACAAATTTGATCTGCCCCTAAACCGTTTAACTGTCTCATACCATAATCGATCAGATACTTTCTTGAAGCAACATATAATTCATCGTCAATTAACAATCATACCAGTTCCTTACTTTCAAATAACAATATATTTGATTTTTTTAAATATTACACTATACTATAACTGAAGAGTAATCAATAGCGCAAAGGATTTTAAAACCTGCTTCCATACATGCTGGATTATGTTATGATATTCTATATATTCAAATGTTCGAATATCGATAGTAGAGGAGAACCGTATGTATCAAGAAATACAGCATTTTAAAGCTGATTTTTTCAAGGCATTAGCACACCCATTGCGTATAAGAATCCTTGAAGTTTTAGTAGATGGCGATAAAACCGTGAATGAGATACAAACGATATTAGGCAGTGAAGGTTCTGCCGTTTCACAACAGTTAGCCGTGTTACGAAATAAAAATGTTGTCCATGGGATCAAAGACGGAACCTCTGTGACCTACTCCCTGACAGATCCTTTAATTAAAGACCTGCTTATTGTTGCCAAGCAAATATTTGATAACCACCTTGTGAATGCGATTTCCATGTTAGAATACATAAAGAATCAGTAAGTACTTCTATTTTCACAAAAAGGAGTGAATCGGGTTTAATCGTCTCGATTTATATCCTTTTTTTTGTTGTGATTTCCTAGCAGAAATATCAAATTGACACCCCTATGTTTTAGATATATGATTTTATATATATTCAAATAATCAAATATTTAAGTTGGTGGGATTCGATATGAAACTTTCTTTTAGAGGCAGATTCCAAGGTTACAATAAAAAAAAATTTCAACAGGACTTGGTTTCAGGTCTGATTGTCGGAATTGTCGCCATTCCATTAGGAATGGCGTTTGCAATTGCTTCAGGCGTAAAGCCTGAGTACGGATTATACACAACTTTTGTAGCAGGCATCCTCATTTCTTTATTTGGTGGTTCCAAGTTTCAAATTGGCGGTCCGACAGGCGCATTTATCCCCATCATCTTCGCGATCGTTATGCAATATGGGTATGAAAACTTACTTATTGCAGGTTTTATGGCTGGCGTTATTTTGTTATTCATGGGGATTTTCAAATTAGGCGGGGTCATTAAATTTATTCCGCGTCCTGTCACGATCGGCTTCACAACTGGAATTGCCGTTACCATCTTCACAGGACAAATTGCCAATTTCCTTGGCTTGCACGATCTTCAAAAACATCAAGAATTTCTTGCCAATATGAAGGAATTAGGCATACACATTTCAACAATCAATATGTACAGCATTCTAACTGCTGTGATTTGTCTACTACTTGTGCTTCTCACACCACGCCTGTCCACTAAAATCCCTGGCTCCTTAGTGGGATTGTTGATTTCTGCGGTTATCGCTTCCCTCTTCTATCCCGACAAGGTTGCAACCATCGGGTCAACCTTTGGCGCAATTCCGAAAAGTTTACCAAGTATACACGTCCCTGAACTTTCCATGGAGCGTATGCAATTTCTAATTAAGCCCGCGCTTGTCATCGCGATGTTAGGCGGCATTGAATCCTTGCTTTCTGCTGTCGTTGCTGACGGGATGTCAAGAACCAGACATAACAGCAACCGGGAATTAATTGGTCAAGGTATCGCCAATATGATAACCCCATTGTTTGGAGGTATCCCTGCAACCGGGGCTATTGCCCGAACGGCAACAAATATTAAGAGCGGTGCGGAGTCTCCTTTCTCAGGCATCTTCCATGGTATTGTCGTGCTGCTAGTCTTGCTCATATTTGCTCCCTATGCTTCAAGCATTCCGCTTGCAAGTATGGCCCCGATCTTAATGGCCGTTGCTTGGAATATGAGTGAACGCAAAGCCTTCGCTCACGTCATAAAAACCAAAACTGCGGATTCAATCGTTTTGCTTATTACCTTTCTTCTTACTGTGTTTAAGGATCTGACAACTGCAGTCGAAGTTGGAGTACTACTATCTGGTATCCTTTTTGTGAAACATATGAGTGACTTACTCAGTACTACCAAAGTATTACCCAACCCGTCTGATAAGCATGAACACGTAGCCGCACATATCGTTACTGACCAACATAATTGTCCTCAAATTAGTATCTACACCGTGGAAGGCGCTCTATTCTTTGGGGTTGCCGATGCGTTTGAGAAATCCATTATGGAAGAAATCCATACCAGCCCCAAAGTTTTACTTTTGAAAATGAGAAATGTTCCTTATATGGACACAACAGGGGCAACCTATTTATCACGTATTATTAAACACTGTAGCCAGCACGGTTGCACCTTCATCATTTCTGAAGTGCAAAATCAACCACGCCGAATGCTACGCAAAACAAGATTGGACGATTGGATTGGGCAGGAACACTTCTTCGATACAACAGGGGACGCCGTTAACTTTGCCTTAACGAAACTGAACCACTCTCAATGTTTAGGGTGCAAGCACTTTGCATTCCGCGAATGCAAACACCTGTCTGACCCACGAGTTATTAATGTTCGAACGCCCTTTGATTGAATATCGATTTCAAAAACAAACAAGCTGGACGCAGATCCGCCCAAGCTTGTTTGTTTTTTTATAACCTCACACAAAAAGGATTTCCCAAAAGAACAAAGAAAATATAACGTCATATCCTATAGAAGGATGGTTACACGCAGATTGGGAATGTTAGTCAGAGGAGTGTGGGCCGGAGGATTTATTGTCACCATTATCCATCAGAAGGAGTTGATCCGATGAGTATCCCACCAAAAATCGCTGCAATCCGTGTCAATTTTGATCTAGGAGCAGGTCGCCGAGGTGCAAGTCATGGGCCTAACGCCATTTTTGAAGCAGGACTACTTCCCACCTTACAGCAAATGGGCTATAGCGTTGATCATGTTTCAGATTTGCATCTTACGGAGAATCTCCCCCCCCTGGATGCACAAGTGGATACCACAAATCTCAAGTATTTCCCAGAAGTTCTTAATATAAATACGCGATTGGCCCAACAACTATCTGACGTCGTAACACAAGATTATTTCCCGCTCGTTATCGGTGGCGACCACAGTATTGCCATCGGTACAATCGCAGGCTTGGCTGGTCATTATAAGCAGCTGGGGGTCATTTGGATTGATGCCCATTCGGACTTAAATTCACCAGAAACAAGTCCTTCCGGAAACATACACGGAATGTCGCTTGCCGTAAGCCTTGGCATTGGGCATCCCTTGTTGACCCAGATCAACGGGATCTCTCCCAAAGTGAAACCTGAGAATATTGTGCTCATCGGAGCCCGTTCGTTGGATGAAGGGGAGAAGAAGCTGATTCGTTCACTAGGTATCAAATGTTATACGATGTACGATATTGACCGCAAAGGGATGGCCCTTGTGATGCAAGAAGCGATTGATTATATTAAAATAAGAACAGATGGTGTCCATCTTAGTTATGATGTTGATTCCATAGATCCCACCGAGGCACCAGGGACAGGAACAACGGTCAAAGGTGGTCTTCAGTTCCGCGAAGCTCACCTCGCTATGGAGATGCTGCATGAAGCGGGCATTGTAACGTCAGCTGAATTCGTTGAGGTCAATCCATTACTGGATGAAAGTAATAAAACCTCCGAACTCGCCCTAAGCCTTATCAGTTCATTCTTCGGTGATCAAATTTTATAATCGATTGCGTAGGAGGGAATCTTATTCCGATTATCTCAGGGGCAACACCTATCTTCCGAATGTTTGATGAAGCGAAAGCCAGAGAATTTTACTTTGATTATTTAGGGTTTACCTTGGCTTGGGAACACCGTTTTGAACCTGATATGCCCCTTTACATGGAAATTACCTTGGATACACTCACGATCCATTTATCCGAACATCACGGGGATTGCAGTCCTGGTGCTGCTATTCGCGTTGAAATGGCAGATATCGAAGCTTTTCACAGCCAATTGGCAGCGTATAAATCAAAGTATTCTCGCCCCGGCATCCACAAGACACCTTGGGACACACAAGAAGTCACTGTGACTGATCCTTTTGGTAATAGGATTATCTTCTTCGAAAGACTGGCGCTGTGACGCACCAAATACCCCCGATCTCATCCATTGAGATGGGGGTATTGTTCGTTGTTACCTTAATCTGCGGGGCGCAGCAGTCTGTCGCCAGCGATACCTGGCGTGGTCATCTGAATCGGATTCAAGATTTCTTCAATTTCTTCGGTTGTCAGAAGTCCTCTTTCTAAAATGAGTTCCTTCAAAGTTAGACCCGTCCGCACCGCCTCTTTCACCAACTGCGCGGCGACTTCGTAGCCCAGGTGTGGATTTAATGCAGTCACGATGCCGAAGCTTTGTTCCACGTAATTCTTACACCGTTCACGGTCGGCTTCTAGGCCTTCTATGGCGAAGCGCTCGAATACGCTGGCTGCGTTTCGTAATATTTTGAGTGATTGCAAGAGATTGAAGGCTAAGACTGGCCCCATGACGTTCAACTCGAATTGTCCCGCTTCACAAGCAAGACAGATCGTATGATCATTGCCAATGACTTGGAAGGCCACTTGATTGACTACCTCAGGCATCACCGGATTTACTTTGCCTGGCATGATGGATGACCCTGGCTGTCTAGGCGGGAGCTTCAACTCACCTAGTCCTGCACGCGGTCCGGAAGCCATCATCCGGATATCATTGCAGATTTTGGAGAGGTTCACTGCACATACCTTGAGCGATGCAGATAGCTCGGTATACGCATCCATGTTTTGTGTGCCATCGACGAGATGCTCAGAGATTTCAACTGGAATGCCTACAGCCGTTTTCAAATGGAACATCACGCGCTCCACATACTCCGGCTTGGCATTGAGCCCAGTACCAACGGCCGTTGCTCCCATATTAACGATGAGAAGTCCACGCATCGCCTGCTTGATACGATTGATATCACGCATCAGTACACGCGCATAAGCGCCAAACTCCTGCCCCATTCGGATCGGAACGGCATCTTGGAGGTGTGTTCTCCCCATTTTGATCACATCATCGAATTCAATTTCTTTCCGTGCGAAAGCACTTTGTAAGGAAGTTAAAGCTTCTATTAATTGCTCCGACAAGCGGTAGGCAGCTATTTTAATTGCAGTTGGAATAACATCATTCGTCGATTGAGACATATTCACATGATTGTTCGGGTTGCAGTGGAAGTAGCTTCCTTTGGCCTCACCCAAAATCTCGAGGGATCGATTGGCCAGCACTTCGTTCATATTCATATTGATCGAGGTACCTGCTCCACCTTGAATGGAATCAACAATAAATTCCTCGACGAGGCTTCCCTTGCTCACTTCTTCTGCAGCTTGTACTAAGGCTTCACCAATTTTCTTAGGCAGCATGTGAGTATCCATATTCGCTTGTGCCGCTGCACGCTTCACTTCTGCTAACGCTGTAATCAGCTCAACATGAATGGTAACGCCTGTGATCGGGAAATTTTCGATTGCTCTCATCGTTTGAATACCATAATAGGCATGAGATGGGACTTGCTTTTCTCCTAAAAAGTCTTTCTCGATGCGATACGTCATTCGACTACCATCCTTTTTCACTTCATTTTTCATTCTCCAAGCGGAAATTCAGAACAAACCGGTACGACCATAAGTCCATGGTTATTTTTTGCTTAAAAATGAGGGATATGCACAGATTGCAAATTCTCGCCTATTTTTCAATTATATACTCGGGAAGTCATCGTACGCTAATAATAGAATACAATGAAGTACAACTTGAAGAAGCTAGGACCTAATGACAGGAGGAATTCACATGGTTAATCAAAGCTCCTATATCATTAAGCAAACGGAGAAATATGGTGCACGTAATTACAACCCACTGCCTCTGGTGATCTCCAAAGCCCAAGGTGTTTGGGTAGAGAACCCCGAAGGTCAGCGATTTATGGACATGCTGAGTGCGTATTCTGCTCTGAATCAAGGACATCGCCATCCGCATATACTGAATGCATTAGTTGAACAAGCTGGCAAAGTGACTTTAACCTCCAGAGCTTTTCATAGCGAGATCCTAGGACAGTTTTATGAGAAGTTGGCGTTATATACAGGTAAACCCATGATTTTACCTATGAATACGGGGGCCGAAGCGGTTGAAACCGCGATTAAGGCGGTACGTCGATGGGGGTATGATGTTAAAGGGATACCCGCTGATGAAGCGGAGATCATTGTGTGCGAAGGCAATTTCCATGGCCGAACCGTGACAATAACATCCTTCTCCTCGTCACCGGAGTATAAGCGCGGCTTCGGCCCTTTCACACCAGGATTCCGAATGATTCCATACGGCGATGTCGATGCTTTACGTGAAGCCATCGGGCCGAACACGGCTGGCTTTATGGTTGAGCCTATACAAGGCGAAGCTGGTATTGTCATTCCGCAGGAGGGCTTCCTGCGGGAAAGCTATGAGCTCTGCAAGGCGAATCAGGTGTTGTTCGTCGCGGACGAAATCCAAACGGGATTCGGCCGCACGGGCCGCCGCTTTGCCAGCGACTGGGAAGGCGTCACGCCGAACCTGTATGTGCTGGGCAAAGCACTTGGCGGCGGTGTTTTTCCGATCTCGGCCATAGCCGGAGATCGTGAGGTTCTTGAGCTGTTCGAGCCGGGCTCGCACGGCTCGACGTTTGGGGGCAATCCACTCGGCTGCGCCGTCGGGATTGCTGCACTTGAAGTGCTCGAGCAGGAACAGCTCGCAGAGCGTTCCGATGCACTGGGGGCTTATTTCCTGAAGCGGCTTCAGGAAATCGAGAACCCGCTCATTCAGGAGATTCGCGGCCGCGGCTTATTCATCGGAATCGATTTGACGGTCCCGGCCCGGCCATTCTGCGAAGCATTGAAGGACAAAGGCTTGCTGTGCAAAGAAACACACGAGCACATCATTCGCTTGGCGCCTCCGCTAATCATTACGAAGGATGAGTTGGATTGGGCTTGGCAGCAGCTTCACGAAGTCTTGCGAGTGGAGTGAGCCGGGTCGGCGCTGGCGGTCCGAGATAGTCGATTATTTCGACTATCTCGGGGGTAGTGCGGCCTGGCGGGCAGCAGATAGTCGATTATTTCGACTATCTCGGGGGTCGCGCGGCCTGGCGGGCAGCAGATAGTCGATTATTTCGACTATCCATGTATTGACAACTTGTTACACTAGGTGCCTCTTTCATCGCTATAAACTAACTTGTTGCACCTAGCTGTCACATTAGTAGCTATAGACTAACTTCTTCCAGTATGTGCCTCTTTTAGTAGCCAAATCGTAACTTGTTGCAGTAGGTGGCTCTTCTAGTAGCTATATTGTAACTTGTTGCAGTAGGTGGCTCTTTTAGTGGCTATATTGTAACTTGTTACAGTAGTTGGCTCTTTAAGTAGCTATATTGTAACTTGTTGAAGTAGCCTCAGGTGATCACTATGGTAAGTATACGCAGCATATGGAGCTCCCCCCCTCATTCCAGTAGAAGATTTAGTCCGATTTCCCCGAACTAATTCGAGAGTTTCTCGCTACGAACAGCAAATAGTCCGATTATGCCCACTTATTTCACCGTTTTCCCTATGTGAGGGTTGATTCGGGTGATTTAGATGGGTTATTTCGGACTAAATGTGTTTTGCAGGGGCGAATCGTTAGATTAAGTGGGCAAATTCGGACTAATTCAACTTACACGAGCCACTCGGACTATTAGTGAGTTGTTCTGCAATCGTTCTGCAGTATTTCTACTACAGTTCCGCAGTTACCCTGCAAATTCCCTACAGCAGCCCACTGCAACCCCCTTCTTCACCCCTTACTAAACACAAGTTCCCTAAACTGCTGAGGAACATGGAAATTGACTTTCCCCGTAGGCGACCAAGCGGAATAGTGCCGAACACCGTCGCGATCATCGTCGATACGGAAAACATTCCAATGCCAGACTGTACCGGATTGCGGCACCCCTGCGTCATCTAAATCCGCGAAGGGAATCCGAACTTCATACACCCGCGATCCATCAGGTCTTTCTGCTACCGTTGCTTGGAACCCTTCAGCAATCCACGAGGTATCGACTTCCATGTTCCCATCTAGCTTGTTATGGATCAACGCATCAAACAACACGCCACGCGGGCTCACTTCGAACTCGAAGTACGTCGTACCGCCGCCGAATGGGTCGAGAAACACCTCTACGACGTCTTCCTCATACAAAGGTTCGTCTCGCTGAGTCATGTTCGCAACCACATGGCCATCCTCACATTCGTATTGAATATGTAGACTATCCGCAGTCCAGCATGCGCGAAAACGTGTTTCTAGCGTCGGAACATCCGCTGACACCACATCACGTAAATAGCCGACTTCCATCTCTTCCCATTTTACAAGATTAATTTCATCTACATATCGACAAGTGTATCTCATCTGCATCTGCATCCGTTTCCCCTTACTCTACCAAATTAATTCTTATAGACTATATTAATATCATATTATAGCACTTCTTTTCGCACGAAAAGTTTTTAGTTTGGAATCGAATAAACCCTTTCTCGTAAAGGGTTTATAATTACCCCGATTCAACAGAACGCGCCACTACAGCATTATTAATTTTAATAAAGTGTGGGTAAAAGTGTGGGTACGTTTAACAACAAAAAGCCTCGTAGTGGTAAGCCCCTGCGAGACATTTTATAAGTGCGTATTTATGGCTCAAGCATCGTTACTAATAATTTTTAAACTTACTCCAGTCCAGCCTAGCGACATACTTGCCCAGGGATTGCGACATTATAGATTTAATGTGCCCCTTCATAAAACCAACGTTTTCCACTCCGCCGCGAACGTAAATTGTGTAATCCAGCGATGGACTAAACTTTTCCTTTTTCACCATTTTCACATTGGTAGCTCTCAACCGTTGTTTAACTTCAACGTGGTCTATCGTAATCATATCACGTAGATCCTGAAACTGGCTTTCGTGCAAATGCTTCAATGGCGTTGCGAGAGGGAAGTACTCCCATTTGTCGACCAAATCTATCAGCAATGGCAAAACGATACATTTAATGATGTCATCCATTTCTTCTTCTGTGGTCATTAACACACCTCATCCAAGAACATTTGTTCCTATTATATTCGAAAATGAGGATATTATACAACACAAAAAGCCCCGTGGGATGCTTTCCCAACGAGGCTTCTTCGACGTATGCTTTACGATTTATACATATAATACCATTTATTATAGAGTCTGTCCAGAAACTTTTCTCAATTCATTTGCCAGACGGTGAAATTCTGCTCTTGCTTCTTCACTATCCGTAGCCGCGTAAGCAGCAGATAGGAAGGCAATCACTTTGTTTGCATCTTCAACTTTCATCATATGCTCCTCTTCCTCCTTCACTAACGTCCACGCACCAGCATCCGTAAACACCGAATTAAAGTCAATGCCGATCCCGTTTACTTGAACATCATTCTTATATTGGTAGATGTCGAGCAGATCAGCACGACGGCCACCGCTCCATGCATAGGTCTGCCAGAAGCGCGAACACACCGCGGCATTCCTCACTGCTACGATCACGTCATACGAGCCGTACACGCCAGTGGTATGGTTGGGAGTGGCTTCACTTGCACCGCGGATATAATCGATCACTGTAGCCATCTGAGCGCTCGTAGCGTCAAAGTCCACTGCGAAGTAGATACAACTACCATCAGGCTGTCCCACCTGAGCTGCCACCTGAACCGCTATAGCTCCATCTCTCTTGCCTGCCTCGTATCCACCTAGTGCACGATCAGCAGTAGTCTCGAACACGGATATGATCCCTAAGCCAGCATCACCAATCGTCTTAACCTCAGCAGCCGTGAGCGCCTTCCAACCACCTGGTACGAGATAGCGTCCAACGAAGTCATATCCGCCAGTTTTGAATCGCTTTGCGAGATCCGCAGTGAGTGGAGTTGCACAATCAAATCCCATTTTCATTGTTTGTCACCTCTGTCCTTTAGTGCCTGTACAGCTTTCGTTAATAGTGGAGGGATCGGCGCCCCTAGTCTGCCGGCATTCTCAATCAGGCTTAACAACTCGTTAGCCAAGTAGAAGAATATAGCGGCATCACGGAACATATGGGAATCACCAAGCGCTGTATCGACAAGATGCGCTACAGCTACAATAGCAAAAATCATAACTTTCTTTGCAATGCCCCAACGGCCCACACTGCTATTTAGTTTTCCTTCCTTACCTGCTGCAGCTACGCCAGATGCGTAGTCTAAAATTACGAATGTTAGTAGGATCGATAGCAGTTGAGTCCAGCCCCCAAATAAGAATGATGCGGCTGAGCCGCTTACCGCGATTAGGAATTTAATAGTAGATGAGTCCATTTTTACCCTCCCGAGTTTTAATAGTGAAACTTTTGGCGATATTACTAGTATTAATTGGTATAATCAATTAAAAGGACGGTGCTAATATGCGACAATATAAGATGCTATTCGTGGGATTAATAACTGGTGCTATTCTAGCTACTGCAGGTACGTCATTCGCTGAATCAGCTATAACAGAAGTAAAAGCGTTCCTTCGCCCGGACTTCACTGTTCAAGTGGACGGCAATAAAGCAGAGCTCGAAAACACTCCGCTTATTTATGAAGGGTCAAGCTATTTACCTGTGCGTGAGCTAGCTGGATTGCTAGGGAAAGAAGTAGATTTCAACAATGGCACGATCGTACTCCGTGAAAAAACAGTTAATAGCGCGGACTGGATATCATTACGAGATTACGCTGCAATGAATAATTTGAAAGTTAGTACGGTACCCGACACGAACAACACTGTATTTTCTGCAAGCATTAACAGTGTCACACTATTCACTTTTGAGGGCTCGAAGGCCACAAACGGTAATTCATTTACTGCCACAACACCTAAAGGTGATGTAATTAAAATGACCAATGTTAATGGCGATTCTTTATTAAATATCAGCGATCTCACAAAGCTTGATATTCTCTACGTTAAATAGTTAATCTGACATTAAAGTAATCTTATTATTGCGATTCAATAAGCTAAGGCAGAAGGAATAGTCCGTTGGGGACCAGCCTTCTGCCTTTAAATATTTCAGCAATTCAGTTTGATCCCAACTCGGCTGTGATCTTATAACCGTCAGTAGTTGATTGGACATTCCAACAATATCAAAATCTGACTCTTCACACTCTTCACAAATACCCTGTGCCACCATTTTGTCTCTGCATATGACTCTCACTAGAAATCTCCTCCCCCTCTCGACTGCACGAACAACTGAACAATAACAGTTGCAACAATGCGGCCAAGACTATTGGGCGTAATTTGTATTTCATGAAACTGACCACGAAGTACTTTACCATCACCATCTACCGCAAGATATGGAATTAGGTCTACATTGGATTCACTGACACCCATACCCGGTACTGAGTTCCCGTCTACCTTGACTGTTACTGATGACGGGGTTGGTCCCTCAAAAATACCATATTCGATCCCGTGTGTATGGTTGGGAAGTGTAATATTGTGCATATGATTCGGCAATGTTACATCATGTGTGTGATCGGCTGTAAGGGAGTGATAGTGACCCCCATCATCAGAAACCTCTCCGCCATGGTCATGGTCAGGGAAAAAACTTACTGCTTGAGGAATACTAATCGCAAACAAATTCCAATCATCCGATGTCGTAGAAGTTTGCGTCGTTCCACCACCGGCTGCTGTACTCGTTGCGATAGCTCCTCCACCCTCAATTGCCTTGCTATAAGCTCGGAAACCCTCAGAATCATAAGACAATTGCACCTTATTTATCCTTATCGCCTCTGAAGGCACCCAAAACCTCAACACCGCGGGATGAGTCGGATCACAGTTATCCGCGAAATCATGCGAATCAATGTTAGTTGCACCTTGAGCATACACCTCACTAATCCGCTGCCTGTCCGCTAGATCAGCTATGCTGCTGGCAATGTCGGCAGGCTTATTGGCGATCTGGATCTGCACGTCACCAGGCGCACCAGTGATATCCGATTTACTCAC
The DNA here is from genome assembly GCF_001653565.1 of Paenibacillus oryzisoli. Lineage (GTDB taxonomy): Bacteria > Bacillota > Bacilli > Paenibacillales > NBRC-103111 > Paenibacillus_E > Paenibacillus_E oryzisoli. The sequence continues at coordinate 119,391 of NZ_LYPB01000049.1, forward strand.
GTTCACTACTCTGGCAATCACATCAATCGAGAGCTCCTCGTCGATGATCCGTACCTGCGTACCCGTAATAAAGCGATCAAGTGGATCGTCAGTCAGAGCATAAAGCTCAGAAGCATCAACACTGTACGTGATTCGCGGTGTCTTGAGCTCATTGAGAATGGTCTGTGCTCGGCCAAGCAGCGACTCCGCAGAGTTGAATCGACGATCCACAAAGATGCGGCTTATCGTACCATACGTACCGATCGTGTCAGAGTCGATGTAAGGTAAGCCGCCGTTCACCTCTCTGATGGTGAGCTGATTCACCCCTTCTCCATAACCAAGTGGGAAAATCCTTGTGCATAGCTCTGTAGGGTCTGTCACCTTCGTCACGCCCTGCATGTTCACGCCATAGCGGATATACGCCTGCACACCGCTTGCTGGTGTGATGAGGTTAAGCGTCCACGGATAGGAAGATGTGTCCCACGTCCACTGGAATTCCTCATCAAATGGTTTTGGTACCGCAAACAGTGCACCAAGCAAGTTCTCATTCTCATAGTTGTACTCAAACTGGCGAGTGAAATACACGTTACCCGTCTGCCAGCGTGTTACTGTCTGAGCATCGAGGATATAGTCGATTACATCTTCCGTGTAAAATCCGAGATTACCCACTGTGTGATATTGGAATAGGACATCATCAAACAACGTAGCCAGAACATGCTCACACTCATAGGAGATCGTCTCCCCGCTGCTGGAGCGTGTCGCTGTGTTAGGCACGATCCGAAAGAGATCGACACGGGTATCCCCTTCGAAGATCTCAACGAACATGAGTGGCAGGCATTCCGCGTTCTTCTCGTCATTTGCTGGCAATGAAAAAGACGCCGTCCAAAGTGAATTCAGAGGCGTCTCATATCCAATTGCATAGGCGTTTTCGAGGATGGCGGTGAGCTGGAGCGATTGGTTATAGATTTTGATCATTGGATACACTCCTGTAATAATATTTAGTTGAATTCGTCCAATAATGTTAACTCATAGTTTTCCCCTGTTATCTGGATATAACTGTGGGCAATACTGCCATTAGCTAATGAATTGGTTTCAACACGAAATGTAACCTCTAGACCCGAAACACCATATGAGTGTGTGACTACTCCTGCACCTATTTTATTTTCTGTGAATTTCGTCGCGGATGCTGGGCTTGAGTTATTGTTAGTTGCTAAAAAGTTAGTCGAAGTTGTTGCCGAACCTATCCCATCTACATACGCATTAGAAATAATCGTTACCGAAACGCCACTGAAAAATCCTGCCGGTAACTTAACTTTGAAGATGGCTCGCTGTTGCGTAGTTAGGATATTGGAGCTGTTTACATAGTATTCTGCTCTTCGAGATCCGTGGTTCCTTACTGAATACGAATTGCAATTTGTAAGGAGATTGTTCTGAGTACCGATACAACCGAGAATATTAAATCCATTCATGTTAATGAGCTCATATCCCTTGACGATATTAGCGTCAAATTGACAATTCGAAATGTTAATATTTGAGGTGTAAGCTGTTAAAGATCCATTAAGCTTAATACCTCGATTAGCGAGAGCGAACTGCGAGTTACAAATAATGATATCCCCAACATTTTGAGGTCCAGATCCCGACCCTATGCTAATTCCATTGCCAGTGCATATCAGTGCGAGATCTGTAAAGATATTACCTGTTCCAGATCCGTACAAGAAGTTAATCCCATTTACAGTCTGTGTAGCTCCTGCATTTGTGCAGTGAAGACCTGTATATAAACCGAAATTTATTAAATTTTCCCCTGAACTATTCGCGCTTTTTTCAGAGCGGATCATGTCATAAGATCCTGCAGAATATATGCTGGAGAATCTAGCGTAGTTAAAGTAAAAGTTATTTCCCCCATCAATAATCCTAATAGCTGCACTTAATGAGGATGGTGATGCACCAAGATTTTCAAACCCTATATCTCTTACAGAAGGATAGTATATATCATTTGCGCTACAGTCATAGGTGATGAATACATGGTCATTATCTGTTGTTACGAGGAGCGATTTCCCACGACCATCACCGTACACATTAATGTTGCTATTTAATATAATCGAACCAGTGATTGATACCCTGCACCTACCCGTTGGAAAATACAAAGGTAACCCTGTACTCGACGCTAAGTTAACACAAGCTATAACCGTTGCATCATCGATGACAACACCATTATATACAGGTGCTACAATAGGTGCAGGTGGGAATCTCACATTAATGCCCATACTATTTACTTGTTGACCTGTGCTCGATTGTGCCGCTATGTCCGCATTTAACGCTGCAAAGTTATCATTAAGAGGCTGACTTTCTATTTTCGGCCCAATGGGGCTGATTTCTGCCATTCGTCATCACTCCTCTCTTACTTGCCCGCAATAGTCGCTGTGATGGTGGCTGCGGCGCTTGTTTTCAATCTCGCGTATCTTGCCCCTGTCGCTACCGTCAAATGAAAATTCCCTGCCCCGGCTAACACTTGAGTCACAGGCGTGTCATAAAAATTTGTATTGTCTTGAGATACTTGAAGTGTTATCGTAGTTGCTGCACTGGCATTTCCAAAAGCGCTTATTTGTGGTTGATACTGGGTATCGACAGCAGTTGACGTTGCACCTACGCCAGCTGCTACTGCACTCCATGCATTTGCTTGCGTCCCTACTACAGGTGTCGCTAAGATTGTACTCCGAACTCTAAGCGCATTATTTGGGTCGTCCCATGCATCAGTTAAAATAGTACGTAATTGCTTGAGGATGGCGATCAAACTACCGTCGCCTGTTGCAGCTGCATCAGTTATCGCCCCAGTACTTGTAGCGAGTGTTTTAAGTCTATCATTTACTGTATTAGCAGTTGGGGACGCCCCAACAAGCCCTAAAATGCTTTGGAGTCCTTTAAGTAGCGCAATAACACTACCGTTCCCTGCTGTAGATACAGAAGCATCAGCCTTGGCACCAAGTGCAGCATCCGACCCATCTGCTACTGTTATCGAGGAAGTACCACCAGTAATTGCGACACCACCTTGAATAACAACACTCATCGCCCCTGCTGCGCCTTGGACTTTCTCATAACTAGTTCCGTTCCAGTACTGCGGAACAGGACAAAGCGGTGTGCTCTGAAAAGGTAAAGCCTCTCTAATTAATTGATCTGCCATGTAGAATCCCCCTAGATGAATTTATGTCGCCATTGATATGTGATACTGGCATTTGGATTCGTACCAGTGAACAAGAATTGATTCTCTCCCGGTGCAAGTCCTAAGATGTCACCAGTCACGTATTCAAGGGCATTTACACCGTCAATCTTCACAGTGTATTTAGTACAATCGATGACTAGTGTCTGATTGGTAATCGTTGTTGCTATCGTCATCGATTGGCCGTTGACGACATTGGTAATTGTCGGATTCGTTACGGTACCAGAGATCCGCATTATCATCGGAGTAAACATGGCACTGTAATTCATTAATGTGCTGTATTGCTCCGGATAAGCCCAGACAAAGCCAGACCACTTACGCTCCTCGCCAACTATCACCACCATTCCAGGTGAAACAAATGAATAGTCTTGCACCATTCGTGAATTTGGATAATAGAGTCCACTATCGTAGTCCAAATCAGTATCGTATAAATACTCTTCGTCCATGAAATCGAGATCTGCATATGCGTATAGGTCGAAGGCTACTAGTGGCAACGTGAACTGCCCCCGGCCTACTACTCGATCAATCGCCAAAGAACCCGAATATCGCACATAATAAGTACGATCGGGTTGATTATCGAACACCAATTCAAGTGTTCTCGGTTTGGCGTATTGGTCAAGAAGGAATGCTGCCAACGTACTTACTTGCTGCTGGAGTGTAGTGCTATTCGTACGCAGTATCACACATTCTAAATTAAACTGTCTCGCATTGAGATCTGCGCCAAAATCCCATAATCCATTGCGACCAGGTATGCCAAGAGTGCGATCCACCGTATCAGGTAAGACTGGACGTTGAGAAGTACGGAGCATGCGTATGCCAAGTTGTCTGGCTGTTTGCCCGCCAAGTGTAAAGCCTCCGTTTATGCTCATGAAACTCCCATCCCCCTTCTCTGCGTCCGCGTGAGATCATTCAGAGGACCTGCAACGGCTGTCGCTATCTGCTTACTATTTAGATACACATTTGCCACCATAGTTTGTGGTTGCGAGGATACTGCATTCGGCCCTATCAGTGGTTGTACCTGAGCTCCTTTAGGTAGCTTTAACAACTCGGGACCAGCTTCACCAACAAGCGCCATACCTGCCTCAGCAATATTCCCACCATTTGCTAGCATCGGAATCGTGGGAATATTAATGCCGAAACTCTTCCCGCCTAAGCCTGGAACCCAGTCAGGAAAATCGAATTTCAACTTGTTAAGCCCTCGGATAAGTGCATTAAGAGACGTAATCCACGTATTTACATACCCCTTGAACCCTGTCGCTAATCCTCCGAACACTTCACCAAAGAACGTCTTAATCTTGCCGCCGATATCTTTCATGTAATCCCATAGCTGTCCGAGTTTTTCTGTGACTGTGTCCCAGTTCTTATAGAGAAGCACGCCTGCCGTCACCACTGCCCCGATAGCGAGTGCTACGAGTCCGAGAGGGTTAGCGTTCAATGCTAAATTCAGAAGCCATTGTGCCGTTGTCTGTGCTGTTGTGGCGACCTGCCAAGCTTTATAGAGCTTCACCAATCCATCGATAACGGTCTGCGCTACGATGGCTGCTGTCACCCCAGCGATAACCGGTAATAGGATATCCATGCTGTCTATTAGGAATTTCACAGCTACCGTTAATTTATCAAAAAGCTTGATGCCGACATCGAGTGCTGCTGAAATGTTAGCTTGAATCTCAGGCATGTGAACTTTAATGTAGTCCGTAAACTCCTGCAACTTAGGCAACACCTTATCAGCGAGAGGTAAGAGGATACCTGTCTGGAGATTACGGCCAATACCTTGAATGGCTTCCCCAACAGAGTCATATTTCGTGTTGTTGATTTGTTGAAGCGTATCCGCTGTTTGATTCGCAACTGACTCAACGTTTCCAAGGTTTACCGTTGCTGATAATCCGATATCTTCAAACTGCGTCCCGAACAACTCAATCGCAATACGATTTTGTTCAACTGGATCTTTAAGCTCGGATAACTTCGTGATCAAAGCGTTAAATGCTGCTACTGACTTCTCTCCACCTGCTGCAAATGTCTGTGCCATCTTATCGGCATCGTAGCCAAGTGATTTGAAGCCATCCGCAGTTGTTTTTGAGCCATCTTTTGCACGGATATTAAACTCTTTTACTGCATCCCCAACTTTATCAATGGAGAATGTGCCGTTTTCTGCACCAGCGATTAGAACATCCGTAAACTGATTGGCTGAGAACCCGAGAGCTTTAAATTGAGGTGCATATTCATTCAAAGTATCTAGTAAGTCACCGTTTTTATCAGCCCCGTTTTGGGCTCCCTGTGCGATTAGAGTAAAAGCTTGATTAGCAGATATGCCAAAATTAGTCATCAGCGTTTTAGCTGTTCTGGTGCTCTCATTTATATCGTACTCGAACACGTCACTAAGCAAAAACGCACTCTTTGTCATCCGTTCAAGTTCTACACCAGTCGCACCCGTTACCTGACCTACAGTCGTTATGGCTTTTCCTATATCTGCAAAGTCTTCCCCGAAACCCTGATTAAAGAGATCCACCATGACTTCTTTGAGCTCATAATTTTCAGCTTCAAAGTTCCCTGTTGCTGACTTAGCTTTGTTGAGTGCCTTCGTCAGATCGTCAGAGAAGCTCACGGCTTTCGCGACCACACCAGCAAATGCTAAACCAGCGGCGGCAATACCAGCGGCGGCAGCTTTACCGAATGCGGCAACATCAATCTCTGCTCGCTTAAACGATTGTCCTGTTTCCTCAACTTGCGTGGATTGTGCCGCCAATTCAGTATTGACTCGTTGAAGCTGATTTTCCAATCTGTTATACGATGTCTGCGCCTGATTGAGTTGGATCGCTAATTGTTGTGTGGCTGCTGCATCAAGCCCTTTCTCACGGGCTGATTCTTGAAACTGCTGATTTAATAGATTTATACGTTGCTGTTGCAGTGACATTTGTTGTGTTAGAGATGTCGACCTTGCCTGCAAACGCTCCTCAGCACTACCGTAATTTTGGAGTGAGGACGACGCTCTATCAAACTCCGATTGGACAAGTCTAATCTGCCTATTAATTGCAGCCATTGAACTATTCAGTCCAGTATCGTCGAAGCTTATCCTTGCGACGAGATCGCCAACTTCAATATCAGCCAATTCCCCTCACTCCTTATAAGAACCCGACTTGATCGACGGGAGTAATCTTCGCTTCTTGTGTAAACTGCAATAATTCAAAATAAAAAAGGATGTCCATGCCGTCAATTTCAGGCAGTGTCCAACCTCCTTTGAGTAAATCAATATACGTTTTCTTTAAAAAGTCCAGAGGGTCTAAGTCCCCTGGATCTGTCCGTTTGGGTCAGGATCTTTGGCACCTACTGCTTTCGTCGTACGTTGCATGACTTCCGCGATAGAGGAAGTGATAGTGTCGAATACCTCACTTGTATCAATCCCGTTGTAAAAATCATCTCTTGTGAACTGTTTACCATACAAATCGACTACATAGTCGACTGCTTCATCGAGTGATTCCTCGTTCAAAGCAGCCATTTTCTTTTGCATACCGAATGTTCTACGAAGCATCATGCCTGAAACAAAACCAACTGTGAACGATCTTTCTTTGCCATCTAATATCAGCGTAATTTGCATATGTTTTCCCTCCTGATAGGAAAAAGGAGCAGCCCCTGAGCCGCTCCCGTTTATTTATTAGGTCGTTCTGAATGTTGTAACGCTTGCTGTTTGGAAGTTGTTACCTGCCATGTCCTCAACCGCAGTCGAGATGATAACAGAGTAGGTTGTCGTTGCAGTAAGGTTTGAAACTGGATTGATCGTAACGATCTCAAGTGTCGGATCCAAGGTAACGACTGCCGGCACTGGAGTCACGCCAGAGATAAGCAAGAAGTTACTACCATTTACCGTGGACGCTCTCAATTCTTCTGAGAATGTCGCTACGATATTCGCAGTTGCTGAAGCAGTCGTCCACCCATTCGCTGGTACGATTGACAATAGCGTCGGTGGCGTTACATCTGGTGTTTCTTCATAGACCGAAGTAAACCAGTTTGTGATCGTAGTCGGGGATACACCAGAATCATCCTCGTCCACACGTACGCGCCATGCGCTATCGATATTACGTGGAATGAAAAGCCCTGTAATCGTTGGCGTTTGGAATGTTGGTGTATCTTCTTTCGTTTGGAATTCTTCTTCATTCGGCTGGAATTTACCCTTGTAGTACCAGAAATAGCGGTATTTCCCATTAGATTTGCGACTTCTCCATCCAATCGCCACGTAAGGTGCAACATCCGTCGATGCCTGAACAATTACCCCATTCGAATCCACTGTCGCGCCAAGAATGTCCGCTAAAATGTCACGTGGCAGGTCCTTGGGATTAATATCGATAGAGATATCACCCAAGCTTGTCGCTACCTCATCTGCTTTGTCATCCGCATAGAATGTCTCACTGTTTGTTGTCGGTGTTACGGTTGCAGTTACCGCTCCTGGTATGCGCACAGGAGTTCCGTAAGTTTCGTTTTCTTCATCAACCATTTTTGCATAATAAAGCATATCCATACCGATTCTAATTCCACCCATGAATCATACCTCCTCAAATTGCGCTCTAAATCTCATTGCTTTATGAAAGACCAGTGTGTCAGTCTCGTAAAAGTCTGACGCCCCGGTACGGGAAAACCCTAATGTTTTCATCGTCTTGTCTACTTCTCCAGATACTGCCGATGTACTACCTTTACTCCAAACATCTACTTGCACGGGTACGTCAGAAGCAATTGCAGTGTCATCTGCAAATGCCGCATCAGAGTTGTCGATCTCAAAAAATGTTATCCGTGGATACTCGTCAGCTTTCGGTGCCGCAAGTTGATAAATACGTTGTCCTCCAAGTAGTGTAACGAGTGCTGAGTTAGCGAGTAGAGCCGTTCTGATTTCTGTTTTAACGTCGATCTTCACGACTGCTGCAACCCCTCTCTCAATTTATCTGCTAGCACTTGCAGAGCCTCTATTTTTTTACTGTTGAACGCTGGGTAAATAAACGGCTCGGCTCTCTGATTGGAAGTACCAAACTCAGTGAAATGAGCACGCCAGCTAACCTTGCGATTCGGCCCAATCGTGACAAATTTAACTCCGTCTTTTTTCTTAACTTTGCTGACGGCGATGTTATCCTCTATGTGATACTTACGATTAATCTTAGACCGCACAGCGCGTTCAACCATATCCGCCGCCAACACTTCTCCCGCTGCTTGTAGTGCTTCTTTCTCAACTTTAGCAACTGCACTCTCGGCCCGTGTACGTAATTCTGCCAACAGTGCATCAATGCCGTCCAAATCTATGCTATTGGCCATCTTCCAGCACCTCACACATCAAATGCGTCTGCGTTCGATCACCGTAATAGTCATCCAGCACTGCCCGAATGTTGTAGATCCGACCATCTAGGGCATCAGTTAACCGCATATTCGGTAGTAATCCTTTTCGGTACCGCACTCTATACTTGACTGTCTTTTCAGCATTGATTGCGGCTGCCTCGAAGAACTCTCGACCACTCAGCGGGTTGCGTGCAGCCCGAAGCACAGCAAATGTTGCCCACGACTCAACGAAAACACCCTCTGCGTCGACTGTGTTCGTTACTTCCTCGATCGTGATCTTCCGATTCAGCTCACTAGGCTTTAATACATTCGAATCGGTGCAGCATCCTTTTGTCATATCGGGATGATCCTGTTCAAATCAAGCATCGATTTTACGGCGTCTGGTGGCTCGCAGAAGCCATTGTTAAACCAGTGCATACAAAGTACGGTGATAGCCTGACGGATGAGAGAGGGGACGTCCACTGGATCGTCACCATATCCTGCAACGTATTCGACGATCACACCGTTTGCAGGCCGTAACGCTCCAGCAGGCCACGCAGAATAAGCGACTAAGAAGCCCGGCTCCGAGAAGTTATCCACGAAGTAGGTACTCGCACTCGCTGTTGTGGCTGTCCCTGTGCTGTCCATGTATGCCATTGCTGTAACCGATTGAAGGGGTGGACGCGGGAGCCTGATCTCGTCCCGATACGGCCAGTAATCCTTTGCGAGCTCGATTGTCTGCGTGATGTATGCTCGGTTTTGATACCCTTCGCACCATTCTCTAGCAGCAGGGATCCAAGGACTGATTTGGTCATCGTATATGGTATCCGTCAATTCAATTCCAAGTGCGGTCTTCACATCATCAAGCGTCACAGGCTCCTGCGCTGGCGGGACGGTTATCTTAAACTTGAGTGCATCACGTCCGTTTATTACCACGGTTACTCACCGCCTTTTCAACCTTAGGGGCTGTTGCTGTTTTAACTTCTGGCCCCTCAGCAATAGGCTCAAGTCGAACGCCAAGCGCTTGGATAGTATTCACTCTCTCGGCGCTCAGCTCGATTTCTTCTCCGACGTGCACGCGTTGTCCAAGCGTGCGGTCGACGTATTCTGTATTAACTCGGAATTTCACTATTTAGCACCTCCTGTATATCAGATTCCCTGTATAAATGCTTAGCTGGATAGGTTGTATCCATATAAATTTGAAATCCTGCGCAAGCGGCACGGATACAGAATGCTCTATCCTCCCATAGGGAGTGTGAGACATTATAAATAGGTGAGTAATTCACGCCTGCTAATATAACCTCACGCTTAATTAGGATGCAAGCACCACTCATACCAACGGGGTAAATACCCGGTTCTCTCCAGCGTTCAAGCTCCCCTGGTAAGAACGAATAATGATCGTAGTTCCAAGCATTTGGCATTTCTGCTTCATCTGGCTGCCATTTCGTCCAAAACACGTTTGAGACGATGGGTTTATCAGCTTTAACTAGCTGCTGCAGTGTTTCTGGATGCAGGATGATATCTGAGTCGACAAGGAAAAAGGCATCAAATGCAGACGCCTCGAATAACAGCCTATTTTTCATATAAGTAACAGCTGCTAAATTCTCATTTGTCCAATGATGCGTGATATCATCGCGTTTATATTCCGACCCTGGCGTTACGCCAAGATACTGGTGTGGCTCGAGATATTTTATTAAATGCTCTGATCCGTGTAGTAGGAATAAAAACTCCACTTCCAGACCCTCAGTGTTCAACGCCTTGAGGGAATCCAAATACAACTTGAATGTCATCTCGTCCTGTCTGACTGGAGCGCCTATGAGGATTCTCATCTGGATTCCTCCAGTGGCTGCCCCGTAGCTTTGGCTGCATCTCGGTGTGCTTGGAAATGTTCTTCGAATACCTCGAACGAGGTGATATGTCCACAGGTGACGGTCGTGTCTGCGTACATCAAGACCCCTGCTTCTTGAAGCTTGAGGCAAAATGCCAAATCCTCGCCCATATTCGGCAGCGGGAAGAAATACGGTGATTCTAATTGCTCAAACACATCGCGACGGATCAGCGCACAAGCTAAGCCCGCGCCCTCGATCGGCAGCAGCCCTGCACCATATTCGATCGGCACTTGCAGATCAGGCTGTCCGTTTTCGTAGCGTGCCCGTGTGTAGAAGCATGGCATGAACGGAGCTACGCGCTTGAACGCCTTCGCCGTAACGAATTGTAAGTTGTGGCGTACCAACAGATCGACTGTTTGCGGATGAAACGTCATGTCTGAATCAAGGAAGAAGAGGAACTCGCATTCTGACTCAAGGAACAACTGCGTGATCTTCTCACGCGCATCGTATACAAGTGAATTACTTACAAGTGCGAAAACGTATTCGTTCGGTCCTCGTAAGTTTGCTAATTGTAAAAGGGATTGAACGGCTTGATAGTCCATCGTCCGTCCAAAGGGGATACCGATCATAATTTTCATATGTGTTTACCTCCTGATGTGGTAATCGCCTGGTAGGTCGTGGAGGCAAGCGCCCAGGTCGCGCCTTTCGATCGGCCAATCTAGCCTCCACAAATTAATTACATATTGCCGAAACGAGCTCCGCCACGGATGATTGTTGCTGCAATTGCCGAAGCTGTATCTCCAGCTTTAGCAACGTAGATGCCAACATATGGCTTGTTAAGTACGTCTGCGTCGATTTCCACTTGTACGAACCCTGATCCAGCTGTTGCAACGGATGTAGTCGTGCGTGATGCCGTCACCTCAGTCGCTACAGCAGAAGCCCATACAGATGAAGTAGATTCCCACACTGATACAACAAGGCTGGTCGCTGTTGTTAGTGGTCCAGTCTGTACGTTGGCAAGAAATTTAGTATGAAGCGCCATGCTGTGAAGAGTCGAGCTAGAAACACCAGCGGAAGCAGTAGGATTAATACCAGCTGTGAACTTCAATTCCTCTTTGATTAGTTTGCTATTAACAAACATGCGTTTTCACGCTCCTTATTTAGAATGAGAGAGGCACAAGGCCTCTCTATTAACCTGCAACAACGTCGAGTGCGACGAACGGAGACACTTGGTACCCGCCTTCTTGGGTGATCGGTCCAGTCAACCAAGGCTGCCCATCGACTAAGAAGAATGCCTTGAGAACTGTTTTGTTCTCACGGAAGTAAACGTGCTCAGATGCGCTGATCGCGAGTGGCGACCCATCTTGAATCAGGTAGTAGGACAGATCAGCTAGCACGAGATCGCCTTTGGCACCGAGTTGAGGAGAACGTTCGTTCCAGCCGAGTGGAGCACCGAAAATACGTTCAGGTGCATCGTCACGAGCGTTCGGCTGCCAAATGAGGTTATTCCCGCCGTCTTTGATCTGCATCAGTTGTGGGATGATAGACTCAGAACCGATCCAGTCAAGTTTTCCGCCCTTCTTCACTTTTGCGTACATGTTGACCGCGTCGACATAGCCAATTTGTGAAGCAGTTGCACGATTCACGCCGAGTGTAGCCGCCGCTTTAAGAATACCCAGCGGTTTGCCAACTCCATCTCCGTTAAGGAAAGCATCGTCCTCAGCTGCTGCAATTGCTTTACCAAGCAAGGAACGAAGCAAAGTGCCTGCTGCATTAGAGTTACGTAGCAACTTGTCAGTGACAACGATGGATCCCGCAACTTCTTTAGGGAGCATATTCACATCAGTAAACTTTGCAGAAGTATCTGGTTTAGTCACGCCTTCTGCAATCCAATCAACTTGAACACCGCCATACATCCCATAGCCGACTTGGTTAAGAGCTGGCATTGTCACACCTGCATCCGGGAACTGAGAATCAGCAGGGATTACAGTCGCACGCGGACGGATAATTGCGCTTTGTTGAGAAACTTGTAAAATTTGTTCACGGAACGTAGTTGGTACGAGTACGCCGCCTTCAGATCCAACGCCCATCGATTGTTGACGGGATTCAGCCTCAACAAAGCGATCGTCGTTCGGTTTGAAGCGAAGCGTTTGGATGAAGTCACCAAAAGAAGCGAATCCCATGGAACGTTGGTCAACTTCTTTTTGAGTGTCATCCTGCTTTTGCTTCATGAGAATACGCTGCGCGCGCTCCTCAGTGTCGATTTCTTTTGCGCGGTTCTCGATCTCTGTCAACAAGGACTCCAGACGACTCGTGTCCTCTGAGCTGCGTTGTTCATTAGTTAAAAGCCCGCGCGCTTCATCTTTCTTAGCTGCTAGATAGCGTTTAAGTTGTTCAATATCTTTCAAGGTAGTTCGACCTCCTTAGGTTAATAACAAGCGTGCTCTCATATTTAGCTCCGCCTCTTTTTGCTTGTTTTCATCTTCGTTCGTTCCCGAATGGCTGCTGCGGTACTCCGAAAGCACATCCTCAGTACTTCGCGCGGATGCGCTTGAGCTCGGATATGCTGGGAAAGCTGTTGGACTGACTTCGAATAAGTCCACGTCATCGAGCGTTCGGATAAGTTCCTTGCCATTTTCTTCCCATGTGTCGTTCCGAACAGAGAATCCGAAGCTCATTCCCTCTACATCGCCGCGCCGAATAGACTCAAGCGCTGTGTCGCCCCACGGTGAAGCAGGTGCATCGAAGTCGAAGCGTAAGCCCTTGTCATCTTCCCAAAGTCTGAGTGTTCCAGCTTTGGTACTCCCGAGCACAATGTCACGGTTATGATTCCATAGGGCCCTAATGTTCTCGGTTTTAAGACTGCGAGCGAAAGCTCCACGGCTGATTTTCTCGCGAAAGCCCCCAAGATTAACCGAGAGTTTATCGAATCTAGCGGCGTATCCGGTGATGGTGCGACTCTCGCCACCTTCTTCTTTCGCTCTGATCTCAACCTCTTCCATATCGAAGTGTCTCATCTCACGTTTCACTACCATCACCCCCTTCCCCGTTGTTCGCTGATGGTGTCGTATCTGCGCCGAGCGGTACCATGTTCAAAGGTTTTAGGTATTCGTCGCCGTCTTCAACTTTGTTCAAGTTCTCAAGGAATCGAATATCATTAACTGATAGCCAACCCCACTGTCGACCGATCGAGTACGATTTGTAACGGCTTGCGACATCGCCTCTTAGCAGCCCCTCGACATTATGCTCCGCGTAGTACACATGTTGCAGTTCTTCTGGGATGCAGGTATTGTGTACCGCTTGCTCCCACCGTCTGAGATACGGCAGAATGGTATGCTTCACAAAGAAGAGATCCTGCTGCTCGATATTGCTAAATGTCGCCCGCTCCAAGTCACCGACCATGTGAGGCGGGACGCGAAAAATCCGAGCAATGTCAGTTAGCTGAAACTTTCTTGTTTCAAGAAACTGTGCATCATTCGGCGGAATTGTATTCTTTTCAAACTTCAAACCCTCTTCGAGCAGCATGAGACGATGCGATTTGCCAAGCCCTTCGTATTTATCTCGAAGATCAGTCCGCAAACGATCAAAAGCTTTATCCGTCAGCGCTTTATCCGTGGAGACAACAGCGCCAACATTCGTCCCATTTGCAAAAAAGTCATACCCGAAGCTTTCAGCAGCTTGTGAAAGGTTAAGCGCCCTACGCGCCATTGCGAGAGGCGAGAGTCCCTTATCCCCTTCCATCGCAAAGCCCGGTATACGGAGTATGCGGTATGGAGGCATTTGGAATTGTTGGCCTGTTTGCGGGATCGTGACCTGGTAATAGAGCTCGCCACGTACGCCAGTCGTCGTTCTTACAGGATCTACGCACCAAGTAGGTAACGGCCACAACGCAACAGGCTGACCATTATCATCAAACTCGATCTCTGCATATCCGTCACCGTGTACAAGAAGATTAGCTGTGACCATCTCGCGAAACTGAATTGCAATTTGTTCAGGATTTGGTTTATCGTTTAATAATTTATACAGCGGAAAATCGAATGCTCTCGTCTTCCCATCGGGTGTTAATTTTAAAACTGGAAAAGGTAACGCCCCTACAGTTTCAGCTATAAGCTTGACGCAGGCATAGAAAGCGGATGTTTGCATGGCCTGCATAGCGGATACTGCTTTCTCCACTTGACCAGAACCACCGAATATCTTGCGCCAGAACGGCTCGGAACCAGTGACATCTTGTTTCTCGCTACGTCTAAAGAAATTGAATACCCCCAACGGCCATCATCCTTTCCTAGATAGTCCTGACGCCACGCTCTTCATAAACCGAACTATCTACATTCTCATAAAGCATCGCCGTTGCCATGGCGTTGATCAGAGCAACTGTTAAGTCGATCCGTTCGATCGATTTGTTTTTCATCGGTTTAATATTCTCATTCCCATCTACTGCGATGATCGTATTCCCCCAGCACCAACGCGCCACGGGGTTAACCTCATGCGTCATCATTCCAGACTTCATCAACCGCTCGATCGTCTTCATAGCCGGTGACATCTGAGCCATGTTCTGAGCAACCTCAATCACGTTCATGCCCTCGCGCATCAAGCGCTGGGTCAGCATGCGGCTGTTCCATGGATCCGTGCCGAGTGCCGCAACCTGATACTGCCGGTTAGCTGCAAGCAGCTTGGCTTCGACGAAATCATAGTCGACGACGTTGCCTGGCGTGGAGTGAATGTATCGCTCGTTAACCCAGCGATCGTACGGAACATGATCACGCTTCACCCGTTCTTTCATGCTGTCTTCGGGAATCCATGCGTCATGGATGAAACGCCAATCGTCCAATCCCTCTTGTGGTGGGAAGAGGTATACGGCGCCGGTGATGTCAGTCGTACTCGATAGGTCTAAGCCGGGATAGCATTTCTTCCCGACCAACTCTGACAGCGACCACTTGCCTGCCGTTTTATCCCATAGTGTGAGTGGCTGCCACCCAACACGCTTGAGCGCTATCCACTGGTTCAGCCGAAGCCACCTAAAAAGACGTTCGGAAGCTTCGCTGTTGCGAGCTGCTAGCGCCTCTTGCCTGACTGACTCAATGCTGATGGTGTGTCCGAGTGACGGGTTAACTTTGAACCAAAGGGCTTCGTCGAATATATCCGCGTCCTCGGGAGCCCCATATATCTTAACGTACCAGTAAGGATCGATTTGCTCGCCCCAAGAAATCTTACGAGCCTTCTCATGTATCTCCCACCCGATCGAATTCCGATCCGGGTCGTCCCCTGCTGTTGTGATGACCCACCATAGCGGCTCTTTACGAGCTGCGCCTGATCCGAATGTCATGACATCCCACAGGTCCCGCTTGGGCTGAGCATGTAGTTCATCGAAGATAACAACCGTTGGGTTGATACCGTGCTTCGTGAACGCTTCTGCCGAAAGTACTTTAAGCGTTGTGCCAGTGAGCTTGTTCTTGATCTCTTTGCGGCTGTCCGTTATTTTCAGGATCGCTTCAAGCTCTGGCTCCTGTTCAATCATGGCGACAGCTGCGTTATATACGAGCTCAGCCTGCTTGCGATCTGCTGCGCAACAGTAAATCTGTCCACCTGGTCCGTCACACGCCAAGTGGTAAAGGCTAAGCCCCGCGATGAGTGACGTTTTACCGTTCTTCTTCGGCACCTCAAGGTAAGCATATCGGTACTGCCGGTACCCTTGTTCGTTTACGGTCCCGTATACATCCCAAAGTAAATCGTGTTGCCAGTTTAAAAGCTTGAATGGTTGTCCATAAAAGTCATCGACAGCATGAAGCATCTGGATAAAATCGATTGGCTCAAGCGCTCTTTGATTGTCATGTGCCATGGCCGCCAGCTCTTCTGTTCATGAATTGCGCCATCGCCGATTCCTTCTTCTCTTTGCCTGCTGGCTTCGGTACATTCTTCACCTTGGCGAGCGGATTGAGGAAGAGTCGGTCCTGCATTTTCAGGAGCATATCCATTTTTTTGTTGATTGCCGTCTCGATCTTGAGCACACCTTCAAGGGAAGCGAGCTGCGATAAATAGCGGAGCGCTTTATAGTTAACTTCGCTGACTTCTTCAGCTCGGCTGATATACTCATCCAGAATATGCTCGTCGATCACGATGTTCTCAATCCTCTGATACTGGACAAGCAGCTTTTCGTACTCACTGAAAGTTTTGCAGTATAGCGCGAGCACACCAATGTCGGAACTAGTCAGCAGCTCGACGCCCTGATCCGCTGCCGACTTGTACTCCTTCACCAGATCGTTCCAGATCTTGCTTGCCGCTTTGTCTTTCGACACGAAGCCAGGCTTTTTAAGTTTGGCGAGCTCATGCTTTCCGAGCTTCACTTCGGCTGCCTGCCGGTCCTCGATCTGCTGCTTGGTCAAGTTGTTCGGGTTGCCCTCAGCGAGATGCAATCCGATTGGTTTTGCGTGTCGTCCTCCCATGAGGGCCACCTCCTAAACTCTAAAAAGTTTCAAAAAACGAAAAAAGTTTGCACGAAGGGCGGCGCTGGTCTTCTAAACTTAGCTCCACAGCTTTTTTGGCCCCCTACCCCCTACACTTGAATGCCTCTTTGGCCTCCGGGATCTGTATTGAACTAATCAAGTATCTATAAAAATACTTGAATCTCATGCGCTCCACCTCATTCCATCTTCACGCCGCCAGTACCCACGATCGTCTTCTTACCCTTCGATGTGTTGCACCTGATGCATGCTGCTTGGTGGTTGCTTCTATCCCAGAACCTTGGATCATTCGGCCCTGTCACTGCTTGTATGTGGTCCACACAATTGGCTAAGCGATCACAGCCTGGTAACTCCAGCTTGCACAGTGCGTTCTCTGCTCTACGCAGAAACGCTTTACTGTACCTTGACCATGTGCTGGTATATCCACGTTGACTAGCTGTACCACGCTGCCTATCAAGTGCTTGGCTTTCTGTCTTAACGCATTTCTCACAGTACCTACCTGTTGTTAGCTCTCTACACCCTGTCTTGCTACATGGCCTCATTGGCTTACTAGGCATTGTACTCACCTAGTCGGATTCGATCACCATGTCGCTTCGCCCATTCTAAGGCTTTCGGCATATCGAATGTGCTACGTCCATAACAGGTCAATAATCTCAACTCTTCGCCGTCAATCAAGAATACCCACCAAACACCATCAAGTTTTATGAATTCACCCTTAATGCGTCTTTGGTCGATAAGCAGTTCTTTGATCTTAGCGTGAAGCTCATTTCGTTCTAATTTTTCTACTCGTTCTCGGTATTGCTCAAATGCATGGTTCGTAATAACCAACGTCAAATCTGCAAGTGCCATATCTCCTCTCACTCCTCGTGGTAAACAAAAAAGCCATCCGAAGATGACTCGTAAAATGTCCCTCTACCTATAGGTGGTTTTCGTACGACAATCGTACGACAAGATTAGGCAATAAACTTTTGAATTTTAGCTTTTGCCCGATCGATAAACGTTTGAACGGTTCTCTTCGTAAGCCCAAGATCTACACTTATTTCGGCCATTGATCGCCCATAAGCCAAGTGTAAAATATAACATTGCCGTTCTCGTTCAGATAATTGCAAAAGAATTTCAAGAATCCGTTTTTTTTGAGGATCTGTCAGGCTGCTCTCTGATATTTCTAGATCCAAAGAAGGAAATTCATCCATGTCCATAAAGTCATGTCGCAGATAAACTTGGCTATTCTCGATTCCTCTGCGACTTCCTGGTCGCCTACCTTTTCTCATCCACTCAAGCGCATACTGCATATCAGAGATCATTCCGCCAACAACAGTTACCTCAAATTTTCCTTGCGGGTCTTTTCGATCAATCTGTTTGCGATATGCTTCCAGTTCACTTTTGCCTTTTGTGTATTGTGCTGTTAATGTATCAACCCAAGTTAGCATGATGTTCACCTCGTGTTGTGGGTTTTATTAAGATTTACGTTGCGATCCTTCTCTCCTCCACCACTTCGCATTACTCCCGTGCCTTCGTTCATATTCTTCGGCAGCACCTTGAATAAGTGATAATGGAACTGCCTTCTCGTGATAAATGATCTGGATCAGTTGAGCGTCGGTGGCTTGTTTGAAATTCAAGGTCCACCGCCTGTCCTACCCTTATCAACTTCCTCAAGCCATTCGATCAGCATCATCATTTGCTTAATCGCCAATTTATTCTGATCGTATTTTTTGCATAACTCACCTGCGGAATCCGCGACCCATGTCCAAAATGCTTGCGTTCCCATACCATACTGCATGGCCGCTTGGTTGGCTTTCTGGATCCACTCATGCACGTCTGCAAAGAATGCTTGATAGTCCATCGGCTACAACTCCTCTATCTTGATGTAGATGCCAGGAAGTGAAGCCCAGAACTTCTCAATGATCTCGCTAGCTACAATCGCATCATCTCTCCAAAAACCTAAATCAGTCATAATATCAAATGGCAACTTGTTTAGGTTATGTGTGTCGGGCTTCGTAATTTTCCACTCACCGTCATAATGCTTGCTACCTTCCTTGATCGGGAATAGCCACTTCACTGTAACTCGAAGAGCTCCCGTATATTTACGATTAGGAACATGCTTTCCGAGGTGTGCCGTCAACTTAGCTCGCGCTGCCTTCACGTCATCAGGCTCATAGAACACCGGTTTACCACTCACACAAGAAACCTGCTTTTCCTGGTGCGTCGCTGTCGGCGGTTTCATCGGCATGAAAAATTCAGTCGACATTTCATCACCTTCCACTTTCAACTTTTCGCTCGCGCTTTTAAAATGTGTAGGAGAAGGGGGAAGGGCGTTTACGTCCCGCCCTTCCCTATTCCTTATATATTTTAATATATAGGTCCCCGCCACAATGTTGCGGTGACTATGACGTACTCAATCCCCGCAACATTTCCACAACATTGCGGCTACTATGATTTAACAGTCACCGCAATGTTGTGCCAACTATGAATTTATGTTTTCCCCGCAACATTGCGGGGATTTATATTGCGGGGATTTAATGGTCGTCGCCGTCATTTTTCTTGACAACAACGCTTCCGTTATTCTTATCAACCATGAATCCGTGCTTCGTGACCCAATCACGAATCGTTCTCTCAGCAACTGGCTTACCAGTCGATGAGAACCACTCAGCCAAGTCTTTTAACGTCGGCGGCTCACCCATATTGCAGTTGTTTACCGCATCCTCAAACTCCTCGGCCTTGCTTCGTCGGTCCTCTTTTGCTTTGTCTTTTCGCTTTCCTATAGCTTTCTGCCAAGGTGGTTTATTCCCCTCACCTTCCGGATCTATGTCTTTCAAGCTGCCTACATCATCCACACGATGGACTGGATATTGGAACCACATGTTAACTGGTGCGAACTTGGCATATTCCCTCAGCGTGCCCTCGACGCGCCATGCTGAGCGGCCACGAACAGCAGCAAGCACGCGATTTATTTCCTCATGAGCTGATGCTAGTTCCGTGTTGTAAATAGCAAGCTTAGCGTGATTTTCCATGGCTTTAGCACTTAACAAATCGTCCTGTGACACATGATCTAGCAAGTATTTAGGATTGTACTCAGTAAAGTACCGCTGGTATACGGCACAGGTCGATTTGTTCTCTTCTTGCTTGAGTAATGCTTCCGTTACCTCAAGTTCCACTAAATCGATTAATGCATCGGGGTCTCGAGCGAATACGCCGCTTCCGCTGGCCCGGTCCATGGACTTCTTGCCACCCTGTGAGCCCTTTGAGTGATGGTGACAGTAAATGACACTGGCCCCTAATTCCGTGGCTATCTTATCAAACTGATTCGTGAAATGGGCCATCTGGTCAGCGCTATTCTCATCGCCAGTAAGAACCTTGTAAATTGGATCGATGATAATTGCGATATACCCCTTCTTAGCTGCCCGTCGAATAAGCTTAGGTGCCAATTTGTCCATAGGTACCGATTTGCCACGTAAATTCCAGATATCGATGTTGGCGAGGTTAGTTGGTGGAAGTCCCACTGCTTGGTATACGTCTTTGAATCGATGCAAGCAGCTTGCACGGTCAAGTTCCAAATTTGCATATAGAACCTTACCTTTTGTGCATTGCCATCCCATCCACTTATCACCTTCTGCTATAGCTATACTCAGCTCAATAAGTGCAAAGCTCTTGCCAGCCTTCGACGGCCCCGCCATAAGCATTTTATGTCCCTGCCTGAGCACGCCATGAATAAGAGGGGGTGCCAGCTTTGGCATGTCATTCCAATAATCAGTGAGATTCTCGGGATCCGGAAGATCATCATTCACACCTTCGATCCATTCATTCCACTCAGTCCAACTGTTCTTTCCGATGTTCGTATCGACGATGAATTGCTTTTTACCGTTCCGTTCAACACCTGGCATACGAGACAATCTAGAAGGATTTCGATTCTGCTTATCGATGTTCAGGCCGTTTTTTTTACAGATTTCATACAAATAATCGACACGCTTACGATACTCGTCATAGTTGGCCGCATCGACCTTTACAATGGCGTGAAGGCTCTTACCTCCGCTATATACCATGACGGCTATCGGCAGCTCTAACTCACGCATGATGGCATTCTGCTTCTCAATGTCCATAGTGTCAGATTCAACTAACGCATAGCGGAATTCGGTGACATTATCATTTTTTACACCTTTACCATCAAGAGGATTGAATCGGATCCACGCGCCAGCCTCAGGTTTGCAATCACCCAATACGGAACCAATGTCGCCATCACATTGATTAAGCGCTTGAATTAACTCGCCTGCTGTACGATCGTACGCACCTTTTGTAGGCAAGTATTTACCTTCATCATCCTGCCAAGTGTCCGTGACATATCCGACATTCTCGGATGCTTCGAATAACGTCGACAGATACGTGGTCATCTGTTGCACAGGATTCCAAACGGATGGTTCGTGAACCTCTTTGCCTTCGATCCAGTTCTTATCAACAACCACATAATCTCCGCCGGCAATCTCATCGTCCCAACCTAATTCGTGTTCTTCACGACTTGACGAACGAGGTAGCCAACCATTATCTTTCGCCATTTTTGTAATCGTGGCGCCAGTGACTGGTGATCCAGTTCCCTCAAAAGAAGTCCATTTTTTGAAGCATTCACCAGGACGATAGCGCACACCATCACGGCTGCTCCAACTTTCCCAATCGCTTGCTGTGTACCCTTCATATTTAAGCGCCATTCCTACGTTGACCCATTCGGTATAGCTCAGATAGGCCGGGTCAACGTAGGCCAGCAAAGCAATAAGATCTAGCTTATTCTCCATTTAGACCTCCTGATTTCACTCAACATTATTTCCTTCTATAATTCGAAAATTAGAAGATATCACCGATGTTATCGTGTCCGTATATCAAAAATCTCGTTCTCTGTTTCATCAGTTGTAACAGTCATCATGCCGTCCCATTCCTCGCGGATCTGTATAGCCTTGGCTACTACAGCTTCCTTTTGCTTCTTGGTGAGGACAATGTCCATCGCCTCACCATAATGCCGTTCAGCTGCTGCATAGGCGCGGGTATGATAGATGTTCATGACGGACCAGAACTTCTCATGTGTTAATTGCTTAATCTTTTGAAAAAATCTGCGTTTTTGATTGTCATCCACGACGCTCACCACCACTTAACAATGATATAAATAATTGCAATTACGATAACCTCTATTGCTAGTGCGCACATAATACCACGGAAAGCACCAAGCCCGTCGTCATGTTCTTTCATTGAATCCATAACCAGCAATTCGTTTCGCGCAAGATGTGCAAATCCTTCTATCCCAAATGTTGTTCAGGTTCTCAGTTGATTGGCAGAACACACAACCGGGTGCATACTTTTGAATAACGATACGATCGCCATCAACGAATACTTCAAGTGGATCTAAGTCCGCGATACCAAGAGTATTACGTAGTTCCTTTGGTAAACAGATACGTCCTAATACGTCGATTTTGCGTACGATTCCTGTTGATTTCATATGAATTCCTCCTAGAAATTTAGAATTTAGCTTTTTACAATTGTTACTTTCCCTGTCATCACAGTTGATACGTTCCCCGCTGCATCGATGACTTTTGCCTTATGCGAGTACGTCCCGTTCAGGTTCTCCGTGTCCTCTGGTGAGAGTAAAACTGTGAACACACCAGCCGCTTCGTCAGTGATCGTGACACCACTTACCGTGTCTTTCTCTAAGATGTTAGTGGCAGCGTTAACTCGTTTCATACTCCATTGAACGGTAGCGCCACTTAGATTCACCGGTGATCTATTATCCGTAAAGGTTACCGGAATGTTTTCCGTATCTCCTGCGAACATGGTGAAATTCTGATTTTTCTCGGTCACGGATAGTCCTCCTTTTAACATGAGCTGTGTCGATCTAGAAGCAAGAAGTCTAATGTTTGATCTCGAAGCAATAAGTGGGATAGATAATACCCGAGATGCTTTAAGTGGGGTACGCCCCACGATGCGTAGTGCAGAGTCGAATATTATTTGTTTTAGAGGATATATCACCTCACCGATCGTGAAGATCGATTGCTTCGTTTTGTGAGAAGAAGATGAGGCACCATAAATGACTTGCTTTGACTTGAATGGCACGTTACCAGGTACGCCATCATCCGTGATTGCTTGTAGTGATGCATAGGAAACTGAGCCTGTATGATAGATAACCTGTTTAATCGATTGAGGATCAGCACCAATATGCCTAATTATTTGCTTTGATGCTACTTGCAATGTGCTGATAGCGCCAATCATCTGCTTTGTTGCCAGACTACTAACACTTGTAAAGGATATTGCCTGTCTCGTTGCTTGAGCTGATAATCCACTCTGATAAATGCATTGTTTAGAAGCATATGCCGCTGAGCTGGAGCGACTAACAATTTGCTTAGTTGATAGCAGCGAGCTAGAAGTTGTGTAAACCCGCTGCTTTGTTGCATAAGCTACCGATCCAGAACTACCCGAGCTGCTGTCAACGACCCAAGTGCCTCCTGTTAAAGTGGCATGTCTGCCGTTCCCACTTATGTCGTTTACGTTACCCGCCGTAAAGTCATATGAAGCTATCAGGGTAGAACCCAAATAGAATTGGGCACCGTACAAATTACCTTTGAGAAAACCACCAGAAATATAGTTGCGGAAGATAAATGTTGGGTATGCAGTTGTAATACTACGAATTGCTTCAACTGTTGAACGAACGCTATCAGGAATAAAGTCTGTTGTGTTCGTAACCGTAACACCGTTAAGCTTGACTGAGCTTATTCCTGCTGAACTGTAGGAGTCTGTTCCTGAGCTGTTGTGTTGTACGTAGTCGCTGTTGACTGCAAACAACTTAGAAAAATTAGCAGGTCGACCGTTTGTCATGAAATCAATGACAATTTTGTCATAAGAGAAGGTAGGAGTAACTACATAATCGTCCACACCGTCCAGCGAGAGATAGTAGACCATAAGCTACACCGCGTATTCTGTATAGCCTACTGTTAACTTGATATCTGATTTGTTCTGAACCGACTGACCAGAAGGAGAAGTACATTTGTACCAAAACGGCTTAGCTACGTTACTATCCGTAATGTTGGACATCGAGAGAGCCGCACCTGTTGAACCGTACGTGCCTGCCGATCCTGCGCTATCTGGCGCCAATTGCACCCACGTGGACTCGTCTGTGCTCACTGCGTCCGTTGGGTCGATCGTAATACTTTGGTACGTTTTCGTGGAATCGTCATTGAACAACCACAGTTGAACCGATTGTGCACTCCCCGTAGTCGGGTGAGTTGTCGTGATAGGATTTGCGTCAGAAACGATATCAGTTAAGCCCACATTCTTGGAAATTTTAAGTGCCATGATTGGTTAGCCTCCTTGGGTTATACGATCATTTGTTGTTCCATTCGTTTAAGCCGGTCACGAGCAATTTGAACATAATTGGCATCTAACTCAATACCTGTAAAATTGCGATTAAGAGAAGCAGCAGCCAGTGCTGTTGTCCCACTTCCGAGGCAATTGTCTAAAACCAAATCGCCTTCATTGGTGTATGTCTTGATGAGATATTCAAATAGTGCAACTGGCTTCTGCGTGGGGTGATAACGGTCCTTATCCCTCGGGAAGTAGAGGACATCGACGGGGTATCGGTCCGTCTGGCCGCCACCTTCGAAGCCCATCAGTGCATCATTGTAGTTGCTGCCGTCCGTGGAATGCTTCTTGAAACGGTTGACCGGCTTATGTCCAAGTGTTTTTTGAGGGTTGTATTGCGGAAGATTCTTATAAAATATTAGGATGTTCTCATGGGTCTTCATTGGCATTTTCTTAGCGTTGAAAAATCCAGTCGGTCTGTTCTTGACCCAGATCCACTCATACCGAAGCATTTGCAAATTACTGTTACCGAGTACTTTATCGAAAGGGGTCTGCGCTGTTAAGACGATAACCCCTCTGTCTTTGATCAATCTTTCATACTGCTGCCATAGTTGATCCAAGGGGATCGGAGAGTCCCATTGATTCTGAGTTGACCCATAAGGCAGATCACACAGAATCATATCAAAACTCTTATCCGGCAAGTCTTTCATGATGTCTAAGCAATCCCCTTGGAATATCTCGTTGATCAAATCAGTAAATCCTCCTAAGTTCATCAATAATTCGACTTATTACAACTTATTTACAACTTACATATGACTTAATTTTAAAACTGTAAAGTCACTCAATATTCAGCGAATGTTCATCGCTATTTCATAAAAACTACCCAATGCGTCTTGCTTCGACGGTTCCCAAAAAGCGGCTTTTGGTCGATTGCTTTGAGAACTTCGGTAATAGTGATTTGATCCTCGTTCCATTTGAAGATAAGCGTTCCGTTCGGTTTTAGGACACGCATGCACTCATTAAATCCTTGCTTTATATCTTCTTTCCACTCAGGCCCGAGTCTTCCGTACTTTTTGGCCAACCACGAATCAGAACCAGCTTTAAGTAAATGCGGCGGATCGAACACCACCATGTAGAAGGAATTATCTTCGAACGGCATGTTCCTGAAATCGGCGATAACATCCGGATTAACGGTTAGTGTCCGTCCGTCACACAAAGTATCTTGCAGCTGGCGATTGTCCATGTACACAACGTCGTCATTTTGCTTGTCGAACCAAAACATTCGACTGCCGCAGCAAGCATCTAAAACTCTTGCTTCTTCTTGCATGCTAATCACCTCTCATAAATGGAAGCCGCCTACGGCCTCGTCTATAATGTCTTGATTGATTCCGATATACCTAAGTGTGATGCTCGGCGCGCTGTGGTTAAATATCTGCTGTAGTAGCGCCACATCTTTGTATCTCTTATAGAAGTGATAACCGAACGTCTTGCGCAGCGTATGCGTACCGATCTCCGACAGCCCGACTTCCGCCGCCGCAATGTTAAGGATGCGATATGCCTGGACTCGTTTGATATTCAGCTTTGTTCGATAGCTTGGGAACAACGGATCGCTGTCCTTCTTCCCTTTGATGTATGCGTTGATGATCTCTCGTAACTCCGCATTGATCGGGAACCGCCGCATCTTACCCGTCTTGCGTTCCTTGTGCGTAAGATGTGACTTGTTCCGCACATCACGGACATTCAGCTGAAGTAGATCGCCAATGCGAAGTCCTACGTTAATCCCCATTACTAACAAAAACCAATCCCGATTCGAGCGTTTCAGTAAAACCCGTTTCATCTCATCCAGCTTCTCGACACTTCGTATTGGCTGTACAAACTGTATGGCTCTCCACTCCTTTTATCTCTTTAAGATTCTATTTGTTCGTCTGAAAAGAAACCCGCCTTTTTCTTATGTTTATCACATGCTTTAACTGGAATAGATTTATCGGATTCTGAACTTCCTAATTCGTGTCCGAATATATGCCCGTATGTGGTCGCTTCTCTAGTGCATCCTTTGTAATCGCATTTCAGTTCATTTACCTCAATGATTTTCGTACATTCTTCACAAACATCGACCTTCTGACCAACGTCTGTTCTTCCGATATTTTCGGCGTTCGTAAAATACATAAATTCTTCATGCTTGGTTAACTCGCAAACGACGCATGTTTTCATCATTTCCAATGCACGCTCCCTATTCATTGAGTGACTTTACCTTCAACCTCTCGCTCATACATTTCAACGAGCATAGATTCTGTTAATCCCATAAATCCAATTAATGAGGAGTCAGCTTCCGTGGCATTCTCAAACCATTTTTTCGCTTTTATCAATTTTTCTTTATCCAACATCTACGGTCACCTCTATTCATTTTGATTTGTGTTTCGGACATTCAGTTATTCCGATTCCCTTTACGACAGTGACAACTTTTATTGATTTAACTGGGCATTTAAAACCATTGAACCCATCATATTTACATGTTTCACAAACACTCATTCATGTACACCGCCTATTCATTTTGATACTTTTAAATCATAAACACCTGTCTCAATTTCTCTTAGAATATGACCATAAGGTGATCTCCCCGGCTTTGTAAGATTCAACAAGCACACGCAACTTGTTCTTAGCTATTGTTTCTCTAGCTAATGCCTGCAAGCGTTTAATCTCATAGGAATGTAGCTCAATCTCTGGATTCACCTTCACCGAATTACCTCCAAACCGGATATGCATCTACTCACCACGGTACTCTTTAGGATTAATACCATCTGGAATACGCCATCCATTTGCTGCAACCCGATCAATTAATCTCTTTGCAGTATCAAACGTCCATGTGCCAACGTGTTCAAAGCCTCGTTGCTCTAAGAATCGAATTTGTTTCGGTGTGGTCAGACCTTCAGTCCGTCGCTTGTCGAGACGTTCGAGCAGGAGGCTAGCTTTGCCAGCGTTGTCGACTTCGTCAGGCATAATACCAAGTTTCTCAAGCGTTTTGACTTGAGCCTCGCTTGGAGGTGCCATTTCCCATCCGAATGACGGCACATAGCTGGACAAGTCTTCTGCTTGGATGCTCATTTCAAACTGAAGCGGATCAACCAAAGCGCGCTTACGTCTTTTCATCTCCTCTAGCTTTTTCGCTAAAGCTTCTTCACGTTGTGCAATGACATCTTCGGCAGCTTTCTTTTCAACCGTCTCCAGATCCATCGGCATTCCTGCCTGCTCAATCTGCTTGGTCATTGCCTGCGCGATTTCTTCATTCTCCGCGATTAGATGCGCTGGATGACACAGTTCATGCCGTTCTGTGTTCCACAAGAAATCGAGCAACAATAATTCTGTTTTACCGGGATGGAGCCGGGTACCTCGCCCGACCATCTGGCTGTATAAGCTGCGTACCTTCGTTGGCCGTAAGACGACTACACAATCTACGCTAGGGCAGTCCCATCCTTCGGTAAGGAGCATTGAATTACACAGGACATTGTATTTACCATTATCGAAGTCTTCTAAAATCTCAGCCCTGTCCTGAGATTCACCATTAACCTCGGCAGCCTTAAAACCTATAGAATTCAGAATATTCGTAAATTTCTGGCTAGTCTTGACCAATGGAAGGAAGACAACGATCTTCCTATCCTTTGCAATTTTCCACATTTCAGCAGCAATTGATTCTAGGTACGGATCCAAAGCTGTGCCCAGGTCTTGTGTTTTAAAATCACCAGCCTGCTGGCCAACAGCGCTCAGATTTATTTGCAGTGGGATCGTCATGGCTTTTATCGGACTAAGGTATCCTGCTTTAATTGCTTTGGGCAGCGTGTATTCGTAAGCCAAGCTTTCGAAGTAAGTACCAAGGTTCCGCATATCTCCGCGGTCAGGCGTAGCTGTAACACCGAGCACGTTAGCCGAACTGAAATACTGCAGCACACTTTGATATCCGTCTGATATGCAATGATGGGCTTCGTCGATGATGATGGTGTCGAAATGATCCGGAGCGAATTGTTCCATTCTCTTGGGCCGCTGCAATGTCTGTACACTACCTACGACAACCCGAAACCAACTACCGACGGATGTCTGTTCTGCCTTTTCCCTTGCGCAACCAAGACCCGTTGATTTCGCCAACTTGTCAGCAGCCTGATCGAGTAACTCCCCGCGATGGGCCAGAACGAGCAAACGCTCGCCCAGCCTTACACGATCTTCAATGACTTTGGAAAATACAATCGTCTTGCCGCATCCTGTCGGTAAGACCAGAAGCGTTTTTTTAACACCGTTTCTCCATTCTTTTTGAATAGATTCGCGTGCCTCTTGTTGGTAAGGTCTAAGTTCCATGGCAGCCTCCTAAAACTGGCCTTGCTGCCAGCCTCCTTGCTGTTGACCTGCACCAGGAAATGGTTGCTGATGTTGTTGTGACGTTGGCTGTTGATATACTTGCTGTGGAGTCTGTTGGTATTGTTGCTGTGATTGTGGTTGTTGATTACCGTACGAAGGAGCCTCGTATTCGTAAAAGGTCTTTACTTGATTCATAGACCGATCTTCGCCATTTGACTTATAGTTGCGAATCTCTAGCTTCATTCTCCCTCTAGCTCCTACGACGGTATTCCAGTTCATTCTCAGAGGCTCACCCTTTTTCTTCTGGCCAATCCCTGCAAAGAAATTGGATAGTAGACCCTCTGTCTTCGTGTGCAGGAATAAGTTATGAAATACTGTTACGTCACCATCACTTGGAGAGTGAACCGTCAGTTCCAATTTTGCTTGATTGCATGCTGGCATCTTATCACTACCCGCATATCTACTACGCTCGAACTTCGCAACAGTAAAGTTATAATCCCCAGGAGGGAGAAGCACGAAGCCGCCTCCACCATCCTTCTCAATTGTGTCATCCCAACCAAATTCACGTTCTGTTTGATTCATCTGTGTATCCTCCTAAGTTGTAATTAAAATGGTAGACTTGCTTTAAAATCCTTAATCATTTGATGAACCTGCGGCCACGCGCCTACCAACACACCGTTTATGAAATCTGTAGCATAATTGGTAATAGGTGTGTCTTGAGGATAGTATCCCTTTTTACCTACCACGATCTGTATGTCAGCCTCAGTTACCTTGTGCTGTACCATTAAGTCGCGCAATGATTGAGGTATGTTCGGATTAAGCTCACTCACCGTTGCCTGTGCTGGTTCAGCATGTTGTTGCTGTTGCTGAGGTGGTTGGCTCACAGGCACTTGGGTCGTCTGTGCCGATGCACTGGAAGGATTCACTGGCTGAGTTGACCCCGAGAAGATATGAGAGATATATCCGTAATCAAGCGGGAACTCGTCAGGAAGTCCGTGACGGTTCTTAGCATCCCAAGCTGGGTGATGTGTGGCGTATACCGTCCGCAACCCGCCTTGAGCCTTGTGTTTACTGCCCTTATCATCTGCTGCAACTGAAAAAGTCTTGTAATTGATGAACAAAAGCATATCTACCCATTCTTTTACCAAAGCTGCTGTGCGTGATCCTGTCTTTTGACCAAGCTTGAGAGAGTATCGATCATAGGCCCCCATCTCATCTGGTTGCTCGAATTTTGTAATTTGTGAATGAGCCGTAAGCACAACATGGATACCAGATTCAACAACATCACTGAGGAGGTTTAAGAAGCGACCAAATTCTTCAGCTACGAAAATGTAACCCTTTCCGTATCCAAAATCCTCCACACCTTTTTTGTTATGGGTGGCACACACGCTCTCGACACATAGCATTTCCGCCCAGTCGATAGTATCAATGATTAGTGTACCGAACCTGCTACCCTGCTGCTTAACCCACTGGACTTGCTGCTTGAGCATTTCCCAGCTTGAAGGCTTTGGCAGGCGATTTACATCGAGCTCCGTTGTAGATCCTTCTGTATCAATGAAGACTGGTCGCGGGAACTGAGAAGCCATGGAAGACTTACCAATTCCTTCAGGACCGTACAATGCTGCTTTCTTGGCTTTTGCCACTTTCCCGCTTATGACTTCCATTTAAAACTCGCCTGCCTTCCATGGATTCGTGGATGTCGGTGCTGCTGTCTGGTCTGTCCAACCTACACCCGGATCAATCTCCCTTGGTGGTGGTTGTAGTTGCACGTCTTCTTGACCGACAACATATCCATCTTCTATTAAGATGCTGCATTCATCCCCTGTACTGACTCGAGTGGCAATTGCCTGCAAACCCTCTTGCTCCAGCCATGATCCGAACTCTTTAATCGTCTTCATATCCATCTGCTCGAGTTTGTCTAACAAAATGAACCCGCAGTTTGGTTTGAGCTTTCGTACAATCGCTGTCGACACCTTCAACTGATCGGATCCACTCATATTGTCCCAGCGCTGTCCATTGTAGAGGAGTTCACCGTCTGAAACAGATAAGCCAGGAAGCGGAAGGTTTGCATTTTCTAATAGTTCCGATTTCTGTTGACGAATAGTGGTTATCTCAGTGGACAATACTTCGTATTGCTGGCGATACTCGCTTGAGTCCGCCTCAGCCTTATCCTTGTCGAGGTTCGCACGCACCTTGCGGTTAATTTCATCGATCTGCTGGATATTTGCCTCCAGCTCGTTAGTCGACTCGTCGTGAAGGTCAAGTATATCCCTTTGTGAAGTCTCTAGGTCAGACGTGAGTAAGTCCAATTTATTCTTGGCTTCAAACAACATGGAATTAATCCGATCCACTTCTTGGGTCTGAGACGCATGCGCTGTTTTTATCTGCAAGGCACGTTGCCGCATCCGCTGCTTCTCTCCATTGCGCCCAAGGATGTCCTGCTGCTGCCGAATGAGTTCCGACGCGGAAATCGGCTCTTTCGGTGCGTCCGCGAAGTACGGTTGTTCCTTGGCAAACTTGGCCTTCTGATCCGCGATCTGACCGATTGTATGACGTCGGTTATACACTTCCTGCTCTTTTTGCTCAAACTCACTAAGTTGCTGTCCGACTCCGATGATGCGCAATAAGATGTTCGCCTTTTCCTTGTTGGTGGAATTCATGAACTTTGGCAAGTCAATCGCCAATTCTTCCACAAAACTGTCTAGCAGTTGCTGACCGCCCTTTTGTCCATTAGGGTCGATAACCTTCAAATCACTATTTTTACCCTTTCGCTCAACAATCAAGCCGTTGGATAGGACGATGTGGAGATAAGGAGGAACTGCGGACCCCGTACGCTCCGCCTGCGAAGGTCGGTACTTATTACCACCAAGACCCCAAGCAATCGCGTCAAGCACGCTCGTTTTACCTTGGTTGTTGTTACCGCCAACAATCGTAAGACCAGAAGCAGAAGGTTCAACTTTCACTGCCTTTACCCTTTTTACATTTTCAATCTCTAATTTGTTAATTTTGATCATTTGCATTTTTTCTCCTCTCTTAATCTAAGCAGTAATAACCTTTGCCAATTCGCTCAACGTCCGTATATGTTGCTAGACTAACAACGAAAGCTTTATCATTGATGTGAATTACTTCTTCTTCGCCTTCTTTTAATGCCATTATTCGTTCTACGAAGGGAAGATTACAGTCCAACTGTTCCCACCTCATCTAACAATCGATCCACGTACCACTTTACCTTCCGTATATCTTCTATTCCGCCTTTATGATTAGCTCTCGAAGCGTATTTGAGGATGTTACCTTTGCAGAATCCTGCAAATTCTTCTCCGGTCAGTTTATCGATGATAAAGTCAATTACCTCGATTCCGCCTGCCATATAATGAGCTGGATGATTGACTGTCTCCACGAACACACTTTCCGCAGTAGTTTCAGTTGCCGTTGCCTCGATCGTCTGTAGAAGTAACAGCTTCTCAGCTTCCAATGATTCGATTGTATCCAGCGCGCGCAAATGATCTTCATTCAATTCGTTGAAAGCTTGTCGTGCATCATCTCGTTCAGAGACTAGTTGTGCTATCCGTGCTAATCTTTCGTTATCCAAAGCCATAACACGAGATAGCTCTAACTGTAGTTCTTCGATAACTTTATCCGGATCAATCTTCCCAGCTACTGGCGCATCATTCATCTTGATCACCTCTTCCAATGGCTCTCCGCTTAGGATGGCTCTCGCCTTACCTGGCGTGATTCCTACCCATTCCCACTTCCGAAGCCAGTAATGCAATCCATTTGCCTTCATGCCTAGCTCGCGTTCGACAGCAGATATAGATTTACCGTCAGCGATCCGTCTTAGAACAAAATCCTTTTCTGGTCCTTCTTTTACAATGTGCCCCACGTTTGGCCCTCCCGGCTGCTCAGTATTTTTTGCAACGAGTTTCGGTTTTGATCGGAGATCCATACCGAGTTTTTCAGCCTTACCACTACTATTCATAGGTACCACATAAGCATTTTTAGCGCGGTAGTCCTCTAACTCCTCGGGGCTCATCTTCCATGATTTCACCGCGCTTGATCCTGTAGAAGCTTGCTCACGCTTCGTATCACGAATTGGGAAGCTACTACGTTCTCCTCTCATAGCACCTTACCGCCATGCCGTTCTGGACGTGTAGCGTTATATGCCATCTTCTGTTCAATAGCAGCCTGAAGATCAATGCCGTAGTAGCCGCAAGCATCGAAGATCCGAATGACCGTATCAGCTAGCTCAGTAGGAATGCCGCATGGCTTATCGCCTTCAAAGTAAGTCTCATTCACACCAAATCCGTGACGGTAGTCTTCCAATGCCTCGGATAACTCGGAATGCATAAGTGCAATGACATCACCGAAACTACGAGGCTCTAAATGCCATCCCTTTTCAATAGCATTGTCATGTGCACTCTTTACAAGTTCTGAAATTATTTTAGGCTCGTAAGAAATAACAGGTACTGCCGAAATTGATGAGATAACAATGCCAATGTAAGGTCCATCTTCAACAACTTGATATTTACCAAAAATTAAATAATTCAATTCCCTTACCCGAACAATCTCACCTTTTTGAGGGCCGCCTTCAATGGATCGCAACATTTTTATTTGCATATAATGGAAACCTCCTAATTAGATATCACGTGACAATTCGTTGATGCATTTTGTACAGACTTGCTTTTCGTTCCAAGTCTTTATGAAGCGCAGACTAGAGGACTGACCGCAAACCTCGCAAGCTGGCTCCGTACGGACAATGCGGAGAGTTGTTACAGCATTGCGTACTGGCTTTTTTTGTTGAGCTACAGGCATGCTTCACTGCTCCCATTCACAAAATTTAAAATTAGTGGTATGATAACGGTAATTAAATTTGTTTTGCACTCAATCAGTTACCCTGGCCGGTAGCTGATTTTCTTTTTGCGTTGTTCCACGCTGCGAACTTCAAGCACTCGTAGCGCTCATCCTTCGTAAGCTCCAGCCAAACTGCTACGCTAACATTCATCTCTTGTCACCTCCCTTCAATCATCGAGATCGGCGCATATCGCATGCTGCCAATCAAAGTCGTCTGTCATGGAAGCCATTAAGCTGAAATTTTTAAGCAGCGCCTGCTTGTAGAGGAAATTGACTAGCCAATCCAGACATAAATCCAATTCGTTCTGCTGCACCTGGTCCAGCTTCTGACTCTTCTGCTCAATACGTAGAGCCGCAATGCGCTGGATAATCGGTGAGTCCGATAAAGCCATCAGATCCACCCCCAGTAGTTAAGTAAAAAGGCGACGATCTCAAAGCCGGTGATCATTACAGCCCATCCTTGGGCGTCGCTGTACTCGCTTTTAACAGTAGTTGCTTTGAACACTTCTTCAATCGGCTTACCATTGATTGTTACTTTCACATAGATCATCCTCTCGTTTTACCGAGGAGTGCGTCTAAGGTGCGTGTTCGGTTTAATTTGCTTTAGTGCAAAACAATTCTTCCGTAGACGTCCATTCTTGTGACTCTTCAAATCTCCAGTGCTGATGCGGCGATCAATTGTCGCTTTTGCTTAAGCCCAAATAAGCAGCCACATCAAGCACTGTAAAAGTTGGAGGCAGTTCGCTATTTTCATGCCGCACCTCGTTTGGATAGCTCATGCCATCTTTTGTCGTTCGGTAAAAACGGATTCTTTGCCGAAAAAAATATGATGTTTAGGAATCCGGTAAATACGGATCAAGTCTTCCATGACATCTCTTGGTATTTTAGACGAATCGCGTTCGTATTTACCAAGAGTTTCTGCGCATTTCCCAGTTAAATCCGCCACCTGTTTAAGCGTAAGATCGCAATTGGTTCGTGCTGCACGAAGGGTAATTAGGAGCATCCGATGTCCTCCTTTCGTTGGTGTACACTTAGATTAATCCGTTTTTATCGGATTGTCAATACGTTAAAATCGAATTATTTTACTTGCAAGTGGAATAAAATTAGTTTATAACGGATATATGCATATTTAAATAAGGAGTGTTAACCGTGGCTAGAAGGAAGTTTACTGAAGTTGAAAGAGGATTAATGAGAGACATAGCATCGAATATTAGGATTCTCTTAGCATCAAGAAACTGGACACAAAAAGAACTAGCTGATCGAGTAGGCCTCTCTACTAGTGTTATGTCAGACTACTTGACTGAAAAAACTTTACCCACCCCGGGGAGTGTACAAGCTATAGCAGACGCTTTTGGCGTACCAAAGGGGAGGGTTGACCCTACTTTTGAAACGGATGGCGCTGGTTTAGAAGCTAAAATTCAATTTTTTGAGGAGTTGGAACGCGAGCTCGGCATTGATCTAACGGACCCTGATGTTCAAAAAATGCTCAAGAGAGCGGCTAAAGTCATCTTCATTGATGAAGATTAGTCTTAATTGATCCAAATGGGCTACAACATTAGACACACGATCATCTGCAACTATTTCGCTTACAATTTGTTCGACTTCCATTTCCTCAAACTTGTCTACCCAAACCATTAGCTCACACCTCCGCAGCATCGTTGTTCTTGTCTTACATAATAATGCGAACACGCGTTCTCTGTCAATATCTTACACGAAACGGAAGGAGGATACATATTGTCGCTCTCCCGAGGGAGATGTCGACTAGAAACCCTACTACGAAGAAAACGTTGGTCCCAGGCTGAATTAGCCGTCCGTACCGGTTACGCCCCGCGAATGATTTCACATTACGTCAATGATACAAGAGCCATGTCTGTAGATGTAATGAAGAACATCGCTAATGCACTAGGATGCCTGATGGAAGACTTATACGATTGGGTTGAGGTTGACGACACAGATTAATTTCTGTGCTCTCCTCGAATTTTCGGAACGTATAGGTTCTGATGTCGAAATAATCTAGTAATTAAATAATAGGAAAAATATAACTTTATTACTAGAGGTAATATCTCCCATTTTATGTGAGAAAGGAGTGCATAATATGTCGAAAAAAAAACTTCCTAAAAATGTCCGTGAGAGAGATGGAAAGTACTACTATAGATACAGCATCAAGGACCCAGTAACAGGTAAACGCAAGCAGAAAGAATCTACGGGATTTACAAGCGCAAAAGCAGCTGAAAAGGAAGGTATACGCATACAGGCGTCTTTAATGGAAGGCCTTTACGTGGAAAAGGTGAAGGTCACAGTAGGCCAATGGTGTGATGACTGGCTAGTTTGGTACACATCAACAGGAAGAGTCAAACAAAGCACGATAGATAGTCGTTCAACATCAATAGGCATGTTGAAGGCAGAAATCGGAGGGCTTTATCTACAGGAGTTAACAGATGAAATTTATCAAAATACCTTGTTGAAAATGGTAAAAAAGTATAAGCCTAACACTCTTACACTATTCCATGGTGTAGCTGGTATGATTTTTAAAAGAGCAGTTCAAAAAGAAAAGCTTAAAGTCAATCCCGCTCAATACGCATACATCCCAAAGAAAGTCCAATCTCTAGAAGAAAGGGAAGCGTCTAAAACTCTGCCGCGATTCCTTGAAAAGAACGAACTGAAACTGTTCTTAGATGCAGTCGAGGGTGTTCAATTCAGAAGAGTATTTGAATTGCTTGCATATTCAGGATTGAGAATCGGAGAATTGTCAGCTCTGTTCGTTACTGATTTTTCTAAAGATGAGGGCACCATTGAAATATCAAAAACAAGATACAGTAACGGTAATATCACAGAATACGAACTATTAAGCCCCAAAACTAAATCCTCTGATCGCACTGTTCACCTCAGTAAAAAAGCAATTTCCGCAATTAATAGCCAAATTAATTGGAGGAAATCCTTTGCCTTCTCAAAAGGGACTAGGTTTTATCAACTAAGGACATTTCTGTTCGTTATGGAAAAAAGGGTGCCTGGATACCCTTTGACTAACACAATTATTAGTGCAAACATGTATCGGGCTCTAAAAAAAGCCGGTCTACCTTTAAGTTTAACCCCCCACAGCTTGAGGCATACATACACTAGCTTAATGGCTGAGGCAGGTGCGGAACTAGACACTATACAAGCTCAGCTCGGACATAAAAAAGGCAGCGACATTACCCGGGCTATTTATTTGCACGTTACGAAAGCACGGGAGAAAAGAGATGTACAGCGCTTAGATGCTTTCCTTGATTCTAATGATTAAATAATAAAACTCCACTAGACTCGTGACGTCGATGTGGAGTTTTATTATTTGTGGGGGAACTGTGGGTAATCACCTAGTGATCAAACCGAAAAACCCTTTACACATAAGGTTTTTTAGCCAAATTAATTCTTATAGACTATATTAATATCATGCTCCTTGGAAAGAAAGCTCGAAATTTGATCCCTTGCCTCGGACTTCACATCTTTCAACCAGGAAGCTTCTAATCGTTCTATCGTTTCGATACGTAAATCTTCATATTTACTCTTCGCTTTCTCCATTTCGCGCGACCGATTAGACGCATATAGAAACAATGAAATACATGCGAGCAGCAAGCCGCAAAGCAATTTATTCGAAATGAGTAAATCCAATATCAGGATGGCATTTCCGCCCGAACGAACGATGACTTGCTGGTATAACAAATAGACAACAAGCAATAAGACCGCTCCAGTCGCGATCGATAGCATGGGTTGCCTCTTTTTCATATAGTCCCACTTCATCTTTCTTTCTTGCAACTCTTTCAGTACGACTTCTGTATCATCACTGACATTTATCTTAGGCCCAATCACAGCATCTCCCCCTCGTTACCATGCTATGCTTGTCTATTGCTATTCTTTCCAAAAAAAAGACCAAGAGCATCACTCTTCACGCCTCGCTGAAGATGCCCTTGATCTAGAATTTATTTAGTAGAAGAGGTTTTTCAATAATTCCGATTAAAACCGTTTCTTTCCTACAAGGAACTTTTTGTTTCCTTTTTTAGCTGCTACCGGCACATGCTTGTAGCTTCGTACCATTTGTGTTTTACAAAGCGGGCAAGTTGGTAATGCTTCTGTCACGAATTCTTTGCGAACCCAAGCTTTACATTCTGTTGCTTTACATTTCCAAATCTCAATCTGTTCAACTTCCGGTTTCTGTTCTTCCGTTACAATACTCGTTGTTGTAGACATTTCAATTATGTGCTCCCTGCTTCGTAGATTAGACTACTTATTATTATACAGATCGGCCAAGATATCAAGTCTTTCCCGTGTTCAAAAGTATTTACCAGTGGTAGAATAGACAAAGCGATTGCAATTTAGACACAAAATACAAAGGCAGGAATATCGCATGGTCAATTTACTACGTGAATGGAAGCTTCAACTCGCAGGTTATAGCCGAAATATCAAGCTATTTTTCTGGTTTAATTTTGTTTGGAACTTAGGCATTAGTATGTTCGGACTTGTGTACAACCTCTATGTAAGAAGTTTGGGTTATGAGCAAACAATGGTAGGCAGCATCGTAGGGATGACCGCTTTGGCCGCGGCCATTATTCTCATCCCGGCAGGCATCATGAACGATCGCTTCGGTCCCAAACGCGTCATTTCTTTCGGTCTCCTTTTTACCATTGCCGCATTAACCGCACGATCACTTATTCAAGTACACGAAGGAATGCTGATCTCCGCTTTCTTAGGTGGTATGGCGCTAGCTGTCGTCTCTGCGACAATTCTTCCCTTCATGGCCAATAACTCAACGCCTGGGCAGCGGGTCCATCTCTTCTCCCTCAATATGGCTTTGGTTATGCTGGCCAATGTCATTGGTATCGCAATTGGAGGCGTGCTTTGTGATTTCTTCCAATTCTTTATTGGTCTCGACGAAATTCATAGCTTACGTTATACCTTGCTCATTGGTGTGGCCATTGCAGCACTCGGTGTCATTCCCATGTCCCTTTTTGAAAGGAGCGATATCGAGAAGGAAGACGATGCTCCGCACCGCCAATCTGTCAGCTGGAGAACCACGTGGCGCGAGCACAAAACGTCGATTCAGGTCATCGCCATCTTCTGTTTACTCGGATTACTCTCCTCACTTGGTGGCGGGATGATCGTTCCCTATCTCAACGTCTATTTTGAGGATCGCTTTGAGGCATCCAAATCGGCAATCGGCATCATTGTCGCTTTAGGACAAGCGGCTACAGGCGTAGCCTTTCTAATCGGACCCATGATTGCCAAGCGGTATGGCGAAGTGAAATCGGTCGTGTATTTGCAACTGAGTTCGATTCCTTTTCTGCTCATCACAGCTTTTTCAGCCAACCTTTATTTATCGTCCGGTGGTTATCTGTTCCGCCAGGCACTCATGAACGCAGCCAATCCTTTTTACAATTCGATCAAAATGAGTTACGTCCATCGCTCGCTTCGCGGGCTTGCCTCAAGCTCTGGTGAAGCCGTGTTCAACCTCGGTTGGTTTATTGCTTCTCCGATTAGTACAGGCCTTGTCTTCCGATACGGCAGTTATTTTGGATATGCCTACGCCTTTTGCATCACAGCCGTTGTGTACTCCGTTATTTCATTTTTATTTTATTTTTTCTTTGGTAAACAGCGTTTCAAAACCTTAGAATAACCTATCGAAAAAAAGCGCCTTTCCTCGTTGACGTAGACGAAGGAAAGGAAATACAATAGAATGAGAGCGCATTCATAACTACTTCTCAGTGCTCAATTGAAAAGTAGAATGCTAAGGGGGCCTAACCTATGCGGAAAAAGCTCATTTTTAATGGACAAAGTATCGTCTTAACATGGTCAATTTCCTATATTGTCATCCTCCTGCTTCCTGTAGTGATCGGTCTATTAGTTTATGTCGAGTCCAACCGTACATTAAAGGAAGAAATCCAACAAGCGAATGATTCCTTGCTTAAGCAAGTCCGCGAAGTCATGGACAACCAATTCAAAGCCATGGAACAGCTCAACTTTGAAATTACATGGAATGTAAATGTACAAGAGTTACTCTATTCCAATAAATATGAAACTTATCCGAAAGATCTTCCTTATGATACCTACCAGATTGCGAAGAGCTTCTCTATGTACAAAACCTCTTATCCGTTGATCGACTCTTTTTATGTGTACTTGAACAAGAATCAATCCGTCATTCTCCCAACGACCGTTCGTTCCAAAGATTTTGCCTATGAGACACTGCATCAAAGCGATGAATTCTCCTTCTCCTCTTGGCAAATGATTATGAAACGCAGTAATTTCAAAGGCTTCATCCCGATGTACCGAATTGGCGATGATAACAAACTCAGGAAAACCGTTGCGTACATTAGCACATACCCTTTTGAACACGACCAACCACTTGCTACGAATGTTATCATGATCGATCAATCACGCATTCTCGGTGCCATTCAGAATATGGAAATCTTCAATAAAGGTCATGTCCTTATTCTTAATGAACAAAATCAAGTATTAGCTTCCAGTGCGGAGGGCACGATGCCCGCCGATTTCCCATATGCCAACTTGGATCTTGCAACGAATTTTTATTTTAAAAGTAACGATGGTGAGAAATATGAAGTATTCAATATTCAATCGCCTCGTTCCAAGCTCAAATACGTCTCGATCATGCCCAGCACGACTTATTGGCAGAAGGCCTCACACATACGCAACCTGACTTACCTTAGTATGCTGATTAGCTTGCTAGGTGGCGGTATACTGACCTTCTTCTTCCTTCGAAGAAA
Organism: Paenibacillus oryzisoli; assembly: GCF_001653565.1. Taxonomy (GTDB): domain Bacteria; phylum Bacillota; class Bacilli; order Paenibacillales; family NBRC-103111; genus Paenibacillus_E; species Paenibacillus_E oryzisoli. The sequence goes on from NZ_LYPB01000049.1 coordinate 159,436, forward strand.
TTACAATCCTGTTCGGCGCTTGGTACACGCTTTTTCGAAGAAACAGGTTCTCGAATCCGGCAAAACCTACAATGAATTTCATTTCATTCAGGAAGCCGTGGACAGCACGTTAATTGAGATGGCTGATTTCAAAAGTAAAGTCGAGCAGCATCGGCATATTGTGCGATCTCATTTTGTAGAGAAACTCTTGAAAGGGAAATTGGATGGTAAAATACCTATCGCCGAAGCTTTAACAACGTTTGATATGAAGCTGGATCGGAAAGAATTTGCCGTCATGCTCTTCGTCACTGATAAAAGCGAAACGTTCTTCGATAGAATTACGAACACGTCTGATGAGGAGAAGTGGAAGCTGCTTCAATTCATCGTAAGTAATGTGGTTGAAGAATTAGTCTCCCAACAGCATCGCGGCTATGTGGCAGAAATCGATGATACATTGGCGTGCTTAGTGAATCTGTCCATGGAAGATGGCCGCAGTGCCAAAGAGGAATTACTGCGTATCGCAGGTGAGGCCCAATCGTTCCTCGCTTCTACCTATGATATCCATCTGACGATCGCAATCAGTAACGTGAATGCTCATATTTCAAGTGTTCCGCAGGCTTTCTTGGAAGCATTGGATGCGATGACCTACAAGCTAGTCATGGGGGGGCACGAAATTCTCGCCTACCATGATCTCAAACCTCATACACACTGTGATAATCCTTCAGGTTATTATTATCCAATGGCCGTAGAGCAACAATTCCTCAACGCCTTGAAGTTTGGAGAACTGGCCGATGCTCGACAAATTCTTCGTGAAGTTATGGAGAAAAATTATGAAGGCACAGGCATTTCCGTTTCGCTAACCAAATGTTTAATGATGGGCTTAGTCTCGACGATCATGAAAAGCCTTAATGACACAGGCGGGATGCAAGAAAGTTTCTTTATTCGCAATCCGAAACAGCTCGATCGTCTCATGAATGCGAAGACCGTCCAAGATATGGAGCTCCAACTAGATGATATGCTTGCGCAAGTCTGTGCATATACCGCTGCGAAGCGGCAACATGCGAATTCGATTACGAAACAGAAAGCGCTTCAACAGCTTGTGGAGCAAGTCAATACGTATATTGAACACAACTATACCGATGTGAATTTGAATGTAACGATGATTGGCAGCCACTTTGATCGCAAAGCTACGTATTTATCCAAACTCTTCAAAGATTACGTGGGTGAAGGTTTGCTTGATCGGATCAATAAAGTGCGGATTGAGAAATCCAAGCAACTGCTGAGAGGAAAAGAACAATCTGTTGGTGATGCTGCATATGGGGTCGGTTTTAACGATATTAATGCATTTATTCGTGTATTCAAAAAGGTCGAAGGAATTACGCCAGGTAAATATAAGGAAATGATTGAGAAATAATTATGAAATAATGGAAGAAATGAAGCGGGACAGATAGAGATTAGAGCGGGCAACCGCTCTTTTTTCATGTAAAATGGACCTATTCACATGGAAATTGGCCTTTTTCACGAAGGAATTGGATATTTTGTAGATTCTTTCGATATTTATCTAGATGCTATTGGATATATTCGAGATTTCATTTATGTAAGCGTTATCATATAGTTAAGGCATAGCACAGGCAACAACCATTCAAGACTTCCGAAGCCTGTTTTACTGGTTAAATGCTTTGAGAGTCAGCTCGTCTGCCAGCTAGATTGGCGAATCACCAGTCACGCTTATGTGGCCAGTAGGTTTGGCACAAAACTTTGAGGAGGTCCACACATGAAAAGAAACAGAAAAAAAATGTTCACCATGTTGGTTACCACATCTTTAATGGGAAGCTTAGTTGTTGCCTGTTCCTCCAATTCTTCTTCGACAAGTACGCCTAGTCCAGCAGCATCCGCAGATGCGACTAAAGCATCAACAGCACCAGCCGCAGGTGCAGCTGTTACGTACCCGCTGAAATCGGACAAAACTTTGTCCTACTGGGGAGAGGTTACTGGAAACTTAACAGGTGTTAAAGGTACACATGCAGATACACCATTTTTTCAAAATTGGCAAAAAGTTACTGGTGTTACGATGAAGTTTACCGCGCCGCCGACTAACCAAGCGGATCAAGCTATCAACGTCATGTTAGCCACCGGTGATTTACCAGATATGATTGAATATGATTTCCAAGGTAAATTCCCAGGCGGACCTGAAAAAGCGATCAAAGATGGTTATATCCTTAAATTGAATGATACGATAGATAAATATGCACCGAACCTGAAGAAATATCTGAAAGAACATCCGGATATTGATAAACAAGTAAAAACAGACAATGGTAGTTATTATGTATTCCCATTCATCCGTGGCGACGATTTGCTGCGCGTATTCCAAGGACCTATCGTACGTAAGGACTGGTTGGATGAGTTAGGACTCCCTGTTCCTGAAACGATTGACGATTGGTATACCACGCTCAAAGCTTTCAAAGAGAAGAAAGGTGCCACAGCTTCTTTCTCTGTCGTAAGTGTACCTAGACCTTTCAACGAACTAGCGAACGGCGCTTTCGCAAGTGCTTTCGGTGTCACGCGTGATTTCTATATGGATGATAAAGGCGCGATCAAGTTCGGTCCTGCTGAAAAAGGCTACAAAGACTTCCTTGCGACTTTCCACAAATGGTATGCAGAAGGTTTGATCGATAAGAACTTTGCAACAGCAGACAGCAAATCCTTAGATGCGAACATCGCGTCAGGTGCTACTGGGGTAACCGTAGGAAATGCAGGTGGCGGAATTGGTAAATGGCAGCCGCTTATTTCAGCTAAAGATCCTAAAGGCGTACTAATCGCAGCTCCATATCCTGTTCTCAAAAAAGGCGACATCGCGATGTACAGCCAAAAAGACCCTGCGAATGCACCAGGGGGATCTGTCGCGATTACAGCTACTTCCAAGAACATTGAAACGACCGCGAAACTTCTTGATTATGGTTATTCAACTGAAGGCGCTCTATTCTTTAACTTCGGAACGCCTGGCGTTTCCTACAACATGGAGAACAACTATCCGAAATACACGGATTTGCTTATGAAAAATCCGGATAAATTAGCTCCTGCACAAGCGATGTCCATGTACATCCGTGGTAACTACAACGGTCCTTTCATTCAGGATAAACGCTATATCGAACAATATTTAGCTTTGCAAACACAACGTGATGCACTTACAACATGGTCGAAAACCGATGTAGACAAGCACAAATTGCCGCCAATTACAGCAACGCCAGAAGAAAGTACGGAGCTTGCCAAAATCATGACAGATCTGAACACGATTGTGGATGAAATGACTCTGAAAATCATCTTGGGTACTGAGCCAGTTGAAAGCTTCGACAAGTATATGGAGAAATTCAACTCCGTGAAATTGAACCGTGCGATCGAAATCAAGAAAGCATCCTTAGATCGTTATAACAAACGTTAACATCTATCATGGGGATGAGGAGCACGAGCTCCTCATCCATACATTTCCATGTCCTCGACGAAAGGAGAGATACCATGCGTAAAACAGCGGAACCTACCTTTTCTGTACGCTTTAAGCGCGATTTCCTGTTGAATAAATATTTATACCTGATGATGGTTCCCGTACTGGCTTACTACTTTATCTTCCACTACGCGCCGATGTATGGAGCCATCATTGCTTTCAAGGAATATACGCCAATTAAAGGGATACTCGGTAGCCCATGGATTGGATTCCAAAACTTTCATGATTTCTTCACCAGTTATTATTTCTGGCGTATTCTCAAAAATACCGTTCTAATTTCACTCTATACATTGTGTTTTGAATTTCCTGCCCCGATTATTTTAGCTATTCTCATTAATGAGCTTGCGAATAAAAGATTCCAACGTTTTGTGCAAACGGTTACTTATATGCCTTACTTTATCTCGCTAGTCGTCATTGCCGGCATGATCAAGGATTTTACGAATAACGGCGGTGTAGTGAACACGTTACTGACTTATTTTGGCGCGAATGATACAGCGATGCTGCAGAAGCCTGAGCTGTTTCGAACCATATATGTGTTATCAGAGATTTGGCAAAAAATTGGTTGGGAATCCATCATTTATTTAGCAGCACTCATGGGCATTGATCAAGAACAATATGAAGCAGCGAAAATGGATGGAGCCTCACGAATCAAATCCATTTGGCACATTACATTACCTGGTATTCTACCAACCATATCCATCATGTTCATTCTTCGAATGGGAAATTTGCTCAACGTAGGCTTTGAGAAAATTATCTTACTTTATAACCCAAGCACCTACGATACGGCTGATGTCATCTCTTCCTTCGTTTATCGCAAAGGCTTGCTCGAATTTGGATGGAGTTATAGTGCCGCGGTTGGTCTCTTCAATTCCGTCATCAATTTAGCATTGCTCATTACCGCCAATAAGATTAGTAAACGAGTTAGTGAAAATAGCTTATGGTAGTGAAGGAGGGTCTTAGATGAAAACTAGCTATTCAGATCGCGTATTTTACGCTGTGAACCATGTGCTATTAATTTTGTTAGTCATTGTTACACTCTATCCGCTCATCTATGTCACTTTCGCTTCCATCAGCGACGGTGCGCAGCTTATCACCCACAAAGGCTTGCTTTATCGCCCTTTGGGCTTCAGTCTGGAAGCTTACCAAAATGTATTTAAAAATCCGTCAATATTGCAAGGCTACCGTAACACGTTATTTATTCTTGTCTTCGGCGTAACGACGAACTTACTAGTGACAGCTTTAGGTGCTTACGTGCTCTCGCGTAAAAATGTAATGTGGAACAAAGTCTTCATTTTCATCGTCATTCTTACCATGTTCTTCAGCGGCGGTCTTGTTCCGATGTACCTTGTCGTGAAAGGTGTCGGACTCATCGACTCCTTATGGGCAACCATTTTACCATTCGCCGTTAACACGTTTAACTTAATTATTATGCGTACCGCCTTCATGGCCGTTCCCGAAAGTTTGGAAGAGTCAGCCAAAATGGACGGAGCCAACCACTTCGTTATCCTATTTAAAATCATTATCCCGCTTTCCATGCCTGTCATCGCGGTTATGATCTTATATTATGCCGTCGAGAAATGGAATGGATGGTTCTGGGCTTCGATCTTCCTGAAGGATCGTGAATTGTACCCGCTTCAGCTCACCCTTCGGGAAATATTAATCGCCAATAACACGGATATGATGTCTTCCGGCGCCAATGCCGCCGATCAGTTCCAGATCGGGGAAACGATTAAGTATGCGACGATCATGGTTGCCTCTGTACCGATTCTCATCCTTTATCCGTTCGTTCAAAAGTATTTCGTGAAAGGCGTCATGATCGGCGCTGTCAAAGGGTAACATCAATGAAGTCGTCCACTCCAACTTTGGAGGGATGGCTTTTTTTTCGTTAGGCAGAATTCTCAATATTTGACTTGGTTAGGCACTCGCAGAGTCTGCGTTGGAAATTGGACATACATTATAGGGCAGATGACTTTTATACTTGTATACTTGATTAGGAGGAAACGCTATGCATATCGATCTTGGCTGCGGTCACCACAAGCATCTGAACTTCTACGGCATTGATCGCGCCCAGTTACCAGGCGTTGATTTGGTATGTGACATCAACGCGGGCATTCCATTGCCCGACAATTCCGTCGAATTTGTCATGGCTAGTCGCAGTCTTCCCTATGTAACTGATTTGTTCGCTGTCATGTCTGAGCTTTATCGGATTTGTACGCACAAAGCGATTGTGTGCATACTCTCCCCTTATGCTCATCATTTCCGTCATATATCGAATCCCTATTTGAAGCACAAATTTGATGAATATACGCCTCGTTATTTGACGAATACCTTTCTTCAACCCGCAGGCAGTCCGATTTGCCCCCCTGTGCCTGAGTATCTTGAGCATATCGTGCCATTCGATTTCCGCCTCATCCGCATGGAGTTCTTCTATGAGCCTCCTTTTTCAACTACGTTATATGAGCAGGACGAATTAGATATGTTGCAATACGTGCAACCCAATCTAATAAGCGAAATTATGTATCATTTCGTCGTCGTTAAGAATGACATGCGAATTGATGATTGGCATCGCATCTGCCAGAAAAAGTATGATGAACCGGATTGGGTCCCTTCCTTACGTCGTCAAAAATCACCTGACATGGAAGAGACCGTCCAAGAGCTCGATATCATCCCCATCCCTCAGTCAAAAAGGGAAACACCTGCGCACCCGATTTCTAACCATGCGTCAATTAAACCCTCAAAAAAACCAACCCAACCGCCTAAAAAGAAAGCATCTTCACGCAAGTAAGATTTTTCATTCACAGTAATCATTTTTTCGTTTCTGACTCATATCTTAAAACCATCGGCCTATTTTTCTTTCCATCACCACACCGTTTACTCAATTCTGAGTAATGAACGGTTCAAATACTAGGGGGTGACGATCATAGCTCTCGTCGTCAGGGCCACACTCAACGCAACTGGCGCGATTACGTTCACCGGAAATACACTTGGCCTAAGCCGTTCGAATACGGATGGTGTACCGGGAACTCAAGACAGCATCGGTGCTTTTACCACGACCAACACAGCCCTCAAATATGGAACTTATCCATCAGGAACAACGAGTCTATATACACTCAACAATTCTTCTGCGATTCTAACCCTTCCTGCTGGAAGTACCATTTTGTATGCTGAGTTGATCTGGGGCGGTTCTTATGTGAATGGCACGGTTAATTTAACCGCATTTATTAACAATGCCGTCACGTTTACCACACCGGCAGGAACCAGCTCTATTACGCCAGACAATGCAACAAAGAATGAATTTGACTTAGGCGGCGGAGCTCTCGGTTATGTCAGATCCGCGAATGTCACGACGCTCGTTCAACAAGGGATGGCTGGCACTTATACAACAGGAAATGTCGTTGGAACGATCGTAATTCCTGGTGATTCCACCGCCAACCATGCGGGTTGGACACTCGCTGTCATTTACCAGAACACCAGTTTGCCATTTCGGAATATGTCGCTTCGGGTTGGTGCCGTCCTTGTCCAATCGACATCACCGCCAGTCAATACCACGATTACCGGATTCGCCACACCAGTAACGGGTGCTCTAGGCGGGCGAACCTTATTCAGCGCCCAGGAAGGAGATGCCAATCGAACCGGGGACCAAGCTTTATTCGGCCCCACAACCGGTTCATTAGTCGCATTGTCTGGACCCAATAACTTTGCCAATAACTTCTTTGCCTCCCAAATTAATAATGACACAGGAAACCTGAATACCACAGGTACTTTCGGAAGTTCTAACCAAATAAATGGGACGCCTGGCACGAATATTAGTGCTGGACGACAAGGTTGGGACATCACGAATATTGATGTTTCGGCACGGCTCATTAACAATCAATCATCGGCTGTACTGCAATTAACGACCTCAGGGGACGCCTATGTCGTGAATGGTAATGGGATTCAGGTGGACATTAATGCACCCAAAATTAATGTCACCAAAAGCGCGAATGTTGCCGGAACCGTCGTAGGAGATACGATTACCTATACTGTTACTACAAGCAATACGGGAACAGCTAGTGCTGCTAGTATCGTCCTCTCGGATTTACTGCCGACAGGTTCTACCTTCGTACCTGGAAGTGTCACCGTAGCTGGTATACCAAGACCCAACTTCGATATTACGACAGGTGCTCCGCTCGGTTCACTAGCTTTTGGCTCCTCCATTGTCGTCTCGTATAAAGCAACGATTACCAGTATTCCAACGCCATCGCAGATTGGGAATATGGCGAATGCAGCCTTTACTTTCCAAAGTGTGGCCGGCGGTAACGTCATCACTGGCGTAATTCCGTCTAATACCGTAACAACGCCCATATATGCCCCAAAAATTGGCATCGTAAAATCTGCCAGTACCGCCAATGGCTCTGTCGGTAGTACGGTTACGTATACGTTGCAAGTCGCCAATACGGGAAATATCGGCGCTAATGTCACCATTACCGATAATATTCCCGCTGGTACTTCCTTCGTACCGAATAGCTTTCAAGTAAACGGTGTAACCGTCCCGGGCGCCAATCCCGTTACTGGTGTCAACATTGGAACCGTAGCCGCTGGCGGCACCACGACTGTCACATTTGCTGTCTTAATCAATACACTGCCTTCACCGCCACAGCTAGTGAACAAAGCCAATAGTACATACACGTTTCAACCTCCAGACGGCAGAACCATTCCAGGTACTGCGGAATCGAATACCGTCACCATCCCTGTCCGACTGCCTAGCGTCGGAGCTGTCAAAAGCACGCTAGTCGTGGATGCTGTCGTAGGCGATACCTTTACCTACAGCACGGTCATCACGAACTCGGGTGTGGAGAGCGTCACGAATGTGAATATGACGGATATTGTTCCTGCTGGTGCTGTCTTTGTGACTGGCAGTGTATTCGTGGGCGGCGTTTCTAAGCCGACTGCAACCCCAGACGGCGGGATCGCCGTTGGCACCATTGGTGCTGGCAATTCAGTCACCGTCACTTTCCAAGTAACTGTCACTTCCTTGCCTGCCTCACAGCAGTTGGCGAATCAGGCAAGTATCTCCTATAGTTCAGGTACCTTTGCCGGAACCACGTTATCTAATACAACAATTACACCTGTTTACAAGGCGCAAGCTGCCATTAGCAAGTCCATTAATAGTACAAATGCTACCGTCGGTGATACGCTCACTTACACGCTCACCGTGAACAATCAAGGGAACATTGCCATTCAACCCACCGTGGTTGATCTCATATCACCCTCAACCTCGTTCGTGCCTGGCAGTGTTACGATTAACGGCGTCTCGAGTCCAGCTTCCAACCCTGCGACAGGGATTGCCACAGGATCGCTAGCTCCATCTGGAACAGCTACGGTTACATTCCAAGTTATCTTGCAAAGCTTGCCTTCTCCACCAAGACTTACGAATTCCGCTACCGTGAATTTCACCTATCAACCGCCTGATGGGCGCACTTTGTCCGGCAGTGCCACTTCCAATACGACTGACATCCCTGCCTCTGCTCCTAATGTAACCGTTAATAAGGCAGTGAACCTGTTATATGCGGCAGTTGGCGAAACGCTGATTTATACGCTTGATATTCTCAATAACAGTATTGTTTCCGTTAACAATGTGGTGGTCAATGATTCGCTGCCGACCGGCGTTACATTCCAAGCTGGCAGTGTAACCGTTAATGGGGTTCCCAGATCAACAGCGGATCCCAATGTTGGTTTCACGCTGGGCAGCATAAGTCCAGGCGCCTCGGCACAGGTTGTTTTCAACGCTACTGTCACATCGGTTCCTAGTCCGCCTCAAGCTGTCAACCATGCCAGTCTTAGCTTTACCTCCGGATCTTTCTCAGGGGCTGCCTTCTCTAACTCTGTCACTACACAAGTGGAACAGCCGATTCTATCTCTTCTCAAAAGTGCGAGCGAATCACTCGCCGTTATTGGTGATATTGTCACTTACACCATTGAAACTCGCAATACAGGCAGTGTTGCAGCGGATGTCACCATTTATGACAACATCCCCGCTGGTACTATGTTTATTGTGAACAGCTGTATCGTGGATAATGTTCCCCTGCCAGGTGTTGATCCAGTCAGCGGTATTCCTATAGGTACAATTCCAGTGGGCAGCGCGAAAATTGTTACCTTTGAGGTTGAAGTCGTATCTTTGCCAAGTCCACAGCAGCTCGTCGATCAGGCGACAACCAGCTACACGTTCATGCTCACAGATGGCCGTACATTATCTGGATCAGGGAGTTCCAATACGGTGATCATCCCCGTATCCGCTCCTAACGTCACAGTGATGACAACAAGCAACGTAAGTTCTGCCATCCAAGGCGACACGGTTAAATATACGATTGTCGTCACCAACCAAGGTGTTGCGAACGTCAACAATGTTGTCCTAACTAGCATTGCCGATGTAAGCACTTCATTCATTCCCGGAAGCGTCATCGTGAACGGTCTACCATCGCCGAACACGAATCCGTCCACCGGTATTCCAATCGGAACACTGGCTCCCAATACGCCGGTAACCGTGACATTTGAGGTGAAAATCACAATGCCAACGCCACAAATCATTAACCAATCTAGTGTCAGCTTTACATCGGGTACGTTCTCAGGCTCCTCCTCTTCCAATAATGTTGTCACACCTGTCACGCAAGCGAATTTGACCCTGCTGAAAACGGCCAACACATCGAATGCCACTGTTGGTGATACCGTCCTCTACAGCATTCTTGTGACGAATACAGGCAATCTTGAAGCGACTGTGATTGTGACCGATACAATTCCAGCAGGAACCTCTTTCGTTGAGAACAGTGCGATTGTTGACGGTACACCGCAGCCAGGTGTTGATCCGATTACAGGCATTAATGCCGGTACGATTGCTGCAGGCAGCTCCAAGACAGTCTCCTTCTCGGTGCTCATCACTACTTTGCCCAGCCCGCAAGTCATTAGCAATACCGGTACAGCTACATATACCTTCTTCCCGCCTGATGGCCGTACGATAATAAGAACAGCGACATCCAACACTGTATCGTTCCCAGTCTCTTCGCCTAACGTAGCTGTAAACAAAAGCACGCTATCTACAGCTCTCACTGTCGGAGATACCATTGTCTATAGCACCAGCATCATGAATAACGGGATTGCCCCCATTACGAATGTATCTTTCTCAGATCAGATTCCAGCAGGCGGAACCTTCGTTCCCGGAAGTGTTGTCATCGTTGGAGCGCCGACACCTGTCGTTCCACCTAATCCAGCGACTGGTGTCTCCCTTGGCACAATTGCAGTTGGAGCCACTGTTACCGTATCTTTCTCGGTACTTGTCACGTCAGTGCCAAGCCCTGCGGAATTTAATAATTTCGCGTCTGTCACCTTTACTTCAGGCGCATTATCAAGCACAACGAATTCCAATACGGTGAACACGCCTATTTACCAACCTGTCATTGGCGTGCTCAAAAGCGCGAACAGCACGAATGCAACTGTTGGCGACACCGTTGTCTATACGCTAAGTGTCTCCAATTCAGGAAATTACGCGGCTGCCGTTACTATTTCGGACACGATTCCAGCCAGTACGACGTTCCTAGCTAACAGTGTCTTTGTTGGCAACGTACCTTGGCCGGGAGCAGACCCGGCGACAGGCTTTTCCATTGGTACACTCGCTCCCAATACGACGGTGCCGGTTACTTTTTCTGTCATTATCGATTCGCTGCCTAACCCGCAGGTTTTAACGAACACAGCGACAGCAGACTATTCCTTTACGCTTCCTGATGGTCGTCCATTCAGTCGCAGCGTGAATTCAAACACAGTTACTATCTCCGTCTCATCGCCTGACGTTAGCATTGTCAAAAGTACAACAGTTACCGACGCGGTCGTGAACGATATCATTCCTTATAAATTCGTCATTATGAACAACGGAATTGCGCCTATTAATAATGTCGTATTCTCGGATCCACTGCCTTCCGGAGAAGCCTTCATCCCAGGCAGTGTCGTCATTGTCGGTGCTCCAACGCCACCCGTTCCGCCGAATCCTGTGTCAGGTATTGCCCTGGGTACAATTGCAGTTGGTGCAACCGTTACGATTACGTTCGATGTCAGAGTCACCTCCTTGCCAGACCCTGCCCAATTAAACAACTATGGGTCTGTCAGCTTTACTTCCGGTGCCTTCTCAGCGGTCACGTTCTCCAATACCATTACAACGCCGGTCTATCAACCGATTCTTACCGCAGTCAAGAGCTCCAATTCAACGAACGCAACCATTGGTGATTTAATTATTTATACGATTAACGTCAAGAACTCAGGGAACATTGCAGCCGCTGTAACGCTCCTCGACAACATCCCTAACGGTACAACTTTCCAAACGAACAGCGTTGTACTAAACGGAATTACCCAGCCTGGGGCCGATCCTTCTGTCGGCATACCGTTCACTTCCCAACCGGGAGCAACGGACGTTATAACCTTTGGCGTAGTGATTGTATCCCTGCCAACGCCTCAAACGCTCGTTAACACGGCAACGGCTAACTTCACATATAGCCCTCCTGATGGGCGAATCATCAACGGATCCACCACTTCGAACACTGTAACGATTCCTGTTTCAGCACCTAATGTATTGCTCTCCAAATCATCTCTTGCAACGGATGCTGTTGTTGGTGATATTGTTCCTTATGAAGTTGTCATTACGAATAATGGGATCACAACGATTAATGGCGTACAATTCTTTGATCCGCTTCCAGCTTCAACAAGCTTCGTAACTGGCAGCGTAAAGATTAATGGAGTAACTGCACCGACTGCGAATCCAACGAACGGTATTTCACTCGGTTCCATTCCTGCAGGCAGCCAGATCACAGTCAGCTTCAATGTCACGGTTACGGCATTACCTACTTCCCAGCAACTTAGCAATCAATCGTCTGTCACCTTTACATCGGGTGCTTTCTCGGCTGCTGCCTTCTCGAATACGGTTATTATCCCTGTGTACCAGCCAATACTTTCTGTGCTCAAAGGGGCGAATACAACCAATGCTACAGTTGGAGATACGATTATCTATTCCTTAACACTGCATAATTCCGGGAATCTCCCAGCAGTTGCAACAGTGTTCGATACGATTCCAACGGGTACTGCCTTTGTTCCAAACAGTGTTATTATCGACGGGGTGACACAACCAGGTGTGAATCCAGCAACAGGTATTGACGCGGGAACGATAGCGCCAGGCGCTTCAGTCGATGTCAAAATCACGCTCGAAGTAACCGTAGATGCGCTGCCATCACCACAATTACTTTCCAACCAAGCGACTGCCAACTATACGTACTCACCGCCAGATGGCCGTCAATTGTCGGGCACTGTCCTATCCAATATTTTGGTTATACCTGTATCAGCGCCTAATGTAAAAGTAGTGAAAAGCACGGATGCCGTTGACGCCATTGTCGGTGATACTATCCTGTACACCATCGTGGTAACCAACAGTGGTATCGAAACCGTCAATAACGTTGTGCTGACTGACCCGATTCCAACTGGAACCACCTTTATCGTAGGAAGCGTAACCGTAAACAGTGTATCCAAACCTGCGCTGAATCCGAGCACAGGTGTACCACTCGGTCCTATACCTGCTGGTGGTTCTGTCACGGTTACATTTGAGGTGACGGTCGTATGACGGCCGACTCCCACTCCACTAATCACCTTATTAATCAATCTGTCGTAAGATTCAGTTCAGGCACCTCCACTAGCCATTCTTACTCCAACATCGTAGATACCCCTGTGGTTGGTCCAATTATTACTGTGCTCAAAAAGGCAAACACCCATCTGGCCGTTCTCGGCCAGATCATCACTTATACGTTGTCGATCGCCAATAAGGGTAACTTGGATGCACAAGTTACCCTTTTTGACAACATGCCCGAAGGTACGGCATTCATACCCAACAGCGTCATTGTTGATAATATTCCATTGCCCATGGCTAGACCCGATCAAGGCATCCAACTAGGAATTATACATGTATGCCAAACCATGGAAGTCACCTTTCAAGTCATCGTCTTAGAAATACCGGCCAATCGGCAACTTAAGAATCAGGCCACTACCGTATATCATTTCCGTACATCTGGAGGTCGAGATGTTTCAGGAAGTTCAAAATCCAATACAATCATTATTCCATTCAAAGAATCTCTAATAAAATTCACCAAACAGGCAAGCTCTACCTCTACGTATGTTGGAGACACGGTCAGCTTTTATTTCACCATCAAGAATGACGAAGCTTGTCCAATCCATCATCCTTTTTTCCAAGATGAATTGCCTGCCGGGGTTGCATTTGTACCAGGAAGTGTCAAAATCGATGGGGTTAGTTACCCGTCCGCAAATCCGAATGTAGGTATTAAACTTGGAGAAATCCCTGCGCATTCAGAAGTCTGTCTTCAGTTCCAAGTGACCATCATGCATGTGCCTACTTCCCACTGTATCGTGAATTCAGCTGTGCTCACGTATACCAACGAAGATGGCAAAGGAAAGATCGTTTCGAATACGATATCGATTCACGTATATGATCCAGCTCTGACTGTAGTTGAATCTGTGGTAGAACCTCAGGCTACGCTTGGAGATACATTGACATACGAGATTACCATTACCAATCATGGCAATATTGCCACAGAGGTTCATCTTTCCGATTTCATTCCGCAAGGCAGCTTCTATGTCGTTGGAAGTCTTACCATCAATGGCGTTCCCTATAGTCAGAAAGTTCTGCCAAGCTCAATTCCGCTGGGCACGTTACAGCCAGGTGCGTCATTCCTGGTGAAATTCCAAGTCACGGTTAGCTCGTTTGCTATTTCCTTAGATCAGAGACTGCTTGTTAGTCAGGCTCATGTCCTATTTACCTATGTACTCCCTGATGGTCGAATCGTCTCTAATCAAATATTATCCAATCTAGTCAGTGTTGAACTCCTACTGCCCATTGTGGATGTTCTACTTTCGGCTACGCCTCGTCAAGCTGAACCTGGTACGGCCATTCATTATCAAATTTTAGTTGCCAATACTGGAAATTTAGCCGCGAATCAAGTAAATCTGCTCGATTGGATCTCACAACTCAATACACTTATTCCGGGATCCCTGCGGATAAATGGCATTCTCATCCAAGAAGTCAATGTGAAACAACCTTTGTCCTTAAGCAATCTACAACCTCGTTCAACCATAGAGATTACCTATGATGCGTCCATCATTCATCATTCCAATGTAAGGCGTCTCACACTTCAAGTTCCTGCAACCTACGAGTACCAAGTGAATGCCCCCGTTCATAAGGGAAATGTGTTATCCAATGTGATCGTGATTCGAATTGATCATTCCGAGGAGTAACCAATTTACCTAAACATGCAACAAAGCAACAGCCTAGGACGACGAAATGAAGTCCTAGGCTGCTGCACGTTATACGATTTAGATTCTGTTCAGTGTGACAGTTGTCCATGTTCACAAGCTGGACGCACTAAACGTATCTCCGCCTTCAATGGTTCCAGTGCTATATCCCTTCTTGAACCAGTTCGCACGTTGTTGGGACGTGCCATGGGTAAAGGTTTCAGGTACGACGTATCCTTGCGCTTGCTTCTGCAGCCTGTCATCGCCGACGGCACTCGCCGCACCAAGAGCTTCTTCGACATCACCCATCTCCAGCAGGTTCATCTGCTGTTCATGGTTCGCCCAAACGCCAGCCAGGTAATCGGCTTGAAGTTCAAAGCGCACCTGATACGTGTTGTAATCCCTCTCGCTCAGATTCTGCCGAAGCGCGTCTAGTTTATCGGTCGTGCCCAGCAGCGTCTGCACATGATGTCCGACTTCATGTGCAATGACATAGGCTATTGCAAAATCGCCCGGCGCTTTATACTTGTCCTTAAGCTCTTGAAAGAAGCTGAGATCAATGTACAGCTTCCCATCTCCAGGACAGTAAAATGGCCCCACCGACGAAGATGCCGAACCACAGGCAGACTGAACTTGGTTCATATAGAGGACAAGCTTCGGATTGGTATACGTCAAACCTTCCTTGCGGAACTCCTCTGCCCACACTTTCTCAGTATCCGCCAGCACCACGGAGACGAATTCCTTCATTTCTTTGTCCTGGGCAGATTCCGTATAAGAGCTGCTTTGTTGCTGCGAGTTGCCTTGCAAGCCGCCAAGCAAATCCTCGGTATTGCCGCCAAGTAGCGTAATAATGAGTACGATAACCAGCCCGAGTCCGCCTCCAATGATCCCCTTGCCGCCTGTCGACATGCCCCTGCGATCTTCAATATTCCCGCTTCCTTCTCTGCCTCTCCATTGCATAATTCATTCCTCCCTGGGTTTGTGAAATGCGTTCTCCACTTAGCTGCCTCGAGACGCATAGATTAGAAATCACTTACCCAGGAATTTCTTTTTCAAAACAAATGCCTGTCACTTCATCTAACTTTACACGCGACGCAACTTCGTTACTCGGCCATCCGAAATCCATTCGGCTACATAGACATCACCATTGGAGTCAGCACACACCCCGTGTGGAGAGCTAAATCTGTCGTCACGATAATAGTCCTTCGCTAAATTCGGCCAACCTTGCTGTTTATATGCTTGCTGGTCTTCACCTAAATGAGCGACAAGCGTATCATCCTTGGCATCGAAAACGGTAACACGACTGTGAAGATCAGGGAACAGCATGTAGTCACCGGTAAAATAAAAACTACACGGCATATCCATATCATTTGTAATAAATTTAATATGGTTGCCCTCAAGATCTACGACTTGAATGCGGAAGTTACCGCGATCCGCTACGTAAAGCTGCGGCTCCTCCCCATCAAGCTTCACTGAGATGCCGTGTGGACACTTAAACTTGCCTGGCTCATTCCCTGTTCCCCCAAAGGATGTGATGTACTCACCGCTTGCTGAATAACGATGAATCCAGTGCTGACCGTACCCATCTGTCACATAGATATCCCCGTTCGGAGCTACAGCGAGATCTGTCGGCTTGTATTTCTTCTCTTCATTGTATACATCCGGAAGTTGTGGAGGTTGAATCTGTAGGACGATTTCTCCTTTCAAGGTTGTCTTTATAACCGTTCCTAAATTCACATCGGTCAGATAGAGAAATTCCTCCCCCTGTTCGACATGTAAATAAAAGCCGTGGGCACCGTCTGCTATACCTGCTGCAGACCAGGAGCGCAGATATTCCCCAGACTGGTTAAATACGGTAACATTCTCATGCCCCGTGTGAAGGACATAGACATTGTCTTGCTGATCTACCACGATTCCGTGCGTATAGCCGAATGATTTTCCTTCCGGCAGCTTGCCCCACCCTTGTACGACTTCCGTCATAAATTGCTGATTTCCTGTTTTCATATGTGGCTCCTTAGTTATATTGAATATCTCTTCCCTCTACTTTACCTGATTCAACATAGACTCTATTTCCTTTTACATCGTACCTTTTCTATTTACATGAATCTTCTATTTTGCTAACCTATTTGTAGTGAAAACTAACTTTGTTTTTAGAAAAGGGGCTTTACATGGCGGTCGAGGTTCTGGAAAATTCATTGCGCAGCATACTGACCAATCTGCATGTTGATGTAATCGTTTCCAAAGAACAACACATATGCGACGATTGGGAACGTGACAACAAAGTTCATAGCTTTAACCGATTGTATTACATCGTTAGTGGCCGAGGGGTGCTCGAATCGGATGGGGTAACGTACAACTTACATCCAGGCCAGCTTATTCTGCTTCCTTGTCATTCCGCTCAAAAGATTTCCATTGACAGCGGGCAGAATTTCCATAAATACTGGTGCCACTTCACCGCCCGTGTCGGGAATCGAGATTTATTCGAAATGTATCGTTTTCCCGTGTCTATAGATAAGTTGGATTGCTCTGAGATCGAGGCTTGGTTCCAACATATGATACTCTCAAATGATGATCCATCCCCTGCTTCTATTCTCAAAGCTAGAGCATCACTTCTTAGTTTACTGAGTCAATTCCTTGAGCAGAATTTCGAGGAAATCTCCGATCCACTGTCTGCGACTCGTAAAATGCATTGTGTACTTCAATATATTGAACAGCATCTGGATCAGAAAATAACTGTCGAGCAGCTCGCTGGAATCGCTCATTATCATCCCAATTACTTTATTAGAGCCTTTCATACCACCCTAGGCTGTTCCCCTATCCAATACATGAAACGTCTGCGAATCGATAAGGCACGAAAACTGCTAGCTTCAGATCAGCCTATCGGCAGCATCGCGCTTGCTGTCGGGATTGAGCAGCATAACTTCTCTACGTTATTTAAGACCTATACAGGCTTTTCCCCCCGAGAGTTCCGTCGCATGCTGAAGCATGAGGGGAAATCATCGTGAGAAAGCCGAGGCTGCAATAGCCTCGGCTTCGTTAGTTACTTGCGATCATTAATCGCTTTGATGATTTCCACAGGGATTTTAGGCTTGCGATCGTAGGTAAGCAACCCATTGATCTCTTGTTCAACATCCGTCAATTGTGTATAACAGTACCCTTGGACAACGCCTGAGTTCAGGAGTGGACGAATGACGGCACGCAGCTTTTGCTCATAGTCCTCATCATTATCTGCGCCAGAGTAGCCCCAACCTTCCCATTCGCTCTTCTTATAGGCAATCCCGCCAAATTCGGTAACGAGAATCGGCTGATTTTGATAAGGGAACCCTTCGACAAATAAACGTCGATTCGCCGGCATCGCATGAACTGCTTTCTCTTTAGAGCTGTAACGCTCCGCGAGCACCTCTTCTCTCCACTCATAATCATGAATGGCGAACAGATCGGTTGTCACTAGCTCCCATCCATCATTCGAAATAACTGGGCGCATAGGATCCAGCGATTTGCTCAAATGATACATTGTCAAAGCATGCTGCTGCTGCAATTTATCAATTTGAATGTTCGGGACACCCCAGCTTTCATTGAGCGGTACCCATGCAATAATCGACGGATGATTATAATCCCGTTCCATCGAAGCAACCCATTCTTTAGTAAATTGACCTACGTATTTGTCCGAATACTCATAGGCATTCGCCGCTTCACTCCAGACAACAAGCCCAAGCACATCACACCAATACAGGAATCTTGGATCTTCCAGTTTCTGATGCTTACGAGCTCCATTGAAGCCCATCGCTTTCGTAAGCTCAACATCTTGTTTAATCGCCTCATCGCTCGGAGGCGTCAAATTCCCATCTGGGAAGTAGCCTTGATCCAGCACCATTTTCAGGAAATACGGACGATTATTCAAGCACAACTTGCCATCCTCGATCGAAACTTTGCGCATCCCGAAGTAGCTTCCTACAACATCCTCAACCTCATTATCCACTAGCAACGTGAACGTAACGTCATATAAATTCGGTTTCTCTGGTGACCACCATCCGCCAAGCCCATGATCATTAAAATCATTCAAACGGATCTTCCGTGCACCTGTCCCACTTCTAATGCCATATACATCTTCGGAAACTAGCTCGCCTTTCCAAGAAATATCAACCTTAAGTTGGTATTTGGACGTTGAATTCGCGTCGATACCATCAATTTCATATTTGATTTCGATTTGCTTCGCATCAATATCCGGCGTCATCTTCACCTTATCTAAGTGGGCGTTAGCAGAAACAGCCTCTAGCCACACTGTTTGCCATATCCCTGTCGTTCTTGTGTAAAAAATACTAGCGGAATCCGCTTTCCAATACTGCTTTCCTCTTGGTAGTGTTACGTCTTTGCTGAAATCCACTGCCTTCACCACAAGTGAATTCGTCCCTGCTTGAAGCGCTTCCGTAATATCCGCATGGAATGGTGTATGGCCACCTTCGTGCGTGGCCACCAGAATGCCATTCACCCAAACCGATGCAAGGTAATCCACCGCGCCGAAGTGAAGCAGAATTCGTTTACCGGCAAAAGACTGCGGAATCTCGAGATCGCGGCGGTACCACACGATATCGTGAAATTCATTAGAGCCAATACCGCTTAATTGGCTTTGAAAAGCGAAAGGAACTTGAATCGTCTTCGAGAACGCTTTATCACCCTTGTGCCATTTCTCTTTCGTACCTATGGAAGCATCATCGAACTCGAACTGCCACTCCCCATTTAAGTTAATCCAGCTATCTCGTACAAATTGCGGTCTAGGATATTCAGCTCTCGGTTGGTTGCTCATTGTAAAGGAAAACCTCCATTGAATAATTTGTAAGTTAACTAAATAACGTGATAAATCCTAAACTCATTATGCAATCCCTCAAAAATAAAGTCAATACATGTTATTCAATTAACTTTAAGGTTAACTTAATGTCACTCTACATGGCTCACTTGTTACTTCTCACTTCCCCCTTACATTCACCTTGCTACATCACTTTCTATCTCCACACTTACCTCCTACTACAACTAGCTACTCTTTCCTAATTACACTTACCTCCTACTCCAACACGCTACTCTTTCACTCCCCCTTCCCCTCTCCTCCTACACGTTTAACTGGAAAAACTACATCTATTTCTGCGATTTCCCTTCAATATTTTCATTTAAATGGAAAAAGTACATCTAATTCCCTCTAATTCTTGATTTCCAATAGAACAGGGTAAAATTAGCTACATAAAATCCAGTTATTCCTCCAAAAGCACGATTTTCACGGAATTTAGATGGAGGAATTCCAGTTATTTCGCGTTATTTGCTGTTGCAGGCTGGCTACCATCGGCATTTCTTGACTGTTACAGTCAATGTGCCCAAGCACAAAAGAACCCCCACGTAGATTTCTCTACGTGAGGGTCCTCAGAGCAAACATTAATCCATGTAGCCAGCCATGCCATTTTTCATCAGATACTCCATCTCGGCCTCAAGAATCGTATCCACCGCAAGCTCGCTTAGCTTCACGTCTGGACGGCCAAGAATATGATCAATCAAGTCATCACTGTCGATATCTACAGCACCTTTCGAACTTTGTTCTACCTTGGCGATATAGGCTTTCTCATGTTTCAGAACTAACTCAATTTGCTTGGGATCCGCCTTCGTCTTGCCGATGATGAATTGTAAAAGCTCCTGCTCGTTCACGCTTGCAGTCATTCTTCTCACTCCTATTCGATGTATGCCTCTTATTGTACCATAGATAGGCAAAAAGAGACCCACAGCAACGGGCTGCGGGTCTAAAGGTTTATATTTAAAAAGGGGGTCGTCTTTTATTATAACCGACTAACATGTATGGAAGATGACGACTATATTTCTTTTATATTACAAATTTACATGAATTACGTAAGGAACGATGAACTCTTCATTATTTTGCTGAAATTGGCCCCAAATTTTATAGATTCCTTTCTTTGGAAACACAATTTTGAACGCCGCGGTCGGCCCCGAAGTCGCTTCTGAATCCGTCGGATGTACATGAACGAAATCATTCCCATCCTCACTGATCGCAACGACATGTCCGACACTCCCCAGGTAGGGCTGTAGATTCGTTACGGGTGTTTTGGCTGCTCCCTGCGTAAACGAGAACACCATATCCAGCTCCATGCCTGCCATGAGATGATCGAAAGCTAGGGTGACTTCCTTGTCACCGACCTGTTTCGTTAAACGTTTATCCGGGAGCAATTTAACGTTTTTCGGCGCCTTCCCGTCAATGGTCACCCAATGGGACTGCACACTTTCCCCCGAGCCCGTTGGTGTGAAATCCGCAATAAGCTGATAATAGCCTCCTGCTGGAAACGATGTCTGGACATCGAATCGCCCGGCGCCAGCATAGGTCGGATGCACGTGTTCGAAGTAGGACAAATCCTTACTAACCACAATAAGGTGCATGAGTTTCTCGTGCATGACATCGAATTTCTCGATGGGGCGATTCCATTTATTTTGAACCAATATCGTGATGTTGGATATCTCTTTCGGTAAATTATGGGGTGAATCCACTGCAAAATGAGCAATCGCATCGCTCGTATGCTGATGTGCAACAGATGATGCCATCGTCATTCCCGACATCCCGGACATATCGGACATATCAACCGTCGTGGCTGACGAACCGCAAGCGGATAGGAGTATGAAGAAGCAAGCTATGGCAACAGCATGACTCTCATTCGGTTTTGTCGGATGAAACCGGCCCTGCAAGAATACTTAACCCGAGTGAGGACAATGCACATAAGAAGATGGATCCACCCCAGAGCTCTGGCGTCCAGTTCAACGTTTCAAATAATTTCAAATGTGCGAAATACAGCCCCCAGATCAAGATCGGAAGTACAAAGAAGATGGCTTTATACCGCCAATCTGCTCTGTCCCGCTCTTTGATCTCTCGAAATAATAAATCGCCGATCACACCACTAATTAGCAGAATGATAATCGAGCTATAGTCCCGGAACCCGTCCAGTACCGCTAGGAACATCGACTCAAATAGAAAGAAGAACGTCACCGTCCCGAACGGGAGTTTCCATCTGCGCAGGACGAACATCAATGGAATCACAAGAATCATCGTGGTAAGGAGGAAATCCACGACAGCTCTGCCAATCGCATCTTCACCTCTAGCCATCCACAGATTTTGCCGAAAGGACCAGGCGTACATGAGGAAGAAGGCGAACACCGTGAAGGTTAGTCCTACTGAAGTTAACGCCGGTAACAATTGGCGAAACGTTGGTGCTGCACCCTTTTCAGCAGC
The DNA here is from genome assembly GCF_001653565.1 of Paenibacillus oryzisoli. Classification (GTDB taxonomy): domain Bacteria; phylum Bacillota; class Bacilli; order Paenibacillales; family NBRC-103111; genus Paenibacillus_E; species Paenibacillus_E oryzisoli. The sequence goes on from NZ_LYPB01000049.1 coordinate 181,497, forward strand.
GCTGATCGCACGGTAGGGACTTGTCAGTATCAGTAAGGCACCCGTCAGCAGCAGGAGATGCGTAGGGCTAAGCAGGGCTTCAATATTTTTCTCAATGCCAAACACAGTATGCCAGTACATATCACCAAGCCCGCCGACAAAGAAAAGAATGACGCCAGCGACACCAAGTTTGTAGCCGACAGGAATTGCTGTGAACCATGTTGGGGATTGCGCGCTGATTTTGTTCGAACGGATCATCATAAAGATCCACACCGCACAAGCCAAATAACCAGAGTAAAGAATCGCGTGCCACGGTGTAAAAAATGTTTCTACTGCGCCATGATTATGGGCGAAACCATCAATAAACAAACCAATGATAAGCCACATGCCCATGATCATTGTAATCGAATGCTTGGACGTCGTCGTGGTTGCTTGCGTCTTACTCACCGCTACTTGGACGGACACAACAATCAGCTCCTTATGAGATCGGTAAATGTAATTCTTCCGAGGTGCTAAGTCCATCATATAACGCCTGTTGACGCAGTGCCACATATAACTCTGCTTTGGTAGAATTATAATACGGTAATACGAACAACACTCCTACGCCGAGCGCTATTGCACCAAGAAGGAACCACCCAATAAACGAGAGATCCAGTACAAACATCCGCCATTTATGGCCTCGCGTCATCTGGTTGCTGAGCTGAACCGCTCTTTTCCGACCAATAGTCGGATTGTCGCCAAGGATATATGGCACCATGCTGTACGCATAGGACTTCACTATGCCTGGAATGATGAGCAATAAAAACCATAAGAAATTAAGTAAAGCACTCCAGAACATAGCAGCAACCGTGCCTAGGTATCTTCCTTTGCCGAATGCGTATAGGAGATAGTTCATATTCACATCGCCTTGGGAGGCTTGTTTGAAATATTGCTGTGCATTCACCTTAAACGGATTAAGTACGAAGATACTGAAGGCTATCGCTGACAAACCAGCTATAATCGCAACAATGACGATGATAACAAGAATGAGTGCACCGACACCATCCGAAATATCCCCCGTGCCTAGATGCCAGTCTGATATGTTGAATGACGACGACGATGCCCCATTACTTGAACCCCAATTATTGCAGCTCGGAACCCCGCCTCCAACAATGGCAAGCAGCAAACTAACCAGAAATGCCTTCCAATACGATGTGCGAAGTACTTGTTTGGCTCTGCTCTTCAACTCTTTACGTGACCAACCCACGCAATCCCTCCTCAAATAAATACATATATACCATCTTATTGGGTCTTGGAAAGTCATAGAACAATACGCTATCCCTCACTCATAAAAACATCTCATCTTAATATCTTGCTCGTAATTGCCAAATCCCTTGCCGAAAAGTGTTAGACCACCGCGCCCACGTTTCGTATCCTCCGCACTTATTCGAAACACCCAGTACTTCGGATCAATACGCAGGTCCGTGATGCTGATATCCGAAAGTCGTTGACCATCCATGAATGTCCCCCTATCCGTAATCCGAAGAACCTTCAGGAGCCCATACTGATTCACATCCGAGTGCCACCACTCTGGTGTTAGCTTCCCCCTCGTCTCTCCATAGTCACCAGGACTTGTCCATACACCAAGCTGCGTTTCATTCAGTGTAAAACAAATATCTGATGGCCAATTCTCATTTACTTGAGGAGCTTCCGAGCCAATTTCCAGTGAGATTTCTATTTCTTTCAGAGAGTCATCTTTCAACAAATAATTGGGTACTTTATACTCGACAAATCCTCTCCCAAACCAGAGAATACCAGCCTCTACTCTTTCAGGATCCATAAAATAGGCCGGATTATCATAGTTGCCAATGACCTTCTCGGTCGTAGCAAGCCCACATGTCGGCCACGCTTCATAATCGGTGTAATGTCCGATTGGCACGGACACTTCCTTGCATTTATGCAAGGAGGTTCTTTCCGGAGATAGCTTAATCTGCAAATAGGACGTATTCACGAAACAATATTTATAAGTTCCACCGTTAACACGCCTCATCTTACTCCCTACAAGTCCTGCTTGCTCGAGTTTGTTAACATGGCTGCTGACAATGGCATTGCTGAGATAGAGTTCGGCAGCTAGTTCCTTAATGTGCATTTCCTTTATGAATAGTTTATCTATGATTTTCAGGCGAACTTCACTCGCCAATGCCTCATACACTTGAAGCGAAGCAGCATCTGTCTTAAGATACATTCGTTCACACCCTTTAGAATACGCAATTTTATTAATCCTATAAAATAACCATTGATGATCAACTCCATTATCGTACATAATAAAGATGAAATCAACATAAGTAGAATTCACAAATATATTAATTATTAATATAAGGAGCGATCAATCATGTCTTTACGTTCACAAATGCTCATCGACAAAAGTTTTGTTCTAGCTCAAATTGACCCTCGTCTATACGGATCCTTCATCGAACATCTGGGACGGGCTGTTTATGGAGGGATTTATGAACCCGATCACCCTACGGCAGATGAGAATGGTTTCCGACTAGATGCGATGGAAGCGATCCGCGCGCTGCAAGTTCCGATTATTCGTTACCCAGGCGGCAACTTCGTTTCCGGATATAATTGGGAAGATGGCGTTGGACCTAAGAAAGACCGTAGACGATTGCTAGAACTAGCATGGTGGACAACGGAGACGAATGAAGTGGGCACGAATGAATTCGCGGATTGGGCGAAGTTAGTTGGTTCTGAAGTGATGATGGCGGTTAATCTCGGCACACGCGGCATTGACGATGCTAGAAATCTGATTGAGTACTGCAATCATCCTTCTGGCTCCTATTATAGTGATCTGCGCATTTCCCACGGCTATAAGGAACCCCATCGTTTCAAAACCTGGTGTCTAGGCAACGAAATGGATGGCCCTTGGCAGATTGGCACGAAGACGGCTGTTGAGTATGGTCGCCTCGCGAATGAAACGGCCAAAGTGATGCGTTGGGTAGATCCTAGTATCGAGTTAGTGGCTTGTGGCAGTTCATCGAGCGGTATGAGTACGTTTGCAGATTGGGAAGCTACCGTTCTGGATTTGAGCTATGAGAATGTTGATTATTTGTCGCTCCATGCTTATTACAATAATAATAGCAACGATACAGCCAATTTCCTTGCCTCATCGCTTAATTTAGATAGTTTCATTAGCAGCGTCGCAGCCATCTGTGATTATGTGAAAGCCAAGAAGCGCAGCAAGAAGAAGCTTATGCTCTCCTTAGACGAATGGAATGTCTGGCATACCATTGGATCAAGTCGCGCCGAAGAGCGTTGGCAGATTGCTCCACCCGAATTTGAAGATGTGTATACGCATGAAGATGCCCTAGCTGTTGGTTGTTTCCTTATTACGTTACTCAAGCATGCTGATCGTGTCAAAATGGCCTGCATGGCACAATTGATTAATGTTATTGCACCGATTACGACAGAAACAGGTGGCCCTCTGTGGCTGCAAACGACCTACTATCCGTTCCTTCATGCTTCCGTCTACGGCCGAGGCACTGTCCTTCATACGGTCAATTCTTCACCTAAATATGATGCCAAAGATTATACCGACGTCCCTTACTTGGAATCGGTGTGCGTATACGACGAGGAGCAAGGCTATATTACGGTTTTTGCCGTCAATCGCCATCTCACCGAGACTATGGAACTCGATCTGGATATCCGCAGCTTCGGTGACCTTAGCTTGATTGAGCACATCGTGCTCCAGCACGAAGACTTGAAAGCCGTAAATACGAAGGCTAACCCACATCATGTTAAGCCGCATCATGACGGTTTGTCCGTCCTTGACAATGGACATGTCAAAAGTAACCTGGCCAAAGCATCTTGGAACGTTATTCGCCTTCAAACTAAGCAAGGATAATGGTTGTCCCTTGCCTTATCATCGAAGCGGGTCCCTTCAGCATAATATGCGCACGGGACCCGCTTTTTCATCACGCCATTGTTGCGCGAACCTGCAATTATACGTCATTGACCCACCTTCGAGTTTGGGCATACAATGAAGAGGAATCCCCCTATGAGAGGAACCTGTATCATGCGAAATAAAGTTGCTTGGGGGCTTACAACCCTCCTCGGATTGGCGAGCTGTATCGCGCTTCCCTTGCTTGTCATGAAGACTGGCGGCGATTCGCGCGAATCCCATTCGCTTGATGCCGTTGTCAGGCTGGATCCTCCTCCGGTTGTCACTCCTTCTTCACAACCTAAGCAGCCTGATATCGTCACCTATTGGCTCAACCAAGAGAAGAAATCGGAACAAACCGGACATGCTGAGACCGCAACAGCCTATCGGAAGCGGATCGATGCCTACCATGCTGGTCTTCCTTCGGCACTTCCACTTATGTCTAGTTGGCCCACTAACCAAGCCACTTCAACAGATATGGAACTCTATCTCCGCGTTCCGACACCGGATCAACCACTTAAACCAACAGAATCTCCCCTCACGCTTGCCAAACATGAGCCTGCATCAGGGGTCTATATCGGCATGCTGGGAGCAGATCGGCGAGTTGGCTATGATGTAACGAAGATTGAAGATGTCTACGGCCGCAAGCACGCACTGTATTTGTCATACGTGGGATGGCGCAAGGTGCAGACCGACACCAATACCTACTTTCCCGCGCGAACAGCGGAAAGGGTGAAGGAACTAGACGGCGCACTTCAGATCGGCTGGGAACCGCGGTTCGGCTTAGACGACGTGCAAGATGATGAATATGTTCGCCGTTTCGCCCGGGAGGCGAAAGCTTCCGGCATCCCCATTTTCCTCCGCTATGCTTCAGAGATGAACGGAGCTTGGGTGCCGTGGCACGGCGAGCCGCAGAAATATATCGAGAAATTCCGCCTGATTCATGACATTATGGCGGAAGAAGCACCGAATGTCGCCATGGTATGGTCGCCAAACTTCTGGCCGCCAGATACGATCGATAGTTACTATCCAGGCGATGCCTATGTAGATTGGGTGGGTTTCTCCTTATATAGCACCCCTTACTCAGCAGAAAAAGAGCAGCTCCAAGGTACCGTGATCGATACCTTCGCTCCTCTCTATAAACGATATAGCCATAAACCTATCATGATTTCTGAGGGTGCTGTTGCTCATACGTATTTGCCAACTAACCAAGCTTACTGGAGCTGGGCAGAGAGTCAGCTGGGTTACATGTATGGCCATCTCCCGCGCTTGTTTCCACAAGTAAAAGCAATCACTTACTTTAATTTCAGTCGGGCTCAGGCGATTCGAACGAACGGAAGCTATGTCTATGACATCGGGGAAAATCCATTTATGGACGGGTATTATCAACGGCTGATTGCATCCGATTGGTTTCTGAGTAAAGTAGAGCCAGGGGTAAATCCCATTCCATACCGCTATACACCAGTCTTGACAAGTTCTCTTCCTACTGGTCGACAGACCGCTCTTGTCTATCCTAAACTTGTCAATAAAGAGGGTAAGCCGCCCTTTGCAATTGCTATTTACCAAGGGGATCAACTCCTTGGTGCCAGTTATGAAGCTCCATGGGAAATCGAAATTGGCGTTCGGCCAGAATCTGCATCAGCACCTTGGTATGTCGTCGCTTACAATGATCAAATGGAAGTGACTGCTGTCAAATCAGGCATTGGACCTATCGCTCGCACAACTGCTGTTACACCTTAATTGCCGAAATGATGGGATGGAATAATACGAATGTCCTTATCCAAATTCTTTAGCATCATGAAATTACGATTAAAAGTAAAAATGCGTTTCACCTGATAGTACGACATGGTTACAGCCGTAAGGGCTTCGCTGAGTGAGAAGCGGAGCTCGGGCCTATCCATTAACAATCTGCGCGATTCCCCCTCAAATTCCGGGCCGCTTGAGATGACGGCCAATCTCCCTCTACTTACTGCTTTCTCAATCGCCTTCAGGAAATATTCCGCCTGCTCATAACTATATTCATTCCGCAGCCATTCATGGAGATCGAATACAATGGAGTTCGTCGTCATGTAATTACGTTCAAGATCATGTAAATCCAGAAACATGGATCTTGCTTTGATATATCGAGGGTCTTTAGGGTTCATAAGAGCAGCTAGAGCTGTTTCATCCAGAAAAATGGCATCCTGAATATTCAAGTGATTATCCATCGATCAGACCTCCTTAATCTTCTTGTTTGCAAATACCGTCCAAGTATAGCAGCGGGTTTGCTTCCTTTTGATCCACAGAGATGGGGGTTAGTTCGTAAGTAGCGCTTGCCAAATATTGCGCAATGAGTCCATTAACGATCGCTTCTACAGTGGTTTGCTGTAGATCGGCAGTTTCTTTCAGCTTATCCACATAACGTGGGTCGAGCTCTATCATGTCTTCATCTTGTTCCGCATTTCTTGGAGAAATGAACTCGGATGCGGTAGACTTCGCTTTTTCGAATTGATTATGAATGAAGCGTTTGTAATTGTTCGCCATCGTGATTCACTCCTTATGCTATAACTCCTATACAGATTCGTCGAATTTCGTCGATTTCAGGGGGTAATTAGGCTAAAAAGGCAACCGTACCCTAAGGTCAGCTGCCTTCTCAAGTTCTATTTAGTCAAGACGTATGCCAAAATACGTGAATAAAGCTTCTTTGTACGCCTCGTCTGTCTGTGGTGTAAAGGTTTGCACGTCTGTAGCGCTGAATACGCGGAACTCCTTGTCAGCAAGGGTATGCCTTCCTTCTGACGTGCGTATCGCAACAATAGCGGATTTATTGAAAACCGAATCCGGGGACTTTTCACACCAGAAACTCGCAAATAGATAGTCTTTGGGGAGCTGAGGCTCCTCTGTGAAAGAGTAGATGCGTTGCCACCCCTTCGTTTTCTGCTCACAAAGCACCCAGCCGTCATAGGGATCTCGCTCTAAACGGTACATCTCCTCACCTTGCTTCTGGGCAACACCTTCGACGAATGGAAGCGGTCTGCGGGGTACGATTCCGCCCACGCCAACATCGCACAGGTAGTTGACGCCTTCAGCCTCTACCTTCAAGACATGATGGCGCCTTTTGGGAGGCAGATTGGGCTCATCACGCCAAAAACGGGCAACCAAGTCCGTCACCTTGTAGCCGAGTTCACGAAGCAGCCATCCGAATAAGGCATTGGTTTCAAAACAATATCCACCACGATGGCGTATGACAATCTTCTCGAATAGATCCTGAGGATTAAGCGATAACGCTTTTCCTTCGAGAATATCAAGATTCTCATAGGGAACCGTGTGCAGGTGCCGTTCCTGCAGATGGGCTAATGTCTTCGCACTGCCATCGAGCGAACCATGAAAACCGATGCGTTCGAGATACTTCTCAATTGGATTGTTTGAATGCATCAAGGGAAGACACCATCCTTAAAGTTGTTATACGTTCATTATCAAAGAGATCACCGTTATCCTTGCATGTGAATTCGGCTGGAAATCTCTTGAGCATCCAGCTCGCGCATCGAGAGCTTACCACCGATCGATCTAAAGCTGCCAATAACGTCCTCATAGCCGCGCTCGATGTGCTCGACCCCTGTTATACACGTGCTGCCCTCCGCCGTGAAACCGGCCATCAGCATGCAAATTCCGGCACGCACATCCGTCGCGTGCACCCAGCCCCCTCGCAAGGGGAGCCCACCGCGAATAAATGCTGATTCTTGGCGTATCTCTATTTCCGCACCAAGCCGCCTTAGCTGCGGAACATGAGCGAACCTTTTCGGATAGACACGATCGGTAACAATACTCTTGCCCTGAGCCTGCAACAAGAGCGCGGTCATGGGTTGCTGTAGATCAGTAGCAAAGCTTGGATACATGCCTGCACGAATGCGCGTTGCTTTCAGTAAGCCAGAACCATAAGCTGTAATACTATTTTCACCGCATTCCACATGCAGTCCGACTTCCTCCAGTTTCGCTAGACAGGAACCCAGATGCTCCGGAATAACATCTTTAACCGTAATTTGTCCCCCATTGAGCCCAGCTGCCATTAAGAAAGCCCCAGCAATGAGTCGGTCTGGAATGACCGTGTGGAAGCCCCCGTTCAAGTAAGGAACTCCTTCAATACGAATGCGATCCGTACCTGCCCCATAAATACGTGCACCGAGCTGATTCAGGAATCTTGCCGTATCGCATACCTCCGGATCCACAGCCGCATTGTGCAGCTGAGTCCGCCCTTTGGCCAACACAGCCATCATCATCGCATTCATCGTCGCTCCAGAGGTAATTGTGTCGAAATAAATGTCCGCTCCCCTCAACTCTGCCGCTTCAACCTCATAATAATCCTTGAAGATGCGGACTTGAGCGCCAAGCGCTTGGAACACCTTGATATGCTGATCCATCGGTCTTGAAACGAAATCGTCCCCACCAGGCAATCCAATCGTGACTCTGCCGAATTTGGACAGCAGCGCGCCAACGAAATAATAAGACGCTCTGTAGCTCGATGCTTTGCCAGGATCAATGACGGAGCTGTGAATCCAGCGTGGATCTATAATGACCTGTCCGCCTGCCTGTGTGAGCTTGAGGCCGATATCTCGGCCAATATCCGCGATAAGACGGACATCATCTATGTGTGGAATTCCTTCTAATGTTACGATATTATCCGCCAGACAGGCAGCTGCGAGTAAGGCAAGAGAACTATTCTTTGCTCCAGGTATGTGTACTGTTCCGTTCAGTGGGCCTGAGTACTCCGTTTGTATATACTTCATGAAGGGTCCCCAACTTTCGTTATGACGATTTCAAATCGGATTCGAGCATATAACCCCCGCCGCGAATGGCACTAATGAGAAAGGTGTCTTTTCCGTACTTTTTGCGTACCCGATACACCAAGGCGTTCAGTTCGTCGAGTGACACATCCAAGAAACCTGCTGCCCCCGGTGATCTTTCTGGCCATACCTTGGATTTAATTTCCTCCAGCGGAACGAGTCTGTTGATATGCTCATGCAGCACACGAATCAATAGATATTCTTTCTCGGACATCGCGATCCGCTTGCCATCCACCACACACTCTCTTTTCTCCCAACTTATTTCCAGTGGAAGTTTAGGAATTTCTAGCTGTCTGGTGATGCTGAGCGGTTCGATTTCAAGCGTTTGATCGGCAAACATATAAGAGAAATGGATGACGGTCATCCCTTTGGCAAGCCTAATAATATCAAAATTGTTCAACGGATACGGGGTATGCGGCGTTAACTGTACGCCGTTAATTTCAGTCCCATGGCGACTTCCCAAATCATAGAGCACCGCTTTGTCTTGCTCTTTGCGGATGATGATATGCTTTCGGGAAATAAAAGCGTTCGTAAACGCCAAATCCGGCGTTAACTCCTGGGATATCCGGCCGATGTTCGTTTCATCCTCATTCAAATTCACGCAAGTGCCCGCTCGATAGGGCTCACCGCGCACAACATATAAGCATGCAAAGTTATCCAGTAGTGTCCCCTCCGTTTTTGCGCATGCAGCTTACCTCACTTCTTGGGAAATAACCCCATTAATTATCGTACCTCAAACTGACGCTGAATAAAACCCCTGCACACTGACGGATCACTCATATTTCAGTCATAATTTACCCTGCCTATTAACCCTCTGCTTCGTATAAATTCGCATCCAGTGACTGAATAAATGGTGTCCATTCCCCTGTCGTATAGAGTAGAAGCCGGTGCATCGCACGCGTACATGCGGTATAAAATAACTTACGTTCACTCTCACGATCGTACACGTGTGCAGATGCATCATAAATCAATACGGCATCGAACTCGACACCTTTGGCGAGATATGCGGGTATGATCATGGTTCCTTTTTCAAAGGTCAACGTTTCCTTCGTAATAAGCCGCATCGCCTCTGAACCCGCTGACATCAAAGCTTCATAGGCTTCGCGACTCTCCGCTGCAGTCTTCGTAATAACGCCAATCGACGCGAAACCCTCTGCCTTTAATTCAGCGAGATGCGCTAGCATTCGCTCAACTCTCTCTGCAGGGTTGCTCACCTTAATGAGACGCGGCTTCTCTTCACTCCGTTCAAAAGGCACAATTTCTACGCCAGGCAGTAACGCCTTCGTAAACGCAACAATCTCGCTGGTGGAGCGATAGCTTCGTACAAGTCGAATCAGATTCGTTTCCTCTTGGCCGTATAGCCGAATCAACGGCGAATTCAGCTCGGACAGATTGGTCGCCTGTGGGAAAATCGCTTGGCTAAAATCTCCGAGAACTGTCATATTGGCACGGGGAAATAGCTGCTTAAGGAAGTAGAATTGGAAAGGGGAATAATCCTGGCCTTCATCGACAAATACGTGTCGCACATTCGTGTTCCTCCGCGTCCCCTCTACGAATTCTTTCAAGCATAAGAACGGCGCTGCATCCTCATAAAACAGCTCACCTCGACTCAGCTTCTCCTTCGTTTGCCTGCAAATTTCCGTCCATTGTTCGGGTATCACGGTCTCATTCGTCATTCCTCGATACGCAGCCTCATCGCTGAATAACTGATCGTACAATCCGATGATATCGATAAACTTAAATCGCTTAACGTCATTTCGCAATGGCTTATAGTGTCCACTCACGATCATCTTCCGAAGAAGTCCTTCTATTTCCTGCATAGCAAAATCAATATCCTGCTCTTCGTCTTCCCCCTTGCCAAGAAACTGTCCATAATCATCCAGCAGCTGCTCGTTCATATGAAGGACTACTTCCTCTTCCTGCTTATATTTCTTGAGCAACTCTCTGTAAGCTTCGGCGTATTGCTCGTTGTCGAGGTAATCGAGCTCATCTTGCACCCAATGCGCTCTTTGTTCTTTGCGCTCGAGCAAAGTCAGCTGTTGCAGGATCCATTCCTGTAAAAGAAGAACTCGATTAGCCAGACGAATCGTAGGGTCATAGCTGTAGAATTGCAGTTGAATCCGCTCCGCGGTAATCAACTCACGTTCCTGGAATCGGATGCTTCGGAACAGCATGCCTTCTTTCCCCAACCATATCGCGTACTGCTGCAAGGCATGGAGGAAAGCTTCAGATGCTTTATACTGAACGCCACTTCGTCGTGCTTCATACGCTTGCGAAGAAAGGGATGTCAGCATATATTCGATCTGCTCGAATGGACTTTCCAGCTCTAACGTGGATCCCAGCCAATACACCAAATATTCTTGGATGGTCGTTTGCTGCATATTTTCCTCACCGAGCTCAGGAAGAACCGTTGAGACATAACTATTGAACATCGGATTCGGGGAAAAAAGCACGATTTGGTCCGCTTTAAGCTTATCGCGGTGCTTATATAATAGATAGGCAGCCCGCTGCAATGCTGCTGACGTCTTGCCACTGCCTGCCGCTCCCTGCACAATAAGCATGCGAGTCTTATCGTTGCGAATGATGGCATTTTGTTCCTTCTGAATCGTCGCTACAATGCTCTTCATTTGTGAATCTGCTCCTTGCGCAAGCACTTCTTGGAGCAACTCATCCCCGATCGTTACACTCGTATCGAACACACGCTTGAGCTTGCCGTCGCCGATGTGATATTGCCGCTTCAGCGTCATCTCCCCTGCAACTCGACCTCCTGGCGTGTCATAGGCCGAAGCTCCTGGGGAGTAGTCGTAGTACATACTTGCAATAGGTGTTCGCCAGTCATACACCAGGAAGCTTAAGCCGTCTACGTCTACGAAAGACGAAACGCCGATATAAATAGGTTCGCTGAAGCTGAACCCCTCTTCTTGAAAATCTATTCGACCGAAATACGGCGAGGGCAACAACCGCTTCATGCTCTTCAATCGCTGCATCCGCTGCCCGTGACTCCGTTCCCGCTCCGATAACAATGTTTCTTGCTGTCTTATGCTATAGAAGGCTTCCTCGAAATCTTCATGCGTGCTCGTGTTGATCGACACTTCTTCCCAAAAACGTTTGCGGAAGTCTGTCACCTGATCGCGTAACCCCACGACTTCGGGTTCAATTTCTGAGATTGCAGAACGCAATTTATCCGTAACGAGGTCTAATCGTTGTTGTTCTTGCTGCCATTCGTTTCCCTTTATCATCTTCACGAACACGCTCCTTTAAGATCTTGTGTGAAAAAAATAAAAAATATTTGACAACCTGCCTTTATTCATGCTAAAATTTAATTAAAGATAAGATGTAATAGTTATGCGTTAAATTAATAAAAGGCCAATGGTCTTTGTATCTTAACATAAAACACTCTCGTGTGTAAATATAGGATTGAGCAAGAAGAACCGGCATTTCTGCCGATTCTTCTTTTTTCATTTTAACCTGGAGTCCACCTCGGGACCTCCGATATTGTTGTTCAATTATCGTTTCCCGTTAGGTTCCGTTTTGATTTCATTTTGACTTAAAAATTTCATCAAATCATTCCTCAGCTGCACAATCTCCTTGTTGGCATTATTCGCATAATCCGGCAACATCATATCCCTAACCATTTTAGTTCGCAGCCATGTCATAAAGAAAAGATTCAAAAATAAGTTTGGACATTTAACCACTATCTTAAGCATTGGCGGATCAATTGAAACGCCAGCTTGTTGTATTTCCCTCAGATAAGCTTTTAGAGTGACTGTTATTTGGCTTGCCATCTTTCTGGTTCTGGCTGTTTTGTTGTCAGTTATCTGATTCTCAGAATACAAAGCGCTCAACAATGCAATGTCTGATACGGAATGTGTGATTAGATACGCTAGCATATCCTTTTTAATAACGTAGGGAAGCTTTGCTGTTTTAAATACTTTCGCGAGGTTTTCAGTGCGTTCAGTCACTTCACCGTTTATTTCTCCAAATGCAGTTGCCGCTATCATCTTTGGTAGAAATCGAGGATGCAATACGCCATCTTTAATCTGTCCGCCGAAGCCGGGAAAAGCCGGCAAAAGTCTATCCCCTACGATATTCAGCCACGAAGAAAATCCAATTGAATTATTAGTCATCGTAACTATATGTTTGCTTTGATTATTTTTTAGCGCTAACAACGCTGATTCGGACCGATCATAACGGACGGTAACGAAAATAAAATCGTATATATCGTCACTTTCGAGCGTATCAATGACATTCACTTGGATTGATCTAACTCTACCTTTTTTTGTATATTGCAGGCCATTTTCTCTTAATGATTTAAATCTATTAAAATGTGCAAATAGGCTAACGTCAAACCCTGCTTCAATAAGCTTAATTGCGTACATGCTCCCAATGACACCTGCACCAAAAATTAAAATTCTAACTTGTTTTGCTGACATTAAAACCACTCCTACGTATTAACATTTCATTTTATTCATCAGACAACATGTTGGATGATGTGATTATAAATTTTTACTATTCCTTGATCAACCATCAGTTTTTTAGTATTTGTCGGATGATATTCTATTTCGTTAGTAGGAGGGCACCATGAAAAAGCAGCCCCAAATAACGGAGCAAACAAATCAAAAGTTTGTAGAAGTTTTTTGTGAGTCATATAGCCAAAAGCCGATTGAGAAAATTTCGGTTCAGGAAATTGCGAATAAAGAGTTATCGATGCATACGGTTCAAGATGCGCTTCATTGTCTGGACAAAAGAGAACATCTCTTGGTTCTCAATGCCCTTTTGGGTGACTAAAAGGCAGAATAAAGAGCTGAAATAGCAGTACATTTTCCAGTTAATTGGTTCGTGCAGCTTCACCAAGTTATCTTTAGCCATGCTATGTAATCCTAATCATCGCATATCATACGAAAGCACCCCAAAGGGTGCTTTTTTCACGCCTATAACTTAATTGAAATGAGCTTCAACTCCGTCAACTCCTCCACCGCATAGCGGATGCCTTCCCGTCCGAAGCCACTTTCCTTCACACCCCCATAGGGCATGTTATCCACGCGGAACGTGGGGAAATCATTAATCATGACACCGCCTACTTCCAACTGCTGGGCAGCGTGCAGCGCGGCACGGATGTCATTCGTATAGATCCCTGCTTGTAGACCATAGCGGGATTGATTCACATCGTTGATGGCTTGATCAAGCGAGGTGAACGAGGAAACCGTAACAAGGGGTCCGAACACTTCTTCACAAGAAACAGGCTCGTTAGCAGCAACATTCGTCAGAATGGTCGGAGGATATATGCGAGAATTTAGCTCTTTGCCGCCCGTGATCACAAGGGCTCCTTTGGACACTGCACTATCCACCCAATCCTGCATCCGACGCACATCCCTCTCACTAATCAGCGCAGACACATCCGTCGTCTCTTCTAGCGGATCACCCATCACCAATTTCTCCACTTGTGCTTTGAATCGAAGCATAAAATCATCATGATGTGACACATGGACGAGTATCCGCTGAATAGAAATACAGACTTGACCACTATATGAAAAGGCACCGAGTACACAGCGACTGATTAACTCATCTGTCAACTCATAGGCTTGATCTATAATTAAAGCTGAATTCGATCCTAACTCTAAGGTAACTCGCTTTAAACCTGCTTTGTTTTTCAACGCAATCCCGACTGCAGGGCTGCCAGTGAAAGTAACTGCCTTCACACGCGAATCACTCACGAGCTTCTCGCCCACCACCGAACCAGGCCCAGGAATGACATTCAGTGCCCCATTAGGAAGTCCGGCTTCTTGAAAAATTTCTGCAAGCATCAAGGCGGAAAGTGGTGTTTGCCCTGCAGGTTTGAGCACAATTGTGTTCCCTGCGGCAATCGCAGGACCGACTTTATGTGCAACCAAATTAAAAGGGAAGTTAAAAGGCGTGATAGCCGCGATCACACCTAGCGGTTTGCGCTGCGTAAAGGCAATGCGGCCCTCTCCGCCAGGCGCTGCATCTAGAGGAACCGTTTCGCCATGGATTCGACTTGCTTCCATCGCAGCGAATTTATACGTTTGGATCGTCCGGACGAGTTCGCCTCGCGCGGTCTTGAGCGGTTTAGCCGCTTCCAAAGCAACTAGTCGAGAAAGCTCCTCTTTGCGTTGTTCCAACAATCCAGCCACTTTATATAAAATAGTCGTACGCTCGTGCGCGGGCATGTGAGCCATGATCGGTGCGGCTGCTTGCGCAGCTCCAATCGCTTCATCCGTTTCCGCTACATTCGCATACCCTACGTCTGCAAGCCACTCCCCTGAATACGGTGAGTAAAGTGCTTCGTAACGAGCAGCTTCTTTCCATTGTCCGTTAATAAACAAATGCCTCTTCATCTGTATTCCCTACTTTCTCTCTTCGGCATATCGCTCAATTATAACATGTTGGATGATATCAAGGCCTTCCGCGAGCTCTTCATCGGAGATGACGAGTGGGGTCAGGAAACGAATCACATTGCTATGCACCCCAGCGCTTAATAGGATAACGCCGGCTTCATAGCAGCCTTTTTGAATCGCTGCTGCATTCGCTTTATCCGGTTCTTTCGTATCAGGATGAACGAATTCAATCGCACACATCGCCCCTAAACCTCTAACCTCGGCAATGTGTGGAACCGTCTTCTGCAAGTCCGTAAAGAAACTGCGGATTGTTTCACCGATAACCCGTGATCGTTCAACGAGATTCTCGCGTTCTATCTTCTCGATAACCGCTAGTGCTGCCACACAACCAAGTGGACTGCCGCCATACGTCCCGCCGATTTCACCTGGTGCAGGCGCATCCATAATCTCCGAACGCCCAATTACCGCCGAAATCGGCAGTCCTGCTCCAATGGATTTCGACATCGTCATCAAATCGGGCTCAATCTCAAAATGAGTCGAAGCAAACATTTCTCCCGTCCGCCCGAAACCAGTTTGTATTTCATCAGCAATGAATAAAATATGGTTTTTTTTACAAATTTTATATACACCTTGAACAAAATCCTTCGGAGGCACGATAAAGCCACCTTCACCTTGGATCGGCTCCATAATGACTGCCGCTAACTCTTCTGGTGCTACGTCTGTAAGAAGGAAATCCTCAAATTGCTGAACACAATAGCGCGCATACTCTATCTCTGACATGCCTTGCGGACGATTCATCGGATACGGAAACTGCGCTTTGTAGGTGGCTGGAGCAAACGGCCCCATCTGGAACTTATAGGGTCTGACTTTGCTTGTAAGCGACATGCCTAAGAGCGTCCGACCATGGAATCCTCGCGAAAAGGAGACAA
Organism: Paenibacillus oryzisoli; assembly: GCF_001653565.1. GTDB lineage: Bacteria > Bacillota > Bacilli > Paenibacillales > NBRC-103111 > Paenibacillus_E > Paenibacillus_E oryzisoli. The sequence goes on from NZ_LYPB01000049.1 coordinate 197,500, forward strand.
TGCCTGATTTCCCTGTAAATTTCCTGGCAATTTTCACAGCATTTTCAACGGCTTCTGCACCGCTATTCAAGAAGATCGTTTTCTTCGGGAAGCTGCCTGGCGTGATGTGCGCCAATTTCTCTGCTAGCTTCAGATACGGTTCATACATAGCAACATGGAAACAAGGATGAATATATTTTTCAAGTTGATCTTGAACAGCTTTGATAACTTCAGGCGGGCAATGCCCCACATTCAACGTCCCGATGGCACCCGCAAAATCAAGGAACACATTACCATCCACGTCATAAATCAAAGCGCCTTCAGCTTTTTCAACAAAAATAGGCGTATTGTTAGCAACACCCCTGGGTACGAACGCTTGTCTTTTATCCATGAGTTCCTGCGTGCGGCCACCCTGTAATTTGGAGGGTACTGATGCAAATTTACGCGCGATGTGCATGTTCCTATTCCCCTTTACTAGTTAGATAAATCCCATTATGATCTCCTTTATACCCACTACTTTCTCCTTTATTTTATGACTGTACTTATTGAAATACGATTATGTAGAAGATAATAAAATAGGAAATAGAACAAAAAGGGCCCCCACCATATTCATGGCTTCGGGACCCTCCTTATTCAAATCAGCACAATCCACGCCGAAATTTCTATTTCTTTTTGGTAAACCATTCATTCATCGCATCGATAGCAGCCTTGCCACCCTTAGCGTTGAACTCCTGCACAAACTTATCAAACTCGCCTAGATCTCTTTTGCCCATAATAAATTTCAAAGCGTTCTCTTCTGTGTAGTTACGCAACTCTGTAAACTTCGTATCGTAAGCCTCAATTGAAGGTGCGTATGCAGTTTCTTCACGATTTTGTTTGAATTTCAGCAACGGCTCGTAATACGGAAGGAATCCTTTGACCTTCAAACGCGCATTGAAACTCGGGTCACTGTCACCGAAGAAGTACAATGTCCGCCATGGAATGTTGTTGCTCTGTTCTGGCGTCTGCACGATTTGCCCGTTATCCACCTTGTAATCCTGACCTTCAATTCCGTATGTCAAAAATTTGTCCGTATCCCCATTCAGAATGTAATTGATGAAAGCGGCAGCGCCTTCCTTATTCTTAGCTTGCTTTGGAATAACGATATAGTTTCCTGGGATACCTTCCTCTTGGAAGCCTGAGGCGCCATTCTTACCGCTAACTGGAGCGATATACTGCAAGGTTCCTCCGGTCTTCTTATCTTTGATTGAGGTATCAATCGTCAGCGCATCGCCCCAATACACCGTACCGAAAGCGGCAGTACCGTTGATCATCTTATCCTTAATATCTTTATTGATAGCGAATTCTTGGTCGATTAGGCCTTCGGAATACCATTTCTTCATAGTCGTGAGGTATTCTTTATATTCCGGTTGCAGCCATGCGAATTCTAACTTACCATTTTTATTCACCGTGGAGGTACCTACTCCGAATGCTGATGCGTAAGGCAGGAAAGAAGACATAAACGCACCAGGATTGCCAGCAGCCCCAGTGAGAGGCGCTAAGTTCTTTTTCTCTTTGATCGTCTTGAGCGTCGTGTACATCTCATCGATCGTAGTCGGTTCTTTCAAGTTGAGCTCCTTCAGAATGTCAGAGCGCTCCAGAAGGCCGTTGCCAACTTTTTGGGCAACACGTACGGGAATGCCGTACATTTTACCATCCAACTTGGAGGCGTCGAGAATTTCTTTAGGCAGAAATGAAGATAGATTAGGAATATTAGTTGAAACCAACTCGTCAAGTGGCTCAAATGCCCCTTGCTGCGCTAACTTAAAGTAGTCAGATTTGCCTGGAATCCACATAATATCGGGGACATCACCTGAGGCTAGAATGATCGAAATCTTCTGGTTGGGGTTGTCCTTGGGCAGTGACTCAAATTTCACATTGTACCCGGATTTCTCCTTCAGCACGTTGACTAGCTTATTATCATTAATCGTATCGTTGCCCTTGTATTGTTCCATGGCAGGATGATACATGCGCATCACTTTCAGTTCCTTGTTTTTAACCCCACCACTTGAACTTGTCGTTGCAGGGCTAGTGCTTGCAGGAGCTGCGTTATTACCACTACAACCTGCCACAAGTCCAACCAGCAGGACAGATGACATGCCCACAAGCGTTGCTTTTTTGATTATCATTGAATATAACCTCCCCTAAATTGTTTATAAGAAATAACGGGTGTGCTCGCAGGTTGGCCATTACCCTTTGACTGCACCCAACATAACCCCTTTGACGAAATATCGTTGAATGAACGGATACACGAACAGAATAGGAACTACCGCGCACAGAATGGCCGCCGCCCGGATCGTTTCCGGGGTAACTTCGCGAAATACATCATTCACAACCAGATCAGCTGATTTCTCATCGGTAACGAGTTGTAAGAGAAACATTTGTAGCGGCATTAACTGCCGGTCGGTGATGTACATCATCGCTTGGAAGAATGCATTCCAGTAACCAACTGCATAGAACATGCCAACGGTAGCCAGTGCAGGTACGGATAATGGCAGGTAAATGGAAGTCAGAATGCGCAAGTTCGACGCCCCGTCCATTCGGGCAGATTCCTCAAGCGAGTCCGGTACGCCCATGAAGAAGTTGCGGATCAGAATCATATTAAACGGAGCCAGCGCAGTTGGCAAAATGAGCGACCATAACGAGTTGAGCAGTCCAACTTGTTTTACAACGAGATATGTCGGAATGAGTCCACCATTGAAGAACATGGTGATCACGAATAGCAACATCATAAAGCGCGTGTACGGTAAGCCTTTGCGGGAAAGCGGATACGCTGCGAGCACCGTCAATGCCATGCTGATGATCGTCCCGACGATTGCAATGAAAACCGAGTTACCGAACGAATAGTAAAATTGTTTATTTGAAAGCACGTATTCGAATGAAATTGTAGTTATTCCCTTGGGCCATAATAAAATGTCTTTGGCTAGCACATGTGCTTCGCTGCTGAACGCTTTGGCTGCCACATGGATGAACGGCAGAATCATCGACAGCGATATGAGCGAAAGAATGAACACGTTAATGTAGCTGAATACGGTTTCTCCTCTAGTACGAATCACACTAGCACCACCTCTCTAAGTTAGTAAATTCCTTCCTCACCCATTCGGCGGGCAAGCGTATTTGCAATAACTAACAGCACACAACCAATGACTGATTTAAACAGCCCCGCTGCGGTAGTCAATCCGAACTGCATGGTCCCTAATCCCACTCGGAATACGTACGTATCAATAATATCACCGACATCGTAGACGGTTGGGTTGTACATGACGAGCACTTGCTCGAAACCAGCATCGAGTAAATGACCAATTCGGAGCAGTAGCAGAATAATAATGGTTGAGCGAATACTCGGCAATGAGATGTGCCAGATTTGTCGAAGCCTTCCCGCTCCATCTACGGTTGCTGCTTGGAACAATTCTTCATTGATGCTAAGCAATGCCGCCAGGTAAATGATGGCTCCCCATCCGGCTTCCTTCCAAACATCGGTGTACACGAGAATCCAGCGAAACCATGACTCACTCGTTAAGAAGAAGATGGGCTCTCCGCCAAATGCTTGAATCAATTTGTTCACGATTCCGCTGCTCGGTGACAGCAAGTCGACTGCGATTCCGCCGATCACGACCCACGAGATGAAATGCGGCAAGTACGTAAACGTCTGAACCCAACGCTTGAAAATAGCAAGGCGAAGCTCATTTAGCAGAAGCGCGAGCAAGATTGGTGCCGGGAATCCGATGACCAGCTTCATCAAGCTGATTACGAGTGTGTTGATCACTACTCTCGGAAACTCATCGAACATAAACAACTCTCGGAAATACTGTAAACCAACCCATTTACTTGCTAATACCCCTTGCATAATGTTGTAGTCTTTAAAGGCAATGACGACTCCGTACATCGGTCCGTATTTGAACACTAGCAGGAACACCAGCGCGGGTAGAACCATTAAATAAAGATCCCAATACTTAAGCAGCGGATGGCGATTGGCTCGCTTGCTTGTCAGCACATGAGTTGTTGCGGCAGGGACTGAGGCTTTCATATCTTGGATCTCTCCTCTCCTAGTTGCTGGTTTTGAACTTCTGTGCCCTCATTATATCCCTTGCCGATTTGAAAGCGTATACCAATCCTTTTACTATCATTGCAACTATTTTTACTTCCTGAGTTAGAGCAAATCGAAGCCACACGTAGGGTTAACTGGAAAACCTCACCTACCTAGATCAAATCCACACCAACCTTGTATTTAACTGGAAAACCTCCAGTTATTTCATGGATTTATGTTGGAATTTCAAGTTTAACTGGAAAATATACAGCTAATTTAAGAGTTTCTGCTGTTTCTGAGACAATCGCTTGAAATTAGATGTAGTTTTTACAGTTACTACTATAAAATAGAAAATCCCCACCGAATTAGATGTATATTTTCCAGTTATTTCATAACCCAGCACATCATTACTCCGACGAGAAAAAGCCAATCACAGGATTGGCCTTTATTTGTTAACCTCGCTCGGTTTAACGCCCCAGAACTTCTGGAAACTCTTGGAGAAATAGTTCATATGACGGTAACCGACCTGCTCCGATGCATCGGATACCTTGACTCCTGTGCTCAATAACTCCTTGGCCCGCTCCATCCGAAGGCGCAGCACATAACTTGAGAACGATTCCCCAATCGTTTCTTTGAAAATTCGACTTAAGTACGAATAATTAATGTACATGCTTTCCGCTGCAAAATGTAAACTCAGCTCTTCCTTATGCAAATGCTCTTGAATAAATCGCATGACCTCATGTGCGGTCCGCTGTGAGCTGGACTGTCTTCGCTGTGCGATAGCCAAACTGATTCGGCCTGCCATCCGATTCAGCCATCCTGCAATCTGCTCCCGGGTAAGCAAAGAAGCGAACGACTCGAAGTCTTCATAGTCGCTTTTCAGCGTTCCTCGCAATGTCCAGCCTTGCGCGTGTACAATCCGTGCAAGTAAACAAGCCATCCGGAACAAGACCTCTCGTGCTTCCACCACGGGTATGCCACTGGCAAACCCCGTCTCCATAATACGACGGATGGTCTCTTCTCTCCGCTCCTCTTCGCTGCCCGCCTCGATCACCGCCTCAAACTCACGTTCGATCTCTTGCAGTTCGTCCCAAGAATCTTCCTCAGGTACATCGTCACGGTATGGAATCGCAACGCCGTTGCCAAGAATTAGCCTCTCTTGCAGTGCAAGACGGCACATCTTGTAAGCCCTGGGCAACGAAGCGCTCTCAGCCACTGGAGTACCTATTCCAGCACTTGCAGTCAACTTCAGTGTGTCCTTGACCGTCTCCAACAGCGCAAGAATCTGCCCGTTCGCTAGCCCTTTCATCGCGTCGTCCCCTTCGTCCGTAGAAGCAAAGAAGATAGCTGCTGTCAAGCTATCGTCATCCTGTACGACAACACAGTTCTCATTCTCCAGCATATCCCGAGCAATCGTAAACAGTGAGAACTGCACCAACTGACGGTCCTTCACCTCAAAGCGCTCATTTCCATCGGGGATTGGATCCATATCCAGAATAATGGGCAGCATCTTTCGATTTGCTAGGTCTATGGCAAGGTCATGACCTCGTCGATCGATTTCCCAGGCGGAGAACCGGCCGTTCAACCAATTTTTATAAAACAACTCCTTCAGATGGGGCAAATGTTCGTTCCACCGCATTTCGAGCAGCGTGGTATTATGCTTTTCGTTCAGCTCTTTTTCCCTTAACTGCTTCGCTTCCAGCACAGCCTCTATAATCTGCTCATTCTCTGCCGGCTTGATCAAATATTTGAATACGCCTTGCTCAATACTTTCCCGAGCATAATCAAAATCGTCGTGACCGGTCAGAATCAGCAGCTTCATATGCGGGTACTGCCGTTTGACAATCTTCGCCAGTTCCAATCCATCCATCTCTGGCATTCGAATATCCGTCAGTACGATATCAATATGATCATTCTGAAGGACAGACATCGCTTCTTTGCCCGTGGACACGGCAGCTGCCAGTTCAATCTGCACCTCGGCCCACTCGATGCCCTCTGCCAATCTCTCGCGAACGTAGCGCTCATCCTCCACAATCAACAACTTCATCACGCTTCATCCTTTCCAAGTGGAATCTTAATTATGACCTTCGTTCTCTCATTCACAACGCTGTGCACCTGCAAATCTGCCTGTTCACCGTAATACAGCTTGATTCGTGACTTGACATTCTTCAGTCCAAAATACAAATCCGGAGGGCTGCTCTTAGAAATCCGATACGTATGGCTTGTAATCGTACTCAGCTCGCTGTTCAGGTGATTCATCTTCTCTGGTGGAATTCCCAAACCGGTGTCTTCCACCTGTATGAACAGGAAACCGTCCTCCAAGTTCGAGCTAATTCTTAGTTCGCCCCCCGATGGATTGCGTTCTAACCCATGAATGATGGCATTTTCAACGACAGGCTGTAAGAGCAGCTTCAGGATTTGAATCGACTTGGTAGATTCCTCTAATGTGATCACAACTGTAAAATGATCTGAACGAATCTGCTGCACTCGGATATAGTACATCAGATGCTGAACCGTCTCCTCCAGCGTAAACGTCTCACGCCCCTTACCGAGACTGACCCGGAAGAATCGGGCAAGATTAATGACCATTTCACTAATCTCGTGAATTTTATTCTTATATGCAACGGAATAGATGGAATCTAACGTGTTATATAAAAAATGCGGATTAATCTGCGATTGCAGAAGGCTAAATTCCGATTTGGCGAGTCGGAGTTCCTTCACGTAATCCTCCTCTATGAGTAGCCGTTGTGCCTCTGCCATTCGGTTAAAGCCATTCATGACGGCACCGAATTTATCCTTGCGTCGGTGTACAATTTGTGTATTCAGGCTGCCGCCACTGAACTGCTTAAATGCTGCCAATAGTTTCGATAGCGGCTTAGAAATTTCCACATACACGAGCCACGCAATCCACACTGCCATGATGATACTGATAAAAATAATCAAATACGTAAACTGTTGTAACCTATGCGTCAGCTTGAACAATTCCGAGCGCGGCTGCTCCAGCTCAATTGACCAGAAGTTACTCTCTTCTTTAATTGACATCACATCTTTCTCACTGCCGTTCCCGTGTATAGCATTCGGATTCGTTTCTAACACGAAACCATTATTATAGGCCAATTTAATGTTCATATTGTCAGAAGTCTGGAGATGTTGAATAATTTTGCGAACGGAAATTTTGTCTACGGCAAGCACGAGCACGTTTGGCTCTTTGCTGTTGCTCTGCATATCGAGCAGCCGAGAATAATAAATCATATCGCTATTCAGATAGGCAGACGCGCCACCGACTTTCGCCGTCGGCACATGCACCACAAGCCCGCCATTCGAGTTCACGGTTTGCTTGAACCAGAACTCCTGTTTCACATCCGGCCATCTCAAACCACCCGTCATCGTGGATACACCATTCCCGCTTTCCCCATGAATGATAAACGCCTCTTTGATAGAGCCATTCACATTGGTAAGTGCGCTTAATTGCTGCTGTACCGTATGTAGTCCATACAGATGATCTGGACTGAGAGGGTTATCAATATTGTTCCAAATATCGACAATGGACGAATTCAGTGAGATAAGCAGCGTTTGTTGATCCATGTTTTTCGTCAGTTGATCTACATACTCGAGGGTCGTCAATAACGCACCTCGGGTGCGGTCATTAATCTGATCATCCAGAATGGACTGGGAATAATTATTGGCAAAAACACTGACGCTAACGAGCGGCAGCAAGATAAGCAGAAAGGTAAGCGTTAGCTTAAATTGAATGGAATGCAGCCGATTAAGCAGCTTCATCGCAGGCCACCTCTTTGGACTTCCCGCTGCACAGCTGAGGGCGGGTGGCCCATTATTTTTTTGAACACACGGTTGAAATGAGCCTGATCGCTATATCCCAAATACTCCGAAATCTCGCCGATTGTCATTCTTGTGTTAAGGATCAAGTCGCGCGAAGCATGCACACGAATGTGATGTAGATAGGTAATTGGTGTCATGCCCGTTACTTCCTTGAATGTTTGCGTCACATAATTGGGAGCACGGTCTACTAGTTGGGACAGCTCCTCAATGCGGATGCGATCCCGATAGTGGGCAGAGATATAGTCTTGCACTTCGCGCATCAATCGCAGCTTCGCATAGCCAAATCGTTCTTCCGATGTTTCTTGCACAAAATACCCGAACAGCTCGGTTGCAATCCCTGTGCAGATGATGTCGGCATGCTCTCGCTGGCCGAACCAATGCTGCGCAAGTGTGCTGAACCGTTGCTTGATATAGTCGAATTGCTGAGCCTTCACTTTTCGATACGGTTCAAGATTCGTGAACGCTTTCATTTCGTGTCCAGACTGCCCAGGGTGCAACTGAAAATGCGATGAATACTTCACATGAGGGCCGTCTGGGGAATTTGTTCCTGAGCGCATCGCACCTTGTCGAATATACAGAAAGTCACCTTTCTCCAAATACACCGGATCATTCTCCACAATATATGTCACTTTGCCATGCGTCACAAGAATCAACATGTCCGTTAAGGTCGCTGATTCCTCCTTCTGCCAATCTGCGTTCATATCATCAATAAATACAGAAACGAGCTGCATCATCGTACATATCCCTCCTTGCCTCTTACCTTAGAATTATACAAAAAACAGTTGTTTCCGCAATAGTTTTTTTTCAGCAATTCCCTTAAGATTGAACTAACAAAGCTTAAGGGGGCTGAACATTATGGCCATATATCCGGTCGCTTCCATTGAAGATATTCCATCCGGTTCATTTAAAATCGTACAAATCGAACAACGCTCCATCGGGGTCTACAACGTCAAAGGTGAGTATTATGCTGTTCATAATTATTGCCCGCATCAAGGGGCCGAGTTATGCAAAGGCGTCGTCTGCGGAACAACCCTCGAATCTCAAGTGTATGAATTCATCTATGGGCGCGATCAAGAAATTTTACGCTGCCCTTGGCATGGATGGGAATTCGATCTCAAGACGGGCAAGTCATTATTCAGCGATAAAGTGCGGACACGCACCTACCCTGTCGTCGTTGAAGATGGTCAAATTGGTATCATGATTGGTTAATAAGGAGGAGATATGAGATGAATCCCAACAAAGAGAAGTTGCCTGTTATCGACTGTGATGTACACAATCAGTTCCGTAGTAGTAAAGACTTGATCCCTTACCTTGATGAGCCATGGAGGAGCCATGCCGAGCGGTTCGGTTTACCCGGAGCTGGGCTTCCCTATTCGTCGCCAATTGGCAGCAAGCGCAAAGATGCGGATCCACCTAGCGGGCTACCGCTCGGATCCGATCCGCATTACATGCTCGAGCATCTGGTCGAACCGTTCAACCTTGATTACGCGCTGCTGTGCTCCGATTCAGTCATTGGCATCTCTGGTTATGCAGACAGCGATCATGTGGCAGCCGTATGCCGAGCCTACAACGATTATCTAATCGCCGAATGGCTGCCCGTTAGCCCGAAGTTCAAGGGCTACCTGTGCATCGGTACCCAAGATCCCTTAGAGGCAGCACGCGAGATAGACCGAGTCGGCCCGCATCCAGACATCGTCGCTGTCAGCGTGATCGGCGGTGCTCGGATGCCATACGGGCAGCGTTTCTTCCATCCGATTTACGAAGCATGTGAGCGCAACGGACTTCCATTAGTCATCCATCCGGGTGCCGAAGGTGCAGGTTCCTTTAACCCACCGACAGCGGTAGGCTATGTATCGAACTATTTGCAGTGGCACACTTGCTTACCGCAAACCTTCATGGCGCATCTGGTTAGCTTCGTGTGCGAAGGTGTTTTTGAGAAGTATCCCGGGTTTAAAGTGGTGTTCTGCGAAGGTGGCGTCACGTGGCTGCCTCCCCTATTATGGCGGCTGGACAAAAATTTCAAAGCTTTGCGTTCCTCCACGCCATGGCTGAAGCGTATGCCGAGCGAATATGTGCGCGACCACTGCTTCATGACGACTCAGCCGATCGAAGAACCGGATGACTTCAAGCATCTCGAAGCCATGTTCAATATGTTCGACGCTGAGAATATGCTGCTCTTCTCCAGCGACTACCCGCACTGGGATTTCGACGATCCGACGAAAATCCTGCAGCGCCTTCCGATTGAGAAGAAGAGGAAAATTTTCAGCGAAAATGCTCGGCAGTTATTTAAACTGAAGTAAATGTACAAAACTCCCCTACTCCTCTAATAATGAGGGGCAGGGGAGTTATTTGTTTCCAACTATCAGGCTTACAATGTATGGTTAAAATTGTAGAGTGCGTTCCCTTCGGCCAAATAGCGTTCCAACTGCAGCACTTCAATGCCAGCAAGCAAAACAATGCCGATACCATGCGTATCGTTAAGCAGCCATGACAGATCGTCCTTATAATAACCAACACTGTACGAGTAGCCTGAACCGCGGCACACACCATACACATTGCCGAACTTATCAATAGAAATACGGGCCATGCCGTTCCATCCCTTATGGATCGCTGCGATATACTTCTCTGTATCTCTGATCCAGCCATATCTTACACCGCGAGCATACGCATACAAAAACATCGAGGTGCATGAGGTTTCTTCATATGAAGCCGGCTCCGTCAGCACTTGGTGCCACAGGCCGTTCTCCCCTTGCAGACGCAAGTAGCCTTCGCTCAATTCATTGAAGAACTCCAGCAGTTCGCCCCGTCGCTCATGACTTTCCGGCAGCACAGCCAGCAATTCCGATAAGGAGAAAATGACCCAGCCATTGCCGCGGCCCCAAGCAATCTTCGTCGGCTTGTCGATACCGAAGTCATAGACGTGAGACATGATTTGCAGATCAGGGATGTACAATTTCTTCTTGAACTGGATGAACTGGTTGGCTGCATCTTCCAGATAACTCATTTCACCGGTCCGCTGGTAGCAGCGGCACATGTACGGCACGCTCATGTACAAGTCGTCGCACCACAACGTCGCATTCGGGAAATCAACATGCTTCGGCTTCCGGTACAGGGAACCGTCAGGGAGCCGATCCTGTTTGTTGCTCATATAATCCGCAATCACATCAGCAATCCGCTCAGCGCCTTGAAGCGGCTGATTTTGCAGCGCAAGCAGCATTGTTGCACCGAACGAGCCGCAGTCATCCAAGCTATCCAGCGTCGCCAATGTGTTCAACACACCCGAAGCGCCATATTGCGTTTTGTCCCAATTGGCATACGTATAGAGCCGCGTGCATGTTTCAATATGCTTATACACATACTGCAGCAAATCGTCACGACCAAGCAGCTTTCCGGTCTGAAGCATCCCATATAGCGTTACGCCAAGCGGATAGTTCCACTTGCCGAACAACGCATTCTCCGTGAACGGTCGTACCCACGTGTTCGGCTGATCCAGCCGCCAGAACGTTCCGCCCTCTTGCGTTTCCACCAAGGCAAGGAGCGAATCCTCAACATCAGGGATGGCTTCACCTGCAAGGAACGGGCCTAAATATAACCAAGCATCCTTAGCCCCATGTACAGGATATGGTTCCACAAGCTGGACGCCAACCGAAAGCGGATCCAGACGAAAGCCTGCGCCCCCGTTCGTTCCAAAGCATTGCATGACAAGATTATGCTCGCCGTACGCTAACTGCAGTTCAACACGGAAAGCGCCTGCTTGGCCGATTCGGGCTTGCAGTTCCCCATTCACATAAATCACAATGCTTCCTTCCGCATGACCGCTTAATTCAACCATCCGCAGTTCAGACGAGAATGAGCGCAGCTTCGTCCAAGCCATTGCATACTTGCCGCTAAGTTCTCCGAAGATGCGTGCAACAGAGGTCTTCGGCTGCTCGTCGTCGCTCCAGGCCAACTTCGGATACCAAGTGCGATCTGCTTCCGTACTTCCCTCTCCGGGGAGCTCGCTCCACACATGATCCTGCGGTGCAGAGTAGATCCAACCTTCGTGGCCGAATCGCTCGGGTGAAGGTGCCAGGAAATGCACCGGATTACTCTTATAGGAACCTGGTCCTAGAGAGCCGCCGCAGCCCGCTTCCGTTTTGGTAAACTGGAACACCAAGTGATTCCAGCCTTTATGCATCTGAATCGTAACGACCGTTCTTCGTCTCGGATTTAGTTCGTCTGCGATATTCGCTTTATAAACGGGCTGCCCGTTCGCATACAACATGAGCGGTCCGTAGCAGTGCAAAATGAAATTGAGCGGCATTTCCACATCACTCCAATATTGCGACCATGCATAGACGATCTGTCCGTTCTGAAGATCGGGGAACCGTTTTACGAAATTAAAATCATAACTGTAATCGTGGTTCTTCCTAATCCCGTTGGCACAAAAAGCCCGGTATGCCATCGGATGAGGCGGATTGTTTCCTACATATCTGTCAGCTACTGTAGCTAAAATTTCGCTTACACGGTCTCCGCATTTCGTAAAAATGCTTTCGTTGATGTCGATGTAACGCTCCGTCATGGTCGCTTCCTCTCCCGTTTCAATAAATAAAGAGGCGGAGTCTCCCCGCCCCTTGCTAAAATTCATTCACACAACAAGTTCTTATTTTGCAGCGCCGCTGCTACGTTTTTGATAAGCTTCCGTCATTTCTTGGCTCATTTTCGCCAAATCCGCATCTGCTTTAGCTTTGGTAACGAAATCATCCCAAGCCGTAATCGGCTCGCGTCCAAGAATAATCTTCGTTTTCAAATCTTGCACCTTTTTCTCAAATTCAGGCAACAGCTTTTGCGCCGTCGGCGAGTATAGACCGATACTGATATCGGCGACACTTGTTTTGGCACGCTCATCTTGAATTTTCATGAACAAATCGTTGGCTTCTTTCGGGAAATATACCTTCGTGGAGCTCGCATAAGGATCCGCGACATAGACGATTTGGTTAAAGTCAGGACCGTTATCTTTCGCCAATTGCTCGGTATTGATCACTTTTTGACCATCCTTGACCGTATGATCCACACCTTCGATACCGTATTGTTGAATCGCGAACACATCGTCGTTCATCCACGTATCTACCATTTTCAAGATGCGCTTCATTTTAGCTTCAGGTACGGATTTCGGAATAGAAACCATCCCTGAGAAACCAGGACCTTTCGGATTGTAGCCATTCATGTTGGTCAATGGATAGAAATCAGTCGGCTTCATATTCGGATCGATTTTTTTGAGCAGTTCATAGTGATCGTTCATCGTACCTGCTTTATCCATGATGATGCCTGCTTTACCTCCGTTAAACAAATCAGAGGCCTGGGAAAGCTTCAATGATGCGAAGTCTTCCGGAAGCAGCTTGTCTTTGTACATTTTAGTCAAATATTCAATGGACTTGCGAGTTTCCGGCAGCAACGCTGTATTTACAATTTTGCCGTCAACCAATTTCCACTTGTCGTTCTTCACGTTCGCTCCAGTAAAGCTGTTCTCGATTGTAGCCAGCGTGCCCATATCGGCTGGAGGCGTCATAAAGGCTGCGAGCGGAGTTGTATCGTTTTTACCGTTTTTATCCGGGTCTTTCTCCGCAAAGGCTTTCATAACGTCGTACAGTTCGTCAGTTGTTGTCGGCACCTTAAGTCCCAGATTGTCGAGCCAGTCCTTGCGAATAATGAAGAAAGAATCAGCTTCAGCCGGGCGCGGGCGCGGAATGCCGTAATTTTTGCCATCCTGCATTTTGGTCAAATCCCAAGCTGTTTTGGAAACTTTGGAATTCAAGTTCGGATAGTCCTTAATATAGGGTGTCAAATCCCAAAAAGCACCTTGGGTTACTGCGTTACGGAATACTGGGGTGAACGGATCGTTAATCGTAATTAAATCCGGAATATCGCCTGAAGCCAGCGTCACGTTCAGCTTATCTGTATAGTTGTTGCCAGACACCCATTGAATTTTCATCTTAGAGTTCGTGGCTTTCTCAATCTCCTGCTTAATCTTGTTATCATCTGCTGCCGGAGACGGCGTAAGCAAGATCGTCATGATGCTGACATCTAACGGTGCTTCTTTTCCGTCTGATGCGCCATTTCCTGTCGTGCTCTTATTTCCGCATGCTGCAACGAGACTAGAAATCGCCAACATAAGAACCATGGAACCTAGGACAACTTTTTTGCTTTTTCTTACTTTCATGAGTGATCCTCCCTTGTTATGAACTTCTGAACTTCTTCGTATCCATCGCTCCAACAGAGCACAAGGTAGACATTAGTACATTCCGCTTTGATCGACAATCGGACTTTTTTGTACGGCCATTTCAGCAGATTTAGGACTATCTTGCAACTTGCACATCGATGCACAAAGCCAGAAAACCCTTATTCCGTGCGGTTTAGCTCGCGAAATTGACTTGGTGTAATGCCTTCGTACTTTTTAAATAGCCGGTTAAAATAACTGTGCTGGTAGCCGATGGCATCGGAGACTTCATTGATTTTCATATCGGTTTCAATGAGCAGCGACTTGGCGTTACCTATTCGAATGTTCGTCAAGAAATCGATGAAATTAATGCCTGTGATCTGCTTGAATGCGCGGCTTAATGTATATGGACTGGTGCCAAATAAATCTGCGCACGATTCCAGCGACAGCTGCGTCATGTACTGCTCGCGCAAATGAACGATCACCTGTTCAATGATTTGTTTGAAGTGATAGTCCTGCCGGGAAATCATCTCCTGCACGAAAACGCCGATCACTTTGTGCTGGAACCACTTGAGCATTTCTTCCGGCTCTTTAATCTGCGCCAACTGCTCGAACAAGTTCACACTGCCGAACAACTGCACCGGATTCATCCCGGATTGCAGAGATGCGTATCGGATGCTCCCCAGAAGCTGAAGCATGCCTTGCTGAAGCATGAATTCCGTAGAACCATTGGCAGCCAACTCCTTCATGAACTGAGCAATAAGGTCGATGGCACCTGATTCCTGGCCGTTGCGGATCGCATTAATAATTTCTTTATCCAAGGTGAAGGGATAGCCTGTTTCCTTATAAACGTTTAACTTGGAAAGCTGTTCCGTCTTAATAATCTGATTCTCATCGAGCAGATCCCGATAGACCAACGCTTGCTTCACTTCCTCGAACACATTTGGAATTTGTTTCACGTTGTGGACCCATTTACTGATCGATATGGTAACCTGCATTTTTAGAATCCCATTAATGGCTCGAATGATCTCTTGGCACACCTGCTCCAAATCGTCCTCGAGCCAAGTCGTCGGATGGGATAACGGAAAGGACAGCAGGATCCCAATTGAAAAGTTATGGAAATTAATAATCTCCGCTTGCTCATATTGGCTCCTAATCAACTCATCGATAATGTTCGACGCTGCGAAAGTTACGAGGTTCTCATCCCCTTGAGAGAACCTTCCCTCGAGGTTTGCGAAACCCGTCAATTGAAACACCAACGCAACAAATTGACGACCCTCCGTTTCCCAACCATATCGCTTCATCCGTTCCTTCATGTCGTTCTCTTGCAGGGAAATCAAGTAACCCTGTGCCAGTTGCAAGAAGAAGCCTTCACGCAAAAGCGGCATTTGCTCCTCAAGCTTATGACGCATCGTTTCGCTCTCCCTGGACATATGCTGCCAATGTTTCTCAATCATGGCGAATTCGTCTTTCACCTCTTCGTTCTTTTCACCAGACAACAGCGTCATTAGACGCTGCACGGGATGATAGATACGGCGGGATACGAACCACGAAAGCAGCAGTGCAAAAAGCAAACCTGAGACGCTAATCACCAAGATCCATTTGGAAATGGCAATGACCGGCGCGGTAATGGACGATAGCGGCGCAGCAGAGATATAAACCCATTTTTGACCCAACCGATTAAAATGACCGTAAGAAACCGAGTACGAAACCTTGTTGTAGTCAAATAAAAACGATTCTGGTTTCGCATCTTTTACAGCCGCTTCGCCAAGCTCCATTTGATGCTTCGCGTAAGCCTCTTTGAGAGCGAGATCCAATTCCGATCCTCCGGCTCCACTACTTGATAAATTCCATTCTTCTTTCTCATTGAACAGCATTGTGACCCCCTCATCATAGGGAGTCAACGTTTTCAGCACCTTCAGCAGATTATCCTGATTCAATGTGGCAACAAGAGCACCGAAGGGTTCGGTGCTGTCGCCGGGGATTTTATCTATAATGGCAAGTCCCTGTTTGCCTGTTCCTTGCGGCTTCCGTAACATCCAGAACATCGACTTATCATGCCGGAGTAAGGTCTCATAATTTTCGATGTCGGACTGATTGCTGAGAAATGTGTAGCGTTCCGTTGAGAACACAAGCGGACGCGGCTTGTCCAGAAACAACTCCACCTTTTGCAGAAAAGGATGTGCGCTCTCCAGCGACAAGAGGGTCCGGTACATATCCTGAACCGTGTCGTAATTATAAGCAAAATTAATCGTTTTCAGCTTCTCATCGAACTTGGAATCGAACGCCCAGTGCGATACGGTCATTTCCAGAAATGCAAGCTGATCATCAATATTGGCCGCCCGATTAGAAATTTGATTCTGGTGGAGCCCTTGTAGTTCTTTTTCCACGTTATTCGTTGCGATCCAATAAATGCTCAGACCGATAATCAACCCGGGAATACTTGCCATAATAAGTATCATGACAAGGCTCTTCCGGAAAAACCGCTTGTTATATTTATATTTCTGAATATAGCCTAGTACATTATTGAAGATTCCAGCCAAGATGTTCACCTTCCAATCACTAATATTCTACACGCTTCGACATCTTGGACTGGAATCCCTCCCCTCAGACTGCTACCCCTTGACCGAGCCTACCATAGCTCCTTTGGCAAAATGCTTCTGCAAGAAAGGATAAACCAGCAAAATCGGAACCGTCGCGACGATCACTGCTGCCATTTTTAACGTTTCAGATGGAGGCGGAACACTAGAAACATCCATCCGAAGGTCCGCATTATTGGCATTGAGCAAAATGTTTTGCAGCATAACCTGAAGTGGCCATTTGCTTGCATCGTTAATATAAATCAGTGCATTAAAGAACTGGTTCCAGTACGCGACTGCGTAAAACAATCCGAATGCCGCCAACGAAGGAAGCGACAGCGGCAAAATGATCCGGAAAAAGGTCGACAGATCGTTGCATCCGTCCATCGAAGCGGACTCCTCCAGCTCAGCGGGGATGCTGTCAAAAAAACCTTTCATCAAAATCACATTCCAGCCACTGGCAAGTGCTGGTAAAATCAACGACCATAAGCTGTCAATCAGGTGCAGCTCACGAACCAACATGTAGTTCGGGATCATACCGGGATTAAACAAAATGGTGATGAGAATCGCAAGCAGAGCGAATCGTCTTCCGCGAAGCCTTTTTCTAGACAATGTATACGCTAGTGAAGCGGTAACAACCAAGCTCAGTGCCGTACCGACAAGGGTTACGTAGACGCTCACACCGATCGATCTCGGGAAAGCGCCCGTCGCCATTAGAAATTTATACGATTCCAGCGACCACGTCTTCGGGAAGAGCACGAAGCTTTCTTTCAGATATTCCGTCGGGTCGGTAAAAGAAACGACAAACACATAATACAATGGAAAAAAAGTGATGATACCGACCAGCCCCAGCACAGCAATATTTGCTATGTTAAACAATCGGTTGCTCAGGCCTACTTTCATATAATTCCCTCCTAAGGACATTGCTATAGCTACGTCTTGTCGATAAGAAGTAACGTTTAATATACGCCTTCTTCGCCCATCTTTTTAGAAATCCAATTCGCTATGACAACCAATACTAAGCCGACTATCGATTTAAACAAACCGGCAGCGGTACTGTAGCTAAACTCACCTTGCTGAATCCCAACCCGGTAAACATACGTATCGAACACTTCAGCCACTTGCGAAACAGCGCCATTGTACATCAGAAATACTTGTTCAAACCCTACATCTAACATATGTCCAAGCCGCAATATGAGCAGCGTGATGATGACCGTACGAATCGCTGGGAGCGTAATGTGCCACATTTGGCGAAAACGTCCCGCCCCATCAATTTTGGCTGCTTCATAAACCCCTGGATCAATGCTGGCCATCGCCGCCAGGAACAGAATCGTCCCCCACCCACATTCTTTCCAGATGGATTGAACAGTAAGCATGGCCCAAAACGTATTGGGATTCGTTAAAAAGTCCATTCTAGCAAAGCCTAACCCTTCCAGCACTTTGTTGACCAAACCTTCTCCCTTGGCAAACAACAGGAATGTTAAGCCAGAGATAATGACCCACGACAAGAAATGCGGCATATACACGATCGATTGAATCACCCTTTGATATAACACGCTTCGCAGCTCATTCAAGAGAAGCGAGAGTACGATCGGCAGTGGGAAAAAGAGGACGAGATTCATCAGATTAATCGCCATCGTATTGCGGAAGAGCAGCATAAAGTCTGGATTGGTGAAAAACCGTTGGAAGTGCTCGAATCCCACCCATTCGCTGCCGGTAATGCCGGCAAACGGAGAAAAGTTCTGAAATGAAATCACGACGCCCCACATCGGGACAAATTTGAAAATCAGAAAAAACAACACACCTGGCAACGCCAGTACATATAAATATTTGTCACGCCTTAAATCCCGTAAAAGACCTCCCTTGCGAACAGTTCGGGATTTCGCAGAATTGCCGGATGCTGCAGATTCTGGTTGTACCATTGCCATCCTCTCATTCCCCTTTCCAGTTATGTTATCGAATGTTATCAACTTAGACTAGTTTCGTACCGTTTACAATCAGACAATATTGTTTGGGTACAGGGCAATTTTGTCGCAACTGGAATGGGGATTGCGACTATTTTGCCGATTGAGACAATATTGTACGGTGGCCTAAGAATGGCGTCATGACGTGAAAAATCGCGTGCAAGGAGGGACTTACTGCTGGAGACTGCCACTCTTTAACGCTGAGCTCCCGTCCAAATGAAAAGGGGCAATCCCCCTCGTCATCGACGCTTGGGACAGCCCCTTCTTTCATTGAAGACGTTCAAAAAAAACAAGATTATTCCAACGCCGCAAGCCCATGCCGGTCATAAAAGACCGGGCCGCGGGACCAGACGCAGGCCAAATGCATAAGCAGTTCACCAGTCATCCGTTCACGGATCGCCGCATACTTCTCATCGACATACACATTGTGCCATTCATTCGGATCCGCAGCCAGATCGTAAAGCTCCCCTTGGAATTCGCCGATTCGGCCAATCGCCCCTCCAAGCGTGCCTTGCATATACATGATCAGCTTGTAGTCCTGCTTTCTCCACATCAAAGCGGGAGCCGAATGATGCGGCTCAGTCCCTTTGCCATGAAACTCGCAGAAAGTCGCAAGACGCTTGGTCTCGCCCAGTAAATCGAGTCCGGGCAACTGCGGATTACGTGGCAAGCCCGCCACCTTCGACAAGGTTGGTACGAGATCCACCAGCTCGGCCGGACGATCATCCTCCGTGCCGTGCGACACTTGCGGCAAATAACTGCCAGCCAAGATCATCGGCACACGGACACTGCTCTCGTACAAACAGTATTTACTGAAGCGGTGCTGCCGTTCGCCCATCATCTCGCCATGGTCAGAGACGAAGACGATCAGGGCATTGTCGAGCCTGCCTTGCCGCTCCAGCTTCTCAAGCGCCTTGCCTAAGTAATCGTCAAGCCAAGAGCAATTCGCCCAATAACGAAGCGTCGTCCGTTTGCGTTCCTCCTCTGTCATCGCTTCCCAGACATGCCGCTTCTCCCAATAGTTGATCTGACTGCTCTCATTAACAGCGTCCGTCGCGGCTAGATGTGTATCTTGCTCAAGCTCCCATGGCGGCTGCGGGATATCCGGGATCTCGTTTATATCGTAGAGATCCTCGAATTCCTTCGGCACATTGAAGCCGGCATGCGGCTTTAAAAAGGAAAGATATAGAAACAGCGGACGCGACTCATCCAGCCCCTCGTCGATGAAATTCAAACATTGCTCCGCCACCCAGCCGTCACGGTGCCAAGGCGTCGGCACTTGACTCGTGCAGCCGATGTAGCCTTTCGAATTTTCTTCGCCTCCGCCGTAGTCTTTCGTTTCTTCATAATAAGCAGCGAGTCCCTCCGGCTCGGCATCCCCCATCATGACGGCGCCGTCTTCGTAATGTCCACTGTCACGGGACAGCCCGACAGCCCGCACCTCGAAGCCCCGCGTGGACGGGACCTCAGTTTTTACGCCGTGATTCCAATGCGTTTTCCCGAAGCCTGCAGTTTGATAACCCGCTTGCCGCATCAATTCCGGGAGCGGATTGCTTGGCAGCTTATCCTCATCATATAATCCGCCATGATTGGTTCTCACCCCGAGCTGCGATGGATAGTAGCCAAACATCATGGAAGTGCGACTCGGCACGCACATTGGCGCCTGGCATACGGCCTGACTATACGTGATGCCCTGTGCAGTCAACTTGTCGATATTCGGTGTATGGATATGTGAGTTGTATGTACCAATACAATCCCAACGTTGCTGATCCGTCATGAAAAAAATAATGTTAGGTGTAGACGCTGCATGTTCTGTGTTGTGTGGCATGTATGTCTCACTCCCCTTCCCGGTTCTGGTAGGATTGCACGCGCTCAACAGTGTACACCGGCTTCAGTTCGTGCTTCGCATAATCGAAATACTTTCCTTCCAGCAAACCGATTAACGTATTGGTCACGCGCACTTCAATACGATTCATACCTTCCGTCAACATGGATGTCTGGCCACGGAAGTGGTAGGGCATCCATGTGCGGGCTCCAAGGGAAGCACCATTCACCAGTACTTCCGCCACGTCGTGGAATTCACTGTCCAGTCCTTCGAACACAAGCTCAAATCTGTCCTCCGCCGGCAATTGCTCAAACTTCAGCTCACGGCTAAAGCTCATCGTTCCGGCAAAAAATGGATAACCTGCATATGGACTTGCAGCGAGTGGCTGCTGCTGGCCAACCGGACGCTTCAAAACAGGACGCTGCTCCGCGTCAAAACCAGTTTGGAAGCTCCCTGTTACATACAGCGCATCGATCAGTCCGTTCCAATCCTGTTCAATCGTAACTTCTACCTCAATTTCATTGACTCCAGGCTTCAAATAAGTGGTAATCTCGCAGCCCACGTTCATAAAGTCATACACATTGTGTCGCGTAAAATCCGATTTATGGAGACGATGACCATTTATCAAAATCGATCCCTCACCAGAGATCGCACCTTGATCCATCACGAGGTGAACCCGATCGAGCGGCTTCTCTATAACAAAGGTTGCCGTATAGTTCGCCTGCAGTGGATATGCTAGCTGGATGCGCATCGGCGTCCCAAACAACTGGCTCATGTTCACTGGCAACTTCGTCGAAGCAGCAAGGTCGGCACACTGATCAATGAATGTTTTCACTTGTACCTGTGGAAGTGCGTCCTGTGCACCTGCTTCCGAGCTGTTCACACCTTGCACGGATAGGTGGAAGGTATCCAAGCGTACCGCATTATCTTCATCGGTCTGCATCGTCCATAAGGTTGAGTCGGACGCATCGATTTGGAAAGTCCATGGTTTGTTTGGCACGGCAACCACAGTATGGCTGCGCGTGATGCGGAACAGTCTGGATTCATACGCTCCGAGCAGAACCGGCAATATCCAGCCGTTGACGAAGAGCTCAGCCCCAACAGCTGCCTCGTCACCGTGATCTAAGGATAGCTCAGTAAACTGAGCGGCCTTCACGTCATTTCCCTCCCAAAGAGCGGTGGAAATTTGTAAAGACAAATCACGTTCCGCCTCTTCCTGATTGCTTAGGAAAACAAGGAAGCTATCCGCGTCAATCCGGCGCGTTTGCATAAGAATACTGCGCCCGCCGTATGCCGGGTTCAGTTTCACAGCCAGCGGCTGCAGCTCTTCTAGGAGCGCTGTCATGCTGCCCAGCGTCGCAGCCTCGTCAGCCGACGTCGCGAACGGCAAGTGATAGGCACTCCCTGTGCCTTTGGACCACGACAAGGACGATTCAGCGCCTTCGTTCCAGAAATGCTCGGCGACAGGCTGTGGCAAACCGAAGGTGCTCGCTGACGTCGCCAAGTCCCAGCTGTTCTCTTCAATCGCGTGGTACGGTAATTGCCCCATGCTGATCACCGTTCCGCCCTGCGCAAGGAACGCATCCAGCTTTGCCCACGCGCCGCTCTCTAGATTGGTTATTGGCGGTACAATCACGATTGAATAGCTGGCATTACCAAGTAGAATCTGACCGTTCTCTACCACGGCTTCCGCTAGCAGTTCCGTATCCAAATGGTCGTAATCGCGGCCACTGTAGGTCAGCTCGTTGCAAATGCGTGTCCACCACGCTTTCAAGTCGCCAAGTTTGCGCTTCTCTTCAGCGTTGTTGCCACCGTAATCAAAATGATGGAAGGGATTGCCCATTTGTGCCCAAAGCGAGGTTGTCGGTTGAAGTACCGCTGTTCGAATGTCGGCTTCACCACAGCTCATGACGTAGCTGATCCGTCCAACATAATCGCCGAGTTGTCTAAAATGCGGCCAATACGGATTTTGTAGGAACTGTGACGGCGGCGCGTCATGCTTCATTAATGCATCGAGCGTATAGAAAAAAGCATGGAAGTTAAAGAAATTCGTGCCTTGCGCAGCCATACGATCGATCATCCACTTGGCATCCTGAAGCGTCATCGACCATCCCACACTATGGAAGCACTCAATCAAGTTACGCTCACGACCGAATTGACGGGCAATGGAGCTGACCATTTTGGCACTCGACCGAAAGCTTTCCGCTTGGTTATTCAAAATCCAATCCAGCGAACGTCCGAGCTTCTCATGTGCGGTATCGCCTCCAGGCACATGGCTGTATCGCTGTGTCGTATGCCGCACGGAAGGCACCTCGGTCACGTACTGCAAACCATACCGTTCGCACCAATCGTGCACCTGTTTATGGTAAGTGCTGAGCAGCAGCTCATGAATGGCTTGATAGTAATCATAACGAATACGAGCCGACTGCTCCCCTTCTTCATACAGCAGCGCATGAAGGTGCTCCCGCAAATCGTAACCGTTGCGTTTCTGGAAAAAATGCGGCAGCCTCGGAGACCAGGGCAGCTTGCCCAACAGCCCGATCTCGTCGGTAAACATACCTTTAATCGTACCGCCGAAGTATTCGCCCAGGTGCTGTGCATACTTATCGTGGGTCAATCGAATAAACGTCGCCATTGCTTCATGATTGCATGGATCGACGAACGTTCCGTAGTATTTGAAATCTTCGATTTCCTTCTCCTGCATAATTAGCACTTCCCAATCGCCTGGGGGTGCCGTCCATTCCATTTTCTGAACGGTGCGGTACGTAAAGAATCGCTTTTGGTTGTAGGCCGTTAAGCCTGCTTTCTGAAAAATCGGCTCCGCCTGGAAGTTCCCGATCGACGAACGAACGTCTATCGCCTCATTCCACAGCTTAGCGCCTTCCGGACTGAGAGGAATCGCTTTGGCATATAAAATGCGCGCCCACGGCAGCTCCATGGACAAGTGCTCTCCACCTTGCACCTCCTCTGCTCGATGCTCGAGTGTATAGTGCTTCGCCTCCGGGTGTTCCAGCGTCACTTCACCGCCCGCGATCCCGCTCGGATAAGGATACTCGTCATAGAGCCACACCTGCAAGTTGCGGCGCTCGGCCGCTTCAACCGCTACGCGTACTTTTTGAAACCAGGCATCGGATAAGTAAGGTACCTCAAGACCCTGTCTCGCACAGATGAAAAATCCCCCCAACCCCTTGTCCGCCATCTCATCGATCTGATAACGAATCTGTTCATCGTCCATATCGCCATTCCAAAACCAGAACGGATGAATCCGGTAAGTTGCTTCGGGCTGTGCAAAAGACTGCATCGTAAACTGGGCCATATAAGCTCATCTCCTTGATAAGTGAATAACTACTTCCTTCTATATAAGCACTATAAAGGAAGTCACTTTGCCCTAACAATCGGACTATTTTGAAACGGTGTTCCTCCACCTGCAACTATCTTGTCGAGTTTGCACATCCTTGCAAAATTTCTACATAATTTGTTAAAGTTGAAAAATTCGTTAATACACCTATTGCGCATAAGATAAGAGCCCTTGAAGTTTTAGTCGAACGCGACAAATGGGTTTGTAAGCTACTAACCACACCCCATGTCTTTGGTGTAAGCCATTTGCGTTCCAAGAATGCCTTCAACCATTAATCCCGTGAATTTAGCTGTAACCTATTCTCTTCCATACCTAAAATAAAGTAGACCCATGCGCAATTGCATGGGCCTCTCACAGAACAGAATGTCAGACTGTCTAACAATTATTAGTCATCCCGCTGCTATTTCTTATTCAATTTGTCATAAATAGCTTTGCCGTCTTTGGTAAACCAATCCTGCGACGCTTTAATGACATCTTGTCTGCCAGCTGCGTCCGCTTTTTTGAAATACTCATCCAATGCCGTCAGAGGTAATGCCCCGTTGATGATTTTGGCAATATATTCATTTCTCAGGTCGATCAACGCTCTTCCTTTGGCAAGTTCAACTTCCGTCTGCGGTCTGTATTGGTTGATATTGAATGCTGTCAACTGTGCGCCTGCTTGGGCAAAGCTTTTCATAGCTGGCTCATATCCTCCAAGCAATGCGTTAGGCAACCAAATGTCCGGTGTATTCCACATTCTGTAATACAGTTTATAGATGATTTGATCATAAGCAGGTTTCTTCGGAGTCAGGGCACCATTGACCATGTCATAGTGAACGCCTTCCTTACCGAAATTCACAAACTTCTGCAGATCCTTATCTTTCAAATAGGTGTTCAGTAAATCTACAGCTTCATTCACATTTTTCGAGCTTTTCGGAATGATGTAGAAGTTGGATACTGGTGCAGGCATTGTATAACCTTTCTGACCGTCTTTCCCTTCTACTGTAGGCAAGAAGCTCAACTTCGCATTAGCATCTGCTTTATTTAAGCCTGCTTGGTAGGTCGCTGGGTCCCAGTAACCTGCAAACACAGTAGCTGCTTTCCCTGACGACATCTTCTCTGTCACTTGCTGTGTTTTGTTGAATAAGTACTCGTTGTCAATCAAACCTTCTTTGTAGAGCTTGTTCAGGTAGGTCAGCAAATCCTTCAGATTCACATCTTGTGCATCAACCAATTTGCCATCCCTTACGATGAAAGGAACAGCGAGGTTATTGATGCCGGACATTCCGAAAGCTGCGGTAATGACATCAAGTCCATCCAGCGGATTCCCGTTATTG
Source organism: Paenibacillus oryzisoli (assembly GCF_001653565.1). Taxonomy (GTDB): domain Bacteria; phylum Bacillota; class Bacilli; order Paenibacillales; family NBRC-103111; genus Paenibacillus_E; species Paenibacillus_E oryzisoli. The sequence continues at coordinate 222,623 of NZ_LYPB01000049.1, forward strand.
CCAGCTGCTGCTACATAAGGTATGGTTCCTTTGCCGCTTGGATCTTTATCCTTCAACGTTTTCAAGAACGTGTATAATTCATCCAAATTCTTAGGTGCCTTCAATCCCAATTTATCCATCCAGTCCTGTCTTGCTAGAAATCCTGAGCCAAGATCAACGTTTTCGAATTTCTGAAAAGGAGGAACCGGAATCGCATATTTCTTCCCTTCCAAGGATACAGCCGTCCATGCGTTCTCCGTTACTAATTTATCGACTTCGCTACCATATTGCTTGATGGCATCGTCCACTGGCAGTAGAGCTCCCTGTGCGCTGAAACGTTTGAAAATATTGAGATCGCTCGTATAAATCAGATCATACACATCACCAGAAGCAAACATCAAATTGTACGTATCCAATTGATTAGCTGCCGGAATGACATTCCATTCTATATTGGTGTAACCCGTTTTCTCTTTGATCATGTTTAGGAATTGATTATCATTTGCGCTTGCTCCTTGCTCGTAGCCCTTGACTCCTGCATTATCGGGAACGGCGATTCTAATTTTGGCCGCCTTATTCAGCTTTGGTCCCTGTGTAGCAGAAGCCACTTTCGTTTCCTTGCTTTCTGGTGTCGCCTCTTTACTACAACCAACAAGTGCTACCGATGCTGCAACTGCGACTACTAAAGTTGTCGTTGACCATTTTTTTAATTTTGTACGCATATTACTTCCCCCTTTATAATAGTGAGCTATTGTTTTACAGCCCCAAGCGTCAACCCTGTGACAAAATATTTTTGTAGGAATGGATACACGAGTAGAATCGGTATGGAAGAAACGAAAATGGCTGCGGCCCTGAATGTCTCAGAGGCAATATTGGCCAATTGTTCGGGATTCTCCATCCCGTTCTTGTTGGAAGCTGCCACGACATTTTGCAAGAATAAAGGCAAGACCTGAACTTCTTTTTTCGTTAAATACATTAAAGGGTCCATATAGTTGTTCCATATCCCTACCGCGCTAAAAATGGCGACTGTCGCAAGCAAAGGCTTGGAGATCGGAAGCATGATGCGGAACAGGATGGTCAGATTTCCAGCTCCGTCTATTCTCGCTGATTCCTCTAAACTGTGAGGCAACGACTCAAAGTAATTTCGCACTAGAATCAAGTTGAAAGCGCTAACCATCCCAGGAATAACAAGCACCCACAGATGATTTATTAATCCTGTATTTTTAATAACCATATACGTAGGAATCATTCCCCCGTTGAACAACATCGTGAACACATACAGAATATTGATGGCCTTACGACCTACCAAATCCCTCTTCGCGATGGCGTACCCGACACAGGCTGTAAAAAACACTTGAACGGCTGTACCAATAACGGCTACAAACAAGCTGTTCGTAAACGCAGTGCGAAAATCAACGCCTGACAGCAACACTTTATAGGCTTGTAACTGAAAGCCCATTGGCCATAAGCCTACTTGACCGCTGACGACGTAAGCTTCTTCACTAACCGATTTTGCTAAAAGTGTGATGAACGGTAGGACGCAAATGAGACCTACTGTTATCAACAATGTGTAATTAACAACCGTAAAAACCTTTTCCCCGGTCTTCATCCTCTTGTCAAACAAAGCTATTTGCTCCTCTCTGCCTCTTATTTACCATATCCCTCGGTTCGAATACTTCCGACTAATCTTATTGGCCGTAACCATCAATGTAAATCCGATAATGGATACGAACAAACCAACTGCCGTTGTATAGCTGTAACTACCATTCTGGATTCCTTCCCGGTACACGTAGGTTCCAATGACATCCCCAACACCGTAAACAAGAGGATTATACAGGAGTAATACCTGTTCCGTATCGCTGCCCAATAAGGTAGACACCCTTAGAATAATAATGAATACGATCGTACTGGCTATGCCTGGGAGCGTAATATGCCATGTTTGTCTGAGCTTACCCGCACCATCAACGCTGGACGCGGCGTACAGATCAGGATCGATAGACGTTAAAGCGGCCAAGTAAATGATGGCGCTCCAACCGGTTTCTTTCCAAGCTGTTGATGCAACGAGAACACTTCGGAAGTAACTATCATCACCAAGGAACGCTATCGGCGAGATATTAAATACCTTTAGCATCGCATTGATAATACCTGTACTTGGGGAGAGGATATCCACAAAGATTCCTGCGATAACAACCCATGACAGAAAATGAGGCAGATAGGTAAGCGTTTGCGTCATCCGTTTGACAAAGCCCGTCCTAACTTCATTCAATAACAGCGCCAAGATAATAGGCAATGGAAACTGAAAAATAAATTTGAATAGATTAATCAGCATCGTATTGCTCAACACACTAAAAAACTTTGGATCCGATAACAATGTTCGAAAATGCGTTAATCCTACCCACTTACTATCCAGTATGCCATCAAATACCCGATAGTTCTTAAATGCAATGACGATCCCCAGCATCGGGACATAGCTGTAAATCAAAAGCACCAGTAAGGGGATCGAAATAATCAGATATAAATCTAGATTATGAACGATTCTTGCCTTCAGGCGATTTTTTGTCTTGGGGATCACACCTGCGTCTAGTGAATCTATCGTGTGGGAGGGTGTAATCTTTGCCATTTCATCACCTCAACTCCTCGTTGTATAGCTTTATTTTACGTAAATAAGCCTATCAACCACAACAGGACAGAAGTAAGATATCACTGACAAAAATACGGATTATACGCTCCCCGAAGCCTTTAGTTTAGCGACTACACGGCAGCCACTGCCAGGCTCGCTGTGAAACTGTAGGCCACATTCCTCACCATAATAGACTTGTATACGCTGATGCACATTCTTCACGCCATATCCTCTACTCTCGGTTTCAAAGAGTTGCTGCAGCCGCTCCCCCGTTATCCCCACGCCATCATCTATAACCTCTAAATACATATAGGCTTCTTCCCGATAAGCTCGGACGGCAACCGTTCCAGCCTTCCCTTTTTTGGGCCTGATTCCATGAATAACTGCGTTTTCGACTAGCGGTTGCAGAATCATTTTGATCATAATCATCTGTTCCAGACCTTCCTCAACGTCCGTTATGAACTGGATAGCCCCTCGATAGCGGTAATTAATAATGTGCATATAGTTACTAACTTCCATCATTTCTTCGGCGACGCTAATATGTTCCTTGCCTTCATTCAGACTGAGCCTCAGAAACTTCGCAAGTGATTCCGTCAATTCCGCAATTTCCTTAGCGTCGATTCGCAGGGCACTCCATTGAATAATATCCAAGGTGTTATACAAAAAGTGCGGGTTAATCTGCGCATACAGCAGCTTCATTTCCGCTTCTTGCTTGCTGATTTGTGCTTGATATACCTCTTCGATAAGAGCTTTAATTCGCGTACTCATCTTATTAAAAGAGCGCTGTAATCGCGCGTACTCATCATTTCCTCGAATGTTGTCCTCCGTCTCAAAGTTCCCTTTTTCCGCATGTTTGATGAGCTTGACTAACTTTTTCAACCGTTTGGTAATACTTCCTGAAATGATGAAGGCCGTAATAATCGCTATAATCGAGACTACCCCTGCCAAGCCGAGCATAAAGTTCTGAATCCACCTACTGTTCATCCCTAGATGCTTCTCCGTCATGAGTAGTGCAATTTGCCAATCCAGACCCTTCGCCTTGCTGAAAACAGCATAATTCGTTCTCTCCGCAGGTCCGAAACTAGCAATCCCTTCTTCTTCTTCCGGCAAAGACTTCAGAAAGAGGTCGCTTACACCGCTGCCCCCTGCGAGTAATTGTGTTTGTCCAATTCGCTTGTTAGGGGACATGACCAGTGTTTCCGCGCCATCCGGAAGCCGAATATCATTCAGAATAGACCAGATAAATTTGGCATCCAGCTCAATCATCACATAGCCAAGAACGTACTGGAATCGATTGATATCCTTGATTTCTTTAATAAAGAGAACCTCGTCATTTTGAACGATGCTCAAATGTTCCACGTCACTGGCATAGAACCATTTCTCTTTGATTGTGCCATCCAATAGTGGCTTTAGACCTCCTTCACGTTGAAGCTGGTCTATGCCAAAAAAATTAGGACTTGCCGAAACGAAAGTTGGATTCCCTTTCATGAAATAGCTAACCTTGAGCACATTGCTCTTGCCCACGTAATTGCTCACATTTTTGTTAAGCAGATTGAAAAAATCGATTACTTCACCCGACGTCAAAGCTCGTTCAGATACCGTTCTAAGAATTTGTTGAATATCATAGTTGCTTTGCGTCAGATCAGCAATGTTATAGGCAGTTTCGATGCCGAACGCAATGTTTTTCTCTGCTTGCTTCAAAGTTTCCAAGTAGGCATTGCCTGTCTGCTCAACCACTGATTTATGAATCGTAATATAGGAAAAGTAGACCAATACCATTACCGGAATAATAATGAGAATTAAATAAGAAATGACCAGCTTGGTTCGCAAGTTGATGTTATAGTACATGCCGCTAAGCTTATTTAGCACGGTTCTCATAGCATTTTCTCCCGATATTCCATAGGGTTGACGCCCACGACCTTCTTGAATATTTTGGTAAAATAATGCGTATCTTGGTACCCAACTTGATTGGCTACTTCATATATTTTAATAGAGGCGTCCTTAAGTAGCTCCTGCGCCTTCTTTAATCGTACATGCGTGATATAATCATTAATCGTGTGACCTGTTTCTTTCTTGAATAACGTTTGAAGATGCCCGGGAGACATGAATACTTCCGCCGCCAGTTGCCCAATCGTGAGATTCTGATAGTAAATTTTATGAATAATACCCTCAACATCCCGAATAATTCTGCGAGACTTACTGTTTCGCAACTCATTGGAAGCCGACTCCAAATAGGTCAGCTTCTCGAGCACAAACATCTCGATTTGCTGAGGGCTCTGCATCGTTCTGAATTGGTGCAGGGACTCTTTCACTTCTTGTGCTATGGCAGAATCAATATGCATGGATGCTTTGCGTATGGCTTTAATCAGAAGCTCAGAGCAGATGGTCGTTAGGAAAAGCATGCTTTCCATCTTTAATTGCCGAATTGTAATAAAGAGTTGCTGCACCTCTTCAGTCAGTGCTTCCGTTTGCCCCGTGCTGCACATTCCTACAATCTTCTCTATGGAATCCACGATTACGGGCAGCCCTGTAGATGAGATACTCCCTGAATAATATTGACTGACGTCGTCTTTCAGTTGCTTCTCGGCTCTTTCTTTATCCAACTTCGTGACAACTTTGGCGACTACCTGCTTTAATTCCTCTCGATTAAACGGTTTCAATATATAATCGATGGCATCCAATTTAATTGAAGCCTTCACATACTGAATGTCTTGATGAGCGCTAATCATAATTACCATGACAGCAGGCTGCTCAAGTTTCAACTTGTCGATTAATGTGATACCGTCCATCACAGGCATCACGACATCGGTAATTACGATATCCGGCCTCAGATCACGTGCAACAAGCAGCGCCTCCGCCCCGTCTTCTGCTTCACCTACAATCTCGATACCTAGACGATCCCAGTCGATGAGATCTCGCAGTCCTTCCCTCGAAATATAATCGTCATCGACAAGCATCATTGTATACATGGGCAGAACCTCCTAGGGAATTCAAGCGTGTTCTCTTGATTGTAGCTTACTCCCCTAGATTTGCTCAATCACAATATAGGGTAAACGTAGGGAAGCAACACTTATTGGATGATCAGCTTACTCGTTCATGAACGAAAGCTTAATCAACATACGTTTCAGCATGACAGCTGCTTCGGCACGTGTCGCTGGTTGAGAAGGTCGTATTCTGTGCTCCTGATCCCCTGTAATGATACCGAGTCCCACCATCCCTTCAATAGCGGCTTTAGACCAGTCGTTCAGTTGTTCCCCCTCTAGCAGTTGAATTGATTGGGGAGGTGAATCGTATTTATATCCCGTCAGGTGAATCGCACGATCTAGCATAACGGCAAGTTCTTCCCGCGTTACGAATGCATCTGGACGAAATAATCCTCCATCATAGCCTTCCATTAGGCCGAATGAAACCGCTTTACGAAAAGATGCAGAATACCAAGCAGATGGGTCTACATCACTGAAGGTCGTGCGGACATCTTTCTCTGGCAGGGCAAACGCATCCGTTAGCAGCTTCGCGAACTCAGCTCTAGTTATGGCATCATCCGGGCGGAATCGGCCCTCTGAATCCCCATTCACGAGCAAGCGGCCTGCCATGACTTCAATGTGACGTTCGGACCAGTGTCCGCTCAAGTCTGCGAATGTTCGGCTCCCCGTAATAAGCCCGTAAGTACTATTGCCCATACGTTGGATGAGTGCCACGTAAGAGCCATCCGGTTGCTTCACGAATAGGGTTGGAACTGGGGCCATGGTGCCATCTGGAAGGAATAGAACAGCTGCCGTTTGCTCTGGATCCAGTTGCCTAGCCGGTAATGTTCGAGCGGCAAACGCACTATCATAGTCATGCAGCTCAGTTATTTGACCTGAGGAAAGTTGGATTGAAACGGAGAAATCCACTGGCGCACCCGTGAGTGTAAAGCCTTCTGCTGCAACACGTGTACCAATCGCCTGTATTTGTTCTTCTGTAACGGTCGCCATCGCTATCGTTACCTTCGAATTCGCATCCAGTTTAAGTTGATTAATTGGCAATTTATACATGCCTACGGAGCTCGAAATAACGAGAGAACCACTTCCACCGCTTGCAGATAGGATTGCTTGAAGAACTTCGGAGGGGATATCCACCGAAACGGACGAAGACTCCTTCGTGGGAATCGTGATAACGAACGTTGATGTTTCCTTAGAGGATTCCTGAATCTCTTGCAGAACTTGTGTCATATTCAAGACAGCATGTACACGATTCCCTGATTCGGAAGTGACCCTAACCGCTTGTTCAGACACTTGCATGGTTTGAGCAGGATTCGTAATTATAGCGACTTCCGGGGCTACAGTGGCAGGTTCTTTCCCAGCTCCTTCCGCTCTAGGCGCACTTACGCCTCCTGTACTTCCAGTACTTCCTGTATCATCAAGACTAGATTCAGAACGAGCTTGAGCCCGAAATGAACGATCCGGCGTTACGGCAACTTCCTGCAAACTGCGGTTTGCAATCTTGAGCGATTGCCAGCTGACCTCCGTCTCCCCTTCTTGGAGCACATTAAAAGTAAGCTGGGCCATTCTCACGATACCATTGAGGGACTGTTCATTGCCCGCCTCTGACCATGCAAGAATAATAGTCCCTTCACCACCATCAGGTTTCAACAGATTGCCGTTTGAGGCTCCATCTGCACGAATCAGCTTAACTTTCAGTGGGTCATAACGAAATATGGCTTCGAAGGCGAATACCTCCGAAACCTGCGCTGTCGCAGTTACCGTGAAACTCCCACCAACCACTGGGCTTGCATTACCTGATAGGGTAAAAGCGGATGCCGCTGGCAACGTATTGGCATGTGCTGGGAATGGGGCTATAAGCATGCACAGCAGCACAAAAATATATAAGGGAATCCTCATTTTCCAACGCTTCGAATTATAAATTGCAATCATTTCCATGCTCCTTTGCACAAAATAAACGACTACTCCGTCCTTCACGGACGTCTCCTAGTACCACCCTTCGATGGTGCCTCGCAGGGTTCATGAAATAAAAGATTCGGGAGATTGGGTCTATACCCATCTCCCGAAGTCTGGATAGCTATTCCATTTTCATAGCAACTGCGGCCATATCAAGATAATCAATCTTCAGATCTTGATTAACATCGTACCTAAGAACAGTCGACCAATCAGGGCTTGCTGATGTTTTGCCATAATTGATCAAAATTGGATACAGATCGCTGACGCTAATCCGATTGTCACCATTCAAGTCCTCAGGCTTCCGCTTATTCACGGTCAGTTTAAAGGCGTCTACAGCCCCTAAGAGTACGCTCGTTGCCGTATCAATCTGCGACTGAGTCACGGCAGTGTCCGCCTCTACGGCCTTCGCTGCGTTAATCGCCGATTGAAGCGTCGCTTTGGCACCTGCTGGATACTGTCCGATCAGTGTTCCCTCTACCGAAGCTGTATAAAGTGCCTCTGCGGCAACAATAGCTGCGGTTAAGTTTGTTTTGTTTGCATATTGCACGTTGACTGTAAGCTTGTGGGAAGCCAACGTGCTTTCAAGACCTGCGCCGACAACGGCAATGGAAGCGGCTTGAAGATCTACACTGCCATTCGTTCCATTCGCTTTGGATGTAAAGTTCAACTCGAACACATCGCTGTTCGCCTTAATGGCTTTAGCTGCACCTAAACTTGAAGCAATGATACGCACTTGGCCCGCAACTGGGGTTTTCGTCGAAAGTATGTCGAAACCTTCCTTCAACGACGCAGCTGAGATGAAATCCAGTTTGGTCGCATCATACGTTACAGTCGCATCCAGCGCATATACGCTGTCCGTCACACTGTCGAGACTGTACGTGACCTTGAAGCTTTGACCTCCATCTACCGTTGCCGGACCTGTCAGCTTATTGTTCAAGTTCTGATTCGGAATCGGTATTGGACCCGTCCGCGTAAAGCGAACGCCATCGGCCAGAATAAAATTGCCTTGTGTATAAGCATTGGTGACAACTACGCTTCCCGATTCCCCTTTATGGAAAGGGTAGCTGCCAATTTTGTACCAACTCTTCCCATTTTGCGATTGATTCACCGGGACTGTTTCGGAACCGTTTGCATGATGAATGGTAAAAGGTGCGTTCTGCGTCCCCGTCGTAATATGCTGCCATACATAGACATCATACATACCGTCAGTCGGAATAGCTGGCTTGTAGCTCACGCTGGATGCTCCGTCTTTGGTTGTATTTAAAGCAAAATTACCTTTGTTTGCATCTGCATTTGTTCTGCTTTCCCATTGGCCTAAGAGGGTGACGCCAGTAGGATCTGAATTATCCATGGAGATAGTAACATTCTCTGGCACCAACTCAAAGCTAACGTTATCAAACACAATTTTACCTACTCCTGAAAGGATGCCCACATTAAGCACTAAGTTTATGGGCCCAGTGACTTCATAAGTTTGACTGTAATTGACATACTGATTCGTTAACGTAACTGGGGCAAGCTGATGATCGACAGTCCCATCCCAAATGTTCAATTCAGGCTGCACATCGCTGCCTTCCAACTTTTTAATCTGCGCAGAGAGTACGTATGTACCAGGCTGGGTGATAGATACTTGCTGGTACAAAAACGTTCTATTACTCGGCGCTCCTGCCGAATTGAATTCAGCCGCGCTCTGTCCTGCAAATTGAGAAGTCTTCGTCACATAGGCATTGGTTCCATATACACCTCTGTTCCAGCCCATCGTCCAATCTGGCAGCAGCACAGCGGACGTGCCTCCTTCCGGGTCTCCGCTTACACGTTCAAAGTCCCCATTTTTCACTGTCGCAAGTGGCACATCTCCCGTAACTTTCGTGATTTGTAATGGAGCTTGAGAGACAATAAACAAGCTATTCTTTTTCATCAAGCGTTTCGTTCCATCGAAATCCGTAACCGGGACAGCATTACCGTAGGCATCCTGCGCGCTAACGATTTGCTCTGCGTTGGCAACTGTGACATATAACAATAGGTCATCTGCTGATAGTACACTTAGATACTTTCCATCCGTACGTCTCAGATAGTGATTGGTTTTTAGGAAATTAGCCCCTTCAAAGTTAGCATACGAACCTAAATATTCATCAGCCTTACGAATATGATGCTGCAGTGTTGCTAATGCCTGATACATTTCTGTTGGCGACTGGGAATGCCGTGTAACGAACGTATCTTCAGCTGGTGTGCCCATGTTGAAATATTTAGCTGTACCTACGCTCAAGAAATCCATGTAATTCCACACAGTGTCATAAATGCGCCATGGCGTATAGGTGCTATTAAGTGGGTACACCTCCGACTGCCACAACTGCAGATTCGGGTGATTCGTTTTGGCTTGCCCATAAGCGGTAAGAATATCTGAGATTCCTTGTGTTCCGACATATCCATGCACATTGTAAATATCGTAATAGTTAATATTATTCCCCTTCAGTGTATCAACCGCCATTTGGCGATCTGCAGCTCCGTCTGGTGTTGCAAATCCGCTTGTTGTTACGTAGAGCTCAAGATCTTGACCCGTCGCCAGCTTATGTTCGGATTTCACACGCTGCGCTTGTTCATAAGCTATTTTTTGCATCAGGATATATTCTTCCATTGTACCTGAGAAAGCAGCTGTGACTGCTTTGGGATGTGAAGTTGGGTGGAAGTTCACTTCGTTGAGGACCTCCCAATACTTCACCTTACCGGCATAGCGCTTCATCGACTGGTAGACATAGTTGGACCAATCCTCGCCTGTTCCTGGCGTCCCGTTCGTATACTTGATATCCTTCGGCACCCAACGTTCCGCTCGATACATAAGATCCTTCAAGTCTGCTGAAATATCCTGTTCAGAAGGTCTACTGGATGCCCAATCGGAAGGGTAACCAAGCACGGCGAGCACATCCATTCCTGCTTCTTGTGCTTTCTCCACGTAAGCATCGCTTTTGATCCAATCGAAATTGCCTTTGGTTGGCTCAACGGCATACCATAAGAACTGCAACGCACCTTCCCAACCGCGCGTTGCGCTCGTATTAATTTTGGTCCATGCCGACATATCATAGTCATAATTCGCATGCTGTCCATAATAATTGGCATATTTACCATCAGCTACGCCTGCTTCATCTACGGGTACTTTGGATATGCCACTCTTATAGACGATAGGTGCGGTGTTGCTTGAACTCACTGTTGTTTCCAAATACCAGAAGCCTACCTTATTCTTCAGCAAGGGAAGCGGCAGCTCCTCAATACCATACGTACCCCCAGCTGCTACTTGCACAGTATGGTTCTCGGTAAATTCCACCTTCCCGTAAGGATCTGTTGCTTTAATGCTTACGTTGTAGCTCTTGGTACTGTCTCCATAATTAACCGTCATAACTGGATAGACAGCGTCTTCGCCTGAATAGTACACCTGTTTCTCATTTCGAAATGCAGGCTTTACTACGCTGTATTTGGCTGAGTTATGCCAAGGAGTAATAAATTTCTGGGATTGAATGTCTTGGCCAAATGTAATGTCAGCAAGTAGTGCCGTATCCGTTCCCCGGCTGAAAGTCTGTGCCGTGTGCTCTAGTTCACTTGCACTTAGCGCTTTGGTTGAAACCCTAACTTGGCTGACATTAAACGGACTGCTGCGTTCTACCATGAATTCGTAGGGCATGAACTTCTCCATTACCGCTGGGGCAGTTACAGGAGTTGGAGGTGTAACTTCAACACCATCTTTATAAATAGCGGCATAACCGCCAGTTCCCATTTTCCAAGTAAATGCTAAATTAAATGACTGACCAACTTGATAGCTGAGTTGATTCGGCTGTGCATAGGCATATGCACCATTGGTTCCTTCCCCGTTTCTCACAAAAAAGGTAAGCGGTTGTTCATACACTGCATTCGCACCGGTAGGCTTCTTACTCGGCGGTGGAATATGTGCCTGAATCAACGTATTACCGGGACCACTTTGTTCCGGAATTAATTTGAACAAGAAATCCCACGTGTTACCGAATTCCTCGTAAGGTTTATCCAGACGCACCCGAAGCTCAATCGTCCCTTCATTCGGATTGAATATTCCCGGTGCATAATCACGGTACCAAGTTGGTGTATCCGTGAAATTGCCTTCATCACCAGGGGTCGTGACTGGACTTGGCGCAATCGTTACTGCGAGGCTAATCGTAGCTGATGCATCACCCATACTCAGTTTTATGTTAGCGTTTTCATTTACATCCGAAGTTGTCAAATTCTTAGCTTTTAGCAGCAGTTTACCATCTACCACTTTCAAATATGTACCATCGACTGGAGCTACTGCGGTAATTTGAATATTAGGGTTACTTGAATTCCCCGTCTTCAATCGAAGAACCTGTTCATACACGCTCGAACCAACTGTCGTACTAGCCGCAATTGTGCCTGTCACTTCGTATTTCGCTTTTTCCAGATCAACTGCCCATTGGTTCATGGATGCCGTCATGTCGGCATCACGCGCAACTTTGATTGCATCCAGTCCTGCTTGGTCTGGCAGCTCTCCGACTTTGATGAACTTAATGCCGTCAATGGCAATCGGAATCGTGCCATTCGCAGCAGGCGCTACTGGCGGGAACAACTGATACCCAGTTCCACCAGCTGTAACCGTATAAGTCTGTCCGCTTCGGAAAGGGTATACGCCGTATTGCACCCATGCATCTGTCCCGTTGCCTGAACTCGGGTTGTTAATCACATGTTCACCTGCGACATGTGTAATCTTATACGGGACGTTGCCGGCATACCAGCGCGTCGTAGCAGGCTTCCTTACGTAGAATGCGTACATGCCATCCTGCGGAAACTGAGGTGCAAACGTCATGCTTTGAGGCGTTTCCTTGTTCAAATTCGCATAAGTAAATCTGCTTTGATACGTTCCACTTGCTCCCTGTATGAAGTTCGCCACGCTTGGCGGAGCTGCAAACCCCGTGTACGTGACACTCGGATCTTGATCGTCAATGATTACGCCAATCTCTTCAGCACCCAGCACATCGCCTGTAGCTGCATAAACCGCTGTCATTCCAATTGGAACGATGCTAATTAGCAGCGTCGCAATCATGATCAGTGCTATGACCTTTTTTACAACACGACTTCTCCTTACTCCTGTTAACCTGTTCAACATTTTCCAAACACACCTCCGATGATTATGATCACGCCAGCAATAAGTCTTTAGTCACCTCAGCTCTTATGGGTATGATCTTATTCTAAGAAAAGGATGTATGCGTTCACAACAGGACAGAAGTAAGATATCTATGACAAAAGGACGGACTATTTCACTGCTTGCCAATATTAGAATTCATCGCCATAAACTGGCTGGGCATAACGCCGACTGTAGCCTTGAATGATCGACTGAATAAATAAATGCTCGAAAAACCCACCTGTTCAGCAATAGCGGTTAAAGTTTGCGTCCCTTCAATTATTCTGATTTTCGCTTGTTCGATACGAATATGCGTCAAATATTTATGAATCGTAATACCAAGCTGCTCTTTAAATAGAAACGATAAATGATTCGTCGAAATTCCGACATGCTCACTTATCGTATGATTATCCAGTTCAGGATCCCAATATCTTTCATTTATGAATGTAATGGTGTTCTCTATGAACATCCAGCCCTTCGTCATCTTTCCTTCTCTAGCGTGATGACCCACCTGCCCCTTCATAAATAGGACTAATAATTCCAGACATATCCCCTTAAGAATCAACGAAAAGCCGGATCTCTTGTCCAAGAACTCCTTCTGCATGATTAGGAATCTCTTCTTTAGCTCGATCCGGTCCGGTAAGCTCAAGTGGGATATTGGACTTGCAGATGCGAACTGCATCTCCTTGGCTGGAATCGCTTTCCGCTCTTCCGTAATCGCTTGATCCTTCCAAGTGCTTCGTTCTTCCTCATAGTACAAATCAAAATGTACGATATACTGGATCAGTGGCACCTCTGACGTAGAGCGAATAATATGCGCCATGAAGGGTGGCATGAGCAGTATGTCGCCTTCCTTCACTTGGTATTTGATCCCATCCAAAAAGAACTCCGCTTCCCCTTGTTCGATATACGTAAACACATGGTCATAATCCATCCATTCACCCGCTAGAGAGAAGGATTTGTGAATTTTGACCACTCTGACGAAAGGCGTTATGCCGTTCATCCAATTCTCCATATACATCCCTCCTGCGGAATGATTGATGATCACCTTAATATTTAACAGTTATTCGTGCACCCTTTGACGCCGACTTGGCAATCGCATCCAACACCACTTGATTCCGATACCCATCCTCGAAGCTTGGAGACGGATTGGTATTGGTTGAAATGCCTTCCATAAACGCATGCATCAGATTTATAAAAGTGTGTTCATAGCCAATTCCATGACCAGCCGGCCAGTAAGCTCCAGCATACGGGTGTATGCTTTCTGTACATTGAATTGTTCTAAAACCTTGCATGCCGAACTCATCCTTGTCCAAGTATAACTGAAGGGTGTTCATATTTTCCATATCCCAGCGCAAAGAACCCCTCGATCCATTGATTTCAAGGCGATTGCCATTGCGGTTTCCTTTGCCATATCGTGAAGCTTCAAATACGCCGAAGGCCCCATTTTCAAACTTGGCCAGCGCCGCAACAGCATCATCTACCTCTACATCTGCTAAGACCTGTTCACCAGTCCCAGCAGTTGGACCTGCAGTAGTAGGACCTGGTAAGCCCTCCATAGGCCTTTGTTTAATAAATGTTTCCATCATGCCACTAACCTCTTCGATTTCACCCACCAGAAACCGCGCCAAATCAATGGAATGAGCCATAAGATCGCCTAAAGTCCCTGATCCGCAAATATCTTTTCTTAAACGCCAGACGAGGGGAAAATCGGCATCCATGAGCCAATCTTGTAAGTATTGCGCTCTTATATGATAGATTTCCCCTAGAACTCCTTGTTCAATGAGCTTTTTGGCATACTGAATGGCGGGCGAGAAGCGGTAATTATGTGAGATCATATGGATCACACCAGCTTTTTGAGCAGCCTTCCACATGGTGAAAGCTTGTTCTTTATCCATGGCGAGTGGTTTCTCGCAAATAATATGCTTCCCCGCTTGAGCTGCAGCTATGGCAATTTCCGCATGCAAATGATTCGGAGTACCGATATCAATCACATCTATATCGTCTCTCTCGATTACACGACGCCAATCCGTCTCATAGGATAACCATCCAAATTTATCTCCTGCTTGTTTGACATTAGCTTCATCACGACCAACAATTGTTTGCAGGACAGGCTCGATATCTGTATTGAAATAAAAAGGTAAATCTCGGTACGCATGACTATGCGCTTTGCCCATAAATTTGTAACCGATCATACCAATGCGAACTTTTCTTTTCAAACTCATGCCTCGCTCCAATCAAATAATACACCGCTGTACTGATCTTTATTTAATCGGAGACCCTCATAAGCTGTCTTGGCTTCTTCTGGCTTCAACACATGGCTAATTAAAGGTTCGATCTGCAGTCGTTTCTGTTTCATCAGCTCGAAAATAATAGTCGAATTTCTGACCAAGGAATGTTTAACAAACTCGTTGGGTTCAATCGGATAACGCCATTCATGCGCTCCTTTGAAAGTAATACATCCTCTATTATACAGATGACAATAATTCAGAACCTCCGTCACGTCCGTGTTATATTCACCGCGAGGACTGCCTAAGAAAATGATTTCCCCTAGCTTGGCGACATAAGGAAGACTCTGGATGGCTACTTGCGGGATACCTGTTGCCTCTATATGGGTTGAAACGCCCTTCCCATGGGTGATCTCGGCAATCTGTTCCTTTACGCTGTCTTGTCCACCATGCACACCATAACTCAAACCACATTGCTCGGCAATACGAAGTCGTTCCCCGGACAAATCTATACCTATCACTGTGGCGCCTTGAGCCTTCGCTAGCTGAGCAGCCATATTTCCGATTAGACCAATCCCTGTTACGCTTACATAATCCCCGAACTCAATCGCCGAAACACGAATCGCTGTTGTTGCGACAGTAGCCATACGCGTAAAAGGTACCCATTTCAAATCCAGATTCTCAGGAACTTGAAGAAAGGTTCCCCTAATCGAAACAACCTCATACTTACTGTGGCTCCCATAATGAAAAACAATATCACCTGGTGAAAATCCCGTTACACCTGCTCCAACTTCCACAATTTCACTCACTGCCGCATATCCAGGAATGCCTGGCATCGGGAACCAAGATTCATTCCCTGACAACATGGCCAGTTCCGTCCCCGGACTGATTAAGGTGTACAGTTTCTTAACAAGTACCTCCTCTACGCCAATTTGTGCAGTGAAGTTCTCTTTCACCGTTTCAACCTGCCATGGACTTTGGAACATTACTTTTTTGTTGATCATCACATCGACACACTCCTTATATATGGATCTCATTTTCAATATAAATGTTTTTACTTGGAGCGTCTTTGATGGAAAGCATGATTTTTTATCTAAAAACACGGAACCCCATATGGAGTTCCGTGTTTTTGTTCTTGCGATGTTCTACATGGTCAAAAATGGGGCTTAACCTCTGTTTCCTCTTACGGAAGGATCAACCCGGCCTGCTGCAGAAGACGTTGCGACATGACAGCAACTTCTGCTCGTGTCAATAATCCTTTCGGTGCCAGCGTACTATCCGTTCGGCCAGCAACTATGCCTCCCTGTAGACAAATGAAAATACTTGTTTGCGCCCACTCCGATACCTGATCAGCATCCTGATACTTGATAAGAAGTGCTGTGTCAGCTAGGTTCTTCTTCATGCTTGTTAATTTCATGGCGTTAGCCATGATCATCATCGCCTGTTCCCTGTCGATGGTATTCGTCGGCCGGAAAGTGCCATCCTCATAACCCCCAATAAGATGGTAGGCAGAGGCAGTTTGAATCGCATCATGGTACCACGATGTACGAGCAACATCAGCGAATATACTACTTCCATTTTGCAGCTTTAATCCTAGCGCCCGAACAATAATAGTAGTAAACTCCGCTCGTGTAATGTGATGATCCGGGTTAAAGTAATTATCGTCTTGCCCTTGAATAACCATTCTGGCAGCCAAATCATTTACTTCTTTTTTCGCCCAGTGATTTTGAACGTCTCCAAACTCGACGCGGTGTGAGACCAGAAAGTAGACGCTATTCGTTAAACTACTTATTTGAGCCCAATATTTCCCGTCTACTTTCACTATCTTGGTCGGTACGTGTCGTAAGGTTCCGTCTTGGTCGATCACGACTGCTGTCGTGATTTGGCCCACATCTGCTTGATTCTCAATTGGCAGCATTCTTTCTACATAATTGCTGAAATGAGAAATCTCTATCGTTTGGCCGTTATAGCTTGCAGTCACTTTGAAGTCAACTAGCGAAGATTTCAGCTCCAGCTCGTTAGTTTGAAGGGTATTGTTTACAAGCTGCACCATATCCTCATTAGGTTTAACAATTTCAATCTGGATTGCAATGTCTTGAAACGCCACATTTTCACCAAACTGACGCTGTAAACTTTCAATTTGAATCTGCTTTGCTGGTAAAGTATACCTAGCTGCATCGGTTTGCAATTCTAGTACAGCATTCTTTTGCTCCATGCTTTTAACCATTTGTCCGGTCAATTTACCTAGGAATGCGTCCGTTGTACCCGAAGTCGACAAAATAATATGACTACCCTCTTCACCTGTGGATAAACGCTGCTCCAGCTTTTGAGCATCGACGGTATAAGTGGTTGTGGATTTGCCTCCTTGTTCATCTATAACAGTAGAGCCCAACTCACCTGTTTGTGAGGTAACAGGAGCCTGTCCGGAAGGTATACTAGATGGATTGCCATCCCCGTTATTCGAATGCTCTTCCGTATACGGAACCGCACTTACTTCTTGCGATGCTTCGCTGACACCACCCGGATTTACAGCTTTAACGGTAAAATAGTACTTCGTGCCATTGATCAAATTCACGATATCATACGTATAAACAGAGCCGCTTACGGTTGCAAGTTCGCTTCCATATTCACCTGAACTCGTGCTGACAAAAATCTGAAAACTCGTCACATGATCCATCGGGTCCCAGCTGAGACTTACTTGCCTGTTGCTAACAACTGGGGCTTTAACGGTTGGTGTGCCAGGCGGCGATATTTGTGGTGTTGCACTGACTTCCTGGGATGCTCCACTTAATCCTCCTAGATTGCTGGCCTTTAGAACAAAGTAGTAAGGTTTTCCATTCGTTAAATTCACAACATCATACGCATAAACAGAACCGCTCACGGTTGCAAGTTCATCTTCGTATAAGCCTGAATGATCACGGACATAAATATGATAATGAATGGCTGAATCCATTGGTTCCCAAGTGAGACGCACTTGAGTATCGCCCGGCAGCGCGGACGTTACTTGAGGTGCTCCCGGCATTGCTATTTGCGGGACTGCTAACAGTTCATTGGAAACACCGCTCTCTCTTTCACCACGAACTGCCTTGATGACGAAGTAATAAGTATCGCCGTTATTCAGTCCTTCAGCCTTGTACTTATAAACTTCATTGCTAACCGTTGCTAGCGGGGAACCATATGAACCCGCTGTTGCGCTAGCATAAATGCGATAATTCAAGGCTCTGTCTACGTTGCTCCAGCTCAGATTCACGTAACCATCTCCTGCTATAGCAGATAGCAATTGTGGTTTGTTCAGTTCAGTTACCGTAATCGTTGCCACTTTTTTGAATTCACCATTCGAGGTTTTGGCTTCTATGAAAGCTGTACCTAAGCCAATCGCAGTAACGAGTCCATTTTTATCTACGGCAGCTACATTTTTGTTGCTCGACGACCATAATACTTTATTATTCGTTGTATTTGCTGGCAGCACCGTCGCCATCAAGGGCTCCGTTTCGCCTGGAAGCAAGGCTAATGCTGTTTGGCTCAAAGAAATGCTTTCCGGATACACTTCTGGACCATAGACTTCAAACTCCCAGATTGAATAGCCATACTGCGTAGCCCTTACTGTACCGTACATCCTTACATATCGAGCATCAGTCTGATTAAATGTAATTTTTTCAATTAAACCCTTGCCAGCGGTTGTGCTATACACGTTATTCCAGGATTGCAGATCATTTGACACCTGAATCTGATAGCTTTTTGCGTAGGCAGCCTCCCAATAAAGCTTCACTTCATTAATAGATTTGATGGTTCCCAAGTCAACATAAATCCAGCCTGGATCGACGGCTCTTTTGGAACCGAACCGGGTCGACATATCTCCGTCAAATGCCCAAGGCGCCGTATCCACCGTGCTGTCATTAGAGGAAGCGACCGCTGGCTGATTTAGGGCCAGATTCGTCTGGGGCCGAGGTTCAGGATTCTGTAGCGGTTTGATGGTGATATCGCTGTAATTGTCCTTATTCGCAAAATTCATCTCATATAAACTTGCCGCAGGCTGGGCTTTTCCCGGCATATATACATTCTCAAATGTGATTCCACTTACGAGGGCATCGGGCAGCCCTTTAATTTTGGCAACACCCTCGCCAACATCACGTACGTTAATATTTTTGACCGTAATTCCTGAGATCGGTCCTACACCCGTATTGCTCCCATTTACCGTGAACAACGTCATCCAAGCACTGTTATCTTCGTTGAACCCGCTAATATCCTCGACATCTATATTCTCGAAAGTAACATTGCTCACAGCACCAGTGCCATATTTATGATGAATCGCAAACCCGACTGCCGCCTTGTACACGACGCCATCTCGAAAAACTACATTATTCTGATCCTGCATGACCCCTTGGCCAATTTTGAATCCGTAGCACAATGTCCAAGTGATGACATCCTCAAAGAGCACATTACTTACAGGCTGTGGACTGCCGGGCCAAGGTACTTTGCCCGACGCAATATCCGTCGTTTCATTCCAAGTTTTCGTCGAGAAGGGATCATCCAGCGCAATCCCGATTGCATTTCTCACTACGACATTTTGCGACTCGCACACATCGATCCCGTCATTTTCACCCATACCCAAACTGTTAAAAAACTTCACATTGTTAAAACTAAGATCGTGTGAACGAATAGGTGTAACCGCCCAAGATGCGGATTCTCGGATAATAATCCCATCCATGATGAAGTTAGATGTCGCAATGGGTACAACCAGATTGTTAATCATACCTTTGCCATTCGTGGATTTATCGTCATGTAGCGCTGCGCCATTCCCATCTATTGTTCCACGTCCATACAGCTTGATGTTCGTCGACTCGAATGCGGTAGAAATCCACCAGGTTGCCGGCCTGCCCATTGAATTCTTGAACCAGTGTTCTTTATAATCGGCTGTTTTTCCAGTTCCTATAAACACTGCCCCCGGCTGCATATAAAGCGCGGTATTGCTTTTCAGCACAAGATTGCCAATATAGTATTGTCCCGCAGGAATATACACGATTCCTTGGACGCCGTCCCCTGCCTGGGTACCGTAGCTGCTAGCATCGTCAATGGCTTGCTGAATGGCTGCTGTTCGATCTGCCACACCCGTTTTGTCCCCGGTTGGGGTGACTAGATAAGGGGCTTGTCCAACATTGAAAATACCTGTTCCTGATGATGCAGGCACATCGGTTTCTGCCGGATCAGCCGCAATGACGAGGCGTGTCTTCCTGCTGTTCATCGTAATAATCAAATATTCGTCTTTCTGCGTGGTGAACGTCAAGGTTCGACCCACAACGCTGTCCGGTTGAATTCCCAGTTTCTTGGGGCTAATTGCGTAATCGTGAACTTTGTCCGTATTTAATATCGTAACCTCGAAGGTAACCGGTCCATTGGACATGGAAAAGTTCGCATAATCATAATCGTCAAAAGCTTTGACTACTGGAATATCCACTCCGTTCGCCTTCAGCGTGTAGTTAACGGAAGCCGCATACTTCGCTGGTTGATTATAGGGATATATGACTGCTTTCGGAGCTGCTACATTATTTTCTGAAGGCACTGCTGCCTCCATGCTTGTTGTTAGAGGGTTAAAAAGAAACCCTGCCGTAAAAACAACCGCCATGATCATACTGAAAAATCGATTAATTGTTTTCATCTGTTAATTCCCCCCTGTATAGCTTCGCTGACTTTCGCAAAGGTGTTAGCGCTTCCACTTTTCCATTATAACAACTGGATCCTTTGGTAATAATGCGGTATTCTCCATTTTGAGGGCAGATATTTATTGATAATGGCGCTCAGCAACAACGATAATGAAAATAACGTATAAGAAAACCCCCGCTGCTCTTGGCAACGAGGGATTGATATAATTGGAATATTTTATATTTAAAGGTAATTACATTTATGCATTGACCCGCAACAACTCTGCACGATACTCACCTGGCGTCTTCCCGGTTTCCATTTTAAATGCTTTCGTGAAGGATTGAACCGTCAAGTAACCTACTTGATCCGCAATCTCCTGAATTTTCAGTCGAGGATCGCCGAGAAGCGTCCTGGCAGCCGCAAGTCGACGCTCCGATACTCTGTCCTTAATCGTCATGCCGGTTTCATCCTTATAGATTTTACGCATATGGGACGTGCTGATTGTAAAAATTTCACTTAACCGCTCAATCGTTAAGTCATCTGCCAGATGTGCATCGATATAAGCGGTAATTCCGTCAGCTAATTCCTGATTTTTCAGAGATCGTTTCTGTTCTAGCTGATCAAGTACGAGCTCGTAGAGCGCCTGCATGTAAGCGACCATGCTCTGCATCGTTTCCATTTCCAACAGGTCGGTATGCCTTAACTGCTGAATAACCGGCTGAAAGCCGAGGTTGGCGTCGATATCATACACACAGCGCAGTGATGAAGAAAACAACTGTAGGAAGTAATGCCTTACCACCTCAATTTGCCTCGCGTGATGATCCATCATATGGCTTTCAAATTCTTGTAAGCCAGCAATGACACCTTCCCGGTTCCCCGTTTTGAAATGAGTTAACAATTGCTTCTCGAGGCCCAACGGATATATTGCAATGCCTATATCAGGACGAATGGCTTCGTAAAAGATGACCGTATTGCCGCCATATACGAGCTTCTGCCGCAGCGCTGATCCAGCTTCCTGATAGCAATCACTAAGCTCTTCGATCGTCATATGCAGTGCACTTACGCCGATCGTAAACGTCATCATAGATTCCTTGCATAGAAGCTCTAATAACTGACGCAACCAAATGCGCAGGTTATCAGGAAGCATCTCTGATGTGTTCTCTTCTTTGTCCAAATGGAGTACCAGCACCATTTCATTCGGCTCTGTCTCGACCAAGAATCCTTGATACGCCTGTTTGCCGAAAGCCTCTTCCTGTAACCCCTCGGAAAGCTGTAGGAGCCTTGAATTTCGCTCGGATTCATGAATCCCCTGAGAGAACTTGGTATATTGATCCATGGAGACGAGTACAACAACGAAAGCCCCTCTCTCGGGTAAGCTCAAGCCGTAATAAGCCAATCGTTCCATGGTTTGTGGCGTTATCTGTTCGTCACCGCAAACCAATCGTTGCAGAAATTTATTCCGGCTTTGGATCTCATAATCCTTCAGCAACATGGTCAAATCGCGGTTCTGATCCATCAGACGGCTGACATTGCGCTCAATCTGAACGATCTCCTTGACATGTTCAGATTTCCTATCTTCGGGTTTCTGATCCGTACCGCGCATCATAATCAACAGCCGGTTCATTGGATTGACGATTCGTTTGGACAGCAGCAACGAGCCTATTAGGCTGAGCACCACCGCCATCAAACTGATAATGACCGTCATCCGGCTCCATAAGTGGAGACTGTGCGTCACTACGGACTTCGGAATCATGTACGTGTACACCCAACCGCTCGTTACGGATGTGACATAGCAGACCAACGTGTCTATTCCGCGTACTTTGGTCAGTAAGCTGCCTGATGCCCCGTTAAATTGAGAAATATCTAGGTCGCTGACAAGTTCACCAATATCGGTGATCCCTTCTTCCGTTTTTTGTGAAAGAACATGCCCTTCCTTGTCGGTTACAATCAATTGGACATCGGGATTCGTATTCAACGACTGCATAATCTGCGCCAAATAGTTCCCCTTGATGTTGATCACGACATAAGCGGAGGGCGTCCCTGCATGTATGATAGGAAGCGTCTTCACAATGGAGATAACTGTTTCTTCCTTAGCTGCGGAAATTCCCGGTAGAAATCTTGTACGGACGAGCGATTTATTAATCGGCTGTCCTACCATAGAACCGACGAAGTCTCTGTCTTGAAAACCGCTGAGCGGCACCGCTCCCTCTAACGAGGACAGAATTAACTGTGAGTTGGTATAGTAAATAGATACGGAGTGAATATAGTCACTGGACAGAACGACATTCTCGAGACGCTGTCTCAGCTGCAGCTGCATGTAGATATCAGCTTGCTCATAATAATCCATATAATGAAGAAAAGATGAATCCAAGAATACAGATTCCATCGCCTTATCGACTTCAGCCAGCACAATTTCCTGCCCGTTCTTAAGCAATTGCAGCGTATTGCTGCTGTTCTGGATGGCATCTCTCCAAAGTAAAGAAGAGGATGAATAATATAGTGCCCCGCCTGAAATCGCTGCGACCAGTAGAGAAAGCACCAAGAAATAGTTGAAATATTCAAATAAGCTGCTCTTCATAAAGCGCTTTTCTTTTTTCTCTTTCATTTTTGCAGCCCCCACACTAGATACCTGGGCTCACATTGCCCGATCTCAGTTCGTTATATGTTTTTATCTTGGAGTCCATCAAGGCTTTACCACCCTTCTTCTTCCATGTAGCCACATATTCGTCCCATTTGGACAACGGCTCTTTCCCAGTAACAAATTTGATAAACATCTCCTCTTCGTATTTGGCCACATCGGGGCCGTACGATTTCTGCTCATCGGTCAGTGGAATCCCATAGAAAATATCCTGGTACAAGGTATATTGAGCTGCCGATTCAATGAAGTGATTATTATTAATTTGCACCGGATCCTTAGATGAGTTGCTCACTTGCTCCACTAGCTCTTGTCTCGAAATAATTTGACTAAGCGGGTCCAGCCATTTCTCGTCGAACGCCTTCTGTCCAGCTTGCGTCCGTGCCTCCGTAATTTCACGATAGTGCTCACCTTTAATGCCATAATGACTAAGCTCCCAGCCCTCATCTGTAGACAAATAATCGAGAAACTGTAGGACGGCTTCCGGATTTTTCGTCTTAGATGAAATGGCAATTACTCCGCCTAAATTACCAAAAGACAACATCCCGCTTTTCCCTTCTGGCCCCTTAATGCCCGGAAAAATAGGTTCCCATTGTGCATTCGGCACAATATCCTTCATTTTAAGCTGCTGTCCAAGTGTTTGCGGGGCGAAGGACCACCAGGCATTGAAATAGCCGATTTTCCCTTGAGCCACCTTTTGCATCGCTTGGTCGGCCTTAATCGTAAACATCTCCGGATCGATGACCTTAGCATCCCATAAGTTTTTGATATAGCTAAGCGCTGACTTATATTCTGGTGAAATGGCAACGGGATAAATCTTGTTACCTTTTAAATAACTATGCATAGGCACACTGTTGGCAAACATGCCTGGTGAGATGCCAAATGCCCCGAAAATCGGCATGAAGCTTTCCGCATACGTGTTCGCGTTGCCGATGCCGTACGTATCATTCTTGCCGTTCTTGTCAGGGTCATCATAGGTAAACGCTTTCAGCATCTGCTCAAATTCTTCCAGATTAGTGGGCATCTTCCTATTTAGAACATCCAGCCAATCTTTGCGCACGACAGGAACTTCCTTGCCTGCCGCATTCTCATAGGGAATTACGTATTGCTTGCCTTTGTGCTTCGTCAACTCCCACATCTCGGGCTTCACATTCTTCATCAGGTTAGGCGCATATTGAGCTAAATAAGGGGTCACGTCCAGGAACAAGCCTTGATCTACAAATTTCTGATAGTCGAACGAGCCCAGTCTGCTCATATCGGGAATATCCCCTGAAGCAGCCAGTGCGTTATATTTACTATTAAAATCATTATTGGGCAGCATGTTCACGTTCAGCTTCACATGAGTCCTTTTCTCGATTTCTTTGGTCACCGAATTGTCGTCTCGCCAAACCCGACCCCCATCGGGCTGAATAAGCGAAAGGGTCACTGGAGTCTCAGATACTTGACCACTCTGAACACTGCCACTTGGAGGGTTCTTGGTTTCCGTGCTGCTGCAGGCCGCCGCCAGAGTTGCAGCTAACGAAACCATATATAGCAAAGCGGTAGCGCGCTTAGTTGAATTGGTTTTCATTAATGGCCATCTCCCCCTTTGTCTTGTTTTTATTATAAGCCATAACTGCCAATGATCACAGACTTCCCCTTTATAAAACTAGTTCCACGATTCATCCTGCGCCAGGCCACGATTTGTGCATAGTGATTGATAACTCTATTTTCCCACGAAAGCGATTACATTTATAGATAACAATGTGCTTTTTTGTGCCCGTATTGCCGAATCGTCAGTTTGGATAAAGAAAAGCAATTCTTTTCATTGCCAACTCACGATTGGGACGTAACGCTAATTTTTGAAGGGTTTCTCTCATCTGATCGAGAGGGAAACATAACGGGGGCGGCGCAAGGGCGGGAGCGTGTGGCCAGTAAAATGGCAGGGGCTCAGTGAGAGCTGGCGACGATGGGGTGGGTGACAGCTCGATGGGCGACGGCGGAGCCCCAAAAGTGCAAAAATACAACCTTTTCCACTGATTTATAGCTCAATTTGGTAAATACGTGCAAATAGGCATCCTTTTTGGGCTATTTCACGATAATCTGGTGAAATCTCTCCAAATTGATGCCTATTTGCATCAATTTCCAATAATAGAGAGGAGAACCGTTTCCCAAAAGTGCTCATTTGCACTTTTGATAAGGGGGGGAGGACTTGAAATCTTACTCTATCGAGCAATACATTTGTTTCATCGACTATCTTGCTACTTTACTTCTTACTATATACTCTACTCTACTCTACTCTTACTCCTTCTCCTACACAATACTTTACACGACTCCACTTACCGACACATTCTTCATCCTCCCAACTATTCAATCTTATTCACCACTCCAACTAGTTAGATCAACTGGGCAAAGTTGCGGATACCGGATGGGAAACACAAATGATTGCCACACACCCAGCTTTAATGACTAGGTGAGTGACAATCCTTGTAACTAGTTATTTAATAACTGGTATCCCTTCTTTGGTTAGCTTCCAAAGCATTTGAATCGCTTCTGCTCTTGTGGCAAACCCTAATGGTCTGACGGAACCATCCTCATAGCCGCTTAGCAAGCCGGCAAGAGCTGCCTGCTGCATATCTTGCAGCGCCCACTTCGAAATAGCATGTTGATCGAGAAAAGGTGGTCGTTGGGCAGAATCTTCGAGTTGAGTGACTTGGCGGCCTGTATAGGTCAGCCCCCTCATCAACATGACGGCCATCTCCTCACGAGTAATTTTCGCTTCAGGCACGAATAGTCCTTCCTCTTTCCCAGTTACAATCCCTGCTTGCTGCGCTATCGCAACTGCTTCTGCATAATACGCCGAAGCCGCTACATCATGGAAGCCTGCTCCTATCGCGGAAGCCGAGTCCCGTTTTACTGGCTCTAATCCCAATGCCCGTATGACCAGTGTAACAAATTCAGCTCTCGTAACCGACCGCTCAGGCACAAAGAGGTCAGCACTGTCTCCATTTACGACATGGGCTGCCGTTAAGCCTCTGACTGCCGGGTATGCCCAATGGTTTTTGGTAACATCCGAGTAGTTTTTCGAATACCCCAGCAGCGAGTAAGTGCTGAAATGGTTAAGGCTAGCCGTTATCGTATGTTTGTTCGCGTCATATGTGCTTCGCACATATTCTGGGGCTCCTGTGCCCGCATTCCAATAATAGATACCCGCTACGTCTGGATTGGGCAGATGATCTGTGTTGAAAGTAAGCGTAACTGGCGCCGCAAAAGAATGGACAGACACTTGCTCGCCACTCGAAGTCACTGTGTGAAGCGTCAGCTCCAAGGGCTTGCTTATTGAAGTTAAACTGCCGCCCCACTGGGCTTGTGTCCCCGATAATCCCGATAACTGCGCTGGCGTATAATCTCCCAGACCTTTGACGCCAATCCGAATACTTGTGTAAGCATGTTCTTTCCCAAATAGAGCTTGCAAGACAGTCTGTGGAATGATCAGTCTACCCATTTCCGTTTCGAGCTGTAACCCTTGGCCGTTCAACTTACCCAATAGTTCCGACCCCAATTCCACCAAATCCGCTCCAGGCGGAACGAATGCTAGGAGTGTACTGCCATGCATAAGCTTCAAGTCGTCTGCCGTTAACTTTTGCACAGTATCATCCGACGGACTTCCTTGTATTCCCCCACCCGATGTGTTCACTGGTATAGATGGTGTTCCTGCAATAGCGGTCACACTGGATTTCACAGACATGAGTCGTCCAATCGCATCGAACGCTTTCAATTTCAAGTCGTGGGTGCCGGGTAATAGCACCGTAGAAGCCGTAAGCGTTTGGCCGTTAATCTGATAAGGAACTATGGTTCCGTCTACCAATAGCTCTGCCGTCCCCGCTGCGAAAGGAATTTCTCCTTGCACCAAGTCGGCGGAGATCGTAACATTCCCTGATTGAATCTGCTGATTATTTACCGGAACCAGATTGATGATTTTACTATACAGACCTATATCAGGCTGCGTATAGACGCCGACCTCCCCAACCTTGAAAGAAACATCGGTTGCTGTCCTGGAATTGATGCCGATACTGAACCTCTGGATCTGATCGGGATCCAGATGGAAATTGTCATCCGGCGTTCCGAAAGCAGCGAAATCCGACCACGGTAATTTGACTTGCTGCCAGCCACCTACGGGTGTAATTCCCGTTCCAGTGAAATACCCGGAACCATTATTTTCATAGATGAAACTTCGAACAACTACACCGTCTATAGGGGCTGGGAAATAGACATTGAACGTAACTCCTTCCGTTCCAGCGAAGGACAAATCACTTGGCAAATAATAATTCGGATACGTCCACTTGTCCCCAACATTAGCAAAATGATAATCAAACTGAATGATCCCAGGGCTCGGCTGAGTCACCGTAGCGGTAGCACCTGGCGAAATATTTTCCTCCCACTTGGCAGGATTATCATAGTCTGGAACCAACAAACTCGGCGTTACTGCCTTGTTTTCATTCGAAGCGATCAATGTCGTCGACTTGGAGGTGGGCTCTCCGCTGAACAATCCTTGGAATACGACTGGGAACTTCACATCTGCCGCAATATTCTGGCTTCCTGTTAAAGTAAACGTCAGTGTCTCTTTCGAATATGGAGCAACTGTCACGACCTTGGAAGGTGTTGATAAGTTCCAACCGCCATATACGGATCCGTTAATGGTCCCACTCATCGGTGTCGCATTAAAATTGTAAACTTCCACTTGAATATCCGATGCTGTTGTCTTATCCAATAAGTACCCTTTGGCTTTAGCCTTAGCCGCTGTAGATTCGGGATACTTCTGCATGATGACGATTTTATCCGCACTCGAAAGCTCATCTGCTTTAGGCACAGGCGTTCCATAGAAGGAAGTGCTCAAACTTTGGAAGCTGCCAGCAATCCTCAAATAATGGATATCAGGACCTGACGTCAATGCATAGCTGCCGGTGGAGGACGTCAACTGCATCTCTTTACCTATAATATCCGTTAATTGTGCCGCGTTAGTGCCTGTCGACAAGGTTAGTGGCGTCTCATGCTCGCTCCAGTAAGCGACCACGCTGTCTTCTCCGTCTTTGAACACATAACCGGCCACTCCTTCAGGCAAGCCAGTTGGCTTGCCTAGATAAATGGCTTCACCTAGTGCATGCGTCATCGCTGCTTCCGCATTCACCGCTGCGTATGGCGTCCCTCTGGAGGTGAAAGTACCATAATTCCCAATGGTCTCCTGGTAATTCGGGAACACGAACCAGAAGTGCTTATCCACGCCAGTAGCGATAGATTGAATCGTGGAGGTGGTCAAATATCTGGCCTGCGTCCGCAACTGCTCGCCATACAGCGTCTGTGTGCTGTCAGTGAACGTTTGGGCTACCCCTGCTTCTGTCACATAAATAGGTTTCGTATCCAAATCGTAGCCCTGAATAAACTCCGTATGAGCCGCAAAGGATGGGGGCAAGTCCAATATCTTCTGATCCCCATTATCACTACGGTGACCATGATAATTGTAGATGTCGATATAAGGAGCAATATCGTTCTCCATTAGTAACTCTGTATAACCCCCTGGCGGATAGGCGATTCCTCCCAGTGCGACCCGAGTATCTGCCCCGGAATCCCTCGCTGCAATCGTAGTTGCCTTCAAGAATGCGGCATATAGATCGGCAGGCTCACTATCCGCTGTATAAGCAATATCTTCCTCGTTCCAAAACTCCCAATCTGATTGGCTTCCATAATGTTCAGCACTTTTTCTGGCCAGTTGATACGCATCCAACAGGTTGCGAGGCAGTTTTTTATCATCACTCTTCGTCCATGTCGGAGCAATGTGGTTCAGCTCCAACACGCGAATGCCATTCGCCGCATAGGCGGTGTTATAGGGATCATATTTGCTGAAATCATAGGATCCGCTCGCACTGCTTATGGAATTCCAATGCATCCGTTCTCGCACATAATCGACGCCGGTCAGTCTGACCGCACGAGCGTAATTAGCAGCTTGAGCAGCAGGAATCAGAGAGCCTCCCGCCGCATCAACGGCAAAGGGGTTGCCCGGAGCTGGCCTCCGCTCAGACGAATTCATCACAACCGAGAAATATTCCTTGATCGGCTTGCCGTTATGATCAGCTTCCGCGGTTATCGTATAATGGCCCCGTTGCAGCTGCGATACAGCAACCGTGTAGGAAGGCTCGTACACACTCATGGTCACACTATTCTGAAGAACGACATTGCCGTCATAATCTTCGACCTTGTAGTCAAGGACATGACCACCGCTGGCAGCATCGGTGAATTGGATGGAGATTTCCTTTGTATCCTGTTCTTCAAATAAGCTATTAGGTGCATTGGATGTGATTTTGTTCAGTCCCCAAGGGAGCTTGGTAAACTGCATATAATCCAAGTAAAAATAGATGCGTCCGTCTGACGCTCTCCCGTTCGGAATACGAAAGGTGATTGTATTGCCCCCTGCTTGAAGCGTCACCGGACCTAGATTGAACTTATGAAGCACATTCGCCGGTGTGTCAATTTGCCCAATCTTAGTGGCTAACGTGCTATTTACCGCAACATAATTGCCGTCATTAATTTTCATTTCATAAAGCGGGAAAGATGATAGGCTAATCGGGCTCGACATCACTTCCATCCCATAAATGCCTGAAACTTCAACGTTCACTTGATATTGAACCGTGTAATTTGAAACAGGTACACCACTTAAGCTTTTCATATACAATAGGTCACCATTACTTAGTAAGCTCCGATTGATACCCAAATAATTTTCTTTTGTCCCCGTAATCTCGTTCCCAACTTTGGAGGTGTAATTCTCCCCCTCTACTCGGATTACAGGTACATTATCAGCTGAAGCAATCGATGGAACCGCTTGCAAGATAAGTGTGAGTACAAGAAAGAATGATAATAGGAATGACAACTGTTTTTTCACAGCTCGTTTCCTCCAATTCGATAGAATTCAATAGGATGAGTCGTCTATCACTTTATAATAGGGCTACCCTGGCGGCAGCCCTATGATCTCTTAACGCTCTTTGCCTGGCCAGTCCCATATTTCCAAGTCCTGGCTCCAAGCTATGCCAATCGAAGCATGCGTGTCAAACAATACGCTCTCATCCTCGGGACCACTTCCGTGAAAAAACATCACAAATGCCTCTATGCCTTCCGTTTGTCGGAGATCCAGGACGAACCCAGCCGTCAATCGGCCTTGTGCCCATTCCCACTCCTGCTGGCCCAACGTTATTAGATGGTCATCATCATGCCAATGAACCAAATCCGTTGACCTCATAACAGCGATGCCATTCTCAGGAGAATGGAGCATCACATACGCCTCTTGATACCGGATGATGCAAACGTTCTCTCCTGCACTTGCGTTGCCGCAATAGGTCCACTGCTGAAAATTATCCGTTTTCGATAGGCTCACGCCATTTTGCTTGTAGAAACAAAACCATTCCCCAGGCTTACCGGCGTTCTCTATGAAATAAGGATCGATCATTCGCCCCATCTCCTCCACAGCAACCTGGTCTCCCTTGACACGGAGCAGTTTCGGAGCCGTCCAGTTGATCAGGTCTTCGCTTTCCATCATCCAAATGCGGCAATCACCGTTACCATATTTCTCACCATGGGGTCGCGGATAGGATTGCAAGCACATTCGCCAGGTGTTGTCAGTCCGAATTAGATTACCAGGACTGGAGAAATTCAAGTGTTGATCCCTTGGGGTCAGAAGAAGCGGCTCGCTCCACTGGCGAAGATTCGTGCTCTGACTCATTGCCGTGTACATAAAGACGCGGCCATCTTCCTCCGTCTCCACGAGGGTGTAATACAGCCACCAAATGCCGTCTTTATAAAGCGCGCACGGGTCCCGGAAAGCTCTCCTGTGATCACCCTTCAAGAGAATGGGCGACGACATTTGGCTATCATCCATGATTAGATACCAGAGGCAATATTACTTGATTTCAGTTCGTTATACTTTTTAACTTTGGAATCCAACAGGGATTTGCCGCCTTTCTTCTTCCATCCATCTACATAGGCATCCCAGTTTGACAGTGGCTCGGCGCCTGTTACGAATTTCAAGAACATCTCCACTTCATATTTCGCAACATCGGGTCCTAGCGTATTTTGCTCATCCGTTGCCGGGATACCATAGAAGATGTCCGAAATCAATGTATAACTAGCTGCTGCATCGATAAAGCGGTTGTTTTCAATGGCAATCGGATCCTTCGTAGCGGCATTAATTTTATTCTGGATATCTACGCGAGAAACGATCTGGCTCAGCGGATCTAACCATTTCTCGTCAAACGCTTTCTGACCCTCAGGTGTACGAGGCTCATTAATGCTAGTGTAATGCGTACCCTTAATACCGTAGTGGTTCAGCTCCCAGCCTTCATCTGTGGACATGTAATCCAGGAATCGCAATACAGCTTCAGGATTTTTCGTCTTCGCGGAAATGGCGATCGTTGCGCCTACATTACCGAAAGACAGCATGCCGCTCTTTCCTTCTGGCCCCTTGATGCCTGGAGCGACTGGTTCCCATTTCACATTTGGCACAATCTCTTTCATTTTTAGCTGCTGAATGAGCGTTTGCGGAGCAGTGGACCACCATGCTGCGAAATAGCCGATTTTCCCTTGCGCTATTTTTTGCTGTGCCTGATCGGGTTTGATCGTAAATAGTTCGGGGTCGATTACCTTCGCATCCCACAACTTTTTGATATAGGCTAATGCCTCCTTGTATTCAGGCGATACAGCAACCGGTACAATTTTATTGTCTTTCAGATAACTGTTCATAGGCACACTGCTAGCGAACATCCCAGGCGCAATGCCATACGCTCCAAATATCGGCATGAACGTTTCCGCGAAGCTGTTGGCCATGCCCATACCGTACGTATCGTTCTTGCCGTTTTTGTCTGGATCGTTGAACGTGAACGCTTTCAGCATTTGCTCGAACTCGTCCAAATTCGTCGGCATTTTCATATTCATGGCATCCAACCAGTCTTTCCTAACTGCTGGAACTTCCTTACCTGCTCCGTTCTCATACGGAATGACGAATTGCTTGCCTTTGTGCTTCGTCAACTCCCACAGTTCTGGCTTCAGGTTCTTCTTCAAGTTCGGTGCATATTGATCAATAAGCTTAGTAATATCTAAGAACAAACCTTGATCCACATACTTTTGGTAATCGAATGCGCCGAGTCTGCTCATGTCGGGAATGTCACCGGAAGCAGCAAGTACATTGAACTTTGCGTTAAAATCGTTATTTGGCATCATGTTTACGTTCAATTTGACATTGGCCTTTTTTTCAATTTCTTTGGTGACAACATTGTCATCTTTCCAGACACGTCCTCCATCGGGCTGTGCAAGAGAGATCGTTGCTGGGGCAGTGGATGCGGTTGAAGTTGCAGGTGCCTTGGTGCTTTCCCCTGTAGCTGCTGGTGTACTAGTTTCCGTGCTGCCGCATGCAGCGGTCAATGCTGTTGCGATCGAAACTGTAGCTAAGGATGCGATAACACGTTTGCTTGATTTGGTTTTCATAGATTTTGTGTCTCCCCTTTGAATAGTTTTGCGAATCGTTTTTATGATAAGTCAACTCTTTACCCCTTCACGGACCCGACCATAACACCCTGCACAAAGTACTTCTGCAGGAACGGATAGACGATGATGATTGGCAAAGCTGACAGAATCACCGTAGCGGCACGAATCGTCTCTACAGGCGGCGGCAGGCTGTCGCCGTCAAGCTGTTCCAGCGAAACCGTATACATTTTACGCAGGATCATTTGCAGAGTCGAAAGCTTCGGATTGTTGATATAAATAACGACATTAAGATATTCATTCCAGTGTCCCACACCATAGAACAGAGCTAGCGTGGCTACGATTGGCAGGGACAACGGCAGCATGATGCGAACGAGTATCCCGAGCTCCGAACAGCCGTCCAATCGGGCCGATTCGCTCAGACTAACCGGAATGCCCTGAAAAAAGTTGCGCATCAGGATCAACAGCCAGGCATTAATCGCAGTTGGAATCATCAACGCCCACAGCGTATCGACTAGATGCAGCGAACGGACAACGAGATACGTAGGGATCAATCCGCCGTTGAACAGCATTGCGATGACGATAATCGTCATCAACGCATTGCGCCCCGGCAGCTCCCGGTTAGAGAGTACATAGGCTCCAAGAGCAGTCATAACCAAATTAATTAACGTGCCGACAACCGTAATAAGAATCGTGATGCCATAAGCATCAAGCAGCCCGGAATGGCGCAGCACATAGCGATAGCTGTCGAAATGGATCGAACGTGGATAGAGTAATACGCCCCCTTGCAGCACGTAATCCTTCATATCGGCGAACGATACGATAATGACATTCACGAATGGATACAGGGTGCTTACGCAGAGTAGTGTCAGAATGAACCAAATGATATAGTCCACGAAGCTTGGCTTAGATAAGGACTTGGATTTTGCGTTTACCATATTGCCCCCTCCTCATCAAGTTTCTTGGATACAAAGTTAGCAATCAACACGAGTACAAGTGCGATAGCCGATCGGAATAAGCCTACTGCAGTGGCGTAGCTATAGTTGTTTGTATTCAGCAAGCCGATACGATAAATATAGAAATCAATGACCTCCGCTACTGGAGCTACCTGAGGATTATACATAACCAACGTTTGCTCAAAACTTACACTGAGAATACCGCCAAGGCTCAATACAAACATAATGCTAATTGTGCTTCTAATGCTTGGCAGCGTAACATGCCACAAGCGATGCCAGCGGTTCGCACCGTCAATGGCCGAAGCTTCGATCATATCGGGGTCGACCCTCGTTAAGGCAGCCAAAAAGATAATGGCCCCCCACCCGATTTCCTTCCAAATGGCGCTGCCTACGAACATCATCCGGTAATATTCCGTGGAGGATAGAAATTCAAATGTGTGACCAACCGACGATTTAAGCGCGATATTGATCAGTCCGCTTTCCGAGAACAAATTGTACATTAAAGCGTACACGACAACCCAGGACACAAAATGCGGCAGATAGGAGACCGTTTGGAAGAAGCGCTTCCATTTTGTGAATCGCATCTCATGAACCAGCAGCGCGAACAGAATAGGTGCCGGAAATCCGAATAGAATGCGGTAAAAAGCTAGTACCAGTGTATTTTGGAAGATCTCCCAGAAGTCACCGCTATCAATAAAACGTTTGAAGTGAGTGAGCCCTGCCCACCGGCTTCCGAAGATGCCATCCATAAAGGTGTATTGCTTGAACGCAATCACCACGCCGGTCATCGGCGCATAATGGAAGATGACATAATAGGCCAGTACCGGCAAGAATAAGAGGTAAAGCGGTAGGAATCGCTTCATCTTCTTCCAATTTTTGCGCCGCTTGGCCGATGTCGTTGGCTCCCTGATCAGCGTATGGGGTATGGCGTGATTCGTTGCAGGTTTCATCTTGGTATTCCCCTTTCCGATATGTAGCTAGGCGTTTAAAATTCATTTAACATCATCATGTAAGCGATTCCGCTTTACAATTCCCTGCTGTGACCCCATTGTTGCATGAAGAT
Organism: Paenibacillus oryzisoli; assembly: GCF_001653565.1. Lineage (GTDB taxonomy): Bacteria > Bacillota > Bacilli > Paenibacillales > NBRC-103111 > Paenibacillus_E > Paenibacillus_E oryzisoli. Next base: position 257,331 of record NZ_LYPB01000049.1, read on the forward strand.
GGCTCGTAAATATAGAAACCAAATTGCTTTTTGTTGCCGATAACGCCAATTCAGCAGTTCGGATAAAAAAAAGCAGTGGGGTATAAGAGTAAAAGAGTGCCCTCCACCTAGCCTTTCTGGCTTGGTGAGCGGCACTCTTTATTTATTTGACATCTATTTCATATGATTAAGGCGTATCTACTAGTATGAGGCTATTAGCTTGAAGTCCACCCTCCACTGTCGTTACTGTAATTGTAGCCGACCCAGCGCTTAATGCTGTCACATTACCCGACTGATCTACCGTCGCAACCGTTGGATTACTCGTCGACCACACTACTTTTTTATTATTCGCTTCAAGAGGAAATACCGATGCTTGTAAATGATAGACATTATTCGTCACCGTATCGAGTGTGGGATTCATGGCTGAGACCGTTACTCCAGTGACTGGTACATACATCGTCACAAGCATATCGTCGAATAAAGCGGATGTGTTGTAGGATCTAAAGCCGATTGCTCCGTTACCTAATGCCGTATCTGTGAGCGAAATCTTCTCCTCCCCGTTTAGGTAACCCTTTATTGAAGAACCATTTATCAAAATCTTAGCCAGGTACCAAGTATCTAAACTCAGCGTCTGGGAAACAGTCCCTAGTGTCGTCCATGTCCCACTTTGCTTTTTTAATATTTTTAATTGATTACTTGCACGGTTTAGCTGAAAATAGTACATATTATTGCCATTCTGGTATCGGAACACCAGTCCTGCTCCTGAACTTCCCGAACCTTCCGAGGTCATTTTGATTCTCGACTGAACGGCATAGTTCGCCCAACTCGTATTCCCCGTTGATATTACATACTCTCCTGAATTCGAATTGGCAGCCAACAGCTTGTTGATGCCATCCGTAATAATGCTCCAAGTACCTAGCACCTGCGTCCAGCCCACAGAATCCCCGTCATCGAAGTTATCACTGAAAAGATTCGCGCCTGCAAGATCTTTTACACTTACATCGTCATAAACGGACGCGATGTTGTAAGCCTTAAAACCAATTTTCCCCGTGCTAAAAGTCGTATCCGTCATATTAATCTTTTCTGTGCCATCTAGATAACAGATGATGGAGGATCCATTGACAATGACCTTAACGGTGTACCACTGATTCCATTCAAACTGCTGCGTAACCGGTGTACCTACTGTGGTCCATGTGCCCGCTTGTTTTTTCAAGACTTTTATTTGACCATCCGCTTTATTCAATTGAACCGCATACATATTATTGGCATCTTGGTAACGGAATAAGAGACTAGCCCCCGTTCCCCCATATCCTTGCCCCGTCATCTTAACCTTCGCTTGAACCGAATAGTTCGCCCAGGATGAGGTACCTGCTGCTATCTGACCGTCTGTTGATGGAATACTCAACACTTTAGAACCTTCCGACACCACATTCCATGTGCCTAGGGAGGAGGTCCATCCCGTGGAATCCCCATCTTGGAAATGATCACTATACAAGTTGCGATCATAATACTTATCATACTCGTATACCCAAGTACCTGAAGATGTTCCTACATATACCCTTGGCAAATTGGGATGAAAGGCGACCTTCCATATATCCTTGGTGCCTTTAAGTCCTTCGACGACCCGCCAGTTCTGACCGCCGTCCAATGATTCGAATAATCCAGCACTAGGTGTTAATCCCTGATTATCTGTTCCCCCTGCTATGAGATGCAGTTGATTATTAGGATCCTGTGCGATATCAAAAATAGGTAAAGTACCGCTTAAGCTTTTGACCAAGCCATTCGATTCATTGATACTCGTTAGCGTACTTCCATCAAGTCGGTATAGCCCGGATACATAGCTGCCTATCCAAAGGCGATCCGCCACGAACAGATCCGGTACGATACTCTGAATACCACTGATTGAGGAAGTCATCGTTACCCATGAAGAGGGGGAACCACCATTCGTTGACTTTGAAATAACTCCTCCATCGGCTGACCATACAACATCTCCATCGAAAGGAGACACAGCGGCAACACCTTTATCTAATTGACTCCAAGTGAGGCCACCGTCTATGCTTTTATTTTTACCTGCATAAATAATGTTATTGTTCTGCGGGTGATACATGATTACGCGAGCTTTCGAAGTCATCCCTGTGCCTGGAATCTGTGTGAAATTCAGTCCGTCGTCATGGCTTTCTGATAGGATGGTATGCGAGCCCCAATCCCCGATATTGATGAACAAATGCTCAGAATCCTGAGGATCGCGGGCGATTGCATGTACAGTCCTGTGCCCACCATACCTTGGTTCGTAGCGATCATCCATCAAATATTGAAACATCGGATACTGTTCTGTACCGTATACGTTCGATCTTACAAGCCCGCGATCAATAGCTGTGATATAAATATTATGATTATCTGTAGGATCAAATAGGAATCCACTTGCACGTAATCCGGAGAATCCACTACTGGAGGGATACAAACTTACTCCGCCGTCTTTGGACTTGTAGATCTCATTATCCAACGGCACCCATACGATATTCGGATTTGTAGGGTGCGTAGTAAAGGCTTCACTAAACCATCCCCAGTTATCTTTCATGAAAGCGGTGCCATTATTAACCGTCGAAGCTTGCCAAGTTACTCCCAAATCCGTGCTGTACCTCAAACTATACTGCGAATTTCTAATGGAGAGATATAATCTTGGGTGACCATAGGCATCCGGTGCTCCAAATAGAAGCTTGGTAAACTTCCCGTCTGTTGGAACATCGAGTCTCGGCACCTGTAAGTCAGTCCAGGAACTCCCTGCGTCAGTACTGGTATATACCTTCCCATCTGCAATAGCAAACCAATGATTGGGATTGGTCGGATTTTCCGAAATGCTGGCAGCTTCTAATCCGGAAAATCCCGTATTTTTCGCCACCCACGTCGCACCGTCATTCAAACTGACTTGAATGCCACTTCCGTATGTCGCCGCCATGACCGTTCCGCTCGTGGCATCTACAAATAAGTCATTGATAGCTTGGTCGATTAGACCGATATTCGTCCAAGTCTCTTTCTCTCCATTACCAATAGATTTGAAAACTCCCTTACTATGCGAGGCCACATAGATCGCTCTGTTGCCATTACTCTCGATCCCTCCGAAACGAATCAGCTTATTGGATGATTTCCTATAGAAGGACGTGCTTAACACTTGCTTCCAACTAGTGCCGCCATCTGTACTTTTCCATATTCCAGCCAAATTGGACTCTTGCATGATGTTATTGGCCGAATGTGGTGAAGCCGCTGCATAAGCAATTTGTTCATTATCAGGATCAAAGACGATATCCATCGTCCCCATCAACCCAAAGCCATCATTACTGGATTTCCATGTTACGCCTCCGTCCTCGCTCTTCCAAATCCCTGAGGTATCTGTTCCCATGAGTAGATGCTGCGGATTTACCTGCGAAACAGCCATGGCATACACCATCTGCGAGGCCTCTCCACCTTTATACCCAATAGCTGCTTGCTCTTGAGGCGTCATATGATATTGCACCCACCAAGGCGTATCATAACGGGTTGTTGTCAAAGCATCAATATCGGTTCCAGCAGGTAGAGATATGGGGGGGACAGGTAATTGCGTCAACGCTTCTGCTCGCTCCGTGAAAGGATTACACATGAATATCAGCATGATGATCAAAAGGCCAGCTAACTTTTTTCTCATTTTATTTCCTCCTTGTACGTTTCTATTTCGTACGATCTCTAATCATCCCATCCTTACATTTATTTTCTATTTAGGTTCTTACCTATCACCACCCTTCCAACCCACTCTGCCTTTCACTACAAAACAATAGATCCGCCACTTTGTAACCGATGACGCAATGACTGCACATCCACATTGGCAAATCCCTTCTCTTCGGTAAGCGCAATGTAAGCCGCAACACCCACCGCTTCGCCCAATTGATTCATATTGACCATGACTCGCACACCACCGAAAGCTTCCTCATCAATGTCCAACATCCGGCCTGCCACAATCACATTCTTGTATGGACCCTCAGGGAGTAAACTACGATACGGTATCTGATAAAAAGTAGGATTACGTTCCATTGGCTCCCGCCATCTTCCAACCTCTTTCGGATAACCAGGCCGAATATAGGCTTGCTCACCGTCTAAATATTTGAAGGTAATACCTGGCTTATCCTGATGATGAATATCGATACGGTAACTCCCATTCGCAATTGCGTCATCGAATCTTCGACCATAGAGAACGTCTTCTCCCGTCAATTGATAGTGACATGAGATATGGCGGGTTTCACGTGTCCCTATATAGGAAGGAAGTGATACGAGTGACATCCTGTCACCATGACCATACGTATGGACGAGATCCATAATCGCCCTCACTTGCCGGCGCCCCTCCATTTCGCTATAGGTCAATGCATCACCATCTGCACTGTTGGCATGGTATACACGCGTACCTGCGTACATATGGACATCCTGAGACCCCGGAACCTGGGTCCCCCAACCAAAACCTTCAGGAATCCCAAATTCATCTTTATGTTTCAGCAACAAGTACGGTAAGTCGATCCCTTCTGTCCCTTGCTCCCATCCGCTAATCTTTGCACAAGCTGTGGAAGGTTGAAAATGTGGTGAAAGCCGCTGTGCGATTCCTAATCGATCACATAGATCTCCATCCCCTGTCGCATCGATAAACAACTTCGCTTTAATCGCCCCGCGACCTGACTTATTTTCAACAATAACGGCCTGAAGTTCGCCATTCACCACATGGGGAGATACGAACATCGTGTGTAAATATGCCTTCACCTTGGATTCCTGAATAAGGCGATCTAACTCAATCTTCAGCTCTTCCGTGTTAAGTACATACCCCGCTGAGTGATTCTTCCTCTCCTCAATGACCCCACCTACTCGGTCCAACCGCTCGATGGTTTCTAGCGTTAAACCGGCAATGATCTGTTGATCAAATTCCGTATTTTGCAGTGAATGCCAAATGTTAACCAAGCCTGATGTCGCTACACCACCGAAAGCGTTCTGTTTTTCAATAATAACGACACGGGCTCCCAGACGGGCAGCTCGCACAGCAGCAAATACGCCAGTACAGCTTCCCCCTAATACACATATATCCGCTTCATAAAAGATAGGAATTTCCCTGGCTTCCTCACGTAATAGCATGTTTTCAACTCCAAGCCCTATTTGTATTGGCAAAAATGGATAGTCAAAAGAAGTAAACCAAGCAAATAACCGCTTGGCTCAATTCCCTATTTGTTACTTCTTTTTAGTAGCGAGAAACTCATCAAATTGCTTCTGCTTCTCAGTAAGAATTTTATCAACACCAGCTGCCTTCAATTTCTCAAGATATTTGGGAAGAATCGTATTCGGATCAACAGCACCGGTATTTAAAGCGCCAGAAAACTCAACTTTTACAGAAGTCGTTGCAGCAATTTCATTTTTAACAGCAGCCGTATCGAACGTAAATCCTACAGCAACTGAAACAGCGGCTTTCTTATTGAATTCGCGGAATTTATTCCACTTCTCGGGATCTTCGTTCTTCCATAAGTAATTCAAAAACTGACTACCGAACATCCAAGCTGCACCAGGCAAGTATTTATTTGCCTTTGGATCGTTACCAGGTGCGATATCAATGACATTATCGTTTACCTTCACATAGTGCACGCCCTCGATGCCAAAATCGAGTAAATTCAGTAAGTATTTATCCGTATGGAGCAAATTAATAAACATCATGGCGCGCTCAGGGTCTTTACTCGTTTTTGAAATTGCGAGCATCGAGCCAGATGCCGTTGATGAGCTGGTCCATGTCTTCATCGTTTCAGCCTGCACAAACGGATAGCCTGAAGCTAAACTAACTTCCCCATCCTTACCTGGTTTAAGCGGCGTAACAATGGCAAATACATTGCCTGCTTTTATTTGTGTTTCTGGCGAATTTTTCGTCGTTGGCGCGTCTTTGTTGATGTACCCTTTCATGAACCAGTCGTGAGTCAAATCTATAAGATCTTTATCTTTTTGCTGTTCTTGTGTGAGGACGACCTTCGTACTCGTAAGCGTTCCATCAATAGCACCGAAGGAAGTCGCCCCTCCCATGTAATCCCATGTGTTTAGATGCTGAACAAGATTGTTGCCGCCGTCGAGATACAACGGAATCATGTTGGGTTCGCTATCTTTAATAATCTTGAGAAACGGCTCCAGATCCCTCTCTGATTTAAGCGTAGACAGGTCCAATTTATATTTCTCTACCATGTCTTTTCTCAGTAGGAATCCACCTGAAGTGGCCATTTCTTTATTTGTGGGAACAGCGTAGATTTTCCCTTTGATTCTCGCACCATCAAGTGCACTTTGACCCAATGTTTCCTTAATGCCCTTACCATATTTGTCGAGTAAATTCTTCTCTTCCAGGTCAATGAAAGCTCCTTTGGTTACGTTCGTGGCGTATGAGTTCCAATTGGCTGCGAACAGAATGTCCATCGGTTCACTAGATGCAATCATCAGATTAACCTTATCCCCCCAAGAGCCTGAGGAAATCGGAGTAATATCAATCGTTGCATTGATTTTTTTAGTTAAATATTTGTTCATTTCTGCTACAACTAGGGCTTGATCTTTTTGAACCTCACCAGGATAAATCAATTTTATTGTGTAGGGTGCGAGTTGCGGTTCTGCTGTAGGGCTGGATGCGGATGGTGCTGCTGTAGATGAAGATGCTGATTCCTTATTTGTGCTGCACCCCGTCAAAAAAATCGCGAGAACCATACTAACGGATACGGCCAACAGACTTGCTTTTTGAATCCTTTTCATGCGAATCCTCCCTTTTTTTGTAACCAATTTGATATAAATTACGTAGCCAAGGCTAGATTCAGCCTTTTACAGAGCCTACGGTCAAGCCTTTAATGAAAAACCTTTGAAAGAAGGGATACGCAAATACAATCGGACCTACGCCTATGACACACATGGCCATTCTCACGCTTTCGGTTGGTAGATTCATGCTTCCGCCTGCTTGTGTAAATCCTTGCTGTGCTTGGATATTGGTCGTCATAAACTGAATATTCAGCATGGCTTTATACATTAAGTACTGGATGCTTATCGTTGTATTATCCGTAATAAAAACGAGACTTAGAAACCAATCATTCCAATAATTCAGCGTACTGAACAAGGCAACAGTGGCTAGTACTGGCAAAGAAAGCGGCATCACGATGCGGCTAAATATTGTCGTTTCACCAGCCCCGTCGATCCTAGCCGATTCAATCAAAGCAGGTGGGATTGTCGTTTGAAAGAACGTACGAATAACCAGTACGAAGAAGGGTGAGATCAGCAAAGGAATAATTAACGCCCAGATGCTATTCTTTAAATCAAGGAACTGCGTGTAAACAAGGTACCAGGGTACCAGACCACCGTTAAAGAGCATGGTAAAAAACATGAAAAACGTAAATATCCTTTTATGCGGAAAATCTTGACGTGAAATGGGATATGCGAACAATGACATAATAATGACACTGATAGCGGTACCTGCCACGGTAACAAGGATCGATATGCCATAGGATTTCACGATCTGATGGATGTCCAGCAACATAAATCTATAAGCCTCTAAACTGAAGTGTACAGGTAGAAATCGATACCCATCCGTCAAGACTGACTTTTCTTCTGAAAAGGATACGGAGAGAACGAGGATAATGGGCAATAAACAACAAATGCTGTACACTCCAAAAAACAAGCTAAAGATCATATTTGCCTTACGAGATATTGCGTTAATGGGATTGAATGACGGATCCCTATGGGGCTTAACCGTTTCTATCACTTCCAAGCATGCCACCTCCTTTATTTAAAATAGTGCGTTCTCTTTATTAATTTTCCTAACAATATAGTTAGAGAAGAATACCATGATGAAACCGACAAGAGATTGGTAGAGTCCTGCTGCAGTGGACATTCCTATATCTCCCAGCGTAATAAACGTGCGATATACATAGGTGTCGATGACATTCGTCGTGGAGAATAAAGATCCTGAATTCAGGGGCACCTGAAAGAATAACCCGAAGTCCGTATAAAAAATTCTGCCAATTGCTAGCAAGGCTAGAATAACAATGATTGGAACGAGCGATGGGAGCGTAATATGGATCATTTGTTTCCATTTACTAGCTCCATCGAGTGTAGCTGCTTCGTAATACTCGTTATCGATGCCAATGATGACAGCTAAGTACATAACTGTTGAATAACCAATCGTTTTCCACGTGTGAACAAATGACAAGATATATGGCCAGTACTGAGGCTCGCTATACCATGAAATCGGTTTCATACCAATGAGCGGTAGAAGCGTGTTATTAATGAATCCGTGCTCCGTACCCAAGTAGCCAAAAACTAAATAACTCGTCACAATAGCAGATAAAAAATAGGGGAGAAACATCGTACTTTGGAAAAACTTCGAAAGAAGACGGTTTCTTAATTCATTCAACATAATGGCGAACGAAACCCCGATTACGATATTAAGAACAATAAATAGCGCATTATAAAGCAACGTATTACGCGTAATAATCCATGCATCGTTCGTTTTAAACAGATACGTGAAATTATCCAATCCTACCCAAGGACTTCCTAGAATACCATCCGTCAAATTAATGTTCTTAAAAGCAATGATAATGCCGAACATGGGGAGATAGTTGTTGATGAGTAGGACTACCGATGCTGGCAGCAGCATCAAATAAAATACCCAATAGGTTCGTATTGTTCTCACTGGCATGCCTCCTGTGTTACTGGTTGATAACTTAATTATAGGAGGCGCTCCCTTGTGAAACTATCCGATACGTGACCTGTTAGTTAACACTTTAATGACATACTTGTTAGTCTATTTCAAGGGATGATTTAACCATTTTGCGATAATCTTGCGGCGTAAGAGAAGTCAATTTTTTAAACATTTTTCCAAAGTGCGAGAAGTGCGAGTAACCGACTGCCTCCGCCACAGTTGAGATTTTCAGACTTGTTTCTTCTAAAAGCCTCTTAGCTTTGTCGATGCGGATCTGCAAAATATAGTCGGCTAGCGATAACCCTGTTTCTTTTTTGAACAGCCGCGATAAATAGGCCGGATTCAAATGAACATACTGCGCAATGTCTTCACGCGTGAACTCCAGGCTCATATTTAATTCCATATATTGCTTAACGGATGCAATGACTCCGCCATTGTCGCTATGGCTCTCTCGATTGAAGTAATCCATTCCTATTGCCGCGATACGTTTCGCCCAAAGACTGAAATGAACCAACGAGCGAATGGCTTGGGATTCGCTGCTCAGATCCTTTAGGGAATAAATATTGTGTATGGAATACCCTTGACTATGAACCGTGTTATAGATCATATGAATGTATCCGTGATAGAACGCTTCTAACGATTCAGGCGGGATCACATCATGTTTCCATCGTTCCACAACTTGATCCAGCTTGGTATACAGCTCTGTCTTCCTTCCTGTTTCAAATAACAATGACCATTCACCAAAATCAAGCAGTGGTATGACCGTAACAACATCACGGCGCATGTGTTCAAATTTGAATACGACACAGCCCACTGTCATAATATTATTGCGTTCCAACTTCAGTAAATCACGATACTCTGTTGCCAACTTATTTAAAGCTACAGCATTGCCGACATAACAGGACATACTGCATTCAAAGTATTGTGAGCACGCATCCAAATAAAGCTGACAGATCCTCTGCAGCTCATCATGTGATAATCCTACTTGACCATTATCGTAAAGCAATACCACATTGCTACCGTTACCATCCTGAATGACATGGCCATTTCGACGATTCAGAAAAATTTCCGCAGCAACATTACGCACGGCGTACCCCATAATTTCTTCATCACGTACACTCATCTCTTCTTTCCAGTATTCAATATTAATGATAATTGGAATTATCCTATCTGTCGGGGAAAGCGGAAGCTGATACAGCTCAAATGCAGCTGTTAAACGTTCAGGAAATAAGGGAATACGCTCGTTCAGCACATCTTGCCAGAATCGCTCAACCATTAACGGCAGTTGAACAAACCATTCTTTATAATACTTTTCCAATACTTTGCCGTATTGCCTCTGCTCACTACTCTCGCGAACTACGCCTAGAGCCGCAGATACAACCCGCTCCAATTGTTCATTATCGACAGGCTTAAGCAAATATTCAAAGCTGCCAAGATGCACCGCCTGTTGAGCAAATTGAAAGTTGGCATGACCGGATAAGAAAATCGTTTTGGTCACTGGGGAGTGTTCTTTCACCCATTTGAGTAATTCCAAGCCACTCCTTCCAGGCATATCGATATCAGAAATCATGATATGAATGGGGTGCTGACTCAGTATGTGAATCGCTGTTTCAACATCGTACGCTTCAAACACGGCCTCAAAGGACCCCGACCAATCGATCGACTGCGTAATGCCTTTCACTGTATACATTTCGTCGTCCACTACAAGAAGGTTATACACGTTCATCTTCCCCCTTATTTTGACTTTCCTTTATAAAAGGAAACCTCATTTGCACCGTTGCGCCACCATCCGAGCCATTAAACAGCTTGATTTGAGCCTGTCCTTTGTAAACAATCTTCAATCGACGAATTACATTCCATATCCCAATATGGTTCTCGTCTCCAGCATCTATACTCGAATCATTCGCCATGAAATAGGTCAGCGTCTCCTCACGGAATCCTACCCCATTGTCTTGGATACGCACTTCAAAATATTGCTCTGGATGTACGGGGTCAGGAGCTACCGTAATATGAATACGAAACATTTTCCCTCTTTTCTGAAACCCGTGAATAATCGCGTTTTCAACGAATGGTTGAATAATAAGGGCTGGAATTTCAAAGGTTTTATACACATCTGGAATTTGTATGCTTGTCTCCAACACATCTGGAAACCGCATCTGCTGAATTTCCAAATAATTGCGGATATGCCTGACTTCCTCCTCAAGCGTAATGAAGTTCCGATTGTTCCGCATGATAAAACGAAAATATTCGGCTAAATGCATCGTCATTTTCTGCACCGTTTTATAATCTTTCAGCGCTGCCAAATAATAAATGATATTCAATGTGTTCAAATAGAAATGAGGATTAATCTGCATTTGCAGATGCTTCATTTCTGCTGTTTGAACTCGCAGCTTTTCCTCGTATACATGAATCTTTAGATGTTTAATTTGCGAAATCATATCATTGAACGATCCAATTAAAGAGGCAAACTCATCAACCCGGCTCTCCTTCAATCGAAATGCAAGGTCGCCCTGCGCGATTTTCCGCATTCCATTCATTAAATTGGTCATCGGTAGAAAAAAAGCTCTGCGCAAAAACAATAAATAAACGGATAGAATGAGAAGACTTCCAATCGGGATAAAGTAAAGAGCTGTTTGAAAATAGGGAAGGTTTTGAAGTAGGGATTTCTCTGGAATGACAGAAATAAAGGAAATCGGTACCCATGCCGACTTGCTGCCAATAACAAGGTAATTCTGTTTATTTTCTGTATCTTTCATGATCTGGTACGATTTATCGGCCAGTTCTACCATCATTTTAGGAAGCGTTTCTGACTTGGAAATAAGCCACTCATCGTTAGAGAGAATCTGTCCCTCGTCGGATACAATGTAATACCTCTCATCAACGTTTCCTTTGTTGTCTTGCAATGGCGCCATCATCGTACCTACATTAATCCAGGACCCCATATAAATGTCCTCATTTACACTTACGATTTTAACGATGGCATACCCCGTTGCCGTTTGAACCACCTGCCAATTCTTCAATTTCTCTGGAGAGATATTTTGAACGAAGCGAGGAATCTCCTGATTAATCATTCTCGTTATTTCCATCGAGGTATCTTGTACAGCGAATATTAAGTCTTGATTTTTCTGGCTATATACAAAAAAAGCATCAATTGTATTGTAAAATCCAATATCTTTTGTAAGCTTGTTGGTAATGCTAACTTGGTTCAAGACATATTCATCGCTATCTTTCGCGTAATCCCTCAATAAATAAATATCTTGTTCTTTATCGAGATACTTATAGATATAATTACTAGCTTCCTTCATGGCTCTATCTGCTTGCGAAACAAACGTGTACAGCACACTGCTTTTGGAATTGGAGATTTGATTATGCAGAACGGTCATAGAGTAATAATTGCTATAGAACAGAAAGATAACTAGCGGAGTTGTAGTTCCAATAAACCAAACGATAATCTTTGTCCTCAATGAATTTCTCATCATCATGCCACTCCTGCCCTACACATAAACCGAAAAGGCACCAACCAGTCCGACACAGGAATCGCGCGTTCTGGCATAATGCCTCCAAGTCACCTTATCATTTCTCATATTACAAGACTTTACTTAATCAATCCTTTTTCCTTAAAAGCCTTATCGGCCTCATCCACATACTTCTGTAGTTGGTACGTTGTGTTCAACGTTTTCACAAAATCGTCGAACTGGTCGATCGGGCGTTTCCCGTAAATGAATTTAATGATCTCTTCATTCTCGAAACGATCCTTATCTGATTTGTTTAAGCCGTCAGGAATCTTGGAGAAATTGTTATACACTTTGATGTACGGCAGGTTAATAGCAAAATCGATGTACTCTTTTTGTTTCGGGAATTTGGTATACAAGTAGGGCAACTCATCACGGCCGGTCAACTGTAATTGGAATGTCGTACCAAGCTCAGACACGGCTGGGAGCGGTTTGATGGCATCGCCTTCTTTGGTATAGTGGGTGCCTTCAAAACCGAACATCACCAAGTTCTGACCTTCGCCCGCTCCTGTGATGAAATTAAGGTATGCCAGCGCTTTCTCTAATTTTTCCGGCGTTTTCTCGAGTGCTTTTGGAAGAGCAATACGCCAGTCGGCTGCACTGTTGTCAAACGCTCCGTTAAACTTACCTCCTGATCCAACTGGCGGCTCTATCGTTATGAATTTGGCATTGGGATTCGTATCTGTCGTAAGCTTCACAAACTCATCTTTGAACATATCCGACCAATTCGAGTAAATAACGCCTACTTGCCCCTTCTGAGCTTTGGTAGATGCCGCGTTCCCCTTGTTGGTAAGAATATCAGGATCGATAGCGCCAGATTTATAAAGATCATTGATAAATTTGAGTGCTTGCTTCATTTCCGGCTGGGTAGTGGAATACGCCACTTTATCGTCTTTAATCATTAAATTCCCTTCGGCCGACGAAGCTGTACCATAGCTAGCGCCAAAAGCTCCGAAAAATGGCGCGAATACATCCAGTCCCGTACCCGTCAGTCCGTAGGTGTCTTGCTTGCCATTCCCGTCTGGATCCCTATCATGAAAGGCCTTAATGACTATCGCCAATTCGTCCAGCGTCTTAGGGATCGGCAAATTGAGTTTATCCAGCCAGTCCTTCCTAAGCATCAGAGTCCGATATGGAACTGCCGCCCGCTTAGGAAGCGTCATTTGCTTACCATCGACTTTGCCTTTGGTTAAATCGGCGGCACTGTAGGCTTTTTTTACATTGGGCATCTTGTCCATATAGTTTGTTAAGTCTAGAATCGCCCCTTGCTTGGAAAATTGCTGCATTTGATCATTGCTGACGGTGAAAATATCCGGCACATTGCCAGCGGCAACTCGGACGTTGATTTGATTGGCATATTCATTGTTATTGCTGGTTTGCATCACATTGAAATCGAAATCCACACCGATTTTTTTACCGATTTCAGCTTGAATTTTCTTATCGACATCGCTTAACCCCGTTCCACCAATCAGCACACTAAGTTTAACTGGCGTCGTTGATTTGGGGGATGCAGCTGGCGCTGCCGTTGCACCGCTAGGTGTTGCTGTACCGCCATCTGTCACAGACTCCGTCTTTCCACAGCCACTTGCTACGATACTGAACGACAAACCGATTACCGCACATAGCTTGAATGAAACTTTCATAGAAACATCTCCCCTTTTTGATCTTAAATATATGTTAACTGTTATCCCTTCACTGCGCCAATAAGCATTCCTTTAGTGAAATACTTTTGAATGAAAGGATAAACAATTACAATCGGAAGTGCCGTTAGGATAACGCCCGCCATTTGCAAGGTTGTGGAAGGAACGGTATTCTCCAAATTAATTTCAGCTGACATGGATGAGGTTAAAATGCTTCGCAAGACAACTTGCAGCGGATATAACGATTCATCCGTAATATATAAGATAGAGCTGAAAAACTCATTCCAATGCATCACACCATAGAAGGTACTGATTGTAGCAACCACGGGTACGGACATTGGCAATAGAACACTAACCAGAACTCGGCTTTCCGAAGCCCCGTCTATTCTTGCCGCTTCCATAATCTCCTCAGGAATATTTTCAAAGAAGGTCTTTGTGATGAGGAGAGAAAAGGTGCCTACGGCTGAAGGGATAATCATCGACCATACGGAATTCAACAATCCAGTCTCTTTGACGATAAGGTAGGTCGGTATAATCCCCCCATTGAACATCATCGTAAATAAGATTAGGAAGAGAATAATGGATCTCCCAGGCAATGTTTTCTTACTTAGCGGATAAGCCATGAGCACCGTAAGCAAGACGTTTAATGCAGTTCCGACGATCGTGACAAATAGGGAAACACCAAACGCTCTAGGGATTGTAGCATCCTTTAGAAATAGTGCATACGCCTCAAACGAGATATGCTTCGGAATGATGATAAAGCCTCCATTTTTCATAACCTCGCTAAAGGGGGTCAGTGACATGGATAACACGTACAACAATGGAAATATAAAGCAGACAGCCATAAGTAAGAGAATGACATAAATAATGCCCTCAAAAAATCGTTCTCTCCAATCCATCACCATATGCTTCCACCTACTCGCTTCGCTAAAGTGTTCGCACCGAGAACTAAGATCAGTGCAATGATTGATTTATAAAGTCCTACGGCTGCTCCCAAGCTAAAATTGAACTGCTCTAAGCCAGTCCGGAAAACCCAAGTATCAATAATATCTACTTTCTCATACACTTGAATATTGTACATCACGTAGATTTGTTCAAATCCAGCATCCAAAATTGTGCCAAGACGAAGGATTAGCATCAGGATAATCACATTACGGATCCCGGGTAAAGTGATATGCCAAATCATTCGGATTCGGCCAGCTCCATCCACCCTAGCCGCTTCATACAAGGTTGAATCAATGCCGGCAATAGCAGCTAAGTAAACGATAGTGCCCCACCCTAGATTTTGCCAAATATCCGTCCCTACAATTAACGATCGGATCCATTCATTCGACGTTAGAAAAGGAATCGTTTTCAGACCGGAGTTCTTCAGTATCATATTAATTAGTCCATCTGCTTCCGAGAATAAGGCCAAGGAGATTCCGAAAATAATCACCCATGAAATAAAATGCGGCATATACATAATAGACTGAATAACATTTCTAAAAGCTTTCCATCGAATCTCTGATAATAGAATAGCTAGAATGATAGCAGGCGGTACAATCCAGAAGAGTTTGTATACACTAATGAGCATGGTATTGACCATAATTTGCGTAAAGTAAGGTGAATCATAGAAATATTTAAAATGCTTGAACCACGGGTCAGCCCAAGGACTATGCCAAATCCCACCCGAGATGTTGAAATCTTTGAACGCAATGATGGCGCCCCCCATCGGTACGTACTTGAAGATGAAATAATATAGAAGGCCAGGAAACAACATGAGATAATGTGCTTTGTGAAGAATAATTCGCTTGTATATAAGACTCACCTTTCTTTCTGGATCTCGGTTGCGTGCTTCAAATCCGTTGATACGACTTACTCTATTCGCTTGATTAAACGTTGTATAGTTCTTAGTTTGAAGACGGTTCTGTGATTCACATAACGTCAAGTTCTCCTTTTCACACAAGGTTTTCAATCTCATGAAACCCTCTTAGATGATTGCTTTCTAATAAGACTGCTGAGACAATGGAAGGGACACATTACGGAGATTTTTCCATTTTCATAAACTTGGGGGTTGGCAGCTTTGCTAAGATGGATTCATTTCAAAGAACTGTACATGCGTATTTTTTTCATCATAGGGATGGTCTTTGTCGGAATGGCGTTGCTCTATTCGCTTTTCCTCTCCCAACAAATTTCGAAATATGCGATCAATGAAGTAAATGGAAGTACGGCCGTTAAGCTTAATCATTTCAAAAATACGATGGAAATTACGTTACGCAAGTTAAAAGTAAGTTCTATTCAGCTGTATCAGGAGCGAAATATTGGCTACTGGCTCACGGCTACTGCGAAGGATTCCTATTTGAATCATCTCATTGATTTAAAGATTGGTGAATTTCTAAGTACAGAGAGACTCATTCAAGATGTGTATTTATTCAATCTGTCTTCTCGCGAAGTCTTCTCGGCAAAAAGCGGACCGGTCCCTTTCGATAACTTTCCCGATCAAGCCATGCTCCAGCAAGTTGTCAATCAAACGATGCAACCGCTTAATTTCTCTAAAGTGACCTTCATGGGGCAGACGGAGTTGACACTATCTCTTCCTAATGGTGGCATAGACCAAACGCCCAATGGCCGCCTTATGATTGTTCTAGATAAAACTTTTCTCGCTGAGGATCTTCTGCTAAGCAATAATGAGTTCGAAGGAAAATGGTTCGTGGTCGATAAAGACCAGAACATGCTTATGGGAGATGTTAGCGCATCTAGCGCAGGTGACATCATACATGCAGGAAATCAATGGCGATCCGATGGACAAGACTGGGGCGTTCAATCCATTACCTTTTCAGATGAAGACTGGCAACTGTTTCTGCTATCCCCTCAGGGGATATGGAAAAATAAACTCTTGGTGCTGAACTTCAAGGTATTAGGCTCTTTCTTTCTCATGATTGCTCTACTGCTAGTCATTCTTTATTTCTTATCTAAGCACAATTACAAACCATTAACAGAGATTCTGGGTAAAATTCGTATGTACACCACAGGAGCGAAACTGTCAGAGAATGCACTGTCGATTTCTTCCTTACATACGGAATTCAAGTTAGGAATTGATACGTTGGTTCATCGCATTGAGGAACAGAATCGCTCGCTTAAAAACAATGATTCCATTGTCAAAGATGAACTGCTCAGGCAGTGGATCTTAAGCGATACGGTTGGTCCCTCCTTACGTGAAGACCTTCAACAGAAGCTAACCATTCGTTTAAATAAGCCGATTCGGTTAGTGGTCTGTCGCATTGAGGATTATACCGCCTTCTGTCAAACTTACAACTTTCAATCCCGGAAATTGCTGAAATTTGCTATACAGAACGTGATGGAGGAAGTTCTCCGAACTTATGGACTCAAAGCAGAGACCTCCGATCTCGGGAGTGATCATATCGTCATTGTGCTCTCCGTTCCTGATACACAGAAACATAGTGAGCAAGAACTCCTAGGTATACTTGGAGATGCTAAACATCACGTCCTGCAATGGATCAAGGTCGCCATAACCGTTGGATGTAGTGATCCCATCGAGCCAACTGAAAATATCCATCATATCTATCGAATGACGTATGAACTAACTGAAATCTCCTTTATTACAGGAGAGAATGCCATCTATACACCACAAGATCGAAAAGCGACATACATGAATACCCCATTCAATGGGTTGGATACCGAGCAAATAACAGCATTTATTCAATCGATTCGTATTCGGGATACGGATGCCCTGCAACGACAACTCCAACAATTGTTCAATCAGTTGCAAGACTTGCCTGCTGATGAGAGCAAACTCCAGCTCATACAGCTTCTGTATGTGCTACAGAAATCTTTTAAACAATTGAATACACCTGGTGGTATGGTCGGCATACGCAGCCAATTGGAACCATTCAACAATTTGAAAGAAGTTCATGTTTGGGTTGAAGAGACACTTATGAATCTCATTGAACAAATGTCCAATCGTCGTACACAGAAGGAAGATATTTTCCCTGAGATTGTTGAATACATTTCCAATCATCTTCACGATGCCATGCTAACCATTGATGATATCGCTAATCATGTGAATTTCTCAGTCAATTATCTTCGTGTGATATTCAAAGAGCAGAATGATATCTCGATCTCCGATTTCATTTTGGAGCGACGCATTGAGAAAGTGAAGGAATTGCTGATCAAAACCAAATGGTCGATTGCCGAAATCTCCTCTCAGTCTGGCTTCCAGTCCAAAAGCCATTTCTTTACTGCTTTCAAGAAAGGCACGGGGATGACGCCTAGCCAGTATCGTGATGAGCACACGCAATCCTAGCCTAAATAAAGTCCAAGGAGTCCTGCATGTAACAGGACTCCTTGGACTTTATTCATACACCCTGACTTCATAAACAGCCGCGCTGGGATCACCATTGGTCTCATGAATGAGAATTCGTATCTGTGTTGTATGAACGGCTTGAGCGAGACGATGAATTCGTTTGCGATTGTAATTATTATCCACCCGGTCCAAAGTAGCCCAACCATTTGCTATCCATGCTTGTAGCTCATAAACTTTCACGCACTGTGGGTCCTGGTTAAGTGGCGCGTAAAAGCGATAATCACGCAGCAAATTTCCTGCGAAAGTTACTTCTACCTGTGAAATAACTTGTTCCTCACCCCACGTTAATTCTATCCACTGGGGCATCATTTCCGAAGGTGATGAACGCCACAGATTCGTACTCCTATAAGGTCTCGTAACGCCGCTTAGTACATGTGTAACGGGATAGCTGCTTTGTTCAGGTTCAATCTGGAAAGCCAACGTTTCTCCGTTTCCAACCCTTCGCATAAGCCCATTGCCCATATCCGCTGCGGCTGCCATGCCTGGTACCATATCGGCAGCTTTATGCCAGTACAGATGCGGATGTGCTCCGATGTCTAGACGAATATAACTTGCAGTTTGATTTGCTTTCAATTCCATATTCATTTCCCAGCGAATCCAATGGTGCTTGCCAGGTGGAACCGCAAGTTTAGTTTGAGCAAGCTTAGGCTCAATATCCGTTGCATAGTCCCAAATGTGTCGAACTGCTACTAGCGAAGCCTCGACCCACTGTGTCTGATTCGTAGAATTACTTAAACACACGGCGAGCGCCTCCACTTGCTCTGTGCTTGTTGCAATCCATTGACCACGCATCTCACTTAGAAGCTCGCCTTCATCTAGGGTGTCATCCTCGTTGACTACTTGTCTCGGTTCAACTCGACGCAGCCTCGCTTCACTACTTGCCGAAGGTTTTGCCGTTCTAGCCAGATCCATCACATCTTGATTTGATTCATGCAGCAAGAAGCAATCGTCTCGTATCAGCCTTTGTTTAAGCGCCGTGATTGTACTTGCCGACAAGTTCGTTACGCTCTCCCCTCGGCTGAGTGCAATTGCAGCAGCCGTACCTGCCGCTTGACCTAGCAAAGCAGTTGTCCCCATCACTCGGGTGCTTCCTAATGCCACATGAGATGCGCTAATATTGCGCCCCGCCATCAACAGATTAGATACGTCCTTAGCTATTAAGCTTCGTAGTGGTATGCCATAAGGAGGGATATAGCTCTTCTTCATATAATCCGAATTCTCACCATCAGCGACCGATTGCTCACTGTATTCAGCAAGTAATCCTCCAGATTTATGTAAATCAATATACCAGCCACCGAAGGCAACTTCATCTTCAAACACAGGCTGATTGACAAGATCTGCTTCCGTTAATAGGTAGTGCCCCATAATTCGACGACTCTCACGTTTGCCTGGAACTTGCCCGATCCAGTCAAGTGCATACTGTTTAGTCTTTTCCATTAAATCAGGATCCTTATTCTTCATATAATCCCATATGCCCAGCACATGTCGGGTTAATTCATGCCGAATTAACTCGTTATCAGTGATTGTATGCCAGGGTACACCTAGTTCAATCCACCAAAACCCACCCTCCGGATCATGCGGAACGCGGCCCCCCTTATAGAATACATCGGGGTTATCATAATGATATGCCCAGGCAGGTGCCTGAAAGGGTACAGGCTTCCCCATATCCTTGGCACGAAAATGAATCGAGCTCCCCATCACGTCAGAGCTTGCTGTTAGGGGAGCATGGTGCTCACCGAATTCCGCTTGTCCCTCTGTTCCCATTCGCCACTCACAACCGGATAATGCAGCTAAGATGCCATCCCCAGTACAGTCAATAAATACATTGGCATACAGGGTAAGGTTAGTCTCCGCGTTTCCAATTCTAGCGTGAATCGCCTTGATCTCCTTGGTTTCCCCCATTTCCAATGCATACACGGATGTGTTCAGATAATGCGATAAATTGGGGGTACTTATAATTTTGTCATATAAGATGAGATCCCAGACACTATTTGTTCTGCCATTCTCACTATTGGGCTCGTGATTCACCGCACGTTCTTCGATCAACAATTCTGAGATAATACCTGTCTCTCGTGCATAAGCATTGTAATTCGCTGCTCCCTGTGGAAATACACGAATTTCAGATGAACTGTTTCCGCCGAATACAGGACGATCCTGTACAAGGCATGTTCGTGCACCATTTCTTGCTGCTGCAATTGCAGCACATATCCCCGCTAATCCACCGCCACATACGATCACATCATAAGAATCATGTATCTGTTGCAACCTTAACCCCCCTGTCATTCAGTTACTCATTGACTCCACAACATACTTCAATAATGAATTCGTTGATAAGGGATACTGTAAGCCTTCATTCCCAAAATGTATAGTTCTCAGTTTTATGTTGGTTCTGATAGCAACGAAAACCTTGTGTGGTTTCACGCAGATATCCCCCAACCAACACAAAGAGGCTCCCTCCCAGGAGCCTCTCATCAACTACTTATGTATGAAGACACTACCTACTATCCTGTTTCTCAATTCTTGCAAGCCTTTGATCCAATCTTTCCAACAGGACCTTGATCTCCATATTTTCCTGCTCTGCATGATAATTAATTGCGAAGTCAAGGATCGCCTCCTGTTTATCTTTAGAAGCTTGTCGGTTCTGACTCATGAGAATGACTGGAGCTTGAAAGGCCGAAATACAAGAAAGGATAAGGTTTAGCAGGATGAACGGGGGTTTATCGAAGGCGAAACTCATGACATTAATGGACATCCAAAGGATCAAGAACAAACTGAATAGCAAGATAAATGCCCAACTTCCACCGAAATTTGCAATGCCATCAGCAAGCCGATCAGCCCTAGAAGTCTTCTTCTCCTGCTGCTCAATTAAATGGGATTTAATGTTCCCTTTATACGCATTTACAATGGAGGCTATGCGTTCTAATTGATCATTATCCAACTTAAAGTTAGGATCATTATCTAATTCATGAAACAACTTCTCCGATGTGACATCATCTGTGGTTTGTGCGCCTTCCGTCGCTTTTCCTATCTCTTTATTCATACTCCTGTCCCTTCTTCCCTAGGCCAAACTTACTGCAATGTAGCGAGGAGCTTCTCATCAAACTCCTGATCCGATTCCGGATAAGTTAAATCCATGCTTTCTAACGTTGCCACGGCAATTTGCAGTACCGCCCAATCCCGATACCAGCGATGATTGGCAGGGACAATATACCAAGGTGCTGACTCCGAGCTGCAGTGTTTGATCACATCCTCATATGCCTCTTGATATTCGTCCCAAGATTCACGTTCGACCAAGTCGTTCTTATCAAATTTCCAACGCTTTGTTGGATCCTTGAGTCGATTTCGAAGTTTGGCTAATTGGAAATCTTGCGAAATATGCAGGAAAATCTTAACAATCTTAACACCACTACTCTCCAGCAGTTTCTCAAAATGTTTAATATGCTTGAACCTTTGTTTGGTTTCAACTTCGTCAATCGTTCCATGGACGCGGGTGATCAGTACATCCTCATAGTAAGACCGGATGAAAGCTCCAATCATGCCTTTGGCTGGCGTTGCTCTATGCGCACGCCACAGAAAATCATGAGATGCCTCTTCTTCTGTTGGTGTTCGGAAACTCGTAACTTGGAATCCTTGGGGATGCAAACTACCAAGCGCATGCTTTACCACACCATCTTTCCCACTGCAATCCATGCCTTGAATAACGAACAGAACAGACTGTCGCTTTTCTGCATACAACATGTTTTGAAGAGCTTCTAACCGTTCCCTTAAACGTGCCATATTAAGCTCAATTTCATCTCTTTCTTGATGAGCATTTGTATCGTTGGGATCTAATTCAGATAAATGCACTTTTTTACCAGGTTCCCATCGGAAATCGCTGTTAGACATAGTTGACCTCCTCTACCGTGTCATGTGTTGAATCCCCACGAATTTCTCTGCCACAATGGGGTGGGCGAACTCTCCGCGTAAGATAGCCCCTTCCTCCACAACAACTTGTTTATCCAAAATGACATGATCCAAATAGGCATTCGCTTCAATGGCACACTGGTGCATCACGATACTATTTTTGATGCTAACGCCGCGATTCACCTTTACACCTGGAAACAGAATGCTATTCTCCACATACCCTTCAATGCTGCATCCAGGTGCAATGAAGGAATTACGCACCAATGCTTGATGATGGCATGCCGTTTCCAGTTCTTCCTCTTGTCTTGTATAGACTGATTCATGGTTTATCATGAATTCACGCCACCCCTGCGGTTGCAGAAGATGCATACTATGAGCATAGTAACTATCAATCGAATCCATTATTGCCACATACCCATGATTGGCATACCCTTGCACATGAATATCTCCCAAGCGGTTCCAGATGACTTCTTTCAGATACCTTTCACTACCTAGCTTCATACTTTGTTCAATTAATTCAATGAGCAGACTTCGCTTGATCACCATCGTATCCAAATCGATATTTTGTGGTTTCAAGCTTGGTAATGCATGGTACGTTGGTGCGACACTTATGACCCTGCCCTGATCGTTCATTTCCAAGTTATACGCATGACCGATATGTGCATGACGATCCATCTCCATCACATGCTTATAGAGAATCGTAATATCTGCGTCATTGTTAAGATGGTAATCGACCATATTTTCGAAATTCATATGGTAGATTACGCTGCTAGGCGCAAGCAGGATATAGGTTTCGGTACAATTCTTCAGAATATCAATATGACTGTACAGGTGAAAGAGATCCCCACGCATATCTTTAGCGAGTTGGCAAGGAGGGAGAATCGTTACGCCGCTTTCCCCCGTCATCGTTAAGCCCCAATGGTAACCGTCACCGACATGTTCAAGAAGGGAATCCGCTTTGTCATTCGCAAGCAGCATAACCTTCTGAATACCGGAATTGCTCATATTCGAGAGCGCAAAGTCGACTATACGGTAACGACCTGCAAAAGGTACAGCACCTACGCAGCGATTGCGTGTAAGTGTAGATAAATCATCCTGTTCATTCATCAAATTGATCATCCCAAGAATATCCTTCATCTTATATGCCTCCTTGGATTATCCGAAGTACACTTGATTGGTTAGCTTGGCCGGAATAACAGCTGGGTACTGACGTCTTACTGTTGTTCTCTCCGCAATGGTTGTAATCTCGAATCCATCCATCTGGCCTACAACAGCTCCATCTTTAATAATCGCGCCTTCTCCGATAATCGCATTGCTAATAAGTACATTTTTCCCAATTTGCACACCTGGCATGATGACACTATTGAGAATTCTGCTATTTTCCCCAACCCGTACGTTATCGAAGATCACAGAATGACTGACATTTCCATAAATGGTTGTCCCATCACCGATTACCGCATTATTGACTCTGGCCGTTAAGGCAACATGCGCTTTCGAGAGATTCTTCTTTTTGGTCAGTACAGGCCACGTTTCCTGGTCCAACTGCAACTTCGGCGTATAGCCAAGTAAATCCATATGGGATTCCCATAGGCTTTGAATTGTACCTACATCTTTCCAATATCCTTCAAATGGATACGCAGATAAATGGGCACCTCCAGCCAGTAGTCCTGGAATAATATTGTGTCCGAAATCATGGTCCGAGGTATGATCTTGCGCATCTTGTTCCAAAGAGGACAGAAGAACATCCCAATTGAACAAGTACACACCCATGGAAGCTAGATTACTATCGGGTTTCAGTGGTTTCTCTTCAAAAGCTGTCACCCGGTGGTTGTCATCCGTGCTCATAATCCCAAACCGGCTCGCTTCCTCCCATTTCACAGGCGTCACCGATATGGTCACATCCGCACCAGTTGCCTTGTGATGCTCAATCATCGCGCGATAATCCATGTTGTAGATATGATCACTGGAAATAATTAACACATAACTTGGATCCTGTTTCCGAAGAAAGTCCAAATTCTGATAGATGGCATCTGCTGTCCCCGAGTAAGCATTAGGCGCGCCAACTTGTCTTTCGAAGAGAGAGATCCCGCCTCTATCACTCTTCATTCCCCAAGCTTCCCCGTTTCCGATATGAGCATGCAGAGTGGCCGGTTTGTACTGTGTCAACACGCCTACCGTATCAATTCCCGAATGGGTGCAATTGCTCAAAGAAAAGTCAATAATTCTATATTTCCCACCAAAATGGACAGCTGGCTTTGCAATATTTTTCGTTAACGGACTAAGTCTGCTGCCCTCACCACCTGCTAATAACATAGCTACACATTCCTGTTTCTTCACTTTAATCTCATCCTTCCTTAGGCATATATTTGAGGATTACCGCTGCAAGTGGCGGTATGTTAACTGAAATACTGTGAGCATATCCTTGACAAGACCATTCCTCAGTTTCCAACCGTTCTGCATTCGTTATTCCTGAACCGCCGAATTCTAACTTATCGCTGTTAAAAACTTCCTGATAGCCCCCAGGCTCTGGGACCCCAAGGCGATATCCTTCATGCGCTTCAATCTTGAAATTGTTAATGAGAATCAGCTGATCGTTGCCACTCTTCGCTTTTCGTAAGAGCGTTACCAAACTATCCTCTTTCTCTTCCGCAACTAGGGAGACAAAGCCGCTGGGCTCAAAATCAAGTTCCCACAATGCTTTTTCTCCTTTATAAAAATGATTCATCTCCTTCACAAATTCGGCAAATTGTTGATGCTCTTCATGGCTCAACAATTCCCATTCCAAGGAACCTTCTGCATTCCAGTCGTTCATTTGACCGAATTCAGTGCCCATAAACACGAGCTTTTTGCCCGGATGAGCCATCAAATAGGCATACAGTACACGCAGATTAGCAAAACGTTGCCAATTATCGTCCCCCGACATTTTACCTAACAAGGACTTGTTCGGATAATTCACTTCGTCGTGGGAGTAGGGTAAGACATAATTCGCATCCCTTGTCCCTAACAGTGAGCGGGTTAACTGATCTTCCTGTCCGTTGCGTTCGCTCTGATTCTTCTTCATAAATGACAGCGTATCCGAGGTAAACGCTAAATTCCATTTGTAATTAAAACCGAGTCCGTCATAGTCAACAGGTGTAGTCACACCTGGAAAGGCACTGGAATCTTCTGCAATCATCAACATATCGGGATACCTGGAAAATACAACTGCATTTAATTTCTGAAGAAACGCAATTCCTTCCAGATGCTCTTCTCCGCCATGTTCGTTCGTAATCCATTCCTCTTTCGGCCGATTAAAATTCAACGTTAACAGACTATACACAGCATCAACTCTTAGTCCATCCACATGATATTTATCCATCCAGAAGAGCGCATTCGAAATCAAATAGCTGACGACTTCCGGCTTCCCATAATCGAAAATATATGTCCCCCAAGTCGGATTCTCACCTTTGCGACTATCCGCATATTCGTACAAGGGCGAACCGTCAAATCGGCCTAAGCCATGCGCATCCTTGCAAAAATGGGCAGGAACCCAGTCCATAATTACGCCAATTCCCTTTTGATGACAACGATCAACAAAGTACATAAAGTCCCTCGGTGATCCAAACCGACTTGTCACGGAATAATAGCTAGTTACTTGATATCCCCAAGATGAGTCAAGCGGATGTTCGGCTAGTGGCATGAGCTCAATATGGGTATACCCCCGCTCGTGAACGTAATCGACGAGTTCATCTGCTAGTTCCACATAACTATAAAATCCGCCGTCCTCCTTGCGCTTCCAACTGCCCAAATGCACCTCATAGATGAGAAGCGGCCGCTGCAAGTGTTGATCCGAGGAGTTATTCGCCACCCAGTCCTCATCCTGCCATTCATAATTTTCAAGCGAAGTAATAATCGAAGCGGTTTCTGGTCGAACTTCCGTTTGAAACGCATATGGATCCGCTTTTAGATATCGATCCCCGTCCAGCGTAACGATTTCATATTTATAGAGAGTTCCTTCTTCAAGTTCAGGTATGAACAATGACCAAATGCCATCTTGCATGGTCATTGCATGGTGGGTTCCATCCCAACCGTTAAAGCTGCCAGATACGTTGACTTCTTTGGCGTTCGGCGCCCACACAGCGAAGTTGACTCCTTTGCAGCCATCTCTTTCTTCCAAGTGTGCTCCTAGAAATTGGTAGCTTTGATATTGTGTGCCCTCATGCAGCAAATAGAAAGCTTCCTTGTTTGATTTCGAGGCAATCAATGTCATGCCGTTTCCTCCCCGTGTGTCGAGTTTAATCCTAATTACACATATCTTGGTAAATTGAAACAACAGACGTATAACTTCTTGCACGAATTTCAAAATAGCACGATACCTAAATGGCTCGTGTTCAGTGTTTTTTGTAGCATTTATATTACAAAAAGAAGAATACATAAATAGCCCGTGGGATATTCTCCCACAGGCTATGCCTTATGTTGCCTATATGCATTTTTGCCACACTTCAGCTTCCAAGAATGATGAATTACTTAATGACGACGTATTCTAAGTTAACCAACTTCGCGTAGGTCACGATTTGGTCTGTCGTCAGGTTCAAGGAAACGACAGTGTGGTGGCCTCCACCATTCTCGATCCAAGCTTTTACCCCATCTTGGAAGTTCGGCTTTACGTTCCACAGAACTCTAGCCACGGGAAGATTAGGAGCTGGAACGGTCGGCTCGAATGCAGAAATTTCGTTGATTAACAGTTTATAATGCGTACCGAAATCCGCCATAGATACGACGACACCTTCGCCCGCTTTACCGTCGAATACCAGACGCGCCGGATCTTCTTTACCACCGATCCCGAGCGGGGAAACGATGATTTTCGGTTGGTTGCTTGCCAAGGTTGGATCTACCTCGAGCATATGGGATTGAAGAATGGATTCCTGACCAATCGCCATCTCGTACGTGTAATCCTCCATAAAGCCCGTGTTCTGGTTGCGGCTCATCACCTTCAACAAGCGATCGATTGCGGCCGTCTTCCAGTCGCCTTCACCGGCAAAGCCGTAACCTTGCGCCATGAGACGTTGAACGGCAAGGCCTGGCAACTGTTTCATTCCATGCAGATCCTCGAAGTTCGTGGTGAAAGCATTATAGCCTCTCTCGTCGAAAAAGCGTTTCATCGCGATTTCATAGCTCGCTTGAACTCTGACGCTGGCTTCCCAATTTTCTTTGCTATTCGTGCCATAATCGAATTCGTAAAGTTCCGCATATTCGCCCATCAGAATGTCAATTTCCTGCTCGGTCACGGCATTCACGTATTGCACGAGATCGCCGATGCCGTAGTAGTCCACAGTCCAGCCGAACTGAATCTGAGCTTCAACCTTGTCTCCATCCGTAACGCCAACATTACGCATGTTGTCGCCGAAACGGGCAACTTTGATGTTGAAACTTTCGTTATAGGCAACAGCTACGTCCATCCAATCCGCTATCTGCTTCTTGACTTCCGCACGTTCCCAATAGCCTACTACGATTTTATTTTGTTTCTTCAGGCGAGCATTGATGAAGCCGTATTCACGGTCGCCATGGGCGGCCTGATTTAGGTTCATGAAGTCCATGTCGATCGTTGCCCAAGGAATGCTTTCATTATATTGGGTTGCCAAATGAAGCAGAGGCTTCTGCAGTAATTTCGTACCGCGAATCCACATTTTTGCAGGTGAGAATGTATGCATCCACGTAATCACACCCGCTACTTCGTCGCGATAGTTGACCTCTTTCATGATGGTTGTAATTTTATCTGCGGAGATAGCCAGGTCTTGCAATACAAGCGGATATGGTAGCACACCGCTGTTATTCAAAGCATCTGTCATCGTCTGTGCATGAGCTTTAACTTCAGCCAAAGCTTCTTCCCCGTACAAATGCTGCGATCCTACAACAAACCAGAACTGTTTAGTAGCTGTTGCTGACATCCTGATCATCCTCTTTTCTCTATTTTATAATGAATAATGCCATTACTTCTGCCCGTAGTAGGCATCTTTCCCATGTTTACGAAGATAGTGCTTATCCAAAATGCCTTGCGGCAATTCTTTGGCAAAGTTGTTTAGTTGTCTCGCGTACAAATTCATTTTGCACACTTCTTCCAGCACGACGCTGTTCACTACGGCTGATTTCACGTCTTTCCCCCAAGTGAACGGCGCATGACCTTGAAGAAGGACAGCAGGAATTGCCATAACATCCACGCCAAGTTTCTCGAAAGTCTCGATAATCACGCGACCTGTCTCAGCTTCATACCCCCGGTCAACCTCTTCTTGGGTCAAAAAGCGCGCACAAGGGATGGCGCCATAGAAGGTGTCCGCATGCGTCGTACCCATGACTGGTACATCCAATCCTGCTTGGGCCCAGATCGTTGCCCAAGTAGAGTGGGTATGGACGATGCCGCCGATTTGCGGATAATGTTTGTACAAGACCGCGTGCGTCGCAGTATCGGAGGAAGGTCTAAGCTCTCCTTCGACTACACGGCCATCGAGATCTACAACGACCATGTCGCTCGGCTTCATCGTTTCGTAGCTGACCCCGCTTGGTTTAATGACGAACAGACCGCTTTCCCGATCGACGGCGCTCGCATTGCCCCAAGTGAATTTCACCAGTCCGTGCTTCGGCAAGTCTAGATTCGCTTGATATACTTCTTCTTTCAGCTGTTCTAACAACGTTAGCCCCTCCCGTTCTCTAGCATATGGTATACAGCAGCCTGTTCAATAGCTAGCCCTGCCTGGTAGCGTTGGATGAATGCTTCGAACCCGCTAACGTCCGTCGCATCCGGAGTAATTTCCTGTCCTTCGACATCTTTGAATACTTTCTCTCCGAGGAAATGCTCCAAGCTTTGGTCCTGATCCTTATTAATCAGGTAAGAGGCCAGTAGCGCCATGCCCCATGCTCCGCCTTCGCCAGCCGTGGACATCACCGAGATCGGCACGTTCAGCGCAGCCGCTAACATCTTTTGTCCGACGACAGGGGTCTTGAAGAGGCCGCCATGAGCCAAAATACTGTCGATGGCCACCTTTTCATTTTCCGTCAGGATATCCATACCGAGCTTGAGGGCTCCGAACGCCGTGAATAGATGCGTACGCATGAAGTTCGCCAAATTGAAATTGCTCTCCGGCGAACGAACGAACAACGGCCGGCCTTTATCGATGCCGGTAATATTTTCGCCCGAGAGATAGCCGTAGCTAAGCAAACCCCCGCCATCCGGGTCCGCTTCGAGCGCTTTGTTAAGTAGTTTGCTGAACAATTCCCCAGAATCCACGTTGAATCCCATGGTTTCAGAGAACTCACGGAACAATCCGATCCAGGCATTGAGATCACTGGAACAATTGTTGGCATGCACCATACCGACAGGACTGCCATCCGGCGTCGTCACCATATCGATCTCTGGATATACCTTTGCCAGTTCTTTCTCTAGGACAATCATCGCAAACACGGAAGTGCCCACGGAAATGTTTCCCGTACGCTTCTTAACGCTATTGGTCGCCACCATACCTGTGCCGGCATCGCCTTCCGGAGCACATAATGGAATGCCAGACTGCAGATCCCGTGCTGGATCAAGAAGCTTGGCTCCCGCCTCCGTTAATTCACCGGCTTGCTCGCCGGAAAGATATACCTTAGGAAGAAGATCCTCCAGCTTCCACGGGTAGCCTTTGGCTGCGATTCGTTCATCGAACTGCTTAACCATTGCAGGATGGTAGTCATGGGTTGCTTCATCAATGGGAAAAATACCCGAAGCATCTCCAATTCCAATGACTTTATGTCCAGTCAGCAGCCAGTGAATGTAACCGGCCAGCGTCGTCACGAAATCAATGCGAGGCAGATGCTCCTCTTGATTTAATATCGCTTGGTATAAATGCGCGATGCTCCATCGCTCAGGAATATTAAATTGAAATAAGTCCGTTAGTTCCCTTGCAGCCGCACCTGTTGTTGCATTGCGCCAAGTCCGAAACGGCACTAACAGCTCACCTTTGTTGTCGAATGCCATATATCCGTGCATCATAGCGGAAAATCCGATTGAGCCCACTGTCTGGAGCGTGACTCCGAAATTCTGTTCCACTTGCTGCTTCATTTCGCGATACGCAGTTTGGAGACCTGTGATAATATCCTCCTGGTTGTATGTCCAATATCCGTCTTTCAACAGATTCTCCCACTCGTAACTTCCCGATGCGATGGTCTCGAATTGACGATCAATCAGCACCACTTTAATCCGCGTAGATCCTAATTCAATACCCAGCGAAGTTTCTCCCTTGGTTATCGCTTCTTTCAAATCTAGATGATTCATGATCACATAAATCCCCTCTCTATTCGCGGTAATACACGTAAACAACTTTATTTCTCGAACTAACAACATCAGTATATTTTTTGTACGTACATTTGTCAACGACTTTCATTAGTTATACCTACATGAATGTCTACCCTGTCTCCTAAGATAACTCTTACTGCCTCTAATAGGGATAAGTACAGAACAACTAGTGGGATTCACATCACCTGTATTTGCAATCCATACGATTCATGTTAAAATGTGTACGTACAACTTAAAACCTGTACGTACAACTTTACTGACAACAATGAAAGAAGTGGATTGCATGAAACCAAAGTATCAAGTAATCATTGATGATATAAAAAGTAATATCCTTTCAGGAACGTACAAAGCAAGCGAGCAGATCCCTTCGGAATCCACTTTGCAGGATAGCTACAACGTTAGCCGGCAGACCGTTCGAAAGGCCATTCTAGAGTTATCGAATGAAGGTTTCTTACGAAGCGAAAGAGGATCTGGGACGTTCGTTAGCAGTCAATATCGAACCAAATCGGGCGGGAGTGCTGCGAAAAAAACGATCGGCGTCATCACGACCTACATTTCAGATTACATCTTCCCCTCCATTATCCGCGGCATTGAAAGCCGATTGAATGAAGACAACTATTCGTTACTACTAGCCAGTACAAATAATGATATCGCCCAAGAAAAAAAGGCGTTGGAAATGATGTTAGCCTACGGCGTCGACGGACTCATTATTGAGCCTACAAGAAGTAATGAATACAACCCGAACATCGCTTATTATTTGGCATTTAGGGAGCAGGAGATTCCATTTACGATGATTAATGCCTATTATGAAGAATTGGAGGTTCCTTTCTTCTGTCTGGATGACGTGCAGTCCAGCTATCTGGCAACTCGAGAACTGATTGCCAAAGGGCATAAGCAGATCGGCATTGTCGCGAAAATGGACGATTTGCAAGGGAAGTATAGAATGAAGGGTTATATTAAGGCGCTTGGGGAAGCCAAATTAAGATTCCACTCTGAACATGTGCTTTCTTTCGATACGTCGACGAAGCCACACCTGTCCTCTAACTTGGAGGTGTACCTGAACGACAATCGGGATGAATTGACTGCGCTTGTGTGTTACAACGACGAGGTTGGTTTGGAAGTCGTACATGTCTGCGGAAGACTTGGGATCTCCATTCCGGACGAGTTATCCATTATTGGCCAGGACAATTCATATATCGCCAAAAGCGCAAATATCAAACTAACAACGCTGACGCACCCGCAAGAACAAATGGGACGTGACGCAGCAGACTGGGTCATCAAAAATTTGCAAGGCAAAAAAGACCTACCTACCAATACCTATTACCAACCCGTGCTAATCGAGGGTGAAACCGTGAAGGACATCCTAGCTGAACCTAACTGACCTGCTAGAAATTTCCCTTCATCGAAAACACAAGGAGCCACCCAGACTTGCGGGATGGCTCCTTGTTCTAGATCTCAGGTTAATCATTATTGCAACAGCCTTCGTCGGCGTTCAAATGCCCGGATCGCTCGATTTTCGTTTTCAAGTACTTCTCGTTATACTCGGAGACATCTCCCCACAGCTGCACGCGATCCTCTATATCCAGACCTGCTCTACTAAGCGCATCTAATTTCTTGGGGTTGTTTGTCATCAGTGTGACCGGCTTAGTTCGGAGTGCTTTCAATACCTGGATCGCGTCACTATAATCACGTGAATCATCCACAAAACCAAGTTGAAGATTCGCATCCACTGTATCGTATCCGTTTTCTTGTAGAATATAGGCAAGCGCTTTGCTAAAGAGCCCTATACCTCGTCCTTCATGATTCGCTAGATAAAATAACGCGCCATTCCCATGATCGGCAATATGTTTCAACGACTGATGGAGTTGATAGCCGCAGTCACATCGCTTGCTGCCAAAGATGTCTCCGGTATGACAGATGGAGTGAAACCGAATCAAGGCATGATCTGCCTGCTCAAAATCCCCATGGACAAGAACACTCGATTGTTGATATTCCGCTAAATTAGCAGAAGATAATTTGGCGATAATACGCTCAAAGTCTTCCGTTACTTCATCGCAATTGAGCCAGCAGTACCACTTAAACTGGATGGTCTCCCCAAATAAGTTAACCGGCAGCCCGATAGGTCCAACAAGATATACCGCCCCTTCGCCCTTTTTGATCAGTTTTATTTTCTCTTGTAAAAGCGAAATCACTTTAGGATCAAAACTTTGTACAACAGGCATGAATTTTTCTCCTTTTCAAAAGAGCATGTGGGATTTCCGACCCATCCTATCTTCTGTCTTTCTTAATTTCCTAATACAACCATCACATAAATGATTAGCACGATCGCCATACAGCCAGCAAATTTGTAATTGGGCACGACCACTTCAAACACTGGCTTCTTAAATAGACCCGCTAGCAAGTTATTCACGGCCGAGGCCGGTGATATGGGGTTGGATAAGCTCCAACTTCCCAACAACAGCACTGCGAAATATAACGGACTGATCCCTACACTTGCCGGATCAATGCCACCCGCAAGAATGGTTACCGGTACGATCGGGTGAAGACCGATTAACGATGATCCGGCGATGAGAAGCACTGTGAATAGCGAGAAGGTAATCGATACAGATAGTGGTATCTGTTCCAGCATTGCCGGAATCGAGGATCCGAACTTGGTTGCACCAATGGAACCGCTAAAAAATCCGGCAGCCAAGAACAGTGTGATTTCTTTCTGCAAAGCGGGTAGCGTGACGGTAACATGATTCTTCAACCCTTGTCTGTATATGGCCATCGCTCCATTAGCCATGCACCAAATGAGCGGAAATAATACCGCCGCCATGCAAATTAATATTACCATCGGCAGCTCGATCAACCGCTCCAAAATCAATATAGCCAAGATTGCTGATAGTAAATATATGCCAAGCCCAATCGGAAAAACGGCACTTCCCTGCTTCTTAATCGACTCCCGTTTCGTTCCGTCTGTTTCAGCCCCCTGTATTTCCCGGAAATCGACCGCAAAGCTCACAACAAGACTTAGGAAAGCTAATCCCAGCATATAAGGAAGAACAGACGACCATGGCAATTCAAGCGCCGTTGTCACGAGCGTCATGGCAGCAAAATACGGCGACCATAGTATCGCCCCTGCAAATCCTCGGTTTAATGCATTGGCAAGCAGCCGCGACATACCGGGTTGCGGCTTTACCAAAACCATTTGATATACGACAGGAATCGAGCCGACGTTGATAAATACACCCATAATTTGCGTAAGAATCTGCGTTCCTATGAATAAAGCTGCTTTGCTGCGAAAGTTTTCTTCATAGAAACGTTTCAGTGCTTCGACGTATTGAGGAATCCGTACGGGAATCCCGAACAGGGGCGCGAAAAGAAATAGCGTTACGATCGTCACATTGATTCCAGCCGATTCGAACCATACGGAAGCCCCCACTTCTTGAAACAACATGAGCACAGTCCCGGCAACCATAAAGGATACTGAAAGCCAGAAGGTGACTCCTTTAAGATTCGGCAACAATATGGCGATGGCTAAGAAAACAAGGCATCCCAGTATTGGCGTTAGCATTTCCAACTGCGTCAGTTGCTGAACAATATAAACCACGGCAATGGAGAAAGTAATCCCCCTCTCCATTGCGGCTTTACCTGCGGATATCATCTGATCCGCCCTCTTTCATTTAGCTTCATTAGTTAAACTGCCAGCAACTTAAACTTAGGTTGCCGTATTGGTAGCTGCGGTGAAGCAGCTTCGCTTGACGATTCGCGTCCCCTGATCCCATTGCAAGAATCAAAGGAATAAAGTGTTCATTGGTTGGCACAGCTTCTTGGGCATTAGGGGCTAGCTCATGATATTGAAATAGCGCCTCAGTATCCCATGACTCCAGCTTATTCTGAAGCCAGTTGTCGAATTGCTCTGCCCAATTATCGTTTCCTTGTGATTGCCAATTCAATCTTCTTAGATTATGAACGGTTCCTCCACTTCCGATAATCAGAACATCTTGTTCCCTAAGCTCCCCTAACGCTTTGCCGATCTGATACTGCTCCTCGTTACTCAGATGACGATTCACGGATAAGGCGACAACCGGTATATCCGCCTCCGGATATAACAGCTTCAACACCGCCCAAGCTCCGTGGTCAAGTCCTCTGCTCTCATTCAGAACGCTCTGAATGCCTTGTTTCTCAAACAGGGCACGAACATGATCACTTAGCGCTCGGTCGCTCTTGGCCGGGTAGGTCATCGTATAGAGTTCGTCTTGAAACCCGCCGAAATCATAAATGGTTTCATACGTTTCTGCAGCTCCGACAGACTGCTTCGACTCTTCCCAGTGGGCGCTAAAGAGCACGATGGCTTTCGGTCTAGGTGTATTGTCCTTAAATTTCTTTAGCAGTTGTGTGTATTCGTTATCTTCAAGTACGATCGACGGGGCGCCATGCGCGAAAAAATAGGAAGGCATCATATCGCTTCTCACTCCTTTATTATAGTCAAACCAGCATCTTGCTTAAGCCAGTTCAGAAAATCTAATTGGTTCTCTTCAGCTACACCGTGGTCAGTTGCATATAATTTAAATGTCAAATGCTGTGTCTTATCCCTGAAGTATGCCGCCGACTCGTGCCCGATCCGAACAGGGAAGACGGAATCATACTCGCCATGTGAAATAAATACCGATACATCCTTCACACTTCGTAGCGAATACTCCGTCTTCACGAAATCAGGAACATACCCGTTCAGCGAAACAATTCCCTTCAGCTCATCTCCCATGGTAAGCGCTAGTGTCATCGAGAGGATTGCGCCTTGGCTAAAGCCCAGCAAATACCGTTTGCTTGGATCGATTGGATATTTTTCCGTTGCATAATAAATGAAAGCTTCGAGTTGTTTAGCCGCTTCATCAAACATCTCACGTATAGGATTGCCTAGGCTTTTCAAATCATAATACTGGTAACCTGAGCCAAGGAGTAGATTGCCGCGGATACCGATAATAATGAAATGGTCAGCCAACGGAGCGACTAAGCCAAACATATTGTTCTCATTGGAGCCCTTGCCATGCAGGGTAAAGACAACTGGATATTGCTTGGCCGGGTCCATTTTGGTCGGTAAATGAATGTCATATTGATAAAATGGTTTCATCATGATCCCCCATTAATATTAGTAATAAAGAAATAAAGTTTATATAACTAATTTAGATCATAATGAATTGACTTGTCAATATATAAATTGCTAATATAAAATTATATTTTCTATTACTAATATTTTTAAGGGGTGTATGCGGATGGATATCGGCTCCACGATACGAGCGATTCGAAAGAGAAAAAATATTACCATCGCTCAAATTTGCGAAGAAACCGGCTTGTCCCAAGGCTTCATGAGTCAGGTTGAAACGAATAAAACATCCCCCTCTATAGCAACGCTTGAGCATATAGCTCAGGCTTTGAAGGTACCTTTAGCTTATTTACTCCTTAAAAAAGAAGATCGCATGCATATTGTTCGAAAGAATGAACGAAGAACCACAACAAGCGGTTCCGAGAAGCTGAAAGTGGAACATCTTAGTTCTACGAAGAACGTTAGAATGATGTTGGTAGAGTTCCCGCCAGGAGCCTCGATAGGCGATGTGCCTCACGCTCATGAAGGTGAAGAGGTTCATATGGTCGTTTCAGGAAGAATATACGCAGAGCAGGGAGAGGATGGAGCTGAATTCGGAGAGGGTGATTCGTTTAGTTGGAACGCATGTACTCCCCATGTGGTAAGAAATATAGGGGAAGATACGGCAATCGTACTCATATCGATCTATACAGAAAGTGACATTGGACAAGACCTTATCTAAAAGTTAGCTAACGAAAGACACGGACATTGGATAATTGGTTCGAATATAAAGTGTCCCAACTCAATTGACTCCGCCATTAGTATATAAATTGGCTATCTCAAAGTCTATGTTGACTTCCTCAGACGCCTCTCTTTCGCATTATCAGGTTAACTAGAATCTCTGGTTGGCCTTTATTTAGGTTCGGTATAAGATGGCGGTAGCCCGGAGAACGAGCTTCCGTAATTTAGCTGGATTTCCTCCATCTATTTGAAACGAATTTAGCTAATTCGAATGATTAACTGTATATCCTGTAGTTAAATTCCTTCCATTGAATCAATTTTTCCAATTTCATAGAATTTAACTGTAAATTTTCCATCTAATCAGCAAAATCCCTTAAATTCGAGCACATTAACTGTAGTTTTTACATCTAAATGTGATCCAGCATCCGATGATGCCCCGCGGGCAATTCCAACATATCCATGTACGGTTGCAGTGACTGCGACTGATATCGATGTCCCATTCATAGTCCCTGTCCAAGGACCTATTTATAGACAATATTTCGACAGCAATCGATCTCATCATACAAATTTTGGATGAAAAAGAAAATAAACAAGCCGACATCTCTTTCGAAATTTAAAGGAAAATTTGCCACTTTGTCCAATACTCTTAATAAGAATGATATCATCGTGGATCAAGGAGGACACATGGCAACGACTCTAGACATTTTACAGCCCGATCTCTTCTCTCAAGTGTTCAAATACTCACCTATTGGCATGGCACTCCTATCCGATGAAGGAAAAATGCTACAAATTAATACTTCTCTATGCCAAACAATTGGGTATTCAGAAGCAGAGATCCTTGGCATGACTTTACAAGACATCACTCATCCAGATGATTTGGATCATGCAAGTCCTATTAGCAATCATTTCGTAGACAGTACGATGGATTGTTACCAAATAGAGAAATGTTTCATTCATAAGAATGGCTCAAGCGTACGCGTTTTATTGGTCATTACTTGCATCAGGGACGAAAGTAGACAACCCTTGTTTTTTATTAGTCAAATAAAAGATATTACAGAAAGAAAATTAGCAGAAGAGGATCTCAAAGCGAAGACGGAGCAATTGCAATCTTTTATCGAAAATAATGCGGATGCCATGTGGGTGATTGATGTCGACGATTTTCTGCTGGAAGTGAATCCTGCTTTTGAAAAGTTGTTTGGTTGGTCGGCTGAAGAGGTTAAGAACAGAAAATTACCTATCATTCCGAATTTCCTTAAGGATTCTATAGAAGAAATTCACCAAGGTATCAAAGTTGGAGAAACAGTCATAGGTTTGGAAACCACTCGTCAACGAAAAGACGGCGTCCTCATTAATGTGGAGGCAACGTTATCTCCGCTTCGCGATCGTAATGGATCGGTTATCGGAATCACTGGCATATGCCGTGACGTTACCAATAGAAAACGTGCGGAAGAGGAACTCAAGGCTAAAACAGAGCAACTAGAGTCTTTTATCGAAAATAATGCAGATGCGATTGTCATCTTTAATAACGAAGGTTATGTGCAGCGAGTAAATGAAGCATTTGAAACTATTTTCGGGTGGTCAAAGAAAGAAGTCTTTAATGTCGAGTTACATAAGCCTCCATTTATTCCCACCGAATATTGTAAAGAATTCAACCTTATGCTTGAACAAGTGAAACAAGGGCAGTCTATCATTGGTGTCGAAACGATTAGAGGGCATAAGAATGGAGATGTAATCAATGTTGTTTTAACTGCTTCTCCTATTGTTGATGGTAAAGGCACCCAACTTGGTTGGTCAGCTACACTTCGAAATATAACAGCGTGGAAAATTGCTCAAGAACATCTTCAAAATTCGGAGAAATTATCTGTAGCCGGACAGTTGGCTGCTGGAATAGCCCATGAGATCAGAAATCCCATTACTTCCATCAAAGGGTTCATTCAATTAATGAAATCGGGAATTGGCGAGAAGCCAAAATATTTCGACATTATATCATCTGAAATCGAGCGGATTGAATTGATTCTTAGTGAACTGTTAATACTGGCGAAGCCGCAAACAATTAAATTTGAGAGAAAAGATATACGGGTGTTACTAAGCCAAGTTATGACCCTACTAGATACACAAGCGATTCTTAACAATGTGGAATTCTCCGCGGAATTCAAGCCTGGCGCTACCCATCTGTACTGCGATGAAAATCAATTAAAGCAAGTTTTTATTAATTTCATCAAGAATTCCATTGAATCCATGCCAACTGGCGGGAAAATAACCATCGAAATCAACAGTGATAATCGTCAGCAGATGTTGATTCGTCTCATTGACCAAGGCTGTGGAATTCCAGAAGACGTGCTCTCCAAATTAGGCCAGCCCTTCTTTACCACCAAAGAAACAGGAACTGGATTAGGTTTTATGGTAAGTAAAAAAATCATTGAGAATCACGCTGGTTCAGTCCATGTAGAAAGTGAGCTCAACAAAGGCACTATAATTGAAATAACTCTGCCTGTTACGTAATACGAATTGGAGGCAATGATCATGAGCTTTGATGAATATCCCCTACTCGCTGGACTCTATGTGAAGAACGACTCGTATAACGAGCAACGACCCCAAGGAAGGCAAGATTGGCTGCTTACGTTCACCCTCGAGGGCGAAGGTTTTTTTAACCTGCAAGGCAGCTTGTCCAAATGCAAAACAGGTGACATTCATTTATTGCGCCCAGGTACCCCGCAACACTATGGAACAAGTCCTAGTGCGACGTGGAGATTCTGCTGGGTTCATTTCCCGGATACCTTCATGGAAACGAATCTTCTTCCCAATCTACAACTGTTGCATCTCACTGTGGATAGCGAGTCGCTGCGCGAGCGTATTTATCATACCTTTATTCGTATCCTTGAAGATTCACGCGAACGGCAAGAATATTGGTTTGAGCTTTGCAGCACGTCCGTCCAAGAACTATTACTCGTCATCGCTCAGAAAATGCACAAAAATATCGACCCGCGCATCGAAGAAGTACAGTACCTGCTCTCGAAGAATATGCACCAACCTATTCGAATTGATGAACTGGCTAGTGCCGTTGGTTTATCCTCTTCCCGTTTATCTCATCTCTTTAAAGAAAGTACAGGACATTCGGTTATCGATACTCTGAACCAAATGCGAGTTAAACAAGCCGTTCTCCTCCTGAAACACACGGATCGCAGCGCTTCTGAGGTATGCTATGACGTTGGATTCCAGAACTACAACCATTTCACAAATCAATTCCGTAAATGGTACGGCGTGAATCCTAGTGTATTAAAGAAAGAGGAGCGGTAGATTGGCATCTAGTTGAACCGATAAGGCAACCCCGATTTCGCCGATTCCAAGGCAGCAACTGTCACTTGCTGAGTCTTGAAAGCATCCGCGTAGTCTGAAAGAATACGCCCCGTATCCCCTGTTTTTAGAGCATATATGAAGGCTTCATTCTCTACTACATACGGATTAACTTTTTTATGCCTAATCGTAGTTTCATGCGCTTCAATCATTGTCAATCTGTCTGGATCCCACTCCAGTATTCCTTGTTGTGTGTAACAGGTAATCCCTGTCTTCCCCACACCATCAGGCAATACGCACGTATTCGAAATATTTGCAATAACTCCGCTCTTAAATTTGAGCGTAACAGTCCCTACGTCAGGCACTGTAACACCCTCATATTGCTTATGGATTACTTGATGGCCATACATTGCGTAGACTTCATCTATTTCCCCAACGCAATAACGCATAATATCAACCAAATGTGTGCTTTGCTCAAGGAATTGCCCACCAGATTTACTCTGATCTCGCCACCAGGCAACCTGAGGCATACTCCCCATCCATTTACCAGTCAGCATCCCAATTGGCCGTTCTTTCAACAGCTGTTTCATCAGATCCACTGTATCTGTATAACGGAAATGATAGCCTACAGACGTAATTAAGGATTGCTTACTTATCTCATTTCGAATCTGTTCAGGCTGCTCTGTATTCAGACCCAGCGGCTTCTCAACAAAGAAAGGAATACCTCTCGCGATGAGCTTCATTTCATATTCACCATGTGACATTGGTGGTACTAGGATATAAACAGCATCCAAGCGTTCGCCATCCAACATGTCATCTAGGCTTTCATAGCTGGACCCAATTCCACACGCCAGGGCAAACGCTTCAGCCTTTGCTAAGCTCGTCCCGCATACCGCCACCACCTGCACGTCATCCATCCCAGATAGTATTCTCGCGTGCATCTTACTGAACCCACCTGTACCGATAAGACCGATTCGTAACATCGTTATCCTCACCTATTCTTATAAAATGTCTCTCTTCCTTCTACTGTAACATTCGAGCACGCATTCCGTATAGCTCAATAACGCCTGACTTATTGTGCTATAATTATTTTCAAGTCTCTTTAGTTCACTTATATTCTAAATAATTCTTCATAAATAAACTGATCAATGATCTTGTGGTGATACATAATGATACAACTATTTACTTGTGGTTATAATTTCGTTCATGGTAATGGCATCGTGATTGATAGGCCTCGTGGATCCGGGGATTATGCATTTGTGCTGTTTAAAAGCCGTGCAGAACTTGTTCTTCATGGTCACTTGCACACGATTGAGAAGAACACCTATATCTTAATGAAACCTCATACTCCGCATCTCTACAGACATTTGGATAAGCCGTTTATCAATGACTGGTTTCATTGTTCTGGTAACGAGCTTGAGTCGTTCCTGTCCGAGATCGGTTTTCCATTGGACACGCCAATATATGCGGATGATACC
Organism: Paenibacillus oryzisoli; assembly: GCF_001653565.1. GTDB lineage: Bacteria > Bacillota > Bacilli > Paenibacillales > NBRC-103111 > Paenibacillus_E > Paenibacillus_E oryzisoli. The sequence goes on from NZ_LYPB01000049.1 coordinate 298,324, forward strand.
ATGCTGATTTCCAAATGTTTGATGGACATGAGTAATTATCTTCGACAAAATTCTCCTCTGAAAGAAAGAATCTTAGACTGTGATCTGCAATCACTCTTTATGAAGCTCGTCAACTTACGCAACCAGTCTGCGGTCCATGAAAGTAAGAGCCAGTATCTGGTTCCGTTCACCAAGCTGCGAAACCAGTTATACAGCTCACCTCATTCAATTTATACCGTAGACAAGCTCGCTTCTAGCGTAAATTTAAGCAAATCTTACTTCCAACATATTTATAAAGAATTGTTTGGGTGCTCCATCATCATGGATCTCATTAACGCTAGGCTTGAATATGCCAAATACCTCCTGTTGAATAGCAATACATCCATTAATCTGATTGCAAGTATGTGCGGCTACGAGAACGATACTCATTTTATGCGACAATTCAAGAAATTTGTTGGTGTTACCCCTAGTCAATATAAACGCAATAGAATCTCAGATCATGAAAGGACGATAGGTCAGTAAACAACCACGATAGTTTATTGATCCACTCGTAACTGACACCTATACTTTTACTATAATTCATCAATTAACGAAGGAGTACTTCCAAATGTCAGTACATACTAATCCATATGCAGGCTATCTTTTGGTGCATTTTATCGGAGAACAGCCACTCGGTGAACAAGTCTATTTCTCCTATAGCGAAGACGGTTTGCACTGGAAGGACTTGAACGCGGGTCTGCCAGTACTGTCTTCAGAGTTGGGCGAGCAAGGCGTGCGGGATCCTTTTATCGTCAGGTCACCGAAGGAGGAGAAATTTTACCTAATCGCCACGGATTTGCGTATTGCGAACCAGAAAGGTTGGGATACCGCAGTAAATGCCGGAAGCCGCGACATTATTGTCTGGGAATCTGCAGACTTAATCCATTGGTCGGCCCCTTGGTCCGTTACAGTAGGCGTGCCAGGAGCTGGCTGTGTCTGGGCGCCTGAAGCCATTTATGACGAAGCCTCCGGCGATTTCCTTGTATTCTGGGCTTCGGCGACACAAGAACGCCATGAGGATCATAGAAAGCAAAAAATCTTCTGTGCGCGCACCAAAGATTTCCGCAGTTTCATAGGAACGGAAACGTACATCGAGCGTGACAACCATATCATCGATACCACAATCATTGCCCATAACGGGTGCTATTACCGATATTCCAAGGATGAAACAACGAAGAATATCCGCGTTGAAAAAGGTATCTCGCTGGATAAGGATTCTTTTATCGGCCTGAGCGCTCCAGCTTTAGAGGAATTATTAGGCGTAGAGGGGCCGCAAATATTCAAGTTTAACGACCGGGAAGAATGGTGCCTCATTGTGGATCGCTTTGCGGAGGGCAAAGGTTATCTTCCCCTTCTGACCTCCGATTTGGCTAGCGGTGAGTTCCGGGTTCTACAGGATGGGGAGTTCAACCTCGGTGCATCCAAGAAACGTCATGGCGGCGTCATCCCGATTACTTACGAAGAGTGCAGCCGACTACTTGCAGCATTCGGAGACGGTCATCAAGTGCTGGCTGGTCAATTCGCCGACCCTGATCTTGTGAAGTTCGGTGACCGATATTACCTGTATCCTACAACAGATGGATTCGATGGCTGGTCAGGCACGCAGTTTCATGCATTTTCCTCAGCAGACCTATCGAATTGGCGAGATGAAGGTGTGATTTTGGATCTTGCAACAGGGGATGTTCCTTGGAGCGTTGGTTCTGCTTGGGCACCCGCTATCGCCTTCAAAAGAAGTAACTATTATTATTACTTCTGTGGTAAAACGGAAACCGGAAGCCACGCCATTGGAGTTGCAATTGCCGAGACACCAGTGGGTCCGTTTCGGGCGCAGTCCGAGCCGCTTATTTCGATGGAACAAATGAAGCGTTTGGGCATTCCCATGTCGCTTACCATCGATCCCTCCATTTATATCGAAGACGACGGCACCCCTTACCTGTTGTTCGGAAATGGGAATCCTACTATCGTTCGGCTCGAAGATGATATGATCAGTGTTGCCGAGGATACGATGCGAAGTGTGTCTGGTCTGCTCGACTTCCGAGAAGCTGTAACTGTCCTCAAGCGCGGCGGAATATATCACTTCACCTGGTCCTGTGATGATACAGGCAGCGAAGATTATCACGTCAATTATGGCACAGCGGAGCACTTGTATGGCCCTGTCACTTACCAGTACGCGATTCTTGTTAAAAATAAAGAGAGAGATATGCTCGGCACCGCTCATCACTCAATTCTCCAAGAGCCCGGCACCGATCAATACTGGATTGCCTACCATCGGTTTGTCACACCGCTGACACGCTTCACCCAGGGTAAAGGCTTTCACCGTGAAGTCTGCATAGATCCACTTACATTTAGCGAAGACGGTCTTATGCACCCCGTGCAGTTGTAATCCTACGTGCAACACTACATTTAATAAAGAAGATCGCCTCCTTCACTAGATTCAGTGGGAAGGCGATCTTCTTTATTTACGGCTATATAACAAGGGATTGAGTTCAGAAGCAGCGAGCTCTCCTGGCCCCAAACCAGGAAACCACCTATTCAGATCACTCTCGCGCGCTTTACTATCCGGTTCTGCGATACGCAAACCATCCGCATAGTAGATAACGGTCATAACTTTGCGCATCGTATCTGTCGGATTGCCTGGCGCATTGTGCAGCGTCCATCCCGCGTGGAACGTCGCATCCCCCGCTGCCATTGCTCCGTGTGACTTCGTTTCGAAGCCCTTCCCTTCGATATATCCCGCTAGCGTCCGATGAGACTCATCAGAAATTACCATCTTATTGATATAACCCAAGAGATGGGATTTCGAAGCAAACGTCATGGAACCTACTGCTTCGGAAATCGGGACAAGGGGCATCCACATGGTAATCGTCTTATCCGTGTCCAGCGGCCAATAAATTTGATCTTGATGCCATGGCGTATGACCGCCATGAGGCTCCTTATACAAGGCTTGATCATGATAGATGCGAACTCCGTCTACGCCCATCAAGTCAGCGGCAATTTGCGCAAACCGCTTCGCAAATACGAAGCGCTGAATGGCTTCACTATGCTCCCATACATTTGAAATTTGGATAAATGCCTTCCCATACGTATCACGCTGATCAAGCGGTTTATCTTGCGTGTTTAAATTCTTCACAAGCGTCGATATGATCGGCTCATACACCTGAATCTCAGCTTCGCTCGCAACACCTCGAAGAGCGATATGACCATCGCGTTGATAGCCCTCCTTCTGCTCTTGCGACAATGTGTAACTGTCTTCTAACATCGGCAATGCGTGGATTTCATTAGCATTTAGATGACTCATGCGATATGCACCTCTTTTGTCTATTTATAGCTTTATTATACGAATCACCTATCTAATTATCTTTGTCAAACAAGGCTGTTGATTTGTCAAAAACAACTATAATATACTAAAGTGAAAAGAGGACTTCTATGCTGCAACCCTTCCAAGATTCTCCGCCGATTGTCCCTTACATCCGAGAATGTGATTTTGCCGTTCGCAAGCCTTGGAACTACCCAGAACGCAGACTGATGGATTATTTGTTGGTATACATCCAAGAGGGGACATGCTGCTTCTGGGTGAATGATCAGAAGTATATGTTCTACGCTGGTCAGTTCTGCCTCGTCCAACCAGGCAGCTTAGTAACTTTAGAGGGATTAACGAACACGGTCACACCTTTTCTCCATTTTGACATTGCCTATAGTCCCCTTCGAGAAGAGAGCTTTCCCACACGACCGGGACAAATTGATCTATCTGCTTACAACCATCTCATCCAGCCATCCTTACACGACTTATTCAAGATTCGAGTTCCCGTACATATCCAACCGCAGGATCCTATTCTTCTCAAAGAAAAACTCCTGCAAACGATAGAGCTATTCTATGTACCCAACTCGCTCACCCAACTTCGAACACAGCAGCTCATGTTAGATATCATTCTTTCTATTATGGAACCCTATCAACGCGAGGCTCCTTCACCTGCTCCATCTTTAAACTGGATCACCTCTTATTTCTCTCATCATTTAAGTGATCCGATTTCAGTCAAAGACATGGCTGGCCGCGCCAATCTGTCACTTTCTAGGTTCAGCTTTCTTTTCAAGCAACGCTACGGCACATCTCCACACCAATACTTATTGCAGATGCGCATTCACCATTCGCAGGAGTTGCTTACGAACACAGAGCTCAGTCTTGAATCCATCTCTGATTATTGCGGCTTTGCTGATTTGCATCATTTCTCTAAAATATTCAAACAACGCACAGGCACAACGCCCGGCGAGCATCGAAAATCAACTAAAAATCCCTCCACCCGATAATAGCTATCGGGTGAAGGGATTTTTCATGTCATTAACTATTTCCCAGAAAATAGGACATACGATCTCATTGTCCTAGTCGAAGTAAACAGCTTTACCTGTTCTCGCCGACTCATAAATAGCTTCCAGTATCTCAGATACCACACATGCTTGTTCAGGGGTGACCACTGGATCTGTATCGTTCTCTATTGCTTGAATCCATAATTTCATTTCTAAATCGGAAGCAGATTCCGCTTTACCGTCATAGAACGCAACACCGCCAGCTTGCAATTCTACTTCTGTTGTGAACAATCGACTATGTTTCTCGCCGTTGATACGTAGGCCGCCTTTCATATCCGCGCCGCCTTCTGTTCCGGAAAGCGTACATTTCGCTTCATCGACTTCCAGCGTATTCAATGCCCAACTCGATTCAAGAATAATTGTTGCACCATTTTTCATCGTAATCATGCCAAATGCAGAATCTTCTACCGTGAACTTAGCTGGATCCCACGGTCCCCAAGCATTTGCCGCATTCTCACGTTGGGATAGCTTGTGGTAGGAAGTCCCCAAAACAACAGCTGGCTCATAGTTGTTCATCATCCACAACGTCAAGTCTAAAGCATGCGTGCCGATATCGATTAACGGGCCTCCGCCTTGTTTCTCTTCATCGAGGAACACACCCCAAGTAGGTACCGCGCGGCGACGAATCGCATGTGCCTTCGCGAAATAAATATCGCCGAGTTCACCTTCCGAGCATAGCTTATGTAAATGTTGGCTATCGCCGCGGAAGCGATTGTTATAGCCAACTGTTAACTTTTTGCCTGTACGTTTAGCTGCTTCAACCATGCGTTTAGCGTCAACCGCAGTTTTCGCCATTGGCTTCTCTGACATCACATGCTTGCCAGCTTCCAAAGCAGCAATCGTAATCTCAGCATGCGAATCATTCGGCGTACACACGTGTACGATATCAATGGAGCTATCTTTCAATACCTCGCGATAATCTTCATACACACGAGCTTCTCCCTTACCGTACTTCGCAGCAGCTTCCTGCGCTTTCTCGGAAATGATATCACAAAAAGCTACCATTTCTACATTGTTCAACTTGCTTAGACTAGGCATGTGCTTGCCATTGGCAATCCCTCCACACCCAATAATTGCAATCCGATACGTCGTTGACATGATGTTCCTCCTCTATACTGATCTTGCAAGTTTTTATGATGACAGCAGTACTTGTATGTATAAAGTAATTATACCCAATACCACCGTTAATAAAATTCCCGATTTGGCGATGATTGTATGCAATTGTGTTCTCTCCATATGTAACGAGCTAGCTAATTCTAGTCCTCTTCCAACACTTAACTGGAAAAACTACAGCTATTTCAATAAAAAAATCTCTCAAAATCGATTTAGATGGAAAACATGTAGCTAATTCTCGACTTACTCTTCCAATCAGCTAAATCATCTACAATTACCTGTAGGAAATCCATTTATTCTTCATTTCTGTCGGAATATCCAAGAATTAACTGCATAACACCCATCTATTTCTTCGACTACTAGCAACTCCTCCCAACCTTCCAAAAACAGAAAAAAAGCACGGTTACTGACGAATCAGCATCCATGCTCTTTACTTTTTAATCATCGTGGCCACAAGCTTGTATCCCACGCCGCGTATCGAATCAATCTGAACCGATTGCTGATTCATTTCCAGCTTCTTGCGCAAAGAGCTCACATGCACATCAACCGTACGTTGACCTCCGATATAGTCGAAGCCCCACACGATATTCATGAGATCATCTCGGGTCACAACGACACCCGGGCGCTGGACCAGATACAGCAGAACCTCAAACTCCTTAGGTCGGAGCGGAATCGACTCGCCATTCAACACAACTTCATATTTCTCCGGATAGATGCGAAGCTCACCTGCCTGAATCACTTTCTCATTCGATTTGGCGATATCAGCAGCCGCTTCGTCCGATTGGGTACGACGCAAGACTGCAGCCACTCTCGCAAGCAGCTCGGCCACTCCAAATGGTTTTGTGATATAATCATCTGCCCCATGCTTCAAGCCCTGTACGACTTCATCTTCGGCATTCCGAGCAGTCAGGATTATGACAGGCGTTCGATTTCCTTTCTGCCTAAGCTTTGCCAATACTTCAAAGCCACTAAGTCCTGGCAGCATAATATCCAAAATAATCAAATCATACGACTGCTGAAGCGCCTCTTGCAAGCCGTCTCCACCATGATCTATTACCTTCGTATCGTACGCTTCCTGCGATAAATTATAAGACAATAACCGAGCCAATGTCGGCTCATCTTCTATAACTAGTATCTTTTGTGCCATGGGATCCCCCGCATTTACAGTTTATTAACATTGCACAACCCCAGTGTAACACACAATTGTAAAGGCATTGTAAAGCCTTCGTCAGCGCAATGTAAATCCGCCTCAATTAATCAATCTATTTTAATGAATCACAGGCAATTCAATAATGAATTTTGTACCCACACCAACTTCACTTTCAACCCGAATCGTACCTTTATGCATTTCCACGAGATGCTTAACGATAGATAGCCCTAGTCCTGTACCGCCTGAACTTCGGGATCGCGCTTTATCAACCCGATAGAACCGTTCAAAGATACGCGGCAAATCCTTCCTCGGTATCCCCATTCCCGTATCTGAAACGATGAAGCGTAGTCGCTCATAATCTCCGTCTGCATTGGTTTCCAGGGGTTCTACTCGAAGCCTAACTTTCCCGCCATCTTGCGTATAGGCAATCCCGTTGGACAGCAGATTGATAATGATTTGTCGTAACCGGTCCTCATCCGCCTCAATATACATATCATCCTCAACCGTCATACTGAGCTCGATATGCTTCTTCTCCGCTTCTTTCCGCAACACACTAAATGATCTCTCCAGAAACTCAGGTAAATAGACAGGAGAGAAATTCATCGGAATCCGCTTCGATTCAATCTTCGATAGCTCCAGAATGTCCCCAATTAAACGGTTCAAGCGCTCACTCTCATCAAAAATGATTTGCAAAAACGATACCGCCGTTTCCTTGTCATTCAATGCGCCTGCCAGCAGCGTCTCAGCAAAGCCCTTCACTGCGGCAATCGGCGTCTTCAGCTCATGGGAAACATTCGCCACGAACTCACTGCGCATACGCTCTAATCTGCGAACCGCGGTGATATCGTGAAGAACGATAAGCACACCTGACCATTCTTCATCTTCATGAGCGATCGGACTCAAGTGAATATCCAAGATGCGCTCAGCAGGGTAATAGAACATCATCTCATCTGAGATCGGTTCCTGCAGCTCAATGCATTCTTGAATCATTTTGGTAAAATCATATTGTTGCTTAGCTTCATTGTATTTCTTCCCTAGTAGCTCTTGGGAAGAAAAGCCAAGAATCGCCTCAGCAGACGGATTGAGCAACATGATCCGCTCTTCGCGGTCAATCATCATGATCCCGCTCATCATGTTTTCCATGACGCCTTGCAGCCTGCGTTCATTTTCTTGAATACGTGCCATTTGACCTTGGAGACTTTCGGACATCCGATTAATCGCTTGGCCAAGTTGTCCCACCTCATCATTCCGATAGGCGGGCACACGAGATTCATAATTCAAATTCGTAATTTGTTGAGCAACTTTAGTCATTCGTTCAATCGGACGTGTAATCCCTTTGGCAATGCGATAGCTGACGATACCCGCGATGACGAAGAGAATTGCGAGTCCGGAAATAAGGAAATACCACAGACTGCGAATAGATTTATCCACTTGAGCTAAGCCCAAAGAAATGCGTAAATATCCAATTGTCAGCTTGGCTTCATTTTTAACTGGAATAGCAGCGTACAACATATTCTCCTTCAACGTATCACTATACCGTGTCGTATACCCAATGCCATCCTTAGCTGCTGCCGCGATTTCCGGTCTTGTTAAATGGTTGTCCATCTGTTCTGGCAATTGATCAGAGTCACCGAGTACCTTGCCATCCGCACGAATATACGTCAAACGCTCCGTTGTCGCATCTTTGAGTCGGTGGGCTTGCGTTGTGTAGTACTTAAACAACTCAGCGTCCGTCCCTTGATAATCCCATACACCACTGGAGGCAATCACATGAAGCTCTCGCTCCATATTTTCTTGTAATGAATTCACATGCGAATTCTCGAGCACTTTTGCCATGAATATGCCGGCAACCAACATCGAGCATCCAATTAGTAAAATTAAAATCAGGGTTAGCTTTGCACGAAATTTGGTCATGAATGCATGAACCTCCAACAGAGTTGTGTGCCTATGTCGTCTATAACATATAGAAAAAGGGCTACTCTAAATAGTAACCCTAATTTCTACAGCTAATCCAGTTTTTTTTTTGTAAAGGTAGAAGTAGAGATAATCACAAGGAATGTATTATTTGAAAACTGGCTCTTTCAGCGCTGCCAACTTCTCTAACGAATTCTTCTCTACATCTGCATGCAAGCTGTTGCCGTGTGAATCCATCGTCACAATCGCCGCAAAACCTTCTGTTTCTAAATGCCACATTGCTTCTGGAATACCGAACTCCAGATAGTCAACGCCTTCAACCTTTTTGAAACATTGTGCGTAGTACTGTGCAGCACCACCGATGGCATTCAAGTATACGCCGCCATGATCTTTCAGCGCTGCTAGCGTTTTAGGACCCATGCCGCCTTTACCAATTACCGCGCGAATACCGAACTTTTTAATGATGTCACCTTGATATGGCTCCTCACGAATACTCGTTGTCGGCCCAGCCGCTTTCACATGCCATTCACCCGCGTCATCTTTGGCCATAACAGGACCACAGTGATAAATCGCTGCGCCATTTAGATCGATTGGAGCGTCATGATCCATCAAATATTTGTGCAGGGCATCGCGTCCTGTGTGCATCGTTCCATTAATAACGACAACGTCTCCGACCTTCAAGCTGCGAATTTGCTCCTCTGAAATCGGAGTCGTCAATACGATCTCGCGACGTTCTTCTTGCGGCGTGTTTCTGGCTTCTTCCGCACTTGCTTCGAAAGCCTCCTGGAAGGATACTTCAGTACCTCTTGGATAGGACCAGCCATTGATTTCTCCCGTTTCAGCATTGAGAATCACACCTTGGCGACGGAACGCCCAACAGTTATACGCCACAGAAACGAAGAAGCTAGCTGGCAGACGGTTCATCACGCCTACTTTACAACCAAGCAAAGTAACTTGACCGCCAAATCCCATCGTACCAATCCCTAGTGTGTTCGCGTGCTCCATCACATACTCCTCAACCTTACGAAGGTCTGGATGTGGGTTCACATCGTCAACATGACGCAATAATTGATGTTTCGCCAGCTCATAACCGCTTGTGCGATCGCCGCCAATACCAACACCGATAAAGCCTGCGCTGCAACCTTGACCTTGTGCTTGATACACGGCGTGCATCACGCACTTGCGAATACCGTCGAGATCACGACCTGCTTTGCCTACGCCTTCGAGATCAGCTGGAAGACTGTATTGAATGTTTTTGTTTTCACAGCCGCCACCTTTAAGAATCAGCTTCACCTCTACATCATCACGTTCCCATTGCTCGAAGTGAATTACAGGTGTTCCAGGTCCAAGGTTATCCCCACTATTAGCACCCGTAAGCGAATCTACGGAATTCGTTCGAAGTTTGGAAGCCTTCGTTGCATTCGCAACAGCTTCAAGAATATGTTTCTTCATAACAATTTGGTTTGCCCCAACTGGACAGTGTATAATAAACGTTGGCATGCCTGTATCCTGACAAATCGGGGATACATTCGTCTCCGCCATATGAATGTTATCAGCAATTCGGGAAAGTGATAACGCAGAACGCGTGCCATTATCCTCTTTAATTTGTGCAGCCTGTACCGCACGTCGAACATCACCAGGAAGATTCGTGGAAGTTTCCACAATTAAATCATACACACTTTGATAAAAATGTTGCATAACGCTTTCTAGCTCCTCTCAATTACCCGCATAATCGTAAAGAATATCTACCATTATACCATACCTCGTAGGAACAGTTCGACGGTTCTTGTGAGCAAAACAAGGAGATTCGCTGACATGTATAAAAGAATCGCGATTTCGTTTCTCGTTAGTCTATTAGGGCTTACACTTTTGCTGACGCCCCTGCAAGCTGAACGGTCCGAGACCATATATTACGAAGATCAGGTTGCCGTTCTGATGTATCATCACATCCATGAGACAGATAAGAGCTCAAGCACAATCACAAGTGCCCTGTTCCAGAATCAGTTAACAACACTACTGAGCAAAGGCTATCATTTTATTTCTTTAGATGAGTTCAAAATGTATATGGCAGGCGCAACGGTTCCCTCTAACGCTGTGCTAGTCACGTTTGATGATGGGTATCAAAGTTTCTACACTGGGGCTTATCCGATTCTCAAAAGCTTGCGCATACCCGCTGTCAACTTCGTCATCACGACAGATCTAGCGAATCCGTTGGCCTCATATATTCCTTCAATGTCCAAGGAACAGATTAGTGAAATGACCCATGCGACCAATTTCATTGACATTGGCTGTCATACGGACAACCTGCATCATAAGAATCCAGATGGAGAAGCAGCGTTAGTTGGCAAGCTCGATGGCGAGAACGATGAGGCCTACAAACAGCGTGTTGCCGCTGATGCGGAGGCTTGCGTCGGCAAGCTGGCACCGCTGACGGAGAAGCCGCTAGACGCGATGGCGTACCCGTACGGCATCGTGTCGCCTGAGGCGACAGAGCAAGTGAAGAAGGCGGGCATCCGCTTCGCCTTCACGATCTCGCCCGAGATGGCGACGCGCAGCGCCGATCACATGTTGATCCCGCGGATCAACGCGGGCAGCCCGAACATCACGCCGGAGCTGCTGCTGCGCTCGATCCAGCGCCGGACTGAGGCGCAGCGTGACGGCGCGCCGCTGCGCGTGGATGCGGCAGCTGCCGCCGCGCAGCTCGGCGGCAGCGCTGTCGCTGAGGGCGGAGAGCTGCGCCTCCGCCTAGGGCAACAGGCATTCACCCTAGGGGTGAATGCCAAGACCGCGACGCGCGGCGACGGCGCGCGCGTCCGGCTGCGTGAGCCCGTGCTGCGCGAGCACGGGCTAGTAACGATCGCGCTTGACGATCTGCAAGCGCTGAGCGGGCAGCCGCTCGTCTACACCCCCGCCACCGGCAAGGTGGCTGTTCGGGTGGCGCCGAGCGTGAAGTAGTGCATAAGGGGCAACACGTTTTTCACGTGTTGCCCCTTATTTTTTGGCTATCAGGACTAACTACTCGTATTATCCACCTATCCCACTTCTATCACCACTCGCTACTCCAATTTCCGACTACACCCACGCCTATCGCCACTCGCTCGCACAAGCTACTCGAATTTATCATCTAACTACGCATAAGTTACTCCTCCCGCACCAAATAGTCCGAAATAACCGAACTATTCTCAGGTGCCGCATCACTCAAGATTAATTAGTCAGAAAAAGCCTAACTAAATCGATCCCAACCCCTCCACCAAAGGAAAAATGGGATAATTAAGTCGACAAAATCGGACTAATTGGCCTATTTCAAAAGCAATTCTCGCTTTATTTCGGTGATTTCGGACTAATGATAGTTCCTTCGAAGCTGGACGTTCAAGCACTTTTTTCCACACCGCGGTTAAGCTCGAAGTTGTAGCGCAGTTTATCAGGAAAGAATACAACAGCAAGCAATCAGGTTCTAGCCTTCTATTCTTTATGCACTCCGAACGCCTCCCAGCACGGTGCTATCGCGGCATGCGGTGCTCGGTCACGCGTCAGATGTCAAATCTCGTTCCTAGCTTCTTCCCCACTTCGACTCCCACATTTATTGACTTCAAATAGGTGAAGTGTTATACCTGTTAGGGGACAATAATTTACGGAATGCATACGCTCCGTTTTCGGGAGGAACTTACGATGAATCATCACTTTTTTGCTTACTTATATCGTCTCAAATATATCGACCGCTGGAGCCTCATGTGGAACATGCGCCGCGAGAATGTAGCCGAGCATTCCTTCTATGTTGCTTCGATTGCACATATGCTGTGCACCATCTCCAACGAAGTCTATGGTGGGAATGTACCAACCGACCGCGTTGTCTCTATCGCTCTGTTCCACGACGCTTCCGAGGTGCTCACAGGTGACATCCCTCAGCCCGTCAAACACAACAACGAGCAAATTCTGCGGAATTTCCGTGAAATTGAAGACGTCGCTGTAGAAAGACTGATCGGCACTATCCCACCAGCGCTAAGCAGCATCTACCGCGGCCTTATACAAGAACCTGACCCTGAGCTTTATCGTTGGGTGAAGGCCGCTGATCTGATCGAAGCCTACATCAAATGCTTAACTGAGCTCTCTACTGGTAACCGTGAGTTCGTTGTCGCCAAACAGCAAGTGCTCGACAGCTTGAAGAAGATGAACATGCCAGAAGTCGATTACTTCTTGGAACATATGAGCGCTTCCTTCGAAAAAACGCTGGATGAAATCACGCTGGATATCGCAGACCCGAGCGAATAAGACCGCATTGGAAGATTATCGCTCCAAGCTGACTACTAACAGGAAAAACTCCATCTACTTCTACCGTTTTCACCTCATTTTTTGAAATAGATGGATTTCATGTAGTTAATTTAGTCGATATGCATCCAATTTTCCGAAAAGCCTCAGATTAGCTGTACAATTTCCATTTACTGCATGAATCCCATTGTTTCCTCCAAATTTAACTGTAAGAAATCCATTTAGTTGGCCAGTAGTTGATAAGTGCCTATCCCTTATCACCCAAACAACAAAGAACCTCTTATCCCGCATGAACCATGCGAAATAAGAGGTTCTTATGTATCCTTATTACTATGCCAAAATTTGAGGATTTGTCATAATCACAATAGCTAGAATAACTGCAATGGAAGCAATCCAGCTAAATGTTTTAATTTTCGCAGCGTCTGCTGCTGTATTTTTACCTGCCGCACTGTTCGCTCTCAATTTCTTGATACGACCGCCAATCATGCCTGTAACTGCCCCCACAATTACAAGTAGAATGATAGCGAGTGCCATCCATAAACCTGAGAAGCTACCTTCGCTGACCATCGCTCCTCCAGAGATGAAGGTGACAATCAAAGAAAACTGGCCAATACGATTCAACGTTGACAATAATCCCATGAAGCTTTCTTGTCCTGCACCGGATAAGCTGGCTGCTCGTCCTACAATGAAAGGGAAAACAACATAAGATCCAAGCAATAAAGCACTAATTACGTGTAAAAAAAGCATTACGTGTTGTACTGATTCTGGCATTGAGTCGACCTCCGCAATTTTAATTAGAATCGTTCTCTTTTAGTATACAGAATCAGAATGTAGGTAACAAGAAAGCGATGTCAAATTCCATACAAATTCACCATATCTCCATAAAACTGTGACTAAATAAGCAGAAACACCCCCTAATCTCCCTTCGTAAGATTCGAGCATTGACACGGAAAGACCTATCGATCCTTCAATATCCCTTCATTGGTGCATCTCAATAAAAAAAGACCAGCCTCCTAAGATCTAGGAAACTGGCCCATCTTGATTTAACCTGCCACTACTTTAATAACATTCCGTACGGATTCAGCTGTTTTGTCCAGCGCTGACTTCTCAGCATCTGTCAATTCGATGTCCATAATTTTCTCGATGCCGTTCGCACCCAGAACTGTCAGAACTCCCATGAACAGATTGTTATATCCGTACTCGCCTTCAAGCAGCGCGATTGTCGGTATGATTCGCTTCTTATCTTTCAGGATCGCTTCCGTCATCTGCACAAGCGACGCCGCTGGTGCGTAGTATGCACTACCGTTACCAAGCAGGTTAACGATTTCGCCCCCGCCAGTGCGTGTACGCCCCACGATAGCTTCGATGCGCTCAGCTGAAATCAGCTTCTCAATCGGCACACCGCCGGCGTAGGTGTAACGCACAAGCGGTACCATGTCATCACCGTGTCCACCGATAACAACACCCTTTACATCCTCCACGGATACGTTCAACTCTTGCGAGATGAATGTTAAATAACGGGCAGTATCAAGTACACCGGATTGACCGATAACGCGGTTTTTCGGGAACCCTAGAGCCTGGTAAGCGACGTAGGTCATGGCGTCAACAGGATTACTCAAAATGATTACAATGGAATCTGGCGCAACTTCCTTCACGTTCTCACAAACGGATTTGACGATACCCGCATTTGTGTTAACAAGATCGTCGCGGCTCATTCCCGGCTTTCGAGCAATCCCTGCCGTAATAATGACAATGTCGGAATTGGCTGCATCCTCATAACTGGATGTACCTGTGATTTGAGCGTCAAAGCCTTGCACAGGACCTGCTTCAAGCATGTCAAGCGCTTTTCCCTTAGTAGGGTTTTCTAATTGCGGAATATCGAGTAGAACAACGTCACCAAGTTCTTTTTGAGCTAGCATTAGAGCAGTAGTAGCACCTGTGAAACCCGCGCCAACAACGGTAATTTTATTACGACGAATAGCCATTTAAAATATACCTCCTCATAATCTTCAGTCTAACTCAACGATAGGTACGAAATTAAGCCATGTTTTTGATGATTTCGTTTGCGAACTCGGAGCACTTGATTTCTTTCGCGCCTTCCATCAAACGTGCGAAGTCGTAAGTAACTGTTTTGTTGTTGATGGATGTTTCCAAACCTTTGTAGATCAATTGAGCTGCTTCCAACCAGCCAAGGTGCTCAAGCAACATTACACCGGAAAGGATAACGGAACCTGGGTTAACAACGTCAAGACCAGCATATTTAGGAGCTGTACCGTGAGTTGCTTCGAAGATCGCGTGACCAGTCAAGTAGTTGATGTTAGCTCCTGGAGCGATACCGATACCGCCAACTTGTGCAGCTAGTGCATCAGACAGGTAATCACCATTCAAGTTCAATGTAGCGATTACGTCGAAATCCGTAGGACGTGTCAATACTTGTTGAAGCGCGATGTCAGCAATCGCATCTTTTACGATGATTTTGCCAGCAGCTTCAGCATCTTTTTGTGCTTTGTTTGCAGCTTCAGCGCCTTCTGCTTCTTTAATACGGTCATATTGTGCCCATGTAAATGTTTTATCCGCATATTCACGCTCAGCCAACTCGTAACCCCAGTTTTTGAACGCGCCTTCTGTGAACTTCATGATGTTACCTTTGTGTACCAATGTTAACGTTTTGCGGCCATGTTTGATTGCGTACTCGATAGCTGCGCGAACCAAACGCTCTGTACCTTCGGAAGATACTGGCTTAACACCGATACCTGAAGTTTCAGGGAAACGGATTTTGTTAACGCCCATTTCATTTTGCAAGAAAGAGATTACTTTCTTAACTGCTTCGGAACCAGCTTCCCACTCGATACCTGCGTAGATATCTTCTGTATTTTCACGGAAAATAACCATGTCAACCAACTCAGGACGTTTAACTGGGGATGGAACTCCATTGAAGTAACGAACTGGACGGGAACATACGTAAAGATCAAGCTCTTGACGAAGTGCCACGTTTAGGGAACGGATACCGCCACCGATTGGTGTAGTAAGAGGTCCTTTGATAGACACGATGTATTCACGCATAGCTGTTAATGTATCGTTAGGCAACCAGTTGTTGAATTTGTTGAATGCTTTCTCACCAGCAAATACTTCATACCAAGCGATTTTCTTTTCGCCTTTATATGCTTTCTCAACTGCAGCATCTAGAACACGAACGGAAGCTGCCCAGATGTCAGGACCTGTACCGTCACCCTCGATGAAAGGGATAATTGGGTTATTAGGGACTTGAAGTACACCGTTTTCGATCGTGATTTTTTGTCCTTCTGTTGGTAGTTCGTAGTTTTCGAATTGTGGCATGTGAATAGTTCCTCCTCAAATTTGTATGAAAATGATATCTTTTTCTATATGTTGTGCATGACTAGGCACACAAAAAGTGACGGGTATTACAGCACTCCCCCAGATACCTGGGGCACAGTACCGAACGCCCGCACTTTGAGCTTAAGAATTAACAATTAGCGTTGGCCAATTGGAATATATTTTTGGTTAACTGGACCTGTATACTCTGCGCGAGGACGAATCAGACGATTGTTCTCGTACTGCTCAAGAATATGAGCGGCCCAACCGGAAGTACGGGAGATCGCGAAGATCGGTGTAAACAAGTCACGTGGGATCTCTAGCGTCGTGTATACAGATGCGGAGTAGAAATCAACGTTCGGTTTCAAACCTTTAAGACCTGTTACCAACTCGTCTGCTTTAATGGACATTTCGTACCATTTCAGGTTACCTGTCAATTTGCCAAGCTCATAAGACATTTTTTGCAAGTGCTTTGCACGAGGATCCCCGTTTTTGTATACGCGGTGACCGAAGCCCATGATTTTGTCTTTGCGCTCTAATTTGCCGTTAATGTACGGAACAACATTCTCAACTGTACCGATCTCTTCAAGCATAACCATAACCGCTTCGTTCGCGCCACCGTGAAGTGGTCCTTTGAGCGTGCCGATTGCGGACGTAATACCAGAATAAATGTCAGTCAATGTTGCTACAGTTACACGGGCAGCGAACGTGGAAGCATTCAACTCGTGGTCAGCATGAAGTACCAATGCTTTGTCCAACGCTTCGATAGCAACTTTATCTGGCTCTTTACCTGTCAGTTGGAACAAGAAGTTAGCAGCAACAGATGAATATCCTGGGGAAGCTACTGGCTCTTTGCCTTCACGTATGCGTGAGAAAGCCGCGATAATTGCTGGAATTTGCGCTTGCAATTTGATAGCTTTACGTACATTGGATTCCGAACTTGAATCATTTGCTTCCGCATCATACAGAGCAAGTGCAGAAACTGCTGTACGAAGCGCAGCCATGGAATTCACATCTTTCGGGAATGCACGAATCATATCAATTACCGCGTCGGGTACTTTGCTGTATGCGTTCAGGTCGCTTTGCAATTTCTCAAGTTCAGCTTGAGTAGGCAATTTACCGAACCAAAGTAAGTAAATAACTTCTTCAAAAGTCGCATTTTCTGCGAGGTCATCAATATCAATCCCGCGATACGTAAGCACGCCATCTACAATGGAGCTGATCGACGAGGTTGTGGCTACAATTCCTTCTAAACCTTTGGTTGCAGACATGGGAATCTCTCCTTAGCTACTCTATTAGCATAATATTGCTGTTTTCTTCTCTTAATAATAAGGTATTTTACTCGTTAAGTGAACAAATGGGGTCATAGAAGTAAATTATCACTACCATAGAAAATCTTTTTGGCGAAAAATTTTCGCGTTTTTTGAACTCACTGGTTCCGAACACACGATACAAGTTTTTGTTAAATTCCTCGAATTAATGCAATGTGTACGGAAAAATTTGTAGACATTGTGCGAGATTGATACAATGTAAGGAATGTATCCGTGAAATTAAGTTATAAAGGAGCGACACAATGAGCAACCTTGCAACTAGGATTGGCATCATCGATATCGGATCCAACTCCATTCGACTTGTCATTTATGAAATAAATGCGCATGGAGCATATCGCGTCGTGAGCGAACATAAAGATTCCGCTAGACTTAGCGAACGTATGGGTCAAGATGGCATCTTACATAACACAGATATTATTTCAATCGTTCCTATCTTAACCCACTATGCCAGGTTATGCCAGTCTCAATTTGTTACAACCGTTCGAGCCGTAGCTACTGCAGCTGTTCGAAACGCTGCCAACACGTCAGAAATCGTCCGGATTCTTGAAGAACAAACAGGACTCACAATCGAGGTGCTGAGCGGGTTTGAGGAGGCTCGGTATGGCTATTTAGGCGTCATTAATTCCATGGATATCCGCGATGGCATGATTATTGATATTGGCGGTGGAAGTACAGAAGTTTCCTTCGTCAAAGATCGGGAGCTCGTGCAAAGTGTCTCTTTTCCCTTCGGAGCTGTGAACACCACTCGTCAATTTATGAAAGGCGATAATCTAACGGATTCTGAGATGGCTGATATTCGTAAAATGGTACACGAGGCCGTAGCTTCACAGTCATGGATTATGAATTCACCCTATCTTCCTATGATTGGACTAGGCGGGACGATTCGGACACTTGGCAAAATGAGCCGCAAACGTAATAGGTACCCCCTTCAACTTGCTCACAATTACGTTATGAAGCCTGGTGAGCTTCAAGAATTCTCAATACTTTTATCCACGTTAACGATTGAAAAAAGAAAGAAGATCGATGGCCTCTCCAAAGAACGAGTGGATATTATGGTGCCTGGGCTACTTATTCTAGAGACGATATTCGAAGCCGCGCAATCCTCATCATGTGTCATAAGTGGATCTGGCTTACGCGACGGCTTATTCTTTGAAACCTATAACCCGAAGCAGCCTGTAAAGGTTAACGTATTGGAAGCTAGCATTCAGAATATCCTGATGCTCCACCCGAATGCAGCTCTCCCCCATGTTCGGCACATTGACACCTTTGCGATGCAATTATACGACGCGCTGGCGCCATGGACAGATTTAGAAACACGCGGCAGACTGTTGCTTCACACAGCTGCTCTTCTGTACCGAATTGGCGTGAGCGTCCATTACTACCAGTTCCTGAAGCACACGGAATACATGATTCAAGAGGCGCACATTGACGGCCTCAGCCATCGAGAGATTGTTATCGTATCGCTAATTGCCACTTTCAAAACAAAAAATCGGACCCAGCAGCAGGCACTTGTATACAAGGACCTCTTACTGGAATCCGATCTTACCTTGATCATCAAGTTAGGTGCTTTACTTAAGCTTGCTATAACTATGGATGCCAGTGAGACACAGCCCATTCAAACCTTACAGATCGACAGTTCTGCAACTTCAATGAATCTCACTATGCATTACACGCACAAGCCTTATTTGGAGCTTAAGGAACTTAACGCAATCACCAAGGATTTCGAAAAAATATGGGAACTCAAACTTTCTACTCAAGACGAAGTTTTTTCCAAGAAGTAATTCGCATCGCCTCGAACTGGCTCCGATAAGGGGTCAGTTCATTTTTTATGCGCGTATACATACCATTAGGCATGAGTTCCCGTGCTTTGACATTATCATGAAGTGTCACATTGAGAATTTGAATCATCATCTTCTTCATATCTCCGTCCAGAACAGGGCACATCAACTCGATTCGCCGAGTCAAATTGCGCGTCATCCAATCTGCTGAAGACAGATAGACATCGACATCTCCGCCATTCTCGAAATAGTAAATCCGGGAATGTTCCAAGAATCGGTCTACAATACTTCGAACAGTAATATTCTCACTCAGACCAGGCACACCAGGTCTCAAGCAGCACACACCTCGAATGATAAGTTCAATTTTCACGCCAGCTTGTGACGCTGCATATAGCGCATCCACCATTTCTTGGTTAGATAAGGAATTCATTTTCGCAATAATCTGCGCTGGACGGCCTGCTCTCGCATGCTCTGATTCACGTGCGATAAGCTCGAATAACTTATCCTTCAAATCCGTTGGCGCGACAGCAAAAGATTGCCAATCATGAGGTGCCGAATAACCGGTAATTTCGTTGAAAAGTGCAGAAGCATCTTCGCCAATCACACTGTTCGATGTGAATAAACCTACATCCGTATAGAGCCGCGCTGTACTGTCATTGTAGTTCCCTGTTCCAACATGAACATAACGACGAAGCGTATGCTCTTCCTGACGAACGACAAGTGTAATTTTGGCATGTGTTTTGAGTCCTACTAGTCCATAAACCACGTGGCAGCCCGATTTCTCCAGCATTCGTGCCCAAGCAATGTTCCGTTCTTCATCGAACCTCGCCTTCAGCTCAACGACTACCGTAACTTGTTTACCAGATTCTGCGGCCCTAGCCAAAGCTTGAATGATCGGCGATTTGCCACTTGCCCTGTATAAGGTCATCTTGATAGCCAATACGTGCGGATCATAAGCGGCATGGACGATAAAATCCGTCACTGCGTCAAAAGTTTCGTACGGATGATGAACGAGCACATCTTTCATTCTGAGAATATTAAAAAATTCTGCCGAATTAGCTGTATCTTCAAACTCTACAGGATATTTGGCCACAACGCGCGGATAGCGCAGATTATCGTAGCCGTTCAGAGTGTTGGCAAGCTTCATAAAGTATGTGATATCCAAGGGTCCATCAATCTCAATGATTTGTTCCTCAATCTCAAATTCATCCTGCAATTGCGCCAGCGCGTATGGATGGATACCCTCTTGGACCTCCAGTCTCACAGGAGAGCCCCAACGTCTGCGTCTAAGCTCCTTTTCGATCTCTTCCAGTAAATCCTCTGCTCCTTCTTCATTGAGCGTTAGATCCGCATTTCGCGTTACTCGGAAGCCATGCACAGAAATAGGAATGTAGCCACTAAATAAGGACTGAATGTGATGCTCAATCAACTCTTCAAGAAGAATAAACTCATTCTTTTTGCTATTAGTCCGGGTAGGAACAGGAATACAGCGAGATAAATTGCTAGGAATTTGAACAATAGCGAAGTAAGGTTCCTCGTCCAGATCCTCCCCCTCACGCACTAACAACACGGCCAAATATAAGGATTGATTATGTACAAGTGGAAACGGACGACTCTGATCAACTGCCATTGGCGTGAGTACGGGAAAAATAATATCATGATAATACGCGTCCATGGCTTTTTTCTGAGACGTGTTCAGATCTTCATATTCCGTAAAAACGATGCCTTCCTTCGCTAGATGCCTCGTTACTTCTCGATACGTCTTGTACTGCTCCGTCACCATTTTCGCTGTACGCTTCATAATTCGCTTAATGAGTCCTGCCGGTGTGTACCCCGTGAAATCCTTCTTAGTATAGCCAGCCTTTATCTGATCCTTGAGTCCTGCGACACGAACACTCATGAATTCATCGAGGTTGCTCGATACGATCGATAGAAATTTCACACGCTCTAGCAGTGGTGTACTCGCATCCTGCGCTTCCTCAAGCACACGCCAATTGAACTCGATCCAGCTCAAATCACGATTTAAGTACTTGGTTGAAATCTCTTTGACTTCTTTGATTTCCTTGAGTTCTTTCAGTTCTTTCAGTTCCTTAACATCCTTCAGTTCTGGTTCGCGCGCAATACTCATAAATCCTCCAGTATTATTCCATTTTTAGTGATTTAATATCTTCATTGTACTATGCGTGTTAGGGGGGCGACAATCCAATACCCCTCATTTCACTATATTAAGATTTTGTAAAGATGATGATATTTCCGTATTTATCCATGTTCGTGTTACAATATAATGACTTGAAACAAGGAGTGATTCCTACCATGGGTATCCTAAATCCGCGACTGGTTCACCAAATTTTCAGGGGCATATGGGTGGCCATAATTCTGTTCTTAGTAGCCATTGCCTTTTACTATATCATTCCACTCATTTATCCTTTTATTTTTGGTTGGATTATTGCACTTATGCTCAATCCGTTAGTTAATTTTTTTCAATTCAAATGTAAGCTTCCCAGATGGCTGTCTGTCTCGTTATCCATGATTTTATTCGCTGGTGCAATGGTTACCATTATCACTTTGCTTGTAGCTAATATTGTTGTGGAACTTGGCTCCCTTGCGGATACAATTCAACTTCAAATTAACCGGTGGGTCGAAGAATTTAACGTATTTATTAATTCCGTCACCTTTCAACAATGGATTGAGCGCGTGAATGAGTTTTTTGAAAATAACCCGAAATATCAGGAGACCGTTAATACCAATCTCTCTTCCACAGCTGGTTCAATTGCAGACGTAAGTAAATTGGTCATCACCTATATTTTTGCAGCGCTCAAAGCTTTCCTAACCTCATTACCCAATATCGCTACGATTACAATCATTGTTATGTTGGCTACCTTTTTCATCAGCAAGGACTGGTACGGACTCATAAAGCGCTATAAGGGCATCTTCTCTGATGTGATTGTCAAAACGACCAAATTGATTCGAACAGACCTGCAGAAAGCGTTGTTTGGCTATTTAAGGGCTCAGTTGATTCTCGTTTCGCTCACTGCACTCGTCGTTATTATTGGCTTGCTTGTTCTCCGAGTTGATTACGCGATCACGATCGGCCTATTAACTGGTTTAGCTGACTTGATGCCGTACCTAGGAACAGGCGCTGTTATGGTACCATGGATCCTCTACGTTTTCTTCGCGCAAGGTAATATCGTACTTGGCATTGGTCTGAGTGTCCTATATGGCGTTATTGTGATCGCGCGGCAAATTATGGAGCCTAAGGTATTAGCCTCATCGGTCGGCCTTGATCCACTAGCTACACTTATTGCCATGTTCGTAGGGTTGAAATTATTCGGGCTACTTGGACTCATCGTCGGACCCGTATCCCTTATTCTCATCACCGCGTTCTATCGGGCACGAATTTTCCATGATATTACAGCATACATACACAAAGGCTCGGCACCTCCTGAATAGGAGGCTGACCGAGCCTTTCGTTTACATATTCCTTATCTGCGATTAATGATGTGCATCTTGCCTTTACCAATTTGTCTACGAATGATGGCTAGCAGCATAACTTTGAATATCGGCCTCGTGTAGGGAAAGACGAGTAGGAAACCTAGGATATCTGTTATGAATCCCGGTGTAATAAGCAAAATCCCACCAAGGAAAATACAGATCCCATCAAGGATTTGCTGCGCTGGCAACTGCCCCTGCGACCACTCAAACTTCGCATACTCCATTACCTTCCGTCCCTCGCGCTTCGCAAAGTAAGCACCCAAGAAGCCGCTCGCTATGATTAACAGGAAGGTCATCCAACCTCCAACTAAATGTCCAAGCATGATTAGAATGGTAATTTCTACTGCAGGAACGAGAATTAAAATAGCTATAATCCATCGCAACATAGGTTCAGCCTCCGTCTTCAGTATACTTCATAATGAGCTGCCACAACTCCGGCGCTTCCTTATCTATACGTACTGGCTTCCAAGAAGGATTCACCCAAACGTGATGGGATGTTCCGGTAACTAGCAATTCTTCAGTGAGATCGTCATGAATTCTGCGAATTTCATAGGCAAATTGCAATCGAACACCGCTCATTTGCGACACCCGTGTGTAGATGCCAATCCGGTCATCGTATCTAGCGGGCTTTTTGAATTTGAGATCGGCTTCCGTAACGGGGAGCAAGAGTCCCATTTCCTCTATTTTACGATAAGGATAACCTAACGATCGAATGAGCTCTGTTCGTCCGATTTCGAACCAAGTCAAATAGTTGGCATGGTACACGACCCCCATTTGATCCGTCTCTTGATAACGCACACGCAGCTCTTGCTGATGCCACCGTTCTTGAGTCATGGTGTTTCCTCCCACTATCACTTGGTGAGTCCATTATACCATAGGTACGGTGTATATCCTTCATTGTGTGGTCTACTACATAACGATTACTGATGCTGTTGCCTTGCCACTTCCCCAACCCCAACTCCAACCTCCACCTACGCCTATGCCTCTGTAGCCGCAGCCAAACCTTACTCCACCGCCACAAACAAGTTAAATGGATTTTATGTAGTTATTTTCGCTGATTCTCTGTATTCGAGAGCTTTAGATGGATTTTCTACAGCTAATTTCCTGTAAAACCCACGAAACCATCAATCTTGATCAGATTAGCTGTACTTTTTCCATCTATTCGATAATTCTCAGAGAAATCAGTGAAATTAACTGTAGATTTTACATTTATTTGGAAAGCATGCTACTCAATTGACCATACTTCTACTCCTTCATCTTTACCTTCTACGATTACAGCCAAGTAGCCCAAATTGAGCTAATCTTAGCTCTACAGCGGAAGAGGGAGCGATATGGAGCAGAAGCGGAAAAACGCAAAAAAGAGTGAAGCAAGATAACTCTCGCTTCACTCTTCGTTATACCTTACAGAACGCTCGCTTGACCTGAGTAGATAACGCCTACTTCTGGGTAAATGGACACTTCTGTACCGTCTTTGATTAATTCAACTGCATTTTCTACGCCTACGATGACTGGGATACCAAGGCTTAGTGCAACAACTGCCGCGTGAGACGTGATACCGCCAACTTCGGTAATCAGGGCAGAAGCTCTTTGAACAGCCGGCATGTACTCTTTGTCCGTCGAAACTGTTACAAGCACAGCTCCGTCTACCATTTTGGCAAGAGCCTCTTCAGGCGTACGTGCCGTTACGACAGTACCTGTCGCTGTTTGCATGCCAATGCCTGTCCCTTTTGCAATCATCTCACCAACGTGATGAACTTTGATCAGGTTCGTTGTTCCAGAGCGGCCTACTGGCACGCCTGCTGTGATCACAACGATATCACCAAGGGAAACAAGTCCTGTTTTGATGGAACTATCCACCGCAAGGTTGAATAGCTCGTCCGTTGTTTTCGCTTGTGTTCCCAGTACTGGGATAACTCCCCAAACAAGTGATAAACGACGAATCACTTGCTCGCTTGGTGTAACTGCGATGATCGGCGATTTCGGACGATATTTGGATACCATACGAGCTGTGTAGCCACTTTCAGTAGCTGTCAGAATCGCTTTAGCGCCTAGTTCTAGTGCGGAGTTCGCAACCGCTTGTGAGATCGCTTCAGTCACAGTCACTTGTTGCGCTTGTGCTTGGCGTAGGAAGATTTCTTTATATTCCAAAGCCGCTTCTGCACGCTCAGCAATACGAGCCATCGTTTCAACGGATTCAACTGGGTATTTTCCAGCCGCTGTCTCACCGGACAACATTACAGCATCCGTTCCGTCGAATACCGCATTCGCTACGTCACTTGCTTCTGCACGTGTAGGACGCGGATTACGTTGCATGGAATCGAGCATCATTGTAGCCGTAATAACCGGTTTACCAACGATGTTACATTTTTTGATCATTTGCTTTTGAACAACTGGCACGTCCTCAGCTGGAATCTCAACACCAAGATCTCCACGAGCAACCATCAAACCGTCGGAAACTTCAAGAATTTCGTCAAGGTTATCAACGCCTTCTTGGTTTTCGATTTTGGAGATAATTTGGATATGTGAAGCGTTATGACGCTCCAACAATTCACGAATTTCCATAACATCACTTGCTTTACGCACGAAAGAAGCTGCGATGAAATCTACACCTTGTTCGATACCAAACACGATGTCATTCGCATCTTTTTCGGTGATGCCTGGAAGGCTAATTTTCACGCCTGGTACGTTAACGCCTTTTTTACTTTTGATCGTTCCGCCATTAACAATACGGCACTCGATTTCAGTTCCACGAATGTCAACAACCGTAAGACCGATCAAACCGTCATCGATAAGAATCGTCGATCCGACTTTAACGTCACGCGGCAGATCCGAGTAAGTAACAGAGATACGATCTGCATCCCCGAGAATTTCTTCTGTTGTTAAAGTGATGTGCTTGTCCTGAACAAGCTCAATTGGCTCTTCTTTTAGCTTGCCTGTACGGATTTCCGGTCCTTTGGTATCAAGCAGAATTGCAGCTATTTTACCTGTCTCGGCGGATGCAGCGCGAAGGTTGCGGATACGTGCACCGTGCTCTTCAAAATCTCCGTGGGAGAAGTTAAGACGAGCGACGTTCATGCCCGCTACTAGAAGTTTTTTCAAATTCTCTTGTGATTCGCTTGCTGGTCCAATGGTACAGACAATTTTCGTTTTACGCATGGTTACTGTTACCCTCCTGAGTGAATGTGAACCGACCGATATCTCTAAATTTGCGGTAACGGTCCTCGAGCAGCTCCCCTTCGGTCATACTTAGCAATTGCTGAAGCTGTTCCCAGATCGCTGATTTAATATGTTCGGCTTGTGTTGCTAAATCCCGGTGAGCGCCGCCCTTGGGCTCCGGTATGATCCCATCGATAACACCGAGTTCAAGGATGTGATCAGCCGTAATTTTCATAGCTTCTGCCGCGTGTAATGCTTTAGACGCATCTTTATAAAGAATTGAAGCCGCGCCTTCGGGACTAATAACCGAATAGATCGCATTCTCCAACATTAACACCTTATTGCCTAAACCTAATGCAAGAGCGCCACCACTGCCGCCCTCTCCGATAACGATACAAATGATCGGCACACGAAAAGAGGCCATTTCCAGCAAGTTTCTGGCAATCGCTTCTCCTTGACCGCGTTCTTCAGCAGCATTCCCAGGGAATGCCCCTTTGGTATCAATAAAAGTCACAATCGGACGCTTAAATTTATTAGCTTGACGCATCAAACGCAGCGCTTTACGGAATCCTTCTGGGTGCGGACATCCGAAATTTCGTAAGATATTGTCCTTCGTATCTTTCCCTTTTTGGTGACCAACAACCGTCACGGGTACCCCGTTCAGTTTCGCCAGACCCCCAACGATGGCTAAATCATCACCATATAAACGGTCTCCATGAAATTCGATGAAATCCGTAAAAATCGTATGGATATAATCGATTGTCGTCGGTCTTTGCGGATGACGTGCTAATTGCATTTTTTCCGCAGACGTCATGGTTGTATACAGTTCATCCTCTAATTGCGCATATCTTTCTTCTAAACGTCGAATTTCCTCTGAAAAGTCAATTTGCTTCTCTGCGCCAAATTTACGCAGCTCGGCAATTTTGCTTTTGAGTTCCGCCAGCGGCTGTTCAAACGGCATTTCACCCGGCATAAGTCGCCTCCTCCTTCGTCCCGTGCATGTCAAGCAGCTTAATTAACGTCGGTCTCATATCCTTGCGGCAGACGACCTTGTCGAGCTGACCATGTTCGAGATTGAATTCAGAAGTTTGGAAATTATCCGGAAGTTTCTGCTTAATCGTTTGTTCAATAACACGGCGACCGGTAAAACCAAAAGAAGCAGCCGGCTCTGCAATAATAATATCGCCAAGCATCGCAAAGCTCGCCGAAACCCCGCCGAATGTCGGATCTGTAATAATAGATATGAATAATCCGCCATCCTCGCTAAGCTTGGACAATGCTGCACTTGTTTTGGCCATTTGCATAAGGCTAAGAATACTTTCTTGCATACGTGCGCCACCAGATGTGGAATAAATGAGAATCGGAAGCTTTTTCTCAATCGCAATTTCGACGGCTCTCGTCATTTTTTCACCAACAACAGAACCTAGCGAGCCTCCCATAAAATCAAAGCTCATCGCAGCAACGATAACCGGATATCCGCCAATTGTTCCTTGACCCGTCATAATCGCATCCTGAAGCTTCGTTGCATTCTTGGCTTTGTCCAACTTCTCGACATAATCAGGAAACTGCAAGGGATCTTCGGAAATCATATCCGCATCAAATTCTATAAATTGACCTTCATCGAGCGTTAGTTGGATTCGTTCGGATGCGCTTAAACGATAATGATAACCGCAAGACGTACACACTTTTAGATTCTTCTCAAGCTCTTTGCTTGTTTGAATCGTGCCACACTTCGGACATTTATTCATTAAACCCTCAGGAATCTCTCTTTTCGTTCTTTCGGAAGGAATCGTTGCATATTTTCGCTTTTGAAATAAATCCTTTAGCACATTTCCACCTCTACTTGGCTATGATCTATATTCCCTGACAAGCCACGTTTCTTAGTTCTACTTTAACTATCTATGTAAAATAGAATTGAGCACTTCTTGCACTTCTTCTAGCTCCCCTTCGGGAACAACAATTTCAAACTGATTCTTGGATAAAGAGATGCCTCGTACTTGAACCAGAAAACCTTCTTCCGTCAGCCTCTGTTTAATCCGCTCTGCAATTTTCGCAGTAGGAGCTATATAGATCACCGTCCACATGAATAAACCTCCTATGACGTGCAACTACAAACACTAAGGCAACTAAGCTATGACGATAATAACATCCTTTATACCCATAGGAACACACAATGCAATAATGATAGCATAATTTCACTTTTGCCCGCAACAGAGCAGATTCTTGAAACGAAATAAACGACTACACAGTCCACTATGGACGTGAGCGTTTATCTAGAAATATAGCAGATTTATTATGTGAAACATATAATTTCTATATTTAAAGTAAAGCCTGAACTATTTGGGTTTAGTCCAGACGTTGTTTGGAGCTATAATCAGGCGCATGCTCATTTTGGTGAGCGATTCTGGCTGAGGCTGCTGCTGCCAATCCACAAATTAAGTCGTCCAGAAAAACATGCACACTGCTGCGATCATCGTTCAGCGCCCGAATGATTCCTATTTTTTCCTTATCCAAATAACCGAAGCTGGTTAACCCAATCATCCCATACACATGCACTATCCCAAGTGCTAACGTCTCATCTACCCCGTAGAGAGGCTCATCTACATCAAGAATCGATTGCAGCGGTTCTGGCAGCATCTTCTTCTCGGCTAATTCATCCAGCGCAATCCCTGTATAGAGGGTATATTGCACTTCGCGTTTGGAAAGTACTGCCAGCACACTGTCTACACATTCTTGAATCGTGAGTTGATCATTATACGGCTTCTGCAGCTTGTATACAATTTCTGAGACTTGATCCACGGACACACCGCGTCTCTGGAGCAGCTGGATCATGTGTTGTTCGGTCATAAATCCTCCTCCTAGCAATGGGATGCTGAATATGAATAAGAAAATCCGGGTTCCTATTCATATGCGAAGGAAGTCATATTTACCACAAGAAACACTAGAACAACAAGTAAAAACAACGATATACTTTTTAGCCTGGCCCTCCGGGCGGCGGGCGCTTGCGCACAAATATTGTGCGCTAGGAGCAGTTTCCCTCCAACGAAGTGGTAGGAATGAATATTTACATATATATCAAGTGGTGCCTGATGTCAGAAATAAGTGGAAAATGCCCTAACTCAGCAGTAAGACTACAATTTAACCTGATAGCACTCGTTAAATGGCTCCGATAAAGGAATTCTCATTTCACTCGAACGGAATCTTTGCCCATAATCGTCTCGATCATGCGTGTTAAGTCCTTGTTGGGATCGACCCGGTACTGATCGCTTAAAGCCAGGAGCTTGTTGCTTCCCTCATAGAAAAGCGCAACCGCTAGCTCGCCCTTGTGCAGCTTCAGCAGCGCCTTCAGCTGCTGGAGCTTATCCGGCTGCTCGCAGTCAGCCGTGATCTTGACGAACACCCGCTGCGGCTTCGCCTCCGAAGCGGCAGGCTCTGGGCGGCCCGCTGCCGGGGCCGCCTGTACTGGAGCGGCGCTGCGCGCGCCGCTCTGCGGGGCAGCCGAGCGCGGCGCACGATCCCTGACATCGTCAGGGGATCGTCTGCCCGCAGGCTGCCGGCGAAGCCGCTGGACGGCCTCTGAGTCGTCCAGCGCAGCCAGCTGCTCCGCGAGCAGCTTGGGCGCGTCCTCGTCCTGAAGCTGCAGCTTCCCGCGGACGAGAACGAGCCTGCCCTTCCCTACGAGCGGAGCCGATTTCTTCCAGGTCTCGGGGAACAAGACCACCTCGACCTTGTCAATGCGATCCTCCAACTCCATGAACGCCATCGGATCACCTTTTTTGGTGACGATGGTCTTATTCGAGAGGATCATCCCGGCAACCAGAACATCGCTATGATCTGGTAGCTCTGTCAGCTGATGGAGCATCACAGCATCAAGCTCTGCTAGCTGTTCCGTATAGGCATCCAATGGATGACCTGAGATGTACATGCCAAGGAGCTCTTTCTCCAGCTCAAGCTGCTTCGTTTGCGGCATCGGAGGGATATTCGGTACTTCCACCTCCCAATTCGGTTCTTCAACGAATCCGAACAGGTGAAGCTGGAGATCGTCCCGTTCCTTGCGCCATTTCGTAGCGGAAGCGATCGTTTCATCCAGGATGGCAAGATGCTGCGCGCGATGACCGCCAAGCGAATCGAAGGCCCCGCCTTGAATGAGGGATTCTACCACGCGTTTATTACATACACGGAGGTCGACCCTGCGGCAGAAATCGAGCAAGCTCTCGAACGGCGCTTTCTTTCTCTCGCTAAGAATGGCATCTATAGCTTGCGTGCCCACATTTTTGATAGCTGCCAATCCAAAACGGATCGCGCCTGCACGCGAATCCGGTGTAAACACCGTTCCGCTGCCGTTCACATCCGGTGGCAGGACGGCTAACTTCACGCGTCTACATTCGTCCACATACTCAGCAACCTTGCGGTGATTCCCCATAACGGCGGTTAACATGGATGCCATGAAGTAGATGGGATAATGCGCTTTAAGATAAGCTGTTTGAAAAGCTAAGACGCCATAGGCTGTCGCATGCGCACGCGGGAAACCGTAATCGGCAAAACGCACGATCATATCATACACATGGTTCGCCTCATCCGCGTTAAAACCTTGACGCAAACTTCCCGAAACGAAATGCGTCCGTTCTTCATCAAGGACTTCCCGCTTCTTTTTGGAAACAGCTCTACGTAATAAATCTGCTTCGCCTAAGCTGAAACCTGCCATCGACGAAGCAATTTGCATGATTTGCTCTTGATAGACGATGATGCCGTAAGTGTCCCTCAGAATGGGTTCAAGTGTTGGATGCGGATAAACAACCTCCATTTGTTGGTGCTTGCCAGCAATATATTTCGGAATAAACTCCATCGGACCTGGACGGTACAAGGCCAAGACAGAAATAATATCTTCGAATTGGGATGGTTTCAAGTCCTTGAGAACTTTGCGGCAGCCGGTCGACTCTAGTTGGAATACACCTGTTGTTTCCCCTCTGCTGAGCATTTCATATGTGATATCATCCGAATCCATATCAAGGAGGTCGAAATTAATGTGAACCTCTTCCATCTGGGCAAGCCAATCTACGGTTCGTTCAATAATTGAAAGCGTCCTCAGACCCAAGAAATCCATCTTGAGAAGTCCAATCGCCTCTAAATGCTCCATCGTATATTGGGTAAGCGCCGTCTGAGTCGTCCCTTCTTGCAGAGGCACATAGTGTGTCAGCGGCTCTCGTGAAATGACAACACCAGCAGCATGCGTTGAAGCATGACGCGGCATCCCCTCAACGCGCATGGCCATTTCTAGCAACTCTGCGGTCTTAGGTTGTCTAGCGACCATTCCCTTCAAGTCAGAGCTTATCTCCAGAGCATCCTTCAGGGTCATCCCCAGCTGATTCGGAATGGCTTTCGCCGCTCGATCCACGTCTCCATAAGGGACATTTAGAACACGCCCTACATCTCGTACTGCAGCTTTTGCCGCCATCGTTCCGAAAGTAATAATTTGCGCAACGTGTTCATGACCATATTTGGCTACGACATAATCAATGACTTCATCCCGTCGTTCATCGCTAAAATCGATATCAATGTCGGGCATTGAGATACGCTCAGGATTCAAAAACCGTTCGAATAGCAGCTTATATTGCAACGGATCGACATTCGTAATGCGCAGGACATACGCAACTAAACTTCCCGCAGAGGATCCCCGCCCTGGCCCTGTCATAATCCTTTTCTCATGTGCAAATCGAATAAAGTCCCATACGATTAAGAAATAATCGGAGAAGCCCATGTTCGCGATAACACCAAGCTCATAAGTGAGTCGGTCTTCGGCTTGTTTCTTCATGGGATGGGCCGCATCCTGCCACTCAGGCTTGCTGCCGTAACGCTGTTCCAGCCCTTGTCTGCATAGCTCCTCCAAATAAGCGCCTGCTGTTAAATGTTCTGGGATCGGACGGAAGCTGGGCAGAATCGACTTGCCGAACGTCAGTTCTAAATCACAGCGTGATGCTACCACGGCCGTATTCGCAAGCGCTTCAGGCACATGGACGAATAGACGCCTCATCTCCTCTTCGCTTTTCAAATACATCTGGCTCGTTCCCATCTTAAGCCGATCCGTGTCCTCTACCGTTTTGCCCGTGCCTATACAAATAAGAATATCTTGCATCACATGATCTGGCTCTGTGACATAATGCACATCATTCGTTGCAATCAACGGGATACCGGTTTCTTTGCTCAATTCAATCATGGAAACCATCACTTTTTTCTGCTCGATCATGCCATGATCTTGAATCTCCAGGAAGAAATCGTCACCGAAAATGTCGCGATACCGCTCTGCTGCTTGGCGAGCCTCGTCATACCGGTTATGCAGCAAATGCTGGGAAACCTCACTCCCTAGACAGGAACTGAGGCAAATTAACCCTTCTGAGTGCTGGGATAAATGTTCTAAATCAATACGTGGTTTATAGTGAAAGCCCTGTAGATGTGCGATCGACGTGAGCTTCATGAGATTTTGATAGCCTTTGAAATTTTTGGCAAGCAAAATAAGATGATAAATCGGCTGCTCCTGCCGGGTCCCTTTTTCACGAATGGAACTCGAAGTGAAGTAAACCTCACAGCCAATAATTGGTTTGATGCCCCGCTGTTTGCAAGCTTTGTAGAATGCGATTGCCCCGTACATGACGCCATGATCTGTCAACGCCAGAGAGGTCATACCTAGATTGGCCGCTTGTGTAACAAGCTCCTCCATTCGTGCCGCACCGTCTAATAAGCTATATTCACTATGCACATGCAGATGTACAAACGAACTCATCGCTGGTTCCCCCCTTCTTTCGTGATTTATTCCTTACATTTTATCATAATAGAGCTAGCCAGTCCCATACAGTAGTAGAGAGAGTTTGTCCTCCAACTCAGTAGAAAGGAAGCGATTGGCACATGGCTGGCTTTTGGGCAAGTATTATCATGTATTTCTGTATTGCGTTTGGGGTCGTATTCGGAGGAAGTATGTTGAGCGGCATCGCAGCCGTATTAACCTTACAGTCTCCAACGGAGAAAATGCTGACCATTTCGGAAAATATCAAGATCTGGGCGATGGTCGCTGCGGTAGGCGGTACTATTGATCCAATCCGCTATATTGAAAGTCATGTGGCTATCGGCCATCTCAATCCGGCCATCAAGCAGATAGTCTATATTATCGTTGCTTTTACAGGGGCACAATTCGGTACTGCACTCATTCAAATGATCTGCAAAGGTGGGCATCAGACTTGAGAATCCCTCCTTTTGCAAGATACCAACGACTGCTGGCGAGCTTTGGACTGCTGTTGTCGGGAGCGATCATTGGGAGTGCTGTGTATATGAGTATTCATCAACATACATACAACGAGTTGTATGTACAGTTACATAAAGTTTTGCAGGAAAATCAAGATCTCGAAGATGATATCGCTAGTTTGAAAAAGACCAAAAATAACCAAACCTTAGTCAATGTCATTAATGTTCATCTGCTGCCCAGGAATCAAGACGATCTGATCAGCGAGGATATTCAAAAAGAAATCGAAGGCGATGTGAAAGCTGAACTCAAGCTGGTCATTGGCCAAAAAGCAACCTTCGTGCGGGATTCTCAACCCCTCTACGAGCGACTAATCACACAAAGAACGTATTTTCTTCACGATAAAAAGTATGTTGTCGAGGTCAAATCCATCGTTCTTATTCAAACGGAGTTAACCCTCTGGATTACAGCGCAAGAGAAAAAAACATAGCGTCGGCTGGCCTCTCATCTTGCAATCCCCTCATAAAATCGCTAAAGTTAATTGTAAAATCAATGAAAAGGGACGGATTGTCGCTATGCACGCCATACAACTGACGTTATTCATTCTTATTTGCCTCTTCCTCGCGCTTACATTGTTCTATAGCATTCGCTCACGTCGCGAGCCGGATGCCGCCAAACGAGGCTTGTATACAGCACGCATGAACATTTGCATGGGCTTGATGCTCGTACTCATCGCAGTTACGCAGATCTTCTTCTTCAGTGAATCGAGTTTCCGCCGTATCTTCGGTACTGTGCTCGTATTGATCGGTGTATTCAATGTTTTCGTTGGTATCCGCAATCATGGACACTTCGACCGCTTGCTGCGCTAGATCACTTGGGCGGTTAACATCGCCTTGGAAACTAGAGCTCCCGCATGATAAATTTCTACATCAATCTTGCCAAATTTACGGCTCACCTCAATGATGGTGGGTCGTATTTCTATTTTGGAATCAATCTGAAGCGGCTTAAGGAAATAGGTCGACATATTATCCATAACGAGATCACCTTTCTTATGCTCTTGCACAATGCGGTAGGCCGCCTGCGTCATAAGTGTCGTAAGAACCCCTTCCGAAACCGTGCCTAAATGATTCGTCATCTGCGGAGTAATGATCCCATGAAATTGCAGTTTGCCCTTCTCATCTCTAACCTCTTCCATCCCAGACCAGATTAGATCTTCAAAGGTTTCACCATTTTGCGGCTGTTTTTGGATCGATTGCATAGCTTTTAAGATATCGCTGCGGTTGAGCACGCCAACAATTTTGCGATTGGTATCCACAACTGGCAAAAGCTCAATGCCTTCCCACACCATCATGTGGGCAGCCGATGCGACTGAAGTCTGTGGTGAGACCGTCAAAGGATTGCGTGTCATCAATTTATCAACGGATTGCTGGATGCTCGCGCCAACCATATCTTTGGACGTGACAACACCGATAATGCGATTCCACTCATCGACAACAGGAAAGCGGCTGTAGCCCGTATCCTCGGACATACGCTGCCAATCCTTCAACGTACTGTTCGCCTTCAAGGCGAAGAGTGCTGTACCAGAGGCGAGAATATCTTCGACGAGCATGATTTTCTTTTTGATCAGACGATCGTAGATAGCTCGGTTAATCATGGATGCCACGGTAAACGTGTCATAGCTGCTTGAAATAATCGGCAACTCCAACTCGTCCGCGAGCACTTTGACCTCTGTACTCGTATTAAATCCTCCTGTAATGAGAACGCCAGCGCCTTGCTCAAGCGCACATAAGTGGGCCTTATTCCGGTTACCCACAATCAGTAAGCTGCCAGCCTCAATGTAACGCATCATCGCGTCTTGCTCCATCGCACCGATAACGAACTTGTGCAGCGTTTTATGCAGCCCCTTCGCTCCGCCAAGTACCTGGCCATCCACCATATTCACAACTTCGGCAAATGTCAGTTTATCAATGTTCTGACGAAGCTTCTTCTCCACGCGAACGGTTCCGATCCGCTCTTTCGTTGAAACGAGTCCTTGATTCTCCGCCTCTTTAATGGCGCGGTATGCCGTGCCTTCGCTGACTTCCATATTTTTGGCAATTTTACGTACGGAAATCCGACTGCCTAACTTCAAGTCCTCAATATGCCGCAAAATTTGCTCATGTTTCGTTAATGTATCGACGGAATGTGTTTCCAACTGTTACACCTCATCATAAGTTCCTGTATTAGTCTGTACTACTAGTATAATCATTCTACGGAGTAAGAACAATGAGGTATTGCAAGATGGAAAAGCATCCAACCCTAATGGATTGGATGCTTCTTATTCATTATACCAAACATATGTTCGAAGTCAAAATTCAGCTCATTCTTCGCTTACTTACGGAATTGGAGTAGCTTTCGTCTACCTTGTACAAGCTGTTCCATCTGCCATTTCTTCATCCGATTAATTCGGATTTGCTGCTTGCGTTTCTCTTCATCTACACCTAGAATCTGATGCAAATGCGAAGCGATGATAAGCAAGGCCATCACAAGCCAGATGATACTAAAAATCATCGGCAAGGAGCCCACATCACGAAAATTCAATTGAGGAATGGAATAAAATAACATGCCGACTGCCAAACTCATGTACACGACATTCTTGAAACCTTTCAACCGGATCACACGCCTTTCGTTCATAGTAACCGCGAACCTCGCTCTACCTACTTCCATTGTATGAGACAAGTCGTCGAAATATGAACACATGTGGCGTCGTATGGCCAAGTTTATTCGACTTCGTAGCCTTGACTGCTCAGGAAAGCTTTCATATGCTTCCTTGGACGCTGCGCTTTGGCAGCCATTTCCTTGGACCAGGTTGTATCGACTTTACCATCGGTACGCACGTTCATGTAGTCGCGGATCGTCTCGTCATACGAATCGACCGATGGTGCATTATAAGCATACCGATTCTCGTGGTATACGGCTTCGAGCGGGAGCCGCGGGCGAAGCAGCGGCTCTTGATCTGGCATGCCGATGCACATGCCGAAGACTGGGTACACGAGCTGGGGCAAGCCCAGCAGCTCGGATACTTCCGCGGGCTTGTTGCGCAGCCCGCCGATGTAGCAGACGCCGAGGCCGAGTGACTCGGCGGCGATCGCTGCATTTTGCGCAGCTAATGCAGCTTCGACCGTGGCAATGATGAAATTCTCAGCATTGCCGGTAATTGGCGTGTCCACGTGAAGGTGGGCCACTTCCGCGTAGCGGTGAAGGTCTGCGCACCACACGAGGAACAGCGGGCACTCGCTGACATAAGCTTGATTGCCAGCTAGCTCCGCTAGCTGGCTCTTCAGGTCAGCATCGGTTACATGAATGATGCTGTAAGCTTGCATGTTGCTCGAAGTGGAGGCTGCTTGAGCAGCCTGAAGAATCGCTTCGCGCTGCTCTATGCTGATAGGCTCATTCGTAAATTTGCGAATGGAGCGATGGCTTTTTAGTAGATTAATAATGGCATTCATGAATGGATCCACTCCTTTCATCTCTTTTATATCAGTATCCATGATAATGGAACGATATTCAATTTCTAATCACTTTGTGGCATGTCAGCAGCTGTGGCGGTCGTTGGAAGATTGTAGGCGAAGTTACAGAGAGTAAACAGATCTCCTACAAAAAAGCTCCCGCAAAGCTGCGTTTTCGCAGTTTTGCGGGAGCTTGATATGAAATTCATTCTGCTGCAACATAGTACGCTACCTTATTTCAACAGCACTCTTCTTACCTTTCGATACAGCAAAGTCAGTATCCAAGGTATAGCCACAATCAAGACAAACACAATGCCATTATATAGATTAAATAAGAGAATGGATCCCGGCATGTGCACCTTATATTTCCACAAGGAAAGTAAGGCTGGATGCATGAGGTAGACGCCGAAAGAGACTAGCCCCAACGAAACGAAAAATTTCGCCACGCGCTTCCATCGCACTAGGAGTTCCTTCGCCATCCAGATCATGCTCACGCCGATGCCCAGATTGTACAACAGCCACGCAATTTCATACCATGTATTTTCAAAGGTATATCCTCTAGAAGCTAATAAATAAAGCCCCGTGTACACCAAACCGCTTAAAATTGAGGAGGGAATGACCCACCCTTTGTTGCGATCCAGCCATGCGCGGAAATTGCTATAATTCATTCCGATGGCTCCGCCAACTAGGAAGTAACCGAAATAAGTGATACATAATTCAGGTTTATGAGAAATCGGACCGATCCAATGACTATAGCTATAAACACCAGCTTGAATCGCCAATCCCCAAAACGCCAGTGTTTTACGAAACCATGCAGCATGCCTTACTGCCCATACGAGCAAAGGAAATAGCAGGTAGAATTGCACAATAATGATCATAAAATATAAATGATAGCCTGAATCCGCCCATTTGAGCTGCTTGAGAAATACACCAATATCTAGCGTAAACGGATGCCCAGGCGTCCATAACCACGGATTATATATATAGTAGAAAAAGGACCAAACGACATAGGGAACGAGCACTTGTCGAACACGTTTCCAATAGAATATGCCAGCTTGCTTAGCACTCCAATTATCCCCATAAATATAGAACAACACGATACCGCTCAAAAATATAAAGACGGGCACAGCAAAATAACTAATTTTGTTAAGAAATAAAATAAACAGCTGAGTGCTGCTGCCTTTCAACGCTGGATCTACTGTCCAGTCTGCCGTTACATGAATCAGAACTACAGCCAAAATAGAAATGGCTCTGACAATATCAAGCTCCGTAATCTTTGCTTTTGCCATGTCGGTTTACGATCCTCATTTCAATAATAAATACCCCTTTAACTATAGACATTTTCGACATGTTTCGCAACATGGGAATAAGCAAAAGAGCCCCAATCACATGGAATTTGAACTCTTCGTCACAGCGGTTTCGTGTGCCCTACTTTAACTTGACGTTTACGTGATGACATTTGAAATCTAACCAGCGTTAAACCGACTAGAATAATCGCCGTTGCGATGTACATCGCGGCTGCCCAGCCTTGCTTACTATCTGTCCCTAAGAAGATACCATGCAGCATAGATAATGCAAATATGGGATAAGACAGCATGTGAAGGGCAAGCCATACTTTTCTTTTCAGCTTATTTCGAATATCCGTTGTAAATAATACAAGGAGTAGCCCATACATGGCGATTGTTCCCAAGCCGGTAAGTACTGGATTGTTTTGAGCAGAAAATGGAATTAAGATCTCAGCCCAGTCGAAAGGCATGAAAGT
Organism: Paenibacillus oryzisoli; assembly: GCF_001653565.1. Classification (GTDB taxonomy): domain Bacteria; phylum Bacillota; class Bacilli; order Paenibacillales; family NBRC-103111; genus Paenibacillus_E; species Paenibacillus_E oryzisoli. The sequence goes on from NZ_LYPB01000049.1 coordinate 336,718, forward strand.
ATCTATAATAAGTAGAACCGTATGAAGGAGAGCGAAGCCCATACCTGTTAAATTGGCATGCGTGTGCCAGCGAAGCAATTGGCCTTTCCTGTGCCCTTTGAACTGTGGAAAGCTGTAGGCAATACCGATCGCCATGCCAACGAACAAGGTGAGATAGGAAAGTATACCAGAGGTTCGAATCAGCAGCCAAGTAGGTAGTTCAATCAAGAAATGAATCATAGGCATCTTTCTCCTTTCAACCCTATCCAGTTAAGCTCTATGCTGCCCAGAAGTGGCTTCACATGAAACACATCACCATCTGAGGTATACATCAAAGCTTCCATACCATGTGATCTGCGCCGGAAGAGGGAAACACCTGCATCAATCCCAAGTATGCACAACACTTTGGCCCAGACTTCACAAGCTGTCAAATCTTGACCGACAACGGTACATTGAACAACTGAAGATAAGCTTGGCCGCATCGTGCGTGTATCAATGAGATGATGCATCTCGCCAGCGTTCGTTTGCCAACGTCTGCGCATGATGCTCGAAGTAGCTACAGCACCCGTTCGTAATTCAATTCTAACTTCCTTGGAAGGATCAGCTTCGAAGGGGGTGGCAATACCGATACACCAAGGTTCATGTTCTCCAGCCCCTCCCCAGACCGCCACGTCTCCACCAGCATTAATGAAACCACGACGAACTCGCCAATCACTCTGGAGACGACTTGCGATGTGCTGTGCAGTCCAGCTTTTAACAATGCCACCGAAATCCACTTTGTACCCGGCTAATAGGCGGACCGATTTCATCCAGTGATCTATTTGCAAGGTCATTTCGGACTGTTGAGGAGCATTGCGTTGCTCAAGCTCCATTATGTGATCCCGCATACGCTCAAATGATTGTCGGTATCCAGCCTGCTCTATCGCATGTCCAACACAAATATCAAAAGCACCGTTGGTTTGTTCCTGGTAATGCCTTGCTAGTTCAACAACTTCGAGCATGCTGTCCGAAACAAAGCTTAGCTGCCCGCTTCTCGTATTGAGGTAAGAACATTCACTTGTTGGAAGAAAACGACTAAACCGTTGTTCTGCCTGGGCAAATCCATCCAACACAAAGGTTTCAAGCTCAGGAGTTAGTTTTTCCGTTTCCAGTAAGACTTGTATGTGTGAATTCATCGCACGAAAGGTCAAATCACGAAACATATAGCCATCCTCTCCTGTCCTGACTCGACGCTAAGATGCGTGACTTCTTGTGTGGGTCTTGGTCTGATTGGTCTGTTGCGATTGTGGAAGTGATTGGGAGGAAGATTCTTCTGTCCGATTGATGGAATCCCGACTACTTTCACTACGCTCCCGCCTATTCGTAGCATTGCGACCGAAAGTTTCTGACGAAGGCCTATCTAGCCTTTCCTGTGCAATCACGGGTGTCGTGCCCAGCTTGGCCTTCGACGCTTCACGAACAGCCGTTAGAAATTCTGGACTCTCTTTGACTTCCTGAAACAAATAGACAACAATCATCGCACTAACGACTCCTAACTGCCATTTGGTCCATTTCGAGGATGCTTTCATACCTAACCCATCCCATCTCTATGAATAAGAATCTAAGATCATTATACGCGGTTAAAGATCTTAAATCCTGAGTAAGCCCTAAAAATTAGCTGAATACTCGCTGAACTATGTTTGAAGAATGGGCGCTTTCCTCCCGAAGCCTAGGCACAAAGGGAAATATGTCCTCATATGATGGAGTAGTTTACTTGGCATAAAGGGCAATACCGCCATGACCAGATAAGAAAGTTCACTTTCGGTTAACGAAACAGCTTTCTTGTTGGAGATAAAATCAATCTACCAGATAAAGGGATCTTTGGTCGGATACCAAAGTCTCTCCTTTCCCGGGGCCCCTTTGTAGGGGAGAATAGCGGTCGATCATCCTTGAATGGCCTCGATAGGGATTTTCTCATGCTGGAAGGAGTGTTCACTATTGACCAGATCGAAAGTTGGCGTAACCATTCAAAGCACCAGCATCTTTTTGGATGATCGGACCGTTGTTCTAAGTGAAGCCATTGCAAGAAAATGGAAAGTTCCGTCCAATCATATGATTAACATGCGATTCGGCTCCTATCAGCAGGACGTTAAAGTAGTCACAGCTGCTGTGCCGAATAGCCTTCGTGTCGACCCTGCGCTTGCATCTAAGATCGGCCTTCATCAAGGGGCTCGGCTTACCATCAACTATAAGCCAACTTCGAATACAATGTCGATTGGACCCTTAATTGGTGTCATGATTAGCCGCGTTAACGCGAGTTCCCCGAGTCGCCCTTTTGGTCCTATCACTACGTTTTGTAAAGAATTGACCGATGCATGTGATCAGATGGGAGCTAGCGTGTGTTTCTTCCCACCGAAAGAAATGCGCGCCAATCCACAATCGCTTTCTGCTTATTCTTATGCCAATGGTACTTGGAGTAAAAGAACGTTCCCGATTCCAAATGTTATTTACAATCGTCTCACTTCACGCAAGTACGAGAATTTACCCAATGTTCAGCAGTTCATGAAGGACGTTAAGTCCCGATATGGCACAGAAATCTTTAACGAGAAATATTTGAATAAAACAGAGGTTTTTGAGGCATTGCGAAAAGATAGTTCATTGCATAGCTATTTGCCGGAATCTTATCTCTTCAAAAACTTTCCCATGCTAAAATCTATGGCTGCACGCCATGGTGTTCTATTCCTTAAACCAATTACTGGAAGTCTTGGAAATGGCATTATTCGCATTCGCAGAGAAGGCCTTGGCGAGTCATACACGGCGCATTCAACTAGCCTTGCGGGCGTCCGCAGACAAACATACCCTACTCTTCTTGCTGTATTTCAGTCGATTTCCGGGAAACTCAAGACACAGCGTTATCAAATCCAGCAAGGGCTTGATCTCATTTCATCCGAGGGCAACCCGATAGACTTCCGAGCACTTGTGCAACGGGGAGAAAAAGGCGAATGGGAAATCACCTCAATTGTAGGTCGGATTGCTGGCAGCCAACACTTTGTTTCTAACCTAGCACGAGGCGGATCTTTATCCACTGTGCCGGCGGCGCTTGCCAAAGCTTCTTTCACCACGACTGCTGCTCGCGCTGCGATTATTCGTCGTTTACGCAAAGCTTCATTGGAAATTGCCAAAGGAATCGAAACCCAAATCCCAAGTCATTTCGGTGAACTAGGCATTGATCTTGCCGTTGATCGATCAGGCAGAGTATGGCTGCTAGAAGTGAACTCTAAGCCCTCTAAGGATGATAATACAGCGCTCAACACCGACAATACCAAAAATAAGATCAGACCTTCTGTGCGAACTTTGGTGAAATACGCTCGTTTTCTAGCGAAGCAATGAGGTGAATGATGCGATTGCGAACACAACGACCCTTGTTAGGCATCATGGTTACTGAACTGAACCGAGATCTTCCCTTTGCAAGTGCGATCTTCTATCAGCATCTAACGCGACATGGGGCTAGCAAAGGGATTGATGTGTTTGTTTTCTCGCCTAATCGCATCGATTGGATGCAAGAGATGGTAAGGGGTTATATGTATGACCGTACACAGCAAGCCTGGATTACCAAGCTGTTTCCCCTTCCCTCTCTTATCTATGATCGCTGCTTCTTCAGCAATAAACAAAGCTATCTTACCTATCAATATCATGTGCGCAAGTTGCGTGATATTCCTTCGATTCGCTTCCTCGGCTATGGTCTTGGCGGAAAGTGGGAAGTGGGGCTGCTGCTGCAGAGAGATCCTGCCTTGCTCGCCTACTTGCCAGAGACGAGTAGACTTAGAAGCGGAAACCAACTTGAACAATGGTTACAGAGTCATTCAGACGCATTCCTAAAGCCTCAAGGCGGTAGTCAAGGCAAAGGTGCAATTCACATTCACAAAGAGGATTCTCACTTTCAATTGCAAGGACGAGATGGGCGCAATCAACCCATCTTAGAAGAGTTTCAAACGTGGTCCGCATGCTGGCGGTGGCTAAAGCAGGCAATAGGCTCACGTCCATATCTCCTCCAATCTTATTTACAGCTTCATGCGATGAACGGAATGTCCTACGACGTACGGTCTCTAGTCCAGAAAAATGGTCGAGGAAACTGGGAACATACGGGCATGGCCGTTCGTGTCGGAAAGCCTGGTAGCATTACTTCCAATCTGCATGGGGGAGGCACTGCCGAAGATGCACGCGAGTTTCTAACTCGCGAATTCGGAGAGAACAAGTCAGACCAATTAATTGACACGATAACCATGCTCTCCACACATATCCCAACTGTACTCGAGTCCTATCATGGTCGATTAGCCGAGTTAGGCATTGATTTCGGTATTGATAACAGTGGGCGCGTGTGGATTATAGAAGTGAATTCAAAGCCGGGTCGAACGATTTTCGCCCGCTTGCATAATGAGCGAGCTCGTTCGAAATCAATTGCAAATCCAATCCACTATGCTGGATTTTTGTTGAACAAACAGCTGAGCTGACAGTCGCTAAGCTTTGTTTGAATGTGCTCATGGGGGCAGAACGTCATCTCTGCTTGTTTGACACAGAAAGCCCCGTAGGGCAACAAGTTTAGGAGGGTAACCTAATGAGTTTGACATCGTGTATGCTCCACGCCGTACAACGAACAGATAGATCGGTCTACTTAACGAGTGATCTCGCCAAAGCTTTACGGTTAACCGGAACTAAATCCATTACTGTAAAGGTTGGGAGTAAAGGGACTTCGTTACCGGTCCGTTTGATCAAAAAAAGTGGTCAGCATATGTACATCCCGCTTTCCCTAATGGCCTCCTTGCGTATTCCTCGCACTGGGAATGTGTTAGTCGTTAATACCAATAATAAAGAACTTCGCATCGGTCCACTTATCGGTGTTCTAACCAATGTGGAAAGCGGTACATCTCCATTCGGTTCCAAAACAGGATTCATTCGTCAAGTCATCAATACGGGCTCACAACGTTCCTTCAGCTTCGCTTTCAGCCCTAAGAGTGTCAATTGGATCCAAGAGACGGTAACTGGCCTTATTCCCAAAGAAGGCGGCGGTTGGATGCGTAAAACCTTCCCGCTTCCAGATGTGATTTACAATCGACTCTCTAGCCGTAAGGCAGAGAAATCCGCAGGTATGGAAGGTTTTAAAAATCGCTTCGTAGGGCGCGGAATTCCAATCTTTAACTGGAGCTTCTTTGATAAGTGGGATGTTTACAAAATGTTGGATGGCGATGAAGCGTTCCGCTTCGTACCCGAATCTCGCATTAATCCAACAGCCGAACAAATCAAAGAAATGCTGGATAAACATAAATTTATATATTTAAAACCAACAGCAGGCAGCCTGGGCATCGGTATCTATCGCGTGACCTACAATCCCAAGCGTGGTTATTTCGTCCGTTTCCGGAAAGGGAACAAAAATGTCCTGATTCGTTATGCCAAGTTCGAAGGCTTGATGCAAATGCTGGGAACAGGACGCGGCCGTTTAGCAAGTTATGTCGCCCAACAAGGCATTCGTCTTATCGAAATTGACAATTGTCCGATTGACTTCCGCTTCCACTTGACGAAAAACGGCAGTAATCAATGGGTTGTTGCAGCGATTGGGGCTAAGAAATCGGGCAAAGGCAGTGTCACAACGCATATTCGTAACGGCGGGCAACTCATGACACCTGAGCAGGTTCTCCGTCTAGTTTATGGGGCGCGTGGGGAGCAAATTCTTGATAATGCTAAGGAAACTGCGATTAAACTCGCACAAGGCATTGAAAATAATTACAATCATCTGCTCGGAGAGTTAGGCTTTGATATCGGAATTGATCAGAATGAAAAAGTGTGGATGTTTGAAGCTAATGCGAAGCCTGGTCGATCCATTTTCAAGCATCCTTCGCTAAAAGAGGGAGATACTGCCACTCTTCAAAGTGTGTATGAACATTGCCTCTATTTGAGCCGTTTCCGCTCAAGGAGGGAAAACTAATGGGTTTCACCCTTCATGAGAAAGCTCCTAAACCAACACTCGCAATCCTCACAGTGAAAGACAGTTCCCGTGTATTTCGCGGAAATTTAGATAATTTTCTAGATCTCATTAAAACAGGTGAGCGCTACGGTGTAGATGTGTATGTCGTGACGACCAAAGACTTCAGTATATCAAATTCTGAAATGTACGGTTATCGCTACCGTCCAAGTGCCAATAAATGGAGCAGGGAACTCGTTCCCTCTCCTCAAGTTGTTTACAACCGTATCCCTTACCGGAAAATGGAAATGAGACCTGAGGTTCAGCAAACCATCCAGGCTTGTAAACGCAGCACCAGCATTCATTTATTCAATCCTTCCTTTTTCAATAAATGGACATTATTCAGTTGGTTAAATAGTGCCAAAGAAAGTAAGACGTTCATGCCAGATACACTGCAAATGAATGAAGTATCCGATCTCTCCCAACTATTGCAGAAACACCCCGTTCTCTACCTGAAACCTGTAAAAGGAAAAGCTGGAATGGGCATTATGCGCATAGATCGTGTTAATCCCAAGGGAAGCAGTGGCCAATATCGTCTTAGCCGCCTTCATGATAAGAAAATGGTCTATAGCTACCACAACGGCTCAGAGGACATCTGGCAGGAATGGGAACGGTATAGCGGCGGTCAAGATTATATCGTCCAACAAGGGATTGCCCTAACAAGGTTCAAAGAACGGGCTTACGATCTGCGAGCGCTCGTCCAGAAAACAGCAAGAGGTGAATGGAGTGTCTCTGGAATTGGCGCCCGTGTAGCAGGTAAAGCAAGTATAACCACACATGTTCCGCGCGGAGGCTCAATAGATGAACCTAGGAAACTCCTTGCTTATGTCTTCGGAGCTAAAGAAGCCAAGAACATTCTAAAACGTGTTCGAAACGCGGCCATAACACTCGCAACGCAAATTGAGAAATCATCAGGCAGTCCGCTTGGTGAGATGTCCATGGATATCGGTGTTGACACGTCTGGACATATCTGGTTTTTTGAAGCGAATTCGAAACCGATGAAATTCGATGAACCTCGAATCCGCCAGAAATCGCTTGATCGGATTATTCAATATAGTCTGCATTTGATCAATAATCGGAGAAGAAGGTGATTATGCTTGGCTCAAGAACGACTAGGCGTACTCGCTATTTATTTAAACAACTCACGACTTGAGGAGCTGGCTTATTTCCAGCGGCTTAGCAATGAAGGTAAGCGGCTAGGCGTTCAAGTCGAAGTGTTTACTCCGTCGGATGTACAGGGAAATGCCGTGCGAACGCTCACATTTGATTCCAGTCGAGGAAGATGGCTTCGGAAGTACACAACATTACCTCCCATTATCTATGATCGCTGCCGCTATAAAGCCGCGGCGAATTATCATATGCTTCAAGCTTTTCGCAACCGTCATGCCAAACTCATTTATTTGAGCAAACCCCTAGCCAACAAGTGGTCAATGCATCAAACGCTCTCCCAAAGCAGTGCCATTCGCCCTTATCTGCCAGCAACTGTTCGCTACAGCACCATCCATGAATTGATGAGATTTCTGAAGAAATATAAACTCATCTATGTTAAACCGAAGAATGGTACCGGAGGAAGAGGAATTCTTCGAATTGAACAGATTTCCCCTGATCTTTATTTGTTACAAGGCAGAAATCAATACCGTTCCATCATTGCTCCCTTCAAAGCGAATGAAAAACAGCTTGCTATCAAGCTGCATACGTTGAATCTGAGCCCCGATTATGTCGTTCAGCAAGGTATCCATTTAACTTTGAATGACGGTCGGGTTCATGACTATCGGCTGCTTATTCAGAAAAATGGTCAAGGCGTATGGGAAGTAACGGGGTGTGCAGGAAGAATTGGTCCTCATCGCAGCATTACCTCTAATCTACATGGTGGCGGTACGGCTGTAACGCAAGAGCGTTTATTAGGTTATCGCTTCTCGTCCCCAGAGAAAATTGCCGATATCAAAGACGAGATGAATGATTTTGCCTATAAATTGGCCGACTATTTGGAGGTCAAATTCGGCAAGCTGTGTGAATTGGGGATGGATATCGCTGTTGACCCCAATGGCAGTGTCTGGCTTCTCGAAGTAAATCCGAAGCCATCACGAGAAGTATTTCGCAGAATTGGACAGCACGCCACCTACCAGAAGGCCGTAACAAGGCCCCTCGAATATGCGCTATGGATGCTGCGGCAGAAAAAAGGCGCAGAGGAAAGAATGGATTAATCATCCACAAAAAAAACAAGCGAATCACCTTATGGTGAAAGCTTGTTTTTTTGGGGTTTACCTCATCTTTCAGGCCTAGATGTCCCGTTAATTATACGGGAAGTGCTTGATGGCTGATCGTTGATTTCTCGATTTGTATGGTCGTATGCGTTATGCCAAAACGCTTCTCAATGACGGTGATTCCTTGCTGCAGAATCGATTGGCTATCTCGATCATCCCCAATCAATAGATGACAACTCATGGCTTCTATGCCAGACGTAATCGTCCACACATGCAAGTCATGAACGTCAACGACACCATCAATCCCCTCGAGAACTTGTTTAACAGCTACCAACGAAATTGCATGGGGTGTGCCTTCCATTAAGATGTGGAGGGTTGATTTCAGAACACCCCAAGCACCTTTTAAAATAAGGAGGGACACAATAATACTTATGATTGGGTCTGCCACATACCAGCCAAAAAGCAGCATCACAGCGCCAGCTACAATTGCGCCGACAGAACCTAACGCATCACCTAATATGTGCAGGTATGCACTGCGTAAATTCAGATTCCCTTGTACATCGCCCTTTCGCATGAGCGACCAAGCACTGATTAGATTGGCGATAAGTCCTATGCAAGCGATAAGCATCATGGACCCGCTGGCAACAGCAGAAGGATGGAGGAAGCGTTCAATCGCTTCCCAAATAATAAGTCCAGCAATGACGAATAACGTCACCGCATTAAACAGAGCTGCTAAGATTTCTATACGATGAAATCCGAAGGATAAACGAGCTGAGCTAGGCTTCGCTGTGAACCATATGGCTAAGAGACTTAATGCCAGCGCACCCGCATCGCTCAACATATGACCAGAATCGGACAGCAATGCTAAGCTATTCGTCCAGAGTCCGCCCACAAATTCAAGAACCATGATGCCCGCTGTTATTCCAAGCGCGATTAGCAGCCCTTGTTTATTGCCCGTATGCCCGTGATGATGGCCATGGTGATGCCCGTGTCCATCATGATGATGGTTGTGGCCATGATGGTCGTGGCGCTGACTGTGCTGCCCAGGTTCGTGCTGAGCCTGACCTTCGTGGTCATGATGCACATGGTCTTTATCTTCGCCGTGGTCATGTCCACATACGTGTTCCTTTTTCGAATCATGCTGATCCATGGCATTCCCTCCCTAGTTGCTCACTTACTACATACGTTTATTTATATATGAATGATTGCTCATATGTTATATAATAAATAAGCAGACTTGCCAGTGTCAATAGGCTTCTCAAAAAAAGAAAGACCAATTCATCTCTCCACGTATGGTGAGTTTGAATCGGTCTCTATCATGAGCAGCTTGCTTTGTTTAGGTCCCAGTTGCTGTCTTGTTCGCCCCTGCTTCAATCCCGTCAGGGTCTACTGTAATTGTCGCACTGAATACGGTCCCGGATATCGAGAAGTCACCCGTTATTCCACCGCCAGCCCCTGTGTACGTCTTGGAGGCACTCGTCGGGGCAATGACACACGTATCACCGTTAATCAGGTTTCCTTCATTCCTTATAATGTTGAATATCCCTACAAAAGAAGGCATTCTGATCAGCACCTTTATCTATCAATGTGCTACAGTGTATGCCCAAGGCTCACGCTTTGCGACTGACCTGTGAGAATTAGAAAATGTAGTCCAGCAGCTCAGCAAATCGTCCAATTCGGATATGTGCACCTTCCAGCTCACCAGCTTCTCGAAAGCCAGCATAGTCGCATGCCACAACGGCAAGGTTATTGCGAAGACCCGCTTCTACATCGGACGAGCGATCTCCTACCATCCATGCGGACTGAATGCTGTGTTTCTCAAGCAAGATTTTGACTAAATCTACTTTGGATCGCGTTTGGTACTCACCTGCACTGAATAAGCCTTCGAATAGATGCGCTAGCCCCATCTCCGCGATGACTCGTTTGACGTAAACCTCCAGCCCATTGCTGGCTACAAATAAACGAACACCCTTGGCATGCAACGTTTGTAAGGTTTCTGCGACACCCTCGTATAATATACCTCGGCCTTTCTGAAGTCCCTCGACCTGGTATTTAATTAATAACTTATTAGCCTCCTGATGTACGGCAACAGGCGACTCTGGCATAACAATCATCCAAATTTGTTCAAGAAGCATACCTAACGCACCAAGAATTCGCTCTTCAGGCGGTGTCTCCCCCTCGTAAATTCCTTGAGCTCGAAGCTCGTCAAAGGTCGCATGGTATGCTGGTAATAGTAAGGTTTCTGTCTGAAATAACGTCCCATCCAAATCAAAAAGCATCGCTTCTGGCAGTTGTCTCCGAGTTGTCATGTTCCCTACTCCTTTGAATGTATAAAATAGTTGTAATGATCTATGTTAAGAATGGCAAACATACCCATGTAAGTCAATGTACAATCACAATAATCGATTACGCCAGCCTCTATAGTGCGATACTTAGAAACCTATACAAGCTGCTATTTATAGGTAAAATGGTTATTGCCGATCTTAATAATTTCAGTTATGATTGAAATGAGAAAAATTTTATGTATTAATGATATTTTCACGCAAAATAAAAACGGACTTTTATTAAATAATCCATGAATTTGACTTTTCCCTACCCCTTACATCCATGAAAGCGAGGAATAATGAATATGAATCTTCATATTTTTCAGAATCAACAAGAGCTTAACGAAGCAGGAGCAGGTATTATCACCTCCCTTGTACAAATGCAGCCGAAAGCCGTTCTCGGCTTGGCAACCGGAGGCACACCTGTGGGCATTTACGAAGAACTCGTGAAAGCTTATCAGAAAGGCCGCGTGAGTTTTAAACAAGTAACGACTTTTAACCTAGATGAGTACGTCGGCTTAGCTGAGGACCATTCTGAGAGCTATCATGCCTATATGCAACAACATTTATTTGCGCATATTGATCTTCCTGCAGAATCCGCTCATATTCCGAACGGCAATGCCCCTGATTTGGAAGCAGAATGTGAGCGATTCAATCAACTTTTGGACGATGCTAAGCAAATTGACTTGCAAATTCTTGGCCTTGGCCATAATGGTCATATCGGCTTTAATGAACCTGACGATTCTTTGATTAGTGGTACTCACCGTGTTGAATTGAAAGATGAAACACGTGAAGCTAACGCGCGTTACTTCGATTCCATTGAAGATGTGCCTACACACGCACTGACGATGGGGGTTGGTACCATTCTGAAAGCCAAAACAATCCTCTTAATCGTACGCGGTGCTGATAAAGCCGAAATCGTACATCGTGCCCTAACGGGACCAATCACAACCGAGGTGCCTGCCACACTGTTGCAGACTCACCCTCACTTAGTTGTTCTGCTAGATGCTGAGGCTGGGAGGCTGTTCGAATGAGCGAGATACTGATCTCTGGCGCTAAAGTAGTTACGGAACAAGGCATCATTGAGGATGGATTGGTTCATGTCATGGATGGTAAATTGGTGTACGTAGGCGAATCCTCTGGTTGGCAGGATACAGCTAGTCCAAGTGCCGTTCGCATCGAAGCAGGCGGTAAATGGTTGCTGCCTGGCTTCATTGATGTGCATGTACATGGCGGTTACGGCGCAGATTTCATGGATGCGAATGCGGAGACATTGGATACGATCACAAAATATCATGCCTTGCATGGCACAACGGGCATGTTGGCTACGACGATGACGGCTACGCGTGAAGCGATTGAGCGTGTGCTTGTTGAAGTGCACAGCTATATGGAGCAGGGGATGCCTTATGCTCAGCTGCTTGGTGTGCACTTGGAAGGCCCTTTCATTTCGCCGAAGTGGGCCGGCGCGCAAGATCCAAACCTCATGGTGCCGCCGCAGCTGCCATGGCTTCAGGAATGGCATGAGCGGTTCCCGCAGCTCATGAGTCAGTTGACGTTGGCCCCCGAGCGCGAGGGGGGCCTTGAGATGATCGCGTGGCTGCGCGATCACGGGATCGTTGCCGCATGCGGCCACACGGACGCCTCTTACGCCGACATCCAGTCGGCGGTGGCCGTGGGGCTCTCGCATGCGGTGCATACCTTCAACGCGATGAAGCCGCTGCATCATCGCGAGCCGGGGACCGTCGGTGCCGTGCTCACCGACGCCCGCATCAGCGGCGAGGTGATCGCCGATGGGATTCACGTGCATCCAGCAGCGATTAAGCTGCTGACGATGGTCAAGCAGCCGCATGGCCTGCTGCTGATCACGGACGCCATGTCCGCCGCCGGGCTCGGCGACGGCCAGTACGACCTTGGCGGCCAAGCCGTAACCGTGCAGGCGGGCGTTGCCCGGCTGACGGAGGGCGGCGCGCTCGCCGGCAGCACGCTGACGATGATCGATGCGCTCCGGTTTATGGTGCGCGAGGTCGGTGTCAGCGTCGCGGACGCGAGCCGCTACGCGAGCGGCAATCCAGCGAGGCAGCTCGGCCTCGAAGCGACGCACGGCTCGATTGCCGCCGGCAAGCAGGCTGACCTGCTGCTGATCAGCCCAGAGCTTGCGCTCGAGCAGGTATGGGTGCGCGGCACAGCGATGATAGAAGCTTAATCGGAGTTATCTAGTTTGTTTGTCATTCCTTACGCCTAACGACAATCCTATTAGTCCGCTTTTGCCGAATTAATTTCAATAACCACACGCTTAAATTATATATAGTCCGAAATTTCCTAACTAAAACGCTCCTTCAAGAAAAATGGGCAAATAGTTCGGTATTTTCGGACTATTTGTCCTTCCCTATACGTAATCCTTATTTTAGTTCGGAGAAATCGGACTAACGCAGTCGAAGGCCCCACTAAAGTAGCCATAACTACTTTGAGGGGGCCTTCTTTTTATGGAATGCGGGTATGTCTCAATGGGGTCATACAAATATCCGGATCCTCTGCGTGTGGTCGGAATTGAGAATTTAAGTTACTTTAATAGCCTAAAAAAGGAATTTTCAGTATGATCACCGAAGTAATACAAATCTTACAAAATTGGAGGACTTTGCGTGATACGATCAAGGAATCACAGAGCAAGCTTAATCGTTCTGCTCGCTTTAACACTTTTATTTGGCCTATTGGGTGCAAACCTTTCGCCTATTCAGGCTGAAGGAATCATCCCGTATGTTTCGCCACAGAGACCGATCGAAGGGGTAGACAGCTCTAAGACGGCAACAGTAAACAGTTTGAACACAGCTGCAGCAATCTCTCCAATAAAGTCGTTGTCCTTTTCACAAGGCGTCTCAGATTGGCTGGCGGACTGGAATGCAGGCTATCTCTACGCTGTATCAAAAAGTACAAACAAGCTTTATTTCATACGAACTTCAGATATGACGATTCAAAAAGAGTTGATTGTCGGGTCCAGCCCTACAAGTATAGCACGCAACGGTAATACACTCTTCATTGCATTGTCTGGAGCCACGCTTATTCAGCCTGTCGATCTTTCAACGCAATCCTTACTGCCGTCTATCGCCATAAACGTGCAGCCCCTTTACATTGGGGCAACATCCGACTATTTATTTTACACTTCCGATTGGAAGAACTATTCGTATAATCGCAGCAGCGGAACGATTGCTAAAATTAGCTCTAATGAAGATGAAGCCGTTTTTGCCGCTGATGAAGCGACTCATACCATTTATATCGGTGAAACAAGTTCTTCAGGCTCAAAACTTAATGCTTATACTTATTTAACTAACACGTTAATCAGCTCAAGTAACTACGACGGCGGATACGGCTTTGGGTTTCCTAATCCAAAAATTTTCTTCGACGGAAGCAACGTATTTTTTGGCGGTTCTAAAATGAATGCAGCCGATCTTACAGAAATCAACGGCGCCTATAAGCGATACGGTGATTATAGTTATTTGAATTCTAAAATTTTGGATGTGGCAGGAAGATACGTCCTGACAAGTCAGGCAGTTTTCGATAAAGATACTGGCGTAAAACTTGCCGATCTGCCTTATGAAGTTACGCATGGTCTACTGGGCGATAACGGAACTGTCTATCTGTATGATAGCAGCTACAGTCATTCATCAGTTGAGTCATTTACTCTGGATCTTACTCACCCTTACACCATGCAAACGAACTCTCATACCAACTTTATTAGTACAAGTGACTCTATTAGCGCGTGGACCACGGACGACTCTACACCATATATTTATGCCGTTTCCAAAGCAACTAATGAATGTCTAGTCATTCGCAAAAGCGACATGACCGTTATCAGAAAGCAGGTCATAGGCGCTAATCCTACCGACATCAAGCTGCAAAATGGCAAACTGTACATTGCACTCAGGGGAGAAACTCATATTGCTGTGGTTGATGCCTCCTCGCTAGCTGGAAGTACACCGGCAATCATTCGGTACTCTCTAGGATCCAATCCGGATAACGTGTATCCAGCAGATCATTTGCTTTATTATTGGGGACAATACTTTGTAAGCAATATGCGCGTATATGATTCAAATTATGGATCGAATCGGACATTAGCTGATAAATCGCTACCCATGAATTTCAATTTTAACGGAGCTTTTTATGAAACAGTGACCGGTGCCATGTACGGTTCAGGCAGTGTAACATATGGTTCTCCGAATAGCATCTTTCAAATTGATCCCGCTACCCTTACAGGTAAAGCAGTCTTTAATCTGGATTTCTGGACAAATGTGGGACGGTTGTTTAAGGATGGCGATCAAATCTACTATGGTAACAAGCGCTACAGTGTTACTGGTGTCGTGTATGGAACATATCCCGACCAGGTCATTTATGCCAAAGATTCGCTAGTATTCGGTTCATATGGCATCTATGATCGTGGTACATTCCTTAGTCTTAAAACTTTGCCTTTTACCGTTACCAACGCCTACGTTACTCAAAACGGTGAAATGTATATATCCAGTGATAAAAGCATTTATCACTTTACAAACTTATCCGATATCGATACGTACGTCCAAACGCATTTATTAGCACAAAAACCTGTGCTTTGGGACAGTGATACCAACGAGAAGCAAATCGGTGGGCATATCTACTTCAAGCCAGCGCAAGATAGCCGAGTTGTCTCAAACTATGTGATTGCCTTTCTGAATAACAATCAACAAATAAGCGGTTATATATACCCTCAAGATAAGAAGACTCTTTCCGACGGAACTTTAGATTTCATTTTAAATACCACCAATGTGCCCGATGATGCTGTTTCCCTAGGGATTTTCTCTTTAATACAAAGGGACAACTACACAACTTCTCAACTTAATATTCCTGTTGTATTCCCGTTATGGGACTCACCAACTTATTTGCCTGTGCAAGTCACTTTAACAGCGACAAAAGATACGCCGGGCGAATTCATAGGAACTCTGCAATGGCAGCCTGCCAAAAAGGAGACATCAGATGCGATATACCGCGTTTACTATATCAATGATGAAAACCTATTTGGAACACCACTGGTGGAGCTTGCCACAGGACAACCCAATTACACGGTTCCATTAGACTTACATCAGGTACCTGCTTCTGCGCGCGGCTTCGCTATCGTCGTTGAATTGCCAGACGGCAGACAGCCTTATTTTGTAAATACAAAGATTTTCCCTAGAAACCTGACCCCTAAGCTGCTAAGCAGCTCCATTAAAATCATCAAAAATTCAATTGTAGCGGATACGGTCACAGTAAACAACTTGCTGCCAGGTGATCACATTCGTGTTTACAATGGTAACGGCTATCTACTTGGAGAAGGAACTGCAGGGGCGGGACTTTATACAGTTACAGTCAACATTGACGACGTCGGACCCATAGGTAGTACAATCTTCATCACGAACCAAAGCGCTGGTAAAGCAGAGAGTGATCCCGTCTCAGTTCAAGTACCACCAGCAACAGGTGGTGGTGGCGGCGGATCCGCTTCAGATCCCTATGGATTAGGGGCTGATGTCTGGTCAAGTGCTACACCGCTTCATGCAACGAACGTGACTTCAACCAGTGCAACCTTAGCATGGGCTCTGAGCCAAAATAGCGCAAATGTTAAAAAGATAAGAGTATATTTACTCAATGATCATACAATGTTTCCCTCATTTGAATTGAAAGCAGAAATCGATGGTCTTGTCACATCATTTAATTTAACGGATCTCAGTCCTGACACAACATATACCTATGTGTTGCAAGCCGGTGACTCCAGTGGCCATTGGGGCGTATTGGGGGCACCTTCAGTAAGAGTTACTACGAAGAAGCCAGACACATCTGCTCCAACATGGTCCGAGAATAGCAGAATGACAGTTGCAAATATAACAACCACTAGTGCCTCACTTAACTGGACTCCTGCCTATGACGATGTTGGCGTGGCAGCATATAAACTTTACACGGTAACCGGAACCACCTATCAAGAATTAGCGACAGTAAGTAATGGACTGCAATACAATTTGAGCAACTTGAAACCTTCTACATCGTATACATATGCCATTAAAGCTGTGGATGCAGCAGGGAACGGGAGCGATTATGGGCCTGCCGCTTCATTCACCACGAATGCAGGCACCGGCGGCGGCGGTGGCGGCGGCGGTGGATTCAAACCAACTCCGACTCTGGACAAAGATGGCAAAATGGCCCTTAATCTGAACCCCGATCGGGTGGATTTCCTTGTTGATCTAAAATCGGATAAAAAAGAGTTAAATCTTGATGCACAGACAGGGGAAAGAGTTGACAAGCTCTCTATCAAGCTGGATGCTGATATCCTCCAAATGGCTGGGACGAACAACAAACCCTTGGTAATTACATCTAACAACGGGACACTTCGTTTCCCACCTAATTCTATTTCGATTAAAGATGGAAAAAATCAAATCGAATTGGAGCAAATCATTGAAGCTGCTCCAGCGGCAATCCCGCAATTCAAAGCTGTTTCCTCCCTTGTTATTTACCATCTAACGGAGAACGGGGAGCCAGTTGGCGCTTTTACAAAGCCTGTTCAAGCAACATTCAAATACGATACAACTAAAGTAAGTAACCCTGACAAACTTGGTGTCTATGTGCTGGATGAGCAGACAGGAGAATGGAACCGTGTGGACAGTAGCATTCAGAGCGCCGGGACTATCACGGCTTCATTGCCGCATTTTTCCACATATGCAGTTTTAGAGAAAGTAAGCGACATAAATTTCCTAGATATTCAAGGACATTGGGCCCAAAAGGAAATTGAACATTTGGTTACCGATGGCATTATCGACGGTATGGATGCTTCATCTTTTAAACCGGATAACCATTTGACAAGAGCACAATTCGTCTCCCTGCTTTCAAAAGCATTGAAGCTAGGAGGACAGGCCGCCGAAACAGCGGATTTCGACGATATCTCCAGCGATTCCTGGTATAAGGACTCCGTTTATGCCGCTCAAAAAGCCGGCATTGTTAGTGGCATAAATGACCATACCTTTGCTCCTGAAAGCAGTATTTCAAGAGAGCAAATGGCCGTTATGATGGTAAAGGCTTACTTATACGCTACGAAAAAGCAGCTCACTGATCTGTCAGTTCCCACCGAAAATAGCTACTCAGATAATGATGCTATCAGTGAATGGGCTAAATCGTATGTTAAGTCTGCAGCAGTTCTTGGAATCATGAACGGTTACGATGAGCAACATTTCGCTCCTAGTACTGAATCTTCAAGAGCACAGGCCGCTGTTGTCATTAACAGGTTGTTACAAATCATAGCTAAATAAACCATAACGTAACAAAGCTAAAACCTCGTCTAACACGTTAAAAGATCGCCAACCACCTAGCCGCGATGAAGGGCTGAAGGGATTGGCGATCTTCTTTTTTCTAGCTTATACTTAGAATATCTTCTTCTCTTCCCGATCTGCTTTCAGAATCTCAACAGCTTCCCTAAATCGAAGCGAATGCACAATCTCCCTTTCCCTGAGGAATTTCAAGCTGTCCTGCAAATCCACATCATCCGTAGTGTCAATAAGCCATTGATAGGTCGCTCTCGCCTTCTCCTCGGCCGCAATATCTTCGTAGAGGTCAGCTATCGGATCTCCCTTGGCTTGTATGTAGGTAGCCGTCCAGGGGACGCCTCCAGCGCTCTGATAAAAGAGTCCTCGATCATGAGCGACATAGTGATCATCAAGCCCAGCTGCCTTGATTTGTTCCATTGTGGCATCCTTCATCAGCTTATAAACCATTGTCGCAATCATTTCTAAGTGGGCAAATTCTTCGGTACCGATATCCGTCAGCAATCCTACAACCTTATCTGGAATCGAATAGCGTTGGTTCAAATACCGAAGCGCTGCAGCGAGTTCTCCATCGGCTCCCCCATACTGCTCAAGAAGCAGTCTCGCCATCCGAGGATCACATTTGCTCACCTTGACAGGGTATTGCAGCTTTTTCTCATATATCCACATTAGCGATCCTCCCTCTTAAACTTGCCACGGCCAAGGTGTCTCCACCCACTGCCATGGCGCTTTTGTGAAGCTGTGTCCAAAGGGCATCAAAGGTCCGAATTCCATTTCGAACTGCTGGGCCATATGCATGCGCTTATGGGCAAATTGATTATACTGTTGGATCACACTCAAATCATCAGGGTGCGTATCCAAATAAAGTGTTAACTCCACCAATACAAAATCCACGGCTTGCAGATCACGAAGTTGCTTATAATAGGCTTCAGGCAGCACTTGCTCGCTCATGTTGATTGGCCTCCTTCATCGCCTCTAGTCACTTGTAATGGATTCGGGTAGGGTCCATAGAGTGCAGGCCAGAGCGTCCCTGTTCTCAAAGCATCATACGGACTAAACTGTGGCAATCCTGGCGGTTGAAAATTCATATATAATTGCGGCGGGGTATTATACCATTTCACTCGAATCGGTGGACATGGGTCACACGGTCCAATATACGGATACCAACTTTTAAATTGTGTGTACATATGTCTCCTCCTTTGCAGAGCCTATATGACTCGTTATATGCGGCATAACTTGACCAAAATTACCGATATCCTATATTTTCCGTTATGAAAAAATCCCTCTCCAATTGCAACCGCGCAATTCGGAAAAGGATTTTTTAATCTCAATGTTAATCTAATTGAATATTCAATTTTAACACGCCTGCTTTGCGCAAGGCTTGATAAATAATGACGACCAGGGGACCAAGGAACAAGCCCGCGAAACCAAGCCATTCAAAGCCAATATACAAGGAAATCAAAGCCGCTAATGAATTGATGCCAACCGCATCGCTAAGCACTTTGGGCTCTACAATCCGGCGAAGGATGATAAGTACCAAGAAGAGCACGAACAAGCCAATTCCCATGCCCGTATAGCCTAGCAGCAGTTGGTAAATGATCCATGGGATGAAAATAATTCCGGTCCCAATCACGGGCACGAATTCCATCACCATAACAAGTAGTGAAATTGCGAGAGGGTATTCAGCCCGAAGGACTAGCAGTCCAATGAACGTTAGCAAATACGTAAAGATCGCCATAATCAACTGTGCACGAATAAAACCGAAAATAGCTTCACGCAAATAAGTCAGTACGTTCTCCATTTTATCCTTGGTTTTCGTTTCAAACATCGAGAGAAAAGCAACTTTCAAATTGGGCAAGTTGTACATACACAAATACAGGGTGATTACATAGATGATCACTAGCATGAATAAATTAGGGATCTTTCCGGCCATATTGAGGAAAAATCCAGAAATACCACTCAATATACTCGTTAATGCGCCAGTTAACGTCTCGGTCCCCCGCTCTACCCACGTCTGTACTTGTGCTGCCATCTCTGGGGATAATGAATCATAGAATACCTGGGTTCGCACCACAGCCTGATCTACGTAATTATTGACATCCTCCATGTAATTAGGCGCTTTACGACCAAGGTCAATTAACTCGGTAACGACATTCATCCCAATAAAATAGATTAACGCCACCATCAGTAGAGTAAATGCCGTGCTAATGATCGTTGCGGCGACAAAACGTTTCATTTTCGCGACACGCATCAAGAGCGTTGTGAGTGGGTCCAAAAAAATAGCTGTCACCAGCGCTAAGAGAAAAGGCAGCCCTACGGTAAACAAACCGTATAACACCAATGCTCCTATCGCCATGATTATAGCTGTCTTGGGTGACATAGAGACGCCTCCGATTATTCATTTCCCGGTTTAACTGTGTCGATATTCGTTATATGTATACGCACAATACGCAATCGATCTACCTCGGTCACTTCGAAAACATGATTAGCATAAGGTACTTTCTTCCCTTTGACAGGCGCGCCTTCTACCTTCTTAAACAGCCAACCGCCAATCGAATCCACATCATCGTCTTCAATTTGGAGATCCAGCATATCGTTTAAATCTTCCAGCAGTACTCGACCATCCACAGAGGTGTATTTATCTTTCACTTCCACGCCAGGCCGTTCATTCACATCGAATTCATCATGCAATTCTCCCACGATTTCTTCGATGATATCTTCCAAGGCTAAGAGACCAGCCGTCCCCCCATACTCATCAACGACAATAGCAAGTTGAGAATGCTTTTTTTGCATGAGTTTGAGCACGCGGCTCACTTCCATCGACTCAGGAACATTCAGAATAGGACGGATGAAGGTCTTAAGCTCCTGCTCAACATCCGGATCAGCCGTCAGTAGATCGGCAATATGGACAAAGCCTACAATGTTATCTTTGTGCCCATCAGCAACAGGATAACGGGTATGCTTGGTTTCGTGAACGAAGCGCAAATTATCAATAAAACTTACTTCGAGAAATAAACAATCCATATCTGTCCTTGGCAGCATAACCTCGCGAGCGATAAGATCGGAGAATTCGAAAATATTATCAAACAGCGTCATCTCGTCTTCGTTGATATGACCGCTTTTGACACTCTCATCCATCAGGATGCGAATTTCTTCCTCCGTATGAGCAGCCTCATTCTCACTCGCAGGCTCGACACCAATCATCGCAAGAAATTTATTCGCGGCACCGTTAAGTACCCAAATAATTGGACTAAATATTTTATAGAAAAACAATAGCGGTGCTGATAGCCACAGGGAAGTCAATTCTGGCTTTTGAATGGCAAAGGATTTGGGCGCAAGCTCTCCTAGCACAATGTGCATAAACGTAATAAAACCGAAAGCAACGATAAAAGATAAAGTCGTTGTATACATGGATTCGCCTAAACCAAGTGAATGAAACAGAGGCTCCATAATCAATTCATCAATCGCCGGTTCCCCAATCCAACCCAGTCCCAGAGAAGCTAGTGTAATCCCAAGCTGTGTAGCAGATAAATAGCGATCCAGCTGAGAAGTTACTTTACTCGCGTATTTAGCCTTGCCGCTGCCTTCATTGACCAGTTGTTGAATACGAGACTGTCGAACCTTCACAAGCGCAAACTCCGCTGCAACGAAAAATCCGTTAAGCATCACGAGTAGGATAACTAGGAAAAGATTAAGTACGATAGAACCGAAATCAAACGACGTATGTGGCAAAATGTAATTTCTCCTTCAGAAAGATGATTAGATAATAGCTTTACGACTTTTGAAATCTACTGTGCGATAGTATGAGTCTGCTACAAGCAAGTTAGGTCCGCAACAAGATGCTTTACTACAGAAACAATTCACCTGCTGGTTCAGCGGATTGTTCTCCCAACGAGCAAAGATATCATCAAGCCCATCATCATGTATATTTCCAAGCGGAGGCTCATTAGCAAAATCGGTGACGAAAACCTCGCCAGTAAACGTACTGACGTTCAAACGGTTTCGCCCATCTGGGTCGTTACGAACCGTAACATTGCGCTCTTCACGTAGACGCTTAACAAGCGTACGATCCGCTTCCAGTTCATTACACGCGAAGAATGGCAATGTGCCGAACAGCATCCACATGTCTGGATTCCGATCGTCTAGCAACCGATGGATACTCGCGCGCAATTCGTCCAGCGTAACCATTGGAAGATGGGAAGCGAAAGAGCTCGCATACATCGGATGTACTTCGTGACGCTTGCATCCCATTTCGTTGATTAGCTGATGAATCTCAGGCAATTTCAAATGGGTTCGCGTGTTAATCATCGATTCCGCTGAAACGTACAAACCGCCTTTGCTTAGTGCCCTCGTATTATTAACCATTCGTTCATACATGCCGGATGCAATGGCCTTGCCCACAGGTCGCGGCGAGTTCACAAATCCTACTTGATGGAAGTCATCCTCATTCAAATAATTGAAAGAAATATGCATGACATCCAGATAAGGCGCCAGCAGCTCATAACGCTCCAAATCTAATGTTAAATTCGAGTTGATCTGGGTCCGAATCCCCCGCTCCCGCGCATATTTGAGGATGGGCAGCATGTAGTCTTTCACGATCTTAATGTGGTAGGAAGGTTCGCCGCCTGTTAAACTAATCGTTTCCAAATGTTCAATTTCATCCAGTTTCTGCAAAATAACTGGTAACGGTATACGTGGACCTTCTGACATCGTAAGTGAATCGCCAACTGCACAATGCTCACAACGCATATTACACAGATTGGTGATGGTAAGCTCTATACTAGTTAATACGTGTTTCCCGTATTTCCGATACGACCGAATGGGGTCCCAAGGATCATACTCAGGAGTTAACTCCGGTAAGATGGAGTGTGTTGCGTTCCTATTCATGCTGTTTACACCTGACCTATCATTTCCTATTCAAGAACATGTTACTACCTATTATGCCTATACCTATGCCCTTTATTGTAACTTATGATTGGCAAAAAAGGAAACAGCCATAGGAATCGCCGCTAGCCTTAATGCTTGTCTATTTGGGATTGCGGTTTTGCACGAAGCCACTTCGGGGCCCACCAGTTAGCGTCACCTAGCAGCTTCATTAGCGCAGGCACAAGCATGACTCTAACAATGGTGGCGTCAATCAATACCGCAAGTCCGAGACCTAGCCCCAGGGCTTTCATAATTTCAATATCGGTGAAAATAAAAGATCCGACTACGACAACAAGAATGAAAGCCGCGCTTGTAATTAAGCTTCCTGTTTTTTTCAAACCTTCGGCTGTACTCTGATCATTATCTCCACTTGCCTCATATTCTTCCATGATACGTGAAATAAGGAACACTTCGTAATCCATGGAGATCCCGAACACGACGCAGAAGATGATGACAGGCAGCGTTGCGCTCACATATCCGATGGACGTAATATGCAGCATATCCGCCATGAATCCATGCTGAAACACTAAGACGACGATCCCTAGACTAGCGCCTAAACTAAGCATATTCATCAAGACAGCTTTCAGCGGGAGTAAGACCGAGCGGAATGCCAGCAAGAGTACGAGATAAGTAATTCCCATAACGAAAATAAGAACCTCAGGAATTTCCTTTTGAATACGGTCAATAATGTCCAAACGGTACGCAGGACCACCTGTTACAGCAGTCTCTAATCCTCCAGTACTCAACTTACGAAGATCGTGAACTAATTGATCCGTCACAGGATCATCCGTGTCCTTTTCAGGGATAACAATCATTAGAGCCGTATGCCCTTTCGCTAATTGCGTTTCTTCTACCTGGTGCTGAACCTCAGGCTTTGTAAACATCCCCGCAAGCTCTGCATCAGAATGCTGTCCCAGAACAGTTAGATAGCTCTGGACCTCTTTTACACCACCTACAGCTTTGACCTGCTTACTGTAAGCTTGAATCTCGCCAATCGAGGCGGCTGACCAGATCTCATCTTTCGTATGTATCACAACTTGAATCGGTGCTGTCATGCGAGGGTCATAGGCGCTCTTGAGCAACTCAGCTCCATAACGGGACTCATAGCTTGGAGGAAGGACCTCCGCGTTCGGTACCCCTAATTTCATCTGCCAGATCGGCGTCATACTATAGATCAACACACCACCTACTACAACAACTAGCAGAACTGGACGTTTCATCACTGCATAAGCAATTTTCTCCCAGAACTTCGATGTTTCTTGCTTACGGAATCGTTTAGGAACGACCTGTAAGGAGTTAATACGATGACCCAAAATACCCAAAAGAGCTAATAACACTGTATTGGCCACAATGACGGAAATTGAAACAACGATAACTCCTCCGAGACAGAGGGAGCGGAAGAAGGTCAAATCCACAAACAGCATCCCCAACAAACCAATGAGGACTGCGATCCCAGAGAAAAATATCGATCTTCCTGCTGTTTGACATGTCATTGCGACGGCAGCAGCAACACTGCTCTGCACTTTGAGCTCTTCACGAAACCGGCTGACCAGAAATAGCGCATAGTCAATTCCAACCGCAAGCCCTAGCATTGTTACCATATTCGGTAGAAAATTCGATAAGGATTGATGCTGCGCAATAAAATAAGTAACGCCCAGTGTAAGTGTCACACTCATCAGTCCTACGACCATAGGTAAGAATGCTGCAACCAATGTTCCGAAAACAATTAACAACACGAGAAGTGCAATAGGTAAACCTATCGCTTCCGATTTGGCAATATCATGTTTACTGGCGACTTGCATGTCATAGAGAATTGCAGGCCCACCTGTAACATACACGTCCATACCTTCTGGTGGATGTACATGCGACTTAAGTTCCGGATATATCTCTAATGCGGGATCTGTATCTAACGAGAGTGATACACTAACTGCTTGTACATCTAGATGTCCTTCATTACGAGGCGTAGTTACGAATCTCACATCTTCCACATAAGACAGTTCTTTCACCTTCGTAAGTGTGGCCATAATCGCATCTTGCTGAGCTTTCGCCGTTAAATCAAGCCCATTATGACCCGTATACACGAAACTCAACTGTGTGCGAGGCACCCCAAGCTCATCCCGCATTTGAATCAATCCCAGATCGGATTCGCTCCCTTTGGGAGTAAACCCATTGTCTTTCAACATACCTGGCGCTTTTTGAGCGAAAATAGCAAAGATGAGCATTAAGCTAATACCAATCGTTAGCACTAACCATCGGAACCGAAACATGGCGTGCCCCCATTTCCAAAACACGCCTTTCTCCATAGACTCCCGCATCGTGACTCCTCCTTAATCTACAAAAAGAACCTGGTTTCCCAGGTTCTTTTTCTACTATGTACGATATCTATTCTATAATATTGTAGGCATACTTGTATCTAATATCGAGTCATTTACTTTAATTTCCCCAATTTCAGAAATTAATATCGACAGTTTGTTTGAAAGATCGATTTCATACGGTTCTTTAAGCACAGTACCTGCCTCATTTTGAAGCACGCGAATCGTTGGTCTATGCGGCACAGACATGTTCAACTTAGAGACGATCCCATATTCCCCAGTATTCAATCTTACCGTAATCCCCAATGGGTAAATGGCTATTTTGTCCCGAAACAAAGCAATCTGACTCTGGTCATACATCGTACCAGATCCTGCAAATAACTGTTCCATGGCTTCATGTGGCAATAACGGTCTGCGATACACACGTGTCGTCGTCATGGCATCATAGGAATCGACAAGTCCAATCCATCTGGCGAACTCATTAATCTCGCCCCCTTGAATGCCACGTGGATATCCACTGCCATTAATCCGTTCATGATGCTGCAAGGCACAATGAGCAGAAAGAAGTGGGATATTCGGTTCATCCTTCAATAGATTGAAGCCATAGGTTGTATGATTTTTCATTTCAGTGAACTCGTCTGGTGTTAGCTGAGAAGGCTTGCGAAGAATGCCTAATGGCACTTTCGTCTTCCCAATATCATGCAATAACGCGCCTAAACCAAGCGTCTCGAGCTTCTCTCGACTATACCCATAACTGATTCCCAGCATAATCGCATAAATGCTCACATTAACGGAATGCTGGAATAAGTAATTATCCTTCACATTCATATTATTCAGCATGACCATTGCACCATCGTGAGCACTCAAATCATCAATGATCATCTTCATAACATCGCGAAAGTTGCGACCAATGTCGTAATAATTCACAGCTCCGCGTTTATTCGAATCTTCCATAACCTTCTTAAAAGTATTGCGAATTTCCATAACCGCTTTGGTTCTTGTTTCATCCTGAATAACATCCGGTTGAATAATATCATTCGTTCTAGCGTCTTCTATGTAAATATAATCGATTCCATAGCTAAACAAGCGATCAAGAAGTCTCTGTGTAAGCTCAACATTAACGGCCAAAAGGACCATACCATCATCGTTGTATATATTCTTAGCCAGCCTCATTCCAGGTTGACACATGTTGATCGGCATAAACAGCATTTCAGAACCCCCGCATAGGTGAGCATTACGTTCTACTTAAATGTAATAGATTTCAATGAAAAGTTCAATACAAAAAACCGCGTCTTTCGACGCGATTCGCTATTGTTGTATAAAAAACTACTTTAAAAACATATAAAGCGCGAAAATAATCGCGACTGCAAAACGATAATACGCAAAGTAAGTGAGCTTCATTTTTTGCACAAATTTAATGAAAGAGACGACAGCTAGTAAAGCCACCACGAAAGCCACTAGAAATCCTACAATAAAGAAAGCCAAATCGTCGGATGACAATGCATCATAATTTTTCAAAAAGTAGACGCCAGAAGCTCCGAACATAATCGGAATGGCCATGATGAAAGTGAAATCCGCTGAAGCCGCACGGCTTACACCTGATAGCATACCACCGGCAATCGTAGAACCCGATCGTGAAAAACCAGGCCAAATCGATATGAGCTGCCACAATCCAATTGCGAAAGCTTGCCGGTACGTCAAGTCGTCTAGGACGGTCGTTTTGGGTTGTTCCTTTTTCTTCTCGGCAATGATGAGCAGAATACCGCCGAGCACGAGTCCTACTAGAACCGTTGTTGTATTGAATAACTTCTCATCCACAATATCATTGAATAGAACGCCGATCACACCTGCAGGTATGATACCAATTAAAATGTGCAATAGATTCAGCTTTTTCCCTGTTTTACTTTCGCTTTTCCGGTTCACAAGTCCAAATAAGGATAAGATTCGCTTCCAATAAATAATGACGACTGCCATAATGGCACCCAATTGAATGACGAAATCGAACGTCTTCATGACTTCATCATTTTGTGTGTTTAGCAAACTTTGTGCCAAAATCATATGCCCTGTCGAGGATACGGGTAAAAACTCCGTCAAACCTTCAACGATCCCAATAATGATCGCCTCAAAAATTGTATGCATGATTGCCCCCTATATTCTGCTAACTATCAGAAATTTGCTCCGGTTCCTATTCTACCTGTTTAGTGCTGGGTCTGACAACATCTATGAACCGACGGTGGTGGCTGCCAGCGATAGCAGCCTCATCTTGCAGCTGATTGGCTAGCACATCACGGATAAACTCAGGCAGCATGTACACGATCTGCTTGCCTCGGCTCAGGGATAGATAGCCTGATCCAAACGTAAACATATCAATCGTACCTACAAGGTAGGTACGTTCTAGGTCTAATAGCTCCTCGCCAACATACACGGAGAGGATGCGCTCGTAGGGAGGGCGTGAGGCATCCATCTGGACAGTAATTCCGTCCACACAGAGAATGCCCAGCACCTCCCCGCGGAAGCCGTACCCGCGAATCGGCTTCTCCATAAATTCGTCAAGCAGCGACTCTTCGAGCGCTTGACGAATATCCGCGCCGCTGAGCTCCATGCGGCAGGGATTGATCGGGCCGGGGCAGATTTCCAGCAGCCGGCCCCGGGAAAGGCTCCCCTCCTTCAGTCCCTGAAGGAGCTGCCCGCTATTGACCAGCCCGATCTCGGCGCTGGTCCAGCGGCGAATCCCCGCGGCAAGCAAGTTGCCGAGCGGGGATTCGCCGTACCAATCCAGGCGCAGCGGCTGCCGCAGCTGCGCCACCTCTGCCGCCAGCGATGCGGAGCTGGCGATGCGATAGTGCTCCAGCAGCGTGATGACGCTGCTGTCTTCCTCGCTCGCGTCCGTCATCGGGACGACGCGGCCGTTCAGCTCCACGATCCGGCGCTGCGCCGGATCGTAGGCAAGCTCGATATGGCCGGCATACTGCCCGAACTTGCCGGCCGCACCAATATAAGTGCCGCTGAGTAGAAGCGGCTCTTCGAGCAAATGATGGGTGTGCCCACCAAGGATAATGTCGATGCCATCCAACTCCTCAGCCATCCGCTGGTCCGTTCTCAGGCCCAAATGCGACATGACGATTAAGATGTCCACCTTGGGACGCAGAAGGCTCACATGGGCGCTTACAGCTTTCATAGGATCACTTACATCCCAACCGAGTAATTCATAGTAATCTTGATAAGCGGCTGTAACGCCGATCAGACCGATACGCATACCCGACTTTTCAAGAGTCAAGGAGGGCAGCATCCAATCCGGCGTTTCATTCGTCTTGCTATCCGTTATATTGCTGCCAATAATGGGAAATTGGGCATGTTCCAGCACAACTGATCTTAGCCATTCCGGTGTAAAGGTTAATCCTTCATTGTTGCCTAGAACCATCGCTTCGTAGCCGGTAGCATTCATGATTTCTAAATTAGCGATCGCATTCGTCCCTTCTGTTTCTGGAAACATGCGATCCATATGATCACCAATATCAAGTGTCAACACTTGATCGGGCGGCCATAGGCGGCGAACACGATCAAAATAAGCGCTTATTTTGGGCATCTGTTCGAAATGGCTATGTATATCATTCGTATGTAATATGACTAGCCGTTGCAAGGGGGCCGACATCCGTTCACCTCTCTTCATAATGAGAAAACCCTGATCTCAACATGCCTGTCTCTATGTTATGCAAGAATTCGCTTCCTCATTTCTTGAATTTGAGCTCATCCAGGGTAATTTTGTTCTTAAACCCATACGTTGCTTCTTCACCTAAAGCTGGATCGTTTATAAACCATATTTTGATGATACTCTTTACATTCAGGCACTCACTGCTTCCATCAGGTACATATAATCGAATCGGATACCCTTTCTTCAGTGCCTGTCCCTCCTGTGCATATAGGAATAATGCTTGATCTGTTTGTCCCCATGGTATCAGGGCTTGAAACTCATCTACCGCTTCCACCCTCACGTGAGTAGGCTCTTCATCTATACGCTTCTGCCCATTGCTGTGCCAGCTACGGTACCATGATTTGAGATCAAAGGCTTCTCCTTCCACCGATGGAACGCGATCTTGAATGTTACATCTCAGATCCGCTATTGCAACCATTTCTTCAACTGTAAAAATTTGTATGTTCCTATGTAAGTCAGACACTTCTATCCGTGAATTAGTTTGCATGCTGATACTCCTTCCCATTTCAAATTCCAAGTCCTGCCAAGGGATCACTCCATTATACCATTTTCAGGGCAAAATATGATATGCTGTAAGGGATTCTAACATCTATGGCAAGGAGAAACAAATTGAACTTACATATTCAACTCTTCGCAGGTCTAGTAGACCTATTCGGAACTTCTGTTCTCACAATTACTGTCGATCCTGATTCGATAACGATTGCTCAGTTGAAGGATAAAATCATCGCTGATTATCCTGCTGCCTCGGCGCAGCTCTCTACATGCTTTTTTGCCAAAAATCAAGATTACGCCGGAGATCAGGACACGGTTACCGCCTCAGACGAGCTTGCGCTTATTCCGCCGGTTTCAGGTGGACAGCCTTCTCTTTACGAAATCACCGATTCAACGATCGATGTCGTTTCCGTGACCTCTAAGGTGAATCACCCCAACCACGGCGCTTCACTTGCCTTCATCGGCACGACGCGAGAAATGACGTACGGACAGCGAACCGTCCTTTTGGAGTATGAAGCTTATATTCCGATGGCCTTGAAAACGATGGCAACCATCGGGGAAGAAATCGATGCGAAGTGGCCTGGCACCTTATGTGCGATCACCCATCGATTAGGTAAGGTTGGGATTGCCGAAGCGAGCGTCGTGATTGCTGTCTCTTCACCTCACCGCGCTGACTGCTATGATGCCAGTCGATATGCCATTGAACGCTTGAAACAAATTGTACCTATTTGGAAAAAAGAAATATGGGCGGATGGGTCCGAATGGAAAGGCAATCAAACAGGGCCCTGGAACCCGCTTCATGCACCGCAGGCTGATAACTGATTCGAACGGAGATGACTTCACTTGGACCCTCATTTACATACAGAAACTTCAACAGGAATTGACCCACGCTATTCGAGACAAATTCTCTTCCCCCCGATCGGCATGGAAGGTCAGCGCAAACTTGGCCTCGGTCGTGTGGCTATTGTCGGTATGGGCGCATTAGGTACCGTTCTTGCTAATCATATGGTACGTGCAGGAGTTGGATATGTTCGAATCATAGATCGCGATTTTGTTGATAAGAGTAATCTCCAAAGGCAAATGCTGTACGATGAAGACGACGCTTCAGCGACGATTCCCAAGTCCATCGCCGCTGCGAAACGTCTGCAGCTAGTGAATTCCAATGTCGAGATTGATCCTCATGTCTGTGATCTTAACGCGACAAATGCCGAGGGATTGCTTCATGATGTCGATGTCATTCTGGATGGAACCGATAACTTCGCCGTTCGGTTCCTGCTCAACGATGTCAGCATGAAATTAGGGATCCCTTGGATCTATGGCGGTGCTGT
Source organism: Paenibacillus oryzisoli (assembly GCF_001653565.1). Taxonomy (GTDB): domain Bacteria; phylum Bacillota; class Bacilli; order Paenibacillales; family NBRC-103111; genus Paenibacillus_E; species Paenibacillus_E oryzisoli. The sequence goes on from NZ_LYPB01000049.1 coordinate 367,297, forward strand.
TGCCTCGCGAGGTGTCTCGCTGACCATTATCCCTGATCGAACACCTTGTTTGCGCTGCCTCTTCCCGCAAGCGCCAGCTGCAGGCACCACAGATACCTGTGACACTGCAGGTGTCATTGGGGGAATCATCCATGTCGTTGCTTCCTATCAAGCCACTGAGGCTCTTAAATTACTCGTAGGCGCAACGGATCAACTCAATCTCAACATGCAGCAATGGGACTTATGGTTCAATCAGAATTCCGCGATACGGGTCTCTGGGGCTAAGAAGTCAGATTGCCCAGCTTGTGCTCATAAACAATATGAGTATTTAGATGCTCATATTGAAAGTGATACCATTCAGTCCTTATGCGGTCGCAATTCGGTTCAAATTCATCCAATTATTCCAAGCACACATCCGTTGGAGTACTGGGAAGAACGGTTACAACCGCTAGGTCTGGTTGAGAAAAACCGCTTTCTTTTAAAGTTTCACGCTTCTGACGATATTCAAATGATTATATTTCCTGGTGGTCGTGTTCTCATTCAAGGGACGGAGGATTTAATTCAAGCCAAAAGTCTTTACAGTCGTTATATTGGGATGTAGTATTACAATATACCTATAGGATACTAGGACTTGGAGAGGAGCTTATATGCGTGTACATGTGCTTCAACTTATCGTTGGTGACAAATTAATTTCCGATTCCTACAATGCAGTAGGCCTTCATTTACTATCTTCAGGCACCATTCTCGACGCTGGAGACATTTCGATGCTCAATCGTCACAGTGTGGATTATGTTGATATAGCTCCAAGAAGCAGTGAAATCGAGAAAGTCATTGAAGAAGTGCCATCCCGGCAAGCGAATATCTTACAGGTTACCTCATTTAATAACGCTACTCAGGGCATTAAAGAAATGTTTGAATCTTTGCAAGACGGTGGTTCTCTTCACAACGAAACTGTAGAATCCGCTTTCAATCCGCTAATCGAGAGCATTCAGGATGAGAAAGATGTTGTTTCTCTGCTTCTTTCCTTGCATAGTAAAGATGACTATACCCTTCAACACAGTGTCCAAGTTGGAATGTTATCGTACTATATTGCCAAATGGATGAACAAATCTGAGAAGGATGCGTTAGTCATTGGGAAAGCAGGCTATCTGCACGATATCGGGAAATGTAGAATACATCCGGATATTCTGAATAAGCCGGCTAAGCTGACGAAGGAAGAATTCGAGGAAGTTCAGAAACATACGATTCATGGTTATGATATTATTCGCAAATCGTTAAAAGATGAAACGCTCGCACTCGTTGCCCTGCAACATCACGAGCGAATGGATGGTTCAGGCTATCCGCTGCGGAAAAGCAGTACAGAGATCCATTCCTACTCCAAAATTGTCGCGGTCGCAGATGTGTACAGCGCAATGATTTCGAGCAGAGTGTATCAACAACGACGTGATTTACTGCATGTTCTTAAAGAGCTTCATCGCATGAGCTTCGGCGAGTTGGATCCCAAGATCACCCAAGTGTTCATACGCAACATGATTCCTAATTTTATTGGTAAAACGGTGTCTCTGAGCGACGGACGTGAAGGTACTATCATTATGACGAACCCTACTGATTTCTTCCGACCGCTCATCAACATTGACGATCAGTTCTTAGATTTATCGCAGCTCGCTAATGTAGAAATTACGAAAATTGCGATTTAGTACTTGGGATCTCATACATAGAAATGTTAAATAATTAGAGAACTTATCGAAATCGCGATACCGATATATACGGCTGCAAGAAGGGTACCGACAGCCACATTGCCTCCCTTAAGCTGGTCTGATAGCTTCATACCTGGGGTTAGCCAATCGAACACCCAATATGAGGCTATTAAGCATGCGTACCCTACTGCAAACCATAGACTCATATGCCAGATGGAGCCGTTCGTATAGGCTGCAATACCTAAAATGATCGCAGTAGCTACGAACTTGCCTCCCATGGTAATCCCAACTGCCACATTGCCGTTATTGATTTCTTCCATATCCCGATAGGGAGTCATTAGACTAAAAATGAACATCCCTGTAAACTGCAGCAAGACAATTACAAATAAACTAATAATAAGGTCCACAACGATCATTCTGCCCACCCCCGAAATTTAGCCATCGATTGATCATAATCTGTATAATCATGTACTTCTTCTAGGACTACGCTTACCTCTTTTTTATCCTTAAAGGTTGTATATCTTGCTTCTGGGATCGGCTGCTTAACCTTTTGTCCAGTTGGCAATTCAACCACCGCAAAGTACCTAAATTGGCTATCTAGCTCTGTTTTGTAGACACCGATTAATTTCACATCCGTCTTTATCTCCACTTTTAACTCCACTAAATCTTTGTCTGCCTCTTCTTTTGTTTTGAAAGACTTAATCGGTTTCCATTGCGACAACGTAACATCATTCTTGCCTTGACTGTCCGCCTTCATCGTTGCTTGCATGAAACTCAATACCCATATACTATCCCCAGTTGCAAAATTCTGATCGTTGGACATGCGATCATTATTCGGCAACAGCACCATATCACCGTCGATAAGATCTCCAACCTTGACTTGCTGGACTATATAATCCCATGGCACGTCACCTGGTGCATAGTTCGATATCGTCGAACTGTTGCCTGAAGTTTGGCTTAGTACAGAAGGCTTCTTATCCAACGCCGAGGAAATTATCCATATTATTACTATGATGCCGATCAGTCCTATAGCTAATCCAATAAATCTTCCTTGTTTCAAGGCGTTTTCACTCCAATCGCCACAAATTGACTTGCATTCCCCGTTATAATTCCGCCCGCTCTACCTAAAAGCCCGCACGGCGTCCCATTCAATACGAATAGCCCTGTTAATAAATGGCCTTGACCATGCTGGAATGTTAGCCGTGGCAGGTCAGCCCGCTCTTGATACACACGTTTAAAAAACACGCTCGTATCAAATCCTGCTTCATCCTTATACTCCAATTCTCCCTGTTCGTTATATAGCTCAACAGACCCGCCTTCACGGCCAAACATCGATTTCGACACATAGTTACCTGCTAGGATAGGACTCCTAAACGTTGGTAGCATGTAAGCCTTAATCATGTCATGCTCCTCTTGCGTAAATAAGTCTGACTGGTTGATATGAAGATCCCAAATGAGTGCTTGCAAACCTTTGGATTGTAAAATCACAGCATGCAACGGATTAAATAAATGAATGAATTTCTCCTCGATCGCATACGATAACGCCTCTCCCCCATCGTCAACCCCCATCCATTCCTTCGGATATAAGGCAAACATACGATTAATGATCCCGTCACTACCAACCTTAACGACGCCCTCGTCGATCCACAAATCCAAACAGTCTACACAGGTCACCTTGCGTCCACTATGCGCGACAAGTGCATCAATGGTGCCGGTGTCTTCGGCATGTGTGCCGTAGGCAATACACGCCGCGTAATCTGGTGCCTCAATCTCCCAGGCTGCCCTTAGAAGTTCCTTCATCCTACGATTCGGTGATTCCAAACCATATTGCTCACAGAGCCATGGTGTTGCAATGGAGGCTTCGACATACCCCGTTGGCGTATCCGCATTGAGTTCAAGTAGTTTAATATAGCCTGCTTGATCAACTGTAAAATCAAACCTAGCATAGCGACTTATGAATCCCTTACTATTCGGCTCAAGTCGATCCAGCCCATCCCATAACACTTCCGGTATCGATAAATCTGCATATAGCTCTCTTTTGCCCAGAACATAACGAGCACCTTTATCAAACACCTGCCAAAGCCCAGAAGCAGCCTGAACAAGCTCCTGGTACACCTTATCTGACATAACAACTAGCTGGTCAATCCAGTACTCTTCCTGCTCCAAGTTAGCCCACGTAAATCCAAGTTCAGCTAGTTGCCGTACACGAGAATCTCTATCCAGGGCTGGTGTACCGATTACTTCAAATACCATGCCACTAACCCCCAGAGCTTGAGCTGGAGGAGGAGCTAAAACCGCTGGATTTACCACCTATGCTGCCTGATGAGGTTGATGTTGATTTGGAACCGCTAGACGATGTAGTGCCACTTGTGTTTGATCCGCTTACGGAGGAACCCGTTGTGCCTGACTTTGTAGTTGACGATTTATTCGAGTTCGAAGTAAAGGTTCCACTCCCGCTTGAAGTTGTTGGTGCTTTGGTCGTTGAACGATTCGTAAAAGAACTTGGCTGATACGTTTTATTAACATAGGGCGTATTGGATCGATAATAATACGAGCGATGGTTGTTCCCCCAGCTACTAGATGAATAAGGGCTTACCGTATTGAAAATCAAGTGATACAGCAGCAGATCATCCCATCCAAAACCACTGCCACTTCCCGAAACCTGATTCACTATGACAGTTGAACTGCTCGTGGAATTACTGCCTGTCGTTGGTGGTGTTGGCGTAGGAGAAGGTACTGCTGATCCTTTATCAGGCGGTATAGGTAACCTCCAATCCACTTGTGGATCGTAATAGGCTTTCACATCCTCATTGGACCATTCCACCAATGTAGATGCCCCTACATTAACACTAGGTGTCTCCGCGGCCTGTGAAGTTCCTAACAGCATCTGGCCTAATAAGATCAAGCTCAATGAAGTTGAAAGTACTTTAAGCGGTCGTTTCACTCCTTGCTCCCTCCCGCTTCTACGCCAGCTTTAACGAGCAGCAACTCAAACACTTGAAGATCCAAATTCAAACGACCTTCAATCATTTCGTATTCCTTCCCGCCAACGAGAATAAAATTAGCCACATTTAAGGCTTGAATAAGTTGATCATCCCAGGCACGATCACTTAGATGGAGCAGTTGCCCCTCGGGCAACTTTTCATAAAGCACGATTCTCATACTGATAGCCTCCTTCACAAAAAAACATTCTACACATTTAAACGCATAAGAGATACAATTGTTTCAAAATTGACCCATAATATAATTTCAAGTACTCATAAATTCAACATGACGAGCTTCAATAACGGACTTTCTTTCTGAATTGTCACGCCAAAAAGCACAACTCGAAAAATCGAGTTGCGCTAGGCGAGCTAACTTCTTCTTATCTTTATGTCAACTAATCAGCAATCCGCTTTGCTTTAAGGAATGTCTTCTTCCAATAAGCTTTATCGATACTTGATATCTGTACCCCATTCTTCGGCTCGGGGGAGGCATGCAGCATCTTCATGTTTCCAATATAAATGCCGACATGACCAACTGTTTTATTCGATTTGAAGCGCCCGGGTACGTAAAAAAACAACAGATCTCCTTTACGTAACGATTTGCGAGATACCAAGTTACCTTTAGCGCCTTGTTGGCGAGCTACGCGCGGCAGCTTTATATTATATTTTCCATAAATATACTGGGTAAATGTTGAACAATCGAATCTGCCTGTTTTGGGATATGGGCCTGTACCAAATTTATATTTAACTCCCATATAATTTTTTCCTTTATTAATCATCGCATTAATATCAATATTTTTCAGTACCGGCATATCTTCATTGGGATTACTTGGCGACCACACTTGTAGATCATGATGGGTACGACTAGGCACTCCTGCAGGGTTTGCACCTGCACCATCCTCTTTGAATGGATCGGTAGGATCATCCCCGAAGTTTAATTCAGGCGAGTTATCGTTCGCACCGGCAGGATCATCCTCATGTTCAATAATCGCAATGGGCGAAGCATGAACAATGACGTCACCTTGCCTAACTTCGTAAGACATATCATCTTGAAATAAGTCCGCTAAGTCTGAAACAGGCACATAAGCCGTTCCGCCTTCTTTCACTACAGGCTGACTTAATTGAATATCCGTCCCATCCTTCATGGCTTTATTCGAGTTCATGATGAGTTCAAAATTTGCATCATTATCCCCTATCATCAACTTACTTTCTGAATCTTCCCATTCGGATTGGAATTTGAGTGTTTTAATTACGTCTTGAGCCGATACATAATTGACATTTCCTATTTGTTTCATTGGCAGGATTGCATCATCGTTTGCTAGCGAAATAATATCTTTACCCGCTTGCGACATACTCTTCGTAACCGAATTGTTGGAGTTCGTCAAACCTGTTGGGCTTTGCGACGGTGCTACACTAGGTGGGCTCGCATTATCCTTCCCACAAGCCGTCGAAATCGCCAGCATAACAATCACGCTGCCTATTGCTGGTATTTTTAGCTTATTCCACATCAAATTCTCTCTCCTTCAGGGACACATTATTATCCTTTATAGAGTGAGACAACTAGCTCCCAAATATGCAATCCGTACGTTCAAACTGACTTGGCTTTTGTTGGAAGAATCGGTATCAGTAAGATGCGAGCTTCGTATAGATAAGTACAACAAAAAAAGCGTGCCAGAGTATGTTCTCTGGCACGCTTTTATATGAGGAGATTAACCGATAGACCCTTCCATCTCGAACTTGATGAGACGGTTCATTTCCACGGCATATTCCATCGGAAGTTCTTTCGTAAACGGCTCAATGAAGCCCATAACGATCATTTGCGTAGCTTCTGCTTCTGTAAGACCACGGCTCATGAGGTAGAACAATTGATCCTCAGATACCTTGGATACGGTCGCTTCATGCTCAAGCGTAATGTTGTCGTTCATGATTTCATTGTAAGGAATCGTATCTGACGTAGACTCGTTATCCAAGATCAACGTATCGCACTTGATGTTGGCTTTGGAACCTTGGGAGTTACGCCCGAAGGAAGCGAGACCACGGTAAGTTACTTTACCGCCATGTTTGGAGATCGACTTGGAAACGATCGTCGATGTCGTATCTGGTGCCAAATGCGTCATTTTCGCGCCCGCATCTTGATGTTGACCTTTGCCCGCAACTGCGATGGAAAGAACCATCCCTTTAGCGCCGCGGCCTTTAAGAACAACAGCTGGGTACTTCATTGTCAGCTTGGAACCGATGTTGCCATCAACCCACTCCATCGTAGCTCCTTCTTCTGCAACCGCACGTTTGGTAACGAGGTTGTAGATGTTAGGTGCCCAGTTCTGAATCGTTGTGTAACGAGCACGGGAGTTCTTCAAACATACGATTTCAACTACTGCGCTATGAAGGGAGTTCGTGCTGTAGATCGGCGCTGTACAGCCTTCTACGTAGTGTACGAAGCTATCTTCGTCAGTGATGATGAGCGTACGCTCGAATTGACCCATATTCTCGGAATTAATACGGAAGTAAGCCTGTAAAGGCACTTCACACTTCACGCCTTTTGGAACGTAGATAAAAGATCCACCGGACCATACTGCTGAGTTCAATGCTGCAAATTTATTATCGGAAGGAGGAATAATCGTTCCGAAATATTGTTTGAACAACTCTGGGTATTCACGAAGAGCTGTGTCTGTATCCGTGAAGATAACACCTTGATCTTCAAGCTCTTTTTGCATACTGTGGTAAACAACCTCGGACTCATACTGTGCAGATACACCAGCAAGGAACTTCTGCTCAGCTTCAGGGATACCAAGCTTGTCAAACGTTTCTTTAATTTCCGTAGGAACTTCTTCCCACGTTTTACCTTGCTTCTCGGAAGGACGAACATAGTATTGGATATCATCGAAATCCAAATCATCCATGTTTCCGCCCCAACGCGGCATAGGCATTTTGAAGAATTGCTCAAGGGATTTCAGACGGAATTCCAACATCCATTCTGGTTCGCCTTTAATTCTTGAGATTTCTTCAACGATTTCACGAGTTAGACCTTTTCCTGATTGGAAAATGGATTTATGCTCATCTCTAAAACCATATTTGTAATCCTCTAAATCTGGCATTTGTTTCGCCATGGTTGATTCCTCCTTAACGTTCTTTTACTTGCCTTATGTTTAACCTATTCTATCGCAAATGCGTTAGTTATCGGTTTTATGAGAATGTTCAATCCCTTTGCGTAGTGCATTCCACGCTAGCGTTGCGCATTTAATTCTCGCTGGGAATTTGTTAACGCCCGACAGAGCCTCAATGTCTTCATATTCAAAATCTACAGATTCGCCCTTCATGAGACCTGAGAAATCATCAGCCATCTTCAGTGCTTCTTCGACAGTCTTCCCTTTGACAGCATCCGTCATCATGGATGCCGAAGATAAGCTAATCGAGCAGCCTTCGCCTGTGAATTTCGCCATTTTCACGATCCCATCTTCAACTTGCATCTGCAGTGAAATTTTATCCCCACAGGTTGGGTTGTTAAGGTCAATCGTAACGGACTCGCCGGACTCAAATTTCCCACGGTTGCGAGGAGTTTTATAGTGATCCATAATTACTCTACGGTATAAATCATCCAATTGCATCGCCGAAGTACTCCTTTGTTTTCAGTAAAGCCGTCACAAGACGGTCTACATCATCTTCCGTATTATATAGATAAAAGCTCGCACGAGCCGTGCTGCTTTGTTCTAACCATCTCATCAGCTGTTGGCAGCAGTGGTGACCAGCACGAACTGCAACGCCCATCGAATCCAATACAGTTGCTACATCATGAGGATGAACATCTCCAAGGTTGAAAGTTACTAACCCCGCACGATTCGTTGTAGGCCCGTAAATAGCTAAATCTGGAATCTGCATCATACGATCCAACGCATAATTCGTAAGCTCTACATCATGTTTGAAAATGTTATCCATCCCAACTTCGGTTAAGAAGTCGATGGCAGCGCCAAGCCCAACTGCTCCTGCAATCATAGGTGTTCCGCCTTCGAATTTCCACGGAAGTTCCTTCCAAGTTGACTCATACAGATCGACATGATCGATCATTTCCCCGCCAAACTCTACTGGTTCCATGTTATTCAACAAAGACTTCTTCCCGTACAATGCCCCAATTCCGGTAGGTCCACACATCTTATGCCCAGACAAGGCATAGAAGTCACAATCCAAATCTTGCACATCCACTTTCATATGCGGCGTACTCTGTGCTCCATCGACCATGATTTTGGCACCATGCTTATGGGCAATAGCAGCAATTTCCTTGATCGGGTTGATCACACCAAGCACGTTGGATACATACACAATCGAAACAATCTTCGTCCGATCAGTAATGGTATTCTCCACATCTGCAAGGGAGACGGATCCGTCTGGCTGCAGTGGAATATATTTCAAAGTAGCGCCTGACTTCTTAGCAGCTTGCTGCCAAGGGATCAGGTTGCTGTGATGCTCCATCGGGGTAAGGACGATTTCATCGCCCTCACGAAGTACCGATTCGGCAAAGCTAGCTGCCACAATATTAATAGCTGTTGTTGTGCCTCGAGTGAAAATAATTTCCTGCTCACTAGATGCGCCGATGAACTTCGCCACTTTGGCTCTTGCTCCTTCATACGCATCAGTTGCTCGGGAACCTAGGGTATGAACCCCGCGATGAACGTTCGCATTGTCCCACTCGTAGTAATGCTTCAGTGCCTCGATCACCTGAATAGGCTTCTGGGAAGTAGCAGCACTATCCAAGTAAACCAGAGGATGACCGTTCACTTCTTGCTTCAGAATGGGAAAAAGTTCACGTATCTCGGCAGGTATCATTGTCCTAACTTCCTCTCCACTAAGCTTTGCAGCTGTTCTTCAACGCTCTTAACTGGAATCTCGGAAACGACTGGTGCCAAGAATCCGTAAATGATTAAGCGTTGAGCTTCTTCTTTGGTAATCCCACGGGACATGAGGTAGTGAACTTGCTCGGCATTCACTTGCCCAACGCTCGCAGCATGACCTGCTTTAACATCATCTTCGTCAATCAGAAGAATTGGGTTCGCGTCTCCACGAGCTTTCGGGCTAAGCATCAAGACTTTCTCGGTTTGTTGACCGTTACAGCCTGTTGCGCCTTTCTCAATCTTCGTGATTCCGTTAATGATCGCTGTAGATCCATCACGCATAACTGCACGTGTAATCATATCACTTGTTGATGCTTTACCCCAATGTACGGCACGCGTTGTTAGGTTCAGCTTCTGTTCTTGTGTACCAACACAGATCACTTTGGCATCGGAGTCGGATCCTTTACCTTTTAGAACGGATGTTGTATCAGACATTGAATTGCCGTAGTTTAACTCACCCACAACCCAACCAATACGGGAATCGTCTTCAAGAATCGCACGACGATACGTGAGGTCTGTTACAGATGCTTCCAAGCTGTGAATGGAGGAATAGCTAACACGTGAACCTGGTTTGGCAAACACTTCAACGACACCGTTCTGCACAAGCTCTGCGCCGCCAACGGAGGACACAAAGTTATCTACATACGTAACCGAGCTGAATTGTTCAGCTACAATTAGAACGTGCGGAGCAAATGTTGCCTCAGCATCATCTGCAACAAACAACGCTTGAAGTGGGATATCAACAACCACATTCTTGGGAACGTAGATGAAAATACCACCATTCCATAATGCCGCATGCAAAGCTGTCAGTTGATTTTCATTCGCCTCAACAGCCTTCATGAAGTAAGGTTTAACCAAATCTCCATGCTCGCGAACAGCCGTTTCTAGATCTGTGAAAATAACGCCTTGTTTCTTCAATTCCTCAGATACTTGATTGAACACGATACCGGAGTTGCGTTGTACGATCAAGTTGTCAGAATTCGTTAAGCCCTGCGTCACTTCAGGTAATGCATCAAGTGAGCTCAACGTTGCTTGCTCTTTATAGGAACCGTAGGCGGAAATGCTCCAACGGTCGATTCTTGTTTTTTCTAGTATAGGTAATTCCAACGAATTCGCTAATGCTACCCCTTCAGTACGAAGGGCTGTCATCCACTCCGGCTCTTGCTTGCTGCGGGAGAGCTCAGTAACAGCATTAGTATCGATGGAAAGCGTTGTTTTAGTGCTCATGATTTCCTCCATTTATAAGTATCTTTGACCCTAAGATCAAAGTCTCTCAAAAGATAAGAACGTATAAGTTTTACTTCATACAATTGCTTATCTTTCTCCATAAGCGCTACCGTCCAGATAGGACGGAGTAGCCGTTTATTTTGTCTCCTAGTACTTCGGCCCTGGTGTGTTCATTGGAACTTTGAATTCTTCCTCGTCTTGACCAACTGTTTCGTCAACGATGCCCAGTTCTTCTTTGATCCAATCGTAACCATCCGCTTCCAAACGCTCAGCGAGCTCAGGACCACCGGATTTCACGATGCGACCTTGCATCATAACATGTACAAAATCAGGTTTGACGTAGTTCAATAAACGCTGGTAATGCGTAATAATCAAGAAGCCGCGCTCTTCACTGCGCATCGCATTAACACCTTCAGCAACAATACGCAGGGCATCGATATCTAGACCGGAGTCGATTTCATCAAGGATAACGAATTTAGGCTCAAGCAAAAGCATTTGAAGAATTTCATTACGCTTCTTCTCACCGCCGGAGAAACCTTCGTTCAAGTAACGGTGCATGAACTCAGGGTTCATTTCAAGTTGCTTCATTTTCGCTTCCATTTGACGGATAAATTTGATCAAAGAAATTTCGTTACCTTCGCCGCGGCGAACATTCATTGCACTGCGCAAGAAGTCAGCATTCGTTACGCCTGTGATTTCACTTGGGTATTGCATAGCCAAGAACAAGCCAGCGCGTGCTCTTTCGTCAACAGCCATCTCAAGCACATCTTCGCCGTCTAATGTAACAGAACCCTCTGTTACTTCGTATTTCGGGTGACCCATCAACGCGGAAGCTAATGTACTTTTACCCGTACCATTCGGCCCCATAATCGCGTGAATTTCGCCGCCTTTGATTTCTAGGCTAAGACCTTTCAAAATTTCCTTTCCTTCGATGGTCGCTTTCAGACCCTCTATTGTAAATGTTGATGAATTTGCCATTTTCTTTAAGCCTCCATAATGTTTGAGTGTACTAGATAGTTGACAATCACATGTAATGATTATCACTGATTCTCATTAGAATAATTCTATTATAACTTACTGTAACAAATCAAGAAAGGGCATTTCCATGAAAAAGGCGAGCTTTTTGTGAAATGCTACAGAAATTTTACGCCAAAGTACGTTTTATTTCAGCAACTTGTGCCGTAAATTCTGCCTCATTCAACACGGGGGTCATCTCAGAATCATCCGGAACCGATGCCCCCAGCTGGATCCATGATTTGCAGCCCATATAGGCCTGTTCGATCTCAATCTGAATCGGTTCGTTAAGCATATATACCCTTAAAATCATTATATGCAACGGGTTTTTACGTTTCCACTTCAATCGCTCTTCCGTGAAATTTTCTGTCCAAATATGAAAAGGAAACAACTGATGGAGCTTTTCTTGGTCGCTGACTTCGATATCTTCCACCATTCGAGCATAAGAATGTATGGTCACATGCGTATCTTGTGCGCTCCAGTTGACCAACGTTTCATCGATAATTCCGCGATAGGGTTCTTTCAGCAGTTCTTTTCTCTGATGCTCGTATGTTGGATAGAGAAAGAAATCATTCGATTCCACCTGGAAATCTCTCGTTTCTTCGACAATACCTCCCTTGCGCATAATAAAAATTTGCGAGCCGGCTTCTAACGCTTTAACGGCAGATGCCCATTCCTTCAATGCTTTCCCATTCCCCATGTCGCCAACCCCGTTCTCCTCATTAATCTATCTATTATAAATAATCTTTGTACGTAAGACAAATGGGAAAGACATTTACAAGAAAAAACAAAAAAGGAACAGCCATCACAATCGGCTATTCCTTTATTTCGTTAAATCCTTGTCATACGTTACCTGCATTCGGGCAAACTGATCTTGATTATGTTTCATTGGATTCGGGTCATAGGTGCTGTGAGGTGTATCTGCTTGGTAGGCAAGAAGTAAGAACATCGTGCCCAGTGCAATGACCAGTAGGACATTCAGTAGTTTCATCCATTTCACATCCTTCGAAATCAGATATTTCTAGGATAATGGAATTTCATATCATGAATGTTTGTGTGAATTAAAGATTGTGTAAATATGTCATCCCAGGAATGATTGCAGCATCCAACGATGCTTCTCTAGAGAAGTTTGGATCGCTAAGAGCATATCCGATGTGGTATCGTCATTCGCTTCCTCACAGATCCCCATGCCCGCCTTCAGCTCTTGCGTGAGAATAGTGAAATCTTCAACAATCGACTCGACCATTTTCGTAGCCGTTTCCGTACCGGATGCTTCCTTGATTGAAGAAATGTCTAAGTAAGCTTTCATCGTTGCGGCAGGTTGACCGCCAATCGCCAACAATCGTTCGGCTAACTCATCCACATGAAGCGCAGCCTCATTATAAAGCTCCTCAAATTTGACATGAAGCGTAAAAAATTGATTTCCCTTGACATACCAATGAAAATTATGAAGCTTAACGAACAGTAAATTCCAGTCGGCAATTTGCTTATTAAGTACCGTTTGAATTGATTGCGTTGAGACCAATGTTGCGCTCGTCATTCAAATCCTCCTTCATTCTCCTAAAAATCATCCTTGTACACGCTAATTTACGTCTATTACGCGAATTTTATGTAAAATAACCGACATTTCTGAAAAGTGTATTTCATGCGGAAACAATTTGTCTTATACTAGGTAAAGACAATTAATACTCAGTAAATTAGTTGGATTTAATTCCAATCACTTTTAAGAAGATACTTACGAAGTCAGTTTTCTGACGAAACTTTTTTGGGAGGTTCATTCATGTCCACTTATCATCCATTATCGGAAGCGCAAGCCATCGAATACGCTCGCCATATTCCGCAATTGTTTCAACCAGGTTCGGATCTAACTAGCCAAGAAATTGGAGATGGAAACTTAAACCTCGTGTTTCGTATATCAGAGGGAGCTACTGGAAAAAGTATTATTTTGAAACAAGCACTTCCTTATGCCAAAGTTGTTGGGGAATCCTGGCCGCTGACGCTTGATCGTGCACGCATCGAGAGCGAAGCATTGATTATTGAAGAAGGACTTGTGCCTGACCTTGTTCCACATGTGTATGCTTACGATGCAGACCTGGCGCTAACTGTCATGGAAGATTTGAGCGATCACGTGATCATGCGTCGCGGGTTAATTGAAGGGAATCAATATCCGCTTTTTGCTGAGCACATTGGGCGTTTTATGGCAAACACTCTCTTCTTCACTTCGGATTTAGGTAAAAATCAACAAGAGAAAAAGATTCAGCAAGGACGCTTCATCAACCCTGAACTTTGCAAAATCACCGAAGATTTGATCTTCGACGATCCGTATCGGGATGCAGAAACGAACAATATTGACGCAGCGATCCGTGATGCAGCAGAGCAACTATGGGGGGATAGCGAACTTCACTTCGAAGTTGCCATCCTGCGCAATAAGTTCCTCACATCGGCACAAGCTTTGCTTCATGGCGATTTGCATACTGGCAGTATTTTCATCAAACCCGATTCCACGAAAGTAATTGACCCTGAATTCGCTTATTATGGGCCGATGGGCTTCGATATTGGTGCTGTTCTTGCTAATCTTCTACTTAACTTTGCTGCGCAAGAAGGTTGGAGTAAAGATGATGCAAGCCGTTCCGCATACCGCGCCTATTTGACACAAACTGTGAAGGATGTTTGGACACATTTTGAAGAAAATTTCCGTGCACTATGGAACGAGCATGGGGTAGATCGCGTATTTGCCGCTCCAGGCTACCAAGATTATTTCTTGTTAAACTTGCTGCGTGATACGGTTGGATTCACAGGAGCCAAAATGGTCCGTCGCGTAGTAGGACTTGCCCACGTCGCAGATATCGATAAAATTGAAGATGCGGCAGCACGAGAACGCGCACAACGTTTGGCACTAACAATCGGAACTGCAGCTATTCGGGCGAACCGTCAGGTAACATCCATTGATGAACTCATCGCAATCGCAACACGAGCAGCAGAAAGAGGTTTTGTACTATGACGACAAACAATGTAAAAGATGAAAACGTAAACGACCAAATACAAGAGCAAGTTGCCTTGCAGTCCTTACGCTGGAATGGCCAGCAGCTAGATTTGCTGGATCAACGCCTCCTTCCTGAGGAGATCGTATATTTGCCGCTGGAAACACCTATCGAGGTGTGGGAAGCGATTCGGCACTTGAAAGTTCGCGGCGCACCTGCGATCGGGATCGCCGCCGCGTATGGGGTATACCTCGGCATCCGCGGTGTGGATGCCGTAGTTGATGGGCTTCTGGCGGAAGTCCAGAAGGGAGCGGATTATCTGGCGACGTCACGTCCGACAGCGGTGAACTTGTTCTGGGCACTCGATCGCATGCGCGCGAGAGCGAGTGTTCTGGCAGCCGAGGGCGTTAGCCCGGATGCGTTCAAAGCTGCGCTTCTGCAAGAAGCGCAAGTGATCCAGGCGGAGGACGAAGACACCAACCGCCGTATTGGCGAACATGCGCTGACGCTGTTCGAGGATGGGTTCGGCGTGCTGACGCATTGCAACGCCGGCGGTTTGGCTACGGCCAAGTACGGCACGGCGCTAGCGCCGTTCTACTTGGCGAAGGAACAAGGGCTGAACATCAAAGTGTTCGCCGATGAAACACGGCCGGTGCTGCAAGGCGCGCGGCTCACGGCTTTTGAACTGCAGCAGGCTGGCGTAGACGTCACGCTGATCTGTGACAACATGGCCGGCGCGGTCATGGCCAAGGGCTGGATTCAAGCGGTCATCGTAGGAACGGATCGCGTAGCGGCAAATGGCGATGTTGCCAACAAAATCGGCACCTACAGCGTAGCAGTGCTGGCGAAGGCACATGGCATCCCGTTCTATGTGGCAAGTCCATTGTCGACCATCGACTTGAACACGCCAACTGGCGGCGATATCCCGATCGAGGAGCGCCACGAGGACGAGATCACGCAAGGTTTTGGGAAGCGTACCGCACCAGTCGGCGTGAAAGTATTCAACCCAGCGTTCGATGTAACCCCGAATGAGTATGTAACTGCGATTATCACGGAAAAAGGCATCGTTCAGGCACCATATGGCGAAAACCTGCGTAAGCTTTTCGAATAAATCTCAAAGGCCCCCTTATTCAGGCCAGCAGCGTTGCAATTAACTGGAAATCCTCCTGTTAAATGCGCGAGATCTTATTAAAAGTTACATTCAAATGGAAAAACTCCAGTTAAATTCCGACTATCTGCTTCTTTTGTGAAGGTAGTCAGATAATAGCTGGAGTTTTTCCAGTTAATTGGGTTATAGCTCGAAATTCACTCAAAATAGCTGTATGTTTTCCAGTGCTACGTATAACCAAACAGAGCCGTTCAAAGTAGATACTCTACTTTCGAACGGCTCTTTCATTGGGGTTACATAGTGCTCGCGTTTTGGAGAAGTGTATTTTCACGGTAGGCGTTAGGCGTTGTGCCATGCGCTTTCTTAAATACATAGTGCAAATAATTGCTAGACGTGAAGCCGCTGCGCTCTGCTATTTTCTCCAGCGTCAGCGTGGTTTGCTGCAGCTCGCTGCATACGAATTTGAGGCGAATTTGCTCTAAGAATTCACTGAAGGACACATTGGCCTTCTCCTTGAAAATCCGTTGAAGCTGCCTAGAGCTAATCTGCACACGTTCAGCTACCCCCTCCAAGGTTAAGGGACGACGGAAGTTATCCGTAATGAATTGAACGGCCATCTGATAGCGATAATTCTTCATATCACGAGCAGGCAGATTAACTCCCTGCTGTTCCTGATTATACGCACTAACGGTTCTTAACAGCATTTGGATGATGGACTGTTTAATAACCGTGTACTGACCTAACTGATTGTTCTGCCACGCTTCGTAAGCGACGAGGAAGCATTTCATCGCTTCATGCCGATCCACGGCTGGAACATGAGGAAGCTTATTTAGCTGTCCCATACACGCTTCAGCTTCAGCCATTTCCCATTCCTCTCCCCAACCAGTGGGGGACATACTAGAAGAGGCGGCTTCTTCCTTACCCGCTAATTTCACAATATCTACATGGAGACATAGCTCGCCCATCGCTTCGTGATCATCCGCTTCTTGCCGATGAATGACACCAGGTGCTGTGACGTAGAGCAATCCTTCATGGAGTGCATGCGCAACTCCTTCTAGGATAACTCTTCCTTTGCCACAAGGAATATAGTGAATTTCGTACTCAGAATGTTGATGATAATCGACGACTGCTCCAGCTGGAAAGGAAGTCAGATGGCAACGCAATACTCGAATTCCGTAAGCTCCCCAACGGAAGCTTAATTCCAGGCGATCTAATGCCATCGGATTTTCTAACATAGGTTCGAAGTAAAAAGGTTGACTCATAGGGAATACCTCTTCCTTTCCAAATGCTGACGATTAGTTTGTTAGAGAATCCAAACGAACTTGGCTTTTGCTAGCAACAGATAGATTGGAAGCTTCCATCAGCTTCGTTAAGTCTACAGCCAATCCGATATTTTCGGTGGCTTTAGTACCATTTTGAATATGTGCTACCCATTGATCAAATGCAGTTGGCTTAGCATCAGGAATTGATTCGTAAGCCACCCATTGTGCTGACGCTTCTTCCAGCTTGTTCGTACGCAGTAAGACACGGCCATCATGCTCAGAGAACAAAATACTGCCTTCTGTACCATGGACTTCAATAACGAAAGGCGAAAAAGCATTCACAAAACCTGCTTCCACGATCCCGAGCGCACCATTCTCATATTGAAGCAAAGCTACTGCGTTATCTTCTACTTCTCTTCCTGTCACATAACCATAAGAAGCGCTTACAGCAACAGGTAAACCTAGCAACAATCGATTGAGATACATCGGATGGCAACCAAGATCGATAAGTGCTCCACCACCACATTGCTCAGCATTGTAGAAATGCTGCGGCAGCCAACCATTCGGATTCGCCGTAGTCGAAATACCGCCATTATGCGAAAGTCGTGTACGCACAAGTGTGACTTGACCAATTAACTCTTTCGCAATGATGTCTTGAATCGCCAAGGTAGACGGTGAATTCAAACGCGGTAAGGAGACTGTTAAGGTTACCCCAGCTTTCTCAACGGCTGCTAGGATCTCATTCACTTCGTGAAGCGTAGGAGCAATAACTTTCTCTGTAAAAATATGTTTACCTGCCTGAGCAGCAGCGATAATGACATCTCGATGAAGGTTGGTTGGTGTGTCGACAACAACGGCTTCAATTTCTGGATTAGCTAATAACTCTTCAAGGCTTGCATAGAAAGCCACACCTCGTGCTTCGGCTTCTTGCTGTCCTCTCTCTACAATCTCGTCCCAAATGGCAACGATCTCTGTATCCGGGTGCTCATTGACCAATTTCGCATAATCCTTTGCATGTACATGCCAGAAACTTAACATTGCTACTTTCATCCTAAATAACCTCCAAATAAGTGACTTGGGATTATTGTATCACGGGCACAGTAGCGGATAAATTCCGAATTCGTGACAGATTAAGGTGCAAATTTACGACATGCCATTATTTAATACCCTATACGAAGATTAGGATAGAATATCTAGAACGTCAAGCTTTTTCATAGAAATAAACCGGGTAGACCGTCCTTCATTCCAACTCTGAGTGAGATTGGTTGCATTGCGAGCTGGCCGATATCCTCGTGTCCTCCTGAGCCGATGGGATAGTGAGGATAGGCGGTGTGAAAAGCCGACACAACCGTCTAAAATTGATAATTCCTATATGTTTAGTTTACAATAAAAAGAAATCTCTTAAGTCCCTGAAAGGAGTTCATCTCACATGTTATTTACACCCTATACCCTTGCTGGCGTCACACTCAAAAATCGGATCGTCATGTCACCGATGTGTATGTATGCCTCTGATGAAACTGGTGAAGTCAAAGACTGGCACCATGTTCATTACGCTACACGGGCCGTCGGCCAAGTTGGACTTATTCTATTAGAAGCAACGGCAGTCACTGCACAAGGACGAATTTCGACGCGTGATTTGGGCATCTGGGAAGACGCGCATATCGATGGCTTGAAGCGCATTGTCACTTCCATCCATGGAAATGGCTCCCATGTGGGCATTCAGCTCGCACACGCAGGCAGGAAAGCTGTCCTCGACACACCTATCATTGCCCCATCGCCCATTCCGTTCTCAGATACGTTCAAAACGCCTGATGAAGCTACACTATCAAACATCCAAGAAACAATTCAAGCCTTCGCGGATGCGGCTGATCGTGCCAAGCAGGCTGGATTTGATGTTATCGAAATTCATGCCGCACACGGTTATCTCATTAACGAATTCCTATCACCTTACTCGAATCATCGTCAAGATGCATATGGAGGTGACCAAGAGGGGCGCTTTCGCTTCTTGCGCGAAACTGTTCAAGCCATCCAAAAACGCTGGGACGGTCCGCTGTTTGTCCGTATATCGGCCAATGAGTATGTGGAAGGCGGACTCACGCCGCAGGATCATGTCTATTTCGCAACCCAACTCAAGGAGCTTGGCGTCCATCTAATCGACGTCAGCTCCGGTGGCAATGCACCGATCGTTCTACACTTTTTCCCAGGCTACCAAGTGCCATTCGCGGAACATATTCGCACCAAAGCCGACATCCCTGTCGGAGCTGTTGGACTGATCACAGAGCCTCAGCAAGCGGAAGAGATCCTTCAAAATCACCGTGCCGATCTCGTTTTTCTTGGTAGAGCCCTATTACGCAACCCCTACTGGGCAAGATCAGCTGCGCATGACTTACGCGTGGAACTCGTGCCTCCAACGCCTTACCAACGAGGCTGGTAACGTGAATACAAACAACCCCACCTGGACATTCGTCCTCGTGGGGTTGTTACGTTATTTGGATACTGGTACCGTATTGTAATACTCTTCCATCGTCACTTTTTTCGCTTGGATTTCCTTAGCAATGTCAGATCCTACATACCTCAAGTGCCAGGGCTCATATTGATAACCCGTAATAGCAGCTTTTCCTTGCGGGTAGCGGATAATAAAACCGTACTCACTTGCATGCTTCTCTAACCAGATAGCTTCCTTCGTTCCGCCAAAGCAATCAGATGCCGCGCATTTGCCATTACTACCTGTTACGTCAATGGCAAGCCCCGTTTCATGCTCACTTGTTCCTGGTACCGCGCTGTAAGTTTTGGCCTTTTCTTCGCCATCCTTTTTCACGTAACTATCAAACAAAGCTTTCTGTGTGGCATACGAACGATACGCAGAAACACCTGCTAATGGAACACCATCTTTTTGCGCTCCAGCGAAAAGCTTCTCTATGGCAGTTGCTGCGACTTGACGCATTTTGCGTTTATCTATCTTTTCGGAAAATGTAAAGGCAATGTTTGGGTACACAAGATCTGTTGGCTCATAACTGGATGGCAGTGAGTTCGTCTTATTGACCAGAACGGTAATACTCTCCGGCTTAGCAATCACTTGAACTGCGCCATTCTTAGTTGGTGTAGGGCTAGCAGCAGGTGAAGTCACAGGATTCGACGATGGTTTCGTTGTTGCTGTAGCTGTAGGTGAAGTAGTCGGTGTCGTTCCTGCACTTGGTGAAGCTGTTGGGCTTGTTGTCACACTTGCCGAAGCTGTTGGGTTAGGAGCAATCGTAGAGGCTCCTTCATTCTTACCCCCGCAACCTGCCACAATCGTTAACGCCAATAGAATGGCAATGGATACGTTCATTTTGATTTTCATGTTGGTTTACCTTAATCCTTTCAATTCATGTCATCGTGCCGCCTAAAGGCGGCTTGAAAAAGCTATTCAAAGTAATAGACCGCGTTTTAGTTGAAAAAGTTTCATACTTGGTACGATTTTAGCTAACAAAAAAGGCTGCATTTAGGTTGAGCTCCTAAAATCGCAGCCTTCTCATATTTTATGCGGAACGGGTTACCGTTTCAAGTTTACTTCTGGCTAGCAACAATCGCTTGTTCCAAATCATAAATAATATCTTCAATCGCTTCTGTTCCAACGGATAAACGAATAAGTCCTGGGGACACACCAGCGGATGTCTGTTCCTGCTCATTCAATTGTGAGTGTGTGGTACTTGCAGGATGAATGATTAATGATTTGGAATCACCCACATTGGCCAAATGGGAGAACAGCTCTACAGCGTGAATCAGCTTCTTGCCCGCTTCGATGCCGCCTTTGATACCGAAGCTTAGAATCGCACCTTGCCCTTTCGGCAAATACTTCTTAGCTAAGGAATAGGACGGGTGACTTTCAAGTCCTGCATAGCTTACCCACTCCACAGACTCATGAGCTTCTAAATATTGAGCTACTTTCAACGCATTGGAGCTATGACGCTCAAGACGAAGATGCAACGTTTCTAAGCCTTGCAATAATAAGAATGAACTATTCGGAGATAGGGATGCTCCCAAATCTCGCAATAATTGCACGCGTGCCTTAATAATGTAAGCAATCGAACCGACGGCTTCCGTGTAAACAACACCATTATAACTCGGGTCTGGTGTCGTCAAACCTGGGAATTTGCCACTTGCAGCCCAGTCGAATTTCCCACCGTCTACAATAACCCCACCAATGGTCGTACCGTGACCACCGATAAACTTCGTCGCGGAGTGCACCACAATATCAGCGCCGTGCTCGATCGGTCTAAGCAGATATGGACTTGGGAATGTATTATCAACGATAAGTGGAATACCATTCTCATGCGCAATCGCCGCTACAGCTTCAATATCCAAGACATCCCCCTTGGGATTTCCAATGGATTCTGCATAGATGGCTTTCGTTTTGTCCGTGATCGCTGCACGGAAATTATCGGGATTACTGGCATCTACAAACTTCACTTTAATTCCTAATTTAGGCAACGTGTTTGCAAATAAATTGTATGTACCACCATATAAGGCGGATGCGGATACGATTTCATCACCCACTTCGGCAATGTTCAGAATCGAAAATGTGATGGCTGCTTGTCCAGACGCTACAGCAAGTGCTGCTGGCGCACCTTCTAGTGCAGCAATACGTTGTTCAAATACATCTGTCGTTGGGTTCATAATTCGTGTATAAATATTGCCAAATTCCTTCAGAGCAAATAAATTCGCAGCATGATCGGTGTCGTTGAAAACATAGGATGTTGTTTGGTAAATAGGTACCGCGCGTGAATTAGTCGTGGGGTCAACCTTTTGACCTGCGTGAATCGCTAGTGTTTCTGGTAAATGCTTACGTTCCGAATTTGACATGAACTTGCCTCCTAGAATAATAGATGTATGAATAAAACGTCTAGAATAAATCTTATAATACCCACTGGAATAGTATACTATAATTCTAATGGGAAATTGTACCTACTGTCAATATATCATACGAGTTAGGCATTTTGGGAGAAAACCTAAAATTTCAAGCTATACGATAGAGAAAATAGCCTGAATTATATCTAATCCAGGCTACTTAAACCAATTTCATTTCATAATTTGGAAATCGCATATACATTCAGATTAGCATATTCCGCAATGAGAGGGGCCATCTGACGAAATCCAATCTTTCCGCCGAACAGCGGTTTCCCAAACGTCTCACCGTCATCAACCCAATGAAAAATAGTCAGGTCATTTATAACGAATACAATTTCACGCCCCCATTTTACTAATTTCATTCGGTATGGCCCCTTTGCATCCACTACAGATGGGATTGGATCTCCACCCTGCGAAACCAAATGAAAGCCATGGCTTTTGCGCAGATTGCACGTATGGAAATTCCGCTCTTCTTCTTCCTTGCGTCTGAAGTACGAAACATGAAAAGCATTGATATCTCCATGGTGATATTGTTCATACATGCCAGTTCTTACTGAAAGCTGGTTGTCAAACATATCTTCACCTTCCATGCCTTTCGCGGCAAAAAACAATATGCAAAGACCCGGCTCGCGAATCGGCCAAAAATCCCAAGTGATCGCGATGTTGTCTGGAAATTCAACCGGACTCCAATAAACAAAATTAGATTTTTGCCCCAGCCCTGCGTCAAGCTTGTTTTCCATTCGCATGCGATTCATCGGAAAACTGACAACGGCTTCCCCTTCCATCTTGAAATCCCGAACATCTTGTTCTTCCGCCAAAGGATTATGATAAATTAGCTTCTCTAGTGAGAAGATTTCATTCCAATTCATGCCCTACATCCCTCCTCCCAATAAGCGAATAAGCCGGCTCCAATCTCCACCTAGTTCTTTCCAAAACCATGAGCGTTGCTGCTCTGGAAGCAACGATGGCGGAATTCTGGAATCCCATGGCATTCGCGAGAATGGCCTCGGGTTCAATTTGGCAGCTTGAGGCTGAAATGGCATCACTTTCAACTTACACCCTGTTTCATCAAGTGCAACTTCCGGATTTCCATAGTCGATAACCCAACGAATAGCTTCTTCTTGATGCTCTTTTATTACATGCAGAAAGTCAGGATTATCCGCCAAATCAACAAGTTCATGCGGATCGCTCAGGAGATGATACAGTTCCTCATATCCCCCGTTCTGATAAAAGAGATATTTCCACTCTTTGCTGCGGACATGGAGCATATAGTTAGGTGACACATAGAATTCAGAACAGACGACATTTCGCCGAACCGAGGAAGGTTCCTCGAGCAGTGCCAATAGATCCAAACCAGACCTGCCATCGTACTTGCCCTTTTCACTTGTCCGATTAACGAGAGTAGGAAATATATCAAGCAGGGTCGTCAATTCCTCACAGCGGGTACCTGGATGAATGACACCCGGCCACCAGGCCAGCATCGGGATGTGCAAGCTGCCTTCGTGCCCTAAGTTTTTGAACCATAACCGATGGTCGCCAAGCAGTTCCCCGTGATCGGATGTGAAGATAACCAGGGTATTGTCAGCCAAGCCTTCTTCCTCCAACGTTCCCATAATTCGACCTATTTGTTCATCAATAAACGTAATATTAGCATAATAATAAGCCCTGTTAGTAAGAATTGCATGTTCTGAGTATAGATCAGCTTCCATCGCTAGACGATGCGAAGCCAAATAAGGATTTTTCGATGTTCCATCCTTGTCTGACACCCAAGGTCTAGGCATTTCTTCTGGTGCATACAAATCCGTCAAGTGCGCAGGACAATCGAAAGGAGCATGAGGTTTGACGAACGATGTCCATAAGAAAAATGGCTTGTTCGCAGGTCTCTCCGTTTTGAGCCATTCTACCGTTCGATCTCCACACCATTGAGTAATATGAAGCTCTTTGGGCAGGCCATTCACAAGCGGCTTCAGTTCGTTATAACCAATCTCGGGAGGCTTCTCCCATCCCCAAGCATCGTTCTCCATCAGAAAGCGGTCATAATCATCAAACCGAATGTCCGCTATGCTTCCGGCTGTACGTACGCCTCTCATTTCTTCTGATAAAATAAGATGATCCATCCCATATGTTTGCTCTTCTGGCGTAAAATGCATCTTCCCAATCGCCTGATTATGATACCCAGCCTTGGACAAATAAGCAGCAATCGATTCATCGGCAGAAGTGACAGGTGCAGATTCGTTATTGAACACATTCGTCTTTCCGGCAGCATACCCTGTCATCGTACAGGCTCTGGCAGGAGCACAAAGCGGACAAGGGGTAATCGCGTTTTCGAAGACAGCTCCTTCCTGCGCCAATCGATCCAAATGCGGCGTTTGAATCGTTTCGTTTCCGTATGCCCCTAAAGTATCCCATCGTTGCTGGTCCGTAAAGATGAGAAGTAGATTTGGTTGTTTCTTCATGTAACTGGCATCTCAGGTAACGATTCGAATGCTGGCACGTCAACCATATACAAGTTACCATATCCCGACATATCACTCGTAAACAGCACATGCTTGCCGTCAGGGCTTAGTCTCGGATGGACATGAAGATTTTGCGAATGAAAACTTCCCCTGTGCTTGCATAATATACGCGGACCTTTAAATCCGGCACCATCATTGCGCCATACCTGAATCGTATCTTGAAATTGCTGCCCATGATAGGCACTTGTTTGCTGACCGTCACCGATAACAAGAGATAGGTCATTAGAATGAACATGCATATTTTGAAAAGGAAACTCGTACTGTTCAACATGACTGTTGTCAAACAGGACAGCCCCGATAATTTTACCGGAATGATCCTCAAGCGAATTCGTAAATCCGTGATAACCGATATGAATGCCGTCTGACAGCCAATATTCATGGCCAACATATTCATTCGGCATTTTGTCCTTCACCTTCCAAACTTCTCCGGTAGCGATATCCAGCACCCAAATTCGATGATCAATCTGTTCCCAAGGGCCTTCATGGCAGAATGTTAACAGATGAGCTTGCGTTGGCGAAGTATTGACGTGGCCAATCCACAACTGGTCTTCATGAAACTTTTTTACTGTCCCATCGATCGGGGAAACACCCATGATCATACTGTGCGGCTTCGCACGGAAATATTCCTCAAAACCCAAGTAACCATTCTTGGTATCCATCGCAATACTTTGCGTTAAATCCTTGTTCAGTCCAAAACTTACCCACTGCCCATCAGCGGTGCAACTCAAGCTGCCAAATTTATACCCTTGAGGGATGGTATAGAGAATTCTTTCTTCCGTCGTTACCAGATTGATTGCCATAATGGCATTGTCATAGTAGAAGTAAGCCTCATATCCTTCTGGATGCAGGAAGGTCCCTTGAATCCGGGATTCACGGCCTCGTTCCAAATCCGTTAATTGAGTTATCACGCCTTCATGCAGATCCAAACTGTACAGATTGGTAACATTCTCTCGATCAGATCCAAAGATTAATTTCCCATCGCCATAGAATCCATTATTGGTGAAATAAATATGGTGACTATGCGAACAGTGGTTGGTTAACTGAGTCACAGTAACGCCTGTTATCCTATCTCTATAACTGCTCATTTCCGAAGGCCAAACCGTTCCTTTACCGCCTCTGGATCTTGCTATTATCATCGCTATCGCTCCTTTAGTAAGGTTATTAAATTCAATTGGAATCGTTGAGAGAAAAAGCCCAGCCCTATGCAGCGACTGGACCTTATCCTCTAAAAAGCAGGTTTATTCACTTGCTTATTTAGCCTTACTTGCAGCGAAAGCTTCGCTTATTTCTTTCGTATAGTCATCGCCACCGCTCTTTTTCCACAAATCCATTTCGGCTTTGTAGCCAGCTTCATCAATTTTCCCAACAATAAATTTAATTCTTGCATCTTCTACCATTTGATCCATTTGCGCACCTTTTTGTGTATAAGTTGCCGTTGTAAAAGGTTCTCCTGGATTCGTAACAATGATTTTCTCATTTGCCTTTTGTACTTCAATCGATTTCGTACGAAGTGGTGTAGATGGCTTGAACATATCAAGTATAATGTACGGAATCGAAGATAAGAGCTGAGTCATATTCTTGTTGTTAATATCTGGGGCCATTGGGTCAGTCGGAACGATAAGATTAACCACTTTACCATCTTCCACTTTATAATGAACGCCTTCAAGGCCAAAGTTGAGTAATGCTTGCATTTCTTTATCATTGGTCTTATCCAAGAAAGTAAGTACTTTCTTCAGATCCGCTTCTGTTTTAACATTAGATTTCGAGATAAGAAACATGCCGTTGTGTCCAGCTGTCGGTTGATTATGAAGACCGGTAGGGCCGCTTACAGCTCCAATTAAATCTATACTGCCCTTAGGATTAACTTGTTTCATTTTCTCTTCAATTTGATAGGAACGTTCTGTAACGTCAACCGCCACACCCGCTTGTCCGTTAATAATCGGATCATTCCATTTCGCCGAATCATATACAGCAAAATCTTGATTGATTAATTTCTCGTCATATAATTTTTTGAAAAACTTGAGTGCATCCATATATTCCGGAGTCAAATGAGCGGGTATCAGCTTGCCATCTTTCTCAGCCCATTTATTCGGAGCACCGAACCAAGTTTGCATAATATCAAAAGGTCCCGCATATTTGGTTATAACCATGCCATACGTATCATTTTTGCCGTTTTGATCCGGATCATTGTTGGCAAATGCCTTTAACATCGCGTAAAATTCATCGATCGTCTTCGGTTCCTTCATGCCTAAATTATCAAGCCAGTCCTTACGGTAGCTGATCCCCATCCGTCCGATCGGGCGGGATACGTATAGACCATAGTATTTACCATTTACCGACGTATTGTTAAGAACAGTTGGGTTCGCTTGTTTAAGATTCGGATAATCTTTTAGGTAAGGGCCAATTTCCCAGAAAGCTCCTCCTTTGATTGCGTTGGCAACCGCAGGCAATTTCGCATTGTTGACAAATAGAAGAGAAGGAATTGAACCGGAAGCAAGCGTTATGTTCAGTTTATCGTTATAGCTTGCATCAGGAACAAATTGAAAATCCAGCTTCGTGTTCGTATATTCTTCTAATTTTTTCCATACTTTACTTTCCGGAGTAGCTGTATCATTGTAATAGCTCTTCAGCATAATACTAATTGGCAATGGCTTTTCTACGGCTGCCGTCGTTGCTCCTGCGGTGGCCTTAGCCTTGTCTGTCGCTTGGGAGCTGTCAGTACCCGAACTGCACCCCGCAATCACCGTAACTGCTAATAACGCGCTAGTTGTTGCAATCAATGGTTTTTTCTTTTTATCCCAATTCATATTCTTTTGCCTCCCTTTGTTAGATCGAATATTGTTTTGTATATGATGAAGCAAGCACCTGTCGTCAATACCTTACCGGTCTTAAACCGATGCTGCGACAATCCGAAAATAATCCCTTCACATCGAAAATAGCTAACCTTTTACCGCACCAATTAAAACCCCTTTAGCAAAATACTTTTGAATAAATGGGTAAACTATTAAAATCGGTAATGTCCCAACAACGATAATTGCCATTTTAATCGATTGATCCGGAGGTTTTACGTAAGTAGGATCATAAGTTCCCATTTCTAGCGAGCCTGTTGCCATGAGTACAATTTGCCGTAATAGTACCTGCATCGGCCACTTCTTGGCGTCTGATAAATAAATCAGTGCATGAAAGAAATCGTTCCAATGTGCAACCGCGTAGAAAAGAGCGAAAGTTGCGATAACTGGTTTAGAAAGCGGTAGAACAATTCGCCACAGCACACCAATATCGTTACACCCATCAATTCGGGCCGATTCTATCAGTTCATTAGGAATTTCCTGAAAAAATGATTTAATAACAATCAAATTAAAGGCGTTGATCGCAACAGGCAGCATAACAGCCCAGTAGGTGTTCAACAGCCCTAAGCTTTTAACAACTAGATAAGTAGGAATGATGCCGCCGCTAAACACCATCGTGAAGATGATTAGGTTCATGAAGACATTTCGGCCAATCATATGTCTCCGCGATAACGCATAGGCCATCGTAAAGGTAAAAAATAGATTGACAAGCGTACCCCCAACCGTAATAAATACGGATACTCCCAAACTTCGTGGTAACGTATTATCTTTAAAAACGAATTTATAGGCATCCCATGTGATGTCTTTGGGAATAAGGAAAAAGGATCTGCTCCCTATCTCGAGATCACTTGCGAACGATCCCGCCACGATATACATGACCGGAAGGATCATGACTAGCGCGACGATAGCAAGAAACAAATAATTGGCGATATCAAATAATTTTTCGCCTACAGACAAATGACGTGTGTTCATCGTACTCTCCTCCTCAGCGCTTCGCGATAGCAAAACTGACTTCGTAAACATGTGCTACTATCAGAATATGCCGGAATGTCCAGCCCTTTTGGCTAAATAATTCGTTGTAAAAACAAGAATGACTCCGATAATGGCTTTAAATAGCCCTACTGCCGCGCTGTAGCTGAACGCGCCTTGAATGATCCCCGCTGTGTAAACATACGTGTCAAACACCTCAGCGACCGATCTGTTTAAAGGATTAATCATCAATAATACTTGTTCAAATCCACGGTCCATAAAGTGACCCATTCGTAGAATCAGCACGACAATGATCGTTCCTTGAATAGCTGGCAGTGTAATGTGCCACAGCTGGCGAAATCGATTTGCTCCATCGACGATGGCCGCTTCATATTGCTCTTGATCTACCCCCGCAAGCGCTGCTAGGAAAATGATCGTTCCCCAACCCATCTCTTTCCAAATACTCTGTGTAATAATCATGGAACGAAACCAACTTTCACTCGTTAGAAAGTCGACTTTATGACCGAATAGCTTCAGCATCAATTCATTGATGACGCCACCTTCTGTCGTCAGAAGAAGATAAGAAATACTCGCAACGATAACCATCGAAATAAAATGCGGGATATAAATTAGCGATTGAATAAAACGTTTATAAAAAGATTTGCGAACTTCGTTTAGCAAGATCGCAAGGATGATAGGTGCTGGGAAGAAAAACACCATATCGTACAAGCCAAGCAGAAGCGTGTTGCGTATCAATTTGAAGAAGACAGGATCTTGAAAAAATTGTTTGAAATTATCGAGCCCGACCCACTCGCTTTTCATAAAACCGACATAAGGTTGATAATTTTTGAAGGCTAGCAGGATCCCCCACATTGGAACATATTTAAAAATAATAAAGTAAGCTAGTCCAGGTAGAACCAACAGCAGCAAATATTTATCTCGTATCACTTTAGCTATTAACGTACTTCGCTTGGAAGTTCTAACGGATGGGACAGGCACGATGTGTTGTTCAGCATCTGAAGTTTTGATCATGTTCTCACTCCCTCGCAATTCAAATTGTAACTTGTGGCTCTCTATGTCCCACACTATAAGATTCAAAAATTTCTGACAATAACACTTTTTTGAAATCGTTTTCTCCAAAATAGTATGAATTCAGAAAGAAAGTATTATTCCTTAACCCATTTATACGTAAGCAGCGAAGATAGGAACACCAACGCAAGGCCCTGACCCCACCCTTGTATTCGCTGATGGGCAACCCCTATATAGCCGTCAGCATCTTTCATCACAGCCGTTCCTGCCGATACGTCCAATACGGTACCGTTATTCGATATTTTCGATAACAGGGCAGGCATTGCCTTCTGAATAAATGCATTATACATAGGGGCACCAATGGCTTCGTTATATCGGATTAATCCAGCGGCAAGACCCGCCGAGCCTGATGTTTCCTCATAAGCAGTCGGATCATTCAATACGGTATGCCAGAGACCATGAATGGATTGAAGCCGAACGATGCTGCTCAGTTGATCTCGTAGTGAATCGTATATTTTCATATAAGATGGATGTGTGACTTCTACAATATGAAGAGCTTCCGCCATCGTGTATGCCGCCCAGGCATTCCCTCGTGCCCAATACACCGCAGACATGTTATTCTGGGCGATATGATCCCAACCGTGAGCATACAGATTCGTATCAGGATCCTGCAAGAAGCGCTCGTGAGCATGGTACTGCAATAAACCATCCTCTAGCCAATCGTTTCTACGAAGCAATGTACCGATTCGGATAAGAAAATATCCAGCCATAAACATCGTATCGACCCAAGCCTGCTGCGGGAAATCGTAGTTTTGCGATACCGTATGCTGAAACACGCCATTCGCAAAGCGAACAGCATCGGTTCGCAAGAATTCCGCCATTTGGACGGCTACTTCCAGATACCTATCCTCTTTGGTCTGCTCGTAAAGTGTTAATAGCGTATGACCGATGGATACCGCGTTGACCGTTAAATCAGGTATACCGTCCTCCAATTGCTCATCAATCCACATTTGCAATTGATTCAAATACTTCACTTCTCCTGTAGCCAGATAAGCTTGTCCTACTCCGTAGAAAGCGACTCCAGCGGGCCAATCCCATGTCATATCCATCTGAAAAGTTCTTGTTACAACCCGATCGATAGCTTGTTTAATATCCGTTTCATTGAACATTACATATTTCAGAAAAATTCCTCCCCGAACATCTAAAATGGCCTGTTTAACCCCGCATCATTGCGCCGGTTGGCTGCATAGGCTGCCCCATCTCATCGTGCTCCTCTCCAAATTCAATTTGTAACCTGGTCCGCTTGGTTCAAGACTAATCTCTGCTGAAATTTCCTTCAACAACACTTTTTTAGTTCCAGCGATGACGGGAATTCTCACTTTTTTTACAGAAATAAGACTTTTTTTCAGTCGTAGTATACAAAAAAACCGCCATTACTTGGCGGCTTGTGAGTACAATGCTATTACTTTCGGTATAAATCCCGATATTGGCTTGGTGTTATACTTTCTTGTTTCTTAAAGATCCGGTTAAAATAACTTGGCTGATAGCCAACCTTCTCGGCGATGTCATTGATTTTCAAATCCGTTTGACTCAACAGATCCTTCGCCTTATCAATGCGCAGTTCGGTTAAATAGTCGATAAAGTTTTTACCATTAACCTGTTTGAACGCTTTGCTTAACGCAACCGTATTCGTCCCTGCATGATCGGCACAACTGTCTAGCGATATTTCCTTCATATAATTGTTCTGCAAATAAATCATCGCAGTTTCTACGGTCTTTTTCACTTGCGAGTCGGAGCGCGATTCCAGTTCGAGCATGCAAGGGCTCACGACTTTGTCATGAAACCAAGCGATCATTTTCTGCTGATCTCCGATTTGCATCAGTTGCTCGTACAAATTCGCCGATTTAAACATATGGTTTAGATCCAGACCCGCAAGTCGAATAGCATGCAAGATACTCCCAAGCAGTTGGAGCGCTCCCTGGTGAATATCAATCATTGTAGCACCGCGTTCAATCAGCTCTTCAATGAAGGTCTGAATAAGCTGTTTCGCCTCATCTTTCTGGGATGTACGAAGCGCTTGAATGATTTCTCGTTCGAGTGCAAAAGGATAATGAATCTCCTGATTCTCTTTATCCTGCTCATCCAAGGACTCCAAATCGATAATTTGATTCCGATTCTCGAAGCGACGTCTGCTGGTTGCTTGCATGGCTTCCTCAAATCGGGAAGGAACATGAATGACAGATAAGGCAGTACCACCAATTGTAACCGAGACGTACACATTAAGCACATGATGTATGGCTTGAGTCAGTTCCTGACTAAAGGTTCTGAATGCTTCTTTTAAATCGGTTTCGCTTTCATCCGGAACGATTAGGAGGAGACCCACCGATAAATCTTGGAAATTCATCACTTCCGCTTGCTCGAAACGGCTTGCCGCGAGCTCCTTTGTAATATTCGCAGCAACGAAGGTGACAAGACCTTCATCGCCAGAAGAGAAGCGTCCTTCCAAGTTTTCAAATCCGCTCAAATGGATGTACAGCACGGCGTAATGCCGATTATCCACCGACCAGCCGAAATTGCGCATCCTCTCAAGAAGAGCCTGCTCGGAATATGAATAGAGATACCCATGAACTAGTTGAAGCAGGAAGCCCTCCTTGAGATGAGGAAGTTGCTGTTCGAGCTTATTCTGAAGCGTCATGCTCTCTCTAGTCAGGTGCAGCCATTCTTTCTCAATTATTTTAAAGTCATCGTGATGTTCGTTCCCTGACCCCGTTATAGCTGTATTTCCCGTCAGCATGCGAACTAGCTGGGCGATAGGCGTATAGATGCGTCGTGAAGCTACCCAAGATAACACGATTGCGAGAAGCAGCATCGCGATGCTCAAAGTCAAAACTAGTTTAGAAATAATAACAACTGGTTTGGTAATCGCGCTAATGGGCGATGCGGTTACATACTTCCAATCGGTACCAATGCGTGGCATCGTCCCAAAGGATACCGTATAGGTCGTTTGATTCCAATCAAATAGGAATGATCCTGATTTGGTCTTGTTGGCAAGAACCTCACTCTTAATGGCTTCTTCCAGTTGCGACGCTGAAGGTTGCCCTGAGCTAGATAGAAGTTGCTCGCCATTCTCATCCAACAAGAACGTCCCCCCATCGTCATAAGGGGCCAACGTTTGCAGTAATTTGACGACCTTCTTCGTTTCGATCGTGACAACAATGATACCGAAGGGCCTCTCATCGGTTTCAGGTATTTTTATCATTAAAGATAAAGGTTTATCACTTGGAGAATCCGATTCGGGCGTAATCTCTGACCAGAACACGTTCTTATCATGTGCGAACAATTTCCTATACCCGTCGATCTGCGCAGCATCCGTTAATGCCTCATATTGCGGATGAAATCGTACAGGAGCTGCCCCTTCCAAATACAACTCAGTTTTAATAGCCAGTGGATTGGCACCTTTCATATTGGCTAAAGTCTGTGTAATGTTGCGAGCAATCTCAAAATCGCGCGATAGACTTAAACTCGCTAATGAGTAACTGAAATTGGGATCGAATGCCCAATGAAGTACCGACGTTTCCAAGTAAGAGAACTGCTCGTCTATATTGGCTGCTCTCAGTTGAATCTGCTTATTGTGCATTTGAAGGAGATCGTTTTCAAGTTCTCCTCCTGCCAGCCAATTCATTAAACCTCCAAAGACAAGTCCAGGAATACTGGAAATGAGGAGAATCATAATCCAATTATTTCGAAAGCGCCTACTTCTATACACGAAATCATTTCCCCCTTATGTAAATATTCCAAAGTTGCTTGACCACGACATTTTAACCTATCCTTTACCATGATAACGCTCTTTCCTTAGATATGTCCATTAACTCATGATCATCTGCATAACCTTCTACCATTTGATATTCGTTATTATCTCGTCTCAAACGGGGTGAGAATTGCGCAGTTCGGCAGGCGCGATATACAAAAAAGCCCGCGCTAAGCGCGAGCCTTCTTACATAACCACTATAGTACTTTGGACAAAAACGACTTCGTACGTTCCTGCGTAGGTGCCTCAAAAATTTGTTGCGGGTTACCTTCCTCGACAATAACACCCTGCTCCATGAACATGACACGATCGCCAACTTCACGCGCGAATCCCATTTCATGCGTAACGACAACCATTGTCATGCCTTCTTTGGCCAATTGCTTCATCACCGCTAGCACTTCGCCTACCATCTCAGGATCAAGCGCCGATGTCGGTTCATCGAACAACATGATTTTCGGCTCCATCGCAAGTGCACGTGCAATCGCAACACGCTGCGCCTGTCCACCTGATAAAGAATCCGGAAGCGCGTTTGCTTTATCAGCGAGTCCAACCTTAGCCAATAGCTCCAGGGCTTTCTTCCTTGCTTTATCCTCCGGCCATTTCCTTACCTGGAGCGGCGCAAGCATAATATTATCAATAACCTTCATATGCGGGAATAGATGAAACCGCTGAAAAACCATACCTAGTTCCATGCGGATCTCATTAATTTTGTTCGTAGGGTCCATGAGATTGCGACCATCGATCGTGATCGTTCCACCATTGGGCTGCTCCAGCAAGTTCAAGCATCTCAAGAACGTAGATTTCCCTGAACCGGAAGGGCCAATCACAACCAGCACCTCCTGGTGCCGAATTTCCGTACTGATGTCCCGGAGAACAACGTTATCTCCGAACGCTTTTTTCAGGTTCTTTACTTCAATTAAAGCAGTCATGTTATACTCTCCTTTCGATATAGCCAAGAAGCTTGCTAAGAGAGTAAGTAAGAATGAAATAAATAAGTGCAGCTGTCAAATACGGCTCCCACACTTTGAAATACTGGCTTCGCATCGCATTCGACCAATACATCAACTCCGGCGCCGCGATAATCGCGAACAACGAGGAATCCTTGATAAGCACAATAAATTCATTCCCGAAAGGTGGAATCATGCGTTTAATCGCTTGCGGTAAGATAACTGATTTCATCGTTTGGAAGTGCGTCATACCCAGTGAATGCGCGGCTTCCGTCTGACCTTTATCAATCGATTGAATACCTGCACGGAAAATCTCTGCCATATATCCTGCGGAATTCAACGACAACGCTACTATGGAAGCGATAATCGGATTCGTAGATCCTAAGAATAAGGGCACTACGCCAAAGTGAACAAGCAGGATTTGAACCAACAACGGGGTGCCGCGGAAGAAGTTAACATATATACTTGTCGGCCACCTTAGATAGCCGCGGCGTGACATTTTACCTAAACCAACTGCAAGACCCAATACAGACCCGAAACAGATGGATAGAATGGAAATACCAATCGTCCATAGCGTACCTTTCAGCAGCAAAGGGACATAATCAAGTATGATATCAAAGCGAAAATCCATTCCACACGTCCTTTCTATTCATTATTTTGCTACTCATAGAAGAAAAGCATGCGTAAGGTTAAGTCACGCATGCCCTTGAACTTTTATTTTTGGTCGAGCAATTTTTTCGTATCAGGCTCTTGACCGAACCATTTTTTGTACACAGTCGCATACTTGCCGTTCTCAATTACTTTCTTAATTGCTGGATCCAGCTTTGCTTTCAGATCGCTGCCTTTAGGAAGCAAGATACCGTAGTACTCGGATTCGAAGTTTTTCGCGTCAGCAATCGAAACGAATTTTTTGTTTGGATTATTTTTAACATACTCACGAATAATAGCAATATCCGCAACAACCGCGTCAACACCGTTACTTTCAAGTTCCATTAGGGCAAGCGTGTTATTATCCATACGTTTCAGGGACTTGTTATCTCCACCCATGATTTTCGTCATAAGCGTATCGGCCGTAGTCGAAATTTGAACCGCTACTTTCTTGTCTTTCAAATCAAGCGCACTTTTGATCGGGCTGCCTTCTTTAACAAGAATCATGTTCGTTGATTCGAAATAAGGAGCTGAATAATCATACGTTTGTTTGCGCTCATCCGTAATGGATACGCTAGAAATACCTGCTTGATATTCTTTGCCTTGTTGAACACTCGTCAGCATCGTATCCCAACCCGTGTTAGTAACGCTATAAGATAGTCCCGCTTCTTTCATTACTTCAGCTAGGAAGTCAATATCGAAACCGGCCACCTTATCTTTATCCATATATTCCATCGGTGCATATGCTGCATCTGTTGCAAATTTAATTTTGGTACCACCACTATCCTTCGCGCCACAACCTGCCATTGTCAAAACTAAAGCTGCTGCTACTACAGAAATTATTAACTTTTTCATCATTTTTCCCCCGTTCTATGTAATGGACGAATCATATATTAACACTTGGTCAATAAAATAACAATACTTTTATACTTAAAAAAGGCTAGGAAATTGCAGGAAGTGTGATTTATTCTTCATTTTCAGTTTCATGCACAGATAGCTTAGACGGTTTTGTCATTTTGCATAATACAAAAAACGCTCAGGTCCATTGACCCAAGCGCTCGAGCTTGCTGATTCATCCCTCTTACATCATTTTAAGTATCGCTTCTCGTCCTGTCATCCCAGCTACAATGCCCAGGTCCTCCGCCGTATAGGTTACTGATTCAAGCGGTGCTTCCAATAGCTCCTCGATCGTTCGAACCCCGGTAGCACGTGCCGCTACAATATTCCTGTCACTTAATCGCTCGTTGAGCAGCGCCACATCGAGGGCTCCACACATAATGTAACCTTTATCCGTTGTCACCACTAGCAAGGTCGTTTTCGGCAATTTAACCTCTATCGCGATTGCTGTATGTCCTTCAAGAAGAA
Source organism: Paenibacillus oryzisoli (assembly GCF_001653565.1). Lineage (GTDB taxonomy): Bacteria > Bacillota > Bacilli > Paenibacillales > NBRC-103111 > Paenibacillus_E > Paenibacillus_E oryzisoli. The sequence goes on from NZ_LYPB01000049.1 coordinate 403,450, forward strand.
TGGGTTCTACGCGCATCATGCTCTGCACAGCTCCTCTTCGCAGTCTTACGGTAGTATATGCGCCTGTGGCTAATACGGTGTGAGGTCACTGTAAAGATTCTGTGTGATTTTCTATTCATAACCTCATTAAAGCTCTCCGCTCAGCTTGAGGTCTGCATACTTGACAAACGCCTACAACTCTTCCTTGTTCGTCAGAATAGAAACTTAGCTTTCTTTCCTTTTTACGGCAAAACGAACACATCTGTTTGTTCACTTTGGATACTTTCTTCCCGTAAAGGGACATTTGAATAATCTTCGTCGTCTCAACCTTATTTCTAATTTTGAAAGTGAGTTTATACACCAAAAGAAGCACACTTAGTAGGAGGATAACAAGTACAATCCATTTCATAGCGCAACCTTCCTTCTTAATATTCGTTCAAGTTGACTGGAGTTGGTAATCGGACGTAAATTGGCTTACAAATCATTCATATTCCTTTTCTGCTTCTTTGAGAATGAGTTCTGTTCTGCCTCGATCCATTTTAAACTCAATTCTTTTCTCGCTGTATAAATATTTATAGCGGTACCTCCGAAATAACGATTTATTTTCTCTGCTCGAAATCGAGGCTACATTTGCTTATGATATCATGATATAGTTAGGTTGAGTGCGATTTCAGTGCAGTAAGGAGGCTATGATGAACCCACGGGATCCAAACACAAGTCCGAAGAATGGACATCTATTCACCGTAGAGATTTTAATTGAAGATGGAACCAATGGCCTGGCAATGGAAAAGCTACTTCATTTATTAAATGTAGACACGGTCAAAGACTACCAAATTCTTAAAGGCATACAGCTAGGCCAACTTATTGAATTAAATAAGAAGCAAGGAATCCCCAGTTCCTTACATACAAATAAAAAGCCTGTCGTTCCTACGCCTACTGTTGCTGCCAGAACGAGTCATTCTGAAGCCGCCAATCACATTGTTGATCAGCTAGAGAGTTTCAAAACGAACAATACCTTGATTCGTTTGACGGTGATCAAAGCGCAAGGTATTAAACTGAACCTCCCTTGTCGCATCCTCAATTTCGACGCGAGCAGCCAGAATGTGACTGTCTATCATGTGGATGAAAAGAAGGTCTACCTCTTTAAGTTAAATGAAATCGATGATTATGTAGCCTCAAATTAAAAATAAAGGTACCCTTGCAAACAATCTGCTTGGGTACCTTTTTCTATTCGCTTGATGCCGCTGCAACAGATATGCCGTGTCTTAGCATGTGCTCAAGCTCTATACGATCGACAGGAGGACTAAACCAATAGCCCTGGACTTCATAACATCGATTCTGATATAAGAATTCCAACTGCTCTTCGGTCTCTACACCTTCCGCAATAACCTTCAAATTTAAATGGTGCGTCATAGCTATAATGGTCGCGACAATAGCAGCATCATTCGGATCTACCATAATATCGCGAACGAAGGAGCGGTCAATCTTCAGCTTATCAATCGGAAATTTCTTCAAATAATATAGCGAGCTATACCCTGTTCCGAAATCGTCGATGCTCACATTCACACCAAGTTCTTTTAATTCAAGAAGTGATTGAATCGCATGATCTACATCCATCGTCATACTTTCGGTAATTTCCAATTCCAAATATTGCGGTTCAAGTTCTGTCTGTTCAAGCACACGACTTATTTTACCTATCAGGTTATGCTGGAAAAACTGTCTCATTGATAAGTTAACGGAAATCGGAATAGGGGCATACCCTTCGGTCTGCCATGTTTTATTTTGTTTACAAGCTGCGCGGAGCACCCACTCGCCAATAGGTACGATCAATCCACTTTCTTCCGCTAATGGGATAAAATGTGTAGGCATGACCATCCCCTTATCTGGGTGATTCCACCGAATTAATGCTTCCACACCTACAATGCGCCCCGATCCGATGTCCACCTGCGGTTGATAGTACAGTTCGAATTCTTCATGGGCTAACGCTCTGCGCAGCTCATTCTCCATCCTCAAACGATTAAGAGATACAGATTTCATGTCCGAATTGAAAATCTGAAAATCGTTTCTGCCCTTCTCTTTGGCTCTGGCTAAGGCGATATCCGCGTATTTCATCAATTCGTCGGCCTCATCCGTATCATCAGAGGAAATAGCGACGCCAATGCTTGCCGTGACGTGCAGTTCATATTGTTCAAGGAGGAAGGACTTCTCCAAGACACGATTAATTTCGGCAATGACTGTCATCACATCGTTCGCATCTTCCACATTGGAATAGAAAAAGGCAAATTCGTCACCTTCCGTACGTGCCAAGAAATCTTCTGCGGTCAAACAACGTGTGAACCGTTCTGCGAGTTGCAACAGAAGCATGTTGCCATAGTCATGCCCAAAGCTATCGTTTACAAGTTTGAAGCGATCAATGTCCAAATAAAACACTGCAACCTTATGTCCATCTTCTTTGCACAGACGAAGCCGTTCGTTCAAATGATCTTTAAATAACCGGCGATTCGGAAGTCCCGTCATATCATCGTAATAGGCCATATATCGGACTTGCTCATCACCACGTTTACGTTCGGTAATGTCCTGACAAATCAATATGTTCCCTTTGGCATGGTGATGAATGTCGACAGGAACCGCTGTTACATGCAGATCGACGCGATACCCCCGCTGATGCAGCACCGCCGTATCAAACGTATACGGAACGCCATTGCGGCTTTGCTGCAACTGCCGCTTGGTAAGCTCTAACTGTTCTTCCGTTACAATGTTCGTAAAAGGTTGATGTAACAATTCTGCTACCGGGTATCCCAGAATCGATTCAACCGCTTGATTCATACGAATGAATTTGCCCTCATCATTGAAAATCCCAATCGCATTGGGGTTATGTTCAAATAGCGAATCCAGTACACTCAGATACGCATGATCTCTCGGGAGTTCCTTAGAGATCTGCGCTTGAGGCAGCGATTGCTTAGGACGCAATATATACAGCAACGCGAATGCACCCAAGAGACAAATCCATGGGGCGTACGGCTTTACGAAAATGCTAGCGCATATGGCTACGACGACATATACACCAATATAGAGCCGATTGTTCACGAATTCGCCCCCTTCTAGACTTCTATGTTCAATTGAAAAGCCTTCATTGATTCCGATCTTGGCTTCCAAATGATGTTAATTGACTTCGCGTATATTTCCAATCTTTGTTTACTTTCGACAACGGTCGTGCCATTTCCTGCTAACTGGTCATGAAATGCGAAAAAGAGCCAGATTTCTCCGGCTCATTTTGCTAATTTATTTTAAAAGCTGCAATGGCTAGCAAAATCCAACCGACTAGAAAGCTCAATCCACCTAGCGGTGTTATAGGTCCAAATACTTTAATGCCCGTCAAGCTTAATCCATACAAACTGCCAGAGAACAAGATAATTCCAATGAAGATTGCCCATCCTGAGGCATTCACCAGTGAAGTGTTTCCTAGCTTGTCCGCGAGCAGTGCGATCACAAGTAAAGCAACCGCATGAATCATGTGATAATGAACGCCTGTTTGAAACACATCGATCTTATCTGGAATTTTCGCTTTTAGAATATGGGCACCAAACGCACCTAACGCGACAGATAGGAAAGCATTCAGGCTTCCGAGAATTAAAAACAATTTCATCATAAGACTACATTTCCTTTCCTTGCTGTGATGAACTACTCGACTTCACCAATATCATGTTGACCTACAATTAATCGAACTGGCTCTAAGAAAACTCGCGTAACCGTAGGCTGCTCGATTAAATTCACTTCAATATCTTCAATCTTATAACGAATTGTCTTGCCTTCACGCTTGTCATAAACAACATCAAACTGCTTTAAACCTAGCTGGTGAATCAGAACGGAAGAACCAATCGAGACAGCGTTGGATTCATATTCTCCATGTTCAAATACTACCTCGGACATAATTTCATCATTCATATCGACAATCGTAACGTACTGGCAAAATTGGTATCTCATCGTAAAAACTCCCCCTTGGATTGGATGTGTTTAGGTATATGTACCCATTCGCCAAAAAACGTCGATATTCCTGCTATTTTTTATAATTCCCCATCATGTTCACATAAAATCCAATAAATAGATGACAATCGGTATCGTAAACATGCTGAATAATGTCGAAGTAAACACCGCTTGGGAAGAAAACTCTGCCTCATTCTCATACTCAATGGCAAGGAGTACACTGCTTAATGAAGTAGGAACTGCGCAGGACAGAACCAACGCCTTCGCGGTCAGGCCTTCAATCCCCAACATCCACACAACCAGAAAGCCTAACAGCGGACCGATCGCCAATCGCAACATATTCGACAACAAGACATTCGAGAACTGAAACGTCCATTTCATAGCGCCAAGCTGTACGCCTAACGTCAATAGCGCCGTTGCCATAAAGGCATTTGCAATATAGTTCAAAGGAATGTTGATCGAAGATGGTACCGGCACATGATAATAACGCAATAAGAGTGCTATTGGAATGGCATATATGACGGGTAAAGAAAGAATCGTTTTCATGGTTGCTTTCCAACTAGCCTTATGTGCGTTTAACGTGTATATCCCGTAAGTATTAGGGATGAGCGTCTGCATAATCATAATAACAATCTGGATAGCGAGTGTATAGGCGTTGCCACCGAATACAGTTTGATTCAGCGGCAGCGCATAATTCGCACTATTATAGAAGATAACGCTATTCCGCATGGCGATCCGCATACCGCGCTGCAACTTCTGTATGCGGATAATCACTTCAATAGTTGCAAATAGAAGGCTGAAGAAAATGACAAAAAACAAGAGTACCTGCATGAGAATCGAGAGACTCATTTCGGATTCATATAGCTTTACAAAAACCAGCGCTGGTGAAAACACATAGAAATTGAGCTTGGAGAGCGTTCGAATATCAAGCTGAAAGGCCCGATACATGGTCACGCCCACCGCGATCATGATACAGATCGGAACAATATTATTGATTAAGATATACGCGAAATAATTCATTACCTAGCCTCAATTCATCGAGAATCCCCATGATGCTCCTTACATGGTCGCATTAACACTTGTGATGATTCGTTTCAACTGCTCATTAAAACTCACAATTTCTTCCTGTGATAGGCCGCTTGAAGCGAACAGTGTTTGCGGAATGCATAACGCCTGATCATAGAGAGCTAGCCCGGCTTCTGTAATACGTATGAGAACTACCCGCTCATCTTCCTGTGAACGGTTCCGAACAAGCAACTTCTGCGTTTCCATTCGTTTGAGCATTGGAGTCAGTGTACCTGAATCCAGGTCAAGCTTTTCGCTAAGCTCCTTCACCGTGCTCTCCTTTTGCTCCCAGAGCACAAGCAGTACCAAGTATTGCGGATAGGTGATACCAAGCTCCTCTAGAAGAGGGCGATACATACGGGTAATCGCTCTGGAGCTTGCATATAGACTGAAACAAAGCTGATTCTCCAGCTTCAAAAATTCACTGCTGCTCATCGTCGTTTCCTTTCCTTCCGTCGTATTGTGAACAATCGATTTGCTTCCAATTTAAACAAAAAGCGCCCGACTGTCAATACAAAACGCGGATGAGCCCCCATTCATTGGGTACACATCCGCGTTTTGTAAGTTTACCTATCTAATATTCTGACTTTTCACATACTCTAACCATTGTTTCTTGTACTCTGCTTGAATTTTATCAAGTCCTGCCACTTTCGCTTTCTCCATAAATGTTTTCAGTCCGCCTTCAACATCCGCAACGAGTCCTGCCTCCAGTGGATACAGATATTGTTTCTCCACTTGCTCTAGTGCTGCTCTTTCTGCTTGATAACTGGTGTAGTCTTCTGCAAAGCCCGTGTATTTATCCGGTGTTGCAATTTTATCCAGATCAGCGAAGATCTTCTTCACACCGTCGTATCCTTTATCGAATAACATAAACTCAGGATTTCTCCAAGCCCAGCCCTGCATAGCTTCTCTAGGGAAACCATTACTGTTCGTGTCACCGATCATCGTGTAGTACCCATTATCAACCGTGTAGTTTTTGCCTAAGATACCATACTCGGTCAATTGATTGTATGTTTTGTCCGTTACCATTTTTTCATAAAAAGCAAGTGCACGCTCCGCATTTTTACTGCTTTTCGGAATCGCGAAGCCATTGTGAATCGGGTGAACGGGCTCGGCGTGCCCTTTAATCATTGGCGCTGGATAATACTCAAGCTTCCAGTCTGGGTGTGTAGAAGCAATTTTCAACTTTTGATCATTGAAACGGCTCGGATTATCTCCTAAGTTCGCTGCTGCTTTACCGCTCGTAATTAAATCTGTCATCGCATCTTTCGTGTTCAGAACGTTCTTCGTAATGTAGCCAGCATCCTGCCATTTCTTCATGGCTTTCAACTCATTCAAGTGCTCTGTTGAACCCCAGTATGTGCTAACTTCGGATGGCGTTTTATATCCAATGTTCAAGCCGTAGGGAACAGCACCAATGGGATCAATTGTTAAATTCTTGTATTGGTCAGACAGACTTCCTTTCACATCACTATTTGCAGCCAGCGGTACCATATCAGGCACATTTTTCTTAATTCCAGCCAAATACGCTTCAAAATTTGCTAGCGAATCTGGTTTCGGCAAATTGAATTTCTCTCTGAGATCTTCACGCCAGATGAAGCCTGTCGTTACATACTCTTTATACGTGGCAGGAACGGTGTAGATTTTGCCATCAATTTTGACAGCTTCCCACATGTCCTTCGGTACGAAGCTATTCAATTTAGGCGCTGCTTTCGGAAGTAACTCATCGAGTGCTAAGAAAGCTCCTTTTTTGGCGTAGGATTGATACTGTGTCCATTCTGCTGTGAAGATCAAATCCACCGCTTGACCGGAAGATAATAGCAGCTTATATTTCTGATCCCAATCCGTCCATGTTGTGAAATTGAATTTGACCGTTGCGTTCAAATCCTTCAAGGCCAGCTTGTTAATTTCTTCTTCGATGATCGGAAGATCTTTCGGTGCAGGTCCTAACATATAGAATTGCAATTCAACCTTCTTCGATGTGTCTATTCCTGCTGGTTTAGCTGTAGCCGCTGCTGCTGAAGCCTCTGGCGCTTTTGTTGCTGGGGCTGTGGAAGGACTTGGTGAACTTGTGGATGTAGAACTGCTACACCCTGCAACAACGGAGCCGGCAAGCGCTAAAGCCATTGACACACTGTACATCTTCTTCGCATTCATTTTCATGTGAATCCTCCCTTTATTTGTACTCATATCAAATTGGATGAAACCATCTATGTTAGCTGACGGAACAATTCCGTAACAGTTCTAACCTTTTACAGCGCCTATGGTTAGGCCTTTAACGAAAAATCGTTGAACGAATGGATACAGGAATAAAATCGGCCCTGTTACGATAATCGCCATCGCTAGTTTAGTTGATTCAGATGGAATGTCCTGACTCATCGTCACTCCCGTAGAGACACCGAGCTGTGAAACCGCAGCAGCCGTGTTAATGATGTTATACAAGAAATACTGCAGCTCATATTTGTTCTGATCATTAATGAAGAGCGATGTTGAAAACCAGCTGTTCCAATAATGTAACGCTAGGAATAATCCAACAGTAGCAATCCCAGGCATGGCTAAAGGAAGAACGACTCGGTAATATATCGTGAAATCATTCGCGCCGTCAATCTTGGAAGACTCGGTCAACTCTTCAGGAATCGAAGACTTAATGAAGCTGCGCATTAATATAATTAGAAAGGGAGACATCAACCCTGGGAATATCAGTGCTGCGTACGTATCTGTTAACTGCAGATATTTGGTCATCATGATGTACCAAGGGACAAGACCACCACCGAAGAGCGTAGTAAAGTAAATATAGAAGGAAAGCTTATTTCGATACTTAAAATCTTTCCTTTGCAGCACATAGCCAGCCATCGTCATCATGAACAGCCCGAGAGCCGTTCCTACCACCGTCACAAAGATGGTAACCCCATAGGCTGTCAGCACTTTCTCAGGGAATGTTAGAACCGCCTTGTAAGCTGTCAATGAAAAGACGCTCGGTATGAGATGATATCCATCTTTAATAATCGATTCATTGTCCGTTAGAGAACCAGAAATGATTAGAAGGAAGGGGAATAAACAGATCACAGAAAACGCGATAATGACAAGATAAGCAATAATGTTAAAAGTAACCGAATCAATTCCTCTAGTGCGCATGTGCTCTCACCTCCTAAAAAAGTGCATATTCATCGTTGGATTTTTTAATCAGATAATTGACGGTCATAATGAGAACGAACCCGAAGATCGATTGGAACAATCCAGCTGAAGTCGCCATACCGATATCAAATGTTACTTTCAAGGAACGGAAAACGTAGGTGTCCAGAATGTCTGTTGCATTGTACAGAATACCGTTATTCCCAATTAACTGGTAGAACAGATCGAATTGACCTTTCATAATGCTGCCTAATGCAAATAAAAGCAATATAATGAAGGTTGGCTTCAACATGGGAATTGTAATAAACCAAATCCGCTGAAAAATGTTCGCGCCATCAATCGTCGCAGCTTCGTAATACTCATCACTAATGCCCGTTATCGTGGCTAGATAAATCACCATGGTATAACCAACATTTTTCCACACATAGAACATAATCAACAGGAAAACCCATGAAGAAGGTGTGTTATAAATGTCCACTGGACCTGATCCCCAGGATTTAAGCGTTGTATTCACAAAGCCAGTGTCATAATTAAACATGTTGTAAGCGATTGCATTCAGCAGAACAAATGAAATAAAATAAGGTAAGAACATCACGGATTGGGTAAGTTTCTTAAAGAACTTTCCTGTCATTTCACTTAATAAAATGGCACAGAAGATGGCTGTCACATTTAAAAAAACGATGAATGCCAGGTTGTAGGCTACCGTATTCCGCGTTAGCGTCCACAGCACGCCTGATTTCCATAAGAATTCGAAATTTGCAAGTCCTACAAAGGGACTCCCAAAAAGTCCTCCATTAAAATCAAACCGGGTAAATGCAAAATAGATCCCAACCATCGGTACGTACGAATTAATAAAGAAGAAAATTAATGTTGGCGCTATCATGAGAAACAACAATTTATTTTTGCGTAACTCGTAGAAAAAACCTTTCTTTCGGATCATGCTGGTAAACCTCCCTGCGATAATATGTCCTGTTGATCTTGTCAGTTGCCATACTCGAATTATAGACAGAATTATTCCGTCAAGGATACTGAAGATCACCTAACATTTATGAACGGACCCACCCCAAACAGCCTAAACCGCATATGCACAATGTAAACTTTCATGGAGAATTCGGCGTTTCTAGTGCATTTTCAGCATCGAGGCGATCTGATTCCATTGCAAGCCAAATCAAGTTGGGATATACTTTTTTTACCAAAGGGGGGGCCGGATAGCTTGATACTTCGAAATCAAGAAAGCAAATTCATGTACCGCAACATACTTCTCAGTATTGTTTTATCCATCGTCATAACCTTGCTTGTCTCCTCTACAATTCTTTATTTCAACTTCGACAATATTGCGCTGAAACAAGTATACGAATCCGATTCCAACTCCTTGCTCCAAACAAGCCAAGAAATTCGAACCATTACGGAAACCGCAACCTCTCTGTCTTTTCAGATTTATCGTGATTTCGTGATCAGTAAATTGTTATTTTACGATAAACCAGATATTTATGATGTCCAAGGCAGCATGGCCCAATTGAATTTATACCGGCTAGCAATGCCGTTTATCGATTCCATTTATGTGTATAACGGTACCTCAGAGCTTTTCTACGTCAGCTCGAACAATTTTCAGAACGGTATCCAAACGAAAGCCAACCTTGGCGACCCTGGCATGGTCGATATCCTCGATCATTTTCAGGATTACATTCCCTTCTTGCCGATTCCAAGAACCTTCAAGTCAACCAATGTAAGCTCACTGCAAACAACTACTGTCGGGATCTATTCCTATTTGTGCTATGATGCCATCAATTTGAATAATTCCTTGAATTCTGCCGTTGTCGTGAATATCTCAGAATCATTCTTCAATAAATCATTGAAGAAAATCGCCAATAATCGGGCAAGTAACGAATTTATTATTAATAAAGAAGGCGTTCTGATTTCCACAGATGGATCCAATCCCGTACTTTCCAATTATGGGGATAGAAGTTACATCCAGAAGATTATCGCCCATGCTTCTTCACCTGGTTATTTGGTCGATAACGTTAATGATAATCCATCTTTAATTTCGTACACAGCGCCTGATTCCCTAGGATGGCGTTACGTCCGAACAACCCCTTACACCATTATTACAAAAGAGATCCGAGACATGCGTCTCAAAACGATTTATATCTCACTTAGTATTCTTCTAGTCGGGCTGCTCCTTTCGTTCTTTATGTCCAAACGATTATTCGGTCCCATCGATAAGGTCATCCGCAGCTTAAAGACATTAGAAATCGAAAAGCGAGATAACCTTCAAATTTTACGACAAAATTTCCTGAGAAATATTATGCTTGGTCGAGATGCCTACCATCCTCAGGCTTTGAAATCAAAATTAGCCTATTTCGGCTCCAAAATTACCATTAACCATCCTTCATTGCTTCTTATGGTCAAAATTGATAAATATGAGGAAAGCACTCGAACGTATAAGGATCAACTTACCTTGTTACGCTATGCCATCATGAATATTGGTACCGAAGTCAGCTCCTCCACCTTTCACGCGGAAGGCATCGATATGGGGGATGATCAAATCCTATTACTCCTGTCTGCGAAAGAAGCGGATTTCAAATGGGACCCCCTTTCTTTCACTGCGTTGCTTCACAATATACAATCATCCATATCTTCCTTCATTAAATTATCTGTTTCGATTACCGTAAGCCCGTTGCAGGATGAAACGATTCCGTGTTTCCAACTATATAAGCAGTTGTTGGAGGCCTCTTATCATCGATTGTTTCGAGGTCATGGTTGTATCATTTGGTCCGACGAGATCATCGCGTATCGCACCAAGGAGTACAAATTCCCATCTCAAAAGGAGAAACAACTCGTCGATTGCCTCATGACCGGTGATTCTGAGGAGGCCGAACTGCTGTACACGGAGATCGTGAATGAAACATCGCTGTACCCTTACACGGTCGTCCATTTGGCCATTTCCCATCTGACCTTAACCGTTAATAATGTACTAACAACAATCAACAAGAATCATGCGCTTGCCTTTCCCCTCTACTTGGATGCTGATGTCGCTTCGCTGACCCATGTCGAAATCATCGAAGAAATCAACGTGCAGTTCATTGACGTATTCAACCAGCTTCAGAAGAAGTTAGATGAGAAGCGAAGCTCTAAGCATGTGGAGCTGATCAAGAAAATGAACGACATTATTGATCGGGATTATGCGAATCAGAACTTGTCGCTTAACTCAATAGCAGATGAGCTCGCCATGTCTTCCATTTATATTAGTCGTTTGTATAAGCAGCATACGATGGCTGCCATAACCGATGTGATTCAAGATGTGAGGATGAGCAAATCCAAAGATTTGCTTTTAAATTCATCCCTATCCGTTGCTGATATCGCAGAGAGGACAGGATTCACAAGTGACTCGTATTTCTATCGCTTATTTAAGAAATATAATGGCATCACGCCGAATGATTTCCGCAAACAGCTCAAATATGAAAACACGCTCCTACAGAAAGGAATTGAAGAACGATGAATTGGCTACAAGATCACAAAAATCAATTACATCTTATTTTCGCAGAAGCAAAAGAAACTGTAAGCCGATTTCCTTCTCCATTGGAAGGGTTAGGTCTTGCCTATTTAGCTAAGTTTGACCCCACTCACGAAGGTAGCAGCAAGAATTATATCTGTTATCTTCTTCCCTATTGGATGAAAGATATCTGCAAGCTGCCTGTAGAGTCGTTCAACAAGCTTTCTCTTGCGAATATCTTCGTGATGCTGTACTACTTCATTCAAGACGATATCATGGATGCCAGCAAAGGCGAACACGCCAGTAAGTTACCGCTCGCAAACTTATTTCATGTCCAATTTCTTTCCATTTATCGCGAGCTGTTTCCTTCTAATTCCCCTTTCTGGGACTATTACGAAACTTATATCTTAGAATGGTCTAAGAGTGTAACGAATGAGCTTCAATCGGATTATTTCCACGAGGACAAATATCAAATTGCCAAGAAGGCTAGTCCTGTTAAAAATGCGAGCACAGGAGCGCTGCTACTTGCCAATCAATCGCATCTTATCCCAACAGTAACGGAAGCCGTTGAACAGACACTAGTAACTCTCCAGATGTTGGATGATTGGGCTGACTGGGAAGAGGATCTCGTGGATGGATCGTATAATTGCTTATTAGCATCCATCCGCAAGCAATTGCTACTTTCGCCTGCTGATATTCTTACACCCGACATGGTCAAGCAGCAGCTCTATGTCCATGATTTCTTCGCTGATTATGGGAACACAGCTGATTCCCATCATGAGCACCTGCGAAGCCTGTCTGTAGGGATGGATCAGTTGCTAGCTTTTCATGATACACTCGTGCAGAACATTCATCGTGAAACCTACGAAATCAAAGAACGAAGAGCGACTTTAGTATCTGGTGGATTTTACTATTTTTTGTCTAATTCTGATAGATTTTGATAGATTAATAGATGTAAACATGATATACTTTTGTTTGTAGGAAAAATTGCCCAAATGACTAGGAGTGATTACAAATGTCCACAAATGAAAGCGTTAAGGCCAAAATTATTCAAAAAGCTTGGGAAGATGAAGCGTTCAAACAACAACTTCTAGCCAACCCGAAAGCAGCGCTCAAGCAAGCATTTAACATTACACTTCCTGATGACATCAAGGTTAAAGCTGTTGAAGAGACTTCGACAGAATTCGTTTTAGTAATCCCTACAAACCCAGCCAAAGTTCTTGTTGCCTCTAATGCAGTCGAAATAGTGTGGTAAAATAATAAAGGTGTCCCGCTCAATCAGCGGAACACCTTTTCTTTAATGTATTGTCACATTTGGGAAACGTATAATTACTTCTGTACCTTGGTATCTTTGGCTTTTAAACTCGATACGCCCCTTCATAATCTCAATCAATCGAAACGTCACCATTAACCCTAGTCCCGTCCCCTTCGTCTTCGTTGAGTAATATGGCTCGCCTAACTTCCTTAGCTGCATGGGCTCAATTCCCTCGCCATTATCCTTAATATGTATGAATACCTCTTCATTTTTCTCATAAGCCCATATATGTATTTGTCCATCAGCTTGAAACGCCTCAATACTATTCTTAATAATGTTGATCAAGATTTGCTTAAGCTTCGATGAATTCCCGCTTATGTGTAAATCAGTAGGAACATTAACTATTATTCGTCCACCATTCAGCGTTGCTAAAGGAACGATAATACCTTCTATTTGACTAATTTCCTTACTTACATTCAATTCTACTAATTCGTCAAGCTGGGGCTTCGCAAATGTTAGAAAATCTGTAATAATGACTGAAGCCCGATCTAATTCTTCAATGGCAATCGTCATATATTCTTTGTTCTTATCATCCGTTCTTGCAGCAACAAGCTGCAGAAAACCTCGAGTAACCTGTAATGGATTCCTTACTTCATGTGCGACCGACGCTGCTAAGGAACTAATCATCTCCATTTTCTCGGAAAGCTGCAACTGATGATTATAGAATTCCAGCTCCTTGGAATAGTTCGACATCTGTTCCTGATTCATGGCGAAACGTCTGCCCAAGATCACGATAAGTGCAATAATAAATCCAACCACACCGAATTTCCATAAGAAGAACTGATACTTTTGATTATTCGTGTAGTAGAGTATGAGATCAAAGATACCCATGAGTGCAAATATGGCGAAGCCCGAAGAGAAGATGACAGCCTCTCGGTTTCCTCGAATGACAAAAACGATGGACAAACCAATAATTAATATAAATTGGAGAATCATAATTACACTTAACAAGGTCAGTGAGAAGAACGAATATATGTCTAAAAGTTGATAGTGATTGAGCTGATTTAGTACCATTAAAATAAGGCAGAATGCTGAATAGCCTATCTGAAATTTCCGGAAAATACGTATCCATTTAAATTTGCCATTATCGAATATTTTCTCAAAGAAATAAATAAGTGATGGTAAAAATACGGCTAAGGAAACATCAAAAGTGTTTACGATTAGAGCACCAAAAGGCGTGAAATTAGCATAAAGGAAAGGTGAGTAGGTAAGAAAGATCATACCTAATGTAAGAATAATCAGACTAAGTGATATCCAGCTTGTCCGTTGTTTCTGTTTGAGAAAGAAAGAGCAAACTAGCATAATAACAGCAATGAATAGAAAAGCAAACCCAAGAATAATATTCTGCAAATCCCGAAATATGAATGTACGTGTTAATAAGCTATAATGATCCAATCGAATATCGGAATGTATGCCTAATTGGTCCATGCTAGTCTGAAGCTTTAAATAAACACTTCCCCCACCGTCCTCAGCACTGATAGGCAGCAAACTCCGCTGTTCGTCGTAAGGAAAGTTAAATTTCACCTCATTAAGTAATCTATCTCCTATGTAAACCGATACATGTTGTGCATATATACCGTCAATATACATGCCATAATCTTTCGGAAGCTGGTTTGGTAGTTGAATATGAATCCAAGCTGTAGACACCTTATCTGGTTTATCTGGCATCTCCGCTCCACTTTCTATCGTTATCCATGAATCTTCCTGAGTCGAAGATATGATATCTTGAATTGTATCATCTGGCCCCCCCCACTTCATCTCCCAGTTTGGAATCGTTTTCACACTTTCGGGCTGCTCCGCCATCACATAATTCGCCATAAATAATAAGCCAAGGATCATAACTAACCCTATTTTCCAGCGCAAATGATGCTTTTGAAGCCATAATTGCATGTATTCACCTTCCCCCCGAACGCCTGTAATTTATTTACATTAAATGAATTCGACGGGGGTATGTGCTTTCCTTCTTAGCCTAGTAAACATTATACAAACAAAATGAAACGCTCACCTCATTTCAAAAGGCAAGCGATCCTTAATCGTAAGGCTATTTAATTGCGTCTGAGAAAATTCCAAATTCAACCATATATACAAAAAACCGCTTCCAAGTAGATCGCTCTTCTTGAAAACGGCTTTCGGAACTAGCTTACAGCTTCAAGCGATACATCGCTTTGTTTTCTAAACCGCGGATCATCGGCGTCCATGAATCGGACTCTGGTGTAACAAGCAGTGTATCCTCAACCATTTGCAGCTTCGCATCCATCGAATCGATGTAATGAAGTGCGACTGCCTCCGGTAGCTGCGGCAGCACCGGACTTCCCCACTCCGGCAAGTTGTGGTGCGATAGGACAATATGCTGCAACCCAATGACGAGGTCAGATTGGAGATCTAGCCCAAGGTGCAGTGCAGCCTCCGTAATCCAATTCGACGCCATGGAGATGTGACCCAGAAGCTTCCCTTGCACGCTATAGTCGGAAACAATACCGAGCTGCGCGATCATTTCTTCTGGCTTAGCAATGTCATGAAGGATAATGCCTGCTTTGATCAAGTCCGTATTGAGAAATGGACGCTGTTTACAAATAAACTCACCAAGTTCGAGCATCCGCACGATATGATAGGCAAGCCCTGCGAAATACGCATGATGATGTGTCTTAGCCGCTGGATAGTGGTCCAGCTTATCCCCAACCTTCGCCACGCAAAATGCGACGATAGACTGAATCGTTGGGTTGGTAATACTCGCCAACACGCCGTTAATCGTATGTATTAAATCCGTTGGACTGATCGGTGCTGATCGGATGAAATCCGTAATCTGCACGCCATCTTCAGGCCGTGCTTTGCGAATCTTTGCAATTTTCACTTGCAACCGTTCACGATACAATTGAACAAGTCCCTGTACCTTTACTAAAGTCATCGGGAAAAAGGTCTCTTTATCCGCACTACTGACGTCCCACATTTTAGCAGATACTTGTCCAGTCGCATCACAGAGTACAATATCCATGAAATCCTTGGCAGGGGTTGTATTCGTTTGTTTAACTTCCAGCTCTTTAATTAAGTAGAAACCTGTAAATTCATCTGGTGCTTGTAAATGTTTAATTAATGTCATGTGTGTGCCTCCAATAATCAATAGGAACATTATACTACGAAATGCTCCCAATTGATTAGTGTTCTGCCTAGAAATTTATGTTTATACACTGACTTTTCACATGACATACTCACGAAAAACCTCATTCACATACACATATTTACTCGCGGGATATTTGAACCCTAGGAAAAAGCCAGAGAAATCAATCTCCACCGAAACTAATCTTCGACTGGTTACGGTTCTTCGTATCAGATTATTTAACAAGGCCTCATTCTCTGTATTAATTGCCTTTACTACTAGTGCCGCGTAGCGCGGATTGCAAATAATTGCTCGATATAACGGAATAACGGCGTTCGCAATCGCACGATTGATTGTGGCATTGAAGGTGAATTGCACTTGACCAGGGCGAATTGTTGTCCCATTCGTGATTACAAGAAGCGGTTTCGGCAAAGGAAAATCAACGAACCACCATATAGAGTAGACTATTGCTTATGACTTGGGATGGTGTGGGCTTAGGTCGAAAATGGAGATGCCTATTTACAACTTGCAGCAAGCAGCTTTCGGGGAATTAACTGGATTTTCTACATCTATTTCCGAGTAAAACTAGCCCTTTAGGGCATTTAAATGGATTTCCTACATCTAATTTGGCTCAACATGTTACCATTGGCCGAAAAGGGCTTGAAATGACGGGAGGAAATCAGAGGAAATCCAGTTATTCTGCAAAATGCACGAACTTCACTTGAATTAGCTGTAGGAAATCCAGTTAAAAGTATGCCGAGGTTGCCCTATGATAGCCGATGTGTTTCCTTCACGAGCACCCTGCGCAATGCAACCTGACATCAACTTCACTTCCGCTACCGCGCGAAGCTCCCAGCGCGCGGTTTGGCGTCGCAAGTTAATATCAAAAAGCCTGCTTGAGCTGAGACTCAGGCAGACTTATCAACGCTAGATTAACTTTAAGCAGAAATCATAAGTTTGATTTCCCTTCTCATAAACGCCTCGCGATTACCTCATTTCGCGCCTCATTCCAATCCCATTGGTAGCCTAGTTCTTCCGCAAGTTTCGCCCAGCTAATGAGTACGAAATTGTTCAGCACTTGCACGTCTGCCGAAGGAATCGTTCCATTCCTACCCATGAATGTGTATTGAATGCGCTTATTCTCTTCATCATACGTAGCATCACCTTGGCCTAGCTTCTCGAACGTTTGACTGAGCGGCACCCAAGGTATGCCTCCGATGACGATGGGTTTGATCCCATTGTAAGCGACCGTTTGACCTTCGTTCCTGATACGGATAAACGGCAAATGATGCGCGATTTTATTACCTTTCAGCAAGGTAATCCTTCCGCTGTCTAACTCTACTCGCTCTCCTTCTGAGAGATGAGCAATTTTGTTCTTCGCGACTTGGTCATTCAACTTGATCTGATAGGTATGCTCCATCCGCTTATGCAGTTGAGCCATTTCTTCTGGGGTCGTCGACTTCAGGCTTCTCCCCTGCATCTGCGCCATCAACACGCCGATAGACTCGCCAGCCATTGCGCCATTGGGCTGAATTCTTGCGCTACCGTATGCTACAGCAGATGCACCAACCAGCTTTCCTGCGGTGACGATGTTGTCATAGTCTTGAAGCAAATAGCTTCGCAGAGGCATGCCATATTTATCTGGACGCCCAATAGCTAGTCCTTCCCGATTCGAGCGCGAACCTTGAATGTCCATGAAATATCCTCCGACGCTAACGTTATCCCAGAACATTCGGCCGCTCATTAAATCAGATGCTTGCAGCACATAGTCAGTTGGATAATGGTTATACTCACGGATGTACAGCTCGTTCGGTTCTCCACCCAGTTCCAACTGCTCGAAGCCTGCCATATGTTTACGTAGATGATCTCGGATGAATGGCATCTCTTCTTTGGCAAGCTGCATCCCCCGCGCAATCGTTTCTTCTCGACTGGGGTCGATGCCATAGACCTGAAGCGCATTAATGATGATCTCGCCATTGCCTTGATTCAGAATGTTCAGTCCTCGGAGATTAAGCTCATTCTTGTTGTGCAGTTCATAAGCCGATACAATTGGCGGAAACCCATAAGCAATGTGCGAATTCACATAGCTTTCGGGTCCGAATGTATGTGCTCGCTCGATCTTCGTCATTTTCCAAAACTGATTTTGAAACTTGTCCCAATCGACTCCCCTAAATTTCATCATGTACGTGCCACTCATATATTCGCGTTCCTTGCTCCCATATAGCGCTTCCAATCCAGGAAGCGGTTGGACATCGAGTTTACGAATTAACGCAGCATCATCCGAATTATCAACAAGATAAGAAGGCTTCACCATTCGCTTTTTCCCGTCACCGTCTTGATAGGCAAGTGAAATGACCTTCTTATCTGAAACTTTCAAGTCTTCAAGCACGATGTTTCTCTCAACAGGAATGCCCTCAATAAGCTTGTGAAAATAATGGGCGAACTCGGTTTTCGTACGGATACTTCCTTGCGTGTACTGTTGAAAAAGCTCCTTCATCCCACCTTGCATGAGGGGAGTACCCTCATCATCGTAGGTTCCATCGAGATAGAGCATCTCTCCCTGAATGAGTTGTCCGCCTAGTCGCTCTTTCGTTTCAAGGATTAATACATCAAGTCCTTCCTTCTTCGCTTTTTGAGCAAGATACATACCTTCTAGTTCTGTTCCCATGACCACCACATCGGGCTCAAAAGTCGAATGCGTATGTAGGGTAAATCCCCCATCACTGTCTCGGAGCAACCCGTAGTAACCTAACAGACCGCCAACGATCGTAATAAGGACGAGAATACCGGAAATCACTGCCGATTTCATCTGACTCACTAGCCATTTTCTCAAAAAGTTCATCACCCTGCTGCATCGAATACGTGCTTTTCCTTATTGTATTCATATTACAAGAAAAAACCAACAGGAATTTGACCAATGAAGGACCTTTCCATAAACAAACATGCGTTGGTTAATTCGCAACAATTTTGGCAGCTGCTTCTTCAGCGAATTGAGCTCGCAATCGTTCTTTGCGCTCTTCGCGCTCTTGCGGTTTCATCCGTGGACACGTATAGCAATATTGCCCGCCCTCTGTCCGGTAGTACATACAGCAAGCCGTCTTCATTTTAATTGTCGTATCAGGCTCGCCGGGTTTACCAGGGTAATCCAGATTCACAATGTTTACATGCAAGGGATTGCGAAGGCGACCGAACACTTCACCTTTTAACTCCTTGGTAACGAATACATGGTCCTCTTCATAGCGAGCATGCCACTCCTCTGATACACTTGCTTCTTTCCATTGCCCGAAAATAAACCGAAGGCGCATGGGTACAATTTTCCACAAATGCCTAATATCCATATCAGCGGCGGCAGCTATCGCTTCGACAATTGGCCGGATCGTCTCCGCATACCAGCGGGATAAGTGTGCTTCACGCCATTCGCTGCGACCTCCACAGGGCGGACCGCTAAGCGGTCTTATTTCTTGCAGCACAATTCGGAATTCAATAAACCCCTTCTCACTCCGATACAATTGCAACGCCCATAACGAAGGAGACAGATCCACTAATTCATCATGTGTCACCATATATTGCATCGCCGCATTCAGACTTCCGAGACGGCTGATCAAGTAGGCACCAGCAGCTGCAGGTTCAAGCGCCTTCATTAGCGGCGAGTATACTTGCAATAGCTCTTGCATCCCTATCTCCGTCAATAAACGTGTTCCTGCTATCGTGATAATCGGGTCTGGATGGGAATCCGTTGTAACTCCGTAATTTTCCGCTATATATGTCTGAACTGATGTACTCATGTTCCTCTCTCCTTGTCGTTAGCGTAGTTCACCCCATTAGAATTCTCATTTGATTATACCACTATTGATAATGACAATCATTATTAAGTATAAGATAACCTAGTTTTTATAACACAAAAAAGCCTGCTCAATCTTCAACGCCTAGCCACAGAAGATTGAGCAGACTTTATGTTAAATTTCGAAGACAACTAATTGATCTAATCACTATCTCCCACCAGTTAAGTGTTCCATCATCTCTTCTTTAGCTTCGTCTAAAGAGGGAAGTTCACTTGTCAAGTACACTTGAATTTCAAACGCAACTAGAATTTGCTTCAAGTAATGAAAAAGGTCTTCACTACAAATCCATATTTCTTTAGGAACGACATGTACTTTCTCAATAATGTCCAGCAGGAGTCCGACGATCTTATCTGGAGTTTCGGATTTGTCCGACAAACCGAACCCCAGGATCTGATTCGACTCTTGATCAACTATCAATCCCATCATTGGGTAGTACGGTCGATTCCCTTCGTTAATTGGCATAGGTGCATAACTGCAATCTATTTCCCAAATCCCTTCATACCCTTTAAGTGTCTTTTTGGCTTTAGCCAGGCGTAATTCATCGATAGCACTTGTTTCTAAAATATGAACATGACCTGGAGGCTTCGGTACTATCCATTGATCTGACCAAACCAAGTTCTGCACATTTCTATTCGATACTCTTGTTAGGAAAGCATTGTCCTCGCCTTCCATCAGGGCATACTTAAAAAAGTTAAATCTCCCTCATTCTGAATTGGCCATGGAACAAACCCAGGTTCATATAATCTGAAAGTCGGCCAAGCATTTGCTCCTCGGAACTTCAATCCAAGCTCTTTTATTTGTTTGAGTTCGGAGGGGTACAACTCATCTCTACTGTCGAATAAAAGCATTAAGCAATGTTGCGAGAACATCGGATCTATATCCTCTTCCCCACTCAACATGCCCAGCAAAGTCTCTAGGCCGAAATAGACAGCCAGACCATACAACTCGCCTCCATTTCCCATAATGCAACAATAGCCTATGTCTCCATTCAATGGATTCTCCACACCAAAAACATGAACATTCTCAAAGTAATTCCAACATTCCGCCTTTTTGAACGCTGCCGCTGCTTCATAAAGTCCTTGCCATTGCTCCGCAGTCGGACTCATCTCATTCATTTTTTCTTCAGCTCCCATCGTGGCCTATTTTTTCGAAGACTAACTGTATCGTTTGGGCGACCCTCCATTCCCATCCAACACTTGGGGTTTACTCCCCTTCGTATTCATATCTGACACACTTTCTACACGAATCTGGAAGTGCCATTCATCTCCATAATCGAATAAATACAGGAAGGTTTGACCAATTGTCAAATTCAACTCCCCAAGTTCAGCCTCATCTGCCCCTGGCTCTTCCCCGTCATCAGGCGAATAGAAGGCAAATCTAGACCAACTCTGACCATCCATAAAGAAAGCATATAAATGATCATTGTCTAAATCAAATGCGCTTTGAATCGCAATATGCAGCTGATGCAACGTTTGATGTGATGAAATCCGAATGGTACGCCAGCACTTAAGGTGCAATGAGATTTTAAGATCATACGTTCCATCTACGAATATTCCCGTTAACCTAGGCAAGAAACTTACCAACTCTCCAATTGGAAATAATGGTTTGAATGATTCTATAAAAGGCTCATCCGAATCTCCACGCCAATCGCCTGAGTCACGTCTTAATTGTAAATTCCAATCGCGCAAATCTCTTGTTTCTATTAGAACAGCACCTAGTTGGTAAAGCAATAGAGACGGCGTAATCGTTTGGGCTACATAATGATATTTGGCATGCCATATAGCCGAACGTTTCTCATCTTTGGTCAGCTCCCAGAATCCGAAATAGGTAAAATAATGCATAAAATAATTCCATCTATATAAGAATGATACGAGATTCTCATTGTCAGAGTTATCACTTACAGTTATTACAGCTCCAAATGGGCATTTCAGTAGTTGTTCAAATAAAATGGAGACACCATAACCGGGGCTATAGCGTTCTCCGTACTGCAGATCATCCCAATTTACATCGACCCAAAAGGTTTCTAGTAAGCACATATACTGCTCGGTCTCATTCATTTGAAGAAACAAAGAGAGCCGTTCTGTTCTCTCAAGTGTCGCTTTTCCACTCTTCGCCTGAATTATGCTAAAAAATCCTGCTGCTATACAAATATGATAATACAAATGCAAAAGAGGATATGTATCCTGATCAGATGTCTTCGTGCGACCCTCTTCTGGTACAGACATTCGCGCATTTATTTCCAATAAGTTATTTCTTGAAAGCCATTGCCTAGACTTCGTTAGTCCAACTTCTTGAGATGTAAGATAATCCGTAAAAGTTAGGAAGTCTTTTATAAGTTGTTCCGGTACTTTTACAACCTTTGCAAGATGTTCCATGTCCATTCCCGGCCTCCTCATATAAACAACTCCATCTGCTTAACGTCCCCTAATCTTTCCAGTGAAATCGGCGCATGATCACGGAAATAAGCCTGATTAATTTCCTTTTCTTTGGTCATCACCAGTTTGCTTCCATTGGTCGATTGTCTAAGTCTACAGCTAAAGACAACCGGGAAATAATCCTTGAGGAATTTGCCTTCCGCATGTGCAGTCAGTGCGATGATCTGGAAGCCAAGCTGTTCAGCGATAAAAAACACAGGACTTAATACATGGTCACTCGATGCTTTCCCGAACGGATTATCTAGAATTACAGTACGATGCCGCTTCATGTTCGCTTGAATATGCTGGCGCTTCTCAGCGACATAGTTCAGTAACCCTAAGAATAACGTCATATTCTTGCTCCATTTTTCCCCGCCAGACCAATTATTAGACTGTTCCCACGAGAAGGAAGCTTTCGTTACGTTATTCTCATTCGTTACTTTACGGCATGATACTTTCATGACTTTCTCTTGCAGAACAATTTGCAGAAGCTGCTTGGTGTCCAGCCATTTTTCAAGCTCCTTGCGAACCGTTGACTTTACTTCTTGATCGTTGTCATCGCGGTAATGGCCTTTTTCAAGTTCGGTCAAAATCCATTCCAGATGCTTACGCAGATGATCCTTCGCTTCAAGCTCATCCCATTCAGGGATGAGAAAGGAGAAAATTAGCTTCCACTGCTCTTCGACTTTAACTCTCGTTTTATTCGGAATATCTCGTAGCTCAGATGCAATCAGCTTCAAATGGCTGTGCACATGGATAATATACTGTTCAAGCTGCTGATTGTGTGTGCGCATCGTTTCTTCTGCAACATGATTGACACGTTCGATGCGGCTGTGCATTTTATGCTGAAATTGTGATAGCTCTTGATAGTTCGTCTTGTTTTCAACACCTTGCTCAGCCATATCTCTCATCTTAATATCTTTGATGTGTTTCCGGCAAAAATCAATAAAATGAAGTCTAGCCTTTTTCACCGTAGACTCTTCTGCCTCCAGCTCCTTCATCAAAGCGGTTAATGTCGCCACAGATTTCCGCACCCATTTCATTCTATCATTCGGAAACTCCGCTCTCTGTTCCTCCGAGATATAGGCTGCTGGAATGAGTTGATTTTCAAATCCGTGCAAGAGTTTATATTGATTTAAGTATTGGATCACATCTTCCATTTTACTTAATTGCACCTGGATTTGCGTATGTTGCTGCTGTAAGCCCAATTTATGCTGCGTTAGACGTGCATCCTCACTTTGGACATGCACATCCACTGCGCTTAGCGACTCTGTAAAGGTCATTGGTCCTTCATTCTCATGTGTGCTACGATACTGCTCAACGAGTAACTTAATTCTCGCTGTCAATTCATTAAATTGCTTGTCGACCCTCGCATATTCTTCCTTATCGCGTGCCAACCGTGATTCGTGTTCCTTGAGCTCGTATAATAGCTGTGACATCTGATCTTCACCCGTCACAGAGAACGGAAGCTCCTCGTTCAAATGCAAGTCCGCTTGTTCCAATCGCAGCTTGCTCATTTCCCGCTCCGCCGATGTCCTGCTAGCTTGAGCATGCTTCAACTCCGCTTCCAACTGTTGGCGTCCTTGCGAAATATGATTGAGCTTGAGATGCAAATCTTTTCTTTCCGTTTTCAACCAATCTAAACTATGATTCGCTTCTATTGGCTGTACTTCCCCTAGTTCCATATACAGATCTTGGCTTTGAAGACTCGCCTTCTCTGTTCGCAAGACGTTCATTCTGCTTTTCACGGATTCGTTCTGCAACTTCACCTGCTCCATCGAACGCCGCCTGCCCTCCAGCTTATGTTGCTGGTCGTCAGACTGCTGGACAAGATGCTCAATGGTACTGTTCAACGCAACGATTTCTTTACCCAACTCAACATATCTCCGGCCTTTTTCAATCCATTGCTGGAGTTGTACCATTTCCTCTTTGTGCTTGTCCATGACGGCATTATGCTGATAGATCGTCTGCTCAACCTGGCGAATGGCTTTCTGGATGGCATCCTCTTGACCTTCTAGCTCACGTACCGTTTCACGTGTGAGTCCAACTCTCCGCTCCATTTCTTGCACAACTTCAAGGGGGTATTCCAGTAGAAATCGGCTAAAAGCCGTCTGAAGATCAGAAGTTCTCTGAAGATCACTTTCCTTTTCTTTACGTGCGCTCCGAACTTCTTCACCCTTTTGAGAGATCATATGCTTCCAGCTGATGAATTCCATATCCTCTGCATTGTCACGCCAATGCTGTGGTTCAACCCATACGCTTTCCTTCACGGCTATTGGAATATCTGCATTAACCAGACGCCCCGCTTCCTGCGAGGAAATCACTTGAATCGGGAACTGCATATCTTCTGCATACTGCCGCAGCTTGCTTGTAACTAACTCAACCTCACCTTCAGTTGTAATTAATGTCACAGACCAAAGGGGATGAGTCTTCGCCCGCTCGGCTAACTGCAAACTCTGCAAATATTGAATACCTGTCTCCAATAACTTGAACTGGTTACTCCACTTGTCCACCAAACCCGCCACATAGGCATCAGCAAAAAATACAGGCTGAGCGCTATAATCATCGATATAGCGAAAAGCCAGACGCTCTTTCAGCAGATAAGCTTCCTTCTCAAGCAGCAGCTTTTCTTTATCTTCACGAAGTCGCTCCTCAATCGAACTCTGCTTCTCATAAATGGAAGAGAGTTTCCCCCAAGAAGGCCTGTACGAAGCAATTTCTTCCAGGATGGATTGATGCACTTTTTTAAATAATTCGAGCCTATGCTCTGCATTAGCACGCTCAACGAAGGCTGTCTTGAGGTTTCCACTCACGGTAACCAGTTGCCTTTCACTTTCCTCTTTACTGGCTGCCAACTCCTTGTTCTTCTGCACGAAGAGAACATTGTCTTCATCCAACTTCTGATAACGCTGATTCCAATCTGCCATGCTGGCTTCCATACTCTCAACAGCTGGATTGGCCAAACTATTTGCTCTCAGCTCGTCTCGATCTTTCTCTCGTGCTTGCACAAGGGATCTGTGTGAAATGAGCTGCTTGTTTAATGCCTCCAGTTCACTTGAAAGCTCATTAAGTATCGTTTCCTCTAAGTTCAACCTATTCTGATGTGCAGAAGCTTCCTGGAGAAGTTTCTCTTCTTCAACCTGCCACTGCTGTTCCATCTTGCTGTAAATACTGCGAATTTGCCCGCCATTCTGAACCCATGCTTTCCGCAGAGCATCCTCTTCTTGCGTATGACCGAATTGTTCTAGTTCGCGCTGCACATAGTTCATGCGTTCCTCCGCCGAGGTCCATTGTTGTCTGTAATCAGCCAATCGCAGTGAATAGTAGTTCTCTTTGGCTCTCCGTACGAGCTTTCCTTTGAACTCAACGTCTTCCAGGACCAAGCTCAGTTTTGTTTCCAAGACGGATTGCTCCTGCTTTTGCTTCGCAATAAGAAGCGATTCTTTCTTCCGTGCCAGTCCCTGCAACTGCTCATCGCAAGCTGCCATCATTTGATGCCAACCCGAAAGCTTGGCGGTTTCCTCGTTCTTCTGCCCACCAACCAGCAGCCAATAAGCTTTCGTTTCTGCTTGCGCAGCCCCATAAGCCTTCTGCTTCGTATCCATTGTTGAATAGCGAATCACATACTGGTCCAATTCAATTAGAATTTTTTTGTTCTCTTCGATTTTTTCTTTTAATTCTTTATATTTTTTGAAGCTGTCCCTGTGCATTTCGAAATTGTTCGCAAACTCGCCTTGTTCATAGCCCCCCATCGCATCTTCAACCGTGGGGATCAACAAACGATCAAACAATTGGCCCGTTGTTTTGCATTCATCAAAGAAGCTCTCTACCCCGCCCTCCGAGCTATTGATTTTCGCAATCCGTTCCCACTCTGAGGCAATGATATGATAGTCGTTTTCTAATATTTTTCTATATTCTTTCATCGTAGAAGGCAGCTTCGCATTCATTTTTTTCACAGTCATCCCGTGGTAGTAATCATGAATTTCACCTTTATCCGCTGCTCGCATATGGCCTGCATTCCCCTTAACGAAAGGAATCCGATCAATCGCATCGGGATCAAGCACTGGGTAATCATACACATACCGATACGAATCAATCCCTGTTGCTGTCAGAAACAAACTAATGCAGGTCACGACATATCGCCGAGGTCTTTCACTTAGAATCCACTCGATCGCGATGTGCGCAGGACCATTTTCAAGACTTAACGTATCTTTGATTTTACGTCCGGCTAACTCCTCGTGAGGCAGAATGGCTTGCATGGCAGACTGGATGAATACCGTCTTACCGCCTCCATTTTCGAGCAAGATTGCACCGTTATGTCCATCAAAATGAAACAACTCATCGTTGTATCGTTTATTTCCATCCTCATAGACGACATTCGTAAACCGTATTCTAGAGATCGCTGGCATGTTCGCTTCCCTCCCCCTCTAACCCATTGCTTTGATATAAAAACTCCAAAATACCGCGGTTATACTCGAGTTCCATGAAATAACGCTGCACAACCACTTTGGCCTTTTCGGTCAACGTAATTTCTTGATTGCCAATATCGATTACCAGTTCTTGCGCGATTAGAAACTTACGGACAGAATCCATGAAGCTAACCCTGCTAATCGTATTCCCGCTTTGCTTCGCAGCCGTTTCCTTAATATCGTCCATGGCACTCCATTTTTCGATCAAGGCTGTCCAGTTATAGGAGAATTCCTTCTCCATCTCTACTAATTCCGCTTCTGGATGTGTTCTTAGCAACTCAATTCGTTCATTCACGAGCGCCGTCCACTCTTCAATCCCAATAAAACTTCTCGTCGGCTCCATCGTTTGATAACTATCATAGAAGGCACCAATCAACACAATAATGCTGACATACATCAGATAAAGATCCGCATTCACGGCGTTCGCCCGCAGATAAGTTCGTTTGATTACTTCGTTATTCATATGAAAAGGCGATAGCCTGGTTTCCGGAATCATATAGAGCCCTTCTCCAGCAATAATCGTTACGCAATCCACTTCTCGCGCAAATTGATCTACAAGACCACGTACCCCATCATCCGCCATGTAAGCTTGAAGCCATTCCTTCCCTACCTCACTATCACGCGCGAGTAACGTGTAAATCCGAAAAGCTTTCATTACCGTTCCATTGTCAAGTCCGATTGTCATCCTGTTCTCCCCATGTAATCAACATATTCTGTATGCTAAATCTATCATTAACCTGAATAATATCCTGTTGTTCAATCACAACCAAACATCGGCTGCCCAGTAGTACATACATATCCTCCAGCAGCGTTGCCTGCTCTTCATTATGCTCTGTATTCGTATCAACAGCGCGCAAGGGGCTCCTCTGATGCAGATAGATCCAAAAATCATAGAAAGCTCTCTCATCTAGCAATCCTGCATGTTCATGTACTTTGAATTGTTGGATAAAAGCATTCACATCCACTTGGCCCAGCTCTTCCATCATGTGCAGAAGGAGCTCCATAAGATGCTTGTACAATTTTTTCTGCATCGATTGATACCGATATTCCTCACTGTCTCCACCAATCTCTAGGAACGTATCATCCCGCTCCTGCCCGCTGCTGTCTTCCAGCAAATTCTGCTCCGCCCACACGGTCAAAAGCGACCACATCTTCGTCTCTTGCACCGGTAAGAATGGGGCTATTACACCTTTCATCGTCTCTAGCGGCAGCGGCGTACTGAAGATAAGAGAAGCAATATCCTGATCCCAATTAAAGGAATCCAGTCCCGTATAATATAGGGATTCTTGTGCTGCGCCCAAGGCATGTGATTTGAGCACCATACTCTGATGAAAAAGAACGGAATGCTCCCCGTGCACCTTCTCCAGCTCATTGGATATTCTTAAAATTAACTCATAAGGTCGTTGATCTGCCTGCCTAACCGTCTGTGCCTGAACGCGATCCTTAGTCTCTTTGACGAATTCGCGTAATTCTTCAAATTCCTCATTCTCCATGTGCAAGCGCAAATAAATATCTTCTAGCAGACCTTTATATCGGCCGAATGTTTCCTCTGATACAATATTTCTTTTCAACTCATGCTCTAGTTTGACCATCCGCTCCTGTAATGCTTCCACGTCAATCCGCATTTCATTAATTTGCCGTAAGGCACCTTCAAACTCGCCCTTCTCCAACTGTTTGCGCAATACCAACTGATGAATCGATAATTGAAATTCCGTATAAAATTCTTTGGTCGCAAAAATAAGCTCCAACCCATCTTCGTCGAGCGTGTAGTACTGCGTATTCGTTTTTAAATCGAAGGCATTCGCCTTCAGAATCGATATGTAGATGTGCTCTGTCTGCCCCGATTCCCAGTTCATAAATGTAAAATCCCGTTTCTTTCCTGTCGTCGGGCGAAACACCTGCGTGATCTGCCTAGCCAGATCTTCAAATCCAGCTTCGTCCAAATCAATGAAGATCCCCGTCACCTTTTGAAGAAACTCAGCTAAGTCTTTGACGCCTGCCTTATTATTGCGCATCAACTTCTGCTCAAAAAAATAAAGCAGCGTGAGCAGCCCAAGTTCCATAAAGTCGAGCGGTTTGTTTTGTCGATCGGTTTGCCTCTTTCGCTGCAGCTCATAAAGCGGATCAAAAAGCGCTAGCTTGGTCATCCGTTCCCGAAATCCGGAAATCACCTGACCAATTTCTACGTAGTCCATGCTGTGTGCCTCCAAATCTTGCAAAGCTCGTGTGGGGGTAATAGAAAACCTTGCTTATATGTACGAATGATAAAGTTAGAATTCAAGATCATATGTTCCTGATTGCGCATAATTCCACCTTACATCATAACCGATTACGTCCGTTCAAACCAATGATCTTTACAGACTTCCAGAATTATCTAAAAAGCCTGCATGATCTCCGATGTGTAGCCGCGGGAGATTAGGCAGACTTCTTGTGATTTAATGGGGCACTTACTTTTCGCCAGGAAATAAAAGAGCAACAATAGTGAATACACCATCTACTTGCTCAAAATAAATCCTAAATTTTTTGACCACTATACGGGTTATTCCTTTGTATTCACCAAACTCCTCCATATAAGTCTTGCCGATTATCGGATTCATCAAGTAATCTTCAACTTCCAAAACAACCTGAGAAATGAAATCAAATGTTTCTTCCGGAGTGAAACGTTCACTTCGAAACTGAATTAGCTTTGCCCTAACAGTAGGTAGCCAAATGATCGAGCGATTCATCATTATGCAAAATCCTCTGGTGACAATGATTTCAAAAGCTCCGTAGTCGACATTCCCTTACCTTGTTTATATTCTTCACGGCTTCCAGTAATCATGTTCTTAAGTTCTGGATTCGCTGTAACTTCGGAACTAATGGAAAGATGATCTTCCTCTTGAAGAACAACTGTAAACTTTCCTTTTCCAGGAATAAGAAATTGTCGAACTGAATGCTCACTACTCATATTGATGAAAGTGTTCATAAGTTCTTCGGAGCTATTTACTTTTTCCATTACGATCACCACCTATCCTCTTGTTCATTTATTATAACATTTATTCCTTAGCAAAAACATTCACTCACAATTCACCACATATCCCCCGCGCACTTGAATATATTTAATAACAAGCTTTATTTTCCTATGTCTGATTAGCGCTGCCGCTTATCATAAACGCCAAGGAGGTGTCCCCATGACAGAACCCTTATTTATCGTTTCCAAAGAGGATTGGTCACTCCACCGCAAAGGATACCAAGATCAAACCAGACATCAAGAGAAGGTCAAAGATGCCATTAAACAGAACCTTCCTGATCTCGTTACAGACGAAAGCATTGTCATGTCCAATGGGAAACAAGTCGTGAAGGTACCGATAAAAAGCTTAGACGAATACCGCTTCCGCTACAACTTCAACAAAGGCAAGCATGTCGGTCAAGGCGACGGCGATTCGCAGGTTGGCGATGTACTGGGAACAGACCCGCAGCCTGCGCAAGGTCCCGGTAAAGGCGAAGGTGCGGGCGATCAAGCCGGGGATGATTATTACGAAGCCGAAGTGAGTATGGAAGAGCTGCAAGCGATGCTATTCTCTGAGCTGGAACTGCCGAATTTGCAGCAAAAAGAGAAGCGAAATATGACGTCCACTGAAGTTATTTTCAACGATATACGCAAAAAAGGAATCATGTCCAACATCGATAAGAAGCGGACGATTCTCGAAAATATGCGCCGCAATTCGCGAGGCAGCTCGCCGGGTATTCATCATATTTCGCCGGATGATCTCCGTTTTAAAACATGGGAAGAAATCGAAAAGCCGCATTCCAATGCGCTTATTATTGCCATGATGGATACCTCTGGTTCCATGGGCTCCTTCGAGAAATACATAGCCCGCAGCTTCTTCTTCTGGATGACCCGCTTCCTGCGCACCAAATATGAGAATGTTGAGATTGTTTTCATCGCGCATCACACCGAGGCCAAGGAAGTGACAGAGGAAGAGTTCTTCACAAAAGGTGAGAGCGGCGGCACCATCTGCTCCTCAGCTTATCAAACCGCTATTGATATTATTGATAAAAGATACCCCCCTTCTCAGTTCAATATTTATCCGTTCCACTTCTCGGATGGCGATAATTTAACCTCCGATAACGAGCGCTGCGTGAAGCTGATTACACAATTAATGGAACGCTCGAACATGTTCGGATACGGGGAAGTGAATCAATATAACCGCAGTTCTACACTCATGTCCGCGTTCCGCCATATCAACAATCCGAAGTTCCTGCACTATGTTATCCGTGAAAAAGGTGAAGTGTATAAAGCGTTGAAAACCTTTTTTACCAAAAAGGAAGGAGTGCCTGCACAGTGAGTAAATCCGAAATCCAGAAGCTGGAATATGCCATTGATGAAATCACGGAGATCGCGAAAGGCTTTGGGCTCGACTTCTTTCCCATGCGTTACGAAATCTGTCCGGCAGAAATCATCTACACCTTCGGTGCCTACGGCATGCCAACACGCTATAGTCATTGGAGCTTTGGTAAAAATTTTCATCGCATGAAAACGCAGTACGATTTCGGACTTAGTAAAATTTACGAATTGGTCATCAATTCGGACCCGTGTTACGCCTTCCTTTTAGATGGAAATTCGCTGATTCAGAATAAATTGATCGTCGCGCACGTGCTCGCCCACTGCGACTTTTTCAAAAATAACGCACGCTTCTCCAAAACGAATCGCAACATGGTCGAGAGCATGTCCGCTACCGCTGAACGCATCCGCCAATATGAAATTGAACATGGCATTGATGAAGTCGAACAATTCATAGATGCCGTTCTCGCCATCCAAGAGCACATTGACCCTGTACTAACACTAACCTATGGGCAGACTCGCAAACGCCAAGAGAATAACAAAGCAGCTACACCAAGCGTTCGAGGCGAAGCCACATACGGATATGAGGATTTATGGGACTTAGATAGTCGAAACAAACCTATTGTCTCCTTGGATAAAGAAGATACGAAGCGATTCCCACCGAAGCCGGAGAAGGATCTCTTGCTATTCATAGAGGAACATGCCCCTTACATGGAGGATTGGCAACGGGATATCCTGACCATGCTGCGTGATGAAATGCTCTACTTCTGGCCGCAGCTCGAGACCAAAATCATGAACGAAGGCTGGGCTTCCGTTCATAAAGGAGCTTATCTGCAGAGTGCTGCCTGACCCTGCTCTCCCTTCCCGCACTGTATATTTAGGGTCATTATAGACGCAGAATTTCAGAGTGTAAAACGGTAATTTATGACTACTTGATCTAATGAGCAATTTATCCAGATATGAGCAAGGTCACACGTATCCGATAACAATCAAAGGGGGTTCAAATATGACAACCTCGGATATCAAAGCACTAGAATATGCCATTGATGAGATCATGGAGATCGCAAAAGGGCTTGGACTTGATTATTACCCGATGCGCTATGAAATATGTCCAGCTGAGATTATCTATACCTTTGGTGCATACGGAATGCCAACCCGCTTCAGTCACTGGAGTTTCGGCAAGACATTCAACAAGATGAAAATGCAGTATGATCTCGGGCTAAGTAAGATTTATGAACTCGTGATCAACTCCGATCCTTGTTATGCTTTTTTACTGGATAGCAACTCTCTCGTGCAAAATAAACTAATCGTTGCCCACGTTCTCGCCCATTGCGACTTCTTCAAGAATAACGCCCGCTTCTCCAAAACGAATCGAAATATGGTCGAGAGTATGACCGCCACGGCGGAGCGGATTCGAGATTATGAGACAACTTACGGAATATTGGCAGTTGAACAGTTCATTGATGCCGTTCTAGCGATTCAAGAACATGTCGATCCTTCGATGGTAAAGCCATACCAGATGACCAGAGAAGCATATGTCTCTTCCTTTAAGAGGCAAAAACAAGTCATTCCAGCACCTTTTCAATCCCCTTATGAAGATATTTGGTCATTAGAGACCATGAACGATGTGCCAGCGAATCGGGATGAGCCGGTTCGTTTCCCACCACAGCCAGAGAAGGATATATTATGGTTCATAGAAGAATATTCTTCGATACTGGAGCCATGGCAGCGCGACATCTTGACGATGCTGCGAGATGAGATGTTATATTTCTGGGCGCAGATGGAAACCAAAATTATGAATGAAGGCTGGGCGACCTTTTTCCATCAACGGATTATGAGAGAACTTGATTTAACAGGCTCTGAGACCATTGAATATGCAAAGTTGAACTCCTCCGTCGTGCAGCCTTCTCAGCATTCGTTAAATCCTTATTATTTGGGACTCAAAATTTTTGAGGATATCGAGAAGCGCTGGGATAACCCAACACAAGAGGAACGAGATAGGTTAGGTCGAGTGCCAGGGCGCGGCAGAGAGAAAATGTTCGAAGTACGTGAGTACGATCACGACATCTCGTTTATACGCAACTATTTAACCAAAGACCTGGTGAAAGATCTGGACTTATATGTATTTGAGAAGAAAGGACCTGAATGGAAGATCACGGATAAATCATGGGAAAATATCCGCGATCAACTTGCCTATTCGCGAGTTAACGGTGGATTCCCATATTTGGTTGTGAAAGACGGAGATTATATGCGCAATGGTGAAATTTATTTGCTGCATCAGTTCGAAGGTGTTGAGCTGGATTTGAAATATGTGGAGCGGACGCTTCCTTATGTTTATCAGTTGTGGGGAAAGACAATCCATTTGGAGACGATTGTAGAGGATAAGGGATTGGTGTTCTCGTATGATGGAAAGAAAGTAAGTCGGAAATATTTTTAGATCAAATTAACGTCTTCAACGAAATAAAAATCATCTGGATGCCTGTTGGCTCCGGATGATTTTTGTTTTAAAACTATTTCTCGGTAGCCTATCTGGCAACCGAGATGAAACGCCGGAAAAGTGCTTGTCCACTGGGGTTTATCCGCTTTCTATATTCACTAGTAAGACATGAATATAGGATGGTAAACGTTTTACGTAATTGGGTATACCACCACGTCCAATTTCAAGAAGATAAATTTAATAATATCTTTTCAATTTTGTTGCTTAAGAATATCTCTATTTTTCTTATCAGGCTTTTTAGCGTCGTTCCATACATCATGTTTATTATCATAACTACAAGCAATAGAACGAAGCACACAGCCAGAATATATGTATTCCATATCTTGGGTATATCCCACGGAAATGTGTATATTACAACTAAAACTAATACAACTATAACAGAAACTTCCAACAATTTTGCCGCGAAACTGGCATACTTATTAGATCTATTCTTAATATTGCTTTTCCTTGTAAGTTCAGTTTCCTCTGCTGCCGCAATCTGTTGAAATGATTCAGTTCTCTTGACTTCTAACTCAAAAATCTTTTCTTTCAATTTCTTTTGAGCGTTTTCTTTAACAATTTCTAATATTTCTGAAACTGTACCCTGAGCAAACGCATCATTGTCACCTTCAGTGACTTGCACTAGTGCCTGCTTTGCATCTAAAGTATAACGAAGTAAAAAGTAATCATCATTCGTAATTGTTTTATCACTCTTCAACTTTTCTATCTCTTGTAGATATTTTTTCCAGAGGTTCTCTGCTGGTTGTAACGCAGCATAACAATTTGCAATAATCATCTTCCTTGCCAAATTAGGTGCTTTAGTAGGCTTTTTAAGCCACAATAGGTTTGTAAGATCAGTATCTGTAATTAATGGTGGTGTTGCTTCCTCTCTATTCTCTTTATAAAAATGTTCATTTGCAGCTCTTACAAGCCGATGATTTGTTGTGACAAAAAGTGCTCTACAGTCTTCTAGTGAGTAAAAAGGCTTGTTACCTCTTAAGCGATAAATAGACGAAATTGATTTTACGTCTCTAGTTAGTGAACTTTTTATTCTATATGTAATCTTAGTCTGTATTGCTTCTTCTAGTCCTTTTTCGTCATTGACTGATAAGTGATCATCGTAATTTGGAGTATCAACAACTTTTATTCTTAAGTGTTCAAGGTTTGTTTCTATTTTTGCTGCCAATAATCTGACATCCGACTCAGATTTTCCACGTAAAATAAAATGCTCAAATGATTCTAGACTAAAGCCTGATAAATCATTTTGACTTCTCCCCGATCCCCCTAAATCAGATGCACATCCTTCAATAATTGCTCTTACTTCTGAAACGGTATGTCGGAAACATTTTAAATCAGCACCAGTTTCGTATAATAAATTCAACAGTTCCTCACTTGGCTCTCTTCGTGAATCTCCTGTGTACCCTAATGCAAATAATAAAAAAGCTGTATCAAAATATACTGTTGTCTTTTTGAATTTTTGTGTTACTTTTCCTTGGTCTTTTACAAATAATGCGTTTGCTAACATATTACCTTTAAAGACCTCTTCTAAATAATCCATTCTCGGATCGTTCTCTTCTTGTAATCTTCGAATGAAAGAAGCAACAACGAACTTGAAATTTGTGGGCGATGTTCCTGTTACTTTAATTAATGCTCTGTTGTGGGTAACATGTAGCATTTGTAGAATCTCTTCATCAAAGTATTTAATTAGTGCATTTTCAGCTTCTTCAAAACTCCATTGTGCCTTATGTTCATCTTTACAATACTGTTGAAATGACTTGATGACTGATTCATGCGCCGTCAGAACTCTTTGCTGTACGGCACCTAAGTTAGAATTATTAACTATATCCCTGTTAATATAATAAGCGTTATTTTCTTTTCTAAGATACTTGCCTTTGTTAGCTCTACCTATAAGTTTTGTTATTACATTATGCGGAAATCTTAAGCCGAAGCGTTCTTCAACTTGTTTCTTAAGATCTGGTACTGACACTATTTCTGAATGACTATCTTTCAAGCAGTCCACAATAAATGGAATAAAATTTTCAATATAGTCTTTTTTATTGTTGTCCCAATTAACTTTCAACACTGCTAGGCTTACAAGAACCGAAATATCACCCAACTTAGTCCATCCCTTCAAATTATATGTAAAAATTTCAACGAAGTCCATTCAAAGTCTATATCATATAGAAAAATTGAACAATACTTTTTTCCAAAATAATCAAGAATTCGACAATAGAACACCTAGATGCTTATCTCGGTTTATTAAAGCAAAGGCTGCCTTTTTAGGCAGCCTTTGCTTTAAGTTATTCTTTTTAGCAACTCGATCGCTGATTCATCTTCATTAGATGTTGTACCTAACTCTCCTGAAAATGCTTTCTTCAAAATACCATTAACCAATAAATCTACATTGGGTTGAATTTCTTCAATCCTATTCATAACGCTTGAATCACTATCGGAAATATTATTCAAAATTTTCAAGATAGCATTTTGTTCCTCTAGAGGTGGGATTGGGACGAGTAAATTCTGCAGCACCGTTTTGTTGATTTTAGGCATATTTCCAGCTGTGCCAGTTGCATTCTGTCTAAAATACTGTTTTCCATACATTGAATTTATCCAAAGAACCAAATATTGAGGCAGTACAATAGCTTCATTCACTTTCCCTTTCATAATTAAATCAGGATATATACAATCATCATCTGGACCAGTAAAAATTGCCGAAGTACCAACATATTCAATAGAATTAGCACGTTGGATTAAAAAGTCTCCGTTTTTTAACCAAAGGTGTGAATCTTGATCTATACTTTCATCAATATACTTGAATTCATTGTCTTTATAATATCCCTTCGTTATTGCCCCAAGTTTTAATGTTTTAGTATTAAAACTTGAGTCAGTTGACTTAGGGGAGTAACCATTTCTAGGGAAATCATTGAATAAATTTACCGACTTTATCCATTTCCAACCAGTTGGTAACTCAAAACTAACATTATTTTTCTCTGAATTTAGATAAATACTTTTGACAGTTTTATCTTCCCGCCACTTCTTCGTCAGCTCACCACGAAAAGCCTTGTCCAAAATTGCCGCTCGACGAAGTTCAAAGGTTTCTTTGGCTTCTTTAATTAGTTGTTTGGCTTGATTGATTTTGTCCAAGAGTTTTTCTACTTTGTCAGCAATTCGTTTTTGTTCGTTTAGTGGAGGAAGAGGCATTGAATATTCCGTTATATTAGCAAGCTTGATATAGTTTGTTGCTGATCCATATTGTTTGTCTGCATTATGTGCCTTCCAACCAAATAATAAGTGGTAATATATATATTTTAAATACGCTACTTGTGATTGCAGGACGTATGTTCTTTGGTATGCTTCGAATTTTCCAGAAAAGTATAATACTAAGCCAACATTTGCTCCATTTCCCGGAAGTATTATTGAATCTCCTTCGAAACTAAAAGTTGGACTACTAATTGGTTCGGATGCACATGTGAAAAAAGGGTACCTCCCATCCTCTGTAGCATGGTTAGCGTCTTTTTTTCCCGTCTTTACTGAAACTATATGACCAAGTTTAACCCAAACCCAATTCTCCAGCACCTTATAAGGCTGCTCCTCTTCCGAAACCAACGCTTCTTTCAATAACTCTTTTTGAGTCTTCACATTATTCTTACTCATTCCCGTACACCCAGGATGCTTCAAAGAACTTCGCTAGTGCTGGTTTGCTTTCTTCAGAGCCATCACTCGTCGTCTCGACTGCCTTCAATTCCGCAACAACTTCACCAAGTAAAGCCAACGCTTCCTCCAGCTTCGCCATCGCTTCTTCTGCCGAGTCGATCGGGTCAGGGAGATTATCATAAGCGGACAAAGACTCATCGGCAATCAAGCCGATATCAAGGCTGTCATCCTTTTTGCGGATTTCCTCACGGGTGAATACCTTGAACCGTTCATCTTCCACTTTCGTGCGATCTACTGCTGTATATGCTGCAATAAACGCGTCAAAATGTGCCTCTGTCAGCGGTGCACGCTTGCCGAAGCTAGGCATATTCGTCCGCAGATCATAGAGCCATACGTCCTTAGTGCTGTCCTTATCCGTCTTCTCACGCGTAAAAAACAAAACGTTCGTTTTTACACCCTGCGCGTAGAAGATCCCTGTCGGCAAGCGAAGAATAGTATGCAGATTGCACTTATCCATCAAGTCGGCGCGAATCTTTGCACCTACGCCACTCTCGAACAATACATTATCCGGCAAAACAACCGCCGCGCGTGCCTTGCCGTTCGACTTCAACGCACGATAAATATGTTGAAGAAAGTTTAGCTGTTTGTTCGTTGTTGTAAACGTCAAGTCATCACGCGTTGGACGTTCGCCGCCTTGTTTAGTACCGAATGGCGGATTCGTCATGATTACGTCGAAGTTTTTCAGATTTTCCCCATCATTGGAGAGTGTATCTCCAAGCGTGATCTCACCATGAATATCGTGCAGCATTGCGTTCATCATCGCCAAGCGATGCGTATCCTTGACCAATTCAACGCCTGTGAAAGCTTGATTTTTCTGGAATTCTGCTTCCTTCTCTCCCAGATCGAAATAATCGTCCGTCTTGCTGCGTACATGTCGATCCGCCGCAATCATGAAGCCGAAAGTTCCCGCAGCAGGGTCATTACAGCGCTCACCCGGCTGTGGGTCTACAAGCTTCACGATAACATCAATAAGTGGACGAGGAGTAAAATATTGCCCCGCTCCCGATTTCGTCTCACTGGCATTCTTCTCCAGAAGCCCCTCGTACAGATCACCGAGCCCTTCTTCCTTGGCGCTATACCAATCAAGCTGATCAATGGATGTAATAATTTTCTCCAAATTTTTTGGTTCATTGATGTTGGATGATGCATTCATGTAAATTTGCTTAATGGTCTCGTTACCTTGAATACCGAGATCAAGGAGCAGCTTTCGGTAATGCTGCTGTAGAACCAATCCGTGTTTCTCAGTCAAGGTATCCCACCGATATTCCTCCGGCAGAATGCCTTCATTATCGGTTTCTTTCATCATTTTCAAAAAGAGCAAATACGTCAATTCCGTTACATATTGATGATACGTGATGCCGTCATCACGCAGTACGTTACATAAATTCCACAGCTTCTGAACAATATCCTGATTACCCATTTACGCAAGATCCCTCTTTCTAGGTGTATAAAGTGCGGTATTGATGGTTGTTACAATCGTATCCATCTCGCCATCAAAAATTTTATTCAACTGCCTATAGCCGCCCTTGCTCTTGAAGGGCTCGACATCGAATGCCTTCTCTGGGCTCGGATCCAGTACCGACTCTTGCAGCAGCTGCTTCTCAATCCGCTTAAGCCAGTCTTTCTGAACCTTCGACCAGACTTTCATATCATATATCTTTTTCATCGCGCCTTCAATGCGCTCTTCATGGCTAATTAAGGGATCTCCAAGTGCTTGCTGACGGATGAAGCTGATAATGTCCGCCGCGATATCTTCGTTCTTCGCATCACGCCATGCCGCTTGCAGCATTTTCTCCGAGTAGCCTTGCTGATCCAGTGCTACGCGCAGCTTACGAAGTTCGTCACGAGTCAAGTCATTTGGACGCTTGCAAATGATTGTAAGAGCCGGTATAAGGTTCATATTCTCATTGATAAAGGACTGAAACCCTTCCAAATAATCCTCCGGCTTCTCGGCATTACCGTATCCGCGCGTGGTTGAGAGCAGTTTATCCTCATGTTCGGAAATATAGATCCGATGCGCTCTGCCGCGATTTTCATCAATGAATGCAACAAGTGATTTCCTCACTTGAAGGTCGGCTCCCGCCTGAAGTGCGCTCATATTTTTCAGATCGGTGATAAACTTCTCTATGCTCATTCCGCCGGATAACGCCTTAAAGTCTTCGTGATCCTTAGACGTCCAGGTACGCTTCTTGCGCTGCATTTTGGCGACGATCTCATCTTTATGCTGTTTACCTTTTTCTTCGCTATAGATCTGGAAAAGCTCATCTGTAAGCACATCCAGCGTTATGGAAGGTTTGGTCACGACCGGCTTCATGTCTGTATATGGTTTCAACGTCTCGTAAATCCCTACAGCGTCGTAGATCATAAAATGGTCCTTGCCAATCTCATCGCAACGTCTGGTCGCTCTTCCCAGCATTTGCTCGTACAAAATGCGCGAACGTAAACGGCGCAGGAACACGAGGTTCGTAATGCTCGGAATATCTATACCTGTGGTCAACAAATCTACGGTTACGACAATACTGGGCAGCCTCTCATTTTTGAACAGCTTAATCGCATGCAGCGGGTCCTTGATCGAACCCGTAATCTTGAGAACAGCATTATCATCTACAGTTCCGTACACCTTCTCCAACTCTTCCTTGAAAATCCGAACGACCATATCCGCATGATCATCCGTCGCGGCGAAGATGAGCGTCTTTCCTTCTGATTCAGGGTCTATATATTTGGTGAGTTCTTCCAAAATAACTCGGTTGAAATTTTCCGTAATGACCGTTTTATTAAATTGGGTTACTTCCAGATTGATCTCGTCCTGAAGCATCTCCTTATCAATACTGCCAGAGGAGACATCGTACACTGCAACCTCTTCCCCGATTTGCCATTTGATCCCGTATTTCTTAAGCTGCGTCTCAAACTGCATCGGCGGTTCATGGTCGATCAAGTAGCCATCGATGACCGCTTCACGGTACGAATAATTGAAAACTGGGCGTCCAAAAATATCTACCGTATGGAGCGCTGGTGTAGCTGTTAATCCGATGCGGACCGCGTCGAAATAGTCCAGCACCTTGCGGTACTTGCTCACGTAATCTTCGTGATCACGAAACTCCAGCTCAAGCTCTGACATTTCTTTATCCAACGTGTATCCACGATGGGCTTCATCGACGATAATACAGTCATATTGATCCACTGTAGGGATACCAATATCCTCAGAATCGCAATAAAACAACCGTTTGACCATACCCTGAACGGTAGCGATCTGTACTTTAGTCTCCTGATTGGGCTTCTTGTCATCCAGAGTCTGAAGCTCGAAGATTTCAGTAAAAGAATGATAGCTTTCCAGCTTGGAATCCTTAAACGCCGCTTCCGCCTGTCGTCCAAGTGCCGAGCGGTCAACGAGAAAAAGAATGCGTTTGAATCGATTATGCTTGATTAAACGGTAAATAAGCCCGATCGCCATACGTGTTTTCCCTGTGCCGGTCGCCATTGCGAGCAGAATATTGCGTTGTCCCGATTCAATTGCACGTTCGACGGAAAGGATCGCGTCCTCTTGATAAGGACGAAGTTTTAGATAATCTAAAGTCTCGTCTTGCAATGCTTGGGTAGATTGCTCAAGATCCTGCTGCAGCAGACTTTTCAATCCCTGTGGTGAGTACCAAGCTTGCAGCGGACGCGGATGATTGGTAGGCTTACGCGAATCGAGGAACCAGATGCCCGACATATGTTTTAGCTGTTCCAGATAAGGGCGTCCGTTTGTGGAAAAAAGAAACGGTACCTGGTAGTTGCCCCATGGTCCATGAATGATCTCATCGCCGTGACGAACGACCTGCATCGCATATTTTTTGGCTTGCGCAATATCCGCTTCTACGTTCTTGCTGATCCGTTTCGCTTCAACAATGCCAACCAGCTCTAAGCCACAAAAAAGTGCATAGTCTGCAAATCCCGTTTTGAGCGCCCATTCCGCGATCGCGAGATTTCGACCTTTTTCCGGACGAACACCATGACCAAAGCGTAAAGTTTGTGAATCAGCCTCCCAGCCGACTTGGCGCAGCTTCTCGTCGATGATTAGTCTAGTCTCGGCTTCGGTTAGGGTGAAGGCACTGCCTGCCTGTTTGGACTTCGTGTGGCGCTTCTTCTTAACTTCATGCGTGATGGTCGTCTGCTGCTGACGGAGGGCTACCAGTTCTTGCTGAAGCTGAACCATCTTGTCTTCATAGGATTTAGCAAGCTGACCCAGTTGCTCTTGATTTGCTACGTTATCCTGTGGCGTAGGCTCCATGAATTCAGGCGCTTGGAAGTCCCAATTGCCGTATACCTGCATGAACCAAACACCGATTCGAAAAGCCAGGTGAGTAAGAGTCTGCGCTTCTCGAGTAGACCCGTAGCCTGCCTCATGATTCGCTTTGTTTCCTATTTTGCGAAGGGTATGGAGCATATCCACGATCTCATCAGATATCAGGTCATCCCTCTTCAGCTGTGACAACCGATCTACTTGCGTTAGTTCCTTCGTCTCATCCATTTCTTCAATAGCGCAAATAAATTTGGTTAATGTTTCTCCGAACATTCGGAGCTTTATTAATGATGTATTCGGGTCGGCAAAAAGATTTCGCTCCGCCATCTCACCTAGATTCGATAATATTTCCCATCGGTTATGTAGAAATTCAAAGTTGCCAGCCATTCGTATCACCTCAATTTAAGCAGTTGATATCGTGCATTTCAATAGACTCATATGATAACTTAAGTCATGGAACATAGTTTGTGTATGACCGATTAGTTCTTTAGTAGCAGATACAGATAACAATTCGATATGAAGTCCTCATAAACCTTTATTCCCATAAATTTCAAATCTTCATCTCAACAAACCAAAAAAGCTAAGCTGCCGATGAGCATCCTAGCTTTATCCGAATCCGTTATTAATTACTAATTGGCTGCTTGTTACTTTATTACGATTTGGTATTCTTTAAATCCTGCTTCTTTTTATCTCTACATTTTCGGCAACCCCTCCCCTTTCTCGCTGGAACATCAGATCTATTAAAGAGATAATCATCCCATTCATTTCCGCATTCTAGGCATTTCCACCATACCTTCTTTCTCATTCCTGGAGTAACGCCATATGGTGTTAACACTCCGTTTTTGTAGGGGTGCCACTCCTGAGCAAGTTGAGGTGCTTTTATTGCCAGACTTTTCTCATTGGTTACATTCCTAAAATTACATTTTGGACACTTCTTTCCATAATGTCGAGCTTTTATCTCCTCTGCCCATTCGTGACCGCATTTTCCCAACCACCAGACAGTTTCCGCAGAGGTTACTAAGAAGTTATCTGGAGATTGAATGCCATTTTTCGTTGGGTGCCATTCGGCAGCGAGTTCGAGGTTATGCTGGGAAAGGGGTTTGTATGGTCCTCGCACAGTCCCAATTTTGCAATATGGACACCACCTCCCGCTTTGAATATTCGTAGGCGACATTGAGAAACAATGTCCATTTATACACTCCCATTCAAGAGGGGTGTGAGCAT
This sequence comes from Paenibacillus oryzisoli, assembly GCF_001653565.1. Lineage (GTDB taxonomy): Bacteria > Bacillota > Bacilli > Paenibacillales > NBRC-103111 > Paenibacillus_E > Paenibacillus_E oryzisoli. The sequence goes on from NZ_LYPB01000049.1 coordinate 446,257, forward strand.
CTTCAAATATATTTGATAGGCAGTTACCTCCGTTTGACTCTGCGATTTTAGCGTATCGTTCCAACATTTGATCGTTAAACCGAAAATCTTCCATGTTGATGGTATTAGTAATTAGCTTAATTCCATATTTCAACAATTCCCTTTGAATTAGAGCTATTTTTTCTTTTTCGGAATTAACAAAATAAGGAATAATAATCAGTTTAATGCCATTCTCAATGCAAAGTGATTCTTTGATTTTATCAGTTTCCTTGCGAAGTTCTAAATCAGATTTATTCGCATGCCAGTGCTTTATATACTCATAGTGCTGTCTGCCGTGATATTCGAAACCTATTTTTAGTTCATCATTATATCCATCCATCTCATATAGTTGATTGAAAACCTGCCGATTTTTTGGAAAGCTCTTGCCCGTAAAGGTTTGTAAAATAAACCTGCACTTTTCTTCATTAATATTGATCTGGCAATGCGGACACCAGCTCTCGCGATTTTTGATGCTATCCGGCGTCGCTGTCCATGGGGGATGTCCTTTTGCACACTGCCAGACTAACTCTGTCCTAGCATTTAAATATATATCGGAAAGACATTTACCACCGCGATCTTCAGCTAAAGCTTGCATTTCACCAAGAGAACCCCTTAATTTATCGGCTGTTTCCTTGTGCGAACATAATCTACACCATGTTTCTTCAGTTCGAATTTTGTTTGCATTAAGCGGAAATAGATGTCCCAATCTGCATACGAAGTCAAGTGGTTTATGCGCATTAACATATAATTTTGATAAACAATTGCCACCTCTGTACTCTGCGTATGCTTTCATTTCAAGTAATGAGTCTTCCCTATACTTTTGTTCTTGATCTTCTTTACATTTAGGACACCCAGCAATTCGCCCTTTTCGATACCTTGCGAAAGGGCTTTGATCCCATTCATGTGAACAGACATGACAAAGCCACCAAATACTTCGAGTCGATCCATAAGTAATGTCGTGTGGGGTTAATTCATCGTTTTTAGTTGGATGCCACTCTATACAAAGTAGTGGGCATACGACGGCAATCGTATTTTCTGCTTTTATATTAGAACTAGCTTTACTGATATCGGTTACCCCCAACTTAAAATCTGGTTGGAAATTGTATGATGTCCTTCGATGAAGCCTTCACAAAACAAAGGCATTCCACTCCTTAGCTTTTCATGTTTTTTTAGATTTTGTACTTACAAAGAAGTCGTCTTCAGTAGCCCTATTAGCTTTTGCAGCATCAACCAGCAGACCAATTTGATTCATTAAAGTTATTCTTAACTGCTCCTTGTATCATTCAGTGAAGAGTCCCTAAATTCTTCATCAGTTTTGCTTAATGTATTGCCTATTGATAAGTTAATAACTAGATCTGCATATCGATCAAAAGGAGTAGGGTCGTTGTTGACTATAACTAATTTTGCACCGCGAGATTTGGCTTGCTTAGGAAATTGGTTAGCAGGGCTTACCTGCAAGGAAGACCCCAATACAATTAAAAGGTCGACACCTTCTAAAAGATTATCAGCAAGCTGAAGTGATGCTTTTGAAAGCATCTCGCCGAATAGTACAACATTTGGTCTAATGAATCCTCCGCAGCTGCACGAAGTCATTTCTTGAGGCTTTAGATAAATATGAGATTCATATTGCTTATTACAGCTCATGCAACGCAGTGTTCCAAGATCACCGTGAAGTTTTGCAATTCGACTAGTGCCAGCTTGCTCATGATAATTTTCCACATTCTGCGTAATGACCCCTTTAATCAATCCTTTACTTTCCCAGCTTGCGAGAATACGATGTCCATCATTCGGTTGATGTGTAGACATCTCTTGAATACGCCACTGATAAAACTTAATAAATTCTGAACGGTTCGAATCGATGGCTTCAATATCCGCGAGCTCAATTGGGTTTAGGTTATTCCATAAACCTCGGTCTGCCGATCTAAAGTCTTGCAGCCCACTCTCCGTCGACATTCCAGCCCCTGAGAATATAACTGTCGAGTTGGATTTCAAAAGAAACTTTGATAGCAAGATACTCACCCCTTTAATACAATCTTTAATGATTCTATTGCCTGATTCATTAAATTCGGCTCTGTTCTCCATCTTCGCGGATGTGAATAACGTCCTTTGTCGTCAACAGCACATATACGATGTTCTATCTCCTCTGACCAGGTAAGAACTTGCTGTAACTTCTCTTCAAACACTCCATCCACGAAACCCATGATGACGAATTTCGATTTATTACACTCATCCAGAAATAATTCTCGAGAATGAGTTATAGGATCCTCAAGCAACTGATGTCTTACGCATGGAAGGACTTGTTTAGCTCGTTCATGGTATTCCTCTGCCTTCTCACCGTCTGGTTGACGGACATTTGAAAGGTTATATACTCGCAAAATTCCGTTCGGTTTAAGAAGTCCTGCCGATTCGTACCCACATCTTATTACCCTAATAACATTCTGCATAGATAAGTCAGGGTAATCGTTTGCTATAAAAGTATCCGATGAACCTTCTCCTAATTTGAATGCATTCCACCCTGTTGTTTTATTAAATTCAAACTTTCCAGGATTAGTCATGACTACGATTCCAAGAAGGTCTGTGGAGTCTCCGAACTGAATTTCAGTAGAGTGTCGCAATAACAAGACTTCACTATCATGAATTAATCGAATCATTGAAGCTTTAACCTGCTCCGGATATACCCTCGTCATTTGCGCTCCCTCACAATCAGAAACTTATTACACCAAATTATGGACATGGTTATGAGTATTCAATTGCGACAATTATATTCAATATTGATACACTCTTAATACCCATCTGTTACGTAATTACAAGCCATAAAATGAAAATCTCCATTCACCAATATCCAACCTATAGAAAAAGCCAAGCTGTCTATGTGCAGCTTAGCTTCTTTTTAGCCCAATTCTGAAAGTGAAATATATGCCACTGGGTTTCCCGATCCAAATTTCTTTAACAATTGTCCTTCTGAAACTTGGAGTTTATTGAGGAATTCGGAGGTAGCCTCAACGCCTTCAAAGAATTATCCTCTCCTTCTTCTACAATACCCCATTTTGAAGGCTGGAAGGCACATTCCACCTTACCTCGGTTGATACCTACTGCATACCGTATAGATTCTATGCGTCTTTTGCTCATTTTCCAATGCTTTCGTGTGGCTTCGTAATGATCCTTGCCATCTTTGAGACCATTATGAATTTTGAATAATACGATTTCTTCTTTCATTTACGATTTCTCCTTTGGCTTACGTTTAATTACAGCTTCCAGATTCCTGCTGCTATCCCAGCCAATTTTTCAGTCCGTTCCTCGATAGAAGTAATATCCCATTTCGAGTAATCCGTTAGTTGTTTGGTCATTAAGATAGATGATTTCTCGTAATTTTTCTTCTTTTCTTCAAATGGATTATTCGATGCAGATATATTTAAGTTTGATCCAAGCAGAGTCAGATTCCCAATTTTATTTACATGAACATCATGTTGATGGGAGTCTTTCCCTAAATAACTCTCCCAATCCCCGTACTCTTTTTTGCTACTTTTAGATTTAATCGTTTTCGGCATTATATGCTCAATATGGACAAGAGATCGGTTTGCAATGATTTTTTCTTTACTGAAGTTTACATGATAATCCTCAAACCGCTCCAATATATACTTGCACTGGTCATCTTGTCTGAAATTCTTTGATTTAAAGTTTGCAATGAAATCCATGTCTGAAGGGATATAATCCGTTCTAGTCAGTATCCCTTTTACATATTCCACGCAACTCTCGTCAACAGGAGTGTTAATCGCCAATTGATTAAATATTGGGTCAAGATTATTCGTGGACCAACTGCAAATGGCTCTTCTCAGTGCAAATGTCTCAATTAGGTTAAGGACTGTCACAACCTGTTGATCATCGACCTTATTTTTAAGTAATTTTAACAATAATGTATAGCTTGTTGCTGCACCAATTGCATTAATAGCTTTTAACTTTTCATTTACTGATGGATACTTTGTTGTGGCAGTGCAAATCTGACTATAAACAACCGCGTATTCTTTCAATTCATCAACTAATTCCACAATGGAATTTGTGTTATCAACCAAGGTTTTGTAACGATCATACAATTTATTAAACGAAAATACTCCTTCTGCTTTCGACAATAATACTTGTCTGAAGAAACGAAGATGATCCAACTGACCAACAAGCTCTACAATTTCATCCCATGTCTCTACGATAGCGTCAAGTTCATCTTCAGAAGTACGTGCGGCTTTACTTAAGATATAATTTTTTATCAAGTCTGCCGCCGATAGGGATAAGCCTCGGTCATTTAAGGTTTCAAACAATCGAAATGCATCCTTGTGAGACATGACCTGAATCAGAACTACCTTCAATGAGCCAATGATTGTCTTAGCTATTTCAACCAGGTCATTTTGCTCTGAAAATTGAGCTTTAAAAAATTGATATGCCGAATACATATTAGAATTTATCAAATCTCTTATTTTCCGATCAATAATCGTTGCGAAGTCATCTCTGTCCAGTTTTCCTGGAATAAGTTTAGGTAAGTTTTTGTTGAACATCGTTGAACAATGCATATATCCATGAAGAGCTTCTCCTATGGATAATTCCTGTTCCCCCCCATGCTGAATCAAACTGTCACGCAATGCAGCAATTAATAATGATAGTGTTGTTAATCGTTGCTGTCCGTCAACCACTTCAAATTGATTAATCTCAATATTATGCTGAGGATTAATTACAACAATGGAACCCAGGAAATGATCCTCGCCTACCTCTATGTTTTGAATGTCATTCCACAAATCCATCCATTGATCTTTACCCCAAAGATATCTTCTCTGGTAAACAGGGACAATAAACTGCTCATTCCCAACTGAGAATAAACGCATAACTGACATTTCATTCGCTTCAATAGTTTTCTTCAATGAACTTAACCTCTCTCTAGTTCCATAGTAATAGATTAATACTTTCATTCGACACTGTTACCTATAAAACCTTTCATATTTGGAAAATCCAAGCGTATACATGATATGAGAGACTCATCGTAAATGTAGGAGACATTTAGAGCCAATACCTGATGTACCACTCGAAATAAGGCAGCAGAGATAATTTGTTCGAGGTACATGAGTATGATTATGATATTTCTCTTATTCGATATTACTTAACTAAGGACTTGGTAAAGATTTGTACCTGTTTGTGTTCGAGAAGAAAGGTCCTGAGTGGAAGATCATGGACAAATCATGGGAAAGCATCCGCGACCAGCTTGCTTATTCGCGAGTTAACGGCGGATTTCCATATTGTGTTGTGAAAGACGGAGATTACATGCGAAATGGTAAAATTTACTTGTTACATCAGTTTGAAGGCGTTGAGCTCGATTTGAAGTATTTGGACCGGACGCTGCCTTATGGTTATCAATTATGGGGGAAGACAATCCATTTGGAGACGATTGTAGAGGATAATGGATTGGTATTTTCGTATGATGGAAAGAAAGTTAGTCGGAAATTTTCATGAGATATTAAGGAGTTTTAAATATTTGATTCACTTTTTATTTGCACTAACTTTCTTATAAATATAACCTTCATCAACTCAAGTTTATTTCTTTTCTATATTTTTCTCTAAGTCTCGTATTATCTACTACTATTGCGGTTATCATCTAAGCATAGAAAGGGTGCTTATCAATAACCAAGAAATCAGAAGGCAGAAAGTTTTCAGTGAAATCAGTAAGCTATATCCACGATGCAGAAGCTGCTCAAAAGTGGTTTGAAGTTTTAAGAGAAATTTTAAACGAAGAAATGTACAAAGCTCACTCAAAAAGGTCGGACAGCCAGCATAGAGATTAATAATGAAAAGGGGGAATTCAAATGGATAACAGGATAACAGTCGCTTATTATCGTAGCTCCTCTGAGCTGCAAGAAAACTCAATTGATATGCAAAAATACAAAGCTGAAAAAAAAGCAATTCAATTGAACTTACTGATCGAGAACGTATATATAGATGAGTTCGTCTCTGCACGTACGAACAAAATTTTTCAACGACCACAAATGAAAAATTTATACGATGATATTAAAAATGGCATCGTAGGTAAACTACTGGTTTACAAAAGAGACCGAATTGCGCGCCAATCAGTTGAGTATCTCCAATTTTATGAGCATTGTAAAAAATACAAAGTAGAAGTTATCTTTACTTCCGATATGGAGAAAGAACTGACTTTTGATTATATGGGCGAGTTTTTCGAACACATAATGGCAGGTTTCGTGGAATTGGAAGCAACCAATATCCACGAACGCTTAAATCAATCGAGAATCACTCGATTTTACAATAATGAATACGGAAGAAAAATGCCCTTTGGATATTCTTGGAACCCCACAACGAGAATAATTGAACTTAACGCCGCCGATTTATCCCTAGTACGAGAAATCTTTTACGAGGCAAAGTCAGGTAAATATAGCACTTTAAACGATTTACGCAAGCATCTCAATAGCAGCAACAAACTAAAAAAAGGCAAGCCGTGGTCAGTACAAGCCCTTGAAAAGTTGCTTCGACATCCACTCTATTGTGGCAACTATATCATGCACTTTTCAGGTAAAGAACACTCCAAATTTCATGAAGAACTGGCAATAATTTCGCTTGAAGCTTGGGAAGACGTTCAGGAAATGGTTGAGGATATGATGCAGCGGCGAGACAGTAAAAAAGCTGAGGACCCTTACCTCCTTCACAATTTACTATCGTGTAGTATCTGCCAAAAACCGCTGACCTCTAAAGTTATTGCAGATGAGACTGGTCAAGAGAATAAGATTTATGGCTGTGCTAAACATGATATTTCACTTATTAAGGAAAATGTTGAAGATTTCGTTATAAAGCACATTTTATCTTATGTAGTCTCATTAGCTAGTACGAACTGGAGTAAATTATTCAATAAACAAAATAAAAATGAAGTTAAATCAAAAAAAGTAACAGCCAAAAATGAACAACAAGAGCTAAAGCGTCTTCGTTCGAATATTTTTAGGCAAGCAGATATTCTATTAGGCAATCCGGAAACTTCTATAAAAAATGAAGTCGAACTCAACTTACTGGCTCTTCATGGAGATTTAGCAAGCCAACGGGAAAAATATGACGATTCCCTTCGTTCATTAAACACCGCTCTTAATTTTTCTGAACAGGTTAAAGAAGATTTAGCGCAACTCAAGAATGAAGAAATTATTAACTATCTACAAAAATACTCAAAAACCCATTTACGCGCACTAATTGAAAATGTTCTAACTATCGTCAAAGTTAATCCAAACAGAGAATTTGATTTTGTTTACAAATATCCCTACTCATTGAAAGGAGATTCTGTATGATAAATATTAAACCAGGGAGCAAATGCGCATTATATGGTCGCGTTTCCACAAATAAACAAGATGTTGAAAATCAACAAAAAAGTATTGAAGAATTTGTTAATAGATATTCGTGCATCATCACAGATGAGTATCTCGACGAAGCCGTTTCTGCTTTTAAACGAAAATTAACCGATAGAAAAAACCTGATCAAACTGCTCAACGATATTCCTACAAAAAAGTTCGATTGTATTCTCATCTTTGAGAGAAGCAGAGTTGCCCGAAATGCGCTTGAACATTCTGAACTTCGAACATTTTTTAAACATGCCAATATCCCAGTAATCATCGTTTCAACTGAAAGTTACTACGACTCCGGTGATTCATTTACGGATCTAATTAAAGATGCCACGACAAAGCTAGAGGTAGCGCAAACCAGCGATAGAACAAGAAGCGTTCATGAGTCATTGACCAAAAAAGGTAAATTACTTGGCGGAATTCCTCCTTTTGGATATAGATACAACGACAAAAAATATTTAGTCGATCCTCAGGAGTCTTTAATGCTTCAGCAGGTCTTTGACTTGTATAAGAAAGGGCTTGGTTTTGATTCATTAGCGAAAAAGATGCCGGAGAAAAGTTACCGAGGCGAGAATTGGCATGATTATCATGTAAAGGCAATTATCACAAACCCTATTTATACAGGTAAAGCAGCGATGCATATTAGAAATAAATATTCTCGAGCTAGCATCAATGACAGGAAACTTTGGGTTACAGGTGAGAGCCCTAATGTACCTCCACTTATTTCTCAGGAAGATTGGGAGTATTGCTTTCAATTGTATTTAATGCGGCGAGAGGGGGTCATAAATCCAAAGGAGAATACAACCAATTTCTTCTTCAAAAACTTAATTTATTGTAAGGCTTGTAATACTCCACTAAATACGAAAGATCAACGAACCACCGATAAGAAGACCGGAAAGAAATATGGTGCAAGGGTATATCTTTGCGATTGTGGCATGAGAGTCGACGCTGAGGATGCACATCATTACGTTCTGTATTATGTTGTTAATAAAATGATCGTAGATGGTGTATACGGGTCATCACAACAAATTCATAATGAAATAATCAAAGGAAATCAAACTGATATTGAGAAAATTGAAAAGCAGATATATTTGCTAAAAGTAAATATCCAAGAAAATGAAAAAAAGTACCTGAAAATTAAAACCAAAATCGACGGGCTTCTAAATCAGGCACAAAGAATACAAGATAATATCGCAATAAGAAAAAGGGAGTTATTTGAGAAGGGCATGAAATCCGACAGCGTGAATGATGATCAAATGGTTGTTCAGTTAAATTCTCGCAATTACGATCTTGAAAAGATTCTATCCGTTTTTCAACATTATCTATTAGAAACAGTTCAGGAAAACGAGCAAATTAACACTTTGATTACGGAACGTGCTGAGCAAGTAGATTTTATCAAACATGTTCTTTCGAACTTTAAGCTTTGGGATGAGCTCTTCAAGCATTTTATGAGAATTGAGGACTCAGAAAGTTTTAATTTGCGTCGATTATTATCATTTTTTATTGAACGAATTGAAGTGGAGAACGATCCACGCGAGGAAAATAAGGTATCTTTTGAAATTAGGGCAAAAGTTAACCTTGAAACGGAGCGATTTGTTGAAATTGACTTTAGAGCTAAGCCGGAAGATTACCCTGACTTTGATGATAAAGATGAACAGGTTAGTTAACTCGCTACGCCATCAAATTTTCAATAATCATCTGACGGTAAACAAAACATAAAATTAAAACAGTGATAAACGTAGACGAGAAATTCAAGTCAAGGGATATCACTGTTTCAATGAATGTTTATTCTTAATAAAGTAGATAGCATGCCGAGTATACCCGACAGCTGTTCGGACGATTATTTTTGGGGATGTGTAATTCGGACAATAAATAAAGCTTCCCAAAAAGGACTATAATCTAGTCCGAAACGAACCCCAGGATTTTCTTCACGAAAGCGTTTCTCAATACTCTTTCCATACTTTTCAATGACAGCCTGCAACTCGTTTAAAGCAGCGGTAGCCTCTTCAATGTATGGATGACCTTTATCCATACGCCATCCGTCATTCCAGATAGCCATTCCTTCGCTATCCAAAGCGTTCAATGTGGCGTTGTCATCTTCGTCTGCTATAAAACCGGGGTCGAACATACCAGCTTTTCTGTTATAGTACAAGACACTTACCGCAATACGCCTAAGCGGACGAAGAGCGTCTTTAACTTTTTCTACTAAGTCCATGAACGTCTCCCATTCGTCCATTTTTTCGTAGTCCATCTGCTTAACCTCTTCAGCATCTTTCATTTGTCTTAGCTTATTGTTCTCTTCTCGTAAATTCTTCTCATCTACTTCTGCCAATTCATATGCCTCTTTGTAACGTCCCACATCACTTCGCAATTGCTTTACCAATGCAGGTGTTACGACCTCGCGTTCGTTCATGGCTTTGATAAACGGTAGTAACTTATCTTTGCGGAAATCACGTGCACGTGAGATGAAACGTGTAGAGTTGGCACCTGAGCCTATCTTCCGATCATTAATGGCATCGAATAACTGAGATAGACCTTTCTCAGAATCAAGCTGAATTGTTTGCAACCAACGGCGGTACGGAGTAGCATCTAACGCAGTATAATCGAGTGGTGCCACAATTAATGGAAGCAAATTGGCGACATTTACCCAAGCAGCACCAAGTTCACAAATGCAAAATGCACTCTCCAAATAACTTGGAGTAATAATCGGCATGATTAATGTAGATTCATGCATCGCTTGACGGATCTGTTCGATCCAGTTACCACCCGCTGTAAGCTGCTCGTCCGAGGTGTTAAAAAAGTTTTCCCGCGTAAGATTAAATTGCGATTGAATCATATCCATTAAAGCATTAACCATCTCCGAATCAGCGGAGGCATGACTTATAAAAATCTTCGACACTCAAAACCAACTCCCAAATTATGTTCTCATCCTATTTATACCAATTTGGCGGATTTTGTCAAACACAAAAAGAGCTGCTTAACAGCTCCTAAATTAATACATTCACAAAGTGTTCCAGTGGGATCAGCAGTTCCTTATCATTTTAGCGATGCTTGCGAGCTGTATGGATGCATTTCATTCTGCCTCTCGATAGGTAAAGCTGATTAGCTACACTTATTTTTTGTTTAGTATTACTCAGAGAGGTGTACTATTCCTATTCACTTCTAAGCTTTAAAATTACTGTGTTGTTTTATTTATCGAATCTCGGTTTTTAGGTAATAATTTGCTTAATTCTCTCGGTAATTAGATAGTACCGGGATCCCGGTACTATCTAATTACCGAGAGAATATTGCATTAATAACGCCATTACAACTGAATTTTATGATTTTATCACGACGAAAGTAGTGACAGAATAATTAAGCTCGGTTATTGGGTTAGCCGTTTCACATATTTCTCGGCAATTAGGTAATTCACATTATCATTTAATTTTATCACAGTAAAACTTATTAGGAAAAGCAAATCAAGTCGTGATAAATTAATATCACGACTTTTTATTTAATACCAACAACCGTCAGATGTGTAATGATACCATTCGTGTTGATAATACACATTTACAGTCTTCTCTTGTTTATCCCATTGCACCCTTTTGATTTTTTCAACCGCATACAATGGTTTATAATCCAATCCGTGTGCTTGAGAATGTAATTTGTACGTACGCTCTAAAATTGTTTGTTGTTGAGGCGTTAATAAATCATAGCCTTCGACATCTCCTAGCTTCATCTGCCTTTTCAGCATCCTTTCAAAACATATTATAGCTGATAATTCCCACTATTTTGGAAATTTCATAAAAATACATGAAATGATAAAAAGAGCAGCTCACGCTGCCCTTTTTTATCCAGAGATAACCACACTATAACCTCTATCCGTTTTCTCAATCCGTGGAGCTGTCCAGACCTTTGTTTTAACAACGTTTATTCCCATCTCATGTTTAGCAGCCCAAAGCAATGAAGCTTTTTCCTTTATATGACTTTCCTCATTACTTACAATAACTCCGTCATTTTTACTGCTACTACGCCTTTCTTGTTCAAACCTCTCTAGCACGCCATCAATGACTTCATTTACTGTATTTCTCGCGGTCAGTAAATGAGTTAGGGTAGTTTCCCGTATCATACTACCCAACTCATTATTAATTTTAGAAGTGACATGTTTAAGTTCAAAACTACAATAGTTGACCCAAAAATCAGCATAAGCCGAATCGGGATCCGTTTGCATAATTGCCTGGATAATAATCATTTCAGCTTCATTATCAGTAAACTTTGCCTTTGCCAAGACGTTTTCTACTGCAACCTGCTTTTGGTCAAACGTGAGGGATTGATATACTTTGAACTTCGCCATCTTCTTTAGTGCTGTTGCGTGGTCAACCCCTATCTTGTCAGTATTTATCAATCGTTGAAGAAGTTCATTTTTATACTCTGTGCTGACATTCAAGTCGTGCCAAATAACGGCAAGCGCATCTTGGCTTTTTCGTAGCTCTTCAACCCGATCGCGCCAAAACTTTGGAATTACTATTGCCCTTCTTATCCTTTTTTGCGTAATCCTTGGAAGTTCATTAATGATATCGTTCACATTTTCGGAGTTTTCAACAAGTTTTTGAATTTCTATCGCAGTCATTCGCTTATTAGTTCGTTTCAGGCGTAGCCGAATTGAGTTGCGGTTTTCTTGAGACGTTTCCTTTCCATAAAGCCTACATGGTATGCTCTCAAATTCCATTGGATACCTTCTCATAATATGGTTACGCCGATACCCATCTAAAATAAAGAATTTTCCCTCAGCATTCGGTCCCTCAACTAATAGAGGGATTAGCACCCCTTCTTCCAATAGGCTTTGCTCCAGGCTCATACCATCGATGTGAATACTTCCATTAATATCACAAATCAATTGATCAAGTGACAATACCAACAGCTCATCATTTTCCAAAGGTACTCCTCCCTTCCCTCTTACCATTTCTTGTAATGAGTATACGACAGGCATAAATTGTCCTATTCAATCATATTTAGAGAGGACGAGTTCCTTTTCTCATTTTTTTTCGGTTAACCATATTAACCTGGTTAACCCCTGAATATATGCACTTTTTAAAGTTAACTTTAAAATCGAAGGAGTTGCCGCCGCTATGGCTGATCCCACTTTTGGAGTAAAGGTTACATCTGATTTCAAAGAGAAAGTTGAAGAATTGGTAAAAAAATCTGATTTTAAAACAACAAAAGAATGGTTTGAGCATTTGGTTGGAACGTACGAACTACAACTCCTGAAAGAGAATGTGGGGGCACAATCTTATATTGGAGACATAGAAGCAATTGAATCACTCACTTCACGCATTGTAATTATCTTAAAATCACTGGTGCAAAAAGCTACAGACAGTTTCCAGATCAGCCAGGATGAGTTTCAAGCATATAAAAGTAAAAGTGATCATGAAGCAAGTTTAGCTCATAGTCGAATCGATGAATTACAAACGGAGGTTTCTTTAAAACAAAAGGAAATTAAACAAATACATGACGATCAAAAAGAGATTCGTAAACAGGTGAGCCAACTTGAAGAATTGACGATTTCACGTAAGCAAGTCATTGAAGCTAAGGAAGCAGAAAATGACGATTTGAAGAAGCGGTTACTTGAACTCAGTCAAGGCGACCTTAGAAATGAAAATCAACGCTTACAAAACGAACTAAACCAGCTAAGGCATGAAATACAATTAAAAGAAATGGCATTTAACAATGAGATAGCACAAGAACGCGTTCGATCTGAAAATAACAAAGAACAAATTATTTTGCTTAAACAGCAAATTTCCGATTATCAACAGATGTTAACCGTTAGAAGACCTCCAGGTCGCCCCAAAAACGAACCCAACGAAACTTCATCTCTTACACGTGAACAAAAGGATCAACTTGAGTTAACTGATCAACTGGGTATTGCCGAGACGGAATAGTTAATAAAAGGGTGATGGGGAGAGCTATGAAAACCGATGCCTCCCCATCATTCAGCAATTTATTTTTGAAAAATGACCTCTGCTTGTCATAAATATAAGTACATTCTAATATACTTATATCGAGGTGATCGTTATTAGCAAATCAGGTGTAGTAGTCCAATTATTTCCGCGCAATCGAAAAACCAAGAAAATCAAGAATCATATCGGGGTCTATGCGATTGTAAATGCGGTAAATAATAAAGTATTTATCGGTTCAGGAGAATTAGAAAATCGCAAAGCAACACAGTGGAGTTTATTAAATGCTGGCAAACATTATAATAAACGCCTACAGCAAGAATGGAATCACTTTAAAGCTGAGAATTTCAGGTTCGTCACCCTTTTCGAAGCAAAAACCAATGAAGATTTAGATTTTTTGCAACAATGTGAAGAATATTGGATAACTTATACGATGGCTACTGATAAGAAGTACGGTTATAACATCTATAAAAAATCCTCGCTTTCGCACGAATTTCGGCTAAAAATTCAACCTATATGATTCGAGGTATGACGTGAATAAGCATTGGTATCTTATTGCTGGCGATTATGATGAAGCCATGATCGTTAATACAACACTTGAAATGGCAGAATTTTTAGCTGACGCTTATGTAGAAAAGCTCGAATACGAAATTTACCTCACCGACGATGTTCAACATGCACAAAAACTTATTGAGAGCCGTTCATCTCAACCACCGTATTTTCCAACCTACAAAAAACCAGCTGAGTAATTCAGCTGGTTTTATTTTTAATCATTGATTAACAACAGACTTCTTTCTTGTCTCCTTTTGAGATTAGCGACGCTATGACTGATTTGCACGTTTTTCTCAAACCTAAAATAAAACGAAAGGTTGGACCATGGGAATGAGATGATAATGGTCCAGCAAAATATAGCCCTCTTTCGCTTGATTCAAAGAATTCATCTAACTTTGGGAATTGATTGAAGCCTTCTTCACGAACGATACTACTTATCAAGTCCATAGTTAAGAAAGGGACACGGTCGAGGTTTATTCGAAATCCAGATGCTGAAATGACATGATCAACAACACGTTGTGTTCCATCAGACAAGAATAATTGAACTTTGTCATCAGTTGTTTGTTCTGTTCTGGCAATTGTAACACTGCCTGTTTCGGGTACTTTTCCATCTACATAAGATCTTAAAAAGTGCGCTACGCTGCCAGGTGATTGCCCCACTCCTCTTGCTTTTCTTCAAGAGGTAACCGAAAAAACACGTCCCCAAGATTCCGGATCTCAATTTCAGCTTCTCTGCTTCCCGCGTAATTAGCCGCATCTCTTCGATAAACAAGTTCGACATCGCTGCCTGCTAAATACAAGAGTGCAGCTGCCTCCCATGCGCTTTGTCCGCTTCCGACAACAGCTACATTTTTCCCTGAAAACCCTTTAAAGCTTGTATTGTATAGCCAGAGGTATGTGAAACAAGATGTGATGGCAGAGATTGAAACATGTCAGGCATATATTTGAAGTGCTCAACTCCTGTAGCAATAATGACATTCCTTGCTTTTAATATTTGCCCTTTTTCGGTTTCAATCAAGTATTCGTTGCCAGATTTGGACAGAGCGATTACCAGCTCAGGGGTAAATTCTACACCTGATTGAATTGCAAACCACATAGCGTAATCAACAAAGACGGGGCGCGGTAACGGAGAAACAAGCTCTACACCAGTTTCTATTGCAAATCGCTGAATGGTAAGCTCATCATTTGCATCCGAGAAGCTGCAAAACTCATGTGGTGTACGGATAAACATGTCTTGTGGCATTTGATTTTCCCAAAAATCCATGGGATATCCAAGCAGTTTGTATGTTAAATTGTTTGCAACCGCATGTGCGGCAAGTGAAATACCGTATGGACCGGCACCAATGATAATCAGTTCATACATAGGAATACCCCCTTGAAATTAAACTATTTACAGAAGCTTCTCCATCGCCATTACATCAACAAATTTGCCATCTAGGATACCTTGATTTTGAAATACGCCAACTTCGCGGTAACCCGCCTTCCGATACAAATTTTGACCTAAATTATTAAACGGAAAGGTAAAGAGTACGAACTTATAAAACTTATTTTCTTTGCCTATCTTCTCAAGTTCACCTAGCAATTGTCTTCCAGCGCCTCTGCCTCGATGGTCCCGGTGAATATAAATTGATAAATCACCCACGCCATCATAAGCGCATCTTGTACTGTATGGATTGATGGCAGCCCAACCAACTACGACTCCCTGCTCCTCAGCAACAAGCACTGCAAATCGACCCTGATGCTTAACAAACCACTCCTGCATGTATATTTCGTCTTTTGTTTCGGATTCCAACGTGGCTACGCGGTCTTCAATTCCTTGGTTATAAATCTGAAGAAGACTTACAATATCTGCTTCGGTAGCTCTTCGAATCAACAGCATGTGTTTTTATCCCTAAAATCAGTGAAATTTATGTTTGTCTTCGTTGATTCAGGAGTTGGACAACACACAGACGGCATGGGCATAACATGGTCTTCTGCTGCTTCAAATTCACTATCTTCTTTGGTATAAAACACTTCCCAAGGGTTTCCTTCAGGATCACTTACCCAAATTTTATCTTGAACAGCATAACAACAAGTCGTATCCATCTCATCAAAAGATACGAGACCTGCTTCTTGTAACCGCTGCTTAGCCGCGAGCACCTCTTCTGTGTTTTTCACTTGAAACCCAAAGTGGTTGAGCACACCCTTATTATCGTAATCACGGACGTTTAAAGAAAAGTGAAGAGCTGGTTGATCTAATTCGAACTTCGCATAATTCTCTTTTACTTTTGTTGGTTCTGCATTAAACAGCTTTTTGTAAAACGCCAAGGAATCTTCGAGGTTTCTTACGTTAATGGCAACATGCATTTTCATGTAAAACACACTCCTTTTGATTTTATCAATAATTGATATTTGCAACTATTAGTTAAAAATAAACTCCTCTTTACAGAGGAGGTGTACAACAATTGGGACTTAAACTCATCGCATCACTTAGAATTTGTAGACTTTCTAATACTTGTTCCCTTTTATCTTCCGGGACATTCTTAAAAATGCCGAGAACATATTCTTCCATGGTTTTGGCAATCTCGTTGTATTGCTCTTCTCCCTTTTCAGTAAGCGACAGAACGACATATCGTCTATCTTTAGGATCAGGAAGTCGATTTAAAAGATCGTTTTCAACAAGCTGTTGTACTTGACGACTAAGCGTGCTTGTATCGATACTCAACACGTCGGATAACTCATTTAAAGCGATTTCAGGACGTTTATAGAGCTCATAAATGATATGGCTTTGCACGACAGATATACCGCAGCACTGGGCACCATCTTTTTGAAGCAACCCGAATCGTCTGACAAGTAATTGAAGGACTTCACGTACGTTTACGTACTGTGGTAATTGTTTCATTATGATCACCTAAAATATTTATAACATACAATAGTTGATAATTGCAAGTATTTCATTTAACATTTAATTATTGAATATTGGAGGTGTCCAAATGAACACACATACTATTTGGATGGAATTCAATAAGGATCTAAAGAAGTATATACAAACACGGGTAAATAACAAATACGACGTGGAAGATATTTTGCAGGACGTTTTTAAAAAGGTACACAATTCAATCCATACACTCACTGATGAAGGCAAAATCCAAAGTTGGGTTTATCAAATAACACGGAATACGATCATCGATTATTACCGCGTAAGCGCAAAGAAAAAAAACATAGAAACTCATTTGGATTATAAAGAGGAATTCTCAGAGGAGGAAGTGCAGGAAAACAACCTGAACAAGGTTGTTAGCGGGTGGCTGAATTGTATTGTGCAAGAGTTGGATGAAAAGTATAGAGAAGCCATTCTGTTAACAGAATTAGGCAACTTCACTCAAAAGGAGCTCGCGGAGCGGCTTGGTATTTCGATTTCGGGAGCGAAATCGAGAGTTCAGCGCGGCAGGGAAAAGATCAAAGAACTGCTCCTGGCGTGTTGTCATATTGAACGAGATCGCCTTGGAAATGTTATCGATTTCGAGAGCAAATCATCAAATTGTAATTGCAGTGGATGTCACTCATAAAGTTTTGCGTCCTTTTTGAAATGCCTCCGTCTTAGTTGATGAATAAAAAATAAGGAGGCTGATTTAAATGACAGATGTAATTAAGGCAAACAATGACGGATGCTGCACAGATGATTGTTGTAAGGACGATTGCTGTGAACCGAACTGTTGCAATACTGAAGCTAAAAAGCCAACTGGCTGCTGTTAACAACAATTAGTAAAAATGAAGGTGTGATTTGAATGTTAAATGAATATGCTCTGGAAAAGTTGGCGGAAGCAAAAGCAAAAGAGATGGAACAATATTTCTATCAGAGTGATTTATGTAAAAAAACAAACATTCGCTTTAATTTGTCCTCGCTGTTTATAAAACAAGAAAAAGTTTGCTGTAGTTGTTAAGTTAATGAAGAAAAAGGTCATTTTGCTCAGTAAATTGACCTTCTTCTTCATTTGTGTGCTTTCTATTATTCAATTATCTTTTATTAAAAAACTGACAATTTGCCTTTACAAAGCGTTCACCATTCGTACCTAATACGTATTCATCATCATGAGATTGAATAATTACATTCTCGCCAACAAGCTCGCCTTGTAAAAAGATTGATATTGGTTGCTGAAATACCCGCATTCGTTCAAAGTCTGCGTGCACGTTGAGTTGCCGTTGTTTTAACATGAATAATCTCCATTAATGAAAAATGACATGAAACATTATTACATAAATAGGAAACTATTTACAATTCTACGGGTCAATCATTTCATCCTCAGTCCACTCTTTGCTTAACTCCGCTTTTATTACATCCTGATATAAGATCCATTCAGAGTCCTCATTTCCGTTAAATGGATCGACAGAATCCAAACGAAAGCTATCTCGTTGGCTTCGACTCACAATGCCGGTTAAAGTGCGCGTCTGAAACTCATCGTACAAAGTGAGTTGAATAATTTTTTTGTACATTTGGGATTGGCTCAACAATCCTGATATAAGCTGAACTTCTTGAAGATCAAGAACAGTGCGTGGAACCCGTTTATGTTCGCGCTGCTGAAGTCGGATAGATTCTTTAAATTCAGGTCCAATGAATCGAGAGGATTCCCATATACCATTCGATTGAAGTTTCTTACCCATTAATACCCACTCTCCAAATAGGAACATTTGTTTGTATTATATATCGAGGACGTAATGACTATGCAAGAGAAATTTTATTGTAATGAACATATATCGATATTGTTATTAGAGTAATTCCAAAAATTTATTAGTGGATTTTTTTCAGCTTACCCTAACTTTTCTGAAAATTGGGACACTGGCTTTCGAGCTATGGTAATATAAATCTTAAAATTGATCATGCATGTAAAGAGGGGAAGGTTTTAAAAATTGTTTGATAAAATAGTTGGATATATCAGCAATAAGAAATGGTTACTTATACTTATTGTTTTATTTTTCCCGTTTTTCTTAATACCTTTTGTTGCTTTTATTTTAAATTTATCTTTGATTTTAGGAAGCTTTCTTCCAGGCTGGATGATATTACTAAGGGGCGATACCGATGAATTAGTATCAGTTTCAACCTTTATTTACTATTACACATGCTTCTTGGCAATAGAAGTAACCGGGATTTTAAGTTATGCTGTCTATCAATTTAGCATTAAAAAAGAAAGTAATGATGTATATGAGAGAAATAAAGAACGGAGACTTAAACACGTACGAAAGATCGTCCTAATAAATGATGAATTACAGGAAAATCAAAAATTATATTTAAAAGAACGTGGAAATTCGAAATGGAGCTTTTATTCTGAAATGGAACATAATCATTTTAGAGTGCAATTTGCTTACCACATAGAAGGTCAAGAATTCAAATTGGCTCAATGGAGAGAATTAAAGGGTGATCTGAACATAATTCTAAGTGAAATCAATAATATTGATTTGTTTATTAAGATGGAGTACATCTATCTAGGGTTAAACGAAATTATAAGTCATCAAGATAAGAATGAATTGGATTTAACTTTATTCAAAAATTTGAACGAGACACTTCAAATCGTAAAGCAAGAGAACGAAAAGATAATAAATTATTTGTCTTACTACCAATAATTTTAGGATAACGCTACTCTAATTGATATCAAATCACAAAGGGCTTTCCCATGTCCGAGGAGACAAAGGAAAGCCCTTATTTGTAAAATTATTTAATAAACAACTTTTCTAATGCCTCACGTTGCGGAGGTTTAATATTCACTTTGGAACGAATTGATTTTGCCAAAGCTTCAGCCTCATCAATCGACTGACTCCTGCCAAGTGTAATTAATGTACCCACCGCTACTGCACCTGTTCTGCCACCACCACCAGCGCAATGAAAGCCTACCTTCTTCCCACTTTTATATGCTTCAACAACATGATTAATGGCTTGCTCGAATAATACGTCCTGTGGACCCTCGGCATTGTCGCCAAGTGGGACTTGAATCCATTGCACGTCAGCACTAGAGTAAGCACATTCTGTTGCTTCCCCACGTAGATCAACCACAACTTCTACACCTTCGTTTTTGACCATATCCTCAACGTCAGCCGCGCCACCAAAGAAGATTTTATCTTCAAATAGAGCTTGATAATTTTTAGTCATTTATAAACTCCTTATAATAACTGTTTTTTGAATGATGTGAACTCAACTGGTGTTGGCACCGAAGGCGGCGCACAGCATAAAGACATATCACGTGCATCTCCAGCTGATTCGAACTCTGAGTCTTCTTTTGTATAGAAGATCTCCCAAGCGTTTCCATCAGGATCGTAGACCCAAACTTTGTCTTGGACCGCATAGCAGCAGGTTGTATTAATTTCGTCTATAGTCAGTAGATTACTTTGACGAAGTCGTTCACCCATAGCTAAAACTTCTTCCGTATCATTCACTTGAAACCCCAAGTGGTTCAGCACACCGTTTTTCTCAAAAGGTCGAACATTAAGAGAGAAATGAAGCATAGGTTCGTCAAGTTCAAACTTTGCATAGTTACCTTTAATTTTAGTTGGTTCGGTTCCAAAGAAAGCACGATAAAAATCTAAGGACTTGTGTAGATCAGAACAATTGACCGCTACATGCATCCGTTTAATCATGTTACTTTCCTTCTTTCACAAATTGCTCAATACGGTCTTTAATTGAATCGCGAACTTCACTGAACTTCGCAGTAATTTCTTCTTCAGTCCCCGTTGCCTTAGCCGGATCTTCGAAGCCCCAGTGCCACTTTACAACATTCTTGTTGGAGATAACGGGGCAATGCTCGTCTGCGTGTCCACAGAGCGTAATGACGTAATCAGCGCGGTTCAAAATTTCGGAATCAATGACATTGGATGTATGGTTAGAAATATCGATTCCTGTTTCTTTCATTGTTGCAACAGCACGTGGATTCAAACCATGCGCTTCTAATCCTGCGCTTTGTACTTCGTATTTATCACTACCTAATGCTCTTAAAAATCCGTCTGCGATTTGGCTGCGGCAAGAGTTCCCTGTACACAAAAAGTAAACTAACGGTTTATTGTTTTCCATGGTTTCATTTCTCCTTTTGGCTATTCAAGTATTAAGCTCCCTGATGCCCACTTTTAGTTTGTTTAGCTCCTAGAATTGCTTTTATGAGTATCGCGGCAACCACTACCAGGATTGCAATCAACACGATTAATAACCAGATATTCAAGCTTGTAGTATTAATGACGTGTAGCCAGAGATAAAGCCCTGTAAGTGTAATAAAGAGTGTTGGAACGGTCAGTATGATACCTGTCTTAAAATAATTGCCCCACGTAATTTTCACACCCTTCGTGGATAAAACGTGAAGCCATAAAAGTGTAGCGAGAGAACCAATCGGTGTAATTTTAGGTCCAAGATCGCTTCCGACGATGTTAGCATAAACTAATGCTTCTCGAATAATGCCGTCGGTGTTCGTTCCTTTGATTGCAAGGGCATCGATCATCACCGTCGGCATGTTATTCATGATGGAAGACAGAATCGCTGACAAGAAGCCCATACCTACCGTTGTAACAAACAATCCCTGTCCTGCCAAATTCTCAACAACTTTGCCCAAAGCATCGGTAAGACCAACGTTTTTAAGACCATACACAACCACATACATGCCGATGGAGAAGATTACAACAGCCCAGGGAGCATCTTTGATCACACGTTTTGTTTCGATTACCTTACTAGATCTAGCCATTAAAATGAAGACGAGTGCCACAACACCTGCGATGATGGACACTGGAATTTTAATAAATCCACTGCTCACATAAGCGACGAGTAGGATGCCTAGGATAACCCATGACATTCTGAATAGCTTAAGATCCTTGATGGCATCTGAAGGTCTTTTCAATTGTTTCATATCGTAACTCGTTGGGATATCTTTTCGGAAGAAAACGAACAAGACCACCAAACTTGCTCCAAGTGAAAATAGACTTGTTACAATCATCCGGCTTGCATAGGTAACAAAATCGATGCCGAAGAAGTCAGCTGACACGATATTGACTAAGTTACTTACAATTAGAGGCAAGGACGTTGTATCCGCAATAAATCCACTTGCCATGATGAACGGCAAAATCATTTTGTCGGGAAGCTTTAATGCTCGAACCATTGCCAAAACAATCGGGGTTAGAATGAGAGCTGCGCCGTCGTTGGCGAAAAATGCGGCAACTGCCGCGCCTAACAAAATGACGTAAACAAACATGAGTCTTCCGTTTCCTTTTGCAATACGAGCCATATGCAAGGCTGCCCATTCAAAAAATCCGATTTTGTCTAAAATCAAGGAGATGAGAATAATCGCTACAAAAGCGAGGGTGGCATTCCAAACGATGGATGTAACGGTCAACACGTCATGAAATGAAACTACTTGGAAGATGAGGGCAAGAATAGCTCCAGCAGACGCTGACCATCCAATATTAAGTCCCTTAGGCTGCCAAATAACAAAAGTTAATGTTAACAGAAAGATGATTACCGCTATGTAAGTCATGTTTTCCTCCTAATCACAACAATCAAGTTTTTCACAAGATGTGGATTCAACCTTTTCTTTCTGTGATGGAAGCTGATTGAATAAATCCGAAATGAACGGTTTATTTTCAATCGTAAGCGAATAGTAAACCCACTGTCCTTTTTTGGCTTCTTTGACCAATCCGCCATCCTTCAATTTGCGTATATGTTGACTAACATTTGGCTGACTCGTTTGTAGAATGTCAACAAGTTCAAAAACACAGAGTTCTCTTTCTTTAAGCAACAGAAGGATCGTTAATCTCGTCTTGTCACTTAAGAGTTTCAACGTCTCAACCATTTTTTCAATTTCAATCATCATTTAATCTCCTTTAAACCGGGTACATTCATGCCTTTAAGCAGATCGATCACTTTTTTCTCAATTTCATCCCTTGTTTTGCGGAGCGCTTCGAGGTTTCCTTCGCTGTGCTCTAAAGGATCAAGTATATTCCATTGTACATTAGTAATCCCAAAAGGAACGACAGGACAACGTTCAACTAAATTCTCACACAACTTAACAATAACATTGGAAGCTAAGAAGGTTTTCATGTCGATTTTCTTGGAAGCATGATCAGAGATATCAATGCCGACTTCTTTCATAACCGTAATTGTAAGAGGATGTATCTCACTTGCTTCTAACCCAGCACTTTCAGCGATAACATTATCATTCCCGTAATGCTTGGCAAATGCTTCTGCGATTTGACTTCTGCAACGATTTTGAATGCATAAGAAGTAGATACGAACTGGTTTTTTCAAATTATTCCCCCTCCATTCATTAATTATTATATAATTATTCACTTATATTAGTAAAGTGAAGATTATGTAAATTAATCTATTCTGACCACGCGAAGAACAAAAAACCTAAAATAGTACCTTGACTTAATGTTTCGGTTTCCAAACGAAAAGACCGCCAGGATGGCGGTCCTTTTTAAGTATCATTTTTTGCCTAGAAGATTATTTCAAGAAGCAAGTTGCGACGTATTTATTATTACTGACCCATTCAAAGCATTGAATGGGTGGCAGCGCGTTCGATCGATAACCTAAAAAAAGAGCTAAGTGAGTAGGACCAGCGAAAAACAGATCTATTTGTTTCGCCTCAATACTCCCAGCAACTGTCGTTATTCCCCTTTTTATTGTTGCGACCGCCGCGTTTGCTTGCTTTGCCGAAACAATAGGCTCCGAGGAATACAAATGCAGTCTTGGGAAATGTGATAGTTCAGTGTTTTGCGTAAAAGCTTCAACTTCGGAAGCAAGATTTTCTTTCATTATGCCTATTGTTACAATTAATCGGTCCCCTGCACCTTCAACATATGTAGGAGTGACCGCATAGTCAGGTGTTTGTGAATTTGCAAGATCATCTGTCGCCCAAAGTTCTCCACGATAATCCATATCCACTGTAAATCCGGCTACTGCCGAAAAAACTTTTCCAATGGCAATCGCGGCGGAGATGCGTCGATTACCTTTTAGCACTATCCTACGTGTATCCCGTTGACTTTTTACCCACTTGGATGTTTCGTACAACTGCGTTATAAGTTTGGAATTCCACTCAGAAGTGGGAGGGTAATTCCTACCTGCCCCTCCGAAAAATAACTCCCATTCAAATTGTAACGTTGTTTCAAGCTTATTAACTTCTTCTGTTTCAGTGGAAATAACGACAGGTTTTGGTGGGATGTGGTATTTCTCATTAATCGCTGATTGCATGGTCGTTTCTATTTGATCCCTCGTGATAGGTCGCGCTTTATTTAATCGAATAAGTGTAAGCAAGTTGCTAAAAACATTTGGAATTTCTTTACCCGGAACCTCACCATACTCTGGTAAATGAAGTTGAATCTGATCTCGAAAGATCCCTCTGGCATTATCCCCATTTGAGATTAAATTCCAATCAGGTTCAATTAATACTTTCTTATAAAGAAATTCTGCCATCTTTTCGTCTTTGCCAAGTTTACGAACACGACCAACATAATCGGAATACGAATTCACAACAACTCCTGAAGAAACTTCATAAAATGACTGCGGATCTCGTACCCTGCGCAATCCGTTTATGAGGGGCTTTATATCTTCAGATATTCCATTGCAACATAGTGTAAATCGTCCGAAAGTACCCGGGCTTCCGATATCCAATTCTTGAAATCGTTCAATTTCTTCCCAAAATTCTTTTGGCTTAACAATATGATTTTTAGCTTCCAGCGCTTCTCGGGTAATACCTTCAGCAGGAGAGAAGAACTTTGCTTCAAAATCGGCTACCCCTTCGCGAATTAATGAATCAAAACCCTCAAATGATAGCCAAAAAGGGATTTTGCAAAGGATCAGGTTTGTTTGAAAATCAAAACCACTCTCTGCCGTATCTCCACCTTGTGATTCAGCTTCAAGCAACGATGGTGTTGGCTTTTTATTATCCGTCATAATGTATCCCCCTCCAATAATAGCTCGCCTGTCATAACTTCAAATCCAGGGGCAAAAAGACTAACACTGCCTGCTAATTCCCCCGCCGCCAATTTGACAATCAAAAGAATGGAAAAATTTGCACCAACGGATGGGTCCTGTACTATCTCCCACATACTTTCTTGATCAAGGCTGCTCGGTATCAACGAAAAAGAGGGGTGAGAGTGCCACTCTCCCAAATAGTTAAATCGGGTGTATTGAAAATCGGTACTTTTAAAAAATGTCCGTAGGGACTGTTTAAGTGACTCCTCCATTTTTCGCACGAAGGAAATCCATGTGCCACCTTGCTGCTGAACTGTGAAATCGCAAATTCGAAACACACTTTCAGATACATGCTCCCCCATTAAGATGCCACCAATTTCACGGGTCCCCGCACTTTTAAGTAAGCCGATCATTCTTTTTCTTATCTTAAATGGCAGAAGGATATTAATCATCTTTTTCCTCCAATAATTTCATAAGAAAGGAAACGTTCTCGGATTGTAATTTGGCATCCACCACAGAAGGTTCCTCATCTTGGAGCAAATGGTCGGTTTGAATCGGTCTCGTGTCAAATGGTTGACTAAAGATCCATCCTTCGGATAAACCAATGAGATACATGGAGTAAGGAAACATCGATTTGTCCGAATGTACTGCAGTATCTACAACAAGGCGTGTTAAATGACTCGCTATAACCGATACATCTGCATCTGATGCAATATATACTTCTCCATCGCTATTTTCAATTGTGTATGGTGCAGGAATAGATGGATTAAAATCTGGCGCGTCGACGGTATACTGATGGTAAGCTTGCCTCATGGCTTGTGGGTTTGGATCACGTCCTGGGCGACTGCGCGCTACAAGCCCTCCAATACCGCCGGCATACACTTCTGTCCAAATCAGAGGTTTTTTGCTCGCGGCAGAAATAGAAGCCAACAAATTGAATACTTGCCCATTTGCCGTTGCATCAACGATAACATCACATGTGCTTATTTTTACAAGCGCACCGTTGACTGCTGCATTCGATTCTTGTCCAGTTAAATTGATACTCGTCGTTTCAACTGCAACAGTTGGTGAAATGTAGCGTAGTTTTTGTGCAATGGCGTCCACTTTATGAAAACCAACATTGCGCCAATCGAGGGAATGTCGTTCAAGATTTCCAACCAAGAACAGATCTTCATCGACCAAATAAAATTTACCGGCTCCCATGCGACAAAGGGATTCTGCCACCTTACTACCTACTGATCCTAAGCCAACGATGGCAATTCGTTTTTCGCTCAACCTTTGGCAAAATTCTGGTGTCCGTTTATTCTTACTATCGTCCATCAAGATCGCTAAGTCGCGCAGTTCATCGTCCGAAAAATAATACAAATGCATCCCTGCTTGTTGATCGATCAGGATGACGCCCTGCACTCTATCTTCACCGTTTGGCTGAGATAATGTAAGCACTACTTCGTCATGTGTTTTAACCAATTCCTGCAGATTTTCAATTGTTTTTATTTCTCGCACTTGCTCAGCTGTAGCAGATGTGCGGTAAACAAGCCATTGTTCCTTACCATAACTTTTTTTAAAAGGTTCTGGCATCTGTGGGTTTTCATAATCGTTGATTTGAAGTACATGATAAACAATGGTTCCAACTTCAACAACATATTTTAATGTCGCATGCCCTACTTTTTTTTCTTCGGTCGCTGATAAATAATCAAACAGAGATTCTGACATGTGCATACGGAAAATTTTACTTCGAAGTGATTGACCAGGCGTTAGAAAATGGCGAGATGGAACGATTCCGTGCTGTTCCGATTGCCCTAGTGGGTTCTCGGCTTCGAGCAGTCGGTAAGTGCTCTCTAGCATTTGCGCGGCTGTTATATCATGATGCCAATTATCTGGTCCCCATTCCAGACATAGGGTACCGTTGGCATATTGATGCTCTGACCATCGTACATCGGAATCGATTGGTGCCACATAAGGAGGTGTGGCAGGGAAAAAGTCAGGATATGTAAGCTTTACTTGGTAAACAAGCTCGTGGGCTCTAATATCTGCTTTTATTGTAAGCCTTGGTTCGATACTCCACATAATACCTACAAGCCAACTTGCATTGGCTTGTAGTCTGTCCATTTCGTTACGCTCATGCGCCAATCGAGACTGATCAGTTAAATACCAAATACCCATTTATGCAAACCCTCCGGGTTTTTTCGGCTCTACCGCACGATTAGGAAATGCAAGCGTTGGTGCTACTGCGCTAGCAAGAAGCGAATTGTTTTGAACTACACTGGATTTCGGGAACCTATCTCCGAATAAAATACGCCATTTATTAATTGACTTGTCCGCGTCTTTCTCATCGATAGCTTCTCTTCCAATTTTGGCATGGGCTTTGACCTTATTATAAAACCCTTCAAAAGCATCAAAAGTCATGCCGGCGGTAACTGAATTGCCACTGACACCCGGATCGCTAATATGCGGGATGCTACCAAGTGAAATATATATCTTGTATTTCTCCACGATCTTTTCTAGGGTCCCAACAAACAATTCACCGTAGTTGGTTTGTTGCCGATCCATACATTCAGCAACGATACACTCAATAACAAATCCCTTAGGCTTTTTAGCGAGAGTTGTGTTCTCCCTTCTCCACCATTTCATCAACTTAACAAGCGGTTTAAAACGTGCGCTACAATCTTGATTTATTTCGGTCGTCCAGACTGTATGTTTCGGAGGATTTGTAATTATCCATTGTTCCTTTTTACGGTCTGGAATATAAAGCGTTCCTTCTATGCCGTTTGGAGCAATAATCGGTACAACATCGATGTCAACTTTATCGGTCTGAATGCCTACTGATCGATTTTGTTTCCGAATGATTGAATACTCGGATCTTAATGTACTGTATAAGGAATCGATCACACTTTGAGGATCGTCGGACAATGTATGTTTTGTAACGATGATGATATCGACATCGGGGCGCGCAACAGTGCCTTCCTTTATTTTAGGACGAATTGCTGTATCTCGTATATATGACCCAGATAAAAACGAACTGACATAATACTTCTTATAAGTAGCGTGTCCACTAAGAAAGTCTCTTACCTTAGTGTGCCCATTGCTTGCATCTGTTTTGGTTGTTTGGCTCGGTTCAATATCAGTTAAAAATGAAGTGAATTGTGTTTGTGTAATCAATTTTCCCGCTCCCTTATTGGATAAATTGGTTTATTTCGACAACTCTTCTAGGCTCAGTATGCTCTTCGCCGTCTTGGACGAGAGTCGCTGTTCCCCATAGCCACGAGCATAAACCCAAGCACACAAAACACGATTAACAGCCAAGAGAAGTATACAAGGAAGTAAAGGCTAGCGATAACAAACAATGCCCCTGCTACGCATAGTAAAATCCGTATCCATAATGTAATCTCGTCACCTATATACGACAGACGGAAGGAAACAATTGCTGCAAAACCGCAGAGTAAAAATGCACTAAATGAAATACAGGTAATTTTCAAATAATGTAATGGACTAGCAAAATAAAACTTTACTAGTTCAGAAAACGTTTCGGGTTTAGGAAGTTCTGAAATCAATGTATACGCGTAGTACGATATCGCGGCTGCTACCGCATATATGATGGCACAGAACCATGGGTTTTTCATTTCATCGATGGCTTCAAGAAAAGAACGCATTCGTAACCTGCTTTCAAAATTAGTTTTAAGTGGCAGGAATTTAGTGAGTGATGTAGAATAACCTTGTATTAACTATTCTGGTTTTTGTTAATGACTTTTGGCGAAGGTTAACAAAAACACACATGCACTACCAAATCCCTGCGATGAAAAGCTTAACTTCGGTTAAGCTTTTTTTCTTTTTCACAACAATCAGTTGAAGCTTGTCCAATACTACTTCTCCTTACGGACTCCTTTAAACGGAGCTGGACTGCTTGTTTTCTGATCCATGATTCTACCGGTATTGCTGTCCCGTTTTACCCAATTACCGTTTGGAGCTTGAAATTGACTCCGATCTCGAACTGCCCCAACTCTTCCTGCACCTGGTTTGCCGTTTGTTGCCATGTTGGCACCTCCTCTCTTGGATATTTTTCCCTTAAGCACATTACTAGATTAACATTATCAAAACAATAATGTCAACACGATTAACAGGTTTATTTTTACATGTCAATGATATTGACATTCAAAGTGAGAAGTAAAAAGTTTTAATGTCAACGTCACAAACATTTATATATTCGAGACTTGCCTCTCATTGACTTTCAATTTTTTGAAGGTAATATTAGTGATAGAAAGACTTTTAATTGGAGCTAAAAAATGATGATCGAAGAATTACTTTACCAAGAAATTGGAAAAAGAATTAAAGCCTACCGCGAGCAGAAAAAATGGACACAAGAAGAACTTGCCGATCGTGTTCATCGTTCAAGAACTTCTATAACTAATATCGAACAAGGAAAACAGCGCTTTCAAATCCATTCCTTATATGAAATTGCGGATACTTTGGGTATTACCCCTTTAGATTTACTTCCACAACCAGGTGAACTCATTACAAATGTTGACTTACCAGAAAATGTGGAAAAACTTGATGCTGATGGTATTGAATTTTTCAAGAAAATGTATTTAAATTCAAAGAAACTGGGGGAAAAATCATGAATATAAATAAAGCAGAGAAAAAAGCCGAACAACTGCTAAACAAATTTAATATTCAAGAATTACCAATACCAGTTGAAGAAATTGCGAAGAATTTAAATATTCATGTACAATACCAACCGTTTGAAGGTGAATTATCCGGGTTACTTTTTCGAAATGAAGACGAGAGTGAAGTAATAATTGGCGTAAACTCTTCTCACTCTTTAAATAGACAACGTTTTACAATTGCACATGAACTTGGTCATTTTCTCTTACATAAAGGTAATGAAATGCATGTCGATCGCGGGTTTAAGTTAAATTTTAGGGATGAAAACTCCGCTAAAGCCATTAACCCAGAAGAGGTCGAAGCGAATGCTTTTGCCGCTGCACTTTTGATGCCAAAACAATTTCTTATAGAAGCAATTCAAGAAAAGTTAGATGGGGAAATTGATTTACTTAACAATGAATCAAAACAGTTCACTGAAATAGCTGAACAATTTAAAGTAAGTCAACAAGCATTATTTATTCGTTTAGGTAAAATTGGTGTAATTTAAATTATGACTTAGCAAAAAGAGGCAATCTTTTAGATTGTCTCTTTTTTCATACATTTTTAATTTTAGGATACTTCATCTATTAATTTTAGCAAATGATTTCCGTTAATAAGCCTAATCGGCTTGTCTTTTACATAATCAATTGCCGGATTCGTAAAGTTCCCTGTTGTGATATAAAATCCTTCTTTTGCACGCTCATCAATGATTGCACTGTGGAATTTTTGGATTTCAGGGCGCCCAACTTTTGTTTCGTTGTAACGTTTACATTCAACAATCGATAAAACACCATCCTTCGTGAGAATGATGTCTTTGCCACCATCACCTGTACGCTTTGTAACTTTCGCCTTGTATCCCTTCCGCCTATAGAGGTCAGCAATATATTCTTCAAACGCATAAGGATTCATACTTTTTAATTCATTTAAAGTACGATAATGACGAATATGTTTAATTTGACGTTGTGTCTCTTCTAGGTTTTTTTTGAATAGCTTTTCTTCCTGATTCAATTTCCACTTTACTTCCTCTTCTTTTCTTCTTTCTTCTCTCCTGGACTTCATTTGGTAAATCAGTATTATAAAAATGGCAGTAACACAAATAAATAAAACTATCCCCAATGCCCATTGAGTTCGTGAAATGTGTGTAATAAATACAACAAAATAGTTAATCTTCTCCAAACTCCATCTCTTAAATGCCTTTAATACAAACGAAGCAATCAATGCGAAAATAACAATCGTACCTAATGCTTCGAGAGCATTGTTATTACTTCCACGTCTTCTCCCCATTGCAACACCCGCCAAATTAGTAGTTGTCTAATCATATGTGGACTAGGGTTATATAATTAGTGGCATCTCTTAAAAATCTTTATGCTCTACATATTCGGTGAAAATAAAGTATTTATCTCACGTGGTGGTCCCTCAACTACCGGGCAGCAGATATGTTAAATATTGAATATTAGTTGCTTCAACAGGGGATGTTGTTATTGTATAACAGACCCATTTTTGGCTGGAGGAGCAATATGAGGAAAACTGGATTATTTCTTATGGGATTGGTTTGTCTGACATTGTTAAATCCTTTTCTACCGCAGTTAAGAGCGAAAATGTCCGTATTCTCTCCACAAGATATGATTCGTATCTCGGATTATATTGTTGTTGGAGAAATTAAAAAAGACGTTACTACAAAAAAACGAGATGCAGAAAATACAGCTACACACAAGGAAGTAACGATATCAATCGAGTCCGTCCTAAAAGGCGATATGGCTCAAAAGGAAATTGTATTACAGAACGATATTCGAACAGATATCATGCGTACAGATGGTGTTGACTTTAATTTCCCCAAAAAAGGCACAAAAGTTATGCTGTTGTTAAGGAATTATGAAAGTAGCGGAATATCACTAGCGTATGCTAATAGTATTTGTGTAATTAAAAAAGGCAAAGTTCAAGTATATGATGGTATGAGATTTGGTAACAATGATGTAATCTTTGAACCAAATGATTATGAGAAAGCATACCAAACCTTTTACGACAAACGGAAACGAGAGATTAGCGGTGAGACATTTAAGCCTCTTTCAGTGAATCCAGAATATATAATTGTAATGAAAAAGCAACCTCCAAATAAGGTTCTTGGAAGTTTAGTTCTTCTAGGTGAGCAAGCTAATCAGATTGTAAATGAAATCAACACATCCCATAAATTGATTGCATCAAAAAGTTGTGATCCTTCAAATGATTCGTTTGATGTGGTTGTTCATTATAAAAAAGGATTAAAAGATCGTAATTTTACTGTTTTTAATTGCCCAGGAACGATAGACCAAGCAAGTGGGATAATGATTGAACCAGGAATATCAGTTCAAAACTTTGATAAACTATTTAAGCAATAATGAATCGTTCAACTAACGTGAATGAGAGTTAAATATTTGTTACATGATTGAAATCTTATTTTCATCTGGCATTAATCATTAAAGATGATAATAAAAGTCGACCCCCTTTAAAATAAACTTAGACCCACAGCCCGTTGCTGTGGGTCTCTTTTTGTTAAGCTAAAGGGCAGTTTAACGTGTTGGTAGCTTGAGATTTTGAATATTATGAATCTACTAACTTCTTGGAGCCCATAGCATTATAGACACGCCTACAATGCAAACAGCAGCGCCTATCCAATCGTACATATCGGGTGTTTTTTTATCGATAAACATACCCCAATGCACAGCAAGAACAACAAACACGCCGCCGTATGCTGCGTAGACTCGACCAAATGATGGGAAACTCTGCAACGTTGGAATGATGCCATAAGCGACAAGGATGAGGCTTCCGAAGATACCATACCAGAGAGGCTTTGACTCCCGCAACCATAGCCATACCATGTACCCACCGCCAATTTCGGCAAGTCCTGCGATAATGAATATTAAGATAGTTAAGAACAAAATCATTTACTCCTTTCGCTATGAACAAGTGCCGGTGGTCTTTATTTTATCAAAGCATTCAGACCAAGTGAGGCATTTGCATTTTAAGCCATCGTCTAAAATTTGAATCATCGAATTAATTTGTTTCTTTTTCTCTTCAAGCTGAGCGCGTTTTTCTCTAGCCATCTCTTCCCATCTATCCGATGTAGGGATTGTTTCAAATCCTTCAAGCAAAACCGCAATTTCTGGAATCGTAAACCCGGTATGCTGTGCTATTTTTATAAATGTAATTCGCTCCAAAAGGCTCTCGCTATAGCGACGCTGACCATTTTTACGGTCTGTATTTGGTAACAGTCCAATGGATTCATAATATCGAAGGGTCGATGGATTCACATCTGCTTTAGCTGCTAGTTGACCAATACTAAGTTCTGACATTTATATGCACCTCACTTGACTTAAAGTAAGCTTTAAGTATTATGATGTAATTATAATATTAATAAGGTGGTGGCGTAAATGAAAAAAAGTGAATGGTTAGCAGGGCTTGGTATTCTTGGAGCATGCGCGCTTTGTTGTGCAGTGCCTTTACTTGGTGGCGCAGCTGTTCTTGGCATATCTTCTTTCTTTTTAAATCCTGTAGTGATTGCGATATTGGCTCTCGTTCTTATTACGGTGGCAGTTGTTGTATATCAGCGCCGAAAGGCAAATGGAACATCTTGCATGAAGCCAGGTTGCAACTGCAAGTCTTGTGCTAGTGGAAGGAGCTAAGCATATGAAAAATGAAGTGCCTGTTGCTTGCTGCCACTCCGTTTTTACGAAAGTAGAGCGGATGAATTACAAAGATGCTTGGGGCGAATTAGAAAAAAGAAGGACGGCTGTAATGGAGATTGAAGCAGGTTTCCAATATCAATTTCCCGGCGACTCGGAAACGCTTCGCATTCTGTATGATTGGATTAGTCTAGAGAGGAAATGCTGTCCGTTTTTAACTTTTACGGTGACAGCAAGTAGCGAAGATGAGCCTGTTTTCCT
The DNA here is from genome assembly GCF_001653565.1 of Paenibacillus oryzisoli. Lineage (GTDB taxonomy): Bacteria > Bacillota > Bacilli > Paenibacillales > NBRC-103111 > Paenibacillus_E > Paenibacillus_E oryzisoli. The sequence continues at coordinate 479,603 of NZ_LYPB01000049.1, forward strand.
TCAATTAACTGGAACCGAAGATGCAAAATCATTCTTACGTTCAGAAATCAACGATATGATTACTTTGATTACTACAACGAACGATAGATAGTGTGTACTTAATAATTATGAGAGCAAATCATTAAGTTAACGATGAACGTTTGTTCAAAAAAACAGCAGCATTCTAGGACTTTATTTTCTAGTCCATGGCTACTGCTGTTTTGTATTTCTGAGTCAGTCTAATACTTTATTATCACAGTATAGTATACTCCATAGACCCGTTGATTAAAAAAGGAGCCACAATGAGCTTGCCCATCATGGCTCCTGTTGTCTCCAATTTTCTAATCATTTATATCGAAATTAAACCAATCTCGATATCCCGCTCTCCCTTTACAATTACTTTTTCCACCAAAGTGTGTAACAGTGGTTTAGCTTCTTCAATCGGCAAAACATCTATTGCATCGACGACTGTTTTTATTCGATTTTGTACTAAAGATTCAAGCTCCTTAACATCGTAGACGTGTACCTCATCTTCCTGATAGTTATTGAGCAGCTCCTGTACTTCATCATACCTGACTTTTTCTTGTTTCAAGTCATCAATTTCAATTAATCCACTGCTGTAAGCTTCAACCTTTCGATTGTACCTTGCTTTTGAAGACTGCACTTTCTTCTCTAGTTCAGTACGCTTGTTTTCAGCAAATTTTCTTCTCATGGATAGGGAAATAGATGGAATGCATTTTTCAAAGAGTATCCCTAATCCTTCTTTAAACCAAGCTTCAACTTCATCAGCTCGATATTGTTTGCTGATACACATGCCTTTGTTTTTATTTGCAGAGCATCGATATACTCTATATCGTCGATCCTTGGAACCAGAGTTCGATACACTCATTCCATAACCGCAATGCCCGCATTTTAGGAGACCACCCAGCAAATGTGGGCTAGATACAGCTCGCGGCGCAACGCCTGGATTTAATGCCATTTTCCTTTGCACATGATCCCAGGTTTCTTTATCAACGATAACTGGCACGCAATTGTCAACCACTACCCAGTCTTTCTCATCCTTCTCTTCTCTCTTTTTCTTCTTCGCATTCACACGATTCCAAACAAGCGTTCCCTTGTAGGCAGGATTCAGTAACATCAACTTTACAGTTCGATGAGACCACCCTCTCTCATACTTGGCTTCCACGCCTTCCTTATTTAAACCTGTAGCAATTCTCAAGTAGGAGTAACCCTTGCGCAGATACTCGTTAAAAATTCTGCGAACAATAACTTCTTCTTCTTGATTAATAGCAAGTTCTTTATCAATTAGATCATACCCGTAAGGTGGCTGCGTGAGCCATTTCCCTCCTTTTGAAGCATGAAACATGTTTTCAAATACACGTTCACTATTACGTTCACGTTCGAATTCAGCAACAGCACCCAAAACTTGAAGTGTTAATCTCCCAGCTGGTGTATTTGTATCAAATGACTCAGAAATCGAAACAAATGAAACGTTATAATCCTGAAACAGTTCAATTAGGTTAAGCAAATCAAGAAGCTTACGACTCATCCGGTCTAACTTAGTTACGATGACTTTCGAAATTAAGCCCTCTTTTACTTCTGATAATAATTCGTTTAATTTTGGGCGATCAATGCTTTTAGCAGAATATCCATCCTCAATAAATACCTTAACCTCTGTTGTCCAGCCTAATGCCTTACAATAAGATTTAAGGCGATCTTCTTGTTCTCCAAGTGATAAGCCTTCCCTTGCTTGTTCATCGGTTGATACACGAACGTAGATTGCCAGATATCGCGTTGCCACTTCACCTTTGATGTCCTTATGTTCTTGAGTCTTCTTCATCCTTGTACCACCACCACTAATAGCTTATTACTGAAACGTATTTTCAATGAAATAAAAAGGCTAGTCTCGCCCCCTCAATGCATAGATATGTAATGAGGTGATCCTTTGGAGCCCATCCGTGTTACTTTCAGCGTAACAAGTGAACATGGAACCACCTCCTTCAAAGGTCTAGATGAACTGCAACCAGAGTTTCAAGAGGATTTGATCAGTTGGGCTCAACTACTTATTCATACAGCATCTCAATCCCTATTAGCAGAACACATCGGACCTGAAGACGCAGATCAACTGACCTTCTCTATTACATGTAAACTTTGAGGGGGGCGAGCCGATATCGGCTCGTTTTTTTATTTAAAGTCTTATTTATTTATTAAGCTCCTTAGTGAACGGAAGGCTGGGCATCATACTGGCATCAACACATCCTGCGTGAAATGGATTTGACCGAGGAAGAAACGATCGAATACTCCAAGCTGAACTCCTCCGTCGTCGTTCCCTCTCGCCATTCCCTAAATCCTTATTATCTGGGTGTCAAAATATTCGAGGACATCGAGAAACACTGGGATGCACCAACAGAAGAGGAAATCCGCAGATTCGGTCGTGTACCTGGGCAAGGTCGGAAGAAGATCTTCGAAGTTCGCGAATACGAGTCAGATACTTCGTTTATCCGTAACTATTTGAATAAGCCGCTAGTTGAAGAACTAGATCTGTACGTGTTCGAGAAGAAAGGGCCTGAGTGGAAAATAACAGACAAAACGTGGGAAAATACGCGGGATCAGCTCATTTACTCCCGAGTAAACGGCGGTTTTCCCTACATCGTCGTGGAGGATGGCGATTATCAGCGCAACGGCGAGTTGTATCTGAAGCATGCTTTTGAAGGCGTGGAGCTGGATCTGAAATATGTCGAGCGAACGCTGCCATATATTTATAAGCTGTGGGGTAAAACCATTCATATGCATACGATGGTGGAGGATAAGCCAGTGTTGTTTAGTTTTGATGGGAAGAAGCATCATCGGAGATTCTTGTGAGAGAAAGCCCAACCCGTGAAGGGTTGGGCTTTTGAGGTTTTCTTGTATAACAAGCTCCTAATTCCTCACTTTAATTAATCTCACTAAAAATAGCAGACCAATATTCCGATATAGAAAGGGTCAGATACTCAGAAATTAAGGAGGAACCTCATGGACATTCCAGCTATGTCAATGTCATTTGCCCAGAACGATTTATCCCAAGCAGTTGGAATAAGCGTATTGAAAATGGCGAAAGAACAAATGACGGAACAAGGCCAGCAAATGGTCCAATTAATTGAACGCAGTGTACAGCCGAACTTAGGTGGCAATCTTGATATAAAAGTTTAAAGCAAATAAGGGATCTACGTTCGCCTTCGGCGATGTAGATCCCTTACTTATTCCCACTTATTCTAGGCTAAATAACATATTTAGCGGCATCTGCAAATCTTTAAATATGAAGGAATGGATTGTATCCCCTTCTGTATATAAATGCTGTACCTGGTAGCTGCCATCCTTCAGCCAGTATACGTGAACTGTTCGATTTCCTGGATCGACAATCCAATACTCCTGTACCCCATATTTCTGATATAGATTGAACTTCTCATTAAAGTCTTTCAATGCCGTAGATGGGGACAACACTTCAATGATTAAAGTTGGAGCACCTTGGCAGCCATTTTTTGCAATTTGATCCTTCGAGCAAACGACCGAGAGATCGGGTTGAGCGACATGATCAGGCGACTTATATTCTTCACTTTCGCTAAAAAACACATCGAATGGAGCCACAAAAACAAAGCAATTCCGATTCTGTAAAAAAGTCCGTAGAGCATAATAAAGCTCTCCTACAATATATTGATGCAATGATGTCGGAGCCGGTGACATGTTATAGGATTTGCCATTAATTAACTCCCATGCTCCGTCCCATGTCAGCCAATCTTGATAGGTGTGAAATTTCTTCTCATCTGGATTTGACACGATGTTGGGCCTCCTTCTGATTGTGTTTATCGTGTACTAATTGTAGCACGATCAAGTGAGTCGTTGCCAATTTTCACACTCGCGGCTCCTATATGACTGAGCATTACCTGATGAAGTTGCAACCATGCATAAACCAACGAACTAAAGCTAACATTAACGAAGTTACATTACCTCAACATCAAAGGAGACTTCGTTATGCAGCAGCAAATACAACCCAATTCCCCTACGCAAACTACGCTGTCTACAAACCACGGCGGTCATGAGCTTTTTGATTTACATGAAGTGTTGGCCTGTACCATTAATGTATTGGATCAATTCATGATGTTCAGGCAGTTTGTACAAGACAGCGAGCTGCTGGACATTCTGGATCGTCAATACCAGTTCACGCTTGCCCAATACAATCTAACGGTTAAGTGTTTCACAACAGGGCAAAAGCCAAGCCAAGAAACGTCCACGTACATGATTCGGCAATTATCGGATCCAATCTATGGCATTCAACCGTCCCAACCGAAAAAGCCAAACCAGTCACTCTCTGATGTGAAAGATGCGGGGATAAGCGGGCATATGCTCGGTCTGGTCAAAACACATGCCTCGTTGCTAACCATGACAGCAGTAGAAGTGACGAATCCCGTCGTTCGGCGTGTATTAGCTTCTCAGGTGCAAAATTTCATCGAAATGGCTTATGAAATCTTTCTATATCAAAATAGACTGGCCTATTATCAGGTGCCACAATTAGAAGCTTCGGATATGCAAAGCATGCTGACAGCATTCGTTCCCGCAGCTGGTACACCACAAATGCCCCCAAATAACAGAGGGGCATCCTCTGTGCACTAGGTAACAGCTTATGAAGCCCAGCAGCGGCCTTAAGGCAGCTGTTTGGGCTTTCTCATTTTTTCTAGCCAGAGATATGGGGGGGAATTACGTATAGTGACTATGCGGCTACTCCAGATATTTTATTTATGAAAAAGCACACCTACGGCTTTTAGTTTATTTTTCATATACGTGTAAGGACATTTAGAAGGGACGCTTTCATCATCACGCAAAAAGTATTGCTTCCATTCGTGGTTGTCCTCTTGCCCATACCATTTCAGAGAAGGATGTGCGGGGATTCCATCGTATGCCTCTAATTTTTGGCGAATGCGCTTTTTCATATGACGACCAAAAGGGGTCGAATCATTGATTTCTTCAAAGACCCATCGCGGTTGGAAGGCAATGAGGAAATGTGGAAACATGCGGCTCTTTCTAACGATGTGGGCAGGTGTCCCGCAAAAAGAGAAATAGGGCTCCCCATCACAACAAAATTCCCAAGAATGGTGCGAAGGATCCTTTGAAATATGCGCAGGCAATGGCGCCCCATCTCTAGCGCTGACTCCACTTAGAACAGACCAAAATAGCTCCTCGTAGTCTTCTACTGAGAAGCTATTCAGCATGTCTGCGGGTGTTTGGAAAAAAATAACCAGTGAAGCAAATTTACCAGTTTCCCTTGAACAACGGCCATAGGCTTGCAAGAGCTCCAATACGTCAAGGGCAGCTTGTTCTGATCTTGGATCCGCAGCAAAGCCAAAGCGCAGATTGTTAGTAAGAAATCCTTGACGTCCAGGGATACAAGGATACGTATTGCCTGGATCCGCAATCATCTTTGCGAATTGATGGAAGGCATCTTGCTGCCATTCGGCAAGGGTGTTTATATGTGCATCAAGCCAGTCTTTGGCATAGAGATCAGTCATGTCGAAATAACCTCCTTCGTGAGTACGAAGCATACTATGCGAAGGAGATTGGATGGGTGAGTATCACGGTCTAAGGTTGATGGAGATATTGACTTCTGACTAACCCGTTAACTGCTTAAAGGCCTGATAGCCAAAATACATACCGAATCCTATGAGAGAAAGCCCAGCTAGAGCAGAAATCATTCTCAGTGTCGTGCGGTTGCCGAATTTGTGAAAGGAGCTAGCTAGCGTGGACATAGCCACATCCCACAAAAGGATGCCTACAAAGATACCTGAGGTATGCCAAAGCACCTGCTTAAGGCCATAATTCTGTACACTTTCGGCTAAAATAGAGCCATAAATACCGAGCCAAAACAAGATATTTAGCGGATTGGTAAGAGCCATAATAAATCCGGATCGGAAAGAACTTACGCTGGATTGAACCTCGCGGGGGTTGTCATTCTGGGGTATTTTCACGTTTCTAAGCGTATCCACGCCCGTGTAGAGAAGAACAAAACAGCCAAATAACCATAGAAATGTTTTCATAAACGGAGTGGTCAAGAAATGGGCTAAACCAAAATAGATCAACAGCATATACAGCAAATCGGCACACATCGCGCCTAATCCGATCAACCACGCGGCAGTAAAGCCATATCTAGCTCCTTTGTCGAGTTGAGCAGCATTAATAGGACCGATAGGTGCCGATAATGAAATTCCAAGAAGTAGATACGTGAAAAAAGCATGCATAACCTCGCCCCCTGAATATCAGATAACTTGTACAAGTTATTGTATGAGAGGCGCAAGTTCAATAGAAGATCTCAAAGAATATCAACGCGAATCGGTGTACAATGGTACCCATTGCAAAGGCTTTCTGAGCATGGGCAAGCCGATATAGCCACAATGAGGTCCATTTCTGCACGAAGCTCAATATAATCTCCTGCTTGAGATAGCGGTTTTTCAACACTAATTTGTCCAGAAGGCCCAATGACGGTGTTCATGAATATATTAAATGGATAATGTTGATCAGGGGCAGGGATGTCAAAGGGTGACAGTGCAGCATTTAAATTCATATAACAACTGGTGTGATCTTGCTTATTGTACAGCAGCGCATACATTTCGGGCCGACAGGCCGAGTTAATCCAATCGTGCTGTCCCACCGTATCCTTTATAATCGTGAGCATAGGGGTATATTTATTGGAGTAGATGGTATCCCCTGGCTTCACTTTCATCGAATGTAAAGCGTCCATGGTAACAGTGGGGTCTAGCCGCTCACTGATATCATCCTCACGATAGGCTACAAAGTCGGCAACTTGTTCTCCCTCTACATCTGTAACTCGAATCACTTGGCCCTTCTTGAGATGGAGACCGAGTCCCTCTGTAGCTGGGATTTGCCAATGCTGTTTGCTCATTCAAGTCCTCCTGCTCATTGGTAAGTTCACCTTACAGTATGGCATTTGGTTTGCGGATTTATGAGAAAAACTTCTATGGAAATCCTTCGGTGACACAAAGAAAAAGCCCAATCTCAGAGAGATTGAACTTTCTCTTTGCAGGCAACCCGCTTCGCCTACTCCCACTTAAACGTAAATGTCGCCACAATGAAAGACACGACTAGCCAGATAGCCAGAAACAGCCCTTCCTGCCACAGATCCCCAATGCCCGCGCCCACATTCATAATTTGCCGAAGGGCGGTGCTGAGCTGCGTAATCGGAATCGATTTCACAATGGGCTGCAAAAACTCTGGCATGCTGGAGATCGAGAAAAATACACCGCCTAAGAACATGAGCGGAAATGAGATCAACCCGGAAATCGGCCCTACACTCTCTGGCGTTTTGGCTAAACCAGCAATGATGAAACCGATAGACATGAACGTCAATGTCCCCATGACAACGAACAGCATGAGCAGCCACCACGAGCCATTAACCTGTGTGCCAAAAATCAAAGCACCGACAAGCAGCACGATTAAGGCTTGCGCCGTGTTCATCACAAGGCGCGCAGTTATCTGCGCGGCGATAAACGTAGATGCCTTCAGTGGCGTACTTTGCATACGTCGCAGCACACCGCGCTCACGCCATGAAGCAATTTGTCCCGAAACGCCATTTAAGTTGTTGGTCATGATCATCATTGCCAGAATACCCGGTACGAGGAAATCAATGTAGCGTAGCTGCAGCGCTTGCACACCAACCGGTTCAACTTTGACAATGGGCATATAATTGGACATTTGCTTAGAAACGCCATCTGCCACTTGACCTATCGTTTGCAAACCAATCTGTGCACTCTGCTGGTTCGTCTGATCGTAATATACCTGCAAGAAGCTCGCCTTCGAGCTGTCCGCTCCCTTTTTCGCAACGGCTTCTCCGTAATTCTTCTGAATAACGACAACTAACTTCTGATCCCCGTGCTTGAGCTGCTGGAGTGACATATCCATATCCTCTGCAGGTTTTAGCTTCAAAATAGGATTCGCTTGCAGCGCCTCCACCATGACTCTCGATTCCGCACTTTGATCCTGATCAATGACGACGCCATCGACGATGATATCATTACCTTTGCCAAGAAAGGAGCCGAGCATAATCATGAAGAAAAGCGGCATGAACAACGTGAACACAAGCACTTGTCGATTCCGAACAAAAAACCGAAGTTGGCTTAACGTCAATTGAATATAGGCATTCATTCTGCTTTCAAGCTCCTTCCGGTCATGGAAATAAACACATCTTCGAGCGTAGCCGTTCGTGTCTGCAAGTCAGCCAATTGCCATCTGCCGCCAGCGCTTTTCTGAGCGAGATCAATAAGTGACTCCTGCAGTTTGTCCGTATAAAGAACGAACACATCTTTACGCACGTCAATGCCCTTGACTTCACGAATATCGCGAAGCTCCTGAAGGACAGCGGTTTGGTCCGCTTCTGCCAAATCTTGCAACCTGAATTCAATCGCGCTATCTGATTGCAAGGAGCTTACTAGTTTACGAGGTGTATCCAATGCGACGACTTTCCCCTGATCCATTAAACAGATACGATCGCAAAGCACATGCGCTTCCTCCATATAATGCGTGGATAGCACAATTGTTTTGCCTCGCTCCTTCAGTTTCAAAATAATTTCCCACAGCGTACGTCTTGCTGTCGGATCCAACCCCGTCGTAGGCTCATCCAAGAAGATGACCTTAGGATCATTCAGCAGCGCAAGACCAATGGCAAGCCGCTGCTTTTGCCCGCCGGATAGATGCTTGACTCGGCCGTTTCTTTTATCAACTAACGTCATATCTTCTAACAGTGGACCAATCGGAACAGAGCTAGGATAGAAACTAGCATACATCCGCATAATTTCCTCAACCGTCAACAACTCAAATAACGAAGTTGATTGCAATTGAACGCCGATGACTTCCTTCACCTTGCCCAAATCCTTCTGTGTATCATAACCAGCCACAATAGCTCGACCGCCGTCAGGCTTCCGCAGCCCTTCGATCATTTCCATCGTAGTCGTTTTCCCAGCACCATTAGGGCCAAGCAAACCGAACACCTCGCCTTGATAGACTTGGAAATTAACCCCTCGCACAGCTTGGAAGGATCCATAATTCTTAATTAAACCATCCGCTTCAATAACGATATGTGAAGACTCCATCAAGCTAGCCCCCTCCGCTTCCAAATTTTACGTAACTCATCCTATCATACAAAATAAACGTATACGCCGTCTATCCAGGGTCGCAAGCACCCATGATCACCTAGAGCAACTTAACAGAATAAACATATCAACTGACAGAACTAGTGGAATTCCGACAACGCCAATCGACGAACTTATTGAGAAAGGTATGATAATCTTAATATCTACTAGTATAAAACCAGAAGGAGATGTGTTGAAGTGAGAATGAATATTTTATTCAATAAGAAGCCGATTTCCGTTAATTTCGTCGGCACGGACCATAAGTTAATTCCCTCTTTGATCAACGCACTTCGCCATAACAAATTCACCGTCATGAATTTAGTTAATTCGTTAGAGCGAGTAGATTTATTCAGCTCAGAAGCGATTTTATATGCCAAGGATGGCAATAAGGCACGTATTCCGATTTTCTAATTTTCAACGTGGTACATAGCAGTTGCGTAACGAACGCTTACGAATGGTAGATTCCTTCGTAAGCGTTTTTTTTCGTAGATTTTCGTAGATAAATAGGCATATCCCTACTATTTTTTCATAGACTGATAGAAATAAGACCACTACAGCTGGGATGGAGAAATCTATGCACCTTACTCGTCTATTTAAAGTACATGCTGCTCAGCTACTAATCTATCTACTTATCGCGACCATCAGTTTCGTCTGGACCTTAATTTGGGGCTTTCACACCACCACTGGGCCGCCTCCACAAGCAAGTGCTGCATATAGCATCAAACCCGCTTCGAACGGCGTGCTGCTTCATGTGATCCAAACCACACCTCAAAACATCGGACTTAAAGCCATTACGGCCAATGTGACCGATCGGCAGGACAATGGGATTAATGGCGGATTTTTCTGGCAGGGGTATCTGCTTAGCATTGCCGTGACCAATGATCTCCCTGTGAAGGGGCAACCTGGCGACTACGGCTCGGGCTGGTACAACACGGATCGGAAACGTGGAACACTCGTGTGGGATGAGAAGGCACAAACCTTTACCGTCCAAGTTGTCGAAAATGCGGGTGAGCTGCAGGTACAGGACCGCACTCGGTATTGGGCGCAGGGAGGCGTGAGCATGGGACTCACGAATCCATGGGGGTGGGCGGAGCAGGCCATTTCCGAAGAAATGCCTGTCATTAACGAGAAGCGCATGCGATCCGGCATTGTGTATGATCGAATGAACAACGTGTATCTGGTCGTTGCGCCTACCCCGTGCACGGGCGAAGAGTTCCGTACAGCTGTGCAAGAGCAGGTAGGCGAAAAACAGCTAGTCGATGGCCTGTTCCTTGATGGCGATGGCTCTTCTCAGCTCAAGGTCGCGAATTTCTTGCTGCCCGGCGATCACCGCGAGGTGTACCAGATGATCGCTTTGTTGAAATGAGTGGAGGGAGGTCGGCGGGATATTGGATCAAGGGTGTTGGCTTGAGAAGAGCGGACACTAGATACCAGGTACCTCGACACCAGAAACCAGACACCTGACACCTGACACCTGAAACCAGACACCTGACACCTGACACCTGAAACCAGACACCTGAAACCAGACACCTGAAACCAGACACCAGACACCTGAAACCAGATACCAGAAAATTGAAACCAGACACCACACGCTATCGGGCCGGCCGTGCACCTATTAACTGTAAAACCTCCATCTATTTTCATTAATTTATACCAAATTGAGCAAATAGATGGAAAATCTCCATCTATTTCACTGTTATATGCCCTTTTCGACGGTTCTGCTCGGAATTAACTGTACTTTTTACAGTTATTAGGAAATTCAGGTTCATTTCAGCAATTTTAACTGTAGATTTTCCAGTTATTTGCTATGATCTTGTACCACTGAAGACGGTATTAATTAAAGTGATAGTAGGAGTTGTTTTAGCAGAAGTAGAAGTGACAATATTAGTTGAATGAGTAGAAGTAGAAGTAAAAGTAAAAGTAGAAGCAGAAGTAGAAGTGACAGTATTAGTTGAATGAGTAGCAGAAGTAGCATCAGTTAAGTAGCTAGCCTTCGATTAACTGTATAATCTACAGCTAATATCCACACATCACCTGTGATTTTACGATTAGATGGAAAAAGTACAGCTAATCATTGTTGGGAGCAGCGGGAAGGCAAGACGGTATTGGTTGAAGTGGCAAAAAGAGGAAACCCCTATGCCTACAGGCGTTTCCTCTTGTCAATTCATACAAATTAGAATGTCACATGATCGGGATCCGGTCCAATACGTTTGTTGATATTCAAAGCATCCACCAAAGCCATATCTTCAGCGCTTAACTCAAAATCGAAAATATCCGCATTCTCACGAATTCGATGTTCCGTCACAGACTTCGGTATCGTAACGACACCATGCTGAATATCCCAACGCAGCACTATTTGTGCTGGAGATTTGCCGTATTTAGCCGCAAGCTGCGCCAATGCAGGATGATCTAGTCTGCCCTGCATAAGCGGGCTCCACGCTTCCAATTGGATACCGTGTTCACGAGTAAACATGAGTAAATCCTTTTGAGAGAGCTCCGGATGATACTCCACTTGATTAACGGCAGGCACTACACCCGTGTCTTCCATCACATGTTCCAAATGAGAGATCTGGAAATTGCTCACACCAATTGCGCGAACATGCCCTTCTTTGTAAAGGTGGACCAATGCTTTCCACGTTTCACGGTAGGTTGCGGAGACAGCCCAGTGCACTAAGTACAGATCAATCGTCTCCAAACCAAGCCGTTTGCGGCTTGCTTCAAACGCTTGCAGTGTGGACTCGTATCCTTGATCCGCGTTCCACACCTTCGTGGTTACGAAAATCTCGTCACGCGGAACACCGCTCTGACGAAGACCTTGGCCAACGCCTTCTTCGTTGCGATAAACTGCTGCCGTATCAATGCTTCTATAACCTAATTGCAAAGCGGTTTGAACCGCCCCGATAACCTCTTGGCCTTCTTTGGTTTTATAAACACCGAGACCCAGCCAAGGCATATGTATACCATTATTGAGTGTAACCCCAGTCGTCAATGCTTGATTCGCTTTCGTAGACATTAGCAGTAACCTCCATCGGAATAAGATTAGAATGAGCGCATCTTTGCCGTGTAGCTCCTTTTAATCATACCATCGAAGTCGGATATCCCCAAGTTTTGCGCGATACGGACGACTGGAACTGCAAGTTGCAGGACTCGCACTTCATAATAAGCAAGCTAGTCTTGATGTGCATGGATCAAATCCATTTTCAACTGCCACAAGGCAGCACTCAAATTGACACGATATACCTCGGGATTCAACATCCGCAAATATTGCGGCCAAACAGTCTGCATTTGCTCGGCATGGTAGTCACGTATGCTTTCCAAAGTAGGGAGCTCATACACCAACTTCCCACCCTCGAAAATCGACTTTAACAATGGAACTGCCTCATAATTCTCGATGTACTTGAACAGATACGGATGGATGGGGTCGAATAGCTTAATCCGCTGCCCTTCTCGAATATCGACCTCATCCTGCAAAGCCAAATAATCCGCTTCCGCTTTGCCCGTCGCCTTATTCATAATCCGGTAGGCTTCCTTGAAACCAGGATTCGTCACCTTCTCGGGGTTGCCCGAAATCTTAATGACCGGCACTAGCGTGCCGTCCTTCTCACGGGCAACAAGCTTATACACCCCGCCCAGCGCCGGCTGGTCGGCGGCTGTAATCAGCTGGGTGCCGATGCCCCAGCTGTCGATCTTAGCCCCTTGGGCTTTCAGCCCGGCGATGATGTGCTCATCCAAGTCATTGGATGCCACAATCTTCACCTCCGGAAAGCCCGCCTCATCCAGCAGACGCCGCGCCTGCTGGGACAGATACGCCAAATCGCCGCTGTCGAGGCGAATGGCGTTCAAGCGCTTGCCGCGGCTCGCGAGCTGCCGCGCCGTCGCAATGGCATTCGGCACGCCGCTGCGCAGCGTGTCGTAGGTGTCCACGAGCAGCGTGACCTGCTCGGGCAGGGCCTCCGCGTAAGCACGGAAGGCGTCCGCTTCCGTGTCGTGGGCCTGCACCCACGCATGCGCGTGCGTGCCTTTGGTCGGGATGCCGAACAGCATCCCGGCTCTAAGGTTCGATGTCGCGTGGAACCCCGCGATATAGGCGGCTCTTGCGCCCCAGATGGCGGCGTCAGCCTCCTGTGCACGGCGTGTGCCGAACTCCATCAGCACATCATGCGGAGCAACCCCCTTCATCCGCGAGGCTTTCGTCGCGATGAGCGTCTGGAAGTTCACGAAGTTGAGAATCGACGTCTCAACCAGCTGCGCTTCGAATATGCTGCCAATCACTCGAACAAGCGGCACATTGGGGAAAACAAGCGTCCCCTCGGGAACGGCTTGGATATCGCCTTGGAACGAAAAGGCACGAAGGGCATCAAGGAACTCCTCCTTGTAGTTCTCCTCTTGCTCCCGCAAATATGCGATTTCTTCCTCACCGAAGTGCAAGTTTTGTACATAATGAATCACCCGTTCCAACCCAGCGAACACGGCATATCCGCCATCAAAAGGCAACTTTCGGAAATACACCTCAAACACAGCTCTCTCGGTATGTGTTCCCTGTAACCAGTGAGCGTACATCATGTTAATTTGGTATTTGTCTGTGTGCAGCGTCAAGTTATTCATCGCATTCATCGTTTGCCAATTCATTACGTCCATCCTCCCCATCCTGCAACTATACTTTCATCTTCCCTATCACCATTTTACTTAATTTTTCCAACCATGAACAACTTTAGCCCCTAACGTCTTCTCAAAATGCCGCAATGCCCACACATGACCATTCGCATCAAAGCTAGCAACCGCATCCTCATGAATAACGAGGGAGAAACCTTTATTATACGCATCCACCGCTGTATGTAAGACACAGATATCTGTACACACACCTGCTAAATGAATTTCCTGAACCCCTCTTGCTCGAAGCTGCAGTTCCAGATCCGTCCCGCAGAATGCGCTGTATCTCGTTTTATCCATCCAATACATTGCATCTTTATGAGCTTCATGCACTTCTTTTAGACAACCATATAGCTCTCTGCCATCCGTCTCACGTAGATTATGAGGTGGAAATAACGCCGTCTCCGGATGGAGGGGATCTCCTTCCTCATGCAAATCAACTGCCATCACAACAAAGTCTCGCTCCGTAACAAAGCTTTGGGTCAACGCACACAACCGAGTTTCTATCGCAATAGCAGGCTCCCCGCAAGGCAGTTTACCCACTACAAAATCCACCGTGTAATCGATCAGTATCAAGGCTTTCATAGTCTCCACTCCTTATATTGTATATTTAATATTATTATAACGACTTTATCAATGAATAAAAAGAGAAGCCTAACTGTACAACAAACAGCTAAGGCAGTCGAGCTTTCATCCATTTCATAACCACATCTCGATAAAGTCATTATGACATAATTAAAATCACTTTTCAATAGGCACATGAAGAATTTATTGGGAATCTGGATACAGATTGGCGTAATTAATAAGAATCGTCATAAACCCTAGAGCAACGAAAGAGAAAAATGCCATGAACGTTAGGTGATACACATTAGGAAACACGATAAATACGACTCCGCAGCCGACACAAACCCAGTTCTGCCACATGTGCTTCCCTGTTTTTCCTAACGCAAGCATCGAACTTACGAATTGTAGACTTCCGAACAGCGCACAGGTGAACAGCGCATTGGTTACATCCCCGAATCCAAACACCCACGGAGTCAACAGAAACCAAAGACCCATAAGTGCTGATAAACTATTTTTGAGATACATACCGATCACACCTCCTACATGCGGGATGTTACAGTATATGCAAACGCTTTCAATAACGTGTTAGGTAAAAAGCCTTCAAAACACCTGAATCGGCATTTGAAGGCTTATTATTAATGATTACTCAAGTTTTTCCACGCAATTATTGCACGATATGAATCCCTTTTGAATCAATTGTCACTTCAGCTTTTAGAATATCTGACACAAATTTAGTAGGCACAAAGAGGGTATCATTCAGAATGACCGGAGCCGCTCCCAGCGCAACTGGCGCCATTTTGGCATAGAAATAGCTATCTTTCCCCACACTCACACTCGTCCACTGGGCACCTTTCGATAGTTCTGCCCCATACGTTGCCTGATTCCATTTCACGGTGTAACCCAATCCTTCAGCTACTTTGCGGAAAGGAACAAGTGAAACGCCATCCGCATTCTGTTCGACATCACTCGTTGACAACTCTACTTTCACTTTGTCGGTACCAGGTAGTGGAGTAGTATTCGGTTGAATGGTCAGATTAGAAGGCAAAGTGAAACGGAATTCTGGACTTCCAGCCACACCAGCTGCAATGGCATATTTGGGAAATACAACAACCGCCACCCCTTTTTCTACAAAGAAGCCTTGATCTGAATCAATTCCTTTAAATTGATCCGGAAAGAAATATTGCGGTTCCTCCTTCATCTTGGCAATGACACCTGCATTCACAGTTGCTTTGTAGTCCGCACCAAGCAGATCCTGCAGCGTTACACGTTGAGCTATCCCTGCATTCAGCACATTATACGTGTCCACTTTCGGCATGCCAGTACCACCTGTTTCTCCATACGAAGTGACCGTAAGGGAAACTACACCTGAAGGATAGCCTGACCCATCGGATTTTAATGTGTACACGATCGTAAGGCCGTAGGGACGGTATGTATACCCCTTATCTTTGGCAGCTGCTGCCGCCTCTGCAGCTTGCTTCTCCCAACTTACTAAATCTTCATTCGCATGTGCGAGGATCGTGTTATTCAGTTCGTCTTGGTATTTGGTATCGAGCATTCCGCTCAACTGCGGTACTTTGATATTCGTCGTTAGGTCTTTACTCTTGGATGTAAGCACTACTTCTTTAACGACAACAGGCACTGACGATGTCGTTGTGGAGACAGCAACAACGGCAGCAGCTGCTGAAACTATACTCGCAACTGGCCCTACCGAAGCACTCACACCTACGAGTACTGCGCAACCAACAACACCGATTTTCAACATGTTCCAAGGATTCTTTTTCATTTGCTATGCACTCCTTCTGAGTTATCGTGTTTGTGTCGTTTGTTTTACCTTCACGATAACTAGACGTACCAGCCCTCGGAAAAGTCTGATTTTCTTCCCTATTTATATAAATTTAATTTATGATAATCGGAAAGTACCTACCACTTGATTCAAATCCGTGGCAATTCCGGCAAGATTTTTGGCGGATGCCGTAATTTCTTCGGCGGATGCTAATTGTTCCTGTGTGACTGCCGCAACAGATTGTGCTGTACCTGATGTTTGCTGCGCTACAAAACCAACTTGAGCAACGGTAGCTGCTACTTCTTCCGAACTTGCCGCCATCTGCTCTGCAGCTGCCGCTGTTTCTTGAATTTTGCTAGCTACTTCTTGCGAAGCTTGTACAATTTGACTGAATGCTTTCTCAGCAACACCCACCTCATGCAGACCTTCCTGCACTTCGGTTCTTCCATTGTTCATGACATCTACAGCCCGAGCGGAATCCCGTTGGATCGACGTAATCAATTCTGAAATCTCACGAACAGAATCATCTGTCTGGGAAGATAGCTTACGAACTTCACCAGCTACAACGGCAAAGCCCTTGCCGCTTTCACCAGCACGCGCTGCTTCAATCGCTGCATTCAATGCAAGCAGGTTCGTTTGTGAAGCAATATTCCCGATCAACGTAGTAATCTGACCGATGCTTTGGGAATGCTTCTCTAGGTCCTGAATGACCTGATTCGCTGCATCAACGGATGTAGAGACTGCCTGTATTTTATTCACGACACGCTCCATGGCATGGGTACCTTGCTCTGCAATATTCGTCGCCGTCATGGATAGGTCAGATACATCAGCTGTGGTTTCAGCAATACGGGAAATACCTGCCGCCATTTCTTCCATCGCTCTTCCACACTCAACAGAGCTTTGAGCTTGTGTATCCGCGCCAGTTGCGAAATCTTGTACGGATGCAGCAACATGTTGGGAAGCTGAGCTATTCTGCTCGGAACTCGCAAACAGTTGCTGAGAGGATGCTGCCACACTAGTTGAAGCATGCAGCATTTGCTCTACGGAATGGCGCAGATGTCTCACCATTTGGTTCACATCCCCGATGAGCTGACCAATTTCATCCTTATTTTTCACAACAATCGTTTCAACGGTAAGATCTCCTTTGGAGATTCGATTTAACGCTTGTGATGCTTTGCTAACAGGATTGGAAATGTTGCTGACAAGGAAATAACAAGCTGCAATCATAAACACAAGCATGACACCCAAGGCAATAAATGAAGTTAGTACACTTTGCTTGTATTCCGCTGCACTCGCCACGACGCCTTGCTGACCGCCATCTTGGTTGTAGGTAACCAATTCCGCCATCGATTTCTGTGCTTTGCCGAAGGCCACTGACATGACTTGAAGGCTCTCTGCTGCTTCCTTCACTTTACTTGGATCACTTGATAATTGTTTATTGGCCACGAATGATGTTTTGAAACCATCCCAATTCTGGGTTAGCTCTTGCAGACGTGCCCCTTCTTCTTCACCTGACACAGAATCCTTATATTTTCCTAACAAATTGTCGATTTGTGTAATTGTTGCCATAATGCCATTGTCTATTGGTTCATGCTTTTTCACGTCTGGTTCTAATTTCTTCTGATAGTACAAGGTTAGTAAATGTTCCGTTTGATAGTGAATTTCCTCAATAATTTGAATCCCCATCATCCAGTTGTTTGCCAGACTGTTATTCATCTCTTTTAGTGCGCCCATGCGATTCATGGCTGTCCAGCTCATTCCCGCAACCATCATAAAGATGATCGCAAATACCGCAATAAATTTCGTTCGTACTGTCATCTGCATATCGAATCCCCCAATTTTCATTAAACCAATTTTCACAAGTGTGTATACGTAACTGATCTGTTGGATATATCATAAATGGAAATCATTAAATTTGTTCTATTCTAATCATGATAAAATTATGAGGTTTTCTAACAATTACATGGTTTTCGGAGGCTAACAATGTCATCATCTCTGCGTTTTAAACTTGTCGCCTGGCTTGTTCTAATCACATCTGTCTCCCTTGCCGTCGTTGGAATTACCAATTATACGCTATCGCGAAACAAGCTTATGCAGCAGATGAACGAGCAATCCTTGACCTCCGTATCGAATTCCGCACGGAATATGTATGACTTCTTGTCCATCCGTTTGGCAGAGATTGAGCTCATTAGTCGCGTAAGCATTATGAAACAAGGCACACAAACTGACCGTTTGAATTTCCTAGCTCATGAATTAGAAACGGAAGGCAATCAATATTACAGCATGGGGATTATTGATTTAGCAGGCACACTTCAATTTACCACGGGGAAAACACTTTCCGTTTCGAACGAACCCCGGTTTCAAGAGGCACTGAAAGGGAAAAGTTACATATCTGAACCCTATATTAGTAGAATGAAGGGTTTCTATGTGATCTCTATTACAGCTCCGGTCTTTGATGATCAACATAAAGTGATTAGTATCGTCAATGCTTCACTCGAAGCTGCACCTATGTTTGAGAACCATTTGCTCGCTCCGATCGCTGGTGGAGAATTATTGATTACTAATCGAGAAGGACTAGCCCTCTACGCTACCGATGCAGCTACGATTCTTAAGTTGAATGTATTCACTGCATTTCCCGAACTTGGGCCAGCTTTTGAAAAAGCATTACAAGTAGACAACGGCTATATTGACGAATCTCTTATAACGGGTCAGAAGACTAGGTGGTTCTATGCGCGAATCCCTCAATTAAACTGGTATCTCAGTTATTCTGTTCCGATCAGTGCCATTGAAGCGCCTACTAGTCCTCTCCTTTGGTCAACTGTGGGGATCATACTGATGACAGTAATCGCTATATTTTTCCTTATTTATCTCACAACGAACCATCTCATTATTAAAAGGATTAAACAAATCCTCCAAGTGACGGAGGCGGTTGCCGCCGGTGATTTTCACATGAAACCTATCGTGTTCAAAAGTAAAGATGAATTAGGTGCCCTGGCCCTCTCTGTCAATGGCATGATGGAGAATATTCGCGAGCTTTTCGAGCCGTTTGAAGCGTTCATTCGTCATAATCAATACGCCATGATCGTGATGAATCCCAACTTTACAATTAACCATCTCAATGGCAGAGCTACGGAGATGCTTGGGTATTCTTTTGCAGACTTATATAAAATCGCCACTCCCTTAATCTGGTTAGATCAAAAACAGCTGAATGAAAGAGCCGCACAATATTCTGCAGAACTAGGCGAGGCGATTCCTCCCGACTGCACAACACTTGTCATACGTTCCTTGCGTCATCTGAAAGAGGATTTGGAGTGGACCTGGTATCACAAAGACGGCACGCGGATTTATGTGCAGACGAGCGTGAGCTGCATCACGCATCCAAACGGTGATTTAAAAGGATACGTCCTTATTGCACGTGATATCAGTGACATCAAGGCCAGTAATGAAACTAAAGAAAGGCTGCTCACGATTATCGAAAGCGCACGGGATGCCATTCTCACCTTTGATCAAGATGGTTACATCTTCTATATTAATCCAGCCGGTATTCAATCCATGGGACTTGCTGGGACGGATTATATCTATTCTCATTTTCATGAGTTTGTCGAGATCTTGAATGACTTTAACTTTGATGAAGGACTTCAAACCGCAATCCGAGAGGGTTTCTGGGAATTCGAAGCGGAAGTCATGACCAAGCAACATCAACGTATCATCGCGTCACTAATCATCGTTCCCCACTTCCCTCTCGATAACGGCGAGCTCTACTTCTCAGCGATAACGAGAGATATCACGGATCAAGTCTATGCCAAGGAGCAACTTATCTTAGCTAAACAGGAAGCGGATGATGCGAATTTAGCCAAAGGCGTTTTCCTTGCTCGCATGAGCCACGAAATACGCACACCTTTGAATGGGATTGTTGGACTATCCCACTTACTTGAGCGAACAACAATGACCGAATTGCAAATGGACTATACACGCAAAATTTCTCGTTCTTCCCAGTCGCTTGCCCATATCATCAACGATATTCTGGACTTTTCTAAGCTGGAAGTAGATAAGCTCGTGATTGAACATCATCCATTTCAGCTAGATGAAACCGTCGATCGTGTGTGTGAAACGCTGAGTGTACTGCTTGGTCATAAACCTGTTGATTTCATTTGTGATATAGCTGAGGATGTACCAGCTGAACTGATCGGTGATTCTCTGCGGCTCTATCAAGTTCTGCTGAATCTCTCCAGTAATGCGATTAAATTCACGGAGCAAGGTACCGTCACACTTCATGTTGCCGTCGATCAGAAGCATGATAACGAGGTTACGCTTCGATTCAGCGTTACGGATACGGGGATCGGCATGGATGAGAAACAGTTGGCTAATTTATTCCAACCCTTTATCCAGGGTGACGAGGTGACGAGCCGCAAATATGGTGGAACAGGACTAGGTCTTGTTATTTCCAAAAATATTATTGAAAATATGGACGGCTCCATCTCAGTCTCTAGCACGCAAGGCGTAGGAAGTGAATTCCTTGTGATTCTGACCTTCACGCTCTACCTGCCAACTCACCAAGCAATCGTTCCCTTGCCGCTCACGATGCTCGTCGTAGAAGATCATCCGACACTCAATAGGGTGCTTGTCCAAAATCTACAGTCCATGTGCAGCGATGCTGCCGGTGTGTCTTCCTGGAAGGAAGCCCTTCAAGTTCTTCATCACATCCCGCTTAACTTCATTCTGTTAGATATGGAAGCCGATGATATGTATGGGGAGGAAGTCTGGCTAACCATGTTGGCTGCTTGCCAGCAACAGGGGATTAGAACGATTATTTACACCTCATTATCAGGAAGAGATGCCCTTGAACAGTTACCACCCGAAGCTTCACCCGATGCTATTCTGGTCAAGCCGATCTCACGAAGTCCCTTATACAGAACGCTCACTTCTCTGCAAGCTGAAAGCGAGATTGTTACACATTGGACAGATACGATTGCGAACGAAAGGGAGAAGGACTTTGCCCCCCTACCTTCAAACAGTTTAAGCAAGGCTCCACTCCGCATTCTGATTGTGGAGGACAATGAAATTAACCAAACGGTTGCTCGCTCTCTGCTGGAAAGTATGCTGAACTGTCGCATTCAAGTAGCAGGTAACGGGTTCGAGGCCCTGAATGACTTGGCGATTCATACGTATGATTTGATCCTGATGGATATCCACTTGCCAGAGCTCGATGGAATCGAAACGACCAAACGCATACGCCTTGAGCCGAAATGGGCACATATTCCAATCATTGCCTTAACCGCGGACTCGACGCTCGACAATCGGTTAGCCTGTATGGAGGCAGGGATGAGTGAGATGATCTCCAAGCCCATTATCCCAGAACGACTGAGAACTGCAATTAAAACCACACTTGGTCTACAAGCTGAGATGGAGGCAACTCCTGGACTCGACATCGCGGAAGCACTTCCACGCATAGGCGGCAAAATGGACATTTATCGGGAGATGCTTCGTAAATTCCAGACCCAAACCGATCCGCTGATGGCTCAATTGAAAGTAAGCATCGACGAATGTAATTTGGAGGAAGGAGCTCGTTTGCTTCATAGTATTCGCGGCTCTTCCAGCAACCTATCAGCTAATCGTGTGTTTGCCGCGGCAAGCGAGCTAGAGGATGCTGTAAATGAGCATAAGAGGCTGCAAGCACCGGAGTCGGAACTATCTAACTTGTTTCATTTGTTCCAAGCCTTAGAGTTCGAGCTGCAGTTTGTATATCATACGATCCAAAAATTGCTACTTGATTGAAAAAAACACGAATTTATGTCACTATATGCGTATACGCCATCTTCATGGCGTGTGTCATTTTATACGTATAGGTGGTTAATTGTTATGACTGAACATGGCGCTCCATACCGCATCTTGTTGTACTATAAATTCGTTGCTGTAGCTGATCATGAAGCATTGGCGCGAGAACATTTGGCTTATTGTAAAAAGCTCGGTGTAAAAGGACGCATTCTGATTGCGCCTGAGGGCATTAACGGCACCTTGTCTGGGACCGTAGAGCAAACGGAAGCCTACATGGCGATGATGAATCTCATGCCATTGTTTTCAGATATGGTTTACAAAATCGATGAACATGAAGGACATGCCTTCAAGAAGCTGTTTGTTCGTCCGAAAAAGGAGCTCGTCACCTTCCGTCTGGAAGAAGACGTGAATCCCAATGAGCTCACAGGTACGCATTTGAAGCCGAAGGAATTCTATGAAAAGCTCAAAAATGAAGATGTCATCGTGCTCGATGGCCGTAATCACTATGAGTATGATATCGGACATTTCCGTGGGGCTATTCGTCCTGAAGTCGAGACAACCAAAGAATTCCCTGAATGGATTCGCAACAATCTGCAGGAGTTTAAAAACAAACCCATTCTCACTTATTGCACGGGAGGCATCCGTTGTGAGAAGCTATCCGGCTTCTTGATCAACGAAGGGTTCACCGACGTGTATCAGTTGGACGGCGGAATCGTCACCTACGGCAAAGACGAAGAGGTACAAGGTCGCCTTTTCGACGGGAAATGTTATGTGTTCGACGAGCGCATCTCCGTACCGATTAACCGCACCGATGAAGATATCGTTGTAGGCAAATGCTACCACTGCGGAACCGCAGAGGATCGCTATATTAACTGTGCGAATGATCTGTGCCACTTGAAGCACATCTGCTGCGAAGCTTGTGAAGAAGAGCATGACAGCTTCTGTTCCAAAGAATGCGAAGAGAAAACGTTGAGCGCATTGGAGGCATAAGGGGCAGCGGAACTCTAGCGCGAATAGATGGAAAAACTCCATCTATTCGCGCTAGATTCGGGCCATTTCTTCCATTTAGATGTAAAAACTCCAGTTAAATTTCACCTTTAACGCTGTAAGCGTGCGAAAGATGAAAAATAGCTGGAGTTTTTCCAGTTATTCCTACATTTAAGCCACATCGGCCCGAAATAGCTGTAGGTTTTCCAGTTATTCTGCCAGAATGACATTTGCCCGCCCAATCGTGCAGTGGATTGCAAGAGCAACGATGCACAACGAAGCGCAGCGCTTCGTTTAACTAATCTGGTCCTCAATTTGGTCCATGATCCGATCAATTAGCGGGTAAACAAGCTCCTCTTCCAACGTGAAGTGCTTGAGCAGGATGAGGCAGGCCGTCAGCAGCTCAGAGGCCATCACATGAACGAAGTCCATGTCGATCGGCAAGCTCATCGCGTTGACACCGTTGACGTATGACTGCACGACTCTTTTGGCCAAATCGTGATCCTGCTCCAATACATGCATGGACCGAGATACCGAGATAGCCATCGTCGGATGCAAATAAGTTTGTAGACTCGGAAATAAGACTCCTTCTTCCCATTCCGAATGCTGCTCCAACTCTTCCACCAAGGATAGAATGCCGTCCTGAAGTTCGATCAGACGACACATCCCAATTGAGCAATCTTCAAGGGTGTACAAAGCAGCAGCAAGCGTACGAATGTCGGAGAGCTGCTCTCGCATTTGCACATGCTCCTCCTTCAAACGCTGGGCTAGCATTCTAAATTCACTAGGATTCACATTCTCTGCCCTATTCGTTTGAATGCTCAAACGGTCACTCATTCGACATCCTCCTCCGAGTTTTCGTTAGACAATTTTCTTCGTATGTAACCATGATGTGGACATAAAAACCCCATACCGCATTATCATTGTATGCGGCATGGGGCTGTTAACATGCGAAAGAATGACGAATAATCCTCTTTTATCGAATCCGGCTTTCTGTCAAATGAAACTGATTCACAAGCTGTAACATGGACTGTGTTATCGCACCTACATCACCTGTGGTCTGACGCACATGATGCATGTCCTGCAGCAGCTCTTGCACGGTGTGCTCAACTTGCGCTGAGATCTGACGGTTCTCTTTGCTCACCGCTGCAATTTTCTCCATGAGCGCTACGACTTCCTCTACCACCTGCGTTTTCATGGTGTCGTGGGCATTCGCACTGCTCAGAATCTCGGACGCCGCAGCAACAATCTGCGTTCCTTCTAGAACGACCTTCGTGCCTTCTTCCATGGAGATGAAAGCTTCATGCGCATGTCGTTCAATATCCTCGATCGTTGCATTAATTTCTGTCGTAGATTTCTTGGTCAAATCCGCTAGCTTACGAATCTCTCCAGCAACGACGGCGAAGCCTTTGCCATGTTCACCTACTCGCGCTGCTTCAATCGATGCGTTCAAGGAAAGTAGATTCGTCTGTGCAGAGATCTCTTCAATGACTTTGAGCAGCTTCGGAATTTCTTGCGTCGTGTGCAGAAAGGTTTGAATGGTTTGATTCGTTTCTTCAACCTTCGCCGAAATATCCGTCATCTTCTGACCAATACGTTCAACCTCATCCTGTGCGACTGCAATCTGTCCAGAAGCTTTCTGCTCCAATTCGCGTAACGTTCCGCTCATATTTTGCGTAACATCCTTCGCGATATCGATATCCTTCAACTGCCCGCGGAGCGAACGGATCATATCATGGATTTTCGTACTCATGCGTCCTGTTGATTGCTCCGTAGATCCCGTTGAGTCATTCATTCGCTCTTGGCTTACTTGTACTTCAGCAGCCGCTTGCTTCACTTGCAGCATGATGCCTTCTAAGGAATCAATCATGTTGTTGATCCATTTGGCCAATTCCCGGGTCTCATCGCCAGCAAACTCATCAACTTTCAGACGTTGTGTCAAATCCCCTTTACCCTCTGCATTAATTCGAATAAATTTGTTAATTTGGGCGAGCTGCCTAGCTATTGGCTTACTCCCTTGACGTCTAATTAAACTTGCACCAACACCACCGAAGAGGAGATTAATGCCTACCATAATCGCAGCGCCGACGCCATTTGAAACATGTCCATTGAGCAGCCAGAAGCCCCCCGCGGAAACAAGCAACATGAGAACAACGAACCGCATTTGCAGACTGAACATTTTCCAATCAATCGAACGAATGCGATAGACTTCTTCCAAATCCCCTTCACACATCATCCCCCATACGTCCGGACAATGCGGCAGCTGGAAGGTCACACCTTTTCCAATAACAGCAATATGACGATAATCAGAATACCCCGGGTATTCCACGAATAGATTATTTCCCTTGGCAATGGTTCCTGCTACACCGGGATGTAACTGTCCCGTCGCAGGATCCGTGAAAACTAGCTCCAACTCCGTATGCTCCTTGACCCCAACGAGCCCATAATCGGTTCGAACACCATCTTTTAAATTATCCCCATGCGTAAAAGTTAAATCTTCGAATCGGCTTCGCGATAACGCGGTTCCAGGAACGATTTGCTTATTTAACCCTGGCTTCGCCATAAATATATAGTTATCACCAGAATCGGGGTACACATGCCCTGACTCCCGCTGAATCAGATCTCCGAGCACATCATTAGGCACACGTCCGCAAATAACTCCGTTCCATTGCCCCTTTATCATAATAGGTACAATAAAAGCAATCGTCATCGCATCATGAAAAGGTGAAGTGCTTGGGCCGATTTGAAGTGTGAGGGGATCCGAGAAAGGTCCGAATAAGCATTTCGAGCCTTTGCGCGATTCCTCCAATCCCTTCCCCAGCACGCCCCCCGCCACATAGGATCTTCCCACATGAGCGCTGTGTGTGGAGTATACGACAGTCGCCTTCTCATTCAAAATGAATACTTCCGAGAAATCAGCTCCACTCTTCATCGTTGCTGCCAGCAGCTTGCCTACCTCTAATGCGTCTCTCGACTCGGAAGACGCCTTCAACAACTCAGCACCTACGAACTGTTCCAACAACCGATCCAAATGGGACCAGTTAGCAATAGCCCAACTGCGCAAAATCTCCGTTCTTGTGTGTGCAATTCCTTCGAAAATGTGCTCTACATCTTCCTTGATATGACGATTCAGGCGGTAAGACCACCACAAAGGCAGACCTTTTCTAAATCCCAACCAATCAAACATACCGCAACACCCCTCTTATCACATTTAATGTGACTTTGTTTAACATTCACTTATTCGACAATTTTATAGTGATTTCCGACGCAAAGCAAGACAATATATAGAATATACCCTGAAAATTCCGAACATTCACAAAAAATTCATGCTTATTGTCGGTATTTTTATATGTTAGTTATATTGACATAATTTTCTGATAAATTTACAATATAAGAAAAACTATCTCCTCTCCATTAGAAAATGTTATCTTTTCTAACATTTCAAATAACTTAGATCAGAAAGGAGGCCTGGTTTCTGCTTCGGGCCCTTAGCTTCAAGTAGCTTCCGAATGCACAAAGATGAAACCAGGAAGCTGCGATGTCCAAACCTGAGAATCTGATCACGACCCCTTATGATCCTCATCCTTTTTTTGATGAGATGTTTATGAACGCCTACTCGGTTCGCCCTCATTATCAAAGTACTTTTCTTCAATTCATGTCGATGAAGAGAGGTAACTTAAACAAGCGCGAAACCGCGACGATGAAACGGATGATGGAGGAAGGTATTACCTTCACACTTTATAGCCCTGATCAGGCGGAAGCTCTAGAGCGAACACTTCCCTTCGATCCGATACCTCGGATTATTCCACAAGATGAGTGGATACAACTTGAGCGGGGACTCAAACAACGTGTAAAGGCACTCAATCTTTTTCTCAAAGATATTTACCATGATCAGTCCATCCTCAAAGATGGCATTATTCCCAGGAAAATGGTGCTGTCCAATTGTTATTTCCGACCCGAGATGATGCGCTTATCCATCCCTAACGATGTATATGTAACGGCCTCTGGCATTGATTTAATCCGAGATGAGCAGGGGAAATATTTCGTTCTTGAGGATAATCTCCGTTCTCCTTCCGGCTTTTCTTACTTATATAAAAGCAGATCGATTATGACGCACTTGTTCCCTGAGCTCGTATTCAGTCATCCCATTCAAGATATTGAGCATAGCTTAAATGTATTTCTGACGGCACTTCGTAAATTAAGTCCTTCTGGTAAATCCAATCCGGTTATTGGCTTATTAACGCCAGGTTGTTATAACTCTGCTTATTTTGAGCACACGTTCCTCGCTCAGCAGATGGGGCTAGAGCTTGTTGAAGGACACGATCTAGTCGTCATTGATCATAAAGTGTATATTCGCGGGATCAAGGGACTTCGCCAAATCGATGTTCTCTATCGTCGGATTGATGATGATTTCTTGGATCCACTTGCTTTCGATCCGAACTCGATGCTAGGAGTCGCTGGCATTATGAACGCTTATCGAGCAGGGAATATCAACATTGTGAATGCACCAGGTACAGGTGTCGCTGACGACAAGGCTATTTATGCTTACGTGCCTGATATGATTCGCTACTATTTAAACGAAGAGCCAATTCTGAACAACGTACCGACGTATATCCTTTCAAGGCCTGAAGAGCGAGAGCATGTGCTGAAACATTTGCACGAAATGGTTGTGAAAGAAACTTCTTTATCCGGCGGCTATGGGATGCTGATCGGGCCTTCGGCTTCGGAGAGTGAAATTGCTGATTTCCGTCTCAAAATCCTAGCTAACCCTGATCGCTATATCGCACAACCAACCATTCAACTATCCAGAGCTCCTGTTATGTTGGATGGTCAGATGGCAGCTAGGCATATTGATTTGCGGGCTTTTGTCATCGCGGGTGAAGACATTCAAGTGATTCCTGGCGGGCTTACGCGTGTTGCTTTGAAAGAAGGCTCCCTTGTAGTGAATTCTTCGCAAGGCGGAGGATGTAAGGATACGTGGGTCATTCGTTAATGGTGACCTACAATTCAATTTCGATAGGAGGCTGATTATTATGGTGATGATGGGACGAACAGCGGAAGCTTTATTCTGGATAGGGCGATATTCGGAAAGAACCGAGAATCACGCTAGGCTGATCGACGTGTATTATCATATCCGTGAGGACAGAGAGGGTAGCGGCGGCCAATCTTGGAGCAGGCTCATCGATACGATTGGGAATCGCGCTGCATTCATTGAACAGTATGGCAGCTTCACCGAACAACATGTACTTCAATACATTACGCTGGATAAAAATAATGCGAACTCGCTGCTTGCCTGCACAAACCACGCACGTGCTAACCTTCGAAATATTCGGGAGAAAATGCCTTCCGAACTCTGGGATATTTTAAATGGACTCTATCTATGGTTAAAAGAAAAAGAAGTCCGCGATATCACAAGTGATTCGCCGCATTTATTTTATCGTTTTATCCGAGATACACTATCTATGTTTCAAGGTGCCGCCACTTCTGTCATGCCTCGTCAGAATGAATGGCATTTCGTTGAAGCTGGGCGTTATCTCGAACGTGCCGAGAATCTGCTTCGCTTAATTCAATCGCTCTGTTCGGAATATGCGAAGGAAGATTTCTCCTCCTACCCGCTCATGCTTGCTGTTTTAAAATCAGTCAGTGGATACGAATCGTATCGCAAAGAATATGCGGATGGGGTCAGTTTGAATAGTATCATCAAATTTCTACTACTACATGAGACATTCCCACGTTCGGTCGCCTTCTCCATTCAAGCGCTGGAGAGATCGTTCAAAGGCATTCAATTGGATGATCGTGAGCTCAACAACGCCGTTCATAAGCTAGCGAAACTTGCAGGGAAAATGAAGTCGAATCTGGCTTGCATGGATGAGGATGACCTGAGATCAGGGAAAATAGAAGCAACGCTACAGACTCTACTTGATTCCTGCAATGGGATGGGCGCTAGCATGTCGAAAGTCTTTTTTCCCTCTCGGGAGGAGGTTATCGCATGAAGAAGTTGGAAATTACGCACATTACTCGCTATTCTTACACCGATTCCGCACAGGACAGTGTCAATGAAATTCGGCTAACTCCGTTAACGGACAGTCGACAGTCCTGTTATCATCATGCGATTACAACAGAGCCAGTGTCGGCTCTCTTCACCTATTCAGACTATTTCCATAACCGCGTACATGCCTTTACCGTCAACAAGCTCCACCGAGAGCTCACGATCAAAATGGTTTCCACCGTCGTAACCCATGAGCATGATAACCCTCCTGTGTCGGTTAGTTCTCCCTACGAGGATAAGACAGCTAGATACGGAGATGACTTTCAGAATGACTATGCTGAATATTTATTACCAACTAGCTATACGGGCCTAACCCCTGAGTTGAAGACTTACTCTGACGCCATTCTCGATGATGGGGTTCCCTTGTATGATCTGCTTACAAATATATACACAACGATTAATCGTGATTTTACTTATGATGTTTCTGCCACTTCCGTGCAAACAACCGTGGGCGAGATGTTGAAACTGCGACGTGGTGTTTGTCAGGACTACTCTCATTTCATGATCACCATTTGCCGTGAAAAAGGCATCCCCGCACGCTATGTGAGTGGTTACCACTTCGTAGGTGATTTACAGGGCGGCAGCGCCGACTTCACGCAAGCCTCTCACGCTTGGGTCGAATGTCTGATTCCAGGCGCAGGCTGGTTCGGCTATGACCCAACGAACAATTGCGAAGTCAATTGGCGTTATATCAAGCTTGGGCATGGACGGGATTACAATGATATCGTTCCTGTTAAAGGCGTCTATCGCGGGTCGGGTACACAGGACCTGGAGGTTATTGTGGATGTGAAGCTAGTAGAATAGAGGACTTGCGGTGGGGAGAAGCTGCTATATGCGTTCGCGACTCGCTTTCCTTGATGGATTAAATGGAAAATATACATCTATTTGGCGAAAATTCTCTCTAGAGCTCGATTTAACTGTAAAATATGTAGTTAAAATCGCTTATTTTCTTCTATTTAGGCGAAAAGGTTAAAATTAACTGTAGGTTATCCAGCTATTCTGTGATTGAACAAGTAAACTGTAAATTTAACTGGAGAAAATCCATTTATTCTACTAACTCACGCTACTAAGTCCGCAGCCCGGATTCATACCTCTTGTGTTCACTATTCTATATACTCTGCCTACTCTATCTACTTTTATTTCCACAACTATCCACTATACCCACATCCAGCATGTCACTCATCATTCAAACAGATGGGTAAGCCTCTCTTACCACTAGAAGGCACGGATCGCTGATCCGTGCCTTCATTCATTAGAAGAAATCCGTCAGATACGTTGTGCGTTCCGGAATCCATTGTTCCAGTCTGGCGATCTCACCTGCGTCACCGTGTAGACGACCAATGCGATGAAGCAATGACGCTCGTTTATACGCCATTAACAGTGCGGATAAGGTCTGGATATCACACGAGATGACATGGTGTTCTTCTTTTCCCCCAATCCTATCGGTTGTGGACATATGTTCATCCTCTAATTTAACAATGTGGTTCTCGCCACCATGCACAGGCTGAATTCGGAATATCCCGTTATTCCACTCGGCATGTTCGTCTCTAACCTGCAGATAAAACGGTTTCCCCGCGCTTCCCCCTTCGGCATCCGTGTTAAAAGGATACTCCCTTAGAAATGCCGCAGCATCGACGATCCGCGCCATAAAATACGGAACCACCTCTTGTTTAATCCGAGGATCCGCCAACACAAAAGGCAGCGGGTCGCCGACCGGCGCCTGGCATACTACTTTTTCAATCATCGAGTCATGATTGGAAATCAATCGCCATAGCCCGCGATTCGCATCCTCCGTTAATGTAATCAGTTCATGCACAGTGAGCACTTTCTCCTTCACTTGATAAATGATGTATCCTTCGGTCTCTCCAGCAGCATTCCGATACAGGGTTACGATTCCTTTTTTTCTGTGGAAAACTCGCTTATGCCACCAATCTTCTGTTCGTACAAGCATCCCGTTAAAACGCTTCGCGTACGCCTCATAAATTGGATTCAGCACGGCTGAATCCGGTTCAATCCGTTGGAACTTGCTGCCAGCCGCCACTTCCGGCTTCGGCAGTTGGTGGGTTGCAATTTCATATCGCATGTATTCGATATACCCCTCCCACCCGTACTTGCGATAGAATGCAAAAGCAAACGGGGCTAAGAAAGATAAGGTCTTTCCGGATTCTTTCATCACTTTCAGCGCATGAGACAACAATTGTCCGACCATTCCTTGCCTTCGATATTCTGGCCATGTCGCTACGGCAGCAATACCGCCCATCTCAAATGCTTTGTCGTTAACCCATGTTTTAATATCCAAAATGACTAACTGGGCCGCTAACTGTTCTTGTTCGAAATATCCCCAAATCTGCTGTGAGGCCATAACAGCCAGACGTTCCTCCCGCTCCGCAGGGGAAGCAGTGTACTGAAAAGCAAATTCCGACAAGGTAAGACTGTTAGGTAGTTCATCCTTTTTCAACAATCTAATGGGATCCATAATGCCTCCTAATTGTCCATTTCTTTCTATTTTAACATGTAGAATTGAACACAATCCATCCCTCCTCATTATGATCAATATTCTTAAGAAGTGATAACCCAACATGCCTTTGTAGGCGTATTTATGGCTACTTTCCAAAAATCTGACGATAGTTCGCCTACCCATTCACGACTACAATGAAGAAGCGCAGATTACTTTCGGGTTTTGGGATTAGCGAGAGTACAAAGTTCTGCGTAGTGGAGAGAATTCCCCAGACAAAGAAAGAAGGTGATGGTTTAACGTAGCAAGGCAAGAAGGAACAACGTCAACATGAATTTGGCAGTAACTTATCATTCTTTCCGAAACAAGGCGTTTACTATTTTAAACAGGAGGTTTTTTATGAAAAAGAAAGTTTTACTATTTGTACTTGTATTCTTCATGATGATGGGTTCCGTTGTTGCGTATGCCGCACCAAAAGTGAATACCTTTGAGCGGCCAGCAAGAGGAAGCGCTTACAGTTTATCGCAATGGGGCGTTGACGGTTGGAGTGCTCCTTGGGACCTTGGCATGAGCACTCGCACATGGATTGATGGCTACAATTTTAACCACTCTGGCGGTCAATCACTCCGTGTTTTCTACCCCCAAGGCCAAATTGATCCACAAAATTCTGGCGCTCAAGCGCCTTTTACCGTCACACCAGGGCAAGAATACTATTTATCATATTGGGTGCGATTTAGTAGTGATTTCAGTTGGGGATCGACCGAAAATGCTGGGAAACTAGGGCTTGGATTAGCCGGTGGTGCCGCTTGTTCAGGCGGGCAAGAGTGTACGGGGTACAATGGTTTTAGCTCTCGGATGATCTGGCGCTCAGGCGGGCAAGCCGCGATTTATTACTACCACATGGGCAATGCGGGACAATATGGCGACTATGCGGTTCTGAAAAACAACGGTACCGACATCTACTATCCGAAAGGCTCATGGGTGAATATCGTTCAGCGCCTCAAAGTTAATACGGTTACGAATGGGAACGCCAATCCAGATGGTGAGATTCAAATTTGGTATAACGGCACTTCAGCAGCTAACATTACAGGATTGCGTTTCGTCCGCAACACCGATAAGGTTGATAAAGCATACTTCTCTTCGTTCTTCGGCGGAGCTACCTCTGCATTCGCACCTCAGAATGACTCCTATATCTGGTACGACGATCTCAAAGTTTCTACAAATAGGGCGGAAATCTGTGAACTCGCCGTCGGTGGCTGTTATAACCGCACCTTCCAAGCCGAAAGCTACAATTCGATGAGTGGCGTCATTACCGAGACAACACCTGATTCAGGTGGTGGCCAAAATGTCGGCGCCATCGACAGCCAAGATTGGATCGCTTTCAGCAATGTGAATATCCCCACAGCAGGCACATATCTGGTCGAATATCGGATCGCGACTCCGAATAATAACGGCAAGATCTCGCTGGACATCAATTCCGGTGGCACTGTTTTAGGCCAAATTGATATCCCCAATACTGGCAGCTGGTCTAGCTATCGCACCGTCTCGCACCAGGTCCAGATCCCAGCAGGCACACATCAATTCGGCCTCTATGCCACAACCGGCGGATTCGACCTCAATTGGTGGAAAATCACCAAGCTGTATTAATCTGAAGTGAAAGCAGGATAAGTCAATTGCTGAGGCAATTGGCTTATTCTGCTTTCACTTGCTTGCTTCCATTCTTGCTCTCCTCTCTTGCTCCCCTCTCTTGCTCTCCTCAGCTCGGCCCCCGGAGCTTGCTACCTTTCTCCTCCTCATCTCGGCCCCCCTTAATCAGCAATAGTCCGATTTGGCCGAACTAATTCAAGTGTCCTACGCTAACATAGTCAAATAGTCCGACTTTTCCGAACTATTAGCACCATTTTCTAGACGGTGGGACGTTTTCGGCAATTTAGTTGGGCTTTTTCGGACTAATTCGAATTTGTTGGTGCTAACACTGAGATTAGTGGGGTATTTTCGGACTAATGGCGTTGTGGTGGCAGGTAACCTTTATTACCTCTTGGATCGATCCCTACTACTTCTACTTCTACTTTGGCACTCCATATACTACTTCACATTACTCAACTTGTCCCACATTCTTCCCTCCTCCCTACAACTAGCTAATTATTTCACATTTCACTCGCTACTCACCGTTACTTTTAACTACTCATCTTGCTGGTGTCGGCGGCCAGGAAGATGTTGGATGCGGGGCGACAGCGAGGACTTTGGGGCAGGGGGCGCTTACTTGCGGCACACGGCGATTGGCATATGGGTGGACGACACATGGTCACAGGTGATAGTGAATACGGGCATACGAGCGAACGAGCCATTGGCCGACGAGACAATGGCGGTTGAGCTGCTTGCCATTGTGCCGCGCGGAATGAGCAACTGACCAGCACACGACCGCCGCCGCCACGCAAACGAACCCCCGAAAAACACGCGCTTGCGATGCAAGCGTGTGTTTTTCGGGGGTTTTGTTCGCGTCTAGTCTTGTTTACGTCTAGATTTGCTTCAGTCTTGTTCGCACCTTGATTCTCGTCAGTTTTGTTTTCATCTAGGTTTTCATCTAAGTTTGCATCCAGATTTACATCTAATCTTACAAACTTACTTTTGTAACAATCGAGCAATCACCGTGATTGCCTCTGCACGAGTCACTATGCCCAAAGGTCCGAAGCGGTTCTCCGCGTATCCTTGCATTAACTCAGCTTCTTGGACGATGCCTACAGCGTCGATGGCCCACGCAGGGATGTCGGAGACATCCGCGAACGCTACGGCTTTGACCGTTAAGGTACGAGGTCCAGATGCATTTGCCAGCACAACAGCCAGTTGTGCTCTTGTTAATGGATTACCTGAGCGGAATGTGCCGTCCTCGTAACCCTGAACAAGGTTCGATTTGGCTGCCAGCGCAATCGCCTGCTTTGCCCAATCGCCGATGGAATCTGCATCCGAGTAATTCGGCAGCTTCTCTGCCCCCGCGTTAGGATGCAACCCATTCATCAGCATTACGATGAATTCCGCACGCGATACGAATTGATCCGGCTTAAATGAGCCATCCTCATAGCCATGGACAATGCCTGATTGTAACGCCGCTTGGATATCTGCTTCCGCCCAATGCCCTGCGACATCACTTAGCTTGGATACTACCGATGGTTTCCCAGGTACAGTCGTCGTTTGGTTAACAGCGAATACGGCATATTTGGTAAAATGGTCCACATCGACAGTGATTTGATTCCCATTTACCTTGCCGCCCGGGATTTCTACCCACATCTTGTTAGCTTCGTCAAAATAGAATACCACTGCTTTTTGGTCAGCTTTCAAGCTAGTTTTGTCAAAAGCAAACGTTAAAGTAATAGGTTTACTGAAGTTCTCTGTGAAGTTTTTCAATATCTCAAAAATCGGACTAGCGAGAACCTCTTTATTTGTAATCAGTTTTTGCGAATCAAGTACTTTGTCTATCGTGACTTTCAAGTCTTTGGCCGAAGCATCCGCCGGAATCGTAATCTTCACTTCATTGTTCAGACTAACCTCGCCCGTTTTACCTTGCGGCAATGTCAACGTACCATTAGTAGAGACAACGGGTGCGTTGTTTGAAGATGAAGGTGATGATGACGATGTTGAACTACTGTTATCTGCGCCACGTGTCACGGTTACTGTATAAGTTTTACTGTTGCCGTTCTGCGCAGTCACGACGATCTTGATGTCATTCGTACCTATTTGTAAATTAACCAACTCGCTAGCTTCACCGCTACTTGTTGAAACGCCATTCACGGTCATCGTCGCATGACGGTCATACACATTCGCCGTCACCGATAGACGAGAGACTGAATTAGAGACAGACACACTATAGCCCGTTGTTCCTGGAGCAAAACCAGGCGAAATAACGCCAGTAGACAACGTTAGTCCACTCAAATCAGCATTACTGCTCACTACAGGCACTTCTGCTCGATTCACACTAATTTGATATGGATTCATGGCAATGCCATCTTCCGCTGTTACGTTCACATAAATCACGTTAGATCCCACTTGTAATTCGTTCACCGTATACGTGTACACGTCTCCTGTCACTGAACTATACGTTGCACCAGTCACTGCCAAGGATTGCTGGGAATGACCTTTACCAATAGTCAAAATGAGACTACTCACACTGTTCGGAACGTCTACACTGTAAGAAAGCTGCGCAGTATCAAACGTTAACACACCTTGATCTACACCCAAACTCGACAACAGAGCGTCATTGCTTATCACGACTGGAACACCTAGTACAACCACTTGGGTAACTACGGCGTGATCATAATTCGTCGCTGTAACCGTTATAGTATGACTACCTTCGCTTAACACGCCAGCACGTATCGTGATCATCCCTGCGCCAATCGTGTAATCCGCCGGTGACAATGTCACTGCGCCATCCTTCACTGCCGTGATGGCTCCTCTCCAGGCCGCATCCTCTGTAAATGTCAGATCGATTGCGTTAAGTGTATCGTTCGCAGTTACATCTGCTGATAACACTGGAGCAGATGCCGTCTTCACACTTACCATCACAAAACCATTATCTTTGGTGAATGGTACTTCCGTACCGTTCCATAACACTTTCGTTGTGTCTGGTGCGTAAATCACCGTAGTCACAGAGCTAACTCCTGACAACTCGCCCATAGACAACTGCAGTTCGTTCGCGCTCACACTCGTTGTGATGTCCACATTCTCTGCTGTTTGTTGCTTACCATCTACAAAATAATACTGCAACTGCCCAGCTACTTCTTTTTCACTATTTGCATAAAATAATTGCTTACGCCCATCTTTCAAATCCACTACAATGTGTGATGCATCTGTTCTACGCACGTTCTCGATTTTACTTGTTCCTTTAAATGGCTCAAGCACGCTGACAAATTGCGCCTTGTTGCCATAGACCCGATTAACCACTGTTGGTGTGTAAGCAGATGTATCGTTACCTGGCCCTGGTGCTTCGCCTACGATCATCGTTGAAGTCGCGCTCGGCGAGCTAGTTAAACTGAATAGCTTTAATCCATTTCCATTAACCGTATTCCATGCACCTTCCCACTTACCGGACAGCTCCTTGGATGTGCCATTACGGAAGAAAGGTGTGGAGGCCTTCGTACCCAGCGGACCTGCGAAAATGTCCATGGATGTACCTGGTGTGAATGAACCAATTCCATGCAATAACCAATCATACTGACGACTCGTTGCCGATTCTAGTGAGAATAAATCGATCATGTAGTCCTTCGTTACTGCCACCGTTCGCTCATAGCGATTCATGCTCGCATAAGCTTTACTTGATGTGTTCGTCATAATATTGAATGGTTCAGATTGCATGAATAATTTCGTAGGTTCATACACTTCCACATTGTTCACAGTTGGAATGGCCTGCGTATCGCCGTCAACCATGACGGTGTTATGTGAAAATGTCGTTTTGTAATAAGACGTGTACATAGAATTACTGTAAGGAGGGATACCCAGATCCGGAGCCAACCGCTCACCTTTTCCGAAAACTTCAAGATGAAGCTTATCCGGATGACCATGATAACCGCCATGTACCCCGTAATCTACCAATGCGTAAAGCTGTTCATCTCCCGTACCTGCACGCAAAACAGAATGGCCAAGTCCCGTGAAATTGATACTCTCTGACGGTAAAGTGCCTCCCGTTGGAATCGACGTTTTCCCGTAAAACACCGCTTGTTCGCCAACAATACCTGAGCTTGTGTTGCCTGGTACAATAAAACCGCCTCTTGCTCGCGCTCTGTCATTATAAAGAATGCTTAGCAGCGTTCCGTAATCAGCGTCATTATACTCCGCATACACCCCTTCGTAATCCATGGGTACGACTCTGCCTGGCGCCCCTAAATTCGTTGGATACTTACCCGAATCGTTACTATTAATAATGCCAAGATCAGGGAAAGCATACTGCAGTGTAACATCGAACGTTTTCTTGAAGTTCGGACTCGCAAATAAATCATAACCCATATTCTTCAAAGCTTGCGCATGGAAGAACAGGGCAGATTGTGCGTAGAAATGGTAACCAATCGCTCCCTCATACCAGAAACCATCGGACAGCACGCTATTTGCCATTTGGAAGTTAAATCCGCTCTTCCCGGTTACAGAGAAATCCATTAGCGTCTTGTCTTCCAACGCTGCGCCCACAGCGCCGATCGCCGCATTGTGCCACGTCTGCCAATTGGACTTCCCTACGTCATAACCTTGCAAGGTTTTAGCTGATGGGGCAAACAAATTCTGCTCCACATTGTACTTATCAGCGGCATTCAATAGACCGCTTGGTTCAATTAAGTCATAAGCTTGAACAAGTTCAATCATTTGAACCGCTTCATCAAGCGACTGATAATACAGTCTGCCGTTAAGCGCCTGCATCGCATAGCTCGGATAAAGTTCAGCATAAGCGAGCAGCATATCTTTGGCTTTCTGCGCATACTTCACATCTCCACTCAATGCATACGTCAGCGCCAGATTGCGTACCGCTTCAATATTCACGGTGTGAGCTGTAAAGCGCCATCCACCATCCACATCCGCCCCTGTGTACACCTGATTGTCAGTCGGACAAACATGCGCATGCGGACTGTCATAATTGAAAACAAGCAGTGTATCTCCGCAGACGAATTTCCCACTCTCTCCCGCTGGTTTGGACGGGTAATAGATTGTTTTATTCAACCAACTATCCGCTTTCACTTTAATTGCATCCAGGTAATCCTCAGCCCAGCCAAAACTCTGAATCTTAGCTTTAGCCTCATTTAACTGCGTTTGGGAGGTCATAATGTAAGGATGCTGCTTCGTCGCAACCCTTGAGGCTCCAACTTTCACGTTCAACTCAATCGTAATTTCCTTACCGCCTTGAATAGGCTTCACCGT
Organism: Paenibacillus oryzisoli; assembly: GCF_001653565.1. Lineage (GTDB taxonomy): Bacteria > Bacillota > Bacilli > Paenibacillales > NBRC-103111 > Paenibacillus_E > Paenibacillus_E oryzisoli. The sequence continues at coordinate 517,906 of NZ_LYPB01000049.1, forward strand.
ATAAATGGCCTTCTGCACATCGCCCGCCTGGGCGGAAGCAGGTACCTTAACCTGGAGATTCACATCCGTTTCCGCACCCTTCGCAACGACAGAGGTTGTGGAGGCCACCGTTACATCATAGCCAGGTCCAAATGAGGTTTTCGGTGAAATTTGATATGCCGTATCGACGTCACTAATATTTTTGAGCGAAAATGTGTAGTTCAGTAGGCTATCTGGTAAAGTACTCTTTTCAATTTGTTTAATGGAAGATTCGACTGCATTCTTCGCTAGAGCAAAACCATCGAAATATATCTTATCCGTCGGATCGGATACATCTAAATTGTACCAATTGGGATGTATGATGACTTGATTGAAATTCGCTAAGTCAGCTAATCCCGTTGAATTCAACATTTTATTGAAGGGAACTTCAACTTTCTTCCATCCAACCCAATCCACATAAAACGTACTCATAAAATAATCGAATCCTGGTGTTGGAACGTTACACTCCAGAATGAAATACACCTTTTTATTCGACGCTTTCTCCGAATACATCCAGAATTCAATCTGGTCATTTTGTTTCCAAGGTCCCGTCAACCCTGTGACGTTAATGGCTGTTGTTGGATCTGTCCATTTCCCCGACTTGGTTCCGAGAACTGCTGGTATTTCGGACGTTGCTGTCGTGTTCGTCCATCCGCTAAACGTCTCCATATTGCCAATAGGGATACTAGAGCTTCCAGATAAGTCAATGTTGTATGTGTAACTCTTCACTTCACTGACCTTACCCTCAAACTCAGCCTTCGTCGTCACTGTTTGTGTACGATCAATCAGAATGGGTATGCTATAGGGCTTGTAAGCAGCATCCACGCCTTCAATTTTATAATAAACCGCAGCACCAACAGTCGGGGAAGATAATGCAACTGTTTTCGTCTCTGCATACAAGCCTGCAGGCGGGTTCACATTGACCGTCTCTACATAATCTCGATAAATAATCGAGTACTCATAGGTCGTTTCTTCGCTTTCTGTCGCGTTTATAGCTGATTTGGTAACTAACGTCACATTCGCTGTCTGCTCACCATTCGCTGTGAATGTGAGTGGACTTGTGTAAAGTTGGAATGTACTATCAATACCCACGCGTTTATAGTATATCTTTGTGAGAATAGCTGGCGTCGATAAGCTGGATAGATTAACTGTTACTTTATTTGTATATTCGCCAGAGGCTTTATCTGCCGTAACAGGTTGAACAGATGCCGTATTGGTTAATCTCAAATCATCCAAGTAAATTTGCAAGCCTAGGTCAAGCGTCGTATTGGCAATAGCCGCTTGATCGAAACGTACGTAATCTAATGAACCCCAATTATTCAATGTTGCTATGCTCTTCTGCGTTTTGACAACACTGAGCGGAATCTCAATTTCTTTCCATCCTGTCCAATCCAAAAGGACTCTGTAGTAATAATAGTTACTAGTGTCACCCTTCATATAAAATCGAAGTTGAATCGGCTTATCCGCTTGATCGCCGGTTCTTGCTTTTATGGAATAAGCCCATATTTTCATGGTGGTATATCCGTTCAAATCAACGTTCGGTGCTAATTTAGGATAAATAAGTGCCGAACCTGCAACATCTGCGCCATTATTAAAGGCTAGCAACCATTTCTTGGATCCCGTACCCTCTTTGATATACTGAGGATCCGAATTATTGACAACAGCAAGATCAGCTGTTCCTTTGATATCGCCAGTTAGATTCGTCGTCGAATCCATATTGTTCAACTGTAAAGAAATTGGAAACTCCTGAATCGCCGCACGTGCGGCTTGAAGTGGAACAAACACTTGCAGCAGGCTTAAGAGTAACAGCACTGCTTGTAAAACCGAGAGCCTTTTCATAAACCGACGAAGCACCATAATCTTCATCCCTCTCCTCTGGATCATACAAAGCCCCGCTATCACAGGCGGGGCTTTAATCTCTAAACCAATCCTCTGTAAACCTACTTTTTCACGGCAGCTTTCGCACGTTTGTCAGCATTTCTGTAAATATTTACAATTTCCTCATAGCCCAGCTTCTTCTGCTCTTCAATGAATTTATCCCACTCGCTGAAGTTACGTGTGCCCATAATGAATTTGGAGAAATTCTCATCACGATTAGCGTTCAAGGAATCACCTTTGGTATCCAAAACTTGTTGCTCTTCGAGCGTGAAAGCAAGCGTACTATTTTTCTCACCATCATACTTAGGTGCCTCTTTATAAGCGGCTTGCAACTCAGGTGAAGAGACAGAAATATGCGCATTGAAATCAAACCATGTGTAAGCGCCATCTGTGGACAAACCGGTTTTCTTTCTCAAATCTGCAATGTCTGCATATTTCGTTGCGAAAGCATTGCCGTTAGCCGTGTCTCCTTCTTTACCCCAGCTAACAAGTTTCTTCCCTTCTTCAGAGTAGAAGAAATCCAGATACTTCATGACTTCTTTAATTTGTTTCGACTTGGAGGAGACCATGAAGCCTTCTTCTGTTACTGCTGTAAAGGCCGTCTTACGCGGTCCACCTGTCCAACCTGCTGGTGGGGCCATATAGTTCATCGTGAATTGTGGATTGTCCTTGCGTAATGCACTGTTATAGAAGTCAATACGTCCCATGTAATCAAGTGTTACGAATGCACGATTCGTGGAAACGATGTCCTGCCACATTTTCGTATCAATTGTTAAGAAATCTTTCGGGATCAAGCTTTCTTTGTAGAACTTGTTCATATACGTCAACAATGTCTTGTATTCGTTCTGGATCGGCGCATATTTCCAATCTTTGGATGCGCTGTCAAAGAAAACGGAAGCTTTCCGTTTCTCTACTTCTGCAGGGACATTGAAGCCCGCTCCGAAATCGTACATATAGCGCAGACCATTACGGAACGTCAATGGATAGCTATCTGGGTATGCTGCTTTCAACTTCTTCAAAGTCTCGTAGAGTTCATCCCAGTTCGTTGGCGCTGCTAAACCGAGCTTCTTGAATACATCCTCCCGATACATCCAAGTACGACGGTTGGACTCACCTAAACCTTGGTTCGGGAACACATACATTTTGCCATCTGATGATAGGACGTTCTGTGCTTCTGTTGGGTACTTCTCCATCCAAGCCTTCAAGTTCGGCATATCCTTCACATAGTCAAGAATGTTGACCAAGGCTCCTTGCTGACCGAATTTATCAGCGATTGCTTTCGTCTGTGTCCACATGAGATCCGGCATATCCCCAGAAGCAACAGTCATGCTTAGGGCATCCTCAAGTAAATTTCCTGGCGGCAATTGAATATCTAGCTTCACGCCCGTTTTCTCCGTCAAATATCCCCATACTTTCCAATTCGCATCATAAGGCCAGCTTGGGTTACTGTAGTCTAGGAACTTGAAGGTTTGTGCTTTCGGTGCCGATGACGCTGATGACGATGCTGCTGTCGATGCTGCGGATGGCGTTGCTACGCTACTTTCTTTGGAACATGCACCCACAACGAAACTCAAGCTCATAATTGTTGCTAACATAACGACCGACTTCTTCTTCATACGTTGCCCCACTCTCCCTAATATCCTTGAATTTGCTTTCGTCCTTGCCTTCCTCGCTCCCCATTGTTCTTGTACCTCTATTTTAACCTTTGATCGACCCAATTAGTGCTCCTTTAGCAAAATACTTCTGTAGGAACGGGTAGATCATCAGGATGGGAACCGTTGTAATAATGATGGTTGCATATTTAATGGATTCATCTACGATCATACTGTCGCCGCCGATATTACCAGCACCTGTGCCTTGACCTTGCAGCACCATGTTGCGAACAATAATCTGTAACGGGAACAAGTCGGCATCTCGCAAATATAAGAGGGCCGAGAAGAAGTTGTTCCAGATCGCAACGCCGTAGAATAAACCAATCGTTGCCAGAATCGCTTTGGATAACGGTAATACGAGCCGGAAGAAAATACCGATATCCGTGAGTCCATCCATTTTGCCAGACTCCTCCACTTCCTGCGGCATACCGGCAAAGAACGTACGCATCACGATGATGTTCCAGGAACTGACCAAGGTTGGTAGAATCATCGCCCAGATCGTATCGATAAGATGGTAGCTTTTGACGACTAGGAACGTCGGGATCATGCCACCACTGAAGAATAGCGTAATGACAATCATAACCATGAAGCCACGATGGAATAGCATATGTTTCTTGGAAAGGGCATAAGCAGCAGCTGCGCTGACGATCAATGATAGTGTCGTACCTAGCAAGGTATAGAAGATCGTATTGAGGTAAGCCCTTCCAATTTCTGGCTTTTCGAATACGGATGCATAGGTGTTCAAATTAAACTCTTTGGGCCATAGGAATACCTGCCCCTTCAAGACGGGAACGACACCACTGAACGAAACCGCTATCATATAAACGAAGGGATACAGTGCCGATACGACCACTCCCAGCAAACTCACGAATAAAACAATATCAAAGAGACCGAATTTTCTTTTCATACGCGTACTCCCTTCCCTACCATAAGCTTGTCTCGCTCGTTCTGCGGCTAATCCAATTGGCAGTCAGAATGAAGATGAGGTTAATGATGCTGCTGAATAAATCAATTGCTGTCGCATAGCTATAGTTCATGGACTGAATACCTGTCCGATACACATAGGTGGATAGAACGTCGGCCGTCGAATAAATGGAAGGATTCAGCATTAGAAGCACCTTTTCAAACCCGATATCCAGGACATGTCCGATGTTCAAAATAAACAGAATAATAATCGCCGGCCGAATGCCCGGAATGGTAATATGCAGCAATTGGTGCCTGCGATTCGCGCCATCTACTCGTGCCGCTTCATATAGTTGAGGATCAATTGCGCTTAGCGCAGCTAGATAAATAATCGTTTCCCAACCGACATGCTGCCAAATTTCAGATAAAATATAAATTGCCCGGAAATAACTTTCATTCTGCATGAAGTTTACGGCGTCATAACCGAACCATTGGATCACTTTATTGACTAATCCACTCGTTGGCGAGAGAAATAAGAACATCATACTCACAACAACGACATTCGATATAAAATGAGGCAAATAACTGATGGATTGCACAAATCGCTTTAGTGTAGCCCTACGCACTTCATTTAATAGTAGAGCTAGAATGATTGGTGCCGGGAATCCGAAAATAACTTTGGAAACTCCTAGGAGCACTGTGTTTTTCAGCAGTTTCATGAAATCGGGACTATTGAAGAATAGTGAATAGTATTTCAAACCCACCCATTCACTTGCCCATACACCTTTGAAGGTGTTGTAATCCTTAAACGAAATCAAAATTCCGAACATCGGCACGTATTTAAATAATAGGTAATAAATAAGCGCCGGCAAAAACAATAGCATTAAATATTTGCTGTTATGCCATCTCTTTTGGTATTGCCCCATGCCTTGACCTCCAGTCTGAATATCCTGTCTATGCATCAAACTTTAAAGTAAGCTGGTCATCCGGGCAATGAGGCATCCTTTCGATTCCTCACTATTTTCTGCATTCCCGAAATCGACATAGGTTCTTAAAGAAAGACAATATCCCCCCATTCTGCCTTGATGGGAAATTTACCTTATATATCCACCATCTGTCACAATTTTGCACACTAGCCACACGTATTGCTGCCTTAATCATGAAAATGGAGAACTTTTTAAAGCTCCGAGTATTGAACCCCACCCATGACTCCATGCTATACTCAATATGGTTAACCCTTACTAAGGAAAGGAATGACACGATGAAGTGGATAGCACGATTTTCGACAAAAATCCAAAATCAAGTATCACTGTTCTACACCCTGTTCTTCAGCTTCATCGCGATTATTCTATTGCTCGTTTCCATTAATACGTGGTCTTATTCTTTCTTCCGCGATCGGATTAAGGACGAGATTATTGTGAATAGCGGTCTGAATTTGAATACCACTTTCGCTAATTATGAGAAACATATTAAGCTGATTCGCAGTATCATGGTCGGCTATCTGTTCAGCAATGAAACAGAAATCCTAAAGAATGGGAATCCTTTATCCCACTACGATATTGTCATTAAGACGCAAGCTAATTTACAGTACTCCCTTAATAATTCCTTGCTCTATTTGGACAACATCCTATATTACTTCAAAGATAGTCGGTTCGTTATTGAAAAAGACGGCACCCGGGACGGGGAGACCATGTTCAACAAGTTTTATGCCCAGTCCGCTTATACGGTCGATTTCTGGAATAAGGAGTTGGCAAGCTCTCAAAGCTTCAAAGTCTACCCTTCTGCCGTTTTCAACTCTGTCACCGCATTTGAACATAAACCAATTAACAGCCTGATGCCCATCATGATTAAAAGTGCTTATGATACGAATTTTGCTTTTATCGTCTTTATGAAGAGTTCTAAGATTTTTGAAGCATTTCATCAGTCTCAACCTGAAAGCAGCCTCTTAATTGTAGATGGCAATCGCAGCGTTATATTCTCTTCGGAGGAAGCCGAGCTGCCTGAAGAAGTCAAAGCGATAACCGGAAACGGCTATACGCTCATTAAGAATACTTATTATTTCTATCGTACCAGTGCAGAAACCGGATTAACCTATATCGAGATCGTTTCTGACAAAGGTCTTACGCAACAAATTCACCGGCTTAACCTGAATATGCTGGCGCTTATCCTGCTTTCCTTATTCATCTCACTGGCAGTGTCGTATCTGATCGCTCGGAGATTCCATAACCCACTTGCGAACATGATTTCCTCGCTGGAATCGTTTCACCCTGCAGGCTTGCAGGGCAATAAGAACAGTCGAATTAAGGAATTCAACTTGCTTCACAATACGCTTCATGACTTATCCCGATCAAATCAGGAATTTCATAAAGATATTCGTTCCAAGAACACCTTGTTGCAACAATTTGCCTACATGACACGATTGAGGAAACTAGAAGGTAAAGGCTCGCAATTACACACTTCAATTGATGCGAACAAGCCTTATAAGCTCGTCCTTTTTCAAATTGACTTCAAGGATAAGTTTCTGGCAGAAATTACGAATGGGCAGCAGCGTATATTCACTACCTATAAAGAACTGATTGAGACGCATTTCTCGCGAATCTACACAGATTCATTAACCTTTCAATTGGAAAAAGATCAGATCCTCTCCATTCTATTCATTGAAAATGAGGAAGAAACTGCGCATTCAGACAATCTGGATCATCTTGTAGATATGCTGGCAATGGACGCCCAGTATTGCAACTTCACCATTGCACCAAGTCCAGTTCACAAGAGCTCGTCTGACTTCGTAGAAACCTATCAGAACGCGTTAGATCTCATTAAACAAAGACGGCTGGGAGAAGATGTCCAGATCATTACGGAGTGGCTTCCACAGCCAGCCCTGCTCATTCCTACGCCTTCGGAGGAGAATGAGTTGACAGCTAATCTACAAGCAGGCTCTGATGCCGTCACAATTCCATTAGCCGATAAGCTGCTCGATCAGCTTGCAAAGGCTGGTGCACTGGCTTATCAGTTCCAAGACTTCACCAAAGATATCGTGAACAAAGCGATGAAGAGTATGTATGCCCAAAATATTTCCATCCACACGTTCTCCGACAGGGGTTCACCCTACGATCTCTTGAAAGCCTGCCACACCTTGGAACAGTACAAGGAATTCTTGCACTGGTTCCTGTCCCGGTCCGCAGCCGCCATGAAAGAGAAGAAATCGGAAACCGACGTCATGACCAAGTTCGTCATGGAATATGTCGAGTCCAATTTCGGAGATGACCTGTCACTGGAAGCCATCTCTGCTAAGCTTGGAATTACCGGTCCGTATCTGTCGACCTACTTCAAAGAAAAGACCGGAACGAACTTCAGCGACTATATATTTACCGTCAGAATGAATAAATCGATTGAAATGCTGCGAGATACCGACCTGAAAGTGCAAGAAATTGCTTCGCTCGTCGGCTACTTCACAGCTGCTTCTTTCAACCGTGTGTTCAAGCGTCATACCGGAATTACACCTAGCGAATTCCGTAGGCTGAATAATAAGAACTGATCCTGGTAGAGATATGCCCACTTGGAGGTGGGCTATCTCTCAAGCGTGGGGGAGGTACGGAACGTGGTTCCGTTAGTTAAGTTAAGGAGGTTGAAATCGCGAAATACTGAATGTGGTTTCCTTTTTGGTTTCGCAAGACTTGATTCCTGGCGAATCGAATAGGAAAGGGCAGAGGCAACTGCGTGCTGGTCTGGCTATGCTCGATTGCTCTGGCAGTACCTTATTCGGGCAGCTTTAGGGGAAATAACTGGATTTTCTACATCTATTTCCGAGTAAAACTAGCCTGTTTGGCGTTTAGCTGTATTTTCTACATCTAATTTCACTCAAAGTGTTCCGTTTGAGGGAAATGGCTTAATTTAACTGGAGAAAATCCAGTTATTATGAAAAATGCGATGATTTCGCTTGAATTAGCTGTAGAAAAGAGTCAATTTCATAATCTCAAACCCGCACCAAACCTAGCTTTTTTCACACATAAAAAGGGACTACCTCCCCAAATCTC
>NZ_LYPB01000050.1 GCF_001653565.1 Paenibacillus oryzisoli
TTTGAAACAGAAACTCCCCATATACGCCTCGCTTATCTCCGTCTTCCAAGGACAATTCAGCTTCTGAACCTAAGTAGTAACTACTTTTTCCATCTATTCGGTAAATCTTAGGTCATACGGCGATTTTAACTGTAGTTTTTACAGTTATTTGAAAGCTAGCTACTCAAATGAGCTCAGCATACTACTTCTACTTCTACTCTACTCCACTCTACTCACAACCAACGTTATCGTGACCTATTCATCTGTTGGAAGCTTCGCTTCACCCACCACCTCAAAGACAAAGCTTCTCTCCCCACGTCATCGTAGGGGGAGAAGCTTTGTCTTTGCCTATTAGCAGCCCTTATCATTGAGCTCTACTTCGTTAGTTCTCCTGCCAAGCAAACCGATACCCAATCCCCGGCTCCGTCAATATATATTGTGGTCTGGCCGGATCTGTTTCAATCTTCTTCCGTAGGTGTCCTACGTATACGCGAAGGTACTGGCTGTCAGATTCATATTGCTGACCGCCCCATACCTGCTTGAGCAGCTGCTTATGCGTCATGACACGCCCAGCATTAACGCCCAGCACCTTGAGCAAATCGTACTCGGTTGGCGTTAGCTTCAGCTTCTCGCCATGCAGCTCGACACTGCGCTTGGCCAGGTCAATGACAAGCTGGCCGAGCTTCAGCACAGGCTCATCCGGCGCCTTGGCGATATGTCGAAGAGCCACGCGCATCCGAGCCATGAACTCGCCCATGCCGAATGGCTTCGTCACATAATCGTCTGCGCCGCGATCCAGGGCAGCGACCTTGTCAGGTTCCTGATCTTGCGCTGTGAGAATAATGATAGGCACAATCGACCACTCACGAATGCCGGCCAGCACCTCCATGCCGCTCAGATCCGGTAATCCCAGATCTAGGACGATGAGATCCGGTCGGAACATCGCCGCCTGCAGCAAGCCATCCTGTCCCGTTGCCGCTTCTGCCGTTTCGAAACCGTGCGCGGTTAACGTGACCCGCAATAATTTGCGAATTTGCGCCTCGTCATCAATGACTAGAATTTTCGCCCCTGTAGTTGTCATCGTGCTCTCCTTCCCGCTTAGCGAATTTCATCGTACATGCAGTTAGAACCTTGTATGTTCACTGTGATAAAGGCAAGCTCAGTTCGATAACCGTGCCCTGCCTGCCATCTGTCCTCGCGTTAGCCGTAATGGAACCGCCATGCGCTTCTACAATGCTCTTACAGATAGCGAGTCCAAGCCCCGTGCCAGGGATATGTTTGGTCCGATCGCCCCGATAGAACTTCTCAAATATGCGTTCCCGATCCCCAGGAGGAATACCTCCTCCTTCATCTGTAATTGACAGTCGCAGCCTCTTGCCGTTCTGCTCAGCGTTAAGGCGGATTTCACTGCCTTCAGGTGAATATTTAATCGCATTGCTGATGACATTCAACAGCACTTGCTCCATAAGAACTTCATCCAGCGGAACGGATGGCAGATCCGGATCCAGAACAACACTAACGACTCTATTCTGCAGAGAATCCTTCAATTGTGATAAGGCAACACCAACAACATCCTCAATCCCGCACCACATCTTATTTAAACGCATCATCCCGCTCTCAATCCGAACCATGCCGAGCAAATTCCCCACAAGTCGATTCATGCGAGTAGCTCCCTCGCGCGTCGTTAGCAATAATTCTCGCCGATCTTCTGGGCCAAAGACGTCCTCCCCATCGAGTAATCCCGTGACAGAGCCAATGATCGTAGCCAGCGGCGTGCGTAATTCATGAGAGAGAGAATCCAGCAAAGCTGTGCGGAGTTTCTCAGACTCAGCAGTCAATTGCGCCACTTTGGCCTCATCCGCTAGCTTAACTCGAGAAATGGCCACGGCTGCAAGATCCGATAGCGCCTCAATAATGCGAATAAGCTCTGGCATATCGGACATGACTCGATCACCAACTTGTACAGCGAGCACACCATGCACCTGTTGGTCTGTCGCTAAAGGGACATGTAAATCCGAGGATTCACTCAATCTTCGCGTCCCTCGTCCCGCAATTGTATTGTTATGACTCACCCATCCGGCAATAGTTAGGTGGGCTTCATCGCTGGCCCAATCCCCACTATTCTTCGAATAAGCTTCAACCTCCTGTACACCCTCTTGGTTTGGCAACATGATAGCAGCCTTCGCATCTAATGTGTCGGAAACATGTTGAACAATCTGCTTCAGCAACATGTCTAAATCTGAAATCGCTGTAATTTTACGACTTAATGCATACAGCGCAGCCGTATTGGCTTCCTTCTTCTGTGCTTGCTGAAATTGATCCATCAGCTTTGAAGCAAGGCTTGCAGTAAGGCCAGCTACACATAAGAACACAATAAAGGTTAGGATATAACGCAAATCAGCAACTGTCAGACTGAATTGAGGTGGAACAAAGAAGAAATCAAAAGCCAACACTCCTAGTCCCGCAGCAAAAAAAGAAGGCCCCCTCCCCCAACGAACGGCACTAAACAAGACAGGAAATATGTAGAGAAGAGAGATATTGACAAGATCAAAAAAAAATTCAAAACCTTTCAAAAATATGGTCAATAGGACGATAAAAAGTGCAGTCACACCATACGATTGCCAGTTAGCATGTTCTTTTTTTGGAGTTTCCATAGGCTTTATTTTACCCTATTTCGCGAAGTTTGCCACGAGTCATAATCGGCAACGATGAGCACATCCATTTTACTAGCATGCGGTAAAAGTTTTTTAATGAGATCGGTTTTCCAAACGATGATTTGTGTTGCTCCAGCTTTACTTGCTGTCGCTGCAAAATCACGTGGAATTTGGTTACGATTCAAGACCTCTTGATAAGAAAATTCGCCTCCTAAACGAATGGTCAGCTTCTCTAGCATCTCTAGCTTTGTCTTCCACTCATCATTCGTATGCCGGGCCACAATAAAGCTTACATGCCAAACTGCTTTAAGCCGATGCGCAATGCGAAACCCTCTCCGAATTAAGCGATCGGCCTGCGAAATTTCTGTCACACAGACGTATATGACTTCTTTCCGCCGCCATGGACCACGTAGGGAGCTCTTACGCTCCATGGATTCCAATCGTTCATCAACATCATCCGCGATTTCACGCAACGCTAGTTCTCTTAAAGCGATCAGATTCCCAGTTTTAAAAAAATTATTCAACGCTTGATCCACTTTTACCATTGCATAAATCTTGCCATCTCTCATACGAAGCTGTAAAGATTGGGGGGAGACATCTATTAACTGAACTTCATCTGCTGCACGAAGAATACTATCTGGAACGGTTTCTCGCACGCGAATACCTGTTATATGCTCGACAGCATCATTTAAGCTCTCCAAATGTTGAACGTTTACAGTGGAGATAACCGAAATGCCAGCTTCCAAAATATCCAGCACATCTTCATAACGTTTCTTATTTGTGCTTCCGGGTACATTGGTATGGGCAAGCTCATCAACCAAGACGACTTCAGGTCGCAGACGAATAATGGCTTCCGTATCCATCTCTTGGAGTCTTACACCTTGATATTGTATTTCTGCTCGAGGCAAAATGTCGAGATCGCCAACCTGCTGGGTGGTCTCTATTCTGCCATGCGTTTCAAGCAAACCAATTTTCACGTCGATCCCTTTTTTGAGCAGATCATTACCTTCACGCAGCATCGTGTACGTTTTACCGACACCAGGCGCAGCGCCAATATAAACCTTGAATCTGCCGCGTTTTATTTTTTCAATTTTCGCTTCCACTTCTTGCTTGCTCAGACGTCTAAATTTGTAAGGCTCCTTGGGCGTGTGAATATGAGCAGGCAGAATGCGTTCACCCTCCTGAGAAGCTCGATCGGCTACCAGGAACACATCGATATTTTTGGTTCTTTTTAACACGCCATTGATAACCGAACCTTGAAGAAAAGTTTGCCATTTCGTTTGTTTGGAATGCCCTAAAATAATACGTGTAACATGATTAGCGTTCGCATAGTCAACTAAAATCTGAGGGATGCAGCGGCGAAAAGAAATCGGAAGCTCTTCAAATTTCCCGTTTACTTTCTCTACAAGCTTCATAATTGACCTACGAAAAGCAGCCGCTTCTTTGGTAAGCGTTTTACCCTTTTTACGCAGCGTGACTACATGCAGATCGCCATTCAAACGCTTTGCGATTTGTTGACCTCGGCGTACATAAATGGATCCATTCCAGTGATATTGCGTTGTAACCATAATACGTTCCGTCGCTCCTGAAGGACCCTGAAACCCCATTTGTTCCCGATGTGCCTCTAAAGAATCATTAACATCCTCTGCAACAAGGCGGAGGGCCAGTTCTCGCAGCACACCTAAATTACCGCGTTGAAATAAGGCTGCATCTTTGTTCCCCTTTAAATGACCTTCTCCCAGTCGAGTTAAAATTGTTTCCGGCGTTGCATCAATGAGTCTCACCTCATCGGCTAGTTCTAGTGTATCAGAGGGGACACAGCAGCCCACTTCAATGCCTGTCAGCTTATGAGCAACCTCCTTCGTCCCTTCTAGCTCGTAAACATTCACTGTGCTGATCACGCTAATATCGTGCGAGAGTAGATATTTAATATCTTCGAGCCTAGTTGGAAATTGGGCACCCTCCCGATTCTGATGAGCAAGCCCATCAACGAGAACAACTTCAGGATTTCTTTCGAGTAATGCTTCCAAATTCAGATCCTTTTGTTCCACGCCGTCTTTCATCCAATGAATGCTGGGTACCCTCTCCAGATCCCCCAATTGTTCCACGGTTTCCGGTCTTTGGAGCGTCGATACTGCACAAATGACCACATCGATCCCTTGCCCCTTGAGGTTATGTCCTTCCCGAAGCATGTGATACGTTTTACCAGATCCGCTGACTGCACCGATGTAAATTTTTAAGCTGCCGCGATGCAGTTTGGAGATGGATAACAAGATCTCTTCCGGTGTCTTTCGTTTGAAAACATCCAAAATAGCAACATTCTCCCTTATCCTAAAATGTGCAGAAACCACTCTCATTATTAACGAGAGTGGCTGCTTGCTTGTTATTTTACTTACCAATCTTTTTTTGTAAATCCAGATTCAGCTTCAATACATTGACAGCAGGTTCGCCTAAAATCCCGAACTCTCTTGCTTGCGTATTAGAGCTCACGAGTGATTCTAACTGCCCGGGAGCGATCCCGGTCAGTTTACTGATCCGCGGAATTTGGGCTAGAGCCGCTTCAGGACTGATATGGGGATCTAAGCCAGATCCGGAGTTGGAAATAAGGTCAATTGGCAACTCGCTGACAGGTACGTCTGGATTTTTAGCTTTCCAAGCTTCAATTGACTCCTGTACGCGTTTTATCATATCTGGATTCGAAGGCGCATAGTTTGGCGTACCTGAACCTTCTGCTTTGTACTCAATGCTGGATACGCGGCTTTGGAAGAATTGCGGATCAGTAAACGATTGTCCAATCAATTCCGATCCAACAATATCACCCTTCTCATTATAAATTATACTTCCGCTTGCTTTACCCGGCATAACAGCTTGGGCGATTCCAGTTATGATCACATTATATAAAAGCCCGCAAAGCAGCATGAGAAACAAACTTATCCGAATACTTGATAATATAACCTTCATAGGACTCATTCCTTCCTTTTCCTAAACCCACAAATGAATGACTAGGTCGATTAATTTAATACCGAAAAAAGGTATGACAACTCCGCCTAACCCATAGACGAATAAGTTTCGTTGTAACAGCTTCGAGGAACTGAGCGGTTTATAGGCAACACCTTTCATTGCGAGAGGAATCAGCAGCGGAATAATGATGGCGTTGAATATGAGCGCTGATATAATTGCTGACATCGGAGAACCTAGTCGCATGACGTTCAGCACACTCATTTCCGGAATCGCAATCATGAACATGGCCGGAATGATCGCAAAGTACTTTGCAATATCATTTGCGATACTGAACGTGGTTAACGCTCCTCTTGTCATAAGAAGCTGCTTCCCAATAGCCACCACTTCAATGATCTTGGAAGGATCGGAATCCAGATCGACCATGTTGGCCGCCTCTTTGGCCGCAACCGTTCCGCTATTCATTGCGATACCTACGTCAGCTTGTGCAAGGGCAGGAGCATCGTTCGTACCATCACCGGTCATGGCAACCAGCTTGCCTTCCGCTTGTTCTTTACGAATAACGGCAATTTTATCTTCCGGTGTGCTTTCCGCGATATAATCGTCCACACCGGCTTCGAGTGCGATTGTCGCGGCGGTCAACGGGTTGTCCCCCGTACACATGACGGTTTTAATCCCCATTTGACGCATTTGCTCGAATCGTTCCCGCATTCCGGGCTTCACGGTATCTTTTAGATAAATAACGCCATAAATTTTGTTATCCACCGCAACGGCAAGTGGTGTCCCGCCTGCAGAAGCAACCTTATCGCTCTTCGTATCCAAATCTGAAGGAATGTTTCCTCCTTGTGCAGTCACCCATTTTTTGACGGCATCTACCGCGCCTTTACGGACGATACGGCCATCAATCAGATTCATTCCACTCATACGGGTTTCAGCTTTGAACTCTACGAATTCTCCGCCTTCAGCAATCTTGTCATGATAAGAGAATCCCCGCTTAGTCATCAGTTCCAGCACAGAACGACCTTCCGGTGTCTCATCTTTGATGGAGGAAATCGCCGCCCATTCAGCAACAGCAGCTTCTTTCTCCCCACCGACCGCAATAAATTCACTGGCCATCCGATTTCCGTACGTAATTGTACCTGTTTTGTCTAAAATAATGGTATTGATGTCTCCCGCCGCTTCTACAGCTTTACCGGACATCGCTAGTACGTTGAATTGGGTAACTCGATCCATTCCCGCGATCCCGATAGCAGACAGCAATCCACCGATTGTTGTAGGAATCAAGCATACCAAAAGAGCAATTAACATAGGCACTTCAATCTTGATATTTAAAAATTGCCCAAAAAACGGCAGTGTAACGACGACAATCAAAAAGATTAAAGTCAAGCTAATAAGAACAGTATTCAATGCGATTTCGTTAGGGGTTTTCTGTCTTTTGGCCCCTTCTACCAGAGAGATCATTCGGTCAAGGAATGTTTCGCCGGGATCGCTCGTAATGCGAACTTTAATCTGGTCGCTTACGACACGCGTACCGCCGGTAACAGAACTGAAATCTCCACCTGCTTCTTTAATGACTGGGGCAGACTCACCGGTAATCGCGGATTCATCGATGGAGGCAAGCCCCTCGATTACAACACCATCGCTGGGAATAAGCTCTCCTTGCGATACAACGACGATATCCCCTTTTCGCAATTCAGTGGATGGTACCTTTTTGATTGCGTTCCCTACCACTTTATTAGCTGTAATTTCTTTTTTCGTTTTCTTAAGCGAATCTGCTTGCGCTTTTCCTCTGCCCTCAGCAAGTGCTTCTGCAAAGTTAGCAAAAAGAATCGTTAACAACAGAATGAGCGAAACGGTTACGTTAAACCAAACAGGTACTTCACCTCCGAATGCTCCTGGAACAAATATCAAGAATAGCGTGATGATAAATCCGATCTCTACCACAAACATAATTGGGTTTCGAATCATCACCCTCGGATCCAGCTTCAAAAAAGATTCCTTTATTGCATTTCGTACGATTGTTCCGTTCATCATCGATTTCTTTTGACTCATGATAGGGTCCTCCATTCAAACTTAGCTTATGGCTTCAAGGTTAACTGCTCGGCAATGGGTCCAAGAACAAGACCAGGGAAGAATGTCAAAGCGCCGACGATCAATACGGAAGCAAGGAACACGACCGCAAACAATCCGGTGTCCGTACGGAATGTCCCCACCGATTCCGGCACTGCTTTTTTCGCCGCTAAAGACCCTGCTACCGCAAGCAAAGTGACCATGGAGATAAACCGCCCAAGATACATCACAATGCCTGTCGAAATATTCCAGAATGGCGTATTATCCCCTAATCCTTCAAATCCAGAACCGTTATTTGCAGCGGACGAAGTAAATTCATACATGGCTTGCGTCAGACCATGAAACCCCGGATTGGAGATTGTACTCGGATAACTGAAGACTGCAATAGCCGTTGGTATCAAAATAAGAAAAGGCGAAATTAACATCGTTAAAGCAACCAATTTCATTTCTCTGCCTTCGATTTTTTTACCCAAAAACTCCGGTGTACGACCCACCATCAAACCAGCTAAGAACACTCCAATGATGGCATACATAAGCACGTTCATGAACCCTGCGCCGACGCCGCCAAACACAGTGTTCAGCATCATGTTGGAGATTGATATTAGGCCTCCGAGCGGAGTTAATGAATCATGCATACCATTGACAGCACCTGTTTCAGTAGCTGTTGTAACGACTGAGTATAGAGAAGACTGCGTTATACCGAATCTAACTTCTTTGCCTTCCATACTTCCTTGATCATGCTGTATACCCATAGTGTTCAAAGCTGGGTTCCCAGCTTTTTCAGCGCTAAACGAAATACCGAGCATAACGACAAACAATAGTGCCATAGAAATAAATAGAACACGCCCTTGCTTCATGTTTCCGACCATTTTGCCGTACGTGAACGGTAGTGCCGTTCCAAAAAGCATCATCAGTACGATCTGGAGCAAGTTACTAATCGCATCGGGATTCTCAAATGGGTGCGCCGAGTTGACTCCAAAGAATCCGCCACCGTTATTGCCCAGTTCCTTAATGGATAGAAATGATCCAACAGGTCCTCTGGCAATAATCTGTTCAGCGCCTTCTAATGTATGGGCCACAGCCGCTGGTTCCAACGTCTGCGGTACACCAAGAGCAATAAATACGAATGCCATTACAAAAGAAATGGGCAATAGAATACGCGTAATCGAGCGGATCAAATCTACAAAAAAGTTACCAAGCGGCTTACCTGCTAGGCCACGAATGAATGCAATGGCTACTGCAAGCGCAGTGGCTGGAGCCGTGAACATCATAAAGACAATCGCTAACATTTGCGCCAAATACGATAAGCCGCTTTCACCGCTGTAATGCTGTAAGTTCGTATTGGTCATGAAACTAATCGCTGTATTAAATGCAAGCGTTGGCTCCATATTAGGAATGCCAGCTGGATTCAGTGGCAAGTACGCCTGCGTTCTAAAAATGATATAAACGAGTGTTATCATTACGGCATTGCTTAGTACAGCGGCAGCAGCATACTTTTTCCAAGTCTGATTATCCTGACGAATACCGCCTACTGCATAAATCAATTTTTCAAAAGGTGTAAAAAATTTATCTAGACCTGTTCTATCATAATTAAATGCTTTAGCTATATACAAACCTGCCGGACGAGCCAGCAGCAATACTAGCAGTAACGTGACTGCAATTGAAATGAAGGCAACCATAGTGACTCAAATCCCTCCTGAAATGAAGTTATTTAAAATTTTTCCGGATTTATCAAAGCATAAACTAAGTACACAAACAGCATAATCACTGCAATCCCAAGCACCCATATCATTTATTCCCACTTCCCTCTTCGACTACTTTGCCAGCCCAGGCAGATACGCCAATCATCATGACTGTTAATAGAATAAATCCCGCAACCATTATGACATCCAACATGTCATTTACCTCCCTTAGATTAATTTCCAAAAACCTATACATGCTGCTGTGCTTCATTTGTTTGTAGGGAGGATATTAGAAATTTGACATCTCCATTCGTAGAATAAATCACATAGTCCGCACCCAGCCCTTTGTAAATTAATCGAGGATTGACTCTTTGGGTGATGACATAAATAGGTCTTGAAGTCCAACTACGACAAATTTGGATATACCTACAGCATAAGGGTAAGCTCTCCTCAAACAGTACGACGTTCCCAATTGGATAGTCGGGAACGATAAAATCCTCTGAATGCATCGTATCCACTTGGATAATATGCTTCACTCCTTGACCTTCTAACTTGATTCTTTCCATCTTGTTGTTCGTTAATGCAACAAAAGGAAGGCCAACCAATTTTGTATATTTCATAAACGCTTCGCCTGCCTTGGTTGGCGCAGCTATCAGCAAAAAATCACTTTGCATGATGATCACCGCCCCCTTTCCTGAAACATTGTAACGCCGATCTGTATAAAAAGGGGGTAAAGAATCTGTGTGGTCCGTATAAAAAAAGTATAAAAATAGGATATACGGAAGCAAAAAAAACACCTCACTCACTCAAAGGAAGTGGTTGAAGGTGCTTTTTTATAATACGCCGTGACCTTAGAAAGAGATATACGCCCCAGAATGCTCAAATAAATAAGTGCGATCCCTAAGGAAACTTAGTTCTTGTTCAACTATAGTTGATGAGCTCTCTAGCTTTTCAAATAAATTGGTTAGTGCAGATGCCATTAATTGTGATCTAACCTCTCCCCATGCCTCTTCTTTCTGATGAACGTAATCCAAACCATCCTTCAGGGTTAGGCCTTTGAGCTTTTGAAAAACAACCGCCCATTGAACAAAATCCCCTCTCAGGTTGCCACATGGAATCACGAATTGCCCTAATCCACATGTTCCAAGATTTGTTGAAATCGTTAGCATGCCGCAATGACAGTCCGTACCATGCCCAGGCAGCAGCTTATCTGATAGCTCGCAATCGAATTGAAAGCATTCAATACGGATAATCTTGCATTCCTTGATACGTTTGGTACATTCATCTGATTCTCTTACTAGCGTTAGGGGTTCGGGATACATAATAGATTCACTCTCCTCAATTGGTGAACAACAAAAAGAAGCCAAAGAGCAGAGAATCTCTACTCTCGAGCTTCGAAGCAGCGTGAATTCACGCGCTGCGGAGGGCACGAAAAGAAGGCGGTTCTCTCCCAATGCGCTTACGAGGTTAGCTGTCGGATTCGGGCTTGGAAGTGCCCTACCTTAGCAAGCTGCGCTTGCATTAGATTCACCCCGAGAAACCGAACTGTGTCCAATCGGCTTCTATTGGTTCCCCCGTTTCCCTTACGGGAACTCAGCGTTTTGCTTGAATGCGATCTGTTGTTGAACCGAATCTTACCCCGATTGCTCGCCAATGTAAAATGCTTGGGAGATACTTATTTCCCATTCTGTGACATTTGCCGCCTGTGAAAGCGCATCCATTTATGTGTCACAGGTATTTTCCATAGAAATACTTCGGTTTACTCTCGTTTTCACTATTTTTATTCTATTTTTATATGTTGACTACTCATTCTTTACCCCCTTTTTATAGCGTTCCAACCTACAATAATGGCATATATTCAATCACTACCGACTTCGAGATCAAGTCAAAAAAGGAGAACTGTCATGACTTCCTTACCACGTTATTATTTAGGAACACTACCTCATATGTTGAATCCGATTGATCTAGATTACGAATGGTTCGGTGTCTTATGGCTTGAAGAAAATAATCGTTTCCCTATTATTGTGGGGTACTGGTTTTCTAAAGAAGAGTCTGAGATCACTCACAATGTTGTCCAGACTGGTTTATCCAAATGGACCCAAATATCAGATAATCAGATCATTATGAGAATGTATCAGTCGATAAGAAACCTGCAAAAAAAACAGGATTGGGAGACTCGGACTCGATTATCGATTCGTACGATATTCAAGTCACCGTGGAATGAAGTTGCCTCAGGTTTGTATATCATCAAGTCTCGGGAGACTTACCCCCTCCATGTTTCAGCCATACTGAAGAAGAAATTCTTTGTTTGGTTGGAACATGTCGCAGTCTGTGAAACAGAGGAAGAGCTTCGTGGGTTTATGCAGCGAGTGAGTGAAGAACATCAGATGGAAACCTTCATGAGAAAGGGCAGCCCGCTCATTAGTCCGATTTATCGGAATTAAATCGAGGATTCCTGCTTAAAAACGGTAAATAGTCCGATTTTGCCGAACTAATTCGCCTTTTCCCCTTGGTGTGGAGGGTTTAAGGGGATTTAGTTCGGCCTTTTCGGACTAATAGGGATTTCGTGAGGCTAGCCGAGCAAATAGTTAGGTTAATTCGGTCTACTTTTTCAAATGATACGGCACGGTCGTCACAACCAAGTTCCGCTTATACAGCAGGAACGCCCTGATCAGCAAACTAGATTGATTGTGAAGGATGTTATGCCAATTCTTCTTAGGAATAAACTGTGGAATAATCACGGTTACACGGAAGTTAGATTCCGTAGCTTTGTGTTCCACCGTATCGATGAATTTGGTCAAGGGATGAACAATACTTCGATAATGGGAATGCAGCGTAACTAAGCGCACATCAGGCTGCCACTTCTGCCATTTCTCCTCGAATTTCTTCTCATCGTCCCGTTCAAAGGCCACATACACTGCGATAATTTGATCAGGTGACAGCGACTTGGCATAGTTCAACGAATTCTCCACGACATGTGTGAAGCCCGCTACAGGCACTATCATGACATTGCCCTCAATCGGAAGGGCAGGTTCACAAGAAGTGAGTCGCAATTGTTCCGCGATCGCATCGTAATGCTTTTTGATTTGATGAAAAATAAAAACGATGAGCGGGAGGAAAATGAGCACACTCCACACTTGGCCAAATTTGGTGATAAAGAAGATCATCATGACGATGAAGCTCATACATGCGCCTACCAAATTGACCGTCAATTTAAGCAGCCAACCTCTCGGTTTCTCACGGAACCATTTCACCAGCATACCTGTCTGAGCCAGTGTAAAAGGAATGAACACCCCGACTGCATAGAGAGGGATCAGCTGCTCCGTTTGCCCTTTGAACACGATGATTAATAACATTGAGGTAACAGCCAGAAAGATAATCCCATTCGAATAGCCTAATCTGTCGCCGCGCATCGTAAACATTCTAGCGATAAATTTATCTTTGGCCAGATTAACTGCGAGCAAAGGAAATGCGGAATAGCCCGTATTCGCGGCGAGAACAAGAATCATCGCGGTAGTACCTTGGACGATATAATACATCAGTCCTCGGCCGAATGTCACCGTCGCAATCTGAGAAACAACCGTTTCCTTCTCGGTCGGGGCAATACCGTAGTAGTAAGCCAAATAGATGATGCCAGCGAACAAAATCGCGAGTAGCATCCCCATGGCCATTAATGTTTTGGAAGCATTTTGCGGGGCAGGCGCTTTGAAATTCGGTATCGCATTGGATATCGCCTCTACCCCCGTTAACGCTGAACTCCCTGAGGAGAATGCTCTTAACAAGATGAATAAGGAAATGCCCGCAACCGGTGTCCCCAATGGAGCATGCAAATCCGGAGAAATTTGACCTGTCAGAATTTTATACACACCAATACCAATCAGGATAAACAACGCGACCACAAACAAATACACAGGATACGCCAAAATAGAGGCAGATTCGGTGATTCCTCGCAGATTGAGGATCGTAATAAACAAGACGAGTGCCAGCGCAATCGGTACCGTGTAGCTATGTAAACTTGGAAAAGCCGAGGTGATCGCATCGGTTCCTGCGGATATACTAACCGCTACAGTCAAGATGTAATCGACCAATAGGGACCCGCCCGCAAATAATCCCGCGTTCATGCCGAGGTTCTCCTTCGAGACGACATAAGCGCCTCCCCCATGGGGATAAGCAAAGATGATTTGCCGATAGGACAAAATTAGAGCAACTAAGAGAAATAAAACGCCGCAAGCGATAGGTATGGTGTACCAGAACGCCGCTGCGCTAATCGTTATTAACACAATTAGAATCTGCTCTGGGCCATACGCTACCGAGGAGAGTGCATCGGAAGAAAGAATAGCCAGGGCTTTCTTTTTATTTAATTTCTGCTCGCCTAATTCATGGGACTTCAAGGGCTGGCCTATTAATAAACGCTTCAAATCAGTCAACAATGGAGGACACCACCTTGATGTGATAAGTTCGTTTCAGTTTGCCCTATTTATATGAAATCCATTATAAATATTGGTAACCCACATAGAAAAAAGAACATTAGCATCATGCACTAATGTTCAGAGAAGGTTTGAATTGTATGGATTGGTTACACAATCTCCACATCGATCAGCTTAAACTGAGTCACATCAACCAACCCGCGATTCGATATACGAATCTCCGGAATCACGGGCAGCGCGATGAGGGAAAACGTCATGAACGGGGCGTTCATCGTACAGCCAATGTGTTGCCATGCTTTGTCCATCTCGGCGACTTCCTTGACGACTTCAGGCAGTGCCTTCTCAGACATAAGGCCAGCAATGGTCATCTGAACTTGGGCTAGCACTTTGCCATTTTCCACAACGATCATACCGCCGCCGAGCTTCACTAGCTCATTCGCAGCGAATGCCATATCTCCTTCATCAATCCCCATTACGAGCAGATTGTGACTGTCGTGGGCCACCGTAGATGCCACTGCGCCAGATTTCACGCCAAATCCATGGGCAAAAGCAAGTGAAATTTGACCTGTACCTCGATGCCGCTCAATGCAAGCCAAACGAACAATATCCTGCTCGGCATCCGGCAGGATGACACCTTCTTGAATGGCGAGCTCTGCAGTCATCTTCTCGGTTCTTGCACTATTTTCGACCACGCGGATGACATTGACTTTCGTGTGCTCCCGCTCCGCAGCTGCCGTCGCAAGCTTAAAATCCTCTGCCGTCAACTCACGCTTCACGTTCATCGAATTACGAATATGAAGCGGGTACGTAAACACAGGGAATTCCACTGTTAGCTCGCCTTGTTCTGCAATGACTTGCCCATCCGTAATAACCGTAGAAGGCTCCATCTTCTGCAGGTCATCCATCAACAGGATGTCAGCGCATTTCCCCGGTGTGATCGATCCCACATCATGCTCCAGCTTAAAATATCGGGCCACATTAATCGTGACCATTTGAATCGCAGTAACCGCCGGAACGCCTTCTTCCATCGCGCGTCGTGCCACATGATTGAGATGCCCTTTCTCCACAAGTGTTTGCGGATTCACGTCATCGGTAACCAGCGAGATATTGGACGTATTGACGCCATCCTCGGTGACAATCTTGATGACTTCTTTGACATCATGCCACGCTGAGCCTTCCCGAATCATGAGGTGCATCCCCATGCGAACCTTATGCAGCCCCTGCTCGCGGGTTACCGTCTCATGATCCGACGTAACGCCTGATGCGAGATACGCTTGCAGCATCCGATCATCGTCACTCGGGAAATGTCCTGTTACCGTCTTTCCGCTGTGCAGCGTTGCTTCGATTTCTCCGCACATTTTGGGATCTCCGTACACAACACCGGGGAAATTCATCACTTCACCCAGTCCAACTACATTGTCCCACTGCAAGCCCGCCACAATATCAGCTACCTCTAAGGTAGCGCCGCCATCTTCCAAATCGTTCGTTGCCGGCACACAGGATGGGAAGGTCGTGAACACTTTGAGCGGCAGAGGCTGCCCCTCTTCATGCATGAGTCTGACCCCTTCGGCGCCGAACACATTCGCGATCTCATGCGGATCCATGAAAATCCCTGTCGTCCCTTTGACAATCGCCGCTTTGGCGAATTCCGTCACGGAAAGCATCGTGCTTTCCACATGCATGTGGCCGTCCAGCAGGCCCGGTACCATATATTTGCCAGAGGCATCGATTCGTTTCGTGTGCGCCCCGATGGTATGGTCTGCCTTTCCTATATAAGCAATTCGTCCCGCTGCAATCGCGATATCCATATGAGCAATAAGCTCACCAGAATGCACATTGACTAAGGTCCCATTTTGAATAACCAGATCGGCTGCAGCTTCTCCCAAAGCAACTTTAGCCAGTGTGCGGCTAACATTCGTTAATGTATTTCGATTGGGGGTATATGTCATCGATTTCGTTCTCCTTTACTCCTACATGAGCATCCATTTCAACTATTAAATGTACACTTTCATGCATAGCTGAGCAACTTGTAACTATTTCTTCTAACAGATACCAACCGTTCATTATGTATGCTGCCCCTTCAAGTGCTCCGAAATGGACGTAAAAGCGAATGCCCCCAGAATGTTTGCCAGCTTCGCTTGCGTACCTTTGACATTGTAATAATGAATAAAGTGCTCCTTGCTAGGAAGATCAAGCTTATGCTCACTGGGATCAACTTCACGTGGATGCAGATAGACAATCGAGCTCTCCCCTCGGCGGTTGGCTGATTGCATTGCTTTGCGGATCACGAATTCCGGGAAAAATCTGAAATAAAACCCACCGGAATAACCCACATTTCTCCCGGCAACGCGCATGACAGACATGGGAACCTCGTAGAGATGAAGTTCTCTGCCGTTCACGATTGGCTTATGAATCTCTCTTTTCGCAGTAGGTATTCCATAAAGGAACGTCTTGACAGGAAAAATACTCGCGTCATACAGGAAGCCCATCTCTTCCAGTACTTCAAGATAGTGTAAATTGCTTTCAACGATAGACCATGACGGCGCCCGATAACCGAGCACCTTCGTCCCCGTCAAATCCTCAAGAATATCCACCGATTTCTGAACATCTGCCCGAAACTCTTCTCTCGTTTGCTTATAGGCTAGTTCGTGGGCATACCCATGCGAGGCAACATCATGCCCCTCTCGCGCAATAGCCTTCACGATATCCGGATAATCCTCTCCAATACAGCCGAGCGTAAAAAAAGTCGCTTTACACCCCGCGTCGCTGCACATCTGAAGCAGGGTATCCATGTGAGCACGGAAACTAGAACCTTTCGTCCGATCTGGCGTCAGCCCATCATAATTCGCATGAAACCATTCTTCAATATCAAAGGTGAGTAAATTCGTTATCGGTTTGGAAGAATTAGACATGCTTCTTACTTCCTTTGATGGCGAATGACGTGCACAACCGATCGTGCACTTTCCACCCCGTACTTCCTTTGGAAACGTAAGGGAACGGATGATAGATCTTTAAGAACTCTATATGCTCAAATCCGTGCGCTATGAATACTTTCTTCAATTCGTCCATCGCGTACATGCGATCGAATTTTTTGGTTTTCTCGAACAATAGGAGCACTTTCCTCTGCCAGGAACGTCGATGCAAGGTTTCTATGAGCAGCGTTCCCCCAGGCTTCGTCACCCTAGCCAACTCGGCAATAACCGCTCGATACTGTTCGATGAGTTGAATCACACCGATACACAGCACGACGTCGAACTTGCCCTCTTCAAAATGAAGCGCCGTTAGATCATCCGACGATGTTCGAAGACCTCTTTCCGCGGCAAAGGCAAGGCTTCTCTCCGAGAAATCCACCCCATACACCGTGTTAGCCCCAACGAGAGGCTCACTAAATGCGCCAACACCACAGCCGGCATCCAGAATCTCTTTGTCGTGAAGTTCCCCAAGCCAACCTAATGTATGATTTCGCTGCAAAAAGAAACTTTCCTCATTATAATAATCGGAGGATTGCACGGAAGCTCCATGAACCTCTGCCCTCTTGTCAAAATACTGCTTCCAGCTAAGATTAGCCATTCTTTATTTCCCCCGATTTTAGATGACACCTATAGTTTGTTCGTTACGGCATGAGATACTTAATGAGTTGCTTACCTAGGGGCTCTGTCACCATGTTAGGCATTTTCTTCCAGAGTTCGATGAAAAGGCGAAGCTTTTCTTTATCCGGAGGACCCGCCAAGTCATTGGCGCTGCCCATGACGACATAGGTGAGCTGCTCGGCAGCAGCCCCCCATTGTTCCTTGTACTTATACGTTCCTGAACCGGTTTGTGAACGACCCAGATCCAGCTGTTTCAGCCCTCTTCGAATCCCCAATTTCACAGCTTCCCAGTACATAAAGTTATTGAGATACTTGTGGTTGTACGCCGTCAAATTTGCTCCATAGGGATAATAAAGTGTTGAATCCCCCGGGCTAATGATTAGCAGCATACCACCAGCTACCTCACCCGTCTCTACGTCTATCACGGTAAGCAGCACCGTATGATGGGGCAAATAGTCGAAGAATTTTTGAAAAAAACCGATCTCCTGTGCTGGTGAACCCAACTGCTTCATACGCCGGACATAAACCTTATGAAATCGCGCTAGATTCCCTTGATCATAAGAAACCTGAAACCAATTGTTCTTGTACACCTTCCGAATATGGTTTCGATTACTGCGAGTGGAGAGGGATAGCACCTCATCTTCATTGGTTAATGGCAGTACGAAAGTGTGATTAATGTTGTTTATCTGCCCATGAACGGTTTCCAATTGCTTACGTATCGGAGACAGGTTCTTGCCTTCAATGGGCATCGTCCCGCTCTTAAATCTCAACTCGATATAGCGAAGACGGTATTGCCCCTTCAACTGCACGATGGCATCCCTAGCGAATTGCGCAGCTTCCTCATTAAGGGCACACACATCGGTATAGTTAACAAAGGGAAGCGAAACGCCTACCCGTTGGAGTCCTAAGTTGCGGCCGCTTATTAAAGGGATTAACGCGCAAATCCGGTCATGAGCATCAACTACAGCATGATACAAGCATTGATAACCGAACGTCTCGAGCAGAATCTGTCGAAATGACAATGTATGAAACGTGGTCCCCTGAGACCAAGCCAGCTTGTTCCATTCTTCCTTCATGTCTTCGGTATAGGGCAAACAACGGTACATGGGGACTATCCTTTCAACCATAGAATGACGCCAATCATAATAAACACACATCCCGCCCACTTCATGGCACTAATTTGTTCATGGAAAATCATGATCGAAACAAGAATCATAAAAATATATTGAATACTCGATACGAAAGTCACATAGCTCAGGTCGAATTGGGATAGGCAATAGATCCAAATAAAGGCCGCCAGTGCGTAAAAGGCAAACCCGGTCACAATCAATGGTGTCGTCATGTACCCTATGGCAATCGTCATTATGCCACCTTCAAAATTGACAGCTCGCCCCCCTATTTTCAGCAAGGTACTGGCCACAACCGTCATAAGCACACTGGCAACTAGCATGATATATTTGATGATTTTTCCTCCTCAATGCTCTTCTTCTCAAGTTCTTCCAGCCTTAGCTTCGTTAAACCCAGTTCCTGCGTGAGCGCCTTGTTATGTAGTTTTAACCCCGAGATACTTATGCTCGTATTCAGCAGCAGGAGATAAGCAGATGCGATTAGGATGGCGAAAAATGCAGATGGCGCATAATCGATCCCCAGCAGCTTGGAGAACCACTCCATCAAATCCGTGAACATGGACATAATCAGCGTAAAGAAGCCAATCACGAACCAGACAAGTGCGTATTTCTCTCGAAGTCTTCTAGCTCTCACCATCATAAATACCGTACTCATCAGAATTAAAGAGAAGACCACACCCATGACTTGCACACTATATAAATGATGTTCACTCGTTAGCATCCCTACCACCTCGTCCTTGTCCTTGTAAAAGAGAATAAGATCGACATAATTACCTTCGTCATATAATAAGGACTTTGCATTGGAGTGATCGACGAGACGCCGTGTTCACGTTCTCTCATTTCAACGCCTACTTCACCGATGTGAAGTCCATGTTTGCTGATCAGAATAATGGCATCGGGCTCTGGGTAATCATCCGGATAAAATTGGCTTAATAACTCGATGCTTTTGCGATTATACATACGAAACCCTGATGTCCCATCCGTAATCTTCGTCTGGATTAATATACGAAATAAATAATAGAACACTTTAATCCCTAGGCGCCTTGTCCGCGTTGTTTGGAATGATTTAATATCTAGAAACCTCGAGCCGATAACCATATCAGCTCCTGTTTGGGTCATACACGCAAATAACTTATCCACCTCGCCAGGAAGATGCTGACCGTCCCCGTCAATTTGCACCATATAGGAATATCCGTTCTTCTGTGCATATTTGAAGCCTGTTTGCACCGCGCCACCAATTCCCAGATTATAAGAGAGGTCTATTACTTTGACCCCCTCTCCTGCTCCCTTGGCTATGGCCGATGTGTTGTCCTTCGAGCAATCGTTAATCACGAGAATATCGTAGCTAGGAAGATTCTCACGTACATCCCTGATTACTTTTAAAATATTGTTCTGCTCATTATAGGCCGGGATGACTATGAGTGCTTGTTTCTGTTCCATTGAAGCAACTTCCCTTCTAATTTGTTAAAGAAGTATAAGATGATACCAATCCATCTTTCGACACCATAGCCACAGATGATACAAATAAAAGGGAGGGCAGGCAGCTTGTAGCGATACATACTATCCATGAACAACACCATACAGAATAGGAATATCGACGCGATCACCAACCAAACAATCGATGTTTTCCTGAATATTTGGTTTCGAATGGCCGCGTAAGTTCCCAATAGAAAAAGGAGTGACGGGAGGATATCCCTGAACAATTTAATAACTCCAGCCACACTCTGAACATCCGTCTTCCATACCCACCAGCCAATGAACGCGAGCGCTCTTCTTCCATATAACACCAGGACATGTTCCCAATTATGAATAAGAAAACTCAGGATCAAGCTGCCTAGCATATCAATGCGATAATCAGGACGATAAAAATAGTCATGGTCTGAGGGATTGTCATAAATCCACCCTTTGGCATAGATATTGTACAGGACTAACTTCGCATTATATTGTAGAGATGTCAGAAGTGGATTGAATTTGTCGGCCCATACAAGAAAGCCCAA
Source organism: Paenibacillus oryzisoli (assembly GCF_001653565.1). Lineage (GTDB taxonomy): Bacteria > Bacillota > Bacilli > Paenibacillales > NBRC-103111 > Paenibacillus_E > Paenibacillus_E oryzisoli. Next base: position 20,485 of record NZ_LYPB01000050.1, read on the forward strand.
CGTTGTGAAAACAACTAGTAAAGCGCATACAAACTTATATCTATGCCTCTTGAGGAAATGGATCGGTTGTTCCCGTTTAACATTCAGTACGATGTAGATGAAAATAAACACAAGTGTTAGAACACCCGTTGGGCGGAATACTAACATGAGAAGTGAAGAAGCGAGGAATAACGAACCCATAACTTTATTGTTATTCTCAAGCGTTTTCAGAAGAAGAAACACATTCAACAGGACTAGATTCATAAATAAACTATCTGAAAGAATGTACATCGACCAGACCGTTATATGCCAGGAAGTTGCGTAGAAATACGAAGCCACAATGGCGGTAATTCGGTTAAATAAGCGAAGCGTGATAAGGTACACCAGAATGACACACGATGCCGTTGTAACAGCCTGAATAAAAACAACAATTTGTTCTTCCTTAAACAAACCTATTAGTACGGCAAGAATGAGATTATAGCCCATATAAAGTAGGTCATTCATGTGTAAGCCAAGCTTGAAATCTGTTAATAAGGAATGAGCGTAATTCAGATACCACTGCGAATCTTCCGATTTCGGGAGTCCCTTCTCCGAGTTCAGGATGAAGAAGAAGTACTCTAGTTTCTTCTTTAGTGAAATCGCGAGGAGAACGAGAATATATAGCCATTCGCAACCCTTATATCGCTGATAAATTTGATTCATTCGGTCGATAAGATACACGCTACAAACAACTCCATATCTGCAAACTAATTGTGAACGAATTGTAAAAAAAGTGTGATTTAAGTGTGAAAACATCTTAGAATTTTCGACATTCCTTGATAAATTCCTGCTTCTTTTGAACTATATTTAAATATATTTATATGAGGTATCTAGAAAGTGGTTTTGAAGGATATTTCGCAAGAAATATTGATCCGATCGAACAGGAAAAACCCCTTTCACAAGAGGTTCTTCCTTCTATCTATTCATTGCTCGAGTACACAAGCTCCTTGAAGTATTTGCTCAACTTCGAAATATCTGAGATATCTACAATAGTATGTAGCCAATGACTCACTTAACAGAGGAAGCTCGCGAACTGCATGAGGGATTGCAGTCATTTCGAACTGAGTAGTAGTGTCTCTTTATGAAGATTACATGCGATGTCCGTAACTTGTGAACCGACCTAATATTCATTAGATACTGCTTAGTGAACTATGTGGAGTAAACACAACTTTAGAACTGTTGTCCTCTGGTAACTTTTACCTTAAAATAAAGAGTGGACGACAGGAAATTTGTTGAAAGTTAGGTCATTTACTTAGGGCGGTGAATTGTATTTATGAGTTATCAATCCCATGTGAGAAATAACCAATCGTCAGAACAACACAATAAGCAGACTCACACGAATAGCCCAGCCAAACAGAATGGAACTGCGGATCGCATGTCCTCTTTATCCACTTCACATATCGCACAACTACAAAGAACCATCGGGAACCGAGCTGTCGCACAGTTGTTTAAATCCCAGTCTCCAACACCTGCACAATCTGAGCAGCCTATCCAGACCAAAAAAAATAACACAGGTATGCCCGATCAATTGAAATCAGGTGTAGAAAATCTGTCCAGATTGTCTATGGACTCCGTTAAGGTGCACTACAATTCCGATAAACCTGCTCAGTTGCAGGCATTAGCTTACGCGCAGGGAAATGACATCCATGTAGGGCCTGGTCAAGAGCAGCATTTGCCACATGAGGCTTGGCATGTTGTCCAACAGCGTCAAGGCAGAGTGGCTCCTACGCAGCAAGCTGGCGGCGTCGCCATTAATGATGATCATGGACTAGAGTCCGAAGCCGATCGAATGGGAGCGAAAGCATCTGATCTAGGCGAAGAACGTATGCAAATGAAAAGATCGGACAACGATAGTTTAGTAAGTGGTGAGACATCCCCCTCTTCGGATACGATCCAAAAGGTGGCTGCCGACCTTTACGACGGATTGGATGCGAATGATCCAAGTACGTATGATGTTGGCGGTGGACATTCCTATGCCGATCATGGGGCGCATACAACGGAAGATCAACAACGCGAACGCTTGAAAAGCGGTACTGCACCTTCAGGTCGTGTGAGTAAAGTGCCAACAGGCAAAGCCGCTTCGAAATTCGTCTCAGATGATAAGCATAAGGCAGCCTTCGCCAGTGCTTACAGCACATTGGTGTCCAAGAATGCACCGAAGCAGAAACTCGTCGGTATGGGTACCGTAATCAGCGTACCAGGTGCAGGAGTCGGGTATCTCCGCGATGGCACAGAGGTCACTTGCGACCAGGTTCAATTGGATATTCAGCCGGACAATGGCAAGTTAAAAATCAACACGATGTTTCCAGTAAGCTAGGAGGATGAGAAAATGGAGTCTTCAACGCGATTGAGTCAGCTCTTGGACGAGCTGGCTGTAGCATTGACTGCTGGCGGCGGAGCGCCGATGACTAATAAGCAAGCTTTGGCGGAGCACATTGCGGAGTACGAGCTTGATGCCGCAGACGCTGCTCCTTCTTGGCTTATCGATCTCCTCGCCGCGGTGAATGATCGAAAGGTCACAGGTCGTTGGATTGACTTCACACGGGCGACGGGTGATGACACGAACGTCTTCGATTTCATCCGCCACCTGCATGACGTGCTTCCTATTCAGTATGAGAATAATGAGGAAAGCTGGTTGCTGACGTTTGCGCAGCTTGGGTTGGAAGCTTGCATTTCGTTGGAGGGTTCTTGCTACAAGGTGAGCGCTATCGGCGATACGTGGGAATTAGAAGATGCATCGAGCGAGTAAAAGGCAGTCCCCGAGGTAGGTTACTACTTGGGGGACTGCTTTTATTCTGTTCGGGTGGCCGCAATAGTGATGTTTTTCATCACTAATGTGGTCAGTTTCGACGCTTGGTTGGCGTGCGGGATGATTTAGTGATGTTTTTCATCACTAATGTGGTCAGTTTCGGCGCTTGGTGAGTGCGCGGGATGACTTAGTGATGTTTTTCATCACTAATGCGGTCAGCTTCGGCGCTTGGTTGGCGTACGGGATGACTTAGTGATGTTTTTCATCACTAATTTGGTCAGCTTCGGCGCTTGGTGAGTGCGCGGGATGACTTAGTGATGTTTTTCATCACTAATGCGGTCAGCTTCGGCGTTTGGTGGGCGTACGGGATGACTTAGTGATGTTTTTCATCACTAATGTGGTCAGTTTCGACGCTTGGTTGGCGTGCGGGATGATTTAGTGATGTTTTTCATCACTAATGTGGTCAGTTTCGGCGCTTGGTGAGTGCGCGGGATGACTTAGTGATGTTTTTCATCACTAATGCGGTCAGCTTCGGCGCTTGGTTGGCGTACGGGATGACTTAGTGATGTTTTTCATCACTAATTTGGTCAGCTTCGGCGCTTGGTGAGTGCGCGGGATGACTTAGTGATGTTTTTCATCACTAATGCGGTCAGCTTCGGCGCTTGGTGGGCGTACGGGATGACTTAGTGATGTTTTTCATCACTAATTTGGTCAGCTTCGGCGCTTGGTGAGTGCGCGGGATGACTTAGTGATGTTTTTCATCACTAATTTGGTCAGCTTCGGCGCTTGGTGAGTGCGCGGGATGACTTAGTGATGTTTTTCATCACTAATTTGGTCAGCTTCGGCGCTTGGTGAGTGCGCGGGATGACTTAGTGATGTTTTTCATCACTAATTTGGTCAGCTTCGGCGCTTGGTGAGTGCGCGGGATGACTTAGTGATGTTTTTCATCACTAATGCGGTCAGCTTCGGCGTTTCGTGGGCGTACGGGATGACTTAGTGATGTTTTTCATCACTAATGTGGTCAGTTTCGACGCTTGGTTGGCGTGCGGGATGATTTAGTGATGTTTTCATCACTAATGCGGTCAGCTTCGGCGTTTCGTGGGCGTACGGGATGACTTAGTGATGTTTTTCATCACTAATACGGTCAGCTTCGGCGCTTGGTTGGCTTGCGGGAGCCGTGCAAACACCGATCGGCTTCAAAATGTGCAGAGCCTCAATCGTCTCCCCATGCGCGGCCAACATACCTTCTAGCTTACGATAGACAAACAGGTTCTCGTCCGTGCCTGTCCCGCGAAGCTTCACGCCGTAATCGTTGACCGCATCCATCATGCGATCTACCAATCTTTGCCCGCCGCTGCGGGAGCGGGTTTCCCGTTCATTTTGCCAGCCGCTTACGTCCGACTCATAACTCATCCGCCCCCAGGCACGGTGCTGTCGAAAACATCCCGATTCTTATCTGCATCGTTCCCTCCTGCCAACTTCATTAGTCTATCGTACATGTCCACTCTTATTCAGAACAAAAAAGAAACACAAATCCACAATTTGGATTCGGGTTCCTTTTTTGAATCTACTTGTAAGTTCCGTTCGGATTCGGACAAAAGCCCTCTTATCTACTACTGAAAAACAACCGTGGGATTGGAAGAGATGTCGTTCACCCTTTCCATGTGCGTTCCCAAGAAAGAGATGCCAAACGTGTAAGAGCCGGGCAGTAGCTCCTTACTGACCTCGCCGCCGCTCGTGCTTCCGATGATCCGCCAACTGCCCGCATAATAAGTGGCAATCCCTCCGTCAAGCGGATTCCCTTGGCTGTCCTTCAGCTTCACCTTGACGTTCACTGTCTGGAAGCTGGCGAAGGTGTTCGTCGACGTATCCTGCACGCTCTCCCTATATGTGCCTTCGTAAGTCATCGCGAATGTATAAGAGCCGGGCAGCAGCTCCTTACTGACCTCGCCGCCGCTTGTGCTGCCAATTGTTCGCCAGTTGCCCGCGTAATAGATGGCAGCACCACCGTCAAGCGGATTCCCTTGGCTGTCCTTCAGCTTCACCTTGACGTTCACCGTTTGGAAACTGACAACGGTGTTCATCGACGTATCCTGCACGCTCTCCTTATATGTGCCTTCGTAAGTCATCGCGAACGTATAAGACCCTGGCAGCAGCTCCTTACTGACCTCGCCGCCGCTTGTGCTGCCGATCATCCGCCAGCTGCCCGCATAATAGGTGGCAGCACCACCATCAAGCGGGTTCCCTTGACTGTCCTTCAGCTTCACCTTGACGTTCACCGTTTGGAAACTGACAACGGTGTTCATCGACGTATCCTGCACGCTCTCCTTATATGTGCCTTCGTAAGTCATCGCGAACGTATAAGACCCTGGCAGCAGCTCCTTACTGACCTCGCCGCCGCTTGTGCTGCCGATCATCCGCCAGCTGCCCGCATAATAGGTGGCAGCACCACCATCAAGCGGGTTCCCTTGACTGTCCTTCAGCTTCACCTTGACGTTCACCGTTTGGAAACTGACAACGGTGTTCATCGACGTATCCTGCACGCTCTCCTTATATGTGCCTTCGTAAGTCATCGCGAACGTATAAGACCCTGGCAGCAGCTCCTTACTGACCTCGCCGCCGCTTGTGCTGCCGATCATCCGCCAGCTGCCCGCATAATAGGTGGCAGCACCACCATCAAGCGGGTTCCCTTGACTGTCCTTCAGCTTCACCTTGACGTTCACCGTTTGGAAACTGACAACGGTGTTCATCGACGTATCCTGCACGCTCTCCTTATATGTGCCTTCGTAAGTCATCGCGAACGTATAAGACCCTGGCAGCAGCTCCTTACTGACCTCGCCGCCGCTTGTGCTGCCGATCATCCGCCAGCTGCCCGCATAATAGGTGGCAGCACCACCATCAAGCGGGTTCCCTTGACTGTCCTTCAGCTTCACCTTGACGTTCACCGTTTGGAAACTGACAACGGTGTTCATCGACGTATCCTGCACGCTCTCCTTATATGTGCCTTCGTAAGTCATCGCGAATGTGTAGGACTTGTTCAGAAGAGATTTGCTTACCAACCCGGAAGCGTCGGTAATGCCGAAATCTTTCCATCCACCATCGTAGTACTTCACATTGCCGCCGCTAAGCGGATTACCCTTACTGTCTTTGAGCTGTACCTTGACTGTAGTCGTGTCGAGCATAAAGCCAAACTGCTGAGGAATCTCGACATTCCCCGCTTGGTCTGTAGACTTATAAAGCATGCTGTAGTTGCCTTTAGTGTCAAACGTAACGTCCGTCGTATACAGCTGCCAAGAAGTTCCGTTGTCCAGACTGAACTCGGTTTTGGCCATACCTGATAAGCTATCGCTACCGACCAGTGTGACTGTGACTGGATTGACATACATGCCGTTGGTGCCGTCCGGTTGCGCAGGAGATACGCTTACACTCGTAACCGGAGCTGCTCGATCAATATTGCTTACTGTATAACTTGTAACATTGGATACTTTGCCATCGACAGAAGTACCTCTAGCAAACACGGTAGCATTGCCGGAAAGGACAATAGGCGCTGTGTAGGCCGTCCATGTACCAGTCTCTCCGATCCTATATTCCTTTACCGCTGCGTCGGCAGGATACTGAATCATGACGTTGACATCCAATTTGGTTGGTACGATCTTATCGGCTGATAAGATCGCATCTGCTGGAGCTATCGTATTTTTGTACAACATAACATAATCAAGCAAAATTTTGCTCGTAAAACGCGATGTACTAATTCGGAAAGTATCGATGGTCGTGACTGACGTGTTGTTGTTATAGAATGGTATGCCATTGATACGATACGTACCGCTATTTGTGTCCAAGGTGCCCGGCGCGTCCACCGTTCCCCCATAACTTTTAAACACATCTCCTTGCATGGAGATATCATACGTCTTAACCGTCATATCTAGATCAAAACGAAGTGTAATCCACTGATCGCGGGGAAGTACCAGACCTGCGGCTTTCGGAATTTTGACCGGCGTGTTGGTACCACTGATAACCTTCCAGTATCCGAATGTGCCATCCGAAAACCCATTAAACCGCACGACATCCGTTCCTGCACTGCGCAGCTTGAGTTCAAAGTTAGCGGCATCACTAGTCACCTTGTTGAACATGAACCTCGTTTCAAACGAGAGCTTACCCCCAAGCGCGGCATGGGATCTCACCGCAATCGGACTTTCCGTGTAATCACTGTCCGACAAAGCGTAATTATCTAATAATTGGAGGGCTTTCCCAGCGCCATCCGGTGAAGGCACGACGGAAACGGACGTCCCACTATTCGTACTCACCGTCCAGGTACTGCCGTTTGATACGTTTCCTGTTGCCCAATCATCAAAGGAATCATAGTACGCGCCGCTGCTGCCTGTCGCAGGGAGTGTCACTATCGTGGTTGGGCCGTTCGACGATTCGTTGCCCTGGGCATCGGTCGCCTTTACCTGGAACGTATAGCTGCCGCCTGGCAGTAGCCCAGTCATGTCATATGCATACGTACTCCCGCTCACCGTTGCCGCCTTCACGAAGGACGATTGCCCACTGTCCCTTCGATAGATTGAATAAGATGCGACCGATCCTGAATTGTCAGTCGCTTGATCCCAGGCAAGTCTAGCCGCATTCGGGAACAATTGCACCGATTGAATCGAGGCCGCCTCGCCCCATACTGGAGCTGTGGTATCAGGCAAAGTTGTCTTGTACAGCGTCAAGTAATCAAGCAAGAATTTACTTGTGTATCGGGATGAACTAAAGCGAAAGGAATCAATCGTCGTTGCTGTTGAGTTGTTATAAAACGGAATTCCTTTTACCTGATATGTGCCTGTTTTCCTATCCAGCGTGCCAGGCGCCGCCACCGTGCCGGAATAGGTTTTGAAGGCCTCCGCCTGCATGGTAAGATCATACGTCTTTGCAGCCATATCCAGGTCGAAACGGAGCGTCATCCACTGATCCCGCGGAAGCGTGAAGCCGGTGGCATTCGGAATTTTGACGGATGAATTGGTGCCGCTGATAAGATTCCAATAGCCGATGGTTCCATCCGAGAAGCCGTTGAACCGCACGATATCCGTCCCGGAACCACGCAGCTTTAGCTCGAAATTGCTGGTGTCGCTGCTCACTTTATTAAACATGAATTTCGTTTCGATTGTGACCTTACCGCCAATCGGCGCATTATTTCTTACAACAATCGGGCTTTCCGTATAGTCACTGTCCGATGTCGCGTAATTGTCTGTCAACTGCAGCACATTGCCGCTCGAGTCTGGCGAAGGTACGATGGCTGCCGACGTTCCGGAGTTCGTCGTCACCGTCCAGTTGCCAGCAGAGCTCATTGCCCCCGCTATTCTGTCGTCAAACGATTCATAATAACTGCCACTACTGTCTAGGTCAGGCAGCGTCACTGTCTTGCTCGGACCATCCGTCGATTCATTGCCCTGCACATCAGCAGCCTGAATCTGGAACGTATAGTTGCCCCCGGGTAGTAGACCCGTCACATCATAGCTGTACACACTTCCACTCACCGTACCCGCTTTCACGAAGGAGGATTGCCCCCCCTCCTTCCGATAGATCGTATACGTCGTCACGGAGCCTGAATTGTCCGCCGCCGAGTCCCATGTAAGTCTTGCCGTATTCGGGAATAGATGCTCTGGCCATATGGAGGCAGTCTCCCCCCAAGTTGGAGCCATGGTGTCTTGCGTCAACACGTTCAAAGTCTCACTAACTAATGACCGATTGTTGCTGGTATCCACAGCCACCATCGTGATGGCACTCGTATTGCCAATCACTAGCCCGGCTATCGTTGCCGTGAGCGTACCGCTCGGAACTACGGTTTTCAATACACCGTTTGCATACAGCTCATATTCCTTGACAGCCACATTATCGGTCGACGAGTTCCAAGCTACAGAAGCAGTCGTATCCGTCTTTGCAACAAGATGAAGGTTGCCGGGCACTGTCGGACGCTCCTCATCGCTTTTTCGCTCGATAAGCCCAATCCAATCCAAATTCATCGGTCCATTATCGTTCCACATCGTGATATCGACCGTTCCTGCCGCCAAGTGCTGCCCCAGATTAACGCGGAGCCCTTGCCAATATTCCGGCTTCGTCCCGTAATCGTAGGTCGTTGGAGCCTGAAAGGCTGTCGCAATATTTCCGATCATGACGCTTCTGCTCGTGAGTTCACCAGGATTCAGCCCAAAGCCCGCGACATACTTCAGGACCAGGTCATAGGTTCCCGCCTTGGGAACTTGATACGTCCAATGTACTTTCTGTCCCGCCTGATTCCAATTGCCTAACCCTTTCCCTCCTGACAAAAATGGCCTCGTCGTATAGGCGCTAACTCCTGCATCCGCATCCGTATAGGATTCTGCTTCAATCCAATCAAAGGACAACCTATTTCTCATGTCTTCAGGGTCTGTCCAGGCATCCACAGTCGTAAAATTATTACCCCCGACCTTACTTAACTTAACTGGACCAAGCTCACCTCGAATGATAATATTAGCGTTTGCTTCGAGGTAGACGTCTTGGGGACGGCCATGCCTTTCAAAAATCAAGCCCTGAGGTGCTTCCACGACGTGGTATAATCCCGCTGTATTGCCAAGTTTCCCCCAAGAGACAGGGATTCCTTCCATATCGGTGCGAACCTGCATCGACTTCGTTCCCTGCACGCCATCGAAATCTGTATGCAGCGTAGCTGGAGCCAGCGGCTCCGACATCGGCGCATCGTTAAGCTTGAACGCATGCTGCCCCTTTTCGACATGAAGGGTGAGCGTGTTTCCTGCTGCAGTCCAGTGTACACCCCTGAGTCCCATTGCGTCTTCGATCACTCCGCCGCTCGGGAAGTCCTGACCACTTCCGGCATCTCGTAAGCGTACAGTGCCTGGTACATTGACATCAACCTGCACGTCCGATGGACTCGATACCGATATTTGGTCACCGCCATAAACCACCGTCGCTGGTTGACTACTCGCAATGAGCGTAGTGCCGTCTTTTACAAGCTTTGTACCGTCAACGAGGAGCACCGTACTTCCTTTCATAGCCACAGCAGTACCGTTGAATTGAATACCGCCTGTATCAACTTCCCCACCCGAACTCGTTCGCACATAAACGATTGAACCGTCGTCAAAGGTAAGTTTCGTATACGTTCCGTGATTCTCTGAGATCACATTCTGCGGCTGGATTCCCTGCTTAAAAGCTTCCATCGTAGAAACAAAAGTCGTCGCATTCGCTTTCGGCGTGATGAATGCCGCATGCAGCTGCTTTTTGTTGGCATAAACGGAATCCTTATTTGGTTTCCATTCCACGTCATTCGCATCTAAGTATTGGTCTTCAAACGTCGTTCTAAGCCCCGAGGGCGCTTGAAAACGGACTCTCAATCCGGCTTCATTCTTCCAAATCGTTGCTCCAGCCTGATCAGCGTCAAGATCCATCTGATTATCTGCGTGCAGACGCCATTCAAATTCCGAGCCCCCTGGATTCGTCGACTGCAATTGATCAATGACCACGAACATATCGGGTCTGACATAAACGATACTCCTGTTCGCTTGATTAAGCTTACCCGAATAGGCAGCAGTGGCATCTCCGCTCGTTGCATCGAAATCAGGATGTGTAACAAAGCTCATGATCTTGCCGTCCGCATCGATATTATCGATCGGCTGCCCCTTCTTCCCATCAACTGTAATGGCGTTAGCGGCAAATGTTTGCTTCGCATAGTTGGTATCGTGGCTGCTGCCGTAGTAGTCATAAAAACCACTCTCCACAGCAAGCGATTCTCCAAAAGCGTTAACGATGAGACCATTCTGATCCGCATGGCTATGGTTGTAAGTGCCGAATGGGCTCGATTTGAAATAGAGCGACACGCTGTCGGGATCGTATAATTTTGAATGCATAGTCACAAGTCCAATGTCCTGAAACCACTTGGAGTCCGGCAAATCAACCGGGGGTCTCGCGTCCAGATTGTCGTCCCCATAAAAATAGTTGCTCATTTCCCCGTTCATGCCCGTTCCAATTGCCCCAGCTGCCCATTTCATCCGGGGATCGCCGTACATTTGCGCGAGACGATTATAAACAGTCACACTCGCTGAACCTGGAGCGTACTCGCTATCGTCTCCAAAAATCCCTTTCGGGCTGCCTTTCGGAAATGCATAAAGCGGATATAAGCCTTCATTACGTGAAAATGCTTTGTCATAAAGATTGAAACCGCTCGCACTCAACAGGACGTCCATAAATTGTTTCGAAAGCGTAGACGACCATTGCCAATACCCAGTTCCCTGTGACCAACCGCCATCCTCCCCACCCCAAGGAGGCAAAATATTGATGTAAGCCGGAACAACTTGCCGAAACCAGGATTCAGCTTCCGGTAAATCATTCAGCAACGCCGTAGCGATGATGCCAACAAATCCGAATGCGGTCCACCCATGTGAATCATACGGTTTACTCTGAATGGGGTATTTGACCACGATTTCATTGACCAAGGTCTGCGTGCGGGCTTTCACCATATTCAATACCGTCTGTTTCTCTGTAGGTGAAAGCAGATCGTATAGCCAGTCGTAGGCCATGGCTGAATCTAACGCAATGCTCCTATGTACCTGATCATGAATAAAGTAGCTTGTTGTTCCATTCGGGTTCCAGCTGGCGAGGTCGAGCAGCCTTGCTTTCGCGTACTGTCCGATCTCAGGCGAACCCGTGAGGAAGTAAATGAATGCGGCATTGAACATTTTATTAATGGCCGCTTCCGAATTCGTACGGAGAACACGCTGCGCTGCGACAAATTCAGGAGCATTATGATTATAGGTAGCTCCATAGGGAAAGTCCGGTTCGACCAAGTCGCACTGATGCGGATTCTCAGCAGTTGGCGTACATAGTGCAGCAATAACGGATTGATTGATTCTTTGAAACATATCTTGCCCTACCGTATACCGCAAATTTCGGAAATCCGCAAGCGTCGATGAATTTGCCCAAATGCGAGGGTGTGTCGCGCTGATATTGCTTAACAACTGTTCGACAGAAGGAACGGGGAACGGAACATTCTCCTCCTCAATTCGGAACTTCCGAATATCACTCCATTCCGACCAGCCAGAGACTGGCTTGTGAAACCGTACACGCCAATACCAGGTACCTGTGTCAAAAACATGATTAAAATTGTAGAAGTTCGACGTGAGGGTTTCTTGTTCATACACGACACTCGATACTGTCGTACTGCGACTAACCTGCAGATCGTAGTTGTCTGCTCCGCTAACGGCAGGCCACCGGAAGTCAGGCGGGTTTTGTGTCGTAACCAGAGCATCCCCAGGACCAAACGGCATATTCGTCCCCGACATCACCGACGTTGGCCACCCTTCGGCGGCTTCTGCAACAGGTACCTTCACAAACGGCAAAGCGCTGAAACAACCCCACATCATGACAACAATCATCACAAGCGCAAGTAGACTCTTTGAATTTCGTACCATCATCGTTACGAATCATCTCCTTTTTTTCTTCTAACCCTTATCTTTACAACCAGCCCTTCCTTTCAAGCTAACCTTTTCCGAATGTCGAGCATCCCCCCTCTCAACGTTTCTTTTCTTAAAATAGGGCGCTTTCTTTCTTGATTCGTTTTACAGATTCATTCGTGATCACAATAATGAGGAAACAGAGGACGGACTGATATAAACCAACTGCCGCCGCCATGCCGAATTCCTGCAAATCGAGGAGTGCCCGGAATGAGAACGTGTCGATAATATCGGTTTTATCATATAAGAGTCCATTATCACCGATCAGTTGGTAGAACAAGCCGAAGTCGCCTCTCGCGATCTGGCTCACCTTCAGCAGCAGCAAAACAATCAAGGTCGGAATGATGGATGGGATCGTAATATGGACTATCCGCTGAAGCACATTCGCTCCATCGATTTTCGATGCTTCGTACATTTCCGAATCAATGCCTGCAATACTCGCAAGGTAAATTACCGTTCCATACCCTACCGACTTCCATGCGCTAAAAAAGACCAAGATATAAGGCCACAAACTCGGATTATTGTAAAAGTTTACTGTCGTGATGCCTAACGACTTCAAGAACGTATTCACCGCACCGAACTCATAATTGAGGAAATTATAAACAATTGCTCCGGCAACGACCCACGAAATGAAATAAGGCAGAAAGATGACCGACTGCAAAAATTTCTTGACGTATTTGCCTGCCAACTCAAATAACACAATGGCAATGCTCATTTCGAGCAAGTTGTTCACAATCATGAACATAAAGTTATACACGATCGTATTTTTTGTAACTAGAAACGCTTTCCCGGAATTGAAGAAGAATTCGAAATTAGCGAAACCAACCCAAGGACTTCCAAATATACCATCCCTATAGGAATAAGATTTAAAAGCAACCACCATGCCTGCCATTGGAAAATAACAAAAGATCAGAAAAAATAAGAACGCTGGCAAAATCATCAGATACAATGTGCGATTCCTTCGCAAATCGCCTAGAAAACCTTTCGTATGCATACGATTCTCCTCCTAATAAAAACGAGAGAGGCTGTTGCCTGATGACCGCAGCCTCTCTCGTCCTTTCACAAACGTTATTTATTGTTCTTTACATAGTCGTCCAGCTGTTTCTGCGCTTCTGCGATCACTTTATCTAGACCCGCTTCTTTATTTTTGGTATTGAGGGTTTTTACGGCTTCCACCGGATCATTAATGACACCAAGCGTAATTGGATTCCGGTATTGATCTTTGACGTTTTTGATCGCTGCCAATTCGTTCTTCACATTCGTTGTATCGAACACAAAGTTAAGAAGCGGATTCGTAATTGCAGTTTTCGTCCAAGCTGCTTTAATCGCCCCAACCTCCTTCGGTTCGTCGGCAAGCGGCTTAATCAATCCTTCCGTACGCCAGCCCCAAGGAGAACCGGAGTCGATCTTGTAGCCGGAATCCGTTCCGCCGAGCGCTTGTATCTTTTTGTCTGCAGTCAACTCATAATGCTTCCCCTTAATGCCATACGTTGTAAGGTTAAAGTAGTCCTCATTGTTCCGGAACAAATCGAGCAGCATCAGGGCTCTCTCCGGGTTTTTGGAATTGGCATTAATCGACATCCCATTTCCGATATACGGATTCACATAGGTTGCTTTCCCATTGTAAAGATCAAACAGCTCGACTTTCCACTCCGGATGTTTCTGATTCGCTGCCGTTACACCGAGACTCATATCCTGAATGTTTCCAGCCATCGCTGCACTTTTACCAGCAAGGAACGAATCTTTAATTGGCGTCTTATTCAGCAGAGCATTCTGGGACCAGTAACCTTTTTTGTTCCAATCGGCCATCTTTTTCGCAAATTCCGAATATTGCGGAGTTTGCGCGATATCAATCAATTTGCCCGACTTATCTTTTAAGTCCACAGAAACGAGCGAATTACCAATAATGAGCTTAGGTGTTAATTCAGTCCCAACCATGAAGTCGTACATCGTATAAGCATTAATGCCTTCATCGAAAGGCACCATATTCGGTTCATTTTTGGAAATAGCTTCAAGGTATTTCTCAAAATCATTGATCGTTTTTAACTCAGGGATGTTGTACTTCGCTCTCAAATCGCCTCTGACGCCGACAACGGCCATAGAGAAATCTTTGGTCGAGGCAGGTACCATATAAATTTTATTTTGCACCTTTGCCTGCTCCCAGGCTTCTTTCGGCATTTCCTTCATCGTCTTCGGTGCATTTTTAGTTAACATATCCGGCGTAAGCTCAAGGAATGCCCCTTTAATTGCTTGCTCGCCATACTTGATCCAGTTTGCCGAGAAAACCAAATCGAAATCTTCACCCGTTGCAAACAGCAGCGGATACTTCTGTAAATAATCTCCCCAAGATAGGAAAATAGGCTCAACTGTTGCATTAATATCACGTTTCAGCATCTTATTGACTTCGTCATAGACAAGCCCTATGTCCTTGGGCTGATCGCCGATCAGGTACATTTTCAGCTTCACTTCTTTAGAAATGTCCGGTTTGTTCGATGGGGCTGCCGTACTCGTGCCTGCGGTTGGATTAGGTGATGCCGTTCCTTGGCCTGAGTTTGTCGAACAGCCTGCCATAAGCATGACTGCTGCCAAGCTGACTGTCATCAGTGTCTTTACATGTTTCATCGATAAATCCTCCCCTTTATTGATTCACTCATCTATGATCAACGGCCACAGCCGGTGTCATCCTTTAACGGAGCCTATCGTAATACCTTGAATGAAATATTTTTGGACAAAAGGATAAAGAAGAACGATCGGTCCTGTCGCGATGACCGTCATGGCGAGCTTGAAAGATTCTTTCGGCGTATCCATGACGACAGAGCCTTGCGAAGCCACGGATGAGTTGGCGAAGGCAATACTGCTCAAGATTTTATAGAGGAAGTATTGCAGCGGGTACAGATTTTCTTTATTGATAAACAAGGTCGCATGATACCAATCATTCCAATAATTAAGCGCAATGAACAAACCTATAGTAGCCAGCGCTGGCTTGGTCAATGGAAGTATCATGGAGAAAAAGATACGGAAATCGCCAGCACCATCAATCTTTGCCGATTCGCTGATGGCATCAGGAATGGTCGAGCTAATAAAGCTTCTCATGATAATAATATAAAACACGTTTAATAAAGCAGGCACAATCAAGGCCAAGAGCGAGTCCTTCCATCCTAAATACTTGACGATCATAATGTACCATGGTACAAGTCCACCGGAAAATAAGGTAGTAAAGAAGAAATAGAAGGCGAATACGTTTCGGTACTTAAAGTCTTTTCGCTGCAGCACGTATGCTGTCATCGCTGTAAGAAACAGTCCGAGCAGGGTACCGATGATCGTAACCAATAACGTAATTTGATAAGCGGATACGATCTGCTTAGGATTTTTAAAAATAAATACGTAGGCATCAAATGAAAGCTTGCTCGGCATGAGGCTGTATCCGTTCCTAATAATTTGGGTTTCCTCCGTGACTGAGCCTATGACGATCATAAGGAACGGAATTAAACACATGACTGCGAACAACGATATGAAGAAATAGCCGATGATTTGGAACACATATTTCTCTACAGATTGCTTACTCTCCATGCAGCCCTCCATCAATTCGCTTTGTTTAGGACAACCGGTTTCCTAATTCCATCGTAGACTACGATCAAGCTCCCCGTATACTTCACAAACCCGTGAATAGTCTCCATTTTTTTGTGAAAGGCAACTAAACGAATTTGTTCCGCTTTACACTTTTTGTACCTGCTCTTACCTGTTTACTAAATATTCATTATAATAATGGCAACGATCCCGAATAAGGAAGGAGCATGGACAATACGATGAAACTCACAACGGCCCGCACATCCAATAAACTTTACGCCAACATCTTCCTTTCGCTCATCGTTTGCATCATCCTCACCATCGTAACTTTGTCCTCTGCACTCTACGCGAGTTTCGAGAAGATCGCCTTATCAAATATCTATGCATCGGAGAAAAGCAGCTTGTCCCAGACGAGCTACAGTGCTAAATCAATGATTGAAAACTCGACGAACTACGCGCTGCAAATATACGCCGATCCACTGCTCGATAAGCTCCTACACTATACATCCCCAGGCAGTGTGGAAACGAACACCGCTTTAAATCGCTTGAATACATATCTGAATATCAACTATTTCATCCATTCCATTTATCTGTACAGCAAGAACTCCAAAACATTTTACTCAGCCACCCTGTCCTCCCTAAATACGATTCAAGGCTTCGACGATTTCTACGATGCGGACGCGCGCATGTTAGTAGAGCATTTCACAAATTACAAACGGTTGGCACCTATTCCCCGGGCAATACCCGTTCAAACTCCTTTTCAGGAAGTCAAAATGGCTAATGTATACACTTTCGTTTTCTATGATCTGCAAGGCCAGTCTAAGGATATCGACAATATGATTATGCTTAACGTACCCGAGCGATGGATGAAGGACGCCATTACAAGCCTTGATATGAATAAAAATGGGTCCACGTTCATCATCGATAGCAAAGGCACCCTGGTAACTAGTACGGATTCGATGCCTTTCCTGGCAGATTTGAAGGATAAACCTTATGTACAAAAAATATTGACTGCTTCCGCTAATCAAGCATCCGATTATTTTGTCGATGATGTAGAGGGTGTGAAATCGTTAGTTGTATACTCCAAACATGAATTTACCAACTGGCTTTTCATCCGGATACTGCCTTATGACACCATTATGGGGAAAGTGGAAATGATTAAGGAAACCGTACTTTGGATCTGTTTGCTCATTCTATTAATTGGGCTCAGCATTTCATTCTTCTTATCCAGAACGCTATACAAGCCGATTGAGAAAGTCACATCCAAATTAAATACATTGATGAAGGAAAAACGCAATAATCACGATAAGTTAAAGCAAAACTTCTTACGTCAGCTTGTTCACAATAGTGGATTTAGAAAACCAACTGATCTCGAAACCAAACTCAGTGAATTCGATATCGCGATGGATCCGACCAGTGACTTTATCATTGTCCTTTTCGTAGTCGACCGATTTGATTCATTTTCCAAGCAATATCACTTTGAAGACCGCGTTCTGCTCAAATACGGCATGATGAACATCGCCTCCGAACTGTTCTCACAAATCGGCATCTGCGAGTGTATTGATATCGATGAGAAGACCCTTGCGGTGCTACTGAATGGCAGCTTCCAAAGTGATCAAGCATGGATGGATACGGTAAAAAAGGTGCAAGACTCAGCTGAGCAATTCCTCAGCATCTCGCTGTCTGCCTCCATTAGCAGAACCGGCGACAGCCTCGTTGAAGTATCGGACTTATACACGGAAGCGCTGCAGCAGTTGAAATACAAATTTACCGACGGTTACCGTTGCATGTTGCACAGCCGTCAGCATCGTCCGCAAGCGCTCACGCCGTACATCCATCCTGTTGGACTTGAGAATAATATGTTGGAGACGATTAAGCTTGGCAAAGCGGAAGAGTCTAAGAAATGGTTCAATGAAATTGTACGTGCCGTCGACCCGCCTTCCTATATCGTTTATAACATGTTATTCAATCAGTTGGCCTTCTCGCTCAGTACGACGGCACTTGGAATGGATAAAAATGCTAGCATCCCATTGGATTATGATTTCAGTTCCTTTATCCATCACATGCATAAGCTAGAGACGCTTCAAGATGTACACAATCATTTCTGCGAATTAATCGATGGGCTTTGTCTGGGTTTCAAGGATAAGAAGAGCTCAAAACACGACAACCTGATTGCATCCATTGATACAATCATTGGTCAGAATTACGCCGACCGGGAATTGTCCTTATTTAAAATTGCGGAAATTCTCGATTTATCCCCCGCCTATCTGGGGCGGATTTTCAAAAAGCTCGCCAACCAGTCGGTTCCCGATTATTTAAACGAATACCGAATCCAGCGAGCAAAGGAACTTCTTCTTTCCACGCATGCGCCAATTGAGGAAATCTCGCAGAAGACTGGCTATAACAACAGCACTTATTTCTATAAGGTCTTTAAAAAATATACAGGTATTACGCCTGCCGAATATCGAAATAACGGAACTTAACACAAAAAGGGCTTACGCTTGTATCTTGCTAGCGTAAGCCCTTTTTGTTACGTACAGCCCTTAAGCCATCCTATGAAGTTCGGACAGCTTCACTTCACCCATGAGCGGGCTGCCCTGGACGAAGAGATCGACTTCACGAGCGATAAATCTGCCAAGCCGATGGAGCCCGTTGTTGGTCGCTCCAGCAATGTGCGGGATTAACGTAACATTTGGCAGCGTACGGAACGGGTGGTGGAGCTCAGGCGGTTCGGGCTGCGTAACGTCTAAGCAGGCCCATAGCCTTCCTTTACGCAATTCCACAACCAGCGCTTCCTCATCAATGAGTGATCCCCTTGCTGTATTAATAAGGATTGCATCGTCCTTCATTAAACGCAGTGTCCTTTCGTTCATCAAATGATGCGTTGCTGGAATGGAAGGAGCATGAATAGACACGACATCGGTTAATTGAAGTAGTTGGTCCAGCTCTACCTTAACTGCTCCCATCTCTTGAATTTGACTAGCGGACAAGAAAGGATCATAGACCAACACTTGCACCTCAAACTGCTGCAGCAAGTGAATGTAATATTTACCTGACAAACCAGCTCCGATGACCCCTACCGTTACCTCGTACAGTTCTCGAACAAGCTCACGCTGTTTATGCCACTCGCCTTCCCGCGTATTGCGGGCAAGCTGCCAGATGTTCTTCAACGAGACGATGGTTAGGCCGAGGGTCGTTTCCGCCACTCCGTGCGCCAGCGCTTCATTCGCGCTGCAGACACGAATCCCTCTCGAAATGACATCGGGGCTCATAAGCGGCTTGACCGTGCCAGCCGCATGAGCGATCAGCTTCAGCCCTGGACAACCGTCGAGGATTGCGGCCTCGAATGGCGGACAGTCCCAGGAAGTAATGGCGATATCCGCCCCCTCGATTAGCTCCGCGACTTCTTCCGGAGTAGGGGTACCTTTACGAGGATTCATGCATAAGGTGCCATGACGCTGCATTTGCTCTAAATGCTCAGGCTTAAAAATACGCTCCGTATATGCGGCATCCTGAAGCATTACAATCTTTAGTTGTTTCATCCCTTACTCGCCTTCCTTCTTCAACCATTGATTAAGGAACTGGTAGGCTAACATCCGTATCTCCTCCGGAAAATCATGTCCGCCCGTCCCCAGGTAGGACTGAAAAAGGTCTTCTTTTCCTAACCATCGGTAAAGCCTCGAGAGCTCCAGCATCCCTTCCCCAACCGATTGCCAATGAGGAAATATATGATCATCTTGTCCCGCGTAGCTGAAAAACGGCGTTGGGGCGCACAAGGCGACGATCTCGTGATATTCAAAGGGAATCCGGTCCTGTTGTAAATCCGCTGAAACTTTCGGGATATGCGTGTAAGGATAAGTGCGGTAGCCCCAATGCTCCGGATGTGGATCGCCAGTAAACGGACTGAACCCGCAGCTGGAAACAACAGCTTTAATACGTTGGTCTAAACCAGCCAGGAAATAAGCGTTATAAGCGCCAAACGAATGTCCGATCACCCCGACAGCAAGCGGATTAACATAATCCAACGTGCATAATACATCTATGCCTTGCATGTGATCTGTTATATTCTTGGCGACTGTTGACCACTCAGGATACTGTTCATAAAAAGGTGTACTATCAAATGCCGCTCTGCTCGGGTAGATCCGTTCACCGGCTGTCAGTGCATCGGGGACCAGCACCACATAACCGTGCTCCACCAGTTCCAGCGCGTACAAGCGGTTTTTCCCACCAGTCGAAAGCGCAATAAAATCTTTCCCTTGCTCATGTGTTGAATGGAGTGCAAGAACGGCAGGGTAGCCTGCTTTTATAGAACAATTGGATCCATTGTCATCTGGAATAAGGAGGTACGCGGTAACTGTATCACCATGTACCGTATCATATTCGATATGAAGCCTCGTATGGTTTGATTCCTTGCTCTGGCAATTGACTTGCACACGGACTGGCACCCTGGCAGGCAGTTCACCAATGTACGAAAGCCAGGTTTCACGAATTCCAGACAGCTTTTCCGCCCATTGTTCATAACTCACAATCCCATTCAAGAGCGGTGGAATGCCCGTTTGGTTAATTCGGGATAATACATAGACCACAATTGAATCCCTTCTTTCTAATAGAATGGCACGTAACACAGGACGACTGGTTACCTAAGTTCATCATAGTCGAACCCCTAATCTCCCGTATACTTTACAATTTATAGAAAGAACTGAAGTTTTTAATGTACATATACTCAACTAATTTGTTCCACTGTCCACTTTTTGCTTCAAAATATCCCTACATCTTTACTTCGCGCCGGTCGGGCGACGGAGGGACCCACCTTGCGCACAATTCTACTTATTGAAGAAACTGGCGTCTCAAGATTATCCATAATTCACTAAAATACAAGCAAGAGCATCGCTATGTTTTCACCCGAAACTTATACTTGCTTTCTAATACAAAAAAAAGACATGCACTCACGGGGATTCCCGCTGTACATGTCCTTCGTTCTACCTCATTATTTCTGCATTCCGTTCAGAAGATTGGAAATCACTTGCGCGCTTTCAGCGCGCGTCATCCGCTCCTGTGGAGCAAATTGATTTGCACTGCGTCCTTGAATCAAACCGACTGCTTGCGCAGCACTTACTGCGTTTTGTGCCCACTCTTGGATTTGAGCATGATCACTAAACCGGTTAGTTTTCGTCAAAGATACTTTCTTGCCTTTCATGAATTCGTAGGCACGAACGGTCATAACGGCCATTTCTTCACGTGTAATCGCGTCGTCAGGTGCAAATGTATCTTCACTGCGGCCGAGTACGATACCCGCCTCATTCACTTGAGCAATTGCCTCTGCATACCATGCCCCAGGCTGTACATCCTTAAATCGAGCGCTGTTCATTGCTTTCAAGCCTAGCGTACGGCCAAGCATAGCTGCAAATTGCGCCCGTGTCACGTTTCCTTCAGGATTAAATTCCGTTTCCGTGACACCATCGATGATATGCTTTGCCGCCATGTTCTTAATTACGCTGCTAGCCCATGAAGACGAACTCACATCCGTAAATGTTTTGTTAAATTCAAGCACAGCATATTGACTGAAATGCGCTATCTTAACAGTCATCACACCATTAACCAACGTCCCACCTACATATTGAATGGTGCCATCTGCTGCGATGTAGTACACGCCTAACAGATTAGGATCCGCATTCGGGTTGACTTTAAACGAAACTACCAATGGCTCCTTAAATGTTGTTACGGGTACATGCGTTCCGTCTATTGTAACCATATCTAAGTTGAAATCATACACATCACTTGCCGTGGCTACACGGGCAGCTCCGTTGATCGCCTGATTATTAATGAGATTCGTCACGCGGTCTTTAGAAGCAACCGTTGCGGAGAAGCTAATTTGTGCACCTTCAGCTTGTGTGCCAGTAACAGCTCCATGTATATTTTTGAGCGCTTCTTTAGAGAATTCAATTGTAAAATCTTTCTGTACGAGTTGAAGGCTATTATCCCCAACTAGGTCAATAATACGACTTGGCAACAGTACAGTATCTTTACCATCTTTGATTTGAGCTGTAATCGTACCCGCAACTGCCGCAGGTAAATCCATCTCTTTTATAACTTGGGTAGACGTCGGCTCTTGTGTTGTTGGAGTCTCAGGTGTATTTGGCGTTTCAGGTGTAACCGGTGTTTCTGGATCTGGCGTTTGTGGTTGCTCTTGAGCGGCCACAATGACAGTTCTCGTTACTTCCGCAGCTGCATTACCTGCAGCGTCACTCACGTTGTAGTGATACGTGTACGTGTCCGCTACGGTTGTATCAAGGGTCGTTCCGTTGTACACACCACTATTCATAGTGTTGGTGATCGTCGTCACGATATTCCCCGTGATATTGCCATCTCGGTCATCTTCAGCCGTAGCTCCAGCATCTGTGTAACTTGCACCATGTACTACATGAATGATTGCATCACCATTTAACGTAAGGATTGGCTTTGTTACATCAGGGCTTTCGGATACAATTACTTGTCGCGTTACTTCCACAGCTGCGTTACCTGCAGCATCACTCACATTGTAGTGATACGTATACGTTCCCGCTACTGATGTATCGATAGTCGTTCCGCTGTGCACATCACTATTCATATTGTTGGTGATCGTCGTAACGATATTCCCCGTAATATTGCCATCTCGGTCATCTGCAGCTGTGGCTCCCACATCACTGTAACTCGCACCATAGGCAAGATGTATGACTCCATCTCCCTGCAGTGTAATAATCGGCTTCGTTACATCCGGATTCTCGGATACGTTTACTGTACGCGTCACTTCCACAGCTGCATTACCTGCTGCATCACTCACGTTATAGTGATACGTGTACGTGCCCGCTACTGTTGTATTAATAGTCGTTCCGCTATAGACGCCGCTATACACATTGCTGGTGACTGTCGTCACGATACTTCCTGTGAGATTGCCATCGCGATCATCTGCGGCTGTAGCTCCCCCATCCACATAAGTCGAGCCGACGGCAAGATTTACCACGGCTTCACCAACTAGTGAAATAACAGGTTTGGTGGTATCTAGGGCTGTAATTGTTCCGCTAATTACACTCGTTGCATCCGCATTCCCTTTAGATAACACAACACTGAACGTAAAGTTGCCATCCGTGTCTGCACTTGCGGATTGGAGAGATGCGTAGGTAATTTCTCCAACCGTAACACCAGTCGCATTCAAGCCAGTTAATGCAGGAATGGTCTGACCTAACCATAACTTAACGGAATCCTTCGTGTTCGCAATCACTTTGTCAACGCTATAAGTTGCTGTGTCAATAATGCTTTTGGCACTATCAACAGCTTGCTGGTCAGCTGGATTTACGATTTTCTTCGCTACACCTAGATAGCTAATCAATGCAGCTTGATTTCCTGAATAGGTGTTATTGACTGTGTATTTAACGGTTCCGTCTGTAGGAAGGTTAAAATCATAGGAAACCGCCGTACCATCAGGTCCTGCGACTAAGCCACTTCGTACAGTCTTTGTTACGAGTTGCCCCCCGGCATCTGGGTAGCTCAAGGTAATGTCCATTGTACGGGACGTATTATTCCACCAGTCCCGATGGAAGGATGTTATCGTGTACTTGCCTGCTGTCAAAGGAAGCACATACACGAGCGGGTTATTCCTCGTATCTGAACCATAGACACCTGTTTGACTTTTGTCCGTTGCGACAACGGCACCCGTGATCGTTTTGTACTTGTAATTCGCATCGGTTGGCGTATGCCCCCAAACCGTATCGCTTGTCGATGGTTGATCCGCCTTATCGTTCAACAAGCTTGCGCCTATCACACTCTTAATGGCTGTAAATGGTGGCGTTGCATCGCCAACGACGCCAGTGTCGATAAAGTACACCAAATCACTAGGTATTACTTCCACTTGTACATTCACAAAGAGGTTCTTACCGCCCACGATCTCCCCTTTGATTGACGTGGTGGAATATGGATCCATGAATCTACTTGCTGTGTTGTTGACCCAGTTAATGTTAGCATCCACATTTGTCGTACCATCAGCAAGTGTAACTGAAATACTTGTTGGCAGACCCGCGACGGCCTCGCCTACTTTGGTAGCTACAACCGTTGCAAAAGCTCCAGTAACAGTTACAGGTTGTTTTTTCAATCTAAGCGCATCTGAAGCAGCCTGAAGTTTCGTCGTTGCAGAATCAATAGCATACTGGCTTGCTGCAGCATCTGCCAGCACTACTTGCGCCTCAGTCAACGCAGTTGAAAACGCCGTCCACTCCGTAGACATATAATCTGACTCGGCATAGCCGCTTACTTGAGAGATTAAGGAAGTAAGTGCTGTTTTGGAGACCGTGCCATAGATCGCACCCATGATATCAATAGCGTCGATGGAAAAACTTCCATTCTTCATCACGACCTTTAACGTGTGAGGTCCATTAGACAGGCCACGATAGGAGTAGGTGTTCGTACGATTAATCGTAGCTGCAGGAATGACCACATTCGAATCAACAAGTGCATCATCCACATACATATCGAGTGTCCCGCTGCCTGTATCACCTACGAGATTAAACCCAGTTCCTGTGAAAGGCAGTTCCAAATAAGTAGGAGCTGTATTATCAGCGGCAACTACTGCTTTGGAAATAGAAATGTAGTTACCTGCGCCAGAGGCTGCAGCCGTTTTGACAATCTTAATCGTATGCGTGCCAGGTGCAAGACCAGTTACTGCA
This sequence comes from Paenibacillus oryzisoli, assembly GCF_001653565.1. Classification (GTDB taxonomy): domain Bacteria; phylum Bacillota; class Bacilli; order Paenibacillales; family NBRC-103111; genus Paenibacillus_E; species Paenibacillus_E oryzisoli. The sequence continues at coordinate 45,000 of NZ_LYPB01000050.1, forward strand.
TAGATTTGCTGCTCAACGGAGCCGTTATTGAACTTAAAGTCTTGCAAAACCCGCTTAGAGACGTCGTTGGTATAGCCAGGCGCATCATCCAGATAAACATCCATTCTGGCTACTGAATTTGTCCCTTGCTGATTTCCGTACACCGCAATGCTAGTCCCGTTAAAGGTGAATGAAGCATAACTGCCATTCTCTCCTGCCCAAGCATTCGAAGTATTCGAGCTCCATGCTGAAGTATTTCCACTATTTCTTACTAAGTACCACCGATTCGGCGTACCCTCAATTAACGTAGAACTACTAGGCAGGATCGTCGTTCCGCTTGTCGTAATTGTCCGGTTAATTCGACCTGCACCACCTGATAGACTATGCCCCCAGGGCATGCTGCCTTCATGATAGGATACACGGGAATCCAGATCGTCCACTCGATCTGTTGCATAAGGTACATAGCCATTAACAGCTTCTACCTTCAAATTGTCAAAGATCGATTGGCGAACACTGCTCTGAATCATGACTTGCCCAGAAAGTGGTGCGCCACTAGCCGTATCGGTGTAACTAGTAAGGACCTTACCATCTATCGCAGCGGTGATGAATTTCTCTGCCGCTTTAATGGAAATACGGTGCCACGCACTAGCATCAAAGTTATCCATACTGCCAGATGCCACGGTTGCCGTGAAGCGAATAAGACGCCAAGTGCCATCGGCATATACTCGGATTTTATAACCTGATTCTGAATCAGATGTCGTCCCATTCAAGGTATGTCGCAAACCTAAAGCAACATAGTTCTCACCCGTATGCGTTCCATCCAAATCCATTTTGAAATCGATCGACGTTTCATAATTCGCCCATCGCTCATCACCAAGCACCGTATAGGAGAAAGGCGTTGTAGCCCAAGTGCCCGGTTTATTACCCGAATAGATCATCTGCTTCAAGCCATTAGATCCGTTCGTACCAATGCCTCCATAGACTTCGAAAGCTCCTCCTTGATCTGCCGTATAACGAGGTGTGCCCCCACGGCGTTCAAGGTAGCTTAAACCATTTACCACAGGATAGTTACTGTACTCAAAATCATCTTCATACAAGATAGCCGGGTTGCTGCCAGCAACATCCAATACGCTTTGTGCTGGAATTTGAGTGTTTCGCACATAAGGTGTGCGAGCTTGCCCCGTGTTTGGATTAGTGACAGTGCTCGTCAAGCTAACCATGCTGTGCGGTTTCACTGTTAGCGTGTACGTGTACACATCTCCACTACTCGTAGCGGTGACATTACTAAGCTGTTGATACCAATTCGCATCATATGCTTGTCCAGCATCAGGTCCTCGTGTCTCCCATACTTGCAGCGGATTGCCTGCATGGCTAATATTCTTTTTCACATCAAATTGGTAATTAGCTACGCGATCACTGTCATTGACCATGACCACAGAGAAATCTTTCTTATCCGGGCTCACTAGGGCTATCCGATTATATTCAGCATCTGTAAAGTTGCCGTCCATTTCGCTATTCCCTCTGTTTCCAACAACACCCGCGCTCGCATTAGGAATATACATCCAGTTATTTGCGGCAAATTGGGTAAATTGCATGGTCGTGTTAACGCCCACATCCGGTGTATAGTAACCTGACCATGGATCTTTGGCAGAAATAATTTCCTTGCTGCTGTAGGGAGCGCCGCTATAGAATGCGCTTACAGCAGGTTGGAACATATAATGCGTACGCTTTCCTTGTGTATACATCGCAATGAAACGGCCAGCAATATCTAACGCACTAGCAACACCGCCGAATACGCTATCCGAATTAGCACGATATTTGGCTGCCGTTTGTGGTGCCACGCCTTCACTATACCAAACTTCTTTTTGATTCTGATCATTGACCTTGAGATAGTCAGCGCTTGTTGCCAAGTTATAGTGGTACGCCATTACGTCAACCGCATTCATGAGTTCGGCGTCCGCTAGCATTCTTGTAGGTATGTTAAGCGTTGTGTTCTCATCGGAAGCGATAATTCTAATCTTATCGTAGTTAGGGAACGTAGCATCTGCCCGCATACGTTTTGCAAACCATTTAATGAAATTCACATTGGGTGTGCCTGTTTCATTACGATCTGGGTTGATGTAATCGAGCAAATAGCCGTATGTATCCTGAATCGCAATTGCGGTATCCTTGTACCATTTGTACATTCGCTCATAGGAAGCCAGTGTTGCAGGTAGTGTTGGATCCGTATTGCCATCGCTCCATGGTTGAACCCAACTTGGCTGGGTCCAGCGGAGAATACTTACTTTCATATTCGGGTTGATGGTCTTCGCATCAGCTGCAAATACGAATCCTGCACCTCGCCGAACATTAGCAAGCTCATCGTCAGAGCGCTTCGTAGCTGGCTCCGTTCCAGATGACGTGTTGGAATCATTGCCCATCTCAATCTTAATGTCATTGATGCCAGCACCTGTATCTTGATTGAATAATCCATTCATAATTTCCCAATATTGCGCAGGGTGTTCTTCCTTATAATCTAAAAGTAAACGGGAAGTATTATTACCGGATACCACTCCATAACCTTTAAATGTATTGGCTGGGTTCGTATCGGCAGCATCCCCATCTATTGTTACCACCTTCAGTGGCGAGTCAGCCGCATAAGCAGGCCTTGTTGGAAATAACGAAATTACCATGAACAATGTAAGGATAACCGCTAAGCTTTTCTGTAGATTTTTACGTTGTATCACACAGGTTCACTCCTTTTATTAAAACGAGTAGGAAATCTTCATGATCACTTTGTTCTCTATCAAATGCTGTAAGCGCTTTAAATTAACTCCTTTCCAAGTTCAATAATTTGTTAACCAGTACGCCATGTTGTTGTGCTTTCGTCATTATATAAGTATTAAGAATCGTAGATAAGAAAATAAATTAACCAAAATGGCTCATATTTTTACCTATTTCAAAAAAATGGCAAGGGTGAATCTACAACAAAAAAGCCAATCTACCCTGATGCTTGCTGTGCAAGTTATCGGGTAGATTGGCTTTTTTGTTACAAACGCTATACGGGCGCCTCATTCCATCTTCTATTTCAAGCCTGTCGTTGCGATCCCATCAATAAATTTCTTCTGAGCGAAGAAAAACACGAGTAGGAGTGGAACGGTAGCCATGACAGATGCTGCCATTAATAAGTGCCAGTCCGTTCCTGCTGTATCCGTAAATAACTTCAATGCAATCGGTAGTGTAAACAACTTCGAAGAACTGATGTAAATTAACGGATCGAGGAAATCCTCCCAGCTGTGTAAGAAGGTGAAAATCGATAAAGTCGCGAATGCTGGTGTTGCCATTGGCACCATGATGCGCCAGAATGTCTGCCAAGGTGTACTGCCATCCATTTCTGCTGCTTCATCCAAGTCCTTAGGAATCGTAATATAAAATTGCCGAAGCAAGAACACGCCGAAGATTCCGCCGGCTCCCAGCATAGGTGGGATGATTAACGGGAAGTGATTATTCACAAGCCCTAGCTTAGAGAACCAGATAAAATTCGGAATAATCGTAACCTCATTTGGGATCATCATCCCGCTTAGAAGAATAAGGAAGAAAACATTTTTGTATGGGAAATTAATCTTCGCAAAAGCAAATCCAGCCAATGCTCCAAAAATGCACGTTCCAATTGTTACCACAATCGCGATGTACACGCTATTCGCATAATGCGTTATAAATAAGGTCTGTGTTGTAAACACTTTCGAGTAATTGGACCATACAATCGGACTCGGAATCCATTGAGGAGGAAACGAAAATATTTTCGTTTGATCCTTGAGTGATGTGGTCACCATCCAAACAAACGGCATCAAAATTATGGCGGAGACAATCGTCAGCAACACATACGATAAGGCATTACTCAGTATTCGGATGGATTTATTGCTCATGATGCACCCACCTTTTTCTGAAGTTCCACTGCACCATGGTAAGTACAAGTACTAAGAAGAAGAGGATAAACGCAACAGCAGATGCGTAACCGAATTCATAGGTTTTGAAGGCTAGCTTATAAATGTAATATACGAGCACACTTGTACTACTCCCAGGACCGCCATCGGTCATTACACTGATCTGCGAGAACACTTTTAGTGAACCGATTAAGGTAATGATTAATGTTAGGAATAACGAAGGCGAAATCATCGGTAAGGTAATTTTCGTGAACTGCTTCCATTTTGATGCACCATCAATCGTAGCAGCTTCATAGTACATTTTCGGTACATCCTGCAAGGCCGCGAGGAAGATAACCATATTCATTCCCACCTTTTTCAAAACACTGACGAGAATAACAACTGGCATCACAAGCGTCGTATTGTACATCCAAGCAGGACCCGTAATGCCGAAGAAATGCAGGATCTGATTGACCAATCCAGCATCTGTAGCGAATACATATTTCCACACGATAGCCCAAACAATAATAGATGTGACGACAGGCGTGAAGATAGCCGTTCGGAAGATGCCAACACCGGGAAGTTTAGTCGATAACAATAAAGCAAGCCCTAGAGCGAGCATGAGATTAAGCGGAATCAGTCCTGCCGAGAAATACAAGGTATGCTTCACGGACAACCAGAACAGTTCATCATTCGTTATTACTTTCACATAATTATCAACGCCAACAAATTTCGTTTCATGCAGGAGCGAATAACTGGTGAAACTAAGTCCAAAGGCACTAATAATCGGTCCTGCCATAAAGATCAAGAACCCAAGCATCATCGGTGCAATAAATAAATAGCCATAGATTGCATTTCTGCGTTTAATTCGAGAGAAGTCGTTTCGCTTTTTTGTAACTATGCTTGCTACTGGCACCTCGGTGGGTGCTGTTCTATACATGTCCATGATGTTCGCTCCACTCCTTATGAGACAATGGCCAAGCTGTATGGGCTTGGCCACAGTTTCTAATCCAGTCCGATCATTCCGCTAGAATTGCATTAACATCCGTTTCCAACTTTTTAAAGATTTCTGGAATTGTCCCTGCTTGCGAGTAGATCGCATCGAAGTGCAACTTCATTTTGTCATCAATTTTCTGGAAGTTGACGAATCCTTGACGTACACGACCACCAGCAATTTGATCGATAACCGCCATTTTCATGCTCTCAGGAGAAGGTCCTTGCTTCAAGAATTCCTCTGAATTCAGAACGGATTTACGGCTTGGCACGAAGTATTGGGACGCGATCTTCGTGTTTTCTTTATTACTTAGAAACTTAACAAGTTCAATGGCTTCGGCTGTGTTGTTGTTTCCTTTGGGAACCATGTAAGCGGCATAACCTAGCGTTGTTCCTTGTCCGCCTGCTGCTTTCGGCATTGGCGCAATGTCCCATTCGAAATCTTTGATTGCTTTCGCTTTACCCATATAGCTCAGCAAATCTTGCTGCATGCCAATTTTGCCAGATTCGAAACCTGTTTGATCACCTGGCTTCGGATGAACCTTCGTTTTGAACATCGAATCACTGAAGAATTGAAGAGCTTGCTGGCCTTGTGGTGTATTCAAAGCAACTTTCTTGCCATCTTTGGTGAAGAAGTCAGAACCGTATGCCCATACCAACGTTTGAAGTGACTCCAGCCAACTTCTTCCCCATCCACCTGGACGAACCAAGTTCATTCCGTAGATCCCTTTATCCGGTTGAGTAATCGCGATCGCCGCTTTGTTCATTTCATCATATGTCCAGTTGCCTTCTTTGTAGAGATCAGTAGGCGTTTTCAAGTTTTTCTCTTTGAATAAATTTTTATTGTAATAGATCATGTTCGGAGGTGTTGAGAAAGCCACACCGTACAGTTTGTCATTTTTAGTCACTAATTCTAATGAGGATGGAATGATATCGCTCATATCAAACGCCGCATCGGTTTTAATAGAAGAAATATCTTCGATCTGCCCTGCTTCAAGGAATTGTGGAATGCCTCTTTCAAGCATCCACATCACGTCTGGCGCTGTTTTGGAAGCGAACATAACAGACATTTTCTGTAAGTAATCTGCGGATGGAATAATCATGATTTCGACACTTACGTTCGGCTTTGTCTTCCTATAATTCGCGATCATGTCTTCATACATTTTCTTTTGCTCTTCAGTTCCCCAAATGCTCATTGTTAACTTAACATTTTTTGCTGGCGCTTTCGTCTCATCGGCTGCCTTAGAGCTAGCAGGAGCTGTCGAAGTCGTTGATGTCGTTTCTTTCGTAGAACTGCATCCTGCAATGAAACTACTAACTAAGAGTACGGAAGTCGTTAAGAGTAAAGCTTTCTTCATTGTGTTTAGTCCCCTTTTTCATCATTTGGTGTGAAGCGCTTTCATAACCTTATTATAAACTTAGCCCAATCTTAAGATAACGCCAAAAAATCTATATAATGTTCAAAATAGCAAGGTCTTCACTGCCCAAAACAAACCGGATTATTGATCTCGGAATTCGGACGGTGTCCATCCCGTGTTTTGTTTAAACAAGGAAGCAAAGTATTTATGATTGGCAATACCACACATCATCGCGATTTCAGAGACTTTCAGAGTTGTTTCTCTCAACAGCTTTCTCGCTTTCTCCATACGAACTTCTGTGACGAAGTCAGACAAATTCTGTCCCGTTTCCCTCTTGAACGTATAGGATAAATATTTCGGGTTAAGATAGACGCGCTCAGCAAGAAACTGTAAGGAAATATCCTGATTGAGATATTCATTCACGAGTTCTCTTACTCTTCGAATCAATAATCGATCCGTATCATCGGTCAATGGCGTCGTTGTTGTTTCGGAAGTGGGCTGCGTGGTCATATAAAGCTGCAAACTAATTTTCTGAAGAACTTGGGCTAACTCAACACGTTCGATGGGCTTTAATAAATAATCAGTTACGCCATATCGCAAAGCCTCTCTAGCATAAACAAACTCATCGTACCCACTAATCACGACAAAAAAGAGACTCGGATGAGACTCTTTCGCTCGCTTGATCAATTCAATTCCGTTCATTTCACTCATACGAATATCGGTAATAATGAGATCCACTTGATCTTGCGTTTTCAACCAATCTAACGCCTCACGGCCATTACTTGCTTCGGTAATTCGCAGTTTCGAGGTAATGACATCTTCAATAATCTTCTTAAGACCTTGTCTAATTTTCTGTTCATCTTCAACTAACAAAATATTCATCTGATTATTCCTCCCATTGAAATGGTATATGGATGCAGAAAGATGTCCCTTCCGGACCTGAGTCTGCGATTGATAATCCATACGACACACCATATAAAATCACCAAACGCTGATGAATGTTGCGAAGGGCGAAGCCTTTTGATCGCTTATTTGAAAGCAAGCCCGATTGTTGACGTTCAGGTTCAACCAAGCGTTGTTCGACTAGCTTCCGACGCTCTGGATCAATACCCTTGCCATTATCTGTGACATAAATATAGAGATCCTGTCCCTCCGCTTTGGAGGTAATCTGTATGGTAATGGGATCTTTGCCAAGACCGTGTTCAATTGCGTTTTCAACCAAAGGCTGAAGAATTAATTTCGGAACCATGGCATATTCGTGTGAGAAATCCACAAGGATTTCTGCGCTCAGCTGATCTTCTAGTCGGAAGCTTTGGATATTCAAATAGTTTTGGACAAACGCTAACTCATCCTTCAAATACACGAATCTTTCCTGTTTATCCACCGTATACCGCAGCAGCTTTCCTAAACTCGTGATAACTTGAGATAACTCATTATTCTGTTCTTTCACCGCGACCATATTGATGGATTCCAAGGTATTATATAGAAAATGTGGATTGATTTGACTTTGCAGCGCATTCAATTCCGAGTCCTTCTCCCGTAACCTGAGCTCATACATTTCTTTAATCATGATATCTAGCTGGGATACCATGCTGTTAAAGCCTTCTGTCAAGGAACCAATCTCATCATTCGAATAAACAGTAGCTCGTTCTTGAAAATCACCACCTTGAACACGCCGCATTTTGCGTTGTAAATGATGGACGGGCTTAACCAATCTATCCGAAGTAAACAGTGCGGCAGCAAAAGCAAATATGAGCGAAACGACTGAAATCCATAAGGTGAAACTCGTAAGCTTTCGCGCATCCGTAAGGAGATCTTCCTTAGGTATCGTGCCGATAATCTGTAGGCCACCGTACCCCGTAGTACGCAAAGATGTGATGATATCGGAAGAATTCGTACCCATAATATCATCGAATGAAGGAAGTGAGCCTTCTTGTGTAAATGGGTAAATCGGCTGCAAGCTTTCATTAAATACATACAATTTACTATGTGTTGATACTTTAACCGTGGACAAAATTTTCTCAAAGCCTTTACTCGTCAAATCAACTTTCACATAGCCTAACTCGCGATTCGTAAGCGGATCCTTAATTAATCGTGCAAAAGACAATGCTTCCTTCGGTTTATTGCGATAGTAATTCCACTCTACAGGAGGCAAAATGACGAGTCCACCGTCCTTCTGTTTGACTTGCTCCATCCATTTCGAGGAATTAGGCTCCCAGTTTCCATTAATCGTTTCCGTCAGATTGCTGAACAAAGTCCCATCCAAGGCAAAAATGAATACACCTTCTAACTCCGTCCGATCAATAATAATTGAGGCAATAAGTTTACTCGTTTTGACCTCCTCTTCAATGCTTTTGTAGCTGCCACTAGCCCTAGCGATTTTATGTTTTTCTAAAATTTCCAATAAATTCGTATCATAATACATTGCAATCGTAATTCGTTCGATATCCTTCACATAGCGTTCTAAATTAATCGATAACTGCTCCACAATTTGATCTGAGTATGTTTTAGCCTCTCGCTCAACATTAGCTGAATATTTCTGATAGGTTAAATAACCACTAAATAAAAATGGAAGCGTTATCATCAAGCAAAATAAAACCAGAAATTTCGTCCGTAAGGACACGAACGGCGATTTATTTATCTTCATAAGCTTCCCCCACTTCAAATGCATGCTCGTATTGAAGGAAAGTATAAATTGTCCCTGTTGAATTTACAAGTACCTATGCCGCTGGTGAAACAAAAAGCTATCCAACTTTAATTGCTAAGTTTGGATAGCTCTTTTTACATCTTTTAGAAACTTAACTTTTTTTCTGATACTGATCTTTTCATTGTAGGTAGGTGTAAAGAATCTAGTGAAAGAACCTCATCCATTTGAGAGATTTGCATGAGAGCCGCAATAAGCTTTTCCTGTTTTTGAATCTTCAGTTTGAATAGGATTTGCACGGATATCTCCAAACCATTCTCATTGGCGGTACCCCCTGCTCTCTCATCCGTATAAGGTACCATTTGGAAATTAACAATTTGCAGCTCATAATTCCCTAATATCGTAGCTACCCTGCCTAAAGCTCCGGGATGATCGACAATTTCAATTACCACTTCATCAAATCTGCGATTTCTAAGTAAATGCTTCTCCCATTTATTCAGTACAAATAAGCTGATTAATACAAGAAAAGTGCATAGCAAGGCACCCATATAGAAGCCAGCCCCTACGCTCAAGCCAATGGCAGCGACAACCCAGACGGAAGCCGCTGTTGTTAAACCTTTAATCATATTGCCGTTGCGCAGGATGGCACCCGCTCCTAGAAAGCCGATACCGCTGATGACCTGAGCCGCTAAACGTGCAGGATCCATGCGGACATTGGTTTCATTAACAAATTGCGAGAAGCCATAAATGGACAGCAACATGATCATAGCTGAACCTAGACAAACCAGGATATGGGTACGGAAGCCGGCCGCATGGTTGCTCCATTCCCGTTCAATTCCGATGATGCCTCCAAGTACAACTGCCAGAACCATTCGAACGGCCAATTCCAAGTGCGTAATTTCCCATACGCTTACAGTAGCAAACGACATGCAGGCCGCCTCCGTTATGTTTGAAATATCTCCTGCATCGCAGACAGCGAGTTTAAGCGAACGTTACATGCTTTAAGGTGAGCGAAAGCTCACCAACCTCCTCCATATCTGATAGGACCTCTCCAGGCGAATGGATTGGAAGCAGTGAGTTCCGACTCTTTATAGCGTGGTTCTGTCTGTTTTAGCTGGCTTGCACCCGCCATACCATCTTCCCTCAATTCAGGAAAACGTACAGCTAGCGCTTCCCTCATCTCCAGAAGCTGAGCCCTGCAGTGCTCCGCGCTGCTGTTGGAAAGCTCTTGCTGCTCGAAGGGATCTTCTTTTAGATAAAACAACTGCTCCTGCCCGCCACATACATAATATAAATATTTCCAGTCTTTATTAGCTACCATGTACAGTCCGTCCCTATCATTCATGTAACCGAAAACCCATTCACGTTCCTTACGAATGCTTTCCATATCCAACAAGGACCGGCCATCCCGATTTCGGTCTTCATCCTTCAGGCAGCCTGCATACGCTAGAACCGTCGGATATAAATCAGCAAGCGTTATCGGCGTATCCACCACCTCCGATGGGCTTAACTGGCCTCCATAACCTTTGGGTGGCTTGAGTAAAAACGGCACCCGGGTTGAAGGCTCATAGAAGCAGGTTTTGTGAAATAATCCATGATCGCCAAGCATCTCTCCATGATCCGAAGTGAAAATGACGAGGGTATTATCCCAAAGTTTCTGGCCCTGCAATTCACCGAACAGGCGGCCCAATTCATAGTCAATATGAGTAATCTGGGCATAGTAATGCTTTCTGGCCATGCTAATGATGTGTGGCGGAAGCATGTCCAGCTTATGGCTTCTTTTTCTAGCCCGAACCCATTCTGGTGATGATTCCCCTCCACTCCAGTCGGATTGTACAGGATCCGAAATGGGAATACCGTCATAAAGACGAACGAAGGACTCCGGAGGATCTAAGGGTGGATGCGGCGCTTCGAAGCTGGTCCACATAAAGAAGGGAGTATCTTGGTCACGCTGCCGAAGGAAATCAATAGATTCTTCAACGGTCCAATGCGTGGAAGTGTAACGTATGGGTGCCGCACTAAATACGGGGTATACCTCATTTCCTCCTACGCCATGCCCTCGGTACGTACCGCGATATTCCGTAGTCTCCAGGAAATTAACATAATCCTCAGGTACTAACCGCATCCGTTCGAAGCCATTACGGTTGCGCGGAGGCGTAAATTGCATTTTACCTGCTGCATGAGTCTGATACCCTGCGGACAGTAATCTCCCGGGCAGTGTATCCTCAGCTACCTCAGGAATACGATAGTGACCATTGGATACCACGCCATGGTTGTATGCCGATCTGCCTGTCATAATCGTAGTTCTTGATGGTACACATAGTGGACAATCCACATAAGTCCGGCTGAACTGGATACCCTCATTGGCCAACTGATCCAGATGAGGGGTCATAACCGGATGAGTGGATTGGGCAATACCTAGACAATCTGCGCGTTGCTGGTCTGTTGTTATTAGCAGAATATTCGGCCGTGATTTCAAATGTGATGTCTCCTTTCTCACTTAAAGATCATTGGCATAGTGAACTGACTAGCGATCTGGCACATACGGTTACGAGGTAATCATAGTGTTCTCTCTGTCAGCATCCCCTCGATCATTTCCTGATAGGATTTGCTTAAGCGCTTACAAGTCATATTATAAAACTTTAACTACCCAGCCGTAATGACACGATTTCCATAATTGGTTCAAAATCGCAAGATGTTTATTACTTCCTATACGCTGATTCCAGAACAAGAAGCATAGAAGCAAAGTATTTATGGTTGGGGCATTCTATGAACATCATTTCTGACATTACCGTTCAAAAAGCTTCGTACATTTTCCACTGCCTGTTCTATGAGCCTTGCCCGCGCTTCTTTGGTGGCCCACGCGATGTGAGGAGTAATTAAACAATTTCTAGCTTGCAGCAGCGGATTGTCAGCTTTCGGCGGCTCAACGGACAATACATCCAGTGCGGCGCCCGCAATGATACCTTCATTGAGCGCATCGGCCAAATCAGCTTCCTGAACAAGGCCGCCACGCGACGTGTTGATGAGCAGCGCCGTCCGCTTCATGTCCTGCAGCCACTCTCTCCGGATGAGTTGGTCGGTCTGAGGTGTCAGTGGACAGTGCAGGCTAATGACGTCCGCTTCGGTAAACAACGTGGACATATCCACCCATTGAACGCCATCCAGTGGATCTGGCTGCTTGGTACCACTGCCCACGGCGATGACGTTCATGCCGAACGCCATCGCAATCCGGGCCGTCTGCTGACCGATACGTCCGACGCCAATGAGACCTAGCGTTTTCCCCGCAAGTTCCATGAGCGGATGCCGAACAAAGCAAAAGTCAGGACTGGACACCCAATCCCCGGCATGGACGGCATCGCTGTGCACCTGAACTCGGTGGCACAGCTCCAGCAGAAGTGCGAAGACGTATTGTGCCACCGAGGGGGTGCCGTATGTTGGCACATTGGTCACATGAATGCCCCGCTCGCGGGCGGCCTCTGTGTCGACGATGTTGTAGCCAGTTGCGAGCACGCCGATATAAGTTAGCTTATCCAGCTTGCGGATTGTATCCGCGCTGATCGGTGTTTTGTTCGTAAGCACAATGTCAGCATCTGCTATGCGTTCAACGATATCTTCTGGAGCCGTGCGGTCGTATACCGTCACATTTCCAAGTTGATGTAATTCCGCCCAGGATAGGTCGCCGGGATTCAGGGTGTAACCATCTAAGACAATGATTCGCTTCATAGAAATTAGCCTCCTTTGAAAAGGTCATTGGTTACAGCGGTGGCCGTTGCATCCAATGGTTCGTTTGCAGGAAATTCGTTGCTCGCATGGGAATTAACCGATAGAATGGGTTTGGCATGGCGGATGAGCCTCATGACACTCCGTGTGACGCGGCTTAAATTCCGCGTTGCATCACGCATACATACTTCCAGACTTGCAGGAGCCTGCACGGTGGCAAAGCAGCCGGTAAAATGCTCGTGAAGAGCCTCGTTCCCCGGCCCCAGGCTGCCCGAAATAAGCACAACCGGCTTCCCTGCCGCTGCAGCTTGCTGCGACACATATATAGGGAGCTTGCCCTGCAGTGTCTGTCCATCACTTTGCCCCTCGCCCGTCAGCACCCAGTCGGCAGCTGCAATTTTGGCTGGAAGTCCGGCGAGCTGCCCGATCACCATCGCGCCGGAGCACAATCTGCCGCCGAGCATAATCAACGCGAACCCGAGACCGCCTGCAGCGCCGCCTCCAGGGGCGTTCGAAACCGAAGGTGCATCTTGCTCACCGCATCCTCGGAGCCGCAGTGAGGATTCTACGAGCTGCGCATAGCTACGCAGGCTGTTATCGAGTTGCGTCACCTGCTCGGGCGTGGCTCCCTTCTGCGGTCCGAATACGTGCAAAGCGCCATGCGGCCCTAGCAAGGGATTGGTGACATCACTTGCGATCGTGATGTGGCAGTCTGCCAATCTGGCGTCAAGCCCAGTAAAATCAACCGAGACGACTCGCGGCAAGTCACGCCCGAAACCCTCCAGCCGTTGCCCATCGGAATCATAAAATGCTCCCCCTAAAGCAGTTAGCATCCCCATCCCGCCGTCGTTCGTCGCACTGCCGCCAAGGCCGATGACGAAGCGGCGGTAACCCAGATCTAACGCCGCCATTACCGCCTCACCCAAGCCGCGGGTTGTCGTCAGGAGCGGGTTGCGATTTGTGCTAGGGATCAAGGTCAACCCGCACATAGCAGCCGTTTCTAGCACAGCCACAACCTCGTCTCCTTGTGGGACAACTCCAATCATCGCTTCTATTCTATTGCCTAGCGGACCAGATACATTTACTTGAATCCGTCGCCCACCGGCAGCGGCAACAATGGCGTCCACCGTTCCTTCGCCACCGTCCGCCATCGGTACGCTTACAATGGTAACACCTTCCATTACTCCTTCGATTGACTGCTGCATAATACGGCATACCTCGAACGAAGTCAGACTTCCCTTAAAGGAGTCCGGTGCAATCACAATGTTCATGGGTTACACCCTCGTCATGTCATAACTTAATTCTTCCTGCGGCAAATAGGCGTCATTATCTCTCAGTGTACGGATTAGTGTCTCTGTATTTAACTGGCACGCGGCTTGACCGGTTTTAATTGCTTGTACGGCAGCCGTTCCTGCAGCTTGACCCATCATAGAGGCAGCAGGCTGCACCCGTATCGATCCATGTACTTGCACATCGCTGGATACGCAGCGACCTGCTACCCATAAGTTGCGCCAACCCTTTGGCACAAGGATGCCATATGGAATTCCGAAGCACTCCCCGACGCCTAGACGCCCCATTTTTTCAAACTCTTCATAGTATCGATTGTATTCCTCTTCTGAGTTGTTATAAGGATGAATATCTATGGATTTGTTGAACATACCGATTTGATCCGGGAATTGTCTTCGGGCAAAGTAGTCATGCACATTCAATTCGTATTCGCCAACAATTCGGCGTGATTCGCGTATACCAAGCAGCGACGCAGTCGTTACGTGCTCGATGTTTTCAAATCCAGGTACATATTTTCGATAAAAATCCATGTACTCCCTCGCCAACTTCCGACCGAAGATGATACCTTCAGTTAAATCTTTGCAGCGAAGGGCATTTAAATTGAATAAATGACCACCATTTAAATAACCAACCGTATGATTAACTTTGGCCATACCCGGCAGGTGCCGATCTGGTTGTGAGAAATGACCGTCGGCAAGCGCTTTTTCCAGCATTTCCTGCTGGATTTCATAGGAGCGGCCCCTTGTCTGATCCCAATTAATCCCGGTAAAAAGTGATGCAAGTGTCGCAGGCATAATTCCGGGCGTATCACGCCCCGCCTCCCGGCACTCCACGCCGCACAGATTAGAGAGAATAGCATCGCCTGTTGCATCGACGAATGTTTTGGCCTTCACATAGGTAAAACCTTCGATGTTATGCAGAACAACACCGTTCACGATTCCTTTCATAACGTCTGCATCTGCATCGACGACTTTAGTGAAGAAGCACAGCTCGACACCTGCATCTACACATAATTCATCGAGAACAAGCTTGTAACCCTCAACCTGGAAAGCTGTCCATTTATGATACGACTTGCGCCAAGCATCAGGGTCGATGTCTGGACGCAGTAACTGACGCGCATACAAAGTCTCGACGATTTCGTTCATCAAGCCACCGACAAGCCTCCGCTCACCGTTCGCCATGGGGTCGAATGCTGTCACTAGACCTGATGTCCCCATCCCTCCCAAACATCCCGTGCCTTCCACCAGCAGTACTTTTGCCCCAAGTCTGGCTGCGCAGATGGCAGCTGCCGCTCCAGCAGGACCGCCTCCGGCTACGATGAGATCATAACATTCATCTAATACAGGAATGCTCCTTTGAAATGTGTACGTTGTCATATAGTCCTCCTAATTAAACAAAAATTCAACCGGTTTAAATTTAATTTATTGCAATTACTATACGTTGTCAATGCTTCGCGTATTAATAAATTGTATTTTTTAAACAATTGGTTTAAACTTTTTTAAAAAGATATACACAGGAGGGTTGCATGCCCACAATCACTGATATTGCTAAACTTGCTAAAGTGTCAAAAGCAACCGTTTCTTTAGCGCTCTCGGACGATCCAAGAGTAGCCGCCAAGACCAAACAGCTCGTTCTTCAAATTGCGGAGCAGTTGGGATACGTGCCGAATCGAATGGCTGTAGGTCTTAGCAAATCTCGAAGCCGTCTGATAGGCGTTGTTTTTTTTAATCCACTGGAGGAAAGTGTAGAGAATCTATTCAGTGATACGGTTATGGGAATCAGTGTCAATGCTATGCGTTTCGACTACAATGTTGTTCTATTCGGATTCTCTGATCAAGACTACTCGGATGTTGCGAAAAAAGTAATTCTCTCCAATGTGGATGGTCTTATTGTGATCTCCACTGTTCCACAGTTGGATGGCTTTGCCGAACTTACCAAGCTTAATCTTCCAATTGTTTTTATTGGTAAGCGTAAAGTTACCGACATTAACCCTCAGGATATGCTTGTTGTAGCGACTGACAACTGGGGCGGCGGCCGCTTGGCAGCCGAACATCTTCAAGAGCTTGGACATGAGAAGGTAACGGTCCTATTGCCCGATGCTCCCACACCTTGGGAGGAGGAACGCGCACACGGGTTCCTGTCCGTGTCATTTCGAGAAGCGCACAAATTACACATTCATACATCTTCTTCCCTATCCGAATTACATGGAAATGGAAGTATTAAAGACTTATCTGGAAGCGCGGTTTTCGCTGTTTCGCCGATTGTTGGGCTAAACATCTTGAGACAAGCACGCGCTGCCAACATGAGGGTACCTCATGACTTGTCGATCATGGTGTTCGACGATTTCTCCTCTGCACCATTCGAAACACCATCACTTACCGTCATCAAGCAAGATATGAAATCACTTGGCAAGTTGGCGCTGCAGTTAGCGATTGATCGAATTGAACGTACAATGGCGCTGCCAGCCCAACTTCTTGTTGCAACAAAGTTAGTAGAGCGAGAGTCTTGCCTACCGCACACCTGAACTGCGCGTCGATTATGAAGGATAATCTACTTAGCTGCAAATAGGAACCGGCTTCTGCTAGGTTCCTATTTGCCGTTATGTGATTATGGAACTCTTCCTCGTAACCCATGCATTATTCAGGTAATATATGGTAATTTTACAGAAAATAAGCCGGGTAGCAAAAAGAAGCCCTAAGGCTTCCTTTTACATAGATCCTCCTATGGTACAGGCTCAAACTTCACAGCATCAGCGACGACGACACCGTTCACACTATCTGTTCCAATTTTGACATAACCCGTAGTACCTGCCGCGAAAGAATAGCTACCAACAAGGTTCCACTGACCACCAAGCGATGTCTGATTGATGTAGGTTGAGGCTGTTCCACTCGCATGCACGATATCTACCGGAATATTCGTTGCACGATTGAAATGGGCTGGCCACCAGATGTAGACATTATACATACCTGATCCTGTTAAAGTTGGTGTAAAGGTAAAGGTTTTCGTACCTCCATCTGTGTTGGTGCTAGTAACGAAATTATAATTGGTCAAATATTTATCCGTTGCAGAGCTGTTACTATCCCAAATACCTCCTTTACTCACACCAGCTCCTGCGTTGTCAACAATAACTGTGGTTGGTGCCGCTGTCAGCGTGAAGTAATCCAATTGTAGGCGGTATCCGGATGCGCTAGCATTCTTGCCCGTTGTCGTAATACGGAACAAGTAGCTGCCCGGATAACTGAAGTTGTATGAACCGAATTGAAAATCCTTATATTTCTCTGTTGTCGACCAAAACGTATCAATAGGCGTTCCGATATTTACCCCATTGATTGAAAGCTGGATGATACTATTGTTACTTGCCTTCATCACACGGCCGATTACATTATACGTACCGGCTTGTGTCACATCCAAGCTGAATTCGGTATAGTCTGCTGCTGCCGAATGGTTGAAACCAAGCTTCTTGCCACCGCTGGCATTCGTATCGTTATAGACGACAATGGAATCCGTCATTACATTAACGGGTAGTGTCTCTGCCTCATAGGGGATCGGCAACGGAATTGGAGACGGATTAGCCGTCTGTGTACCCGTTAAACCAAACTTAACCTTGTATGATTTTCCACCCGAGTCCTTCACGTTTACCTTGAATTTAATCGTTGGGGTATATTGCAAGATCGTTACCGCTGGATCTTTTGAAATTAAATTTTTCGCAGATTTTGCTACTTCAATATAAATGTTGCCTACGTTATCTTGTGTAGGGTCTGATACGGAAACCTCGTAATCGCTCGACGTTTCACGCGTCATAACAGACGATTTGGAATCCGACGTTACTTCGCCAACTGTCTTCCGCGCATCCTTCCAGAAGTTATAGCCTGTAACTTTGAGTCCTGTTTCTTTGACAGCTTGCGCGTCGCTTGAATTCTCCAGAATAGTTATATTCGGTGATGCTGCATAGCTCGCAACTTGCGTACTCGTTTTATTCGGAAGCATAACGTAAGAATACGTGCCATTCGTTGGGTTTACCCCATGATCGAACCAGAGCGTCATGTAATTACGCGTATAAAGGGTCTCTGTATAAGAACCCTTATTCGAATTGATGTCTTTCCACTTACCTGTTCTCGCTTCACGAAGTCCCTTGATCGTTGCGCCTCCTGGGAAGTAATAGCCGAGGTCTGAACCGGACACATTGCCCGCCAGGTGGATATAGTTCGTGCCACTCATCGTCTCTGACCAGCCGAGAGAAGTCGATTTGGCTGTGCCGTTAACAGTAAGGGCATTATTACCTGTCGAATTAATCTTCCGATTCTCGACTATCGTCTCCGTAGTGACGCCATCTGTACTGTTAATATCCGAACCAAGTGCTACGATTTCATCATCGAACATGAACCACGATTTTTTCGTAGTTAACGTTTTATCTATCGAACTCCCTATCTCACCAAGCGCTTGATACTGCATGCCTGTTACACCGTATAGCCCAAGCATGTCTGCCCCGCCTGCCCATGAGCTCTTGCTCCTACCAGATTTTTGCGTAACTCCGTTAAGCACGGTTGTTCCTGGCAATCGGTGGTTGTTCACAGTCGGCCAGAAATTATCGTTGAATTGGGACACATCGTTATTATAGAGCGTAACCATGCCATCCCCAACATGCCATATATTATTATTCTCACTATTGATGGACTCATAGTTCATAATACGATCCGAAGACATGCCAACATTTACCGCATAACCTGGTCTCACCTGTACAACACGATCCATGCCTGCGAATTGTTTGTAGCCAAGCTGCTCGCTCCGTGGTGAAATACCTGTGTTGCTTAAAATGCTTTTGGCTTCAGTAAGCAGCCACATGGATATGCCGTTATAATAACTCTTGTTAGGATCGGCCTGCAACCAGGCCTTGACCATACTTCTGTAAGCAGCGGCATCTGTTGGGGAAGCCACATAAGATAGTTGGATAAGAGCTGTGACAACTCCTCCGCTGGAAAGGTTATCCTCTTCCTTATATCTGGAAATTTCCCGGCCCCGAACGGTATCCATGAGATTTCCTTTGTAAACAAATGGCTCAAAGGAATCATAGACCCACTGGAACACATTGGCCACATTAGGGTCGGTTACCTCCCAAGTCGAACCGTCAAGTAGATACAAGATTTGGGAAAGACTTGAAATTAAAGATGTGCCATACCCGCCTGTATAAGCCAAATAGTCATGCTGAACAAATGAACCATCTGCATAGAACCCGTCACCACTCGTAACATAAGGAAGGAATGCACTCAACCCGTCACGGGCATCAGCGAGCGTAATCCCAGCTGGCACATTATTTTTGCCTAGGATGGCTGCTATCGCGCAAACTTGAACTTCCCACATCCGATTCGCGCCAGTCATATCAATATCATTTTGGAAAGAATTCACCGCTGCTACACTCTCATCTATTTGCGTCTGCGTTAAATCATCGTACATCAGAGCTACAAGGTCATTCAACGCTAAAGCATTGCCGATTTCCCAGTACCACCAATTCGATCCACCTCTTGGTGCACCTTCATAATAAATGCGGCCATGCATCCAATCCAAGCCGTCGATAATCGCAGCCTTCAAGCCCGTATTCCCCATAAGGGACGAGCCGTACGTGCGATAAGCTAGGGCCATTTCGACTAGCATACGATAGGAATACATGGTGCTTGATGGGTAATTCGCTGCACTTATCGGGTATTGGTTCCAAAGCTTTGACCGACTCGGATCCGTAAGCATCGTATCCCAATTCTCTTGTGCCGCAGTCGTGATCTGGGTGATTCGTGTTGCATTATCAACATCAGTTAGTGAATACGTCGTCGGACTCGTCAACATTTTCACGTACTTTTCCCTTAATGCATCGAACTCGTCAGATGCATGTGCTTTCTTCATATCAACTGGGACCCATAGTGATCCGCAAGCAATCAGCAGGGCTAAGCTAACCATCACTAGTCTTCTCATTATAACAATCCGCATTCCTTATACCTCCGATAGGTTAATGTGGTATGAATGTCTTCTCATGTTGTTCAGAACGCAATGCCTCCTTCCATTGTGGCGTTACTAAAAAAAGAAGTTGCATTTCCAAATTCAAACAAAGTTTGGAAGCGCTTTATTCTTTTTCTAAAACTCATTTTATAGATTGTTAGCGTACCAAACAATCCTCCTCATGCTAGATTTGGTTCAATCTATCCACATCCACATCATTTCTTATAGCTCATTATCCTGCCATATATAACAAATTTTCACAGAATGTTTGCTATTCGGGTTAACAAATTCGTATGAGAAAAACCACCCCATATAGCGGAGTGGTTACACAACTTCTTTCATAAATCCTTTGATTCCTTATTTATGAGCCGCTGGTTGATAATCTCCTGGAATCATTCCCGTTGAAATTGCAATTCGATTCCAACAGTTGATCGCATTAATTGCCATAATCAAATTAGCAAATTGGCCTTCATCGAAATGGTTGCGGACTTGGGCATATAATTCCTGTGGAACGCCAGCATCCGAAATTTTGGTCACAGCCTCTGTTAATGCGATCGCGACCCGCTCTTCCTCTGTATAGAATGGCGCCTCGCGCCATGCGTTGAGCATATACAAGCGCTGCTCGGTCTCACCCATCGCACGCGCATCTTTGGTATGCATATCCAAGCAATAGGCACATCCATTTATTTGCGAGGCACGGATTTTAATTAGCTCCAATAATGTGGGATCAATACCACTCTTCCTTACGTATCCTTCTAATTTCAAAAGTGTTTGAAAAGCTTCCGGTTGTGCTTTCGTATAATCAAATCTGATTTCCATGTGTAGGTACACTCCTTTATTTGTAGTTATTATAGAATACGTCTCCGTCATATCGTCGATAATATTAATCGACGATTAACGTTATCTACAATATACCCATTTCCCTTATGACTGTCAACGATAAATCATGGATTTGTAGCTATTAACACCAAATGCCCCTATTTGACAAGGGGTTTAAATCAACCTAAGATGTTTAATAGCAACCTTATTTGGATCTGAAAGCAGGTGTTGGGATGCAGTATAGTATTGGCGTAGAATATGGACTGCATTGTTTGGTATATCTCATTGATATTCCTACTGATTCGACCATCGGGATTAAAGAACTGTCTGCTTTTCAAGGCGTTTCGGAAACTTATCTCTCAAAAATTTTCAGTAAATTAACCAAAGCTGGTATCGTAATTTCTGTCCCTGGAGTCAAAGGAGGCTATAAATTAGCCAAGTCGCCTGCGGATATATCTTTTTGGGATGTTGTAGAAGCCGTTGAAGGTGCTACCCCTATTTTTCAATGTAAAAACATCAAAAATAATAGCTATCTCTGCCGCGATGAAGAATATGCCGCATGCGCGCAAGCTTCTCCCTGTACAATTAATTTAGTCATGCTCGAAGCTGAAGATAGTATGCGCAATGTTCTGCGCAACAAGTCACTTACTTGGTTAAACGAAGAACTGGATCGCGTGTTAACGCCCCAATCCCGCAAAGAAACACGTGAATATTTTGCGAATAATAACCAAGTTTCGCGGTGAAAATAAAGAAACCCACAGCAATTAGCTGTGGGTTATAAGTCTATTTGAGTGCATTTTCCAATCAAGGATATAGCGGAAATAACTCCACATCCAATCTATCAGCAACAAGCGTGTAGAATTCGGGAAATCTTGGATCTGCCTTACTTATAAGCTCTTCGAATGTACGTATACATAGTCCTGATGCACTAATCGCAGTTATAATCTCTCCGACTGTCCAGCCTCGTACTAACACCTTGCTTAACTCCGAACGTTCTTCCTCAGGGAGCAGCTTAGCAAATGCCACTTGTCCTTCCTTAATCCGATCATCAAAGTAGTTACCAGTTGGCTCTGGCAAATTATATGTGTTCAGCCATGCCCGTGCGAAAGGATGAAAATCGGTCAAAATAAACCGGCCCATGCTCCCAAGTCTACGATGAACCACATTGAAAATAGCATGGAGATCTGTAAAGTAATGCAAAACACCAAACTCCATCAACACGATGTCAAATTGGCCTAGCTTTTCTTCGTTGGGGATATCCAAAGCATCTGAACAGATATAATTAATCATGACACCAGTAGCTGCAGCAACCTGCATCGCGTACAACCGATTTTCTTCCGATATGTCCACTACGGTCACTTCCGCACCTAACAATGCCAAAGAAATTGCCTTTCTACCATGTGAGCCCAGAAGGTTAAGAACACGCTTTCCTGCTAGATCACCCATATACTTTAACCAGTAACGCAAATGATGTTTGTGTTCTAGTTTCAGTTCCTCTGCAAGTTCTTCCGGTGTTCCATAATTACGAACCCATGCCTGATACGCTTTCGTTTCCCATGCCATTTTGTTCGCAGTTGACAGTTGTTTTTGCAAATACATACCTCCCAGATTTACTTAATCACTCCAGATGGTATATAATACCATTCACTTCTTTAATGTCAATATTTACTTTACAAAAAGAAATAAAAGAGCCGAATGGATCGTTCTCATCCACTCAGCTCTTAGGGTTATTTCACAATAATTTGTATAACGTCACTTACCGTTGTTCCACTTTCATTTATAAACTCACCACGATACTGATAAGTGCCAGGGGCTTTCCCAGAAATTTGTGTAATTGCTGATTGCGCACTTGGTGTGTGGGAAGATAAAGCTTGCTTTTCAATAAGTTCGCCATTTTCGTATAAGCGATATGCTACTGCGTTCGTCCCCCACCACATATTCGCGGTAATGGTATAGTTCCCATCTTGATCCCAGTTGTCACTGGACAACACAGGCTTGCCGGGATTCGCTTCAGCCACGGTGACGGTGTGTGGATCACATGCCGTCGTTCCATACGAATTCGATAACTCGCAGGTGTACACATAGGTTCCGTTTGACTTACCTTGTATCGGAACAATGGAAGTCTGAGCTGCTGGCGATGCATCGGCTAGTGGGTTCGCTTGGATCATCTGTCCATTCTCATACAACTTATACAGGGATCCATTATTCCCCCACCACATATTCATCGTAATATCGTAATCACCATCCTGCAGGCCAGTCGCAACAACATTGTTATCCGATAGTATCGGTTTAGCCGGTGCGAGTGCGCTATTCGCAAATGCTGAGTCGAAAGATTGCCGCTCGAACTTAACGGCATCAGCCCTCGTATAAATCATATCCGCAGGAAGGGTAGGCGGATCTACCGTAGTCGGAGTGTCCCTCGTTAAACGAACATACTCGCTGCCGTCCCCTGTAAAGTCGAAAGTGCCCAGAGTCACCCACCCGGACGAGCCGACTGTTGCATCGAGATACGTGACCTCGGTAACCGACTGATGTTTGACTTCAACTTTGACATGGTTATCGTTGGCCGTTGTATGAACAAGCTTATAAATAGAGACCGTATATCTCCCCGCAGGGAACTGGGCCTTCCAAGTCGCCGATGAACCTTGAACGGTAGAGTAGCGGGATTTCACGCCAATTTTGTAACCAGCTAAATTGCTCTGGCTCCATGACCCTTCTGTCGTGTATAACCCGGCCGTATTCGTACTGTCGACGATTACCGTCAGATCCTTGATCGCTATGGTCAAATGCGGTGTTGTTAGAGTCACTCCGTCCAGCGTGACCGAAGCCCACACTTCGATATGATCTGTTACGCCATCAAGACTTTGCAGGGTCAACACACCGCTGCTGTCGACTACAGCCAGATCGGTTCTATCCACGAAATACTGCACATTTGCCTGACTCAGGTCCGCGATCAGTCCATTATCCATATGACCAGTTACGCTCAGTTGAGCTTCTTGCGTCATCTGCAATTCTTCTCGATCTGACTTGATGACCACCGATTCCAATTGCAGCGCTCGATTAGGGTCCACCCACATCATGGCATCGGCAACTACGCGTGACTTGTTGGCCTTATTGGTTAATTCCACGTAGCCACTATCCCCTGCTGCAAAAGGATAAGCTCCTAGGAACATCCATGTTCCATTGGCTGTGGACTGATCAACGGTAACCGTCTCGGAGCCGCCGCTATAATGAATAGTAAATGTGGCATTGGTTGCCCAATTTTCCGTTGTTGCGGTAATTTGCGGCAGCTTGTAATACACGCTATACGTAACCGTTTCCGGCAACTCGGGCCGCCAAGCGATGGTACTTGTTGCTGTGCTCGCATTCGATTTAGCATACACATAGTTATCGTAATAATAGTCATTAGCCGTGGTATCCCGTATCCAGACGCCTTCTGTTTCGGCTTCCGTATTATCCACAATGATAGTTGATTCATCGTGCCATTCCGGTTGCACTGGCGTTACTGCAACGTGATCAGGCAGATAAAGCGTCCGCTTGCGGGTCTGTTTGCCGTCGGATTCCACATAATATGTGAACGTTTGGGATAAATCGTTTACCCGTACAGACCATTCCATCGGATAGATCGTATCTGGCACGGTCGTGTACGTGGCCCCGCCATCCAAAGAGTAATGGATCGTAGCTGACTTCGTCGTTTTGGCCTGCACATAAGCGTCGTAGGACGTTTCGTCAGGCTTGACGATGAGCATGCCTTTCACAGCATCGATTGGACTGTGAACATCGAAGAAATAGCTGGCATCCGATGTATCGGCCGTTCTAACCTGATGCAGTGGCACATCAATGTCGAGCCCCTCTACAATGATAGCGGTTATTCCCTTGCTTGAAACCGTGGCCTGAATGATTCCGCCACTCATAACCGCTTGCTGTGGTGTTCCATTATCGCGAATGATAGTGACGTTATAATCTTGTGCTGGATTGAACCCGATCATTTGCGCATTCAGTTCGATCGGAGTCTGTACCTCAGACGTCGATTCGTTACTTAAGCTGATGTAGAACTTATTGCCGCTTTCGCCCGTTATCCAGTTCAATTGCGGGTGGTTCGTCTCAATAATTCCTTTGGGCATCCAGAGCCACACATTGGAATTGCCATAAAATTGACCCGGTTTATTCCCATAGAGGTGATACTTGAACCATAAGAAATTCGTTTCGAATACGGAAGGGAACGTAATATTTCCATTCGATTTCAGCGATTGTTCACTGATCAAATAGTCCATCGTTTGCCCGAGCTGTGCTGGCATGTGGTGATAATAGATGGATGTAGCTCCGCTTGGACCTTCCAGTGGAAATTCTGGCTCTAATTGACTAACAGCAAAGCCTTTATAGTAATAACCGGGATAGCTGGAATAGCGTCCAATGACTGCATTATGAGCGATATCCTGCAAAAGTTTATCGCCTGTATAGAGTGATAGTCTCATCATGAATGGCGCTTCCTGCGCGTTCATCCGGTAATAGCCCGTTGTACTTCCCGCTTCAAACGTCAGCCCATTCGGAGAAACAAGCCATTTGTCCGCTTGCACGCCTCCGGCTACATCTTCAGGGAGCTTGTTCCTAGGATAGGCGTATTTCCCGCTTTCCGGCCAGTGGAACGACTCTGCGTAATTATACGTCTCTGGTTGCGGAATTGTAACGGTACCTTCATGGACAGGGCGAGCAACGAACATGGTGGCGTATTGCTTAGCTTCCTTGTATGCGGCATTCAAATACTTGGGATCTTTCGTTTCTTCGTAAAGCTCCAAGATCTCCATCCACAGTTTGCTATAGTAGTAAATGAACTCATTTTTACTCACATTCACAGTAGCAGGTGTATCGATATTTTGAGCGATATAGCTGTCGGCCGCATCCTTCGCATCTTGTAGATACTGCGCATCACCCGTCATGCGATACATCATCAGGGGTTGAATGACAGGTCCCCGATCTTTCTGATCAGGATCGCGCATAAGGTATTCTTCCTGTCCCAGCGCCTCGACTCCGGCCGAAGTGCCCAGCATCTGATTGACAGCCGCAACGCTGGAAACATCGAACGGCAAAGTTGCCATTTTCCAAAGAGAAGGCACGCTGTAGACCGGTTTCTGCGTCGGTGACCAACCGATGCCATTACGTGAGACTCCGTACTGAATGGACGGCAACGCCCTCGTATCGTAAAGCTGGTCGTCCCCAGTCAAATAGTATGCGCCTAGAAGAGCCGCACTTGATGTTGTTCGAACGCTATCCTCGTTCTCGATATCAATGAAGCCTTTGGCTCGATTCCACCAGCCGCTTGGCGAAGGAACAAAATTGACAGAATCGTCCCCTTGCGGTTCAATCTTCATGAGATCAATCATATTAAACATCGCATCTGTCAGCGATTGATCGGCGACATTTTCCCGGTATGCCGAATAATCGTATTCACTTCGGAGAATATCCTCATAAGCATCATAGAGAGGGCTGCGCTGAGCGATTAGCCCCATATGAAACTGATACGTGCTTTCCGCGGTCATCTGTGAATAAGTCCCCAGTTGCGGCGCATAAAGAATCGGCTGTACGTCACCTTCATTGTTGACAAGACTCATGCCAAGCCGCTGCTGGGAGACGCCGCCAGTCGGTTCAAACTCAACTGGAAGCTCCTCGGCTGGCGCAAATACGCCATACGTCAAAGGATTCCCCGATCCGTCGTTCTTTTCAATCAAACTCATTGGAGCACTTAGCTCCCTCAAACTAGTCGATTCAACCGAACCTACCATTTTGGCATGCGCCCTAAAGCCATTTAGCACTTCATTGATTCCAGAGACGGTCTCTGTTGTGAAAGATTGATAGCCAATGACATAATTCCCATTCCGACGAGGTGTAAAATCGAAGGAAACATCGGGTCTCTCACCCGACATCGACCAATTCACTTGCAAATCATATTCGCTGCTATGCAAGGAATCCGTTAATACGGCAGTCTGGCTATCTGGAAAAGTAACCCCGTCGAATGTAATCCAACGTTTATTCATCGTATCGTAGTAGTTGGTTCGACTTCCTGCATTGCCATCCAATAAGATCCACTGTTCTTCAAGTCTTTCTGCCACATTATTAATGGGTACCCAGTTCCCCGTCCCCGTGTCTTTGTAGAACAGATCACGAACGATGGATTTGCCTTCATCCCAAGTCGCTTCATAGAAGGTCGCCTTATAGTTGGCGTTTGCGATGCTGCCTTTCTCCGTATAACTGAGATTTGCCAAGGTGCGGCTGCGCAGTGGAGGCAACGGTGGCGCTTGCTGCCGGATATTACCTTCAAATTTGACGGCATCTGCCCGCGTAATAATCGTTCCCGTCGTAGGTTGCGTTCGTGTCAGCCGAACAAACTCGGTATCATTACCACTGAAATAATAGTTCCCCAAATCCACCCAACCGGCTGCAGGGCCTGATGATGGTCTTAGATCCATAAACATGACATCCGTTATCCCATTATGCACAATTTCAATTTTCACATTGCTATCTGCTTTATCCGCCCAATCCAGCTTGTAAAAAGATATTTTCGCCGTACCCGCTTCCAATCGCGGATTCCATGTGATCGTTCTTCCCACAGCATCTGTGTAGTTGGAACTGGAATTATTGTATCCTTTCACGCCCGTGCTTGTGCTCCAATATGGCGCCGAGTATCCGTTAGTCTTGTTCTCCACATCGACAGTGACCACACCATCCGTGGTGATGCTGCCATTATCAATAATGATTGTCTTATGAGGCTCTTTTTGCGCAATATTACCTTCAAATTTGACCGCGTCTGCACGCGTGAGAATTGTGCTCGTAGAGCTGGTGGACCGAGTCAACTTGACGTATTCCTCACCTATCCCGGAAAAATAGTATTCGCCCAAATCAACCCATCCCACAGCCGCACCAAATGCAGGTCTCAGATCGATAAATTGAACATCTGTCGTGCCATTATGAACGATTTCGATTTTCACATTGCTATCTGCTTTATCTGCCCAATCTAGCTTGTAAAAAGAAATTCTCGCCGTACCTGCGTCTAAACGTGGATTCCACGTTATGTTTCTACCTGCTGTACTGGTATATTTGGAGCTGGAATTATCATAGCCCTTCACCCCTGTACTTGTGGTCCAATTCGGAGCCGAGTAGCCGTTGTTTACGTTATCCGTATCCGGCGTCACAACACCATCAATCGTAATATTCCCGTCATCGATAACAATCGTTTTATACGGTAAGGTATCCGCACTAGCAGTTCTTGTTCCCACAAAGCTTAGCGGCATTATCATCGTCATTATCAAAACGAGTAAGAACAGCTTCTTTTTTATCATATAACTGACATCCTCCCCATGCATTGTTTGCGCTTTCAAAACATCATTTCCTCCTTTGTTGGCATGATCGCAAAGAAGTGATAGCCTTAATCGCTGGCTAAATCTTCCCCGTCTTATGTATCATAGCACCTCTCATGATCTCAAAATTTCTTTGATTTCTAGAATTTCTTATAAGATTTTAAGTGAATATCGAGTGGCGAGCCACCCTCCATTCTGGCTCGGCAATCGTACTTCTACTTCTACTTCTACTTCTACTTCTACTTCTACTTCTACTTCTACTTCTACTTCTACCAATACCGTTTAGACTTTTCTCCGCCGCTCCAAACAAATTAAATGGATTTTATGTAGTTATATGTGTTGATTATCCCCATCTGGGAGCAATAGATGGATTTTCTACAGTTAATTTCCACAAAAATCCACAAAACCGCCAATCCTTCTCAAATTAGCTGTACATTTTCCATCTAATCGCTAAATCCCAGACAAAACCGCAAAATTAGCTGTACATTTTCCATCTATTTGAATGTTAGCTACTCAACTGAGCACTACTTCTATCCCCGTCCATTCCCCCAACTCAGCTCGTAACCAACAATCACATTATCGCAAACATATCAATAAAGCCGTCCGTAAGTAGAAGAATCTACTTACGGACAGCCTTATATGCTTGCTACTATTAGGTCTTCCAAATAGCAATGATGAAACACTTCCTTTACATGGGCGGCTGCACCAACAACAACTTCCCAAGCTGGATCACCGTTTGATCGTACCAATCCGGGTGCTCCTGAACATGGCCCCTGCTCCGCTCATTGCCAGCGGCCTCAAACGCAGCCGCTTTGTCTGTCTTCTCGCTGTCGATTTCGAAACGAACCGTATGACGCCCATTCGGAAGCTCCGGCAAGAACACAAACTGATTACGATTGTGATCATTGTACAGTGTGAAGCGGTCGACAAGAAACGGCTCACCGCCATCCACCGTCACCTTCAACCTGCCGGAATCGGGTCCTCCGATATCGAACAGCCCGATGTGCGTACCTTCGAATTGCACCGTGAAAGATTCACCAGGATCGACTGCTCGCCATAGTCCGGGGAACAACCAATTATAATCACGCGCTAGCGCAAAATCATCAGGAGTCACGTAAGACCATCCTGCAGATAGCTGGGCATAGTCTTCCAGGGGCCGCATAGTGGCGTACTCCCACGGATTAGCCGGAACCAGCGTGTCATCAGGCAGGTTATGTTCGAGACTCTCCGAACTAAGTTCACGAATCTGCTCCCATGACCGAGTAATCGTATCCGTATAAATCTGATGCCCTTCCGGAATGATCGGATGGATCGAATCATGCGTAAATACAATAGCCCCGGGAATCGACTCGCCTGCCTCTTTACTCCCTGAGGTAAATATAAGCTTGCCCTCCGTCACCAATTGACTAACCGCTAAGCCCAGATGAATGGAAGGTATACCATAATAGTCTGCGACTTCCTCTTGCATAAGCGCTCCCTTCTGGTATTCCCCAGCCTGAAATCCCGCCACATCCCGCTCCTTCACCGTATAAACGAACAGAATGTCGGTAAACCGGTTCATCTTGCGGATTTGACGGACAATTCCTTCAATACGTGCTTTGGACTCGGGTACTCCGCCATCGTTACCAACAAACTCAACAAACACAAGATCGGGCTGATGGCGCAGCACATCCGTCTCCAAGCGAGCGCAGCCTAAATCCGATCCCGTACCGTCAATCCCAGCATTTACTGTGCGGATATCTGCTTTGGGGTATTGCCCCTGCAGCCAATTCGCCGTCATCACCCTATATCCCTGAGAACGCGTATTACTTCCGCCAAAATAGACAATCGTCACGGCTTCCCCATTCTCCAACTTCCGAATGACATTAGGTAAACCTCTTCGAGGGAATAATTCCTGCATCATGACTTCACCTGTCCTCTCATATCGTTGCTAGGAGCGAACAATTTTACAGCAAACACTTCATGATAAGGCGAACCATACGTTGCGCAGAAATCAATCCGGATTCGGGTCACATGTTGCGCGTCCACCCGATGTTTATTCAAAGTTTGATAATTCCCACGGATACTAATTCCCTTCTCGGTTCCATCTTCGAAAGTCAAAGTCACATCATAGTCTTGCATAAGGGGTTCGATCGGATCATCGAAATGCTCCAAGTCCAGCTGTGAATTGAATACAAGATGAATTTCGTCCAGACTTTTAGGACTGGCCAAACTAAGTTCCAACCATTCCCGTCCTTCCGTACGTTCGGAAATCCAGCCGTTCGGCAGACCATAGGGTCTGGAGTAGCCGTTGACGACATTCTCGGGGTTATACATATTCTGCGCTGGCAGCACGTCCTTGAAGCAAATGCTCTTACCCAATTTCTTCAACTTGGAAGGCTCTTCCGGCCTATAAAGGAAGCTTACCGCTCCTGTTATTTTCTCTTCATTCCCGTATACAGCGAGACTCTCCGTACCTTCCAGTACGATGTATATTTTATCATCCGCTGGCTTCACGCAACCCAAGTCTAGCGTAATCCAGCCGTCATGACCGGCAGCAATAGCCACATTGTATTCTTTTAACAGGCTGGTAGGAATGTAGTTTTCCTTCCGATCTCCGCCAAGTAATTTCACATGCAGCGTTTCTGTATGCTCGGAACTATTTTTAATGGAGATCTGTACGCTATCTCCCACAGATGTCTGAATGGGCAGGACCAAACATACCCCTTGATCCAGCGGAATCGCTTCAGTTGGATTGAGATTCTCATAGTTGCGCTGAGATGAGGCACTGACGCTTAGCCCATCAGCGAAGTAAGGATCCAATTCTTCTTTGAGTCCTACAATCGTCTGCCCATCCCGAAGCAGCAACGCCTGCAGCTCTTCCATATGAGCATGTGCGATATCTGCGGGGTCTACCTCATATTTCAGACATAGCGAAGCAGCTGTTCCAACCGCCTGCCCCATACAACCACAGGTTGCCATTACCCTTGTCGATCCGAAAGCAACATGCGTAGCACTGATATTGCGACCAGCGAACATGAGGTTAGGTATATTTTGCGAGAATAAACTACGGAACGGAATATTGTATAAGCCCGGCACGAAATTCCAAGCTGTAGCGGGGCCGTCATCATAGATCCCCTTCGCAGCATGTAAATCCATATACCAGCCACCGACGGATACAGCATCTTCGAAGTGCGGTTTATCTATTAGATCATTCTGGGACAGCATGTGATTCCCAATAAAACGCCTCGACTCCCGCTTGCCCGGAATTGGGCATACATAATCCAAGATGAGATTGTCGACATCATCAAATTCGCCGCTATTCTTGATATAATCCCAAATCCCGTAAACCAATTTGCGAAGCTCCAATGCGATGTCTTCATTATTGGTAATAATATCCATATGTCCGCCGTATTCCAGCCACCACAATCCGCCAAGTCCATTGATTTTCCTAGGGAAAGCCCGATGATTCAAACCCTTCCTGATACTATCGAAAAAGGGCAACTTCGTAATATCATACGCAAAGCCAGGCCTTTTGAACGGAACGGCATATTCTACATCGCGAGCTTGGAAAAGGATCGTGTCTCCCATGGTGTAATGGTCCGCCACTTCGGGAGCCAAGGTTTCATTGTACTCATGCTTCGCTTCCCTCCCCCATCGAAAGTGCGCGCCTGCCTGAAATCCAACAACCCCATCTCCCGAGCAATCGATGTACGTTCGGCTTTCAAACCGGAATTTTCTTTCGGAAGCTAATTGAAGGCCTTCCACCCATGCAATTCTGCCGTTCTCCATGCCCGTTTCATGCACACATGTATTTAAATAGAGAGCAATGTTAGGCTCCGCATAAACCATATCCAACAAGACCGTATCCGAAAGCGAAAGCATAAGCTTCTTGTTATATAGGGGATTGTAATGAAAAATCTTCAACTTGAGTTCTTCCACTAACCCGCCTTCACGCGCATAATAGGATGGACTTTTGCCGAGATAAGCCGACCCGTTAATATGAACCCTAACCTCGCTGCTGGCATTCCCTCCAAGCACTGGTCGATCATTAATAAGTGACACTTGCAGCCCTTGACGAGCTGCAGCAATAGCAGCACATAGCCCAGCAATTCCTCCGCCTATGACGGTAACATCCGCTTTAATAAGCTCCATTGTAATAACCTCCATGATAAGATACATCTCTCATGGTAGTCCTTTTGAACGCCGTTTATTTACACGATTTCAAGAAAAAATCATATTTTATTTAGATTCATACCTCGTTATTTTTATCCGATATTGCTTCGGTGTATCGCCGGTATATTCTTTGAACAGTTTGCAAAAATACCCCTCGTTTACTATGCCTACTTCCTCGCACAATTCCAATATCGAATAATCCTGAACATTGAGCAGTTCGAGCGCCAATTGGATCTTTTTACGATTGATATAGCTAATCACGCCTTCATTCATGGTTTTCTTAAAGAGGGAGCTGAAATACGATGGCGCTAAGTTCACATTCTCAGCAATCGCCTCCAAAGTTAAACGCTGCCTCAGATTCTTCTCGATAAACCGCATGGCTCCCATAATTTCTGCCCGATGCAGGAGTTGACCAGCGTGTACGTATCCGAATGTAAAGTCGCTAATATAGGTTAGCTGCTCTCTGAAAGTCATAAATTCAATGGGAAACTCGGCTACATCCGTGGTTGACGTATTCCCCGATTTAAATTTCGCCGTAATGTCCCTGTATAAATCTCGAAGCATGGGCGCCATGATCGACCTATGGATCTTATGATCCATAACAAATTGATGGAGTTCCGCAAATTCTTTCTCCAATTCTTCCTTGGAAACTTGTCTTTGCACCCCTACCAGAAAACCGGCCAATTTCTGCTGAAATTCCTCCCTCCTGTCATTCCGGTACTGGAACCGATGCGGGGGTGTTTTGACTACTTTTTCCCCATGATAATAGAAATCCTCACTCACATTGTGAGCTTCCGTGTAAGCCTGTTTGATCGATTCCCAGCCTCGATGCGAACCGCCGAAAGCGACAGATACGCGTTGATTCAGATACTGCTGCAAATGGGTAACAATCTGACTCCCCAATGTCTGGCAGGCATACTCGGTATCCATATCGCTGCGATTATTTTCCCAGGATAGGAAGCCAATAAAACGGTTATCAGAGAGATCCGTAGCGACACCACTGCCACAATTCATCACGGTTTCTTCGATGACATTCGTTATCGCATATTTCAAAATGTTTTGGTCAACAGCTGAATATTCATTCCGAAAATTCTCATACAGATTCATCTCTACAATAAAACAGCAGTAGTTGGCTTGAAAGAACTGAGACTCCATGCGATTGGTGAAATTCGATACCCGATGAGGCGGTATTTCACCTCTAATCAGCTCGTTGAAAAATTGCTTGCGAACTCTATATTTATTTTCAAGCACGGATATGTTTAATAATTGAAACTCTTCTTCTTTTTTCTTAACCTCATCCAGAATTCCAGCTGCCCGGACCAAAGCTCGATTCAAATCAGCTTCATTTAACGGAACTTTAACAATGTATTCCAAGACGTTGGCATGAATAGCCCGCTGTGCATATTCAAACGTCGAATAGGCCGTCAAGAGAATGAATTGGGTATGCGGCAGCTCCTGCTTTAACTGCTCAATCATGGCGATCCCATCCATGCGCGGCATCACGATATCGGAGATAACAATATCAGGCTTAAGCTGCATAATCTCCTCTATCCCCTTCTGCCCATTGTTCGCCTTTCCCACTACATGAAATACCCTTTCCTTCTGGGAGAGCTCGCTAAAAAATAGTTCCAATCGTTGAATGATCAGGTCTTCATCGTCAACTATGAAGCAGGTGTATTCTTTCACTTTCATGCATCTCCTTTAAACGAACCTTCTGGGAATACGGCGCGAACAGAGGTCATTTCCTGAGGTGTACTTATGATTTGGAGCCCGTACTGCTCCCCGTAGTGCAGTCTGATTCGACCATGAATATTGTTTAACCCGATTCTTTTCCTCTTTACTTCTACATCACTTGGTTCAGCGATTAAAATATGTGCAATACGATCCGCTGGAATGCCTTCCCCTTGATCAATGACTTCGATCATAACGTTGCCGCCATTCCTGTACGCATGGATTGTAATCGAGCCTTCGATGCCACCTCCGCTGTAACCATGGAAGATACTATTCTCCACAATCGGTTGCAGCAGCATGCGAAATACCGGAAAATCCATTAACCCCTCTTCGATATGCTCAATTAACTCGAAGTGCCTGTTATACCGGATGTTCTGGATCGCGATATAGTCCGATACATTGCGTAACTCCTGACGCAGCGAAACCTTCTCCGACGCGTCAGCGATCCCGTATTCCAATATGGCAATGAGTGATCCGATGACCACATCTACTTTCTCTATTTGTCCCAGACGTATGACATTGCTGATAGATCCAAGTGTATTATATAGAAAATGAGGATTTATTTGCGATTGCAGCACTTGGATTTCCAGCTTCCGCTCCAGTTCATTATGAAGCTCTGCTCGTCGAATCAGCTCCACAATTTGCTGCAGCATGCGGTCAAATGCTAGGGAAAGGTCACCGAATTCATCGTTTCGCTTAATCGTAACTGTTGTCGTCAGATCTCCTTGTTCGACCCGCTTCATTTTGGTTTTGAGCGCATAGAGTGGATTCCTTATATATTTGGCGATAAAAAAGGAAATAAACAAACTTAAGAGCAGGCCTGCAACTAGCAGTCCGAGATAAAAGTTTTCCAATCTGGACAGAGCTGCCTCCATACGAGATTCATCGTTGATTGAGATGAGGAACCAATTAAACTTCTCTGTCGGTTTCTTGAGAATAGAGACTGGAATGCCCTCTTGGGTATGCAGTTGAAGACTTGTTCCTGTCGTGTCCAAAATTTCTTCTGCCGATGTATCCCCAATGGAGAACGTATGGTCTTGAATACTTAGGGGACCTCTATTTTCTGAAAATCCAGCTATGATTTTACCCGATGTGGTCATCAAAGCCAGATTCATTTGTTCTTTTTTATTAATTTTAAATAAGGTTTCTTCAATCGCATTAAGATCCAAATCTACCGCAATCGCCAGTGGATACGGAGCTCCGTTCAGATATCGCACCATCGTAACGGTCCATCCGGAATACTTCGATTTATACGGATCACTGACAAAGGTAGTCCGTCTGTTATTGTCGGCTGCGTCAAACAAAGGTTTTCTGTCCGATAGAGGTTCATCGAAAATTCGCGTAGTCGTACTTCCGCCTAGAATGGATAAATCACTATTGATCAAATAAATGTTGCTCACGTAATTACTGTTGAGTTCATAGAGCTCTCTTAATTGCTTCTTAATTACTTCCGTATTGGCAATGTTGGCTTTCACTGAAGTTTCTACCGAGAACAAGATGGTCTGGAAGGAGGAAAAATTAACTGTTAAATACTGATCAACTTTGTCTAGTATTTGGTTCGTATAATAAATATCATTGGTCCTGATTTCTTTCTGAACATAGCGATAGGACAATTGGCTTATCAAGATAATACAGCTTAATACGAATGCAAACACGATCGTGAATAATTTAATAGGCAAGCTGATTCTTCTTCGCATCGGTCATCTTCCTTTGGAGGCTGTAATCACCTAAGCATAGCATAGGACAACAAAGAGAGGGGCGGTTTATCGCCACTCTCTTTGTCTATTACTTGATTAAGCCTGCTTCTTTAAATTGCTTAACAGCCGTATCTTTATATTTCTGCATGTCGAACTTGGTGTCCAATGTTTTGAGGAAAGCATCCCAGTTCGTCAGAGGGTCTTTGCCTGACATGAACTTCACTAAGCTTTCATTAATGAAACGTGTACGGTCTGCAGCCAGGGAATCGCTCGGGTCTGCTGTCAACAGATTTCCAGCCAGAGTAAGACCTACATATTGCTGATTGTTCGCGAAAGCTTCTGCCGTCTTCGGATTCTGGAAGGAGAAGTACTCGGCGTCATCGCCACGACGCGGCATTCTATAGTGATCCACCCATAAGTACTTTTCTTTCATATCTTTGGATAATTCAGAAGTTTTATTTTTGATTTTGCCATCTACGACATCCCAATGAATGCCTTTAATTCCGTATGCGAAATTCGGATAGGCTTCTTTGTCCGTAAACATATATTCCAGCATGGACAGGATCCGAATGATTTTGTCCTTATCCGCTTTCTTGGAAATGGCCCATGAGTTGACTTGGAACGATTTTCTCTCCACGATTTGATCGCCGTATGGCCCTTTCATTGGAGGAATCACGATCCATTCTGGTACCTCTCCGCCAATTTCTTTCATCTTCTGCTGATAATCCGGTTCAAGTCTGCGGGCATCTCGAATCATAAAGCCAACTTTACCTTTAAATAACTTCTGGTCTAACAAATCTGGTGTATTCATCGTCACCCAGTCGGGGTCCACAACTTTGGCTGTCATCATTTTATTGATGTAGCCGAGAGCTTCCTTCATTTTAGGATCGATAAATAAGAATACCGGTTTATTGTCTTTGATATCAATGGCTGAAGGCGGATTGACACCGAACATCCACATCAAGCTATCGAAGCCGTAGGTTTGCAGATTACCTTCTTTATTCATACCGCCGATGAATCCGTACGTATCGTTTTTACCGTTTCCATCTGGGTCTTTCTCCGTAAAGGCTTTCATTACTTCGAATAGTTCGTCAGGCGTTGTCGGTACTTTCATGCCTAGCTTTTTTAACCAATCGTTGCGGATGAAGAAACTTCGACTGATACCGTTTACATTATCATACCCTGGAATTCCAATGGTTTTTCCTTGATAGGACGTCGCATCCCATGAGTCTTGAGCAAAACGCTTCTTCAATTCGGGAAATTGATCCAAGTACGGAGTCAAATCCGCCAGAACGCCTTGATCATAATATTGTGCGAGATCGGAGCGACTCTTCAAGAAGAGCAAATCAGGAATATCTCCACCTGCAATGAGCGTATTCAACTTCGTTGTTGCTTGCCCAGCTTGCGGAATCGTCATATCCAGATCGATGTTCATCGCCTTTTCCAACATTTGGCGTTGGATATCTTCCTCACGTGGAGGTATTGGAGCGGCAGCATTGAAAGTCCCTTGGTTAAACATCGAGATCTTTATTTTGTTCGCAAACTTGCTAGACTCGGATTGCGGGCTGCTGGAAGCTGTCTGCTTTACGTCCTCTTGGTTCCCACATGCTGACAATAGCGTTCCGAGCCCTACTACAGCAGCCAGAACAGTAAATGTAATCTTCTTACGTTGCATATTGACCTCTCCTTTTGCTTGTATATATATTATCACGGTATCCCGTAACAACCTAGGTAGGAATTGCCTTTAACCTTTAATCGATCCCATAAGCACGCCTTTGGTAAAATGCTTTTGCATAAATGGATACACAATTAAGATCGGAACCGTCGTCACGACGACAGCCGCCATTTGCACAGCGAATTTGCTCACCGTTCCGGTATTGGCCATCGAATCAGCATTTTGTGATGAAATGTTAAGTAGAATGTTGCGCAAGACAACTTGCAGCGGCATTAAGTTGGCATCATTCAAGTACACAATCGCATCGAAATAACTGTTCCAATGTCCTACCGCGTAAAATAAGGATATCGTGGCAAGCACGGGCATTGAGAGAGGTAAAATAATTCTCCAAAGCGACTGCAGCTCACTTGCACCGTCTACCCTAGCCGATTCCTCGATTTCAGGGGGCAATTGCTCGAAAAAGCCTTTAATAATAACCAGATTAAATGCACTAATGAGATGCGGGATAATCAATACCCACGGACTGTTTAGCAATCCTAGAGAGCGGATTAACAAATAGCTCGGAATTAAGCCTCCGCTGAACATCATCGTAAACACAATAAATATTAAGAATGTGCTGCGTCCTGGCAAATATTTTTTGGATAGGGGATAAGCAGCTGCAACTGTAAATATCACATTAAGCGCAGTACCTACGATTGTTCGAAATAACGTAATTTTGTACGCTTGCCCAATACCATGCGAAATGAATACTTCTTTATAGGCTAAGAAAGTAAAGGTTTCTGGTATAATTACAATCCCTTTTCTTACGACTTCCGATTCCGGCGTCACGGAAACAGCAACCACATATAAAAAGGGAAGTAAGCAAAGTAGGGCTAGTATTACAAGAATGGAATAGACGACTACTTGCCATATTTTTTCCCCGACTGTCAAATTAATCATGTAGAAAACCACCTCACCAAATTTGCCCATCGAATTTCTTGGCAATCTTATTCGCAGCCAAAACTAATGCAAATCCGATGATCGCTTTAAACAATCCCACAGCCGTAGCCAAGCCAATCTTCAGACGCTCCAACCCTTCACGGTATACCCATGTGTCGATAATGTCGATTTTCTCTTGGTTAAAACTGTTCGCAAACATGAATATCTGGTCAAAACCAGCGTCTAGAATATGACTTAATTTCAGGATCAACATCAGAATGATAACGCCTCGAATACCGGGCAATGTGACATGCCATAGCTGTCTCGACTTGGAAGCACCATCAATCCGCGCCGCTTCATATAAGCTAGGATCAATGCCCGCTAATGCTGCAAGATACAAAATTGCTCCCCAGCCGATATCCTTCCATATTTCAGATAGGATGATCAGCAGTCTGCCCCAGGCAGGTTCCGTTAGAAAGGAGATGGGCTCAATCCCATTTTGTTTAAAAATCATGTTAAAAAGGCCATCCCCTGGTGCTAATAACGCCACCATCAGTCCATATACAATGACCCATGACAGAAAATGGGGGAGGTACGTGATGGTTTGTACAATTTTCTTAAACCATTGGGTATACACTTCATTGAGAAGCAAGGCCAATACGATCGGAGCTGAGAAACCGAACAATAGCTTATACAGCGAAATGATGATCGTATTTCTCATAATGTCCCAGAAATAAACGCCGTTAATAAAATCTTTGAAATTCTTAAGTCCCACCCATGGGCTGTCCCATAGTCCTAAGGCTAGGTTATAGTTTTTAAAAGCAATAATGATCCCTGCCATAGGAATATATTTGAATACCGCAAAGTATACTAAGGCCGGAAATAAGAGCGCATACATGACTTTATATCTCTGTATGGTTCTTATCCATGAATCCCGTTTCTTCGGGGTGGGAAGGGCGTCCGTTGCCAGTTTTGCTTGCATATCTTCACCTCGTCTTTGTTTATATCTGTATATTAGCACCTTGCTTTCTGATAAATTTCTGTGATTTCTAGAATTTCTTACAAGATATTAAGTAAGTGGGGACCAGGGTAAATGGGATACCCTAGGCGTAATAAACGTCTACACCATCCTTCTTGGAGGAGTAACGCTTCTCAGGGTATGCCAACTTATCTCGCCAGGCTGGCGCTTATGGGGATTAACTGGATTTCCTACATCTAATTGTGCCGCGAAATGTGCTGTTTGGAGAAAATCCAGTTATTTGCTTGGCGGCCAGCATCCCCTGTGGCTAGCGAGCCTACATTCCCCCAAGAGCAGCGCCTCAAGCATGCCTTATCCCACGTTATTCCATAAAAAAGGACAGAGTGAGCGCGACCCTATTCAGGCGCTTTCACTTTGTCCTTCAGAAATTTCCAAAATGGATAACTATCTAATTGGATTCTATTTCACCTCTGATTTGCATTAAAATTTTTCCAAGCATATTTTCTCCAGTACCATCTCCATTGTCTCCCCAGTATGCATCGTTCTTTGTATGTTCGACTAATAGTTGTTTATCCGTTGAAAGTAAGATATCCCTGACTGCTTTATGCTGTTGGATTTTTGCCATTACTGCTTCGTACATAATGTCGAGTTTAATATGTTCCCAGTCGTATCTTAACGGCCTGGAACGCTCTCGCCCCATTCTTGCTGCTTCCATTGGAGTTGGTGCTAATCTAATTTGTTCTTCATGCTCTGTTCCCTCGAACTTTTTTGCTTGAAAATAGTGTTCGGATGTTGGCCAAATTTTACCTTGCATGTGAATAGCATGCTTAGAAAAGTTTGAAAAACAACCATAAGGCTTATCCGTTTCATAAAATTTAATCACATTTTGTTCCATTTGATTACTCCTCTCGTTTACCTCGTTTCTTTAATTAAATACACTTATGCCCCCCATCCCTCACACCAAGCAACCTCACCGCAATCTCATCCAACCGCTCCCTAATCAGGATCGCCTCAGCATACTTGGCAGGAATCTCCTCATAGCCATAATAAATACCGGCCAACCCACCTGCAATGGCACCTATCGTATCCGAGTCATCGCCTAAGTTAGCTGCCCTTTGAACAACTTCACTAAAGTTGGAAGCTTGTAGCAAAATATGGAGCACCCAGCGCAACGTATACACAACGAAGCCGCTAGCTTCGCAATTGGGTTCGGACGTGAGCATATTTTCATACTCAGTCCCGATCAGCTCCTGCTGGATCACCTCTTTCAATTCTTCCCCCTGAAACAGCCGGAAAGCGATTCGATTATAAAGGATGCAAGCTTCATTGCATCTATCGTCATAATGAGTCATTTTCGATTGCATATGGGAAACCCGCTCGATATCCTTCCACTCTTTGTACGCCAACGCAACTGGCAGACAGCGCATCAGGGAGCCATTCCCTGCACTTTGGCCCATTTCAATATGGGTTACATAGGCTGCTTCGAACCAACTGTCCTCCACATTTTCGAACGTATGTCTGATGATGTTACCGATGTCCTTCGGCCTCGTTTGGTACCAGTTCATAAACTGCTCACCGATGGCATTCAAAGGGTCATCTGGCTTCGCCAAAATCCCCTCGGCCACACACAACGTCATCATTGTATCGTCCGTCACTTCACCAGGCTCCAAGCGCCAAGCTCCCCCGCCAATGATCTCCGTCAAATAGCCATATCTCGCCTTGATCTCCCGGACACTCATGAACTCCGTCGTACCGCCTAACGCATCGCCGATGGCAACGCCGTAGATTCCGCCTTTGATTTTATCCTCTAAGCTACTTCTGCTCATCATCCTTACTCCCTCCCACGCCGTTAATAAACTCTCTCAAACCCTGTTACTATGAAGGATAAGTATTCTTCAACATTACTCCAGAGATCCGTAGTTTTTAACCGAAAGACTCATATTACTAAACAAAGAGGCCCCTGTTAAGTCAGGAAAAAGTGTCGAATGATTAATGTTCATTCTGTTAAGTCCTTTTAATATTGTTGATCTTTCCGATTCTGGTATAATAATCTTGATCAATTTTGTATGTGAATTTTCTCCTTTAAAATATCCTTTAACTAAAGTTTCCAAATCAATTTCAAGAGGTCCATAAGTGAATAATCCACTTTGGTTTACTAATCTCGGATTATCATCAGCAAATGGTTTAATGAATTGAATCTTTTCGGCACCTTTTAATTGTCTACTTTTTTCACCTACGTCATCTTTTTCAAGAGCAAAAATTGCCCTGCCTTCATTGCTATCATTGTCATCTCTCTCCTCAGCAAATGCAAAAAAAGCAGCAACATAGGGAGATATAGACCAATCTAATAAAGGAGTTGCTAATCCGTGATGCTGTCCCAAAGCCCACCAGTCCGTATTGTCCTTCAACGTATCAGGATTGCTTCCCCTTCTTCCTCTAGTAGCATATTTAAAATTTTCCAAATGCTTTTTAAGCAACTCGCCCTTATCTTCAGTATGATTTTTAAATTTTCTAGTAATCGTTGATTCAAGTAACCAACTTGCTGATCGTTGCCCTCGCCATACATAATTAGTAAAGTCAAGTAATTCATCAAATATTAGTCGATTAAATTCACTCCACGATTCAATTTTCATATGTGTAACTCCATCACTTAATCCTTCTCTTGCAAGCTTTTGAAAGTCAGTAATCATTTCTTTTTCTACTCCCTTTTTTATAATATGCCAATCTTTCTAAAAACTACGATACTTACTTAGCTGGTTCAAAATCCTACTGACACTTGCAACCCGATCCTCGAGCGTCCCTTTTAGCATGAAATAAGGAATTTTCCGCGCTACTAGATCTGCAATAATCTGCTTCTGAAACACAAACCGCTGAACCTCTCCCGAACGATCCCAGGTATCGTCATACGGGATATCCGTATCGCAAACAAAAACCAGATCATACCGCGACGCCGCATCCACGGCTAATTGAGTCAAACGAGGCGTAGCCGCACCATGATAATAATGAGAAAACATATACGTTGTAATCGCATTGGTATCCACGAAGAGAATATCCCGCGCGTCCTTCAGCAGAAGCTCTTCCCTTTCCACATGCCCCTCCGCAATCTCCTCCAACTGCGCTAACGATAATCTGCGATCCACCTGGTGCTTCTCCCAATATTCCCGTCCGTACTCCACCATCCAATGGGTATGCATCTGTTCCGCCATGTAAGCGGTAAGCGTGGATTTCCCTGTCGACGGAGCGCCAAGAAATACGACTTTCGTAATCAGATCCCGATAAACAACTGGACTCAGAAACTTTCGATTGTCAAAAGGATTCCCCCGCACTTGCGTGCCCGATATCGGAAACGTAGTCCGATCGGGATCAACCTGGCGATTCTCCGCCCCCAAAGCCGCGCTCATATGCTCACCATAAAACTCACTGGAGTAAAAATGCGTGATCTTCCGCCCCTCCAGCTTCTGCAGGATATAGGCTTCATGCATCCTTTTGATAGCTGGCGTATCGCCGATTTCATTCGGTCCGTCCCATGCTTCAATCACGTGCACCTGCGGATAGAGGGTACGAATCCAGTTGGATCGCACACGCAATGGAATATCTGTCGTTTCAGGACAATCGTAGATGACCACGATCACCTCATCCATCTCCTTGATCGCAGTCTCGATCATGAATTGATGACCTGCGTGCAGCGGAGCGAACTTCCCAAGTGTTAAGCCTGTTCGGTGTTGTGACATACGAGATCCCTCCGTTCTACATTGTGTAGTTCACGTTTCCATGAGATATAGCCGGCCGTTGCGATGAATAAGAAGATAAGGTAAAGAAATGCCACAGCATACAAATCTTTATACGCATACATCCCTACTGACATGACGTCGACAGCGATCCAGAGGAGCCAGTTCTCTAACACTTTGGACGAAAGCAGATACTGGGCAATAAGGCTCAGCGTAGCAATGAAAGCATCGGCATATGGAATTGAGGCATCCGTATACGTTTGCAACACATAACCCCAGATTAGGGTCATCACTACTAAACATATACTTAAAAGCAGCGCGAGTCGTGATGTTATTTGTCTAGTCGGACGCACCTTCGTACCTTCTCTTTTCGTCAACCATATGATCCAACCATACACGCTTAATATGAAAAAGAACA
This sequence comes from Paenibacillus oryzisoli, assembly GCF_001653565.1. Classification (GTDB taxonomy): domain Bacteria; phylum Bacillota; class Bacilli; order Paenibacillales; family NBRC-103111; genus Paenibacillus_E; species Paenibacillus_E oryzisoli. The sequence goes on from NZ_LYPB01000050.1 coordinate 88,343, forward strand.
CCTGCAGCATCGTATCCGCATACAGCTTCGCTTCCCAGAACATGACGAAGAAACAACCCACATTGACCAGTCCTATCGGCCATGACCAAATGTTTTCCTTCGCTGTTAACCATACGCACAACAAGCCTGTCGTCGTCGCGACGATTTCAATAGCCGTTGATGAGGTGTAGATCGCAATGACAACCATACAGACGAATAATGCCAGGAATGACCATGCTTTTCTCATAGGTAACGCCTCCTTAAATGTAACTCCCGCTGAACAATACTCTCAATACGACATTATCAAAAGTTAAAAGAGAAGCGCCTAGCTGTAAATGGACAGCTGCGGCGTCAGATCTGTAAACCGATAGAGCTGAGCGGCTCTCTGCGAATAACGATTGGAAAGCTTCGGCTCCCCATTGCGATCCACCGCTTCTTCAATAATGCCTTTGCGGCTTTGTGTAGAAGTGATTTTACGGATGAAGTTGCTCTCCTCAAAGTGCGGCACAACCATTTGAATAACTTGATACAACTCTCCGATCGTGAACTCCTCAGGCAGAAACTCCTTGGCAATCGTCGTTGTCAGCATCTTCTGCTGAATTTGATGCCAAGCATCGGTCAATATTTCCTTATGATCAAAAGCTAACTCTAACTGTAATGCTTCCTCTACCGTAAATAGTTGCACATCCGAAGCGTCTGAGTCCGCACGCCGCTCAGCCAACCATCTCTCGTGGACTAGCGCATAGAAAGCATGAGAAATAATCCATCCTCTTGGATCACGCCCCGGTTCACTATAGACGTTCAAGTATTCCATATGAACATCCGCGACACCCGTCTCCTCTTCCAGCTCCCTCCGAGCGCAGGTATACATGCTCTCCGACTCTTGGCAGAACCCGCCAGGTAAAGCCCAATGTCCCTCGAATGGCCATTGTTTTCTCTGTATGAGTAGAACTTTAAGTTCCCGAATCGGCAGCGCCTTCTTGGCTGTGTTCTTTCCCTTAGAGGTAATGGTGAAAATAACAATATCACTCGGCGCACCGTCTGGTGTCCGGTATTTATGGGATGAATAGGTCGACTCGTTCTCGTTAGTTTCCAATGTGGCACCTACTTTCACTTTACTAATGTCGTTTTGATATTATCATTATGACATGTTTAATCGGAATGTCAAGTGGGCATTCCCCCATTTAGCTTTATCTTCTGTAAAGTGACTGGTATTCTCGCTATATTTCGCCACCGAAATCACTTCCTTTCACAAGGCACATCACGTAAAATATAAATAGGCAGATCAATTACAAATATTGGATTTCAAATACATTCTTATCGAGGTAAGCCATGAAACCAAACGTTCTTCACTTCATTGCGCCACCAATTCCATATTTCCTAGACTGCGGAAGCGCTTACTACGAAATCGGGGAGAGTCATATAAGCAGGACTAACATTGGTGCATTTGATCTCATTGTTGTCAAAAAAGGGACGATCTTCATTGGAGAAGGTGGGAATGAATGGACGCTCCAGAAGAATGATGCCATTATTCTAAGGCCCGATCTCTCGCATTTTGGAACGGCTCCTTGTGAGCAGGAAGCTGAAATTCTGTGGATCCATTTCCACACGTATGGCGCTTGGGATGAGTACATGGATATGGATACGTGTTTACAGAATCAGAACTCGCTCATTGAGGATCACAAACAAAAGGCCTTCCTCAACCACGCGGAAGTGAATTCCATTTTCATCCCCAAGTATATGAAACTCAATCACAAAGCCTTAGAAATATTAGAATATTTCTTCGATCTCGAACAAGAGTCGCGCTCCCAACGCAATTGGCGGAAACAGAATACCTTCCAATTGTTTATGCAGCATATTAACCGTGAATTAATTTCAACGACCGACATGACTGCGTTTCATCTAGCGGAGAAAGTTGAGGTATTTATTCGTCAAAATTACACGAAGAAGATATCCAATGCCCTCCTGCAAGAGCATCTTAACTATCACCCTAACTACATTGCCAAATGCATGTTGAAAGTGTTCGGCATGACACCTAATGATTATTTGCTTCAATTTCGCATCGAACAGTCCAAGAAGTTGCTGATTCAGACCAATTGGACCATGGCGAGGGTCGCCGAAGAAAGTGGTTTTCAGCATGCCTCCTACTTCTCGCACTGCTTCGCAACCAAGGAGGGGATCTCACCTTTAAATTTCCGTAAAAACTATACGGGACATTCGTGACCGTCATGCTTGGTACGTGTATGGACACTCGATACGAGCAGGGACATGGGATTTCGCCAGTGGCTGTCTGCTGGCTATGGGCGGCTTGGTCCTTCCCCCGACCGAACTCTCATCGGTTAGATGTACCTAGCTTGACTAGGCACTTAACTGGAAAATATATAGTTATTTCCGAGGAATTTCCTCGATAAATCGATTTAACTGGAAAATATGTAGTTAAAAATGCCATTTTTTTTGAGATTAAAGAGTATGTGCATGATTAACTGTATGTTTTCCATCTACTTAGCATTTAATCGCAGAATTCCAATTTTTAACTGTATGTTTTCCATCTATTCACCAACCATACGGAAGAGTACCTTCGCTTACTTACACAAACAGCCAGTAACCTTGATATCTCAAGGTTACTGGCTGTCTCTCGTCCTATCATTTCCGCAGTCGTATGACATTCCAAGACAAGCTCGGCAATGCTCCCATCAGCATATCGTCCTGAATGGCAGCATCGCCACCACTATGCGGTGTAACACGATTAGGATGATTCATCGCATTCACGGCTTTCACATCCGTATTCTCCAATACAATGTGTTCCACCACACGATATCCCTCAAAACTACGCAAGTCGCACGTCAATACTAAGGAAGAATCCAGACTTTTATTAACAGCAAATATCGTAAGCTCTTCCTTCTCTTCCTGATGAACGGCAACCGTATCCAGGAAAGGGACATCCGTATAGTCCTTCGTATCATATTTAGGAGCCTCTACAAATGAATGCAGCACGGTTCCTCTTCCATAAACGGAGGTGTGCATATATGGATAAAAGATGGTTTGACGCCAAGCAGGTCCACCCGTTTGTGTCATGATAGGTGCGATGACATTCACTAATTGCGCTAAGCAGGCGATTTTCACGCGATCCGCATGTTTTAATAGCGTAATCAGCATCGTTCCTACCATCAGTGCGTCTTCCAATGTATACACATCTTCGAGCTGTGGAGGTGCAAACTGCCATGGTTCCATCTTTTTATCAGATTCCAACGTATGAAACCATACATTCCACTCATCGAAGGAAAGCATCATGGTTTTCTTGCTTCTTTTTTTGGCTTTTATATAATCACACACCGCAATAATCTCTTGTATAAAGGCTGTCATATCCAGCGATTTGGCTAAGTAATTTGCCGTGTCATTGTCTGCGTTGCCATAGTAGGTATGCAAGGATAAATAGTCGACATTCTCATACGTATGATCCAGCACGGTGGCTTCCCAATCCACATAGGTTGGCATACTTCGGAAAGAACTCCCACATACCACCAACTCGATCGTCGGATCAACGAATTTCATCGCTTTCGCTGTTTCATTCGCTAATCGGCCATAGTCGTCTGCCGTTTTGGCACCAATTTGCCATGGACCATCCATCTCATTGCCTAAACACCACATTTTAATGCCATAAGCCTCCGGATAGCCGTGAGCCTTTCTTAAATCACTCCAATACGAACCGCCAGCATGATTGCAATACTCTACCAGATTTCTTGCGTCATCTATCCCTCTAGTTCCTAAGTTAACAGCCATCATCGCTTGGGCTTTTACCTGTTTAGTCCATGCGAGAAATTCATTGGTGCCAAATAAATTAGGCTCGAGAACACGCCATGCCAGCTCCAGCTTAGCAGGTCTTTCACTGATCGGTCCGACTCCATCCTCCCAGTTGTACCCCGAAACGAAGTTACCGCCAGGATAACGAACGATAGGGACACCGATTTCTTCGATCATCTCCCTAACATCCTGCCGAAACCCTTGCTCATCTGCTGCCGGATGTCCAGGTTCATAAATGCCGCCATAAACTGCGCGTCCCAAATGCTCAATGAAAGATCCGTACATTCGCTCATCGACTTCAGCAATCCGAAAATCTTTATCCAACTTCATGTTTGCCTTTAACACATTCGCCATCTCTCTCTACCTCCTACATCTCATCCCCCTGCTGTAAGCGCTACAAACTAAGTATAGCCCACCAATATGAGATTATCGATACGTGATCTCAACCTGTTTTTTCAAAATATCAACCTAATCCAGACACAACTCTTAACCTGCGCATACGTATAAAGCTGCCCCCCAGATCAACGAAGATCCGAAGGGCAGCTTCTCATAATAGATTAGGTTCCGAATACTCGCCAGGATTCAATTCCTGTAGATGTCGTCGATTTGGCTGTGATGTTGACACGGATTTTGGTCGTAGAAACAGGTGTAAATGTCGTCGTGTTGTATTGATTAGGGGCAACGCCTAGACCTGATGGGCTTGCTACATTGACCCATGCCGTTCCATTCCAATACTGAATCGTATAGGAAGCTGGTAGATCGATACCTTGATCATCGTCAAACCAATAAATCGCTGTACTGGACAATGTTTTCGCTGATGCAAAATCGTATTGAACCCATTGCGTCGTACCTGGATTATCCCAGTTTCCATAGACGGAATGCCCTCTGTCGTTTGAACTTGTTGGTGCATATCCATCGTTCAGACCTGCCAGGCTTTCCCAAGACGATACGAACGAAGTCGTTGCTGTCCCTTGCGGTGCAACATCCTGAGGACCTGACGGCGTGCCCACTTGCAGTTTCACATCGTACGTAGCATTCGTTCCAATACTGAGATTCACAATCGTTTTAGCGCCTGTCGTAGCCGTTACTGTGCCGGTTTGCACATTGTTCACAAGCACATTATACGTACCTGCTGCAAGTCCCGTGAAGGTAACCTTCGTCGTGTGGGCAGCGGTTGTCATGGCATTTTTCAACGTAAAATTAACATCATTCTTCGCTATGGCCACAATAGCTGATGTATATTGGTCACGCTCAAGCTCCATGGAGAACCTCTCCGTAATGAGGTGCAAGCGTTTGAACAAACCGTCCTTCGGCGTGATCGTATATTTCCCGTTGCTTGAAGTAACGTCCGCACCATAGCCATACAAGCCAAAGATCGGGTCAACCGCCACATCCGCACTTAGAATTTTCAAAGCACCGAACAACCCAAGATCAGCCTCGCCACTCATCCCGCGCCAGCCATTGAATAGCGGACCGCCATCTAAACCTAGTGCGCCGTTATTTCCTTTACTTGCTTGATACGTCCAAGACACAGCACCGATATTCGCTGGATCACTAGAGATTTGGCCGGAATTGATCGCACTAATATTTGCTATCTTAGCCGCATAGGATAACCGCTGTTCTCTCTCAGGTGTCGTAGAATTTGAACGAATCCAGTCATCCATCGCATAACCTGCAAGTGATGTACTGTATTGGAAATTCCACCAGTTGTCCCCCGTAATGGTTACAGGATCGGTGTAGTAATACCACACTGGCATATGACCACGTGCTGCTCTCGTTTTGGCATTGATTTTACCCTTAATGGTATTGTTATTATTCATTTTAGCCAGCATATAGACAGACTCTTCGCCTGTATTATCGTAGCTGTATTCAGAACCATACGGATAAGCATTTGCCGAGAAATTGTTGTATTTTGTTGCCATTTTGCTAATAATATCATTCGCTTGTGTTGTATAACCTTCGTCTTGAAGCGCTTTGATGATGTCTGGCGTTGTTAACTCACCCATTAACCCCGTCTCCCAGTTGTAAGCAACAGGTCCATCATACAGGGCTTTGAACACATTATAGGCACGCAGCAAATACGTATTCTTGGGATTCTTGTAGGTTACCAGATTCGGGTAAAGCTTTGCAATTTTATACATACTGAAATATGTGTTATAAATATGTGGATACGCATAGCCCCGATAGGTTGGCGTTGTGTTCGGCTGTGCCATTAAGAAATCAGGAACTAGATAATCGGTATGATGGCCATTCATCAGATTCGTCCATACCGCCGTTTCCAAATAATTATCCACCGCTGTTACTTCTGATGCGACCGGGTTTAAGGCATTCTTCTCAGCAAGGAATTGACCATGTGTAAGCCCCCAATCATCTCCCCAGCCCCAGTATCCTGCGAAATTGTTTCGCTTTGCTTTGGTCTGCATCATCCAGTCGTCAAACACTTTATCACGAATATCTCCTGGCACATTCCATTGTTGATTATTCACCATGAACGTCGAGTGCCGCTGTAGGGCTGCATCGATAGGTTCAATAGCATAGAATTGGAGAACTGTTTTCTCTCCACTGCCATACGTAACCGTAACATTGTTCTGTCCCAAATGGGTCATCGTCATCTGATACAATTTGTGATCTGTTCCCGTCGTACCTAAGGAAGTAATCGTCGTCTCGGATGGGTATTGTGGCGTAACAGCCGTGATCGTTTTGGACGTGTGCAAATCAAACTTAACCGTCTGATTCGTTGGCACGATCATGCCAGGGACTACATTGAAATCAACCATTCCTTCGCTATAGAGTCTGTCTTGAACGGCATACTCATCTGCAGCTTTAAAAAATTTAAAGGCATACGTTTTGCTAGCGCCTGGTGCAAGTGTCAAACTGGTGTTTGGCAAATAGCCACGACCGTTGCTTTTAATCACATTGGAGTGGATATAGTAGACATTCAGACCTTTCGCATACCCGCCTTGATCCGCTGCCCACATACTGCCTGGATGCTCCTGAACGCGCCAATTATCTTGATACTCGAGCCCCGCTCCCGTCGTCGTGTCAGGTACCATGAGCAAGGAAGGACCGATACCGCTAGGGCGCTGCGCCACGATATACGAACTATTGTTACCGATAAAAGCATGTGTAATAACGCGTGTCTCATAAATCGGATCATTATTGCCGGCAGTGAAGAATTCATTGAAAGGAAGCGGGAGGCCAAAATCTCCGATTTCCAACGTTTGCGTGCTCGTATTCGTAACGGTGATTCCCCATTTCAAATAGTCACTCACGAGGGAATAGGATTCATCGACTTTAAAGTTTTTAATACCTGCACTATTGGTTGAATTCTGATATGTAATATTGACGGTATTGCCGGTCTGGGAAATGGTTCTACCATCAGCCGATTTACTCGATAACGCTTGCGTCCAAGCACCCGTTCCAAGCTTGTACGTAAACATCAGTTCCCCCACCCATTGATGATCCGCCGTATTCTGGTTGGGTGCATTCGTTGCATTCATGACATAGTTAGTTGGATACGTATCTCCGCCAATTTGCAGAGAAGTAATTTCGCCATTCGTACCCGTCTGTACCGTAAAGTTACTATTCGTAATCGTATTGGCTGAAGCGAGTTGCGGCACCAACAGGATGGCTGCTGCCGTAATCGTTGAAGCTGCAAACAGTTGCAGGCGTTGTGACTTCGACATCTTGTTCCAATACTGACTAAGTATTTGTTTCATTAGATAGCCTCTCTTTCTCATCTTAGATTAACTCGACATCTAGCAGGGATTCTTCTTACCATTGAGCTTCCATCCTGGCTGTATCGTGCTGGCATCCTCTGCGGCGCACATCCTTTCATCCATAAAATTTGTAGCGCTTACATTTATTATCATATCTAAAATTGGCGTGATTTAATTTCATTTTTACAACCTATTTTTACAGTATATGAACTAAAGTTGAGCTGGATTTTCTTTAAAAATATCAACCTAAAAACCCCTTAAAGGATTCTCCTTCAAAGGGTTCTTAAATTCGCTTTATAGGGCTGAATATTAACTTTTCATACCGGTTAACGTAATTCCTTCTACAAAATATTTTTGACCAATCAGGTAGAAAATAACGCCTGGTGCAAACGACAGGCACGTGGCTGCCATCGTCATCGCCCAATCTTGCTTTAATTGGCCTTTGAAATTGGTAAGCCCCAACGCTATCGTAAATTTCTCGCTCGAATTAATGTAAATCATCTGTTGGAGCAAATCATTCCATAAACCGATGAAAATAAACAAGGCAACGACGATCATAGCGGGCTTAATCGCTGGCATAATGATGCTGAACAAAATCCGGAAATACCCGGCACCGTCAATCGTTGCGGCTTGGTCAAGTTCTCTCGGGATAGAGAGAATGAACTGCCTGATCAAAAAGATATTAAAAGCGCCGCCGCCGCAAAAATACGGCAATATCAATGGCAGATAGCTGTCATGAAGCCCAAGCCCCCGTGTCCATCCGATATAGAGGGGAATGAGCGTAACCATGGCAGGCAAGAGCATCGAACCGACGCAAAGCATCCAGATCAATTGTTTGCCTCTAAACCGCAACCTCGCAAAGGCATATCCGCACAAGGTAGCCGTGAACGTCCCCCCCAAGCAGGAAGGCACGATAATGATCATCGTATTCCACAAATACTTCCAGAACTTAAATACATTCAATGTTTTTTCATAATTGGAGAACAACCAATTCTGCGGTATGAGAGACGGCGGATACTTATAAATCTCGGGATTCGTCATCAGTGATGTACGGAATATCCACCAAATCGGAAAGAGCACGATGAGGGCAAATCCAATGACGACTATCAGTGTAAGCACGTTCATTGTTCGTTCATTGCGTTTCTTGCTCTTATAACTGGCGTATGCGACTTCGCTCATTTATCGTCGTCTCCTTCGGAAAAGATCCACCGTTTGGACGTCTTGAACAACACGGCAGTAAAAGCGGCAAGAATGGCGAAAATAATAAAGGTCGTCGCGCAAGCATAACCCAGCTTGTAATTAACGAAAGCCTGATCATACATCAGATACGTCATGAATCGAGAGGAGTTCCCAGGACCCCCATTAGTCAGAGCAAGAGCCGGCGTAACGACTTGGAGATTGGCGATCAGACTCAGCAACAGATTGTAAAAGATGATTGGCGTCATACAAGGCAAAGTGACGTGGCGGAAGCGATTCCATCCGTTTGCACCATCCATTTCAGCCGCTTCATGATAGACGCTTGGAACGCTTTGAAGCCCCGCCAAGAAGATCACGATTAAATTTCCCGACAACCAAACCGCAATCAGTGAAAGCGATGGGATTACGAAATTGGAATCTGCAATAAAGAGAACTTTGTTCAACCCAATTTCGGAGAGGAGATAGTTGAAGAAACCGAAGTTCGCCTCGTACAGCCAGGACCATCCAACGTATATAGCGGCGGCAGGCAGAACAAAAGGCACATAGAATACCGCTCTGAAAAAACCTCTCGCGGGGATTTTACGGTTCAACAGCATCGCGATAAATAGCGAATAAATCATGCTTCCAGCTACGGATAAAAAGGCAAAGTACAGCGTCGCTATAATGGAATCTTTAATGTAAGGATCGGTGGTAAATAGCGTGATATAATTGCTGAATCCGACGAATTCAGGGTTCTTCAGCCCCGTCCAATTCGTCATACTAATTCCCAACACGCCAAGAAGAGGCAGATACGTCAAGAAGATCAGTCCGAGTATTGCCGGAATCAAGCATATATAAGCAACTCTTGCCTCGCTTGAATGAAAGCGGGAACGGCGCTGCTGAGGTTTGTTAAAGGTTTCCATATCTTGCCCCCCACCTCATATGTGAAGGATGGCCACCGCTCCCCTATCCTTGGCGGCCATCCTCCAAATACGTTATTTTTTGCCTTTATTGGCTGCTTTCAAAGCTTCGAGATTCTTGGTAATGGCATCCTTCGCGGTAGCTTTACCCGTCCATACATCCCCTAAAGCCGATCCTAGCAAAGTGTTAAAATCGGTCGTATGATTCGTAAAGAACCAAGAAGCTGGTCTCGCCGCTGTGGATTGTGCATAATCGACGACAGCTGACTTATATTCGGCATATGGAGGGAAGTTCTTATTGTCGACCCACTTATGCGTAAGTGTTTCATCTGTATACCATTTCTTCAGTGTTGGCATCCAAATACCGGATGAGATCAGTCCCCAGTTGTTTTCCTCAGCTGTGTACCATTTCAACCATTCCATCGCTTCTTTCGGATGCTTGGTTTGGGAGAATACGACATTGGCACCGCCCGTGTTGAGGGTAACTTTTTCCTTCATGTAAGGCAATACGGCAACGCCATATTTCAATCCTGCTTCCTTGGCTGCATTCAAGCTAGTTCCGATGTTCCATTGGCCGTTCGTGGCCATGGCGACCGTTCCCGCGATGATCGTACGCTGAATGCCATCATCCGTCTGTCCAACCGACAATGGAGCAACTTTGTCTTTCAAGTACAGATCCGCGACTTTCTGAATCGCTTCGATACTAGCGTCTTCCCCGATTCTCACCGCTGTACCGTCATTGTTATAGAAGCCGCCGCCATTGCTGAGCGCCCAGGTTTCCAATTGCCATGCCAGATTTTCGACGGATGCGCCATACTGAACGATGCTCTGCGGATTAAAGCCAGCCTCGTCAGCATGTTTGCCACTCTTGTCGACTGTCAGCTTTTTGGCTGCTGCAACGAATTGGTCCCATGTCCATGCTTTATCTAGAACGTTTGGCGGATAAGGTACTTTCGCTTTGTCGAACATGTCTTTGTTGTAATACAGAAGCAGGATTTCATTCGCAGCGGCATAGGCTACAGTTTTGCCTTGATATTTATAAGCCAAGCTATCTAGAGGCTTGCTGTCACTTCCCGCGTACATGTCACTAACATCTTTGAGCATACCATCGGAGGACCACTGGATGACGGCATCCTCTTTTAATATCCCTGTATCCGGTAATTGACCTGCCGTTGCCTGCGTGTTTAGTTTCGTCATGTAGCTTTCCCAAGGAATCGCTTGCACTTTGACTTCGATTCTGTTTTGAGAAGCGTTGAACTTATCCGCTGCTTTTTGGGTTTCGCTTCCTTCAGCCTCGCTTCCCCACATCGAATAAGTAATCTTAACCTTCTCCGTGGAAGGAGCTGCCGTTTTCTCTGGTGCTTTTGTAGCTGTTTCTCCCGCAGGCGATGCGCTTGGTTTATCCGTACTCGTGTTCGTGGAGCATCCAGCGACCAAACTTAAGATTAATACCATAGACACGCTAAACATGAATTCTTTTTTCATTGTTTTCACATTAACCCCTCCATCATATATAATTCAACGTCAATCCTTAATTCCTCCCGCCTTGGCAGGGAATATTTCGTCTGTCTATAAGGACTGCTATCGAGTCGTTGCTCCCCTCCCTCCTTGACCAGAGTCAACTAGTGTTATCTATCCTTGCACCTCATGAGGGTAAAACCGTATTTTCCCTGATCCACACTCGCATTTCACCACTTCCTCGATTCGCCCAAGCAAAGTAGGGAATGAATCGAGCAGTCGTAGCTGCCAACTGTTCTTCGTCTTTCACGCGGTACAATTGATCCTTCCAGCCCTCGTCTTGGATTCGGTAAGCCGTTAAGTCAATAGTAAGTAGCCCACCTAATAAGCTGCTATCATAATGAACTTGCTCCTCGAAGCCTGGATGGATGATCAGCTTATGCAGCCCTTTGCCATTGTCGGCTTCTTCCAAGCAGTACACCATCGGCCCTCGCTGAATGGCGACCATGCCGACAGTCTCGCGGATTTCCGGATTGCCTTTCATCGGACTAACCTTCATCGGTAGAACCAGATCGACGATATCGTCTGCGTTCCATGTCCGTTCTAGATGCAAATATCCGTTAATTATGCGCATATGGGAATCCGCAACCGGCTGCCCGTTAACCTTGACTTCCCAAGACTCACACCAGCTTGGTATCCGCAGAGCCAAGGAGAAGGTTTTAGGCGCATCCATCGTTAGCTTGAATGTGATGTTACCGTTCCAGGGCAGCTCGGAATGCTGGGTGAGCCCAACGGCGCTGCCATCCACATCTACCGTGATTTCACTCCCAATATATAAGTGAGCATATAAAGCACGCCCATGGAACGAGTAGATATAATTGCCGAGAGAAGCAAGTAGTCTAGCAATATTCGGCGGGCAGCAAGCGCAGCCGAACCATCGCTGTCTTTCCATCTTCACATGATCGAAATTATGATTCTTACCACTAGCTTCCGGCCAAGCTTCTAACGGATTCACGTAGAAGAAGTGTTGTCCGTCGCGGGACATTCCGCCAATAACGGTGTTATAAAGCGCTCTCTCCATGACGTCCGCGTATTCGCTTCTCGGCTCAATCTGAAGCATGCGCTGGGCGAAGAAGATCAGGCCGATCGAAGCGCATGTCTCGGCATACGCCGTGTCGTTCGGCAAATCGTAATCGAGCGTGAATGACTCACCGTACGACATCGAGCCGATCGAACCGGTAATGTACATTCGCTTGTTCACGATGTTATGCCAGAGCGTCCGGCATGCCTTCAGCAATGCTTCGTCCCCGGTCGCCGCTGCGACATCGGCCATCCCTGTGCACATGTATACGACCCGCACCGCGTGACCTTCGGCCGTCTGTTGCTTGCGAATCGGGAGGTGCGCTTGGCTATAAGATTTGTCAGTGGCTATCTTCAGCGCTTGGAAATGAATCTCGCCATTCCGGCGTTCGAACTCTTCGTCGTAGAAGTGGGGACTCTGCCCCCTCTCGTCTAAGAAGAACTTCGCCAGCTTCATATATCGCTCATTGGAGGTAGCTCGATAGAGCTTCATAAGTGCCAGCTCGACCTCTTGGTGACCGTCATAGCCTTTAATTTTTCCATCCTCAGGCCCGAACGTCGCGTCGATGCAGTCGGCTAGCTTGCAAGCCACTTCCAGAATCTTGCCTTTCCCTGTGGCCTTCTCGTAGGCGACAGCCGCTTCGATTAGATGACCCGCGCAATAGAGCTCATGGCACTCCGCGAGATTCGTCCATCTGCCTGTTTTTTCTTTCAGTGTAAAATACGTATTCACGTATCCGTCCGCATGCTGCGACTTCGCGATCAGATCGACGACTTCGTCCGCTACCTTCTCCAGATCGGGATCAGGCACTTGCTCGAGCAGATAACCGACAGCTTCAAGCCACTTAGCCACATCGCTATCTTGAAACACCATGCCGTAGAAATCGCCTTGCTCCAATCCGGCAGCGATTCTGAAATTCTGGATGGCGTGACTCGGCTCGTTGCCTTCGATTCGATCATTCAGCGCCTCCCACTGGTAAGGGACTACCACATCACGAATTAATGAAATATAAGGGGACCAGAAGTCATCCTGGATGATCACGTTCTTCAATTGAACAGGTGTTGAGATAGATAAGTTGCTCATCAAGTATGCCCCTTCACTTAAATTTCGCTTTCTTCTTAATGAAAGCGCTATATTTATAATACATGTGATAGCCCAGTATTAATTAAAGTTTTACAACCACTTTTTTAAAAATAACAACCAATAGAAATATCAAAAATAACCCAAATGAGCTCTCCACTCTTACAATTGAACGCGACTTATCATAGCTAGAAATGCAAAAATCCCGTATGCGGATTATCGCTCTACCGGACATCGGTTCATGCCTATTCATCATTTCCTTGCGCTTCGCTTACCACCCAAAAACATATAAATTATATATAAAAAAGGTGTCCCTGAGAAATTCCCCAGGGACATCCACTTTTCACAGGTGATCCATTAATCGATCAATTCCAACTCAGCCAACTGTGTATAAGAATGGCCGTTATTCAAGGTAACATCCAACTTGTAGTATTCGTAAGCAATATTGTTGGTGATTGTGTATTCCTTCTTCAGCTTTCTTGATACAAACGTTTGATTCGTTTGCACATCCAGCGATGTCCAATTGTTCCCATCATGCGAGCCGTACAATGTCCAATTTTTCGGATCACGTGTCGAATAGTCGTTCGCGGACGTTAACGTATATTTTTTCACAGCATAAGCATTAAAGCTTGCGAACTGATACTGCAACCAACCGGTCGTTGCATTTGCTAGCCATTTCGTATTCGCTGTATCATCAAAGGCTTTATCAACCGTTTCATTCGGTGCATTATCATCACTAGTCGTTGCTGTTCCGCCTGATGTACGCTCGACATTGTTCGCGAACGTCGGGACAAACTTGATAGCATCCGCAAATGTATTACCCGCATCGGTCGCTAATAGCTTCACCTCATTGGAGAAGCCTGCTGTCAGGGGATAATTGCCGATCAACATCCAAGTGCTGCCGTACACGGTCTGGTTTACCGTCTTAGACGTGTCTATTCCGCCATTATAAGTGATCTCTAGTGGCGCCGCGTCAGGTCTAGTTGTACCGGACGGCCATCTCATGTAAATATCGTAATTCCCCGATACAGGAATCGTAGGTACCCACTTTGCCCACTTCGTTGCATCTGCTGCACTCGTGCCATCTTCCCGATAATTCGGACCATAATAGCCAGTAGCCGGCGAAGTCTTCGTTGCCCATGCCGAATCCGTAAAGAAACCGTAATCCGTGTTGTCAACCGTGATCGCTCCATCAACTGGAAGCGGTGTCAATGTGAAGTAATCCATTTGCAGTCGGTATCCTGTCGCGCTAGCGTTCTTGCCCGTTGTCGTGACACGGAACAAATAGCTGCCTGGATAGCTGAACGTATACGTACCGAATAGCGCATCTTTAAATGTCTCGGATGTCGTCCAAAACCCATCAACCGGCGACCCGACATTCACACCATTGACCGAAAGCTGGATGATACTATTGTTACTAACCTTCATGATGCGGCCAAGTATGTTATACTTGCCGGCTTGTGTCACATCCAAGCTGAATTCCGTATAGTCGGCTGCGGCCGAATGATTTAAGCCTAGCTTCTTTCCGCCACTGGTATTCGCATCGCTATAAACAACGATGGAATCCGTCATGACATGAACGGGCAGCGACTCTGCTTCATAAGGGATCGGCAATGGTATTGGAGACGGATTAGCCGTCTGCGTACCCGTTAAACCGAGTTTCACCTTAAATGCTTTACCTGCCGATTCCTTCACATTCACCTTGAATTTGATCGTTGGGCTATATTGCAAGATCGTTACCGCATCGTCCTTCGAAATTAAGTTTTTCGCAGATTTAGCCACTTCGATATAAATATTGCCTACGTTGTCTTGCGTCGGGTCCGAAACCGAAACTTCGAAATCGTTCGCAGTTTCCCGCGTCATGACCGACGATTTGGAATCAGAAGTCACACCGTCGACTGTCTTCCTCGCGTCCTGCCAGAAGTTGATGCCCGTTATGTTGAGTCCAGTTTCCTTGACAGCCTGCGCCTCGCTTGAATTCTCCAGAACGATAATATTGGGTGATGTCGAATAGCTCGCTACTGCCGTGCTAGTTTTATTCGGTAGGAGGACGTAAGAATACGTGCCATTCGTTGGGTTCACACCATGATCGAACCAAAGCGTCATGTAATTATGCGTGTAATTCGTCGTTGTATAGGAACCTTTATTCGTGTTCAAGTCATACCACTTACCCGTTCTTGCTTCGCGAAGTCCCTTAATTGTCGAGCCTTCTGGGAAGTAATAGCCGATATCCGAACCGGATACATTTCCACCAAGATGAATATAGTTCGTTCCGCTCATCGTCTCCGCCCACCCGAGTGTGGTTGATTTGGCAGTTCCGTTCACGGTAAGCGTATTATCTCCGGCCGAATTGATCTTACGATTTTCAACGATCGTCTCTGTGGTGACGCCATCTGTACTGTTAATATCCGAACCAAGTGCCACGATTTCATCGTCGAACATGAACCACGATTTTTTCGCAGTTAAAGTTTTATCTGGAACCGTTGCCGATTCACCAAGCGCGTGATACTCCATGCCCGTTACACCGTAAAGACCGAGTATGTCTGTCCCCCCTACCCATGCACTCTTGCCCATTTCGGATTCTTGGGGAACTCCGCTAAGCACGGTCGTTCCCGGCAAACGGTAGTTGTTCACAGTCGGCCAGAAGTTCTCGTTGAATTGGGTTACATCGTTATTATAAAGTGTAGTCATGCCATCCCCGACATGCCAAATATTGCGATTCTCGCTATTGATGGACTCATAGTTCATGATGCGATCCGAAGACATACCAACATTGAACCCATAGCCAGGCCTTACTTGTACAACCCGATCCATGCTCGCGAACTGCTGGTATTTGAGCTGCTCGGCTCGTGGTACAATGGCTGTATCATTCAAGATGTTTTTTGCTTCTGTTAGCAGCCACATGGAGACGCCGTTATAATAATTTTTGTTTGGATCTGCCTGGAGCCAGCCTTTGACAATGCTCCTGAAGGCGGCAGCATCCGTCCCTGGAGCCAAATAAGACAGGTAAATAAGTGCGCTGACAACCCCACCGCTCGCGACGTTATCCTGATTCTTGTATCTGGATATTTCCCTGCCACGAACAGTATCCATTAGATTTCCCTTGTAAACCAATGGCTCAAAAGAATCGTAGATCCACTGGTATATATTGGCGAAGTTAGCGTCCGTCACTTCCCAAGTCGAACCGTCGAGCAGATACATGATTTTGGCAAGACTTGAAAGCAAGCTTGTGCCATACCCACCCGTATAAGCCAAACGCGTATGCTGAATAAACGAACCATCTGTATAGAATCCGTCGCCATTCGTAACATATGGCAGGAAATCACTCATGCCATCACGAGCATCAGCGATGGAAATGCCGGTAGGTACGTTATTTTTAGCTAGAATGGCTGCAATCGTACAAACTTGGATCTCCCACATCAGATTAGCGCCAGTCATGTTAATATTATTTTGGAAATAATTAACTGCCGCGATATTCTCATCAATTTGCGTCTGTGATAAATCATCGTACATAAGCGCTACGACATCATTTAACGCAAGGGGGTTGCCGATTTGCCAGTACCACCAATTCGATCCGCCTGTCGTGGCTCCGCTATAATAAATGCGACCATGCAACCAATCCAAGCCATCGATAATCGCAGCCTTCAAACCGGCGTCTCCCATGAGTGGCGAGCCATATGTGCGGTATGCTATAGCCATATCCACTAGATAGCGATAAGAATATGTCGTGCTCTCTGGGTAAGCACCGGCACTTATAGGGTATTCATTCCAAAGCTTGGTCCGATTGACGTCCGTATTCATCGTATCCCAATGATCCTGTGCCGTATCCGTAATTTGGTCTATCCGTGCTGCATTATCAACGTCAGTTAGCGAATACGTCGACGAACTAGTCAACATGTTTACATATTTCACCCTTAATACATCAAACTCGTCGGAAGCAAGTGCTTTCTTCATATCTACCGGTACCAAGAGTGATCCGCAAGCAATCAGCAGCGCTAAGCTAACCATCATTATTCTTTTAACTAATTCAATCCGCATTCCTTATTCCTCCATTAGGTTAATGTCATATGAATGTCATTCCCAGGATTTCCTAGAAATCAAAGCCTCCTTCCATAGTGAATACTGTTATCGGAATCAGAAAAGCGCAGCCTCAATCCTTCCATATCTACAACGATTTCTTTCAGCACCGTTACAAAATAATAGATCCCCCCTCTCGCAGCGTCGAACGAAGCTCCTCCGTATTCACGTCGCCAACGCCGATATCTGCTCGCAGCGCTAAATAAGCCGCAACGCCAGCTGCTTCACCAGTCTGATTCATATTCACCATGACACGAACCGCCCCATAGGCGACTCCATCCACATCAATCATGCGACCGCAGGTCAGCAAGTTGTCATACCCTCCAGGAACTAAGCAGCGGTACGGTATTTGATAAAAAGTAGGATCGTGTTCCGTTTTCTCCCGCCATCTCCCCTTCTCAACCGGATAACCCGGACGCACATAGGCCTGCTCGCCATCCAAATATTGAAAGGTAATACCTGGCTTATCATCATGGTGAATGTCCACACGATAGCTGCCATTTGCAATGGCATCCTCGAAACGAACACCGTGCAGCACATCGTCACCCGTAAGCCGATATTGGCAATGGATATGTCTAGTTTCTCGAATGCCAATGTAGGAAGGGAGTGATAACAGTGTCAGCTTGTTGTCCGGCCCATATTTGCGCACCATATCCATGATCGCTCTGACTTGTCTTCTTCCTTCCATTTCGCTGCGCGTCAAAGAAAGCCCATCCTTGCAGTCTGCATCGTAGACCCTTGTTCCCGCATACATATACACATCCGTCGAACCAGGTACGAAGCGCCCCCAACCAAAGCCCTCGGGCAAGTCGAATTCAGCCTGGTGCGCAAGGAGTGCATCATTTAAGTTCAAGCCCTTCAACGAATTGAACCCTGTGACATCGTTAAATCCTGGGCCAGATCCCCATCCACCGATTTTGGCACATGTTGTAGGCGGCTGGCGATGATCCGCAGTGGTCAATGGCAGCGTTAGACGCGCACACAAATCGCCATCTCCCGTTGCATCGATGAACATCTTCGCTTTAATGGCACCTCGGCCTGACTTGTTTTCCACGAGAATAGCCGTTAATTTACCATCGGTAAGAACGGGTGCCACGAACATCGTATGCAGATAAGGCCTCACACCCGACTCCGTAATGAGCTCATCCAATTCGATTTTCAGCTCTTCCGTATTCAGCACATAGCCGACCGAATGGCTCTTCTTCTCTTCCGCCACAGCCCCTCGCCGATCCAAACGTTCCACGGTTTCTTGCGTTAACCCACCAATAATTTGCTGCTTGAACTCGGTATCATAAAAGCTATGCCAGATATTGACTAAGCCCGACGTCGCCACGCCGCCGAAATTATTTTGCTTCTCTACGATGACCACGCGTGCCCCAAGCCTCGCTGCCCGTACAGCTGCAAATACGCCCGTGCAGCTTCCTCCTAGCACACAAATATCGACATCTTCAATCACGGGAACCGACTTTGCTTCTTCCCAAATCATTTCGCTCGTATGCATCTCTATCGACTCCTCATTCATCCTTTTAAATGTGAAAGGGCTGAAACGAAAGCTATATAACAGCCTTGCTCCAGCCCCTTAAAATGCCCTACTTTTCTACTTGATATAGCCAAGCGGCTTCAGAACCAAGTTGCCTTGCTCTACGTATTTGGATAGCTGATAATTCGTCTCTAATGTTTTGGTGAAGGCATCGAAGCTGTCTAGTGGACTCTTACCGAAAATAAACTTCGTAATCTCTTCGCTTTCGAAGCGATTTTTATCACTGATGGACACGCCTTCCGGATTCGGAATAAGCTCTGTATAGGTTTCAATACGCGGTTGTTTCTCGGCAAAATCAATGAACGGCAGCTGCTTCATGAATTTCGCTTTCAAATAATTCTTCTCATCTCGTCCTGTTAGTTGATGATTAAAGGCGAAGCCCGTTTTGGAGCTGTCCGTCACGACAGGGATGTTGTTCTCCATTTTATAATGCGTACCTTCGATCCCATACATTGTTGTCAAATAGCCAGGACCATCCGCAATATAGTTGAAATATTCCAGGATTTTGTTTAGCTTCGCAGGGTCCTTCGCGACTCCCTTGGACACAGCAAACCTTCCACCCGTCGCACTAATGTCAAAATAACCTTGATACTTCCCACCTGGGCCCGATAACGCATCCATTTGTACCCAATTCGCTGCAGGATTCACCGCTTTGTATTGCGTAATATAATCGTCTTTGGTCATTTCTCCCCAGTTGATATACAGAATGCCGGCTTGACCTTTAAATGCTTTCTCCTGATGCTTCAAGCCTTTGTTCGTCATAAACTCCGGATCGACCAAGCCTTCGCTAATCATATCCTTGATGTAGGACAAGGCTTGCTTCATCTCTGGCTGTGTCGTGGAATACACAACTTTATTGTCCTTGATCATGAACTGCCCTGGAGAAGCTACGCCGAATGCGGAGAAAACAGGGTCAAATGTACTCGGCGTATTCACAGCATCTGGCGTTCCAATTCCGATCCCCGTAATGCCGTACGTATCTTTTTTGCCATTGCCATCAGGGTCACGCTCTGTAAAAGCTTTCGCTACAGCCTTCAATTCGTCCAACGTCTTCGGAGACTGTAAACCCAGCTTATCCAGCCAATCTTGGCGGACCCAATAGCTCGACATTGGCAGATAGGCACGTTTTGCGATCGCATATTGCTTGCCATCTACTTTGCCTTTATTCAAATCAACATCCTTCAGCTTGGCTTTAATATTCGGCATCTTATCCATGTAGGGAGTCAAATCCAGCAATATCCCCTGCTTTACATAGTTGGCAAGCTGCACCTTGGACACCGAGAAAATATCAGGCGTTGAGCCGCCGGCGATTTTCACATTCAACTGTTGATCATAATCCGTCGCCCCGACATTAAATTGCAAATCCATATTCAGATCCTTGTTTAGTTTGCTCAAAATAAAATCATCAGCCATCCCCGGATAGTTGGATCCGCCTATGAATAAATTGATTTTCACCGGACCTGCGGCCGCTGTCGTGCTTGGTGCCTTCGTGCCCATTTCTTGGCCACTTTCGGACTTCGATGAGCACCCCGTGACCACTACACAACCAATTAACATCGTGGATAAGACAACTGCTAGCTTCCTTTGCATCTGAAAATCCCCTCTCATATATGTACTAGAAACATGAACCCCGTTAACCTTTAATGCCACCAAGCAGAACGCCCTGTGTAAAATACTTCTGGATGAACGGATACACGATGATGATCGGTACCGCAGATAAGACAACGGCAGCCATTTGCAAGGATTGCGTAGGTAATACGCTCTCTATATCCATTGGCGGCAGCATGGAGTTAATCAGAATCGTCTTCAAGACGACTTGGAGCGGGAACTTGCTCGTATCATTGACATACATGATGGCCTGAAAGAATTCATTCCAGTGACCCACCGCATAGAAGAGACCAATTGTCGCAATAATGGGCAACGAGAGCGGAAGCACAATGGTCCAGAGGATCCGCAGTTCACCAGCACCGTCGATTCGGGCAGCCTCATCAAGACTTTCCGGGAGATTCTCAAAAAATGTTTTCATAATCAATAAATTAAAGGACCAGACCAAGCTTGGAATAATTAACGACCAGACCGAATTAATTAACCCTGTCGCTTTGACAACAAGATAGGTCGGCACGACACCGCCATTGAATAGCAGCGTGAAGGCAACCAAGAACAGGAGAATGTTTCGTCCTGGCAGCCTGCTCTTACTAAGCGGATAAGCCATCATCGTAGTGATTAGCAGGTTCAACAACGTTCCCACTACCGTAATGAAAATCGTAACCCCATACGCTCTCGGTATCGTAGGATCATGGATAAAAGCCGAGTACGCTTCTAACGTTAATTTCCTCGGGAAGGCGACGAAGCCGCCATTCTTGAGCACTTCACTAAGCGGTGTCAACGACACCGAGAGCACATACATGAGCGGGAATATGACCGATATGACGAGAAGGGCAAGGATCAGATAGACAAGTACATCGAACCAGATCTCTTGTTTACTTTTTACCATACACCTTCCCCCCAACGTCTAGCTATGCGATTCGCTGTGATAACCAGCACGAAACCGACGACTGATTTGAACAATCCGACTGCTGCAGCTAAGCTAAAATTCAACTCTTCGAGTCCTGTGCGGAATACCCATGTATCGATAATGTCCGCTACCTCGTAAACCTGCACATTGTACATAATGTAAATTTGATCAAAACCGGCATCTAGAATCTGTCCAAGCTTCAAAATGAGGAGCAGGATGATGACATGGCGTATACCCGGGAGAGTCACATGCCAAATCATGCGTAATCTACCTGAACCATCGATGCGTGCCGCTTCATACAGGGTTGGATCAATGCTCGTAATGGCAGCCAAGTAAATGATCGCTGTCCAGCCGATATCCTTCCACACATCCGATGCGACAAGAATCGTACGAAACCATGCCGTGGAAGTTAGAAACGAAATCGCGTCCCCGCCGATGTTCTTCACCCACAGATTGACCAGACCATCCGTTTCGGAGAGGAACGCCGCTGCAATTCCGTAGATAATAATCCAAGACAGGAAATGCGGTAAATACGTGACGGTTTGCACGAATCTTTTGAAGAAGCGAGCTCTGACTTCACTTAACAGAATTGCTAAGGCGATTCCCGGCACCATACCGAACAACAGCTTATAAATGCTGATCAGGAACGTGTTCCTTAGCAAAGTGAAGAAGTACGGTGAATCATAAAACGTTTTGAAATGTGCGTACCACGGGCTTGCCCATGGACTGTCGAATACGCCTAGCATGACGTTGAAATTCTTAAACGCGATGATAGCGCCGAACATTGGGCTGTATCGATACACCGCGTAATAAATCAAGCCTGGCAGCAGCATCGCGTATAAGACGCGAAACGACCATATGACGCTAAGTTTTCTTGTAAGTGTCGATGTTCTCTGCATCGCTGTGTCCCCGCTTTCTATCTGGTTGACCATGCCTCCTGATAAATTTATGATAAACTTTTTCCAATAGCGGGGTAACAGGTCAGAATTAAAGAAACACATGACATTATTAAGCAAACTAAACGGCTACGCCGTCCTCTAAGGAGGACGTATCACAGTGTTTATCGAGAAATATAGTCCAAGTAAATGTGAAACTTATACGTTCTATATTTGCAAAAAAAAGCAAGGACACATTCCCTCGCTTTCCGTTGATTAGTCCGTTGATTCTAGCATTGGATGACGCAATGTCGCTTTAAAGCCATGCGGCACCTTGTTCTCTACCTCTACGCCATAGTGGCGGCCGTAGTGCAATTGCAGTCTTCTATGCACATTATATAACCCAATGCCGCCTTCGGTAGCCCCTTGGGCAGGAGACGTCCATTTGTAAGCCTCCAGCTGATCAGCTTCGCAGCCATTCCCATTATCCTCCACGAGGATAACGAGATCCTCGGTTTCTTGATACACCGTAACCAGTATCTTTCCCTTACGTTCGGTTAATTTGTTCATGCCATGCCTCACAGCATTCTCTAGTAACGGCTGAACGAGCAGCTTTAATATTTTCAGATGAAGCAAGGACGGTTGAACATCGAATAGCACCTGAAAGGCCTGATTGTTGCGCAGCAGCTCAATTTTAATATAGTTTCTCACGTGCTCTAGCTCTCGCTCAATGGTTGTCCATTCGTTCTCTTCATTCATGCTGAACCGCAGCATATTGGCCAGCGTCGTCACCATCTCGCCAATCGTTTGCTCATGCGCCGACTCTGCTTTCCACTTAATGGAATCCAGCGTGTTATAGAGGAAATGAGGGTTAATTTGGTTAATCAACATGCGCTGCTGAAGCTGCTGCTTCTCGGATTCAATTTCTTTCGTCGTCTGCAGGAGACCCTCCATCCCTTGAATCATCGAATTAAAACCACGTACCATTTGCCCGATCTCATCCTTCTTCGTAGCAAATTTCGTGAAATAGAGCAGTCGCCCAAGCTGAACCTGCCGCATATGACGGACAACCTCTTGAATCGGCGTGGTGAACTGGCGAACTATGAAGAATAGCATGACGAATATAATAAATAGGCTTCCAACGAACATCCAGAAGGTAAAAGCTTTAATCCCATCAATCCGAACGGTTAAGTCAGATACGGGAATGGTGGCAATCAGGCTCCACAAATCCTTCCCGCTATCCGCTATCGCTTGAGAAGCCACATAATAGGATCTCCCTTGCCTCTCCTCGGTTTCAAATGTACTCTTCTGGCCTTGAAAAGGAGCGCTTGGCACCGAAACCGACTCATTCTGCCTTATCGGCAAATTAGAAGCCAGGACATTCGCCTGACCATCCGCTAGCAGCAACTGAAAATGAGGGTACTGCGAAGGGGTAATCAACTGCTTGGCCATCCACGTATGTGATATTTTGAACACCATGACACCGGCATTTTGAAAATCAGTCAACGTGCGAATCGATCGGATGTAATAGAGATCTTTGGACGCTCCCCCTTGTACATTCTCGAAAGCCCAATAGGCTTTCCCGCCTAAGTCGAAGGATTTCTTGATATGTTCTCTCGTCAGCTCCAACCCGAACGAAGAATGGCTATTCATATAGTTCGGATAGTTCTCATAATGATTCGGCAAGATGAACAACTCATAGGCACCTCGGAGCTCTTCCGTAACTCCTTTCATCTCGGTGATGAATTCCGCTTCTTGAAAGAAGTCCTGCGGCGGCGGATTCTGCAGCATGCGCTGCAGCTTGGAGGAAGCAATGACACGGAAACCTGCGGTATCCAGCTCTCTCAGAAATTCATTCACTTTCTCCGTATTATGCTGGAGATTGTCTTGCAAGAAGGCGGATGTGACATCCTCAACTTGCATTTTCGACCGTTCGTACGACAAGTAACCAAGCAGCACGACGGGGATAAAAATAGCGACCATCAAGGGCAGCAGCAGCTTTTGGAATAAGTTCATTTGCCGTATCGAAACTCCTTCGGGGTCTGTCCTGTCCGCTTCTTAAACAGCTTGCCGAAATACTGCAAATCCTGATAACCCACTTGCTCGGCAATCTCATATATTTTCAACTGGCTGTCGCGCAGCAGCTTCTTCGATTGCTCCATGCGCAGCTCGGTCATATAATCCAAAAAGTTCGTGCCCGTCTCTTTCTTAAATAACTGACTAAGCCAGACAGGATGTATCGCTAGCTGATCCGCAACACTCTGTAGCGTAATGTGCTGCGCATACTGCGTGTCCAAGAGCGTCTTAGCCTTCTCGATAATGGCATTAGAATGAGAGCTGGCGACCCGCTTGGCCACACCTGTTAAGTAGTTGAGCATGAGCGCCTTCAATTGTTCCAATTGTTCGCACTGCTCGAGATCTTCCCACAAGGACATCGGAATTTGATTCACGGGAACCGCATATTTATCGCGCAGCACACTGTGTAAATTCAATATCCATTCCAAGCATTTCTTGGAAACATCCTGGTAATCCTTGACTTCCTGCGCGGAGACGTAATAACCGACAATGTGATCAACTGTCTTGCTTATTTGGTCCAGATCCCCCTGCAGCATTCCCTGTGCCGCCAATTCAAAAGACAATCGACTCGACTCCTGGTCGGGCTGGAGCTCCTCCGCATACGTATGTACGTTATGGCCTGGATTCATATAGACCATTTTCAGTGCTTTCAACGCTTGTTGATACGCTGTCGCAATGCTCGGGAACGAGAACTGCTGCTCACTGATCCCGAAGCCCAGCGTTAACTTTTGATACTGCCACACGTGGGATTGAATCTCGGCTACTAACTGTTCAATAACTTCACTAGGTGCAATTAGAATCCAATTGTGATGGATATTAGGGAACACGACAGAAGGCTGAAAGCCCTCTATCAGTTCCTCCGTAATGTTCCCAACAGCAAAGTTTTCTAACTCCGCTTGCTTATCCACGGGGCTCGGCCGATCCTGCCTTACGATACCTAAGGCAATCACAGAGAAATTGGCATCTGCGAGCCACGTGAGCTCCCACATCTGCAAACGATGGTAGATATGCTCTTGCAACACAGTTGGCGTCATACATAAACTGAGCAGGAATTTATTCTGGAGCAGTTTCTTGCCTAGTTCAGCCTGCTTCATTTGCCCGGAGATATACTGATCATTCCTACGTTCACCTTCTATCATCTCGATAACCTGCTTGATTTTCGTGCTAAACTCTTCCCGCGAGAATGGCTTTAATAAATAATCCATTGCGCCAAGCTGCATACTGCGCTGTGCATACTGAAAGTCACTGTAACCGCTTACCATAATGATCTTGGGATGGTAGTCTGGCATTTGAATCGCTTGAAGCATATCAATTCCCGACTGCTGCGGCAGGACAATATCGGAAATAATAATTTCCGGTTTATGAGATCTAATGAGTTCAGTCGCTTCTTCCGAATTCGTTACGGTGATAATCTCTAATCCCTGCGCGGCAATCGCTGCCACAGCGTCCGTCATACCTTGCAGGATTTCTTGCTCATCCTCGATAATGATTAGCTTCATGGTTTCTCAATCCTCTACATGTGATATGCCTGTGAGATCATGATTGTCTTGCAATCACTTTACCATCATGGGGAGAGAGAAAACAATGGATTTCATCGCCAATATAAAAGACCCAACCCCATCTACACCATGGGTTGGGTCAATCAGCATGTCCGCTATTTACATCTTACTCATAAACTTCTAGTTCAAACAAGGAGTAACCGTACTGTGTAGTACGTTGAGTTCCGGCCACTTTTACGTAACGAGCATCCATAGAGTTAAACAAGATGTTATCAATGCCTTCATGTCCGTTCGTCGTCGTGTAAACAGTCGTCCAATTGACGCCATCTTTCGATACTTCAACCGAGTAATCCTTCGCAGCAGCATTCTCCCAGTTCAGTAGAACGCGGCTAATCGAGTAGGATTTACCAAGATCAACGCTAATCCACTGGGGATCTGAGAATGGTGATTCCCAACGTGTACTCTTGCTTCCATCTACTGCAAATGCACCGTCTTTGTACGCTGCTTCGGAAGTAGTCGTTTGTTTGAAAAGTGCAAGGTTAGCTGCTTTTAGAATTGGCTGCACAACCATGTTGTTGTCGTAGCCAGTTGCCCACACAGTTACTTCGTAAGGCACAGGTTCCGTGAACAAAGCAGCGTTCAATGCAATTTTGCCCGCAGCCACTTCGTATTGGTTAGCTTTAAGGGTTACGCCGTTCAATACAACCGTATTAATTGCGTTTCTCCACACCGCATCATCCGCGAACGTGATGTCGATTTCTTTACCAAGGATGTTATCTGTGTTGTCCGCTACTAAAGCCGGTCCTGCAAGTGTATTCGTATCCCCAGCGTAGACTTCGAACTCCCATAGTGAGAATCCATACGGTGACCCACGTTTGATACCGTTCATTTTAACGTATTGTGCACGGACAGGAGCGAACGAGATGTCATCGATATCGCCATTGCCATTGTTGGTGGCATACACAGTAGTCCACGTTTTTCCATCTAAAGATACATCAATTGTATAAGCCTTACCGTAAGCATTCTCCCAAGCCAGGACCACTCGGTTAATCGTCTTGACAGCTCCAAGATCGATGCTCATCCATTGATTGTCCTCAAATGCAGACTCCCAACGACGATCAAATCGGCCGTCAACTGCATCGGCACTGGAACGGTGGAAATCCGGTGAAGAAGCTGTCGGTTTCTCGAACGCAAGGTTTCTTGGGTTCGGGTTCGGATTTGAATTCGGCTCATGATCCTGGTTCGGATTCGGTTGGTTTTTCACCGTAACCACTTGTTGAACCGACGTTTCCGTAAATCCTTTCGCCTGAACCGAGATTAAGTAATATTTAGCAGCCTTGAATAAGGAACCGTTCAACGTAATCTTTCCAACAGCTACCGTGTATTGATCAGCACTGATTGTTATACCGTCGATTTTAACTGCTTCAATCGCATTTCTCCATGTCACGTCGTCTGCAAAGCTGATGTCAACTGGCTGGTCAACGTTATTATCTGTTGTATCTGCTGCAAGCTCAGGCGCGGTTGGCAACCCATCTCCAGCACCGTACACTTCAAACTCCAAAATGGAGAAACCGTAAGCAGTTGTACGTTCCGTCCCGTTTACTTTCACGTATCTTGCGCTTTGAGGCAAGAATCCGATCTCATTGATGCCTGGTTTACCTGTTGTTGTCGCATATACAGTCTTCCAATTCGCTCCATCGGAAGAAACTTCAACTGTATAGCTTTTACCTGCTGCATTTTCCCAGTTCAGAACAACACGGCTAATTACGTTCTCCGCTCCAAGATCAACTTGTAGGAATTGCGGATCCGCAAAATCAGATTCCCATCTTGTTGTTTGGTTGCCGTCAACCGCAAATCTACCGTCTTGTTTCTGATTAGATGCTGTTAATGTCGGCTTGCGCAGAGCGAGGTTGACATTCGAGCTCGTAACAATGGCTTGCTGAACAGTCGCAGTTGCAAATCCTTTTGAATCAACTGAAATCACATAGCTGCCCCCAACCGGGAAAAAGGAGCCATTCAATGTGATAACGCCTGGTGAAACTTGGTATTGCGCTGGGGATATCGAAATACCGTTTACTTTCACATCTTGAATGTTTGTCCTCCAATCCGCGAAATCATCGAAACTGATATCGATAGATTGACCAGCGCGGTTCATCGTTGTGTCCGCGATCAAATCAGGTGCATCAAGTGTATTTGCCGGAGTACCGAATACTTCCATTTCCCATAGGGAGTAACCGTAATTCGTCGTCCGTTGTGTGCCTTCTACTTTCACATATCTTGCATTCACGGCCGGGAATGTAATGTCGTCAATGCCTTCATGTCCACGATTCGTGGTGTATACGGTCTTCCAAGTTTGACCATCCAAGGAAACTTGAACCGTGTAGCTCTTACCGGCAGCATTTTCCCAGTTCAAACGTACGTGACTAATTTTGTATTCCGATTTCAAGTTTACGCCAAGGTATTGTGGATCGCTGAAAGCCGATTCCCATCGCGTATCAAGCTTGCCGTCAACCGCGAAGGAGCCGGGATTATTCGGTTTATCCGATGTAAATGTCGGTTTATTCAGTGCTAGATTCACAGTCGAGTTCGTGATAACAACTTGCTGTACCTTCGTTTCTGGATAATCCGTGGATCGAACAGCAACCTCATAGCTGCCTTCAACTGGGAACACCGAGTGGTTTAAAGTGATTTTGCCAGCTTTGATGCTATATTGCGAGGCATCAACTGTTGTTCCGTTCACCAGAACAGCACTGATCGCTTCACGCCACTTTAGATGATCGGCATAAGTAACCTCAATCGGTTGACCAATCATATTTTGGGTTGTATCAGCATTCAATTGCGGAGGTGTCTTACCATCCAAATCCGTAACTTTCGTCGGATCGACTTTCACCATGGCTTTAGGGCCAACCTTCGCGGAACCTGTTACACCTGCCGCATTGTTGAAAGTTACCGTGATCGCTTGGTTAGTCGGGTTCCAAATCATTGCTGAGTATGTTTTATCTTTCTTGTACACAGTAGCTCCGGACCAACCGCTTGCCCAAATATCTTTGGTACGAGTTCCGAGCGTTGCCATGTTGTGTGCGAACCAGTATGTGTTGAAGATTTCATTCTTTTGCGTGTCTTCAATTGTAAACTTGTCTAGAACCGACTGTGGATTGCTAAGTGACTCGATCGGCCATACGATATGATACCAAGCGTTCTCAGGACCTTTGTTATCCGTAACAAGACCGTTGTACAGATCCGCAGCTTTCGCTGGATCGAAACCGTAGCTTGTTAAGTATTCGCCTGTCGGCAGCCAGTGGATACCGTAAACATTTACAGGGTCACCGCTGAAGAACGTACCGAAGTTGTAAGCACTACCGTAAACTTGACCTACGGATTTGTGTGCGAACCCAGGCAACCAGTTATCGTTGTCGTAGTTGAACCAGTATTGCTCAACTGCTTTCAATTCAGTCGTGAAGCCATAAATAGCGATGTCGCGAGTGTCTTTTTTGTCAGCCATCAAGCTCCACAAATATTCACCCACCCAACCGAACAGGGACTCACCAGCAGCCTCTTGGTTATTGCCGTTGTTGTTGTCACCGTATCCGCCTGCCCATGAATGGCCTTCGTACGGATCAAAGTTACGCAAGAACGGATATTGGGCATCGGTTTTTGACGGATTGGCGTAATCGCGAATAAGATGCTCGACCATGCCGCCGTAATTGTCTTTGAAATCTTGATCATACGTTGCAAGAACGGCAGAGGCAAAAACGTAATAACCATATGTGAAATGGTGATCCGTCAGACCTGTATTAGCACCGAACTCACTGGATTTGTAGTACATTGTGCCCCAAGTCGGATCATAGTACATGAAGTAATCCGGCTCGCCTTTGGTATATGTGTACCAGTCTGTCAAGATTGTTCTCAACCGGCTAAGGAACTTGTTTTTGTAGTCCTTATCACCAACTTGATCCGCGATCATGACACCCATGGCTAGCGGATGAAGCACTTTCCCTTGCCAGTAAGCATCACCGGACATAAAGTTCTTAGAAGTTGCTTCGTCCAAGTAGCTAAGTTGCTCAAGCAGAGCATCTCGGGAATATGTTGGATCTTCCGGAACAGTAAATTGAGGCATGATGCCTTGGAAACGATCAACTGTCGTGAACGAATTGCCTTCATGCAGCTTCAACGTTCCGCGAATGGATGGATAAGATAGCGCCGTCAGAGACGTCGATGTTTGCTTCCATTGATGCGGCAGCAAAGCAAGCAATGTTGTCGGCTCCATATCCGCACGCTTCTGGTCAATTTCAACGTCAAAGCGCGTTGTTACTTCAGAAGTGTTCTCGTTAAAGCTCGGTGTAACTATAGTATTTGTAATGAATGCGTAACCGTGTTTATAGAAATAGTTCAAGTCACCTGGCGTAGGCATAGCAGCCACGGACAGATAGTTTTGTCCGCCTCCAAGACGGATTTTAACTTTGTTGCCAGCTTTCACGAAAACAGAACCTTCTGGTGCGAACACACCATAGTGACGAATTGCTTTTTCAGCTTTCGGAGAGCCATCTACAGTCGCTACAGTGAATCCGATGTGGTCTGCCGGTATGAAAGATCCCTCAGCAACAAGAATCGGGTTACCATTGTCGTCGTAGAAGCTAGTAGTTGCAGGAAAGTATAGTTCAGGCGTTGTCGGGTCGCTGAATTCAGAATACACGTATGGTGAACCCTTGATGAGCGTCGTTTTCATTTTATCGGTATCGTTATCACTCAAGACAACCGTTGCAGACCAGTCGCTATAACCAGCAACTTTGTTCTTGACGCGCGTAGCGCTAATGTTACCTGCGTTCAAGTAGAAATCCGGCCCGCCATCAGCCGCTTGCGAATTTCCTGTATCGTTAACCCAACCTTGACCAGGATTCAGAATACCAAGACCAAGAGCGGTAAATTTAGATTTCAGCGGAAGCGTAACAAGGCTGTCGCTCAAGTTTTTGATTAGAACCGATTGCCACCAGTCGTTGGAAGCAATAGGAGCCTTGATGTCGTCTGTCTTGTTAACAGGAGGACGTGGCTGCGGCATGCTGATGTCGCTTGTTAAATAGCTGCCTTCACCAACTTGAACCGTGGAAGCGGTCGGCAGTTCAGGAATTGTGTACGTCGGTTTCGCATCTCCATCTACGTAATCGTATACGTTAAAATCAAATAGAGAGTAGCCGTAACTAGTCGTTCTGCTGATCCCTTTCATTTTCACGTAACGGCCAGTAGCGTACACAGGTGTATCCATCCATCCATCTTGTCCGTTAACTTCACGGTAAATCGTTTTCCAATTGGTTGCATCATCGGACACTTGAAGATCATAGATGCGGCCAGCTGCATTTTCCCAATTCAAACGAATCCGGCCAATGCTGTGAACGCTGCCCAAATCTACGTAAATCCACTCATCGCTTGTCTGTTCTGAAGACCAACGTGTCGCTTTGTCTCCATCAAACGCGTTCTCCGGAAGCATCGCCGGTTTATCTTTATCTGCCTTCTGGTAAGAGGAAGCTACGATCGGTTTGTTCAGGGCAACATCATCTCCGAGAACGATAGGGAGTGGATTGCTGCCACCTGTTCCGTATACCTCGAATTCATGAAGCGAAACCCCGTAACCGCCACTACGCTCGAGAGATAGCATACGCACATAACGTCCAGAACCTGAAAGGGCGATGGTGTCTACACCTCCGTCGCCTTTGGTGTCCACATAAATGTCCTTCCAATTGGCTTCATCATCGGACACTTGAATCTTGTAAGATTTCGAGTAGGCGTTCTCCCAACGAATAATTGCCTTATCAATCGTCGCTTTGGAACCAAGGTCAATGTATATCCATTGCGGTTCTACACTGAAAGCACTACCCCAGCGAGAGTCAAGGTTCCCGTCAACCGCTTTATCTGGTGTCCATCCGCCCTCGACAGACGAAGCATAAGCTGCCCCCTCATAACTAAGCAAATGGGAGGTCTCGGGTGCCTTCGCAGAGGCTGTTGGAACAGGTAATCCGTTCCATGAACCAAGAAGCATTGAAAGCGCAACCGCTGATGATGCTGTCTGAGTCAACATCTTGCGCATTCCTTTTTTGGGTGAACTCATTTTCTTTAATTCCTCCTTGGTCAAGCCCAATGCGAGCTTGTGTGTGTGGCGTTTCTCGGTAATCAAACATGCTTTTTTTCTTGTTTTTGGTAAATCAAATTTCAGCGTCATTATATCGTGTGTCGAATTCTGTTTACAATGAGCGAAATCGCCTAGTTCTCCTTAGATATTAGGCATGTATGCCTATGTTCATATTTTGTTTCTTGACGAACTTAGTCCAATTACCTAACGTTGAAATCGTTACCAATAAAAATAAATTGTCGACTCTTGACCTGAATTGTCTAGGGCTCATATTGAATTCGCATTTTTCCTGAATATTTGAATCTAGTAGGTCGTGGGCCCCAAGGAGTAATGATATTTATCATATGTCTCAGCAGCCTATTTACAAAAATTCAATAAATATTTCACTAACTCGAGAAGCGCTTCATCCCTTAGTAAGCGGCAACGCTAGTCTGGTTTATACCTAACAAGGAGTTCAAATACACTAAAAAAAGCCCAACCCTATCAGACATGGGTTGAGCCAAACATCAATCGTATTTATCTTCATCTACACGTTCTACACGATCCAAAATCAATTCGATCTCGGTCTCAAAATTCAAATGTAAAGGCGCAGGCAGCTCATCGAAAATGTCTTGAATCATGTCCATTTCAAGCATCTCATCCAGGGTAAGAGGTAGAGATTCTTGACGAAGTGCCCAATCGCGGACGGCATCGATAAAGACATAGAACGAAGACTGAAACTGATCAGCCACCGCTTCCTTCTCTTCGCTTTGATAAGCGGTCATGACTTGCCAGTTATGCAGTGTAGTAGCTAAAGCCTGTTTTACTTTGGAATCCATCATGTGCTCCTTTGTTAACCCAATGCGGTTAGTATACTCCCGATTATATGGGATTTTACGGTTCTTTGCTAACAAGACTGTAACCATTGGTGTCCTTCTTACTATCTTCCGACAAGACCGTTTGCCCTTCTCCGTCCAACTTGTATTGTTAGTCAACCTGTTGCGGGCTTTCTGGAAAGGGGGTATTATCACTATTGTTAGGAGATCTTCCTGAAGGCGTTTTCTCTGTAGGTTAGACAACATTATAGATTGGGGCGATTGACTGTGGAGAAACGCAAGCTCACTCCCTTTAATAGGATGAGGTGGAGATTGTCCGATATTCCTTTATTTTATAAACTGAGCATCTGCTTCTTGTTCCTGACTTTTCTTATGATCCTTCTGTCTTATGGTCATTTTGTAAATTACAAGAAGGATAAGGAAGCTGTATCCCTAGAAGCAATTGACCAAGCCAATGCGCAAACCATGGGTAGAATCGATTCTTATTTGGCGGATTTGTCTGCTGTCACCATCATGCCTCTCATGGAACAGAATGCAGGAGAGCATTTCTTTCAGAACCTGAAATCCTTTCAGAATAATCAAGTCAGCCTAGATTTCCAACGGGAAACCGACGATATATTCAATAAAATGTTCCTGATCAAAAAAGACATCCACTCCATTTTCTTGTTCAACCTAGACGGAATGAGCGAATTCAAAGTGCTGGATACGGCGTTGCTAAGCTCGATTAATCCTGTCCATGAGGATTGGTTTCGCAATAGCATCGAAAGCTTCGGCATGCCGCAGATCGTCCCCACTTATCAATTGCCCAATGTGTCCGATCAGAGGGCACGCCCCCTTCAAGTATTCGGGCTGGCTAGAGGAATTGTGGACGTTAAAGCAGGAGTCGTATCGGCCGTATTGCTTGTCAATACGAAGGTAGATTACCTCGCAGAGCAAAGCAAGAAAATGATGCTTTTTCCCAATCAAAGGGAAGTCATCGTGGACAAGAATGGTCAGACGATCTACGATACCCACACGGCAAATATCGGCAGTCCTGCCGCTGCGGATCTCCAAAATATAGCTGTCTCCCGGCTCAGTCAAGCGCGTGTCATTGACGGCACACATACCATTGTCCGAAGTTTCACTTCCGAAGCGAACGGCTGGACCATTCTGACTATCATCCCGGAACATGAGTTGTTCCGGCAAATTAATCAGGCAGGCAAAGTGACGATGTTCATTACCCTTCTTGCCGTCGTAGGCTCCTTTTTCTTTTTGTTTATCATTTCCAGACAAATCGTAAATCCGATTAAAGCGCTTATCAATACGATCAAAAAGTTCGAGAAAGGCAATTTTGGAGTGAAGGTCCAGGATAACCGAGGGGATGAAATCGGAGCGTTGGGAGCATCGTTCAACCGGATGACAGACCGCATCCAGGAGCTTATTCAGGAAGTATATGTGGACAAGCTCCACAAGAAGGAATTGCAACTGCAAAGCCTTCAGAATCAGATCAATCCTCACTTTCTGTACAACACCATTGAATCGATCCGGATGATGGCCGAAATTAATCACGATGACGAAGCATCCCGGATGGCTGTCGCCCTAGGCGGCATCCTGCGGTATGGCATCAGCGATCCACTGTCAAAGGTACAATTGCGGGAGGAAATTCATTATCTGAAGGAATACGCCCTGCTGCAGCAAGTCAGATACGACGACTTATTTCAGATTGTTATCGACGTGGAAGAGGAAATTGAGGAAGTACCGATTCCCAAGATGGTCCTGCAACCATTGGTAGAGAATTCCATTAATCATGGTTTGAAATATACGCCCCATGGAGGACTCATCACTGTGTCCGTAAGAAAGCTTGGGAACGACGTACTCTGCGAGGTAACGGATAATGGGTGCGGCATCTCTGCGGATAAGCTTAAACAGATGATGGATGATTTGAATGGAATGAATGACGCCCACGGCAGTATTGGCCTGAAAAACGTTCATCAGAGGATCGGCTTGCATTATGGAGTCGGATATGGTTTACAAATTCGAAGTGTGGAACAGGTTCAAACGACGGTGTTCTTTCAAATTCCAACCGAGACCTAGACCATACAGAAGCGGAGCGAAGCTATGTATCGCGTATTCATTGCAGATGACGACAGAATCATTCGGACTGGTTTGAGAAAAATTATCGAGAGAAATTGTCCGGAATGGACGGTTATTGGAGAGGCGTCGAACGGCCAGCAAGCCTACGAGGAAATCTCCGTAAGCAAGCCGGACTTGTTAATTACAGATATCAAGATGCCTGTTCTGGATGGCGTAGAGCTGATCCGAAAGGTGAAGGCGCAACAGGCTCCACTGGCATGGATGAAAATCATCGTGCTAAGCGGATACGGCGAATATCCGTATGTCAGAGAGACACTGCGTCATGGCGCGGTGGACTATTTGTTGAAGCCAATTCCCACTCCGGATATCGTGGCGTTGCTCCAGAAGATTAAGGATGACCTCACATTGGAGCAAGAGTCCCGTCAGAGGGAAGGGTTGCTGAAGGATAGATCGGAGGAAGCGCAGCTATTAGTAGAGGAGAAAGCATTGCTGCAATTCCTCTATGCCAGAGAACAAGACATGGCGTCATGTAGACAAAGACTGGAAGACTGTGGATTGGCGTTTAGCGGGAAATTTGTCGTTGCTCTCTTCCAGGTACACCAGAATGATCCGTTGTTACTGGAAACCCTAAAGAACAAATTGCACTCGCTTCCACTGGGCAAGAACGCATTTCCTCGTGTCCTGCTTGCCTTGCGAGGTACTCAGGTTATTGCTGTTTTTTGCGGTAATGAGGAGTTCGTACATCTCAAGCATGTGGTGCAGGAGACTCTGAACCAACAGGAGGCCCAGTGGACTATTAGGCTAAATATGAAAGTTTCATGGGGCATCAGTGATGAATGTACAAGCCTAGACGATCTGCCCTATGGAGCGAAAGCGGCGGAGCTTGCTCTAGAAACCCTCTTCTACGAAGATGACACTAGATTGCTTTCTTCACAGGAGCAATCAGAACGTGTAACGATATCTTCCTTTCGCTGGGAATCGGAGGTTCAACAAATTGTCAGCCGGATGGAGCTCGGAGATTTTGATCTGGCCAAGGATGTACTCATGCAGTTGTTGCATCGTTTGGAGATGCTTCAGGCGAGACCTGTGATCGTGAAAGATGTCTGTAAAAAAATCGTTACGGCTATGGAAGCTGCATTTCGCGACTTTGCTGAAGCCTCAGCCATCAAGGATCCGAACGAGCAAGATTTAATTGCATCGATCGATCACGCTCCCACCATGAAAGATCTTATTGGGCTGCTCGCCGATGATTTTCTGAATCGAACAGCCACGATTCAGAATCGTAGAAGCACGAGAAGCATTCGTACGATCGAAATCGCCAAAGATTTTATCCAGCAGCACTACCGCGAGGACTTGATGCTTCAAACCGTTGCTGACCGAGTATACCTGAATCCCTTCTATTTCAGTAAGTTGTTCAAAGATCAGACCGGGAAAAGCTTTACGAATTTCCTCATGGAGGTTCGCATTCAGGAAGCAAAGAAACTGCTGGCGATGCCTGAAATTAAGGTGTACGAAGTTGGAGGTATGGTTGGCTATGACGAACCGGAATCATTCAGCCGGGCCTTCAAGAAATTGGTAGGTGTGTCGCCTACAGAATACAGAAAGAAGATTAAGTAGCGGATAATTCTAATGATAGGTTAAGAAATCCAATATCAGGTCATTCAATTGGTTTTGTGAAAACGCTTAAAATATAGGTATCAGAGGATGCATCCCGCTGAACAGGAACATATATACAAGGAGGTCATTATGAAAAGATTGCTCACTTTCGCTTTTTCTCTCAGTCTTGTTGTGCCGGTCGTCGCATGTTCAAATGGCCAAAGCGTGTCGCCCGCTTCCACCCCAGCGGCCACTGCAGCAGCCACTGCGAAGCCGACTCCCGATGCTAATAATTTGCAGGGTAAGATCGTATTCGGCACCCATCGTACGGATATTGCTGAAACCAAAATTAAAGCGCTTGCAGACGAGTTTATGAAAGCGAATCCAGGGGTTCAAGTTACGATCGAATCTTATAAAGATTGGAAGCAAATCTTAAAGACTCGTGCAGCAGCCAGCGAATTGCCGGATGTTACGATTGCCCTTCCCGAAATTACAAAGGCTGATCTACCTAAGTATTATATGCCATTGGATGATTTGGGCTATAACAAGGATAATCTGTGGTTTTATGCAAGCGGTTTAGGCGAAGACGGGAAGTTGTATAAGGTCAACTCTGGCGCGGCATACCTAGGCGTAGTATATAGCAAGACCGCATTCCAGGCGGCAGGGATCACTAAAACGCCAACTACCACGGAAGAATTGTTCGCCGCATTCCAAAAGCTGAAGGACAAAGGCATTATTCCTCTAGGTACGGGTTTTAAAGACGCGTTTACACTCGATCCTTATTTCTTCCAATACACACATGTGAGCACAGGCAACGCGAATTGGAGAAACGACTTGATTGCCAAAGCCGGAGACCTCTTCAACACCGAGTTTCTCAAAGGCTTCAATCTGGCAAGGGAGGCTTACCAGAAGGGATTCACAGAACCTGATCTGATGTCAGCAAACTGGGAACAGACCAAAAAGGATCTGGCGGCAGGCAAGGTCGGTATGATGTTTATGGCGGATTGGCTTGTTCCACAGTTGATCGACCTAGGTGCTAAATCGGATGCAGTCGGCATGTTTCCCCACCCGGAATCGAAAGCTGTTTATGTCGGACCAGACAAACCGTTTGTCGTATCCAAGAACACGAAATACCCAGAAGCCAGCAAAGCATTTGTGAAATTCATGCTCACCAACAGCCGTTATGCACAGGCTAGTGGTGTGAATTCTTCCATCAAAGGAGATAAAGCTGTCATTCCGGGAGTAGAAGAATTGTTGTTATCCAAACTGCCGATTATAGAAGACACAGCTGTGGACATTAAGTTCCAAGACACCCTGAATAAATCCCAAATCAATCTTTCGCAGGTTGTTCAGGAGTATATGCTGAGCAAGAATACGGATGACGTGGTGAAAAAGTACAATGACAAATGGCAAAAAGCACGATTAGAGGTTCTAGGAAAATGACGTAGCTGCACTGTTCAGAAGATGGGTTCAACTTGGATCCATCTTCTGTTTTAAAATCTGGATATAAAGAAGGATGGAGTTATGAGAGAGAACAGCTTCAGAAGGATACGAAGTTACGACTATCAGAAAGGTTTGACCATACTGGCGTTTTTGGTCGTGCCGGTCCTGCTCCTGATAACTTTTACGTACCTGCCTGCCCTTAAACTGTTTCAAATGAGCCTCTCGAAATGGGACGGTATATCTCCGGATATGCAGTTTGTCGGGTTCAAAAACTACTTGGAAGTATTCGAGGATGCTGATGTCTGGATTGCGGTCAAAAACAACGGGGCTTATATTGTGGCCATGCTTGTTCAGAACGTGATTGGTTTGTATTTTGCCATTATCCTCAGCACAAAGATGAAAGGCAAAAACTTCTTTCGTTCCGTTCTGTTCATGCCGAACATTCTCAACGGCATCGCGATCGCATTCATGTTCAATTATTTGTACAACTACACCAACAGTCCGCTAAATGCTGCGCTGAAGTGGATCGGCATGAACCCCGTGCACTGGCTGCCGGAGAATTATCTGATTAATTTCTCCCTTGCTTTCATCGGCACATGGATGTTCACTGGCTGGTGTATGGTCGTCTATCTCGCTGGCTTGCAGTCCATTCCAAAGGACGTATATGAAGCAGCCAGTATCGATGGGGCCAACTTTCATCAGATGATTCGCTATATGATTATTCCTAACATCATAACCGTGTTCGAGCTTAATCTGTTCCTCGGAATTAACGGAGCACTGCAGGCCTACTTCCAACCCTTTGTCCTGACAAAGGGCGGTCCTTACGGCCTGAGCGATACATTCGTCTCCAAATCCTTGGCCATCGCGTTCGAGTTCAGCAACTATGGCAAAGCTGCAGCAATGGCTGTGGTCATGCTGATCATAGTATCTATTGTGGTTGGTCTGCAAAGAATCTGGTTATCGAAAGGAGAGCGGCAGATATGAAGAAACACGCAACCGACATCGGGTTGGAAATTAACCACCCTCTCCTGAAGCTATTCAATTATGCCATGGCTTTAATCGGGGTCGCGATTATTATGATGCCGCTCTTCATCATCCTAAACGTCTCGCTGAAGACCAGTGAGGAGTATGGGCTGAAAGGTTTTATGGCGTTACCAGACAATCTGTTTAACTTCGATAACTACATGAAAGCCATTAAGCAAGGCAAAATGCTTTCTGCTTTCGTGAATTCCACAGCTCAAGTTGCGGTAGGTGTAACCGGAAGCGTATTGCTTGGTTCCATGGCCTCGTATGTCCTGAACCGTTTTGACTTCCGTTTCAAAAAAATCATCATTACGGCTTTTGTCGCTTCCGTCCTCATTCCCCATGTTCTGACATCCGTGTCAACGTTCATGGTCATCAAATCCTTGGGATTGTTCAATACAAGAGAGGCCGGTTTTCTCCTGTACACAGGCGCGGATGTCGTTGGCATTTATATTTTTCTTCAGTTCCTGGAGAAGATCCCGAAGCATATGGATGAGAGCGCGAAGATTGATGGAGCTTCCTACTTCCGCATTTACTGGTCCGTTATTCTGCCTCAAATGATGCCCGGCATCGCGACAGTTGTTATTCTGAAGACGATTTCTATCTATAACGACTTCCTGAATCCGTATTTGTTTATGCCGAAGACCTCTCTGCGAACAGTCACCGTCGCTCTTAACTCTTTTTCCAGCGAAAATGCGACCGATTGGCCTGTCATGTCGGCTGCCATTGTAACAGTCCTCATTCCCACTTTACTGCTCTATCTCTTCCTGCAACGGTTCATTATTTCCGGCGTATCTGATGGATCGATGAAAGGTTAAGCGACCGGAGATTCAATTTTTAAACTCTATAATGGTGGAGGTATTATGATGAAAAAGTGTATTGCAACCCTAATGGCAAGCTTGTTATTGATGACATCCTTGCCGATAAGTGTTCTTGGTGCAACGACGATCGCTATTTCAGACACCTTCGACTACCCGTCCAAAACGGAGGCTGCTGCCGCTTGGGGGCGTGCAAATGGAACAACAATTGAAACGGATAGCACCATGCCGACTAATAAAGTAGCAAGAGTAGCCAGTCCATCAGGAGATTTTCAAATTAGATCGGGTTTCCCGCACTATACCCCACTCAATGCTTCAACAGGCAAAGTCATCTTGAGTGCAGATGTCAAAATGGGAGCCAACTTAACCGGAAAAGCTTTGGGTTTTAAAGTTGGAAGTTCGACCTGGTATCAGCCTCTTGACATGTTCTCGACAGGCATCATTAAAAGTTTCAACTCCGATATTTTCGATTCGGTCACTTCATCGGTGTACGTCATAAACAACCAGTGGCATAACATCCAAGTTGCCTTGGATTTAAGCAACCGAAGCACGATCGGTGCAAGAGCATTTCTCGATGGAAGGGCAATATCTTCAAATATCCCCCTTGTTGATGGGACCTTGCAAGGTGTGCAATTTATTAATACTGCAGGCACCTCTTATGATATCGATAATTTCAAATTAATCCGGTACACACCAGAATCGTCCATTGACGCAAGCTTCAAGCTCAACGGCAGTAGTGTGACAAGCGGCGTATCTGATATTCCGGTTACGGGGACTACGCTTGATGTCGCTTTTAGTGATTTGCATATGAATGAAAGCACTTTCAACGCCAGTACTATTACGATTACTCCAGCGGCTCCTGGTGCAATAACTTCCATAGGCATGGATGGTGTATACAATATCAACTTTGCGACTCTTCAGCCTGCAACAACATATACCGTAACTGTCAGTAACGGTGTAGAAAATGTATTTGGGCAAAAGGCGACGCCAAAAAGCATTTCCTTCACTACTGTGGATCCTCCCATTTTATCCAGTTATAAGCTCAATGGTGCAGTATCAACAGGCGGCAATACGGGGCTGCCCCCTATCGGAACCTATGTTGATATTGCATTTAGTGGTTGGGATGTAGCGGAAAGCACGATAAACAATAGTACGATTACCGTATCACCGGCACCACCGGGGGCCGTATCCTACTCCGTAACGGATAATCACCTTAGACTTGATTTTAGTGAACTCAATTCTGCCACGACGTACACTGTTTCGGTAACCGATGGTGTGAAGAGTACTTATGGTAAAGGAGCAACGCCAAGCAGCTTCTCATTTACAACATCCGATTCTACCATTTCTGCAAATTACCAAATTAATGGCACCGCTGCAGCAGCAGTTGGCACTATAGGCGTGCCGACGACTGGAAGTTACGTAGACATCGTCTTCTCTGAGGCCGACATGAATCCAAATACTTTTAATTCAAGTACGATGATAATTTCGCCCGCATTGCCCGGTACAGCGGCATACAGCTGTTCGGGAGACACCTGCAGAATCAGTCTATCTTCACTTGAACCGGCAACAACCTATACGTTGGCACTGACAAACGGCGTGAAGAATTTGTTAGGGTACAAGGCAATCCCAAGCAGTCTACAATTTACAACTGCTGGAGTCGGAAATCCTGGAGGTCAAGAGGTCGCCGCCGTCTATTTACACGAGGGATTTAGTACTTATGCAAGCGGCATGCCCTCTGGATGGCAGTCCGCAGGCGGTTCTCAAATGTCTCCCTACACCGTTGACGCCGCACATGGTATCAGTTTTAGAACGGAACCTAATACCGTTACCAAGGACGTCAACATCCTGAAATCTTTCAAAACGCCGCTAACCGGCAGTGTAGTCATGGAAGTCAGTGTATACCCCGACGATACGAGCAGTGAAAGAGTTATCTATGCCGTCAAGGATACAGCTGGACATGAAAATATATTCATCATGCTCGATAAAGACGGCAAAGTGGTAACGATGCCCAATAAAGTCCAAATTGCCTCCTATGAAGCTAAGAAATGGACCACTTTCCACATCGTGGCCAAGCTTGAATCCAAGAAATTCGATCTCTATATGAATGGCGTAAGGATCCTTACCGATTATGCATTCCCAGAGCCGGCCATCGACAACATCTTCTCTGTAGCATTCAAATCCTGGAATCGAGGGATTTCTTTCTATGATGATATCAAGATGTATGAGAGCACAGCACCGCTTACGGCTGCACAATTTGGCACCTTGCTTTCCAGGCAAAGCGAGAGATTAACGGATGAGCAAATCATGCATAACAAAATCAAGAATGCCGTCGTCATGGTTCCTAGATCCCAAAATGCCTATGTCAATGATGTGAAGACCGTTATTTCCACGAATTCCTTACTAACGCCTATAAGCAAAGATGGGAAAATATATGTGCCTGCCCAATTTCTGATTGAGAAGCTTCAAGTGGGTGGAAGTTTTGTCGCGAGTGCGGGCAGCAAGAACTATCTGTATAACGGGAACAGCGGCAGCTTTTCTGTCGAAGCGATTGCAGGGGATGGCGATGTTTTGGTGCCGGCAGCGGAGTTTGCACAAATCATCGGCAAAGAATTATTTACCAGTAGTCAAGATCTCATCATCTTCAGCTCCACAGCCCATATTTTCGATCCCGTGAAGGACGCCTATAGTTTAAAGGACCTTTATACACTTGTTACCTACAATTCGATTGATGTAAGCCAGCTGACACCGCAAATCTATCAACTGCTGCGTGATAAATGGAAATATCGTCTCATTGGGGACGGTACCCATGATATGAATGATCCGGATATTATTGCGATGGTCGAGGCGGCGAATGATTCGGCACAAAGCTTATGGGACTCACTTATACAAGGTGGCAGTGAACGCAGCTATCTTTGGAATGACGACACCAAAAGAACGGATTTATCCAAATATGTCACTCAAAATTATGACAGAGTTAAGAAAATGGCGATCGCTTATAATCTTGTCGGCAGCGAGCTGTATATGAACCAAGCCCTGAAAGCCGATATCCTTTCTGCTCTTGATTGGCTGAATGACAATCGATACAGAAAAGATAAACCGCCCTATGATAACTGGTGGGAATGGGAAATCGGTACGCCTGGGACGTTAAATGACATTCTGGTCCTCATGTATGATGAATTATCAGCAGCGCAAATCAAGGAAAATACCGATGCGATTGATTATTACATTCCTAAAGTTCCTGATGGCGATGCGGGTGCCAATCTGGTTTGGCGTGCCATGGCCATTGCTGTCCGGGCGATCATAGCCCAGGACGTGGATAAGGTTATTGCGGGAAGGGACGCCCTGATGTCTGTGTTTGATTATACTACCGCAGGGGACGGTTTCTATGAGGATGGGTCCTTTATCCAGCATCAAAAGCATTCCTATACCATGGGCTATGGCAAATCCATGCTGCTTGATCTATCCAGTGCGATGTACTTCTTTGAAAACACCCTGTTTGCTATCTCAACTCCCAGCAAGAATAACATCTATGACTGGATTCGGGAAGGCTTTGAACCACTAATGTATCAAGGTGTTGGGATGTGGATGGCAAGTGGCCGTGAACTCGCAAGAGAGCCCTATGACGACCATTATATTGGAAACAGGGTCATTCGAGGTGTTGTCACAACGTCCATGTTTGCGCCTGACAGCTTAAAGCCGTGGATTCAATCTATGGCTAAAGGATGGATCTTGGGAGACACTGCTCGTAACTTTTTTGCATCAGCCCCTTTCTATCTCGTTACAGAAGCTAAGAAAATCGTGAATGATGCCAGTATCCCGGCAAAAGCTCCGTTGGTGCTTTACAAACAATATGCTGCCATGGATGAAGCAGTGATGAGAAGAGATGGCTATGCCTTCGCCGTGACGATGTCATCTTCAAGAATTGGCAATTTCGAGTCTTTCAGCGGTGAAAACGTACGGAACTGGTATCAGAATGAAGGTATGACCTATCTCTACAACGATTTGGAGCAATATTCAAACGATTATTGGCCTACTATCAACCCTTACAGGCTGCCGGGGATCACCGTGGATAACAGACCTAAAGCAGATGGAGAAGGCTCTGGTAAAACCACAGGTCAGGATTTTGTCGGCGGAGTTGAAATTGATGGGTTGTACGGAGCTTCCGCAATGCAACTGGATGCCTATAATTCAAGTCTAAGAGCCAAGAAATCGTGGTTTGTATTCGATGATGAAATCGTAAGCCTGGGAACGGACATCAACAGCAATGACAACTATTCCGTTGAAACCATTGTTGAAAACCG
The DNA here is from genome assembly GCF_001653565.1 of Paenibacillus oryzisoli. Lineage (GTDB taxonomy): Bacteria > Bacillota > Bacilli > Paenibacillales > NBRC-103111 > Paenibacillus_E > Paenibacillus_E oryzisoli. The sequence continues at coordinate 132,329 of NZ_LYPB01000050.1, forward strand.
CCAATTGAACGGAAGCGGTACTAATAAGCTTATCGTTAACGGTGTTGAGAAATCGTCAGCAATCCCTTATTCCGAAAATGTTGCGAATACAGGTTGGGCACACTTGCAGGGGAATGCCTCAGGAGCGGACATCGGCTATTACTTTCCTCAAGCTGGTAACGTTCAGTTTCTTCGCGAGACACGAACAGGTGCATGGTCCGACATTAACAAAAACACAAGCTATGGTAGTACGACTCAAAAAACCAAGAACTATATGAACATTTGGTTCAATCATGGTACGCAGCCTGTTAACAGCAGCTATTCCTATGTTCTTCTGCCGAATAAGACCGCCACTCAGACACAACAATATTCAGCGAATCCGGATATTGAGATTTTGAGAAATGATGCCCAGGTTCAGGCTGTTCATGAGAATCAGACCCGTACGACAGCTTATATGTTCTGGCAGCCCGGACAGGAAGGAATCCTACACAGTTACAATCCTGCTGCGGTAGGTCTAAGAATCAAAGATAACAAGCTTGTTGTATCTGCATCTGATCCAACTCAGAAACAGCAAAAGATTGTACTTGAGATCAATAATCCTTTACTTGAGCTTGTATCAAAAGACGACGCCATGACCGTAACACGAACAGCCTCTGGGGTTCGAATAGAGATCGCTACATTAGGTTCTCTTGGCAAGACCTATAAAGCAGAATTTGTAATGGAATAGTAACAAATATGGAGGAAAAAGCGATAATGAAAATCAAAGAATCAACCCCAGAAAAAATGGTTATTACAGCAGAAATTGAAGCCATTATCCATAAAATTGATACCAATATGCATACTTTTCAAAACAAGTTCCCTCATAAAACAGCCACTGGAAATTATTCGGATTCACTTAATTTAGACGGAAACTGGACCGGTTCCTTTTGGACAGGGATGGTACTGCTCGCCTATGTGTATACAGAGGATAAGAAATATGTGGATTATCTATTAAATTATATGCCTATATTCCGTCAAAGACTGGAAACCGGCTATACAGACCATGATCTGGGCTTTTTGTATCAGTTGTACGCTACTTCCTTGTATAAGCTCACAGGAAACGAAGAGGCCAAGGCAATGGCCGTGCAAGCCGGGGATGAGCTTCTACAAAGGTATAATCCCGTTGGGAAATTCATACGTGCCTGGGGAAGGCTGGAGGAAGAAGATCGTAAAGGAAAACTCATCATCGATTGTATGATGAATCTCCCTCTACTCTACTGCGCTTCGGAAATTTCAGGACAAAATAAATATTTCCAAGCAGCAGAAGGTCACGCAGCTACCACCTATCAATATTGCATACGCGAAGATTATTCAACGTATCATACCTATGATTTCAATCCCTATACCGGTGAACCTGTCGGGGGCTTCAATGAAGGAGGTTATGCCGACGAGTCGGCTTGGTCCAGAGGCCAGGCCTGGGGAATCTACGGATTTGCCCTTTCCTATGCGCATACCGGCTTAGGAAAATACTTAACAGCAGCAGAAAACCTAGCTGATTATTACTTAGACCACTTGCCGCATGATTTAATCCCCCATTGGGACTTCAAGCTTCCCGACTTTACGGATGCAGTGAAGGATGCTTCAGCCGCTTCTATCGCTGCTGCCGGAATGCTTGATATAGCGGCCCTGGAGCCTGAAGCTGAAAAAGCACGATTCTATGAAGCTTCTGCCTATACAATTCTGGAATCCTTGAGAACCAACTATTCAAAAGCTATGGATCCATCCGTAGAGGGAATTTTGCAAAATTGCTACGTGAGAGATCCCAAATTAGGGGTTATGCACAGCTATACAATATGGGGAGACTACTATTATCTGGAACTACTTATGAAAGCAGTAGGCATCGACCCTAAATTGTGGACTGTAAAATAATTCCAGTTATTAAAAAAAACTACGACTGACCAATCAACTAACAAGGATTTCCAACCACCTCTGTTGAAGTATTTAAGACATACTTTTACGGAGGTTTTCTCATGCCATTACCGAAGAATCGGATCATTCCTGAAAGAAAAATTTACTTCCAACCTGAATTTTCTAGCTGTGTTCATTGCGGAACAAAACTGAAGCGTAGTCATACGGCCTGGAAGAAAAATATATCCACACTAAATGGTGTTATCCAAGCTTGGAATATGGCATATGTTTGTTCTAATCCAAGTTGTGCATTTCCAAAAACATACTACAAATCTGCTGAAGCATCTTTGCTTGCTATGAAGCATACTTCGTATGGTTTTGACGTACTCGCCTTAGTTGGTCAACTTCGCTTCAAGCAACACATGACCATTGCAGAAATCACCGAAGAACTTACGGAGCGCGGTGTGTCCACATCGGAGCGTAATTCGCAAAGATTGTATGAACGCTACCTAACACTGTTACGTTCGAGTGTAACTGAATTTGTGAAGGACGAGCTTCAGCGTGTTGCCCTGCAACATGGAGGAATTATGATCTCCATGGATGGTGTGCAACCTGAGAAAGGAAATGAGACTCTTTATGTCGTTCGAGAAGTGTTCAGTGGGACAATTCTTGTCGCAAAAAGCGTAAAGAGTAGTTCGGCTGAAGAACTGAAGAGCCTCATTCAACCTGTTATCGATTTAGGTTTTACTATCATCGGTATTGTTTCAGACGGACAGCAGTCTATTCGTCTAGCTATGGAATCACTGCTACCAGAAGTTCCATATCAGTATTGTCAGTATCACTATTTAAAAGATATTGCCAAGCCTATCGTGGATCTAGATCGAAAATTAAAAACCGGTATTAAGAAAAGCCTCCGCGGTATTCGTGCTATTGAAAGAAAGCTAGAACAAGATGTCTCCGAAGAAGCCGAAGTTGCAAGAGACTATTTAGCTGCGGTACGTTCTGTTCTTTTAGAAGATGGTAATCCACCGCTGGATTTGCCAGGCCTTCGAATCTATGAAACATCAGAAGCTATACAGGCATCGCTTGAAAGCTGCCTGAGTAAAAAAAGAGCCCTCTCCACTTCAAAACATAATCAGAATATTCAGTAAACTAAATGAATTTAGCGTACTGTACGAAGATGTAAAACGTTGGTCACTTCCACTCCAGTACGTAGCAGATATTTTAAATCCATCTGACGACCAAAGTAGTGATTCAGTACGATTTCACATGCAGTGTTTGCTACAGTGGGTAGATTTAACCTATACCAAAGAAACTGATCAAATCATGGTTTCTAATCTGAAAAGTTACACGAAGGGATTCTGGAAAGGGCTTTTTACTTGTTATGACCATTTACATGTACCCCGTACAAATAATGACCACGAGAGATTCTTTCGAAAAACGAAAACACGCCATCGGCGAATGACAGGACTTCGAAGTTGGAACGAGTACATCGTTCGCTCCGGAGAATTTGTTGTATTTGTTGATGACGCACTCCGACAAAAAAACTTAGTAGGCAGACTCCAAAGCATTACCTATGAAACTTTTCATACCGAAAGACAACGGTGGTCCTTACGATTACAGGAAACAACCAATCGTCGTCGGTTCAGAAGAAATCCAGCAAAATACCTTAAAGAGGCAGAAAACAAGTTTTGTGTGTTAATTGGTCAGTCGTAGAAAAAAAAAAGAGATCTTCTCGCTTATGAGAAAATCTCTTTTTTTATACCACGGGTTCCTTGACCTGTGGTAACTTCGCTACTGCTTCCACATAGAAAAAATCTCCATATATTAACGATACATCGATATTTGCCCGGCAGGCTTGTGACCCGTGCCATGCATCAAAATTTCTTCGTACGTTTCGTCTTCCCACGCAACGTAACCCTCACTCAACACCTGCAGAATACGCTCTGCTCTCCTGTGGTACAGATGAGCTTCAACCTGTGGCACGTGTTTCGCCAGCTCAAGCAGTCCTGATGCAGCAATTGCCGCAGCCGAACTGTCTTTAGGCTCGCCATTCTCGGACTCGGTACGAAAATCCCAAGGTGGCACTTGATCCTCCGGCAGAGCAGCTAAGAAAAAGTGCGCTGCCCGCTTCGCTGCGTCGAGATATCGGAGCTCCCCGGTATACCGGTAAGTATTAGCCAAACCGTAGATCGCCCATGCTGCCCCACGACTCCATGCAGAGTTCGGGCCGTATCCTTGGCCGGGCAGTGTCTCAAGAAATATGCCTGTCTCCGGGTCAAAACTGGCTATATGCACAACAGAGCCATCCGGCCGGATAAAATACTTCAGAACCGTATTCGCGTGGCGTACTGCAATTTGCTTGAAGCGCGGGTCGCCAGATATCTCGCTCGCCCAGAATAGTAGAGACAGAAAGGTTCGATTTGGGCATCCCAAGACCAAGCGCTATCTTTGTAGTGATCTTTGCCTGTTACGTCATGCATGACCCACAACAGACCAGGCCAGAAACCGGAAGTCCACCAATCCGTGTTGGTTCTATAGGCTCCTCCTTTAGATAATTCCCCAGAAAATTACCAAGCATACGCGCGTGGAGCATCTCCACCAGGACCTGGGAAAATTTGATCCAATTTCTCCAAGATGGATGTATCCAGCTCGATTTCAATCGCACGAAGCGATCCTTGAAGTTGTTCCAGCGTACGTGGCCCTATAATGGGCGCCGTTATGGCAGGACGTACGAGTGTCCATGCCAATGCCATATTCGCTTCGCTCTCTCCAAGCTCCTTGCATAAGTTCGAGAAAGCCTCCAGCTGGGCGCGATGCTTTTCCGCCCTTTCAGGGTGACTGGCTCTCTTCGATCCATCTACTGGCTTAAGCGCATTTCCGCCAAGAAGACCGCCATCTAGTGGACTCCAAGCGATGACTCCAATACCCAGTTCTTCCGCTGCGGGCAGCACTTCTAGCTCAGGCAGTCTGCAAAGTAAGCTGTATTTGTGCTGTTCGGATACAAGACCGAGTAGGTGACGCGTTTTAGCCTCGTATTGTGCTTTTACTAAATCTCGACCTGCAAAGTTGCTTGAACCCACATAGCCAATTTTCCCTTGGTAGATCGGCACTTGAAATGCTTCCCACATTTCATCCCAGGACACATTGCGATCCACATGGTGCATCTGATACAGCTCAATATGGTCGGTTTGCAGGCGTTGTAGCGAAGCATCCAAATGACGGCGAAGCTTGTAGGCGGACAGCCCCCCTCCTTGGTTCGGTCCATCAGTCTTGTCGTGCATGTCTCCATAAAACTTAGTAGCAAGAACAGTACGCTCTCTTCGATTGCCGCCTTGAGCAAACCAGCGACCGATAATTTCCTCGGTACGACCCGAATTTTCACCCCAGCCATAAATGTTCGCCGTATCGAAGAAATTGATCCCTGCATCAAGTGCGGCATCCATGATTCGATATGCTTCTTTCTCGTCCGTATCCACGCCGAAGTTCATTGTTCCCAGGCATAATTTGCTAACTTTTAAACCAGAACGTCCTAAGTATTTGTATTTCATCGCTTAATGCTCCTTATTCTTATTGCTGTGTCATGCGTTTGAAGCGTTCTTTTGTAATTAGCCCTTCCGGGCTACTTCCACTTAAATAAAGATATAGATTGTCTATAATATAACGCCCCATACCGGACTTCAGTTTTCGATTAAATCCGCCAATATGAGGAAAGCACCATGCATTCGACAATATTAAAAACGGATGATCTTTCGGTAGAGGCTCCTGCACGTACACATCGAGCATAGCTCGCAGCCTGCCGCTTTGAAGCTCCATAAGGAGAGCCCCCTCCTGAATAAGTGGCCCGCGGGAGGTATTGACGAATAAGGCCCCGTCCTTCATGGTCGCAAGCTCCTGCTCGCCAATCATGTTCTCGCTTGCCTGTGTCCAAGTGCTGTGCAGCGATACGATGTCAGACGAGCGAAGCAGCTCATCTAGAGAGCATAAACGCACGTCCGCTTCTTCAGCCTCCTCTTGCGAACAATAACGAGAATACAGGAGCACGCGCGCTCCGAACGGACGGAGCAACCGAATCACTTCTTGCGAAATATCCCCGTAACCGATTAGGCCGATGGTTTGACCATAGAGACCTGGCACCGTCTCACGACTATTGACAGTCCATTGCCCGCCTCGGAGGGAGTCCCCATAAGCGCGCAAATGCCAGTTGCCCGCCAGCATCATAGCGACGGCTGATTCTGCGGTCGAACGAGCCAGCAGCTTATTAGCGCTAACGACGCTTATACCGGCATCGTAGACGGCTTCCTCCGTAACCGAAACAACAGAGCCTGCTGCATGACCGATGAAGGAGAGATCCCCTCCTTGCTTCACGACGCTTTCCGTGAATTTCGGCGAACCCCATGACGTAATGGCAGCATCAAAGGTGGAAATGATAGACTCGATATCTTCGGAGTGATACTTCCGCCCCTCCTCCAGCCAATAAACGTCGGAGAACGAAGTAAGCAGGTCGATGGAAGCTTGATTGAACAGCATTTTTTTGAGGTCCGGATTCGTAACCGTGATTAACGTTCGAGGTCGTCTGCTCATCGTTGTCTACCTCTCTCATGCATGATCGAATCAAAGATCCGCTCCATATAAGGTACGTACACTTCAAGTACTTGCTCGAATGCCATCCCCTCACCGCGAAGTTCACTACGCCATTTCGATTCCCATTCAAGTGAATAGTTGCCTCGATAGCCCCGCTGATCCAGAAGACTGCATATTTGCTTCAACGGGATTTCCCCCTCACCCAGGCGAGTATACTTCCAAGCGTGCTGAATAGGATCCGGCGATGGAACGCCGTCTTTCACATGCACATGCGCGATGCGATCTCCAATCAGTGCAATCGTCTCCTCGGGAGATTCACCATCCTCAAGCGGATGAATGATGTCATAAATAATCTCACAGTTGGGCCGCTCCACTTCTTCTAGCAGTCCCCGCAGCACCCTGCCTGTCGCATATTCATTGTGCGTCTCAATCCATACGGAAGTGCCTTCCGCTTCGGCCATATCACATGCTGCCTGCAGCCATCGTACGATGGCACCATGATCCAGCAGCTCACGCGGGGCATCTCGTCGGGCCGCAAAATTGCCAAGAAAAATGCGAACGCCTTTTGCACCAGCAATACCCGCAGCCTCAGCTATCGACCTAAACGACTCCAGTTGTTGACGATCCTGGTCATTCCCTTTGACACAAATGCTGGATCCTATGCTGACAATAGCAATATCTTTCTCCTCAAGCAATTGAACCATTTGGCGCCAACTCTGCTTAGCGGAGAACTCGGACCAGACCTGATCACCTCTGTCACGCCACTCGATACCACGAAGCCCGAACTGTCTGCAAGCTTGAATGAATTGCTCCGTTTCCCAACCATCACATGGCAGTGTACTGAAAACATAATTGCGCATGATGCTCTCCTGAACTCCATAATTTGTTTATATCCTACTTGCTGTGTAGAGAATGAATTTCGCCGCTTCTTGATAAGCCTCATCGTCTAACAAATGCTCTAACATAAGGGGGACATCTCGGTTAAGAGAACGCAGGAGCTTCAGATAGGTATAATAATCCAAACCACCTAAGCCTGGCCTTACCTCACTGAGATGAACAGTTAGCTCACTTGAAAGCACGACGTCCTTTGCATGGCAACTCCGAATATACGGTCCTAATAACATGAAACATTCCAGAAGCAGCTTGCGATTATGAAAAAAAAGTGCGGGACTTGCAATCATATTAACCGGATCCAAATGAACACCGAATGCTTCGCGATCAATGGCTTTCATTAACGATAAATACGTTTCGGCGTCATTAGGGAAGATCCATGGCATCACTTCTAAGGTGAAATAACTCGTCTTTGGCTTAACGGCATCTATGATGTCACGTACATTATCAACGATTAGAGCAAACGTATCTGGCGTGAAATTATCGGGATGGGGCCCATCCCACTGTGCACTGCGTGATCCCGCGATGTTCACACAGCAGATCGCCCCAATTTCTTCTGTCAGTGCCAATTGTTCCTTGCATCTTTGCAATGCAGACTGGCGAATGGCAGCATCGTCACTTAACGGGTTGCTCCATGCCCCCACCTCAGCTATGACAATATCCGCATCACGGGCTGCCTGTCGATACGCTCGAATCTCAGCTGTGTCTTGAATCGTAAGGTCCGGACAGTAAGCAGCAAGGTAACCTCTCCTGAGATGTTCGTTAGTCCACTCCTTAGGATCTTTCACTTGCTTTAGTAACGGCGCTCCGATTCGCATTAGTTCACTCCAACATGTTCTTAATTCCAACCAGGCATTTCATTCTGATTGATAACCCTGGAATGGTTGTAGGTATTAATAATCTGTTGCGTTGTATTATCGCTGAACACCAAGTCGGCCCAGCCCATGAAGAATACCCATCGTGTCTGTGAATTCAAGACGGAGCTGGAAGGAAGCTGTGCGCATTCACCAATCGCCATTGGCTTGCTGCCGACGATGGGAAGTAAATAATCGTACCAGCTTTGATTGTAGCCGTTACTGTAGATATCAAATGCGAAGACGTCCCAGTATTGACTTCCCGGATTGTAATCGGCAATATCCTGGGAGAGATCCTGCATATCCCACACCCAAACCAAATTACTTAGCCCTTTCGTATTCGTCAAATAATCGTGTGTAATTTGATACAACTTGCTGGTGCCACTAGCACCAGGTCTGCCACCCCACCAGAAATTCCCTTGATTCATTTCGTGAAGCGGACGAAATAGCACGGCAACGTCTTTATCTTCCAGATACTGCAGATAAACTGCAATTTGGTCCATTCGCGCTTTCCATACATTGTTTAACGTTGTGCCGTTCGTAATTAGTTCGGTCCATTGCGCATTGGTTAACGCAGATTTCACGCCACCATCCCAGTTGCAAGGCTCTGACTGCGTCGGAGGACAAGCATGCCACATAATATTAACAAGCGAACCGCTGTTCCATTGCTCTTCAGCTTCATAGATCATTCCCCACCTGCCAGTCATGCGTGAATCATAACTGAAGTCACCGCTCCAAAGTCCAGGGATTAAGCCGGTAACTGTGTGAATCTTATCTGTTAGAAAATCCGGATCATCCACAGATTTTCGGTCATTATGCTGCCCAGAAATGATATTCGTACCACTGATCGAGTTCAGATAATTGATCACTTTCTGTTTAGGAGTAACCATCCCTGTCCCCCCTGTTCCAAATATTCGAAATTCATTCACTGCAGCATATCCTCCTACATAGTTGTATGCCCCAGTGATGGTCATTCGCACATATCTCGCATTGGCCGCACTAATCGTATCGCTGATCAAGCTGCCTCCAGTCGTATTGCTCGTTCGATCCACAACTTGCGTGTAGGTTGTGCCATCCGTTGATACTTCAATCTTATATTGGTAGGCTCGGTCTTGATACGGCGCTAGCTCGAACTTGGAGATGCTGTACGACTGCCCAAGATCAACTCGAATCCATTGGGGGTAGTTGAGCTCAGACCATCTTGTCACGGTATCTCCGTCCACTGCATGACTGGATGTGCCCGATGTCCCGGAAGCAGTTGTTGCTTTGCCTTGGGATACATTCACCGGCGCAGCTCCAGACTCACCTAAGATACCAAACTCATTTATTGCTGCCCACCCACCCGTATAGTTGTAAGCCCCGGTGATGGTCATTCGCACATATCTCGCGCTCGCCGCACTAATCTGATCGCTAAGTAAGCTGCCACCTGTCGTATTGTTGGTACGATCCACCACTTGGGTGTATGTGATCCCATTGGTTGAAATTTCGATTTTGTAACGATAGGCTCTATCCTGATAAGGTGCTAGTTCAAATGTAGAAACGCTGTATGTCTGACCTAGATCAACTTGAATCCATTGTGGATAATTCTGCTCGGACCATCTCGTAGCCGAATCGCCGTCCACGGCGTTGCCTGACGTTCCGGAAGTACCAGAAGCAGTCGTTGCTTTCCCTTGAGACACATTTACTGGTGCAGCTTCCGCCCGACCTGCAAACCAAATGGACAACAAAATTAGAGTAAGTAGGTAAGTGATCATGATGACAAACGAAGAACGATTCAACCCCTTTGAAATAGTACCTGGCACAACTATCAGCTCCTCATTATGAATGATTAGATACAAACGAACGAAGGGCAGAGAGCCTTTCAAGAAGACTCTCTTTTTGCTGGTTCTTTATGGCTAATTATTTTTTGTTTGCTTTATACCAATCCGTATATTCTTTCACAATCTCGTTGCCACCTTGAGCTCTCCAATTCTTAACGAACTCATCGAAATAATCCAATGGCTTCTTGTTATATATAATTTGCGAAGCTGCTTCCATCCACATATTTCCTTCACGTGCTAAATCGGGGAATTTCTTGACTGATTTGAAATCGGGAGCACCGAGTAATAAGTTCGGAATACCCTCTTTCTGAGCGATTTGGTAGACTTCATCTAACTTTTCAATCGCTTTATCGCCAACTTGCACGCCTAATAGATTCTTATTATATCCGACTAGATTAAAGGAAGATGGACGCCATGGTGATGTTTTATCTGCAACATCCTTCTCGATGTCATAGCTGATTTTGCCGCCATCCTCTTTCCAAGTGACGCCTTGCAGGCCAAAGTAAACGAACTTCTGACCTTCCTCCGAAATCATCCAGTCCATCATCTTGACAATGGCGGCCGGATCTTTTGCCTTTTTCGTAATCAAGAATGTATGTCGATACGGCAGCATATGATGACCTGCATTTTCAACACCAGGGGCTTTCGGCGTGGGAATTGCAATGACATTTGCGCCTGCATTCGGCTGAGTTTGATTTAACTTGTTCTGCCAATCCCATGCGTTCTCATTCACATGATTCCAAGAACCCACTTGATTGTTCTGAATCTTTTGTTCCCAGACATTACGCTTCATTGTCAAGAACTCAGGATCAATCAACTTCTCATCCATCATGGTTTTAATATATGCAATCGCTTTTTTGAAATTCGGGTGTACATAACCAGGTAGAATTTCTCCATTGTATTCATTGTACGTATACGGATTAACACCGAACATCCCGAAAATGTTCTCCATCCAAGTAAAGTTCTCACGAGCGATAAATGGTATTTCATCCTTCTTTCCATTTCCATTCAAGTCCGTATCGCGAAATGCTCGCAGCATGTTCAAGTACTCGTCAGGTGTCTTTGGAATTTCTTTAATACCCGCTTTGTCCATCCAATCCTTTCTAACAAAGATGACTCGGCCTGAAGGGGTATTCCCTGAGGGTCCTTCCGGAATTGCCATAATCTTTCCATTAATGGTCACGCCATCCCAAACAAATTTGGGTATTTGTGCTTTTAAGTTAGGACCGTATTTGTCAATCAAATCATTCAGTGGAAGAATTTGATCATTCGACATTAGATCGGTATTGATGCCCCAATCCTGAACAAGATCAGGAATGTCACCGCTTGCAAATTTGATGCGAAGTTGATTGGCATAATCATTGTGGGGGAGAAACACCCAATCCAGATTCGTATTTGTCTTCTTCATGACATATTGAAATGTCGGGTCATCCTTGATCGTTGTCGGAACCGTGTAGTTGTTGTCTGTCTCGAATACCCGGATCTTGACTGGTGTTACAGGTGCCTGTGAGACAGCAGCCCCTGATGTTGCCGTTGCTTGTTCCTTGGTCCCGCTTGTGCATGCAGTTGTCGCTAAAATGGTAGACATGCATACAAAAGCGACCACTCTCTTCGTATTCTTCATGTTTAACCCTCCCTATATTTTTTAAAGCCATGTATGTTAAGGCTTTCGCCCACATCCTGAACCTTATTCCTTAACCGATCCTAAAGTAGCGCCTTGGATAAAATATTTTTGAATAAAAGGGTAAATAATGACGATCGGCGCTGTCGCTAGTACAATTGTGGCCATCTCAAGTGCTTCTGGAAGCAATGTCATCGCTGCCTCCGAGGAGGTAGCTCCCAATAGATCATTACTCCTGCCTCTGGATATGAGTGCGTAGACATACAATTGAAGCGTTTGCATAGATTTATCGTTCAAATAAATTAACGGCCCTATATAACTGTTCCAATGACCCACTGCATAGAACAGCAGCAGTGTCATGATAATTGGTTTGGACAGAGGGACCACTATATTCCAGACGACCCGGTATTCACCCATGCCATCCACCCTAGCAGCATCAAATAGCTCTTCCGGAACAGATCTGAAAAATGTAACACACAGCATCAAGTTAAACGCGCTAATGGCCCCGGGAATGATAACTGACCAAATCGTATTGATCATGCCAAAACTTTTCACGACAAGATACATTGGAATCATGGGAGCTTGAAAGATCATCGTGAATATGATAAGCAGAAAAATAGTTTTTCTACCTCGTAAGTATGATCTAGATAACGGATATGACGTTAGAATGGTCAGAAACATATTTAAGCTGGTACCAATTAATAAAATCTTAATCGTCATCCATAATGCGTTCCAGAATGAAGCCGTATTAGCAACGATACCAAAGTTTTCCAACGTTACATTGACCGGCCATATTGACACTTTATTCTCAATAATCGCCTGACTCGAGCTGAACGCACCTGCTATAACATGTAAAATGGGGATCATCGCTGCCAAGCTCACTGCCAACAATAAGATGATATTAAATACATCAAAGCTTTTCTCTCCAATGGAGCCTCTCAGTTTCATGTCCTTGTCCCCCTTAGTATAGGCCTTCTCCAGTTGTAGACTTACTCACCTTATTGGCTAATACAAGAAGTACGAACCCGATAACTGATTTGAAAATTCCAATAGCGGTAGTGAGACTGTACTGACCACTTATAATACCCATACGATACGAATAGGTATCGAGTACATCTCCCACAGGTATTGTCAGAGGTGTCAAGAAAACGTAAACCTGTTCAAATCCAACATCCATAATATTACCGATTTTCAGCAGCAACAGAATGGATATAGCAGGCAATAAACCAGGTAGTGTAATATGCAGGAATTGCTTCCAGCGATTTGCACCGTCAATCTTTGCTGCTTCGTACAGAGATGGACTAATTCCCGCTAATGCCGCCAAGAAAATAATAGCGCTCCATCCCATTTCCTTCCATACGCCAGCACCCACAATTAATGTTCTGAAATATTCTTGTGACTGTAGAATCTGTAGCTTTTCCCCTCCCCAAGCTTGAACAAGCTGATTCAGCATGCCGGCTTGCTCGGAGAACATCATATAGGCAAGTCCATAAATGATTGCCCAGGAAAGGAAATGTGGAAGGTACAATACAGTTTGAATCGTCCTTTTATACAACACCGACTTCAATTCATTCATCAAGACAGCAATCAGAATGGGTGCTGGAAAGGCGAATACAATTTGATACAAGCTGATCAAGAGCGTATTCTTAATTAACCTTGAAAATTGCGGATACGTAAACAAGTGTTCAAACCATTGAAAACCTACCCATTCGCTTCGCCAGATACCTGCGAAAATGTTATAATCTTTGAAAGCAATAACGCTTCCAATTAAGGGAACGTAGCGGAATACTAGAAAGAACAGAATACCTGGCAATAGCATAATGTACAACGCTCTGTTCTTAAGTACAAATGTAAGAAATGAAGCCTCCCGATACGATTTCCTCTCTTGAATTGGCTGATTTACCAATGCAGTTGCATGTACTTGTTTCATGTTGGTATCACTTGGCGTAGAATCAAAACGATCGCTCCCCTTTCACTTATTGTCTCAATTGTATAGCAAGGGATTCTTGCATACTACCGGACAATAACTTAATTTAGGGGGGCGATCTTCGGAAACTATTATGCCTTTAATTTACGTTTATACTCCAATGGACTTAATCCATAATGCCTCTTAAACAACGTTGTGAAATGATCTACATCTTCATAACCTACTCGGTCAGCAATTTCATAGATTTTTAAGGCCTCATTTAGGAGAAGATTTCTTGCCTGCTGCATTCGCTCAGCGATGATGTAATTCCATACCGTCATCTGCGTTTCTTGTTTGAATAGGGTACACATATAAGTCTTATTCATAAAAACAAGATCAGCCAATTCTTGCAGATTTATTTTTTCATTCAGATGAAAATCAATATAAGCTCTCATCTTTTTAACTAATTTCTTCGTTTGGGAATCTCTGCTCCCCCTTAAAGTTTCCAATATCCGTTGTGAGCCGATTTCTAAGGTATGAACCGCACATAGGCGGAAGTAATGACGTATATTCATAATCGGTTGCAAATTAACCAAGTCTGGTTCCTTTAAATCGGTAATGTCCAGCGACTCCGAAATCTCCAACTGTTCGGTAACGGCTTTCAACCATAAATAGCTCACCGGCCGCAACAAATAATAATTCTTGTCAATCCAAGATTCCAGCAATTCCAACGTTTCCACAATTAACATTGGAATTGTTTCATTCGCATTCTGTACATGCTCCAGCCATCGATCAATAAATCTCCTACTTTGTGGCAGGTGATTTACAATAATTTGTGCCGCCAATTGCTCTCTCTGAATCTCAAGTCTCCTCTTCGCCTTCTCCAAACCAGCTATCAATTTGGCTTCGCCTATTGGTTTGAGAAGATACTCTAGTGCATTAAGCTGGATACTTTGCTTCGCATATTCAAATTCATCGTAGCTGGATACAACAATTGTAGCCATCCATGGATATTTCTCATTAATTTGCTCAATGAGAGCCAAACCATCCATAACAGGCATCTTAATATCTGTTATGCATACATCAATATAATGATTTTCCAACCACTGAAGTGCTGTCTCGCCATTGGTTTCGGTGACAACAGACTCACAATAGGGTTCAATTGTCTTAGCAATGCTCCTACGAATTAGCCGAACGTCATCTACGATTAGAACGTGCATTTGCTCAATCCTCCTTACTTATTTGCAAAGGAAAGATCATACTGACTTCCGTGCGCCCATTCGAATGTTGCTCTACCGATACACCGGTCTCCTGCTGAGGATAGCGCATACGCAGTCGATTATGTACATTACGAAGACCAATTCTCGAACCCTGCTTATAATTTTGTTCTGAATCCACTTTCAGCATTTGCTGTACCGCTGCTAGTTTACTCTCTGTGAATCCCATTCCATTATCGATAATACTAATTTTCAGATATGAATCTCCGTATAGTGAACAAATAATCTGAATACGCATGGGTTGGCCCGTTGACTCGAACCCATGTTTAATACTGTTCTCAACGATCGGCTGAATGATGGCTTTAATGCACCGTACACGTTTCAATTCGTCAGGGAGCTCGATATGAGATTCAATATCATCTGCATATAGGATACCAATAATGCTTAAAAAGTTGCTCAGATGGGCAATCTCTTCCTCAAGCGTAACCACCGTATCCTTATAGTTGGATGTATATCTAAGCATAGACGATAAAGCGATCGTCGTTTCCTTAATTTCTTCATTACCTGACAGATTGGCCAATGAATTGATCGATTCCAGCGCATTATAAAGAAAGTGCGAATTAATCTGCGATTGCAGGGCGGATAATACCGCCTCCTGCTGCATCACACGACTTTCGGTCAACTGCTGAATATTGCTCTCTAGACTATGCAAAAGAAGATTATACGCCCTTGCCAGCTCCGCCACTTCGTCTGTCCCCGAAATATCCATGAGTACATTCAATCCCCCGGTACGCGTTGATTTAATTGTTCTTCTCATCTCCTTTAGCCGCTTAGTAACGGAATCAGAAATAATAATCACGAGAATTAGCGAGATAATCCAACTTCCGATGGCTGTCCACAATGTAACATTTCTAACGTTATATATGCTCTTGGCCACCTCACGGTACGGGATCGTAACAAGTACTTTCCAAGCCGTATTCTGCAGTGTCTGATATACGACCAGTTGTTCACTGTCGGAACTGAAAACAGCGCCCTCTCTTGAATGACTGATTTGGGATAATAAAGAGGGATCCAACTGCGTATCGATAATCGAAGGATTCTTATTCGCCACAATCGTTCCATGTTCATCGAGGATATAACTCTCGCCTTCTTTACCCAAATTGATTTGCTGTAAAATCTTCTGCGTAGGGATTAATGAAATATCCATCGCTAGGTAAACGGTTTCAAAGGAGAATTGGAATCGTTGAATGAACGTAAATACAGGCGTCACAACGGGCTTGCCGGTTCCGTTCGTATAATTGGCATTCCGACTTACAACCATTTGCTTCTCTCTATTAAAATCTAAATTGAGCAGTGCATGCTCCTCAGCCAATGAATATTCAGAATTTAATATCAGATCATAATCTATTCTTCCCGTTCGATATACACTTTCATTTCCGTTAAGACTATACATATCGACTGATAAGATTTCTGGATGATACGTAATATAAGGTTCGATATAGCGTGCCTCAATCTGTCTGTATACATCAAGCTGATCATAGCGGTTGTCCCGTTCAATCAGCGACCATTCTCGAAATTCTCTACTTCCGGCAATCGTGTAAAAGAAACGTTCATTATCCATATAGTATCGACTTAAATTTAAATTAGACTGCTCAATGATTTGATTCGCAAAGCGTTGTACATCCGCTTGAATCGTTTTGGAAGTTTCATGGTAACTAAAAGTACCGATAACACCGATAATGGCGAAAATAAGGGAGGAGATGAGCAGCACCAATTTCCATTTCAATGACCCTCTTATCTTTTTTAACATGCCATCTCCCCCTTTTTTTCTAGTATGATTCAAACAATGAATTTTTGCTACCCTATTTAATTACCATGACGGCCTTAATGAGTCCTTGACGGAATTCAACAATATCTCCGAAGCTAGACCGCAGCTGTTCCATACTGAATGTATGCGTGACGATGGACATGGGTTTGATAATTCCTTTAACTATCAATTGTTGAATCTCCTCCCCATCCTGCATCGTCGCATAGAGGCTTCCAATGAAAGTCAGATGTTTGTGTATCAAAGTTTTGGGAGTTAACGTAAAAGCCGTGCCCTCACCAATTGCAATCATCACGCCTCCAATCTTCAGCAGAGACTGGGCCAATTCATAGGAGGCTGCTTTCCCAGAGCACTCCAGGACGACGTTGATACCACTTGTCTCCGCCTGCTCCTTGAATCCCCCCTCTGGGTTATCTGCAGGATGAAAGACAGCCTCCGCCCCCAATGCCGCAGCGGCTTCCAACCGTTCAGGCAGCGGATCAATGGCCATTACCCTTGCTCCGAAGCTCTTAGCTAAAGCTACAGCTGCCAGCCCAATTGGCCCACAGCCGATAACGGCCACCAGGTCATCTTGCTTTACTTGAGCCCGCTTAATGGCCGCATAAGGTGTGCCCCAATTGTCGAAAATCAGGCTTCCTTCCACATAACTAATTGCATCATTAAGTTTCAGACAATTTCTGGCGGGAGCAACGATTCTTTCGGAAAAACCGTTTCCAATATGGACAATCCCATTAGCGCAGCGCACATAACGCCCCGCCATGCATTCTCCGCAATATCCGCAGCCTTGCACGTTATTAATCGTTACCCGATCTCCTACCTTTAGATGATGCACTTGGTCTCCAACAGCGCGGATGCGCCCTGCGACCTCATGTCCTGCAATCATTGCGGCAGGACTCTTCACTGACCAGTACCATTTATCTGACCCACAAATCCCACAAGCTTGAATGTCGACAAGTACACTATTCTCGGAACTCAGTATAGGATCTTCTACTTCTACAATTCGTAAATCTTTGGGTCCGAATGCTTGTATTCGCCTCAAGAACTTAACCCCCACGTTACTATTTTAGTCAGGCGGATAACATCTGACAAAACGCAAGCCATGTTCATTACTAATTAGGTGCATGTCTTCAATTTGCGGTGGAAAAAAGAAGCAATCTCCTTGAGTAAGGGTTTCAAATCCTCCCTTCCATCTTACCTCACCCATTCCCTCCACAACGATGCCCACGCTATATCCTGGCTGGGGAGGAATAATCGTAGGAGTAGCTGAGACTTCAAGCTCATCCATAGAAAAGTAAGCACAGCGCTCACGTCCCAATAACTCCTTGCTTCTGCTATCCGGCTGACTTGACAACAGCCGACTCTTTATAAAGCATTTCTCGATGATTTCATGTAGTTCATAAGTCTTATAATGGAAACAATCGAACATTTGATCAAATCCTAGACCTTGATGACAAGAGTGATCTTCCAGATGCAACCCCGATGGTGTTACGCGTTCAACTCGGATCGTAAAATCGGTAGGCTCTTGAATTTCCATTAGAAAGCATCCAGGTCCAATGGCGTGTGGTATTCCTGCCTCGACCAGTATGACCTGACCTTCCTTAATGTCAATTCTATGGAGACAATTGATCATGCCTTCAATATCTTGACGATGGAACAGCGCTTCCCAGTGTTCCCTCGTTACCCACGGCTTAAAACCTAATAGGACATATGGATTGATACCGTTGATCTGCCTTGTCCCAAGAGCATACCATGCTTCCGTTTTACCAAATGGCGAACCGAAAAGATGCTCTGCGGTGCTCCTATCCGGATGCACTTGGATCGTAAGCCTTTCGGCGGAATCCAGCAGCTTGACGAGCACTCCTGTGTGAGTGCCGTATCTGCGCACATGATCCGTCCCCAACATGCCTTCTGGGTCTGATTGAATCAGGTCAGTCAGGAGAAGCGGTTCCCCTTCTGTCTTCAACCAACTTAAGCCTTCATTCGTCTGCTTCTCCCTGCCGGGATTGCGCGCCTTGACAACGGAAGCAATCCATTCCTCAGGAAAATGATTATCTTCGGGGATGCCATTTTGTTGCCATTGATTGAGCACGGCTCCACCGGTATAGGTTCTCCAAACCCGATTCGACAATAGCTTCCACGGTCTACTTATTTGAAGATTCAATTCATTCGTCCCCTTTCATCGTGTCTGCCACTTGGTTGAGTTTCAGAATCGTTACGCCATTCGCCTCGACAGCTACATTCAGATTCAATTGTTCCGTTCGTGAGGTTGCAAAACTTATCTCACCCGAGTATACATTCTCAATGCGATAGCTGCCTTCCCCCATGTCGAGTTGTATATTTACGGTTTCGCACGTTTGACCATAATGAAATACGAACAATAGCGCATCGCCGACTCCCTTCAACAGCTTAATTCTTGTATTGCCATGTTCCATCGACAATCGTTGTATGCCCAGCTCCTGCACGAAACGCTCCATAAAGGCAAGCGTATCCGGACGGCGTACCTTATAATAGCCATACCATAGGTGTGTTGCGATCACATAAATCCGACCTTTGTTGATCGTTCTTTCAAGAAAGGCTGGCGCTCCATCCCTAAAGGTTCCCTTAACCACTACTTCATCACTTGTAATAGTCAATGTTTTTCGTTCGAAATAACCAGGATAGACTGCTTCATCCTTCGGATCACCCTTCCATACAAAATCCAGCTGCTCCGCATCGATATCTATAAACTCACAGCCGAGCATGTCATTCAGATGGCCGCCAGGTTGCTGGGTATGGAGTATACCGTTGTCTTCCACTTCTCCCATCTTTCCATCAGCTATAACTGTTCCCCCTGAAGATACGAACCTATGAATAGCTTCTGCTAAGCTATCGCTCATAGACACCTGGTTCGTCATGAACAGAATCTGATTTGGCAATAACTCCCCTTGCTTTACATCCTCAGGTGTCACCAATTTCACAGGTATATTCAACATCCATAGCAGTTGATGAAGGCCTGAAATCGAATCCAAATAAATACTGTCTGGCGCATGAGGCTTATATCCCGCCATATACGCTTTGCTAAAGTTATGTGCATCTTTATCGAACAAAATAACAACCCTCGGCTTCTCGGGTTCATAGGAAGTAAAAGCTGACTCATGCATCTTCAGTATGTTTGAAATTCGGGTGGCTGCTTCAAGTCTTGGAGTTGACCTTCCTTGATAGTCAACTAAGCCTCGCCCTCCGGTTTGCAGCCCTGTGTTAAAGGGATCCCATTTCCAATAGATTAAACCTTTGGCTCCATGTGAAATTGCTTCCCAGACCCATAACTCCAGTTCCTTGGCCGTTACGGCACTTTCAGGATTGTACATGTGCTTGATATGTGTTTGAAGCTCAGATATCCAGAATCTGCCCGTCTTCGAAGCAGAATGCGAGCCTGTCAGAACAAGCCAACGTTTATGTGGCGGCATAGGGTTTGGTGTCGTTTTCGGATACAGCGAAATGCCGAACTCGTCTACATGCTCCGCCACATTCCAGTCATCCTGTGGCCGATTGAAGGAGGCATCCTCGGTAACCATGGAATGAATGTTATCGGCAATAATCGGATGCGATGGATCAATCTCTTTCACGGCTTGAACCCATTCCCGCAAAAACATGCCGATTGATTCCTTATGGAACCGATGATAATCCACAACTGGCATGACGCTTGACCACATCCATCGGTTAAACTGAACATCATCAAAGCTGCGATACACCCGATCCCAGGTATTATTTAACACTTCAATCGAACCGTACTTGTTCGCAAGCCACCTTCTGTACTTCTGAAGTGTATGGACATCATAGGATTCGAACATCGTTTCATTCCAGACGTCATAACCATACAACGATGTATATTGTTTATATTGACGAGCTGTTTCCGCAAATTGCTTTCTAATTATTTCACTAAGCTCCGGATGGTTATAGTTCAGATACCCAAAGTATAAGAAGTCGTTCGTATAAGTGCCTTCGTATTTCACAGCGAAGTATTCTTCTTTCATTGCGAAATCCGGTGCATACTCAAGGCTTGTTATTTGGCCAGACAACTCCATAATAATCTTCAGTCCGATTTCCTCCGCAACTTGCAGAATATAATGCCCCGTATTATACGGATATCGTGGAAGGGATTGATCTTCCCACCAGTAAACGGACGGCCAGATAACAGCTGTATTCATACCGATTTCCTTCATGGCATTCAGTTGATTTCGGATATGCTCTCGCGAGTGATCGCGTTGAACTTTGAAGACGGCACCATAATGGAAAGTAGATTGGGATTTCATGAGGCAGCTCCTTTTTGCTAAGTTTAGGCTCTCATTGTATGTCACAGCGTGCCCAGATCCTATGCATTTTTTTTGGTTATTCATAGCATTTTTTTTAGAATTGCATTACAATAACTTCAAATATATTACCAACCTGACATCGGGGAGTCCTATATGCGATATTTTCAATATCAAGAATTCATGGATCCAATCTTTCCATTCAAGATAGAGGTTCGCGACGAGTCGTTCCAGCACGACATTGTTCCTCACGCGCATGAATACTTCCAGGTTTGCTATGTCCTTAAAGGTTCTTGCCGGCATGAACTAAATGGCAAAGACTGCCTATTGATTAAGGGGGATTTATTTTCTGTCCCTCCCCAATTCGAACACCGGATCGAAGTCATCCAAGGACAAGAAATTAAGCTAGTCCTGATTGACTTTATGCCACATCTGTTGGATTCCAGTCTGATTACATTGCGTAGCATGGAAACCTTTACAGATTTTATTTTCAACCAGCCGTTCGTCACGCTCAATAATATGTTGCTGCCGAAATTAAATCTCACCGTTCAGGGCCAACGGGAAACGGAGTCCTTGATAAGCGGTATGCTCCGCGAGGTAGCCGAGCAGCACGATGGTTTCGCCCTGATGATCAAAGCCGATCTGATGCGGCTGCTTGTCATTGCCGGTCGGGAATACGCTCGTTTTGTTGAACAACGGCCAGAGGAACAACTGCTTAAGAACAATCGCAAATATTTTGAAGCTGCACTGGCTTATATAGAACAACATTATCATAGAGAAATAAAGCTCTCGGAAGCTGCTTCCGTAGCTGCCATGTCTGTTGCGTATTTCAGTACGATGTTTAAATGGATGATGGGACGATCGTTCGTCGAGCACTTGAACGATCTGCGAGTGAACGCCGCTATGCAGCAACTGCAACAAACGGAATCTACCATCGAAGAGATTGCCTACCGAACCGGGTTCAATCATTTGACGCACTTTCATCGGATATTCAAGAAGATCACCGGAACCACGCCCGCGCAATTCCGTAAAAACTCGAATAATCAAACACCCCCTCCTCCAAGAACGGATGAGGGGGACTGATTAGATCAAGTGAGCCGTGCGAAGAAAGCGAACCATCATGGCAGCTGCTTCAGCACGTGTAATCGGTTCCTTGGGTTCCAATCGCTCCGATCTTCCTTGAACGATACCCAGCTTTACCATAAGAGCAACAGAAGAACGTGCCCAACTTCCGACCTGCGAATGATCTTTATACGGAAGTAGCAGTGAGGATAATTCCTCGTCGGCAATGGACATACCAAGACCTGCTAATTTAGCAGCCTTACCCAAGGCCTGCATAGCTTCCTCCCTCGTAATCACCTCGCTAGGTCTGTAACTACCGTCTTCATAACCTGAAATCAACCCATATCCAAGAGCTGTTCCTACCTCGTTCACGAACCAATCGTCCGGATTCACATCGTGAAACGTCATTGTTGTTTGCTCAGCTTCCAAACCAAGCGAGCGATTCAATAGAGCTGTAAACTCTGCACGCTGAATTTGCCGGTCAGGCTCGAACAATCCGCCTGGCGTTCCTTTTGCAATTAATCGCGAACCCAGTTCGTTAATTTCGACTTTCCCCCAATGGGGCTCAGCGTCCTTAAATGTAATTGCACTCGTTACAACACCATAGGTGCTGTTCGTCATGCTGCTCAGCACCGCGTTGGTTTGACCATTCTTTTCAACCAATCGTGCCGGAACGTGCTGGAATGAACCGTCTGGCAGAATCCGAATACCACTAACGGTCTTATTCCCTGCGCTTTCTGGGAGTAGCGGAATCATTCTTTCCACATAGGCAAGGAAACGATGAATCGGAAGAACTTGATCGCCTGCCGTTAACGTCACTTCGAAGTTAACCGGGGAGGCATTCAGGTTGATGCCCATCCGAGTCGCCTCTTGCTCGGCTGCATTGGCCTCTCTCTCACTCAAACGACTTATGCTGAACTGAACGTTGATACTAGTCAGATCAACTTTACCACCTAACTGCGCAGCGATGGCATCCCAATCCATATCTTTCACAGGCAGTCGGTAGGAACCGGCTTCCGTCACTATGTTCAGCGTACTCGAATGTACCTTTAACTTTGCCAGCAAGGATCCGTTCATGTCTATCACGACACGGTCACCTTTATTGGCAATCACCAACGGAACCTCCCCCTGTTCGCCTGCTGCTTCAACTAATTGATCAAACACGTCTGGATCTACCTTCACCGACACCACAGTATGACCATCGCGGCTATCGATGATTTCCTTCCAAGCAGGCTTCATATTCGGATTACCGTTGTTGCTATTGCCGCCACCGCCAGGGCTGCTATTACCGCCATCGGTTGCCGTGACATTAAATATCACTTGTGCCGTATTCGAATTGATCCAGCCGTCATTGACCTTCCATTTAAATGCAAATTGCCCATTCTGACCTCGCACTGGCGTATAGAGGAATGTACCATCCGCATTAACCGTTAGATGACCTGCAGCAGGTTGGTTAATTACCAAGTAAGTAAGTGCATCGCTGTTCGCGTCATTCGCCGTCAACTTGCCATGGACAGGTGTATCGTCGAAGGTGGCATACGTTGCCTCCGTGACCGTCGGCGATACATTGTCGCTCATCAGCTTAATCACATCAAGTCCGATCTTCACGTTGGAAGAAGCACTATTTTTACCCATACTGACAAACTTGAATCCGTATCGCCCACTTTGCGAGAAAGTAACCTTCCCGAATTCAGTTGATTTGATGACGCCGCCTCCCGGATCGTAAGCATCAATGACACCGCCCACCTGGGTTCCTGCTTCCTCAGCGCTAACACCTGGCTCTAGGATGGACATTTGGAACTTCCCGCGTGCCGCCCGGGAATCGTAATCCAGTTTGAGGTCGTAAGTACCCGCTTCCAGATTGGCGTAGAAGACCACATAGTCGCCCGTCTGCAGAAAATCAACAATGCTGAAGCGCTTATTGCTTGCTGCGTTATTGGAGCCGCCGGTTTGGTTGACCTTCACTACGCCTCTGTTATTCGTCATTACGTCGGATACACTAAAATCATTCTCATTATAAGTAAACAACTCTGCTTCCAATACACTACTCGGATTCCGATAAGCAGCAATCGTCTCGGGTTCTGGAGCCAGTACGTCGTCCGGTGCATATTCAAGTTCTAATCTTCCTACGATAGCTTTACCGTCCAATTCCAGCTTCAGGAATCGATAATCTGATTGTCCGGAATAAATGTACCTGGTTCTGCTCTCTCCTTCATACGTTAACTTTGTTGCATTCAAATCATAGTAGGACTGACCATCCACTGATCCAAACAGGGAAACGCTTCCAGGAGCATCGTAAACATAAACATTGACTTTGGTCAGTTTGCCTCCTATTGCATATTGCACGCTTGTGGAAGTACCGTTAATACTTCGTAGAACACCCAAGTCCTCTTGATTGGACGTATTTGCGTAAGATTTGAAGATGACTGCATTCGGTTCCCTTGCATGCAACTTCGTTAAATCGAATAACTCGTCAACGAGCCATTGGCGTTCAACCGCAATAGGCGGGGAGACGCTCGATGGCAATGAAACGCCGCTGCTGTTTTTTGCAAAGATTCGATAATAATACGTACTTCCAACCTTTGCCTCACGATCATTGAAGAGACTTGTATACGTTGGCAGATTATCGTACACAACGCCAGCAACCGTCCAAGGACCATTGACTGAGCTTCCGCGCTGCACCTCATAACTCTGAGCACCAGTCGATCCTTGCCAAGAAATATGGCCTATATCTGGAATCGGTAGTAAATTTGGAGCAGCGGGTTGAGGCAGCACCGGCGTTGCGCCTATTCCCCCCATGATCGTCCATGCTTTCTCACTGAGCGTCTTCTGAATCGCGATTTCACTACTGATTTCCGGCAAATATGCTGTTGTATCTGGGAATCCCGGCCAATTCAAGTCTTCAAACTGCGAGCCATTGTCAGAATGCTTATAGAAGCCTCCATCTCTATTATGGAACCGTGTCGCCCACCAGTTCGCCCCTGAAGTACCGTTTGCAATCAGTTCATCCAGAAATGTAATCAGTGTACTTGGGGCCATATACATGGCAATTTCACCAACGACCAACGATTTCTTTCCTTTCGTGAGCTCCCTGAAAAATTTCAGCGTGTTAGTCGCCCCGATATCGCCATTTGTGTTCGTACGAACTCCAGCGGGGATAGCCGTATCCGTTACCGGACCCGTCAGACCTACGTAGGTGTGGTAGGACATAATATCAATATTGTTATCATTGAGGAATTCATCATAGTTCTGGACCATCGTTCCGCCGGAAAATTTATATATATCATCTGGCTTATTCCGTCCGTCGATAAATAGCTGATTCGGGGCTTCTAGCTTCACATAAGCCGCCAGATCATGCAACCAAGTGTTGCGTTCAGGCAAATTATTCATCACGAGCTCATTCCCTGACTCCCAACCCATAATTGCTTTATCTTCGTTATAGCGGGTACCAGTGAATGTATTCGTCCGATTCAGAAGTCCTTCCACCATCTTCTTAAACCTGATGTTAGCCTGACTGCCCACCGTATAGAATTGCTCACCATATGTAGCGGTACTGCCTCGCACACCTTCATT
Organism: Paenibacillus oryzisoli; assembly: GCF_001653565.1. Classification (GTDB taxonomy): domain Bacteria; phylum Bacillota; class Bacilli; order Paenibacillales; family NBRC-103111; genus Paenibacillus_E; species Paenibacillus_E oryzisoli. The sequence continues at coordinate 157,837 of NZ_LYPB01000050.1, forward strand.
GTAATTAACCAATGGAATGTAGACACGCACCCCAAGCTCATTACAAATTTGCAGCAGCTTATCAAGAACTTTCATGGCATCCTCATTGAAAGCGATGTCATTTTCACCGATAGCTGCATTGACCATATAATTTGGATCTGATCCATTCGCCACCGTGATAACAAACGTCCGCATGACCCTGCCATTCATTTGTTTGACCGTCTGAACGGCATCTCTTAATTCATACTCATTCGGCAACCGAATCCGAGAATTCGATTCAAACTTTTTATCAGTAATGATTTGTAGAACATCTGGCATATTCGTCGAAATAAATCGATATTCCTGCGTGCCTTCCATCAGTTTATCGCCTTTTCTGCTAATGAAATTCTCAAATGCACTTACCTCGTCTGCTCTCACAGCTGCTCCTGTGTCAAACATAGGAACCATCATGGAAAATACCAATATCCAACAAGCGATTCTTGCCATTACCTTTTTTAGCACTACTCTACCCATCCCTTCACTATCCAAATAGTTTTCAGCGTTCGTCCAATACATCCGATGCCCAAGTACTAACATCAGTCATTTTCAACCCGCTGTGGAACTCATTATATAGGTCTAGGACCAATGACCACTATCCATAATTATTTAAAGTTTGTACTCTTTCTTTTAATGTACCGACCATATGACACTATGAACAAACGCCTCTGGGAGTTATCCGAAGATGAATGCTGCAGTGAAACGTTAATATAACTATTGTTTTTCGTCACCAAACTTGCACTTGAGTATTTGAATCAAAAAACTTCTACTGAACGGCTGTGTCATAATTACACAATCAGTCAGTAACGATGGCAAAGAGATTTTACCCTATACCAAAACAAAATCACGAGTAAGAACGATTGATTTGCCCAAAGAAACTCTCAAACAGCTAAAGACACATTCTTTGCTTATTAGCCGTGAAAAACAAGGAGCTGGACAGCAATACTGTGACAACGATCTCGTAGTATGCAATGAGTTTGGCTAGCCAGACTACAGCCATTTACTCCCTAGTATGCAAAGAGACAGCACAAAACTTCAGAAAAATGCTATTTGATGATTCTGCATCTGACAATGGAACACCATCGGAAAAACCAAAAGAACAAATAAAAAATGGACCGCGCCTTTTATTAAAGGGCATGTCCATTACAAGTCTAAATTAGCGAAAAAAATATTCCTGACCAATTCTTGACCATTTGAGTGGAATTGGTCTCTTTTTATACCTTGCAAAATTAAATAGAAAATCCTAGAAAAGCGAAAAACCCTTAATAAACAAGGGTTTCAGGCTTGTAAAACTGGGATGCGGTCGGGGGGATTTGAACCCCCACGCCTTGTGAGCGCCACCCCCTCAAGATGGTGTGTCTGCCGTTCCACCACGACCGCATGAGAGAATAAAACAATGACCCGTAGGGGACTCGAACCCCTGTTACCTCCGTGAAAGGGAGGTGTCTTAACCACTTGACCAACGGGCCATAACATCGTCATTGAACAACTCAGCCCGTTAAGGACGATAAGTGTTATTATAAAGGATTCTTGAACCTTTGACAAGCCTAATTCTTGGAAATAAATCCTCTTCGAGTATATAACTTAGGAGTCCCCGTAACCGCGTTATATCGATCATGAGAACCCCGTTACAACTCCTACTATTTCAGCTTAAAATACGTCACAGATTCGTTCAATGTATCCACAACCGACTTCAGTTGTTCCGACGCAGCAGCAATATTCTGCATCATGGCAAGCTGCTCCTCCGTTGCTGCCGCCACTGTCTGGGATCTCATCAGAATGTGAGATGAGCTTGACGCTGACTGATCCATCGTAGCCGAAATTTCTTCGGAGCTAGCTGACATTTGCTCTGTGATGGCTGACGTCTCATGAATCTGAGACACGATATGCGTCACAGATTGCATAATAGTTTCGAAGCTCTGGTTCACTTCCTGCATCATTTGTGAGCCTGCACTTGCTTCCTGCTTCGTTGCATGCATTGACTCGGATACGCTATCAATCTCGACTCTCGTCTCGTAAATTAACTGATTGATTCCGTCGGCGGATTCGATGGACTGTGAAGCCAGTTTGCGAATTTCTTGAGCAACAACGTTAAATCCTTTACCATGCTCGCCTGCTCTTGCCGCCTCAATAGACGCATTCAACGACAAGAGATTGGTCTGGTTGGCAAAGTTCGTGATGCTCGATGCTATCTGACCAATCTCATCAGACTTGCGCGTTAACGACAGAACGGTCATTGACAACTGTTCAACCGAACTCAATATATTTACGATTTGATGCTGCAACTTCGAAAGTAGTTCATTGCCGAGTGTTGCGTGCTGAGAGGTTAATGAGGAGTGATCCGCCATGACACTTGAGTTCTCTGCGACACGTTGAATCCCAATCGCCATTTCCTCGATCGCTCGGCTCGTCTCTTCACTGCTTCTTGCTTGCACTTCGACTTCCTGCGTCATTTCTTGAATGTTCGAAGCCACATGCTCTGCTGCGTGAGCAGACTCTTTGGAGCTGTCCGACAGCTCCACGGAGGCATCGTGCACGAATTGTGTATTGTGTGCAATCGTGCCGATTAAGCTTCTCATTTTGGCAACCATATGATCGACCGATTCTGAAATCTGCCCCAGCTCATCCTTCGCATACGACAGTTGTGGCTCGTGACGCAAATCTCCTGCAGCAACCTCACCGGTAATGGCCAAAATTCTACGAATCACCGACATAATTCTCCAGATCACGAATCCGCCAGCTCCTAAGAGAATAACGATGACGAACCCAACGCCGATGTAAACGCCTTTGGCTGTTTCCGTATTCTCCTGCTTGATATCGACAATACTCTGCTTCGCATGCGCGTCTAGAATTTCACCGACAACATTCAGCCCTTCACGCCCCTTCTCAAAGGTGGCCATCAGCTTGGCTTCATTCAGAACGCCTTTGCCTGCACTCCCCGCTTGAACAACCGCATTCGCTTCTTTAACCCATTGATCGAAAGAAGTTTGGAAGCTCGATGTACCTTGCTCAATCGTCACTTTCGTCTCCGCGTGTGCCGTTCCCAGCAATTCCTTTGATTTTAAAATAGCTACCGCCTGTCCGACCCTTGTATTGGTTTGATCAATATTATCTTTAAGCACCTTCGACTGGTTAACTCTCTCCTCCGCAGTCAAGGTTCCGGATACCAACAACTGATAAGCGTTCATGGCTTGATACATATCCCGGTCCGCATTCAAAATAAGGGAAACACTTTTCTCTGTCGTCTCATACAACGAGGAAGTCAATGTATCCGTATTGGTGTCGTTAACCTGTAGGAGATATACGCTTGAACCTAAATAAAACAGAGAAGGTATTAACAGCAAAAAAATAAGACGCATACGGATTGAAAATAGTTTAGCCACTCGTAGTTCCCCCATTATTAGCACTTTTTTATACACTATAGTGGACAAACGTTTAACAGATATTAGAAATTTGTTAGGCTTGGCTCGAATTGGAATAAAAAAATAAGCTCAACGGCATGAATGCCATTGAACTTATTTCGTGACGGAGAGAGAGGGATTCGAACCCTCGCACCACTTACGCAGTCTAACCCCTTAGCAGAGGGTCCCCTTATAGCCACTTGGGTATCTCTCCATGTATGGCTCCCCGAACAGGACTCGAACCTGTGACAACTCGATTAACAGTCGAGTGCTCTACCAACTGAGCTATCAGGGAATGAACAAGTATTATTTTATTATGAAGGCGCGGTTAAGTCAAGCGTATACGATTTCAATTTTCCCCTGCAATTTCCGCAAGCGAATTTACGCACATCCATTTTACGTTTCCGATAGTATTCCGTCTTGCAATTTACGCACTCTAACCTATATTTGTAGGTTTGTTTCGCCCGGGGCCGTGGCAAAGATTGGCAATATCTCGTTCCTCCTACTTGCGCTAGCAAGGTTTTGAAATCCTGATCCCGATGCTGATACCCTCGCTTCAATATATGCAAATGATAATGGCAGAGCTCATGCTTGATAATTTTCTCGATTTCATCCCGCCCATAAGTCTCCCACTGGCTCCAACTGATCTCAATATCATGTGATTTCATAAAATAACGTCCACCCGTCGATCGCAATCTCCGGTTAAAACGAGCCTGGTGAACAAAGGGTCTACCGAACGAATCCATAGAAATTTGCTCAATCCATTGCTGCAGCTCATGATCCTCCATCTACGAACACTCCCAATGACAAGTCACTAGCACTCTGAACGACCAACTACGTCGAATGACAAGTTCTTACTTGAATTTGTACCGTATGTACAGCTATACTGTCAAGTAGAAAAGAAGAACGAACGCTCTATACAGAAAGGATTTGAACCCTCATGCCACAAATGCGATATGCGATTTTAAAGCTCGACCAACAACTGGAATTTGTCGAAATGCCTTCCTCCTATTCCTATCAATTAACAGCCTTGAACCAACGTTTACACAAAGAATTAGAGAAATTAACGGCTGACCATGTCCCTCAGCTTCCACGCGTTATTGCGGAGTGTGACGACTTGGAACTGATCGGTACGACATACCCTTTGATTCAAGGCTTAGACTACATTAATCGACTTGAGCAATCCTTCGCAGGTATCCAAGAGAAATCGTACCCGCTAATCTCGTTATTGACTGAAATTCGTGCGCTGCAAGCTCAGCTTGAACAGTGGTACGAAGAGGAATTTGAGCTCTAAAATAAAGGGACCTGCACCCTATACCCTCCTTCCTCATATGCTATAAGTACATGGCGAAGAAGGGGATGGGCATATGCCGCAATGGCTTTGTAATCAATTAATGCGTGCCTTCCAGAACAAAAACCGCAGACAAATTCGATTATTGAACGATAGCTGGTACTTTTACCGCACTCGCCGCTCTCAAGAGGAGTGGCCCGACAGCCAATCGACGGACGGACCGAGCAAACGTAAATTTTGATAAAAAAGCTAGTACTTGTGCCACAAGTGCTGGCTTTTTTGCTATTGTGTACATAAAACCAAGGTAGATGCATGTACATAGCCATCAAGAGCAAGAAAAAACAGTTGCATATTTGAAATGTGCCCTCTATACTGTAAATAAATGTAACAAAAAGTAATTATGTGTATAGAAAATGTATTACGAAAACAAAAAAATGTGAACACACAAAAATACGAAAACAAAAAATCAAATATAAATACCAGAGTGAAGCACACTCGAGCTTGCAGATTGATCTGCTGTTCGGTTGTGCTTTTTTGCGTATTTATTTTGAAAAGGGGGCTTTATTTACATGCAGACAAATAGCAGTCAGTGGTTGCGCAGAATGCGTGAGAAGCATCGCAGGTTGTTTTGGAAAAGGGGCTTAGAGGATCGGTTTCTGGTGTTGCAGGAGAGTGGGAAAATAGCACATCAATTCATGAAAGATGGAGAGGGATTAGTCCAGGGGCTGAGGGCTGGCGAGCGTACTGAGCAGGGGCTGCGGGCTGGCGAGCGTTTAGAGCAAGGGCTGAGAGCTGGCGAGCGTGTAGAGCAAGGGCTGCGGGCTGAGGAGCGTTTAGAGCAAGGGCTGAGAGCTGGCGAGCGTGTAGAGCAAGGGCTGCGGGCTGAGGAGCGTTTAGAGCAAGGGCTGAGAGCTGGCGAGCGTGTAGAGCAAGGGCTGCAAGCTGGCGAGCGTACTGAGCAGGGGCGGCGGGCTGGCAATCAAAGTAACGTTATCTGTTTGGAACAGAGAAGGTCTGCCGCTAGTGGCTCCCCCCATCCCCCCACCATTGCTGAGCTTGAGGCCGATGTGTGGGAGCTTCGAAAGCAGTTCATTCTCCATATCGCCAATCGGCGCAATGGCAAGGTTCGGCTTCAAGAAGTTGCAGCCGAGTGCAATGTGAACATACGTATTGCAGCTGAGTGGCTGATTCGCCTCTCGATGGAAGGTATGCTCTCCCTTGTTGCTGGCCAGCGATATAGTATGACTTATTTGGTGAAGGAGACGGGAGGTGCGCAGAAGTAGACAGTTTAGATCAAGCGAGCAGCTCGTTTCCCTCGGTTTACTGTATAAACTACAGTTAATTTGAGAGAATTCGGCGTTTTACTAAGTTTAGATGGAAAACCTACATCTATTTAAGATCAAACCGTCAGTTTTAATGAAAAACTCAGAAATTAGCTACATAAAATCCAGTTAGTTCGGCAAATGTGGGGTTGTGTGGTGAAAATAGATGGAGGAAATCCAGTTAACTCAGCAAATGCAGGGTGTACGATGAAATTTGTTGGGGGGAAGTCAGCGGAAATCCAATTAACTTAGCGCCACTACCCACAATGAGAACGTATGATCATTTACTACGGATAAGTACCCAAGAAGACAAGGGCTACACAGAAAAAAACAGTTGGGAGTGAACTCCCAACTGCCGTAACTGCCATCATCAACCTACTATTGCGGTTTCTTCATCGTTAAGCCTACGCGGCCTTTTTTCTGGTCCACGTTCAGTACCCACACTTGGACGATGTCTCCGACGGAAACCACATCCATCGGATGTTTCACGAAGCCATTCTTGAGCTGGGAGATGTGCACCAGCCCATCGTTCTTAATGCCGATATCGACGAAGGCGCCGAAGTCGATAACGTTACGCACCGTGCCGGTCAATTCCATGCCCGGCACAAGGTCCTCCAGCTGCAGCACGTCTGTGCGGAAGATCGGCGCAGGGACTTCGTCCCGCGGATCTCGCCCAGGCCGCTGCAGGCTGTCTAGGATGTCCCGCATCGTCGGGACACCGACGCCAAGCTTAGGAGCCAGCTCCTCTGGCTCCAGCGTCTGCAGCAGCGCTAGCAGCTGCTGAGAACCAAGCTGCGCGAGTTCGATGCGCAGCTCCTTGAACAACCGATCCACCACGTCGTAAGACTCCGGATGGATCGGGGTGTTGTCGAGCGGGTTCCGGCTGCCCGGAATCCGCATGAACCCGACACACTGCTCGAAGGATTTCGCGCCAAGGCGCGGAACCTTCGACAGCTCCTGGCGGGAGCTGAACTTGCCGTTCTCCTCGCGATACTTCACGATGTTCTTCGCGAGTGTCGCGTTGACCCCCGATACGTACGATAGCAAGGACGGGGACGCCGTGTTCAAGTCCACCCCGACATGGTTAACGGCCGATTCCACAACGGCCTTCAAGTTCTCGTCCAGACGTTTCTGCGAAACGTCATGCTGGTACTGACCGACGCCGATCGCTTTCGGCTCGATTTTCACAAGCTCCGCGAGCGGGTCCTGCAGCCTCCGCGCAATCGAAATCGCGCTGCGCTCAGCAACATCCAGATCTGGGAACTCCGTCTGCGCCAGCTTCGACGCCGAGTACACGCTCGCCCCTGCTTCGCTGACGATCAAATATTTGAGCTTCCGCTCCTTGATCTCACCGATCAGCTCCGCAACGAACTGCTCCGTTTCACGGGACGCCGTCCCATTCCCGATCACAATCAGCTCCACGCTGTATGTGCTGATCAACTGCTTGAACTTCGCCTTCGCCTCTGCCACCTTATTATTCGGTGGGGTTGGGTAGGTGACGGCGATTTCAAGCATTTTGCCGGTGTCATCGATGACAGCCAGCTTACAGCCTGTCCGGTAGGCAGGATCGACACCGAGCACCACATGGCCCTTTATCGGCGCTTGCAGCAAGAGATTGCGCAGATTTTCCGCAAAAATCTTAATCGCCTGCTCTTCGCCCGCTTCTGTCATTTCACCGCGCACCTCGCGCTCCACAGAAGGCGCAAGCAGTCGTTTGTATGCATCTTCGACAATCGTTCGCAGCACGTCTCTTACGACTGAATCGCCTCTGACGATTTGACGAAGCATGTAGTCGTGAATTTTATCTGGCTGGACATCCAGTCCAACCTTCAAGATTTCTTCCCGCTCGCCGCGATTAATCGCGAGAATACGGTGAGGCGGCAGGCGCTTCACAGGCTCTTGATACGCATAGTACATCTCATAGACAGATTCTACCCTCGCATCCTTCACCTCTGTCCGCATAATGCCGTTGTCCTGCGTGAATCGACGCACCCAGGCCCGTATTTTCGCATCATCTGCGATATTCTCCGCCAGGATATCCATCGCGCCTTGAATCGCCTCTGCGGCGCTGCCAACCCCTTTGTCCGCGTTAATATAACGCGAAGCCTCTTGCTCCAGCGAGCCTTGACGAGGCTGCTTCCAAATCCACGCCGAAAGTGGCTCCAAACCGCGTTCCTTCGCAACGCTAGCTCTCGTTTTCCGCTTCTGACGGTAAGGCCTGTAGAGATCCTCGATTTCCTGCAGCTTTACAGCACGCTCAATCGAGCTCCGCAGCTCGTCCGTCAGCTTGCCTTGTTCATCGATCAGACGGACAACTTCAATTTTGCGATCCTCGAGATTACGCAAATATTGCAAACGCTCCTCGATATCCCGCAGCTGATTCTCGTCGAGCTCCCCCGTCATCTCTTTCCGATAACGCGCGATGAATGGAATCGTATTGCCCTCGTCCAGCAGCTCCATCGTCGTCTTCACTTTGCCGCTAGGCAGCTGTAACTCCGCGGAGATTTGTTTCAGGATCCTCTCCTGAATCTCCGCTTTCTTCTCCGCAGAAATCTGAATCTTCGCCTTCGGTTCCTCAAACTCACTTGCTTTTGGATTTGTTCCGTTGGGCTCCGTTGCATTGGCTACTGAATCAGCCACCTCAGTCTTTCCTGCCTTCACTTTCGCCTCGTCCACATTTGCCACAGTCATACCCCTCTTCTTTTGATCGAATGCCTATGTATGTACAAACCAAAAAACGAGGGTATATCGCCCTCGTCCGTTCCAGACCTTATTCAAAATTCTATCAGTCCCACACTAATTTGCAAAGCGTCGTCAACCTTTCGCATCGTTTCTTCATCCAAATGCGTAATTTTGTCCGTTAGTCTTTGCTTGTCGATTGTTCTGATTTGCTCAAGCAGAATGACCGAATCTCGATCGAAACCGTGCGTCTCCGCATCGATTTCCACATGCGTGGGAAGCTTTGCCTTTTGGATTTGAGCTGTAATCGCTGCAACAATCACAGTGGGGCTAAAGCGGTTGCCGATATCATTTTGGATCACTAGAACAGGACGGACTCCTCCCTGCTCCGATCCTACGACCGGCGAAAGATCTGCGAAAAATACATCGCCACGTTTCACAATCACGTCTTACACCCCGCTTACTAAGCGATCAAGCGTTCCGTCCGCTTCTTCCTCCGCTTGAAAAGCTTCAGATGCCATGCTGAGATTTATTTTCGCCATTTCCATATACCCACGCTGCATGGATTCGCGTAGACTGCGCTTTTTGCGTTCAATTAAATACAGCTTCATTGCCTGACGAATGAATTCACTCCGATTGGAGTTCTCCTTCTCGACAATTCCGTCCACTTCCTGCAACAGATTGTCAGGCAAACTAATCATGATCCTTTTCGTATTATGCGCATTGCTCACACTCTCGCACCCCCAGAAACGATACAAAGACAATATTACCAGTATGTCATTCCAAAAACCAAATTATACAATAGAATATATGCCTCCGGTATATCAATTATGTTACACCTTAAGATATAAGATTGTTAATACAACGTATTCGATAAGCTATTCGTGAAACCCTTTTCCAAACCTGCAAATGTTGCATGGTAAATTTATGAAGTAATTTCCTGCGTTTTAATAACGGTGACGAATCAATGGATTTAAAGCTTCTACGCGTTCCCCATTTCGCACATACACGCGCGCAACACGGTGAGAAATCATACATATGATTTCATAGGGAATCGTCCCTAGCAAACGAGCCACATCTTCCGCGGTAATACGTTCCTCGCCTTGCTCTCCGATGAGGACAACCTCATCTAGCGCCCCTACTTCAGGCAAATCCGAAACATTGATCATACATTGATCCATACAGATTCTCCCGACGATCGGCACTCTTTTACCACGAACCAGTACCTCCGCTTTACCCGAAAGCATCCGAGAATATCCATCCGCGTAGCCGATCGGCAAGGTCCCGATTTGCTCATCACCCTTGGTGTGATAGATCGTCCCATAACTGACACCTGAACCCGCAGGCAGCGTTTTGAGATGAACAATCCCTGTTTTGAGACTCAGAACTGGCTTTAGCTCAATTTTCGTTTGATCCACATCATCAGAGGGATATAGACCATACATGGAAATCCCCAGACGCACCATCGAATAAGTCAAGTCAGGCAAATCAATCGCTGCCGCGCTATTTCCCGCGTGAATATAAGGAAATGTTTCCCCTTTCGCTGTAAAATAGCTCACGATCCGCTCGAATCGGCCGTATTGCTCCAACGTATAGCTCTTATCCACTTCATCTGCACTTGCGTAATGTGTAAAGAGACCTTCTACATCCACACCTGGCAGCAGTAACGCTTCCTCTATAAAAGGAATCGCATCCGCTTCCGTATGCAAGCCGAGTCGCCCCATGCCGGTATCCAATTTGATATGGATTTTCAGCTTCTTCTGCAGGGCATTCTCTTGCTTCTCACCTTGCTCTCGCAAAGCCTCCAAGACGTCACGGCTGTATACCGCAATCGTCACATCCAGCTCTCTTGCACGGTTAATCCCCTCTGGCGGCGTGTAGCCCAGAACAAGAATAGGCGCAGTTATTCCTGCATTTCGGAGCTCAAGTGCTTCATCAAAGAACGCCACACCCAAATAGTCCACACCCGCGGCGAGAACCTCTTTGGATACTTCTACAGCCCCGTGTCCGTAAGCATCCGCTTTAACGACTGCCATCTGCTTCATACCTGCAGGCAGTACCTTCTGAAATTGTTCAATGTTGCTTCGCAGTGCATCTAACGATATTTCTACCCACGTGGGCCGATAAAAAGCATCCACAAGCGTTCACCTCTTCTATCCTATTACAAACAACACTTTTTATATTTTTTGCCGCTGCCGCATGGGCATGGCTCGTTACGTCCGATTTTCGGTTCGGCAGCAATGTTAGGTGTATGATTAACTACATAGGCATTCTCGTTGACAAAATAACGGAATACTCGATTGCCAGATTCAAGAACTGTCATTTCGACTGGTTTTCTCTGAAAGCCGTACTTCATCTCAGAATCTGGCAAGAATTGCGCAGTTATTACACCGAAACGAACCAATATGGTTGCTACCGCATGTAAAAACACATCAGCACTCGTATCGAGCAAGATACCGGATTGGCGATGCTTCTTCCATTCTTTTTCTACTAGATGCTCTTTACCAACAGCCCAGCTTGCTAACACGCTTGCAATGGCTCTTCTCCAAGCTTGAATATCCTCTGGGCGTCCACCCTCATTAACTTCCTCGAGAATTCCCCAGTTCACACGATTCCAGAGCGCATCCAAAAGGACAACGGCTTGTTCCTGCTCTGTAAGCGCCAAATAAAAGGCTAACTGCTTCGCATTTACCGTAAGTTGCGTTTCCTCTTCTGTTATTCCTAGCACTAGTGCTACGTAGAAAAAGAACTGATACACCGGCTCTTGATCTTGATTCAGTGTCGGTTTACGGAACAGCTGCAAATTTTGCCCCTCATCGAACTCGCTCCAGAACTTCCGCGGCAAATGTTTGCGTGCAGCTGACAATTTGACATTCTTTCCGGTCTGAACAGCCTCTAGGAAAGCTCTGAATTCCTGGACGATTGGCGGCACTGGCGTCCGTCCATCCATCCAAAGTTGAAGCAGTTTTGGATCAACCACGAGTGGTTTCAGCTTTCGCTTGGATGCCGGCGTTTGTTCTTCGATATAAGCCTCTATATCATTCGAGTTCAGCCAACGTTCCAGCGCATAGTCATTATCTGCTTCCATGTACTGCTCAAAACGCTCTTCGAAATAAGGTTTATGCTTACATACTTCATTCAATGAAGTGGACTGTTCTTTAGAAATTCTAGAAGTCACCTGTAGGAATTGAATCCACTTTTTGAAAGAAGTCAAATAAGCACCGATATCGGTTTCCTTTGTGCTCAGCACATGGCTGATCAAAAACCGGCCTACAAAATCGACAATCGTTTCACCTTGTACATCCTCATAGCTGGTCCCGTAGCGCACGAAATACTCGGTCATCACAAAACTCATACGATCCACATGCTTGCTGGCCGTTTCTGGCTTCAACTTACCCTCGTCATTCAAAAACGTTGCAAAAGCTTGCGTCTCATTCTCCCAGAAGAGCTGCATCTCTTCAATCGTTAAATTATCAATTGTATTCATCTTAAACACTCCAATTATCTATTCGCTCCAAAGTTGCATTATACCAAAAAAACTCCCTTTAGGGGAGTTGGTTAAATATTCTTATCTATAAAGCCCTGTCATATTATTAAAATCTATTATAACTAACAAACTCTCCCACAGGTTTACGATAACCTCTAGGCCGCTGTTTGGATGTATCCTCTTTACCTATTGCAACCAATAAAACAGGAACATATCGTTCTGGAAGATGAATCGCTTTGCTCACTAGCTCAGGATCAAAACCGATCATCGGACAAGTATCCCAACCTTTTTCCTTGGCGGCCAGCATAAATAACTGAGCTGATAAAGAAGCGTTACGAATAGCCTCGTCCCGCATGAAAGCTTCTCCTCTATCTTCATAAAATGTTGAAACGGATTCAACAGTCATGTCGTATTCTTGTTTATTTATTACCCCTAGATTAAGAAAACCTTCATTTATTCTCGCTACATCTTTGTAAGCATCCATGTTTCCTAACACTACAATGACTGCCGAAGCTGATTGAATCTTGTATTGTTTATACGCTGCTTGATAGATGTCTTCTTTGATATCAGGGTCTTTCACTACCACATAATGGGTATGTTGTAGATTAAACGCCGAAGGGGCAAACTTTACCGTATTCATAATCTCTTCAACTTCAAGTTCGGATATTCCAATATCAGGAATAAATTTATTTGCAGATCTTCTTCCTTTAACAACTTCACTAAAATCAGTCATTTGCATACATTCCCCCATAAATTAAATTCATTTCTCATCTCTAAAACTTGGTCAAAGGCACTATGTAGGCTATCTTTGATAGCAGATCCATGTATATGTACGATAGCACATTTCTTAACCGAATGCTGAAGCTTTTTGTTTAAAATTATTCAACACAGAAAAGCTGACTCCGGTTGAGTACCGTCGTCAGCTTATTGTTTTAAGCTTTTTAAATAAATGGCGCAGCGTCTTCTCTTCTTGCGTTATAATTATTTCCCAGACTGTCCATCCGTGGCCATTGCAACTTGAATCATTTCATTCACTGGCATATCGCCGGTAAACATCCGGAACTCAACACCATCGTTGGTCCAAGTCAGTGTTCTAGGTTCATCCTTAGAGCCATTCCCTGTCATTACACCAACCGTGAACCCGAGATCAACAATGTCTCCTGGCGGCAGTGAAACAGCTTTGGCTTGAGGTCTGACCTCGATCAGATTGAAGTTGTATTTCCCTTTGTATCGTAAGAGTACCGCCGCATCCTCACCCAGCTTCATATCACTGATATCTTGCTTCACAACATCTTTCGGCAAATAGTACGGTTCAACAATACCAATGCTTTGTGCTTTGGCCGTTGCTGGTGCAGTTTTCGTCGCATCCGGTTTCGTCGTAGTGCTCGCAGCTTTGGATTGATCGGATTGACCACCTGTTGCGGACAGATTTTTGTCCGTTACCGATTTATCCCCAGTTGCCGGGTGATCTGCATCAGTGACCGCAACGTCAGCTGACGTAGGCATAGTTTGCTGTTGCAAATTCCAGCTAGTCATGTTGCGCTCCATTTGGAAATAATCCTTATCAAACGATGTATCAAATTCAAAATGCGTGAAATTCACCTGCACCAACACATTTTGATTCGCATCTGACACTTGCACTTGAGCAGGTGCGAGAGTTTTCTTATTCAGCCAAATTTTCTGGCGAGAAAGTTGCTCATTCTGATAATTCGCGGCAACATCGAAGACATAAGCATCCTTGTCCGTCGTAAATTGACGATCCTTATCCGCAATGATGCTTTTCGCTAAAGATTGGAACAGATACACCTGACCTTGATTCTCTGGCCAATCACTTTGGAATCGGAAGCTCTTCTTCAAATGCGGCGTCAAGACGAACACACCTTCTTCATTACGTAGAACGATTTGAGTAACATCCTTTGTCGCATTTGTCAGGGAAATCCGGTAGAAGTGCTCCGGTGAGAACGCCACCTCAACTGCATACTCCTGCGGCTGTTGGCCCGTGTTCAGAATCATACTTCCTGACGCTTGATAGCTGCTCGACTTGCCCATCACATGATCCAAGTCCTTTACGATAGATCCTGCATCCTTTTTACCTATCCCGCAACCTGCGAGAACCAATGCTACGCACATTACCACTGCTACCATCCATGTGACCCGGCGCATTCGATCATCCCCTCACTCATGATTAACATCCTCATAGTACATGCATATGAGGGGACTTGTTCGATTATGCAGCCAAGCTTACGGCTTGACTATGAATTTGTTGCAGAGGTGATATTAAAAGCAAAAAGCAGAATTAGAATAATCTCTAATCCTGCTCTTATTTGACTAACTTCAGTGTTCGAATACTTGCTGCGTGCTCCATCATTGTTACTGCAATGCCAGCAATTTGCTCACCTTGTTGAGTTTGAACTTGTTTGACTTCTTTCAAAGAATCATCCATTGAATCTAATTTATTTTCCATTGAATCTAGTCTGTTTTCCATTGAATCTAATCGATCTTCAACACGGCTTAATCTTCTATCCATACTTTCAACTCGATCTTTAATTGCAGTTACATCCGCACCAATTTCATTCATTCTACCTAGTATTGCGCTTAAAAACTCCCGATCCGTCATCTCAGCCAAGTTATCCGCTCCTTGTCACAATAAGCTTACCTCATTATAACTCAGATTGATATTAAAAAGCACCATCTTTCGACTTCCAGCCTTGTACCTTACTTACATTTAGAGCTGAATCTCCGCATCCCTCAATAAAGGGTGCACCTCATCCTTAGCCGATAAAATGGGTGATGTCGTTGGCCACTTGATTCCGATTGCAGGATCATTCCACCGTATCCCACGGTCATGTTTCGGCGAATAATACGCATCCACCTTATATAGTACCTGTGTCTTCGGCTCCAACGTACAAAAACCATGGGCAAAGCCTTGCGGAACCAGCAACTGCCGTTTATTGGCAGCACTGAGGGTAACACCCACCCACTGACCAAATGTCGGTGAGTTGGGACGTATATCGACAGCCACATCGAAGATCGAGCCCGCGACCACGCGTACTAACTTCGTTTGCGCATGCGGATGTAATTGATAATGCAACCCACGCAGTACGCCTATTTCTTCCGATAGTGAATGATTATCTTGCACAAAATCTATCGTAATCCCCTGCACGGCCAATTTTGCCGCATGATAGCTTTCCATAAAAAATCCCCGATGGTCCGCATGGACCTCAGGTTCAATCATCACAAGCCCAGCTAAAGCTGTTGGCGTTATTTTCATACGTCCTCTCACCTCTTTGCTAGCATATGCAAGAGAGTCGTAGAAAGCCTCCGACAACCGTTTATAGACGGGTAGCCTGTTTGGATATCGTTTGGGCTCTATATAAGCGTAAAAAGGCCGCCAAGAGCTTCACAGCTCGAGCAGCCTTTTCCTTGTATGATATGTATATACCATATATATACGATACCAACTTCTATTTAATTCAATGCGTCTCTAACGCCATCTAACCTGTCTTCTAAGTTGTCGATCTTGCGATCCGTAGTTCGTGTCCAATCTCGGACCTCACGACGGAACTCTTTCATATCGTCTCTCAGATCTCGCAGTTGATTCTTGAGTCCAGCCGAATCACCTGAAAGCAACTTATTCGAAATTTCTTGTGATTCTCGAAATGCTTTAAGCTCAGCTCGGAGAGCATCTTGTCCTGCTTGTAGACTGTCTTGTCCTGCTTTGAGAGATTGAAGTTCACTTAATATTTGCCTCAACAATTCATCCATTAAGTGTTCCTCCCCTCATGACCTTTAGACTCATTATACCAGCGAAAACACCTTTTGATCAATGTAATCCTGCCACAAGCTAAACCATTTTAACTCACCGTGCCCCTGAAACCCATTTATACGCAGGTGACCTCTTCCTTCATCGGTTGGGTTCTATACAAGCCTAAAAAGGCCGCCAAGAGCTTCACAGCCCC
Organism: Paenibacillus oryzisoli; assembly: GCF_001653565.1. Classification (GTDB taxonomy): domain Bacteria; phylum Bacillota; class Bacilli; order Paenibacillales; family NBRC-103111; genus Paenibacillus_E; species Paenibacillus_E oryzisoli. Next base: position 173,991 of record NZ_LYPB01000050.1, read on the forward strand.
AGCAGCCTTTTCCTTGTATGAGATGCATTTACCATATATATACGATACCTGCAATGATACCTGCCCAAATCAGGGAACCGAAGACCACACCGACAATCAATCCTTTGCCGATAGACACATGCTCATCCTGATAAGCGTCTTCATGATCAATCATACCCACAACCTCCCCCGCCTACACAGTATATGCACTAGTATGGGGAAAATGTTGGCGAATCATGCGGTCGTTTCAATATTTTTTTAGCTAATAGGCATTCTTATTAATAAAACCCTTAACGACAGTTCTCCAAATTATTTTAATATCAAATAAAAAAGTCCAATTTTCGATGTAAAAAATATCATGCTTAATTCGTTCCTCGATCGATGTATCGCCACGCAAACCGTTGCTCTGCGCCCATCCCGTAATTCCAGGCCTGATATGATGCTTCACCATATACTTCGGTACTTCCTCTTTAAATTGTTCCACGAAATAAGGACGCTCTGGCCTTGGCCCAACCACACTCATATGTCCAAAAAGTACATTGAAAAACTGCGGCAGCTCATCCAGACTCGTTTTACGTAAAAATGTACCGACCTTCGTTCGCCGCGGATCGTTCTCCACCGTCCACTCCGTATTAGAAACCTTGTCTCCAAGGTTCTTCATACTGCGAAACTTATACATCATAAAGCGCCTGCGGTTCAGGCCAACTCGCTCTTGCTTGAAAATGATCGGGCCTTCGGAAGTGAGTTTGATCGAGATAGCTGCTGCTAGCATAACAGGAGATGTGATTAGGATTGCTATAATGGCAAAAACGATATCAAATGCACGCTTGAACAATCGATTACGGAATTCATCCAAAGGAATATCACGCACATTAATTAGTGGCATATCCGCAAAATTATCAAAGTACGGCCGCGAAGGCAGGAAGTCATAAAAATCAGGGATAATCAGCGTTTTGACGCCAATTTTTTCACAAACATTAATAATACTGCCGAACTTCTGATGGGCATCCAGGGGAAGCGCAATAATGACCTCATCCACGATGCGATCATTCAGAATCGACTCCAACTCATCAATTTTCCCAATGATCGGTTTATAACCCTGATACGTCACCTCATGCTTCTCTTGGTAATCGTCAAGGAATCCAACCACTTCATACCCCAGCTCCGGATGCTGCTTCAGCTTCGTATAGAACTTGCGGCCAAGCGAGCCAGCACCGAGAATGAGGATGAATTGTTTGTTATAACCTTTTTGCCGAGCACGCTTCAGTGAAATCTTGATCATATAGCGGTAAAAGCTAATGACAAGGATGTTATTGACCAGGAATAGCAAGAGATATGCTCTAGATACATCGACTTCTTTGAGGATAAAAAGCACACTAAGCAGCATCAGTAAACTGAACGCATGTACTTGAATGATTTTCAAAACCTCAAAAGAAAACCGTTTTCTTCTCTTCGGAGTGTAGAAATTCACCACATAACTGATAAAAATAGCGATAATCGCGTAAGTTAAACTCCACATCACATAGTGTTTAAAAGGCAGCGGCGAGCCGTATGGAATCCATCCACTTTTAAACTTAAGCCACCAAGAAAAGAGAAACACGAGCTGGATGCATATGAAATCAGCCAAAGCGTATAGTTGGGTTAAGAAACCTTGACTCTGACGAATCAAACAGGATCACCTCGTTGGACGTAATTTATTTCGAGCAAGCGACAGGCCGAACTTCACGCCTACACCTATGTATACCATGGCATTTGTCAGCCAAGAATACTTTTTACGATAGTGCTTATTATGGAACAAAATCATCGCTCTATGAAATTCATAGATGATCTTATAAGGCTTTCTTCGGCTGCTAGCCCCTTTATGATGAACAATCTGAGTTCTAGGGTAATAATAATTCACCCAACCCGCTTCCTTAATTCTGTAACACCAGTCGATATCTTCACCATACATAAAAAATTCCTCATCCAACATCCCGACATGCTCGATCGTCTCCCGGCGTACAAGCATGAACGCTCCAACTAGTGAGTCGATCGGATACTGTTGGTCAGGATCTAAATAACCAAGCTGATATTGATTAAATCTGCGGATTCTCGGAAATAGTTTGGCAAATCCGAAAGCATAGTAGAACGATGCTGAAGGCGTTGGGAATCCCCTCTTGCAGGCTTTATCGAGTGTACCATCCGGTAGCACGATTTTGCAGCCACTGGCCCCTACAATAGGGTTCTCGTCCATGAAATGCAGCATTGTTTGGATAGTATCTTGTTGAACAATGGTATCGGAGTTCAGGAGCAGGACGTAACGACCTTTGGCAATGCGAATGCCTTGGTTGTTGGCGCGGGAGAAGCCTACGTTCTCTTTATTAGCGATAGTAACCACTTCAGGGTACTGCTCATTCACAGATTGAATAGTGCCATCGTTAGATGCATTATCAATAAGAATAATTTCATAGTTATATGATGTAATTGATGAGAAAACTGATTCGATACAGGCTAGAGTTAGATTCTTCGTTTTGTAGTTTACGATGATAATGGATAAATCCAAGGGATGACCTCATTTATTAATTGATTATACTTAGTATAGCACGTGAATATTAAATTACGCCTAAAAAAATAAGACTAGCGGCTGCTAATCTTAAGTAACTATTTTATTCAAACCATTTATTCACTTCGGATGATGCTTGTATTTGTTTCGAACGAATTAAGCTTCTCTTGTTTTTCAGCTCAGGGTACTTGCGATAAAAATCCATCCAAGCCCCTAGTAATTTGGGTTCACGGATGAGTGAATATACGAGACTAAGGCATTCATAAACGAATAGCGGGAAGAACTGCTTCATAACGGTCTTGATGTCATCGTTCTTCACCATCATTTTATAACGATTAATGTAGGAAAGCCTTCTTACAAAAAGTGGCTTGCTGCTCCTCCCGCCCTCTTTCCAGCCACGTTCGTGATAGGCGATCGCTGTTGGCTCATAGAGTGCCTTCCAACCTAACAATTGCGCTCGCCATGCTACATCTACATCTTCTTTGTAGGCGAAGAAATCCTCGTCAAAAAACTCTCCATTGATGCTAATGTCATTGATCATTTCGCGTGAGTACATGGCCGCGGCACCTGAGACACCGAATACTTCTTCGGGGAGTTGAAAATGATCACTAGACTGGTGAGCACCGCGGTCGAAGGCTCTTCGCGCTTTATTGATGATGAGTCCGGTACTGTCTATGTGGTGAGGTGATGCTTTGAAAAGTAGTTTACCAGTTGCACTTCCTGCTTGTGGGTTATTCTGTAGTGCCAGGATAGTGTTGAGCACATAATCTGGTTCAAGGATGACGTCTGGATTGAGGATTAAGCAATAATCCGTTTCCGTTAGACGGATAGCTTGATTGTGAGCGCCGGCGAAGCCGTTGTTTTGATTGTTTTTAATGATTGAGCATTTCTCTTGCCATTTTGCCAGCGTATGTAAGGTGTAATCTCTGGATGCGTTATCTATGACAATGATTTGGTCAATGGAATGAGATTGTCTCATTACGGATTCCAAGCAATCTTCAATATGTTCAGCGCTGTTATAGGTTACAATATGGACACTGACTGTCCGTTTGTTGCTGGCTTCCAAACTAAATCAGCCTCCTCTACCTATTCATTATACGGAATTGATTGCCAAAACAAAACGACATATTCCAGCAAGAAATTTGAAACAAAAAAGCTATCAGTATGCACCTAAGCATAATGATAGCTCACACACCTAATTAAACTTCCTCAAGTTCTTGTAAAAAAGCCTTAAGACCTTCCCGCCATGCACGTAAATCTTCAAATCCATTTGCTCGGATCGCCTTATGCTCCATAGCTGAATATCGTGGTCGCGGAGCGGGTCGCGGAAATTCTTCCGTGGTGCACGGCTCGACCTTCATCGTTATACCTCTTTCTTCAAAAATGGCACAAGCAAAGTCATACCATGAACAGAAACCGGTATTAGATGCGTGATAAATGCCATAACGATCTGTCTGGATGAGTTCCTCAAGAAAAAGGGCAAGATCGACTGTGTATGTTGGTGATCCAAATTGATCACTTACAACCTTTATTGAATCACGAGTTCTAGATAATTCTAACATTGTTTTCACGAAGTTCTTACCGTACATGCCATAGACCCAAGACGTTCTTACAATAAAATATTTTGACGAGATGTCTTGAACATGGAGTTCTCCAGCTCTTTTGGACTTCCCGTATACACTCTGTGGATTTGTGGTGTCGCCCTCAATGTAGGATTGCGTAGCCTTCCCATCGAATACATAATCCGTACTAATGTATACAAACTTGGCCCAGATTTTCTCAGCAGCAATTGCTAGATTTCTGGTTCCATCTGAATTTACTCGAAAGGCATCCTCTTCATTAGACTCCGCAAGATCAACTGCCGTATAAGCAGCACTATGGATAACAACTTCTGGCTTTAGACGCTGAATTACCTCTAAACATTGACCCTCATTCGTAATATCGAGTTGTTCTCTCGCTAACCCATAAACCTCATGCTGAGCTTCTAACAACCTAACAATATCTTGTCCAAGCTGCCCATTCGCACCCGTTACGACGATCCTCATACTTGTTGACCTAAACGAGAACTGTATTGCTCATTAAAATACTTTTGATATTCACCCGTCTGAATTCGTTTCCACCAGTCTTGATTGTTCAGATACCAATGAATCGTCTCATGAATACCCGTCTCAAAATTATGTTTTGGCTTCCAGCCAAGTTCAGTTGTAATTTTGGTAGCGTCAATCCCATAACGTCGATCATGTCCCGGGCGATCTTTGACGAATTGCATCAGAGACTCAGACTTGCCTAGCTCGCGAAGAATCGTTTGAATAATTTGAATGTTTGTACGTTCGTTATTTCCACCGATATTATAAACCTCACCACTAACTCCCTTATGTAGAACCAAATCGATCGCGGTGCAGTGATCCTCAACATAAAGCCAATCTCTAATGTTAAGTCCGTCACCATATACAGGTAGAGACTTGTCACTTAAAGCATTGGCAATCATCAAAGGAACTAACTTTTCAGGGAATTGGTAGGGACCATAGTTGTTGGAGCAACGCGTGATATTCACATCAAGTCCAAATGTTTCATGATAAGAACGTACCAATAGATCAGATCCTGCTTTACTGGCTGAATAGGGACTATTCGGTGTAAGTGGTGTATCTTCTGTAAAGAGACCTGTCTCACCAAGAGATCCGTACACTTCATCTGTTGAAACATGAACAAATTTCTTCACAGCATTTTTACGCGCAGCTTCCAACAAGACCTGAGTACCCAGCACATTCGTTTTCACAAAAATGTCTGGTTCAAGAATACTTCGATCGACATGCGACTCCGCGGCGAAATGAACAACCGTGTCGATTCCATTTTCGAACAAACTGTTTACTAGTTCGGAATTCGCAATGTCCCCTTTTACAAATGTATAGTGGGAACTATCTTGAATCGAAGTTAAATTTTCTAAATTGCCTGCATACGTTAGGGCATCCAAATTGATGATTTCATAACTAGGATAGCGACCCAACATGTAGTGCACGAAGTTGCTGCCGATGAATCCGGCTCCGCCTGTTACAAGAATATTCATGTACATAAAACTCCTATTTAAAAGTTAATTTCCGCATCTTGAAGCAGTGGATGCTTCTGATCCTTATCCGATAGAATCGGATTTGATATTGGCCACTCAATTCCTAAGGAAGGATCACTCCAGAGAATACCTCGATCATGTTCAGTAGAGTAATACTCGTCCACTTTGTAGAGGACCTGGGTATTTGGAACAATCGTACAGAAGCCATGGGCGAAGCCTTGAGGAACTAATAGCTGTCGTTTATTGGCTTCGCTAAGAATGACACCTAACCATTGTCCGAATGTAGGTGAGTTCTTACGGATATCCACTACTACGTCGTAAATGGCACCTGCAGCTACACGAACGAGCTTTGTTTGTGCTTTTGGATTTAACTGATAGTGAAGTCCACGCAGTACACCAGCTTCAACGGACAGGGAATGATTATCTTGAACAAAAAGATGATCCACGCCCACCTCAGCAAACTTCGAGCTGCTGTAGCTCTCCATAAAAAAACCCCGATGGTCTCCAAAGACATCGGGTTCAACGAGATAAAGTCCCTGTAGCTTTGTAGAAATCTTTTTCATAAGCTAGAGCACCTCTTAACATTTAAGTTTTCCAAACTCTTCACCAAACAACAGATCTTTCGCCAATTCATTCGCTTTGGCTAAAGAGGCATGTGTACCCGCATCTGTCCACCAACCTTGAAGGATATCATAGGTGAGTTGATTTTTTTTTATATATGCGTTGTTCACATCAGTGATTTCGAGTTCTCCTCTATTTGAAGGTTTCAAAGTCTTGATTATTTCAAACACGGAACTGTCGTACATATATATACCTGTTACAGCATAACTACTTTTGGAGTGTTTTGGTTTTTCTTCAATTGAAATAATCTTATCTCCATGTAACTCAGGAACACCATAACGTTGGGGATCTTCAACTTGTTGAATGAGGATTTTGGCACCTTGTTGTTGATCACGAAAATTATTCACATAAGGTACAATGCTATCTTCAAAAACATTATCACCAAGTATAACTACCATTTGGTCATCTCCAACAAATTGCTCTGCAAGTCCAAGTGCCTGAGCAATTCCACCTGCTTCGTCTTGGACTTTAAAAGTAAAATTAACCCCAAAATCACGACCACTACCCAATAGGCTAACCACATCACCCATGTGTTCGATTCCGGTTACAACTAGGAAGTTTTGGATTCCCGCTTCTTTTAGTTTATAAATTGAGTGGAAAATCATTGGATATTTACCTACGGGTAATAGGTGTTTGTTTGTAACTTTAGTTAATGGGAATAAACGGGATCCGGTGCCGCCTGCAAGTATGATACCTTTCATCTTTTATCTCCGTATTACATTATTTTTAAAATCAAAGCTCAAGCATTTATTTATTTTTAATCTCAAGCTTAATATCATACACAACAGTGTCTTTATCAGTTGTACCAGGTAAACCATCGATGAAATACCGTAACGATGCTGATCTCATATTAAGACTATCCGATTTAAAATCAAACTTAAATTCTTTTGGATATTCTGAAATATCATTCTGAAATTTTTGAGGTAAATCATCAGGATATAAATCAACTTTCAAGCTATTAAACCCACTAGCTTTATAACTCAATGTATATTCGGTACCTGGGATCAGCTTGATTTTATCACTCTCAATGAATAATGTACTATTACCATTAGCTCCTTTCTTAAATATAAATCCATTCATACCATTAATTGTTGTAATCTCAACATATTCATTGTTTACTTTTGAGAAACTCAAATTAATTGGTTCTAAATAATTTATTGCATCTTGAAAGAAGCCATCTTTCTGCAATAATTTGGGAATATTTTGTTCATTCATCTCAATTATAAAAACATCATGGTTCATAACATCTTTCCAGTCTACTCCATTTAAATCTCCTAGTATTCTTGCTTCTGTACCTTCTTTATATTGATAAGATGTATGGTAATAATAGTAGAAGTCTAATTGTTTGAACGCATTGACCTGATGCAAAATATCAACAAACTGAAAAGAAAAACTCCCACCTTCCATCAAGATATTTGGTATAAATTCATTCCCAGTTCTATTATCGACTAGCTTGGGGACAACAGTCTTATACTCCAATGGAGTATTCCATACGTTTATTAAATTAGCTAAGTCACGATCAAAACCAGTTGGTATCGTTTCTGTTACACTGCTACTTTCAAGACTAATAAATTTTTTCTGAGTGATTTGTTCTAGTTTATCTAATACTGCTTTAGACGAATAATAACTCGCAAGTAGATTCCAATGCGTACCACCTTGCGGAAACATAGGATATTTTCCAGAGTTTTTATGCGCAATTGTGATTTTATGACCATCGACATAGTTTACACCGTACTTGTTGAGTAAAGGAATGATGGTATCATAATTTCTTGATTTATTCTTCTGAAGTACTTTCAATTGATCAGGGATGTATTCAGGATAAATCGCAGCTTTACTTGGCGTAATAAACAGCAAAAAAGGTTTCCCTCTCAATTGCAATAAATCTTGAAGCTTTTTCAATTCAATCACTTTTTTCTCAAGCAATTCCGGAGTAATTGGTTGAATGATATTCAAATATTCATTTATATAGGCTTTTTCAAATAATTGTTTTTCCTTCCCAATCATTACTTGACTATTTGGAGGTGTCTGATTAAACAAACTGTAGTATATTTGATTATTTATTTTTACGTAATACTCTCTTAATCCAAAATTTTGGTTAAACCACATCTCAAATTTCTTTTGATATTCTCCTGAAATAAAACTATTATATGAAAGCTTAGGAAATTCTACTCGTTGAGTAACTCCATTTAGCGTCATCTTAGTAAATATATCATATTTCATTTGTAATAATGGAAGTAAACTCATTACTAAGAGCAAAAGAATATAAGATATTTTCATCGTAAAAAATTTCATTGTTCACCTGTTTTCTTAAAATCGAAAATAAATAAAAGGACTGAATGAGTTAGTAACACATTTAATGATTGAAATTAGTAATATAAAAATTGAAAAAGGCATCATAAAATATTTTGAAAACAGCAGCCTACTGGATTTATTCTCTAAATAAGTATAAAAATTAAGTGCAGGTAAAAATGTTATGACAAGCGAAAAAATTATTATTAAAACAATACTGCGATCTGTATATAAAGTCGGTGTAAGAAAAACCGATTGTTTTGAAAAAATATTAAACATTGATTTCAAATATCCTAAAGCATGTCCGATACTATCAGCTCTGAAGAATACCCAAGTGATTAATACAAATACAAATGTAATTAAAATATTCAATAGCTTAGGGATTTTTTTGGAAAAATTCAACCAAAATAATTTATCCGATATAATGAGTATTCCATGGAGTACTCCCCACACTACAAATGTCCAGTTTGCCCCATGCCAAATTCCAGAAATAAAGAAGACAACCCATAAATTAAAAAAACTTCTGATTTTAGAGCGTCTATTCCCGCCTAGTGGAATATAAATATAATTCCTCATCCAAGACGAAAGAGAAATATGCCACCTTCTCCAAAATTCAGAGATATTTTGAGATAAATAAGGCATGTTAAAATTCTCCATTACCTTGAACCCCATGATTCTACTTAATCCAATTGCCATATCAGCATATCCAGAAAAATCAAAATATATTTGAACTGCGTAACATATAACACCAATCCATGCATATCCTATACTTAAACTATCAGGTGGAACTTTAAATAACTCATCAGCAATAATTGCTACATTATCCGCTATCCAGACCTTTTTAAAAAGCCCAATTGAAAATCTGTAAGATCCATACATGATATCTTCAAATCGGTATTCTCTGTATTTTATTTGATCTGAGATATCCTGATACTTAATAATTGGTCCTGCAATCGACATAGGAAAAAAGAGAATGTAAAGGAAGTAATCAACCATTTTATCAGTTGGTTTTTTTTCATCTCTAAATACCTCAATAATATAACTGATTTTGTGAAAAACAATAAATGAAATTCCAATTGGTAACAAGACTACAGCCCATTTGATAGGCTCAATGTGTAAGTCAATTAAGATTGAATTTATATTTTCAACAAAGAAATTACTATATTTAAAATATAAAAGTAGTCCAATGTTCATTATTAAAGCAGACAAAAAATAGAACATTCTAATACTCTTATCTTTTTCTTTGTTCATGGAGTTAACAATATGCCAATCAATCAACAAAGAAATAAGTAAAGTTGATAGAAATGCTGGTCCCCCCCATGAATAAAATAAAACACTACCAATTAATGCTACTAAATTACGATATTTTCTCACAGTTAAAAAATATGCAATAAAAAAAATAGGAGCAAAAAGAAATAAAAATATGGGTGAAGAAAAAACCACGCGTTAACTTCCGCCCTTTCATCGTAAGATAATTTGAAATGGGAATATAATTTAGCCTCACTTAACATATGTGCTTGCTTTACTTCTAACTTTTTTCTTGAGCAATACAAAGCCCCGATTATCATCAAGACATCGGGTTTAATGCAATAAAGTCTTTTTGGTTAATGGAATAATTTTTATAAAATACATCACATGATGATCTGAATCTTATTATATATCTTATATTTGCCATATCTCTAACTATTATCATTATTGTTACTTGCCAAGTAACGACTCTTCAAGGAAATCACAGTTATTAAACCAATCAGCACTCCCAACCAGACAACTATCAGTCGCTCGAGCAGTGAAATTGATACCGCCATAGATTTAGGAATATCCAATTGCATCAGTAAACCAATTACACTAGTATCTGCAACTCCTATACCTCCTGGAAACATAGAAAGGGTACCAGCTATTGTACCTGTCGATAATACAAACAATATATCTCGATAGGATAAACTTAAATCTAGTGCCTTAATAAAAATCCATAGTGGGACTGCTTCAAATATACAACCAATTAATGTAAGTACAATCGTAACAATTAGAGGCCAAACTCTCAAAAGTGAGTGAGAGCTTCTATATAACTTACTCAAAGTTAATTGAAATTTGGTAAGTTTACCAACGGATGTAATCTTCTTAATTAAGGGCATAATTAGAGTTTTTTTTTGTAATACAAAGATACTTAACAAAAAAACACCAATTATTATTGAAGCTGACTTTGCTCCTAATGCAATATAACCAATACCACTTGTAACAATTAAACTTAACGATATAAAATTTGTAAGGTGATCCACCACAATAACTGGTGCACTAACTCTAACATCCACGTTATGTTTACGAAATAGAATATAGGATTTTATCAGTTCACCTATTCTTCCAGGAGTAATGCTAAATCCTAAACCAAACAAAAATACATGACTACTTTCTGTTTTGGGAATACGAATTTCTAATTGCTTTATCATAAAGTCCCATTTAATAATTCGAATGAGGATACCACATAACGAAGCTAAAATAGCTAGAAAATATTCATGAAAATGGATTTGGCAAATAATGTTTTTTATGCTTTGATAATCTCCCCAAAATATAAACATTAAGTACAAAACCATACAGACAGAGAACATGATAATCGCTTTTGAAATGAGGTTAGCTAGTTTCATGATTCTGCTTTTTTAATTGCCTCAGCCACTTCTTTTCCTAGCTTGACACTAAAATTCATTCCACGATCATTTGGATATATCTGTGATGTATTTGACAAAAACAATTTACTAATCGGAGTTTGATACGTTGGCTTGAACTTCGAATATTTCATAGGCCAAATAGGTTGAGCATAACGATCTCTTGATACTACATAACTTTCTATACTTGATGGATCAAAATCAGGGTATATTTTGAGCAATTGTTCAACGTACTGCTTAATGATATCCTCATTCTTCGCTGATAATAGGGGATGATCTATACTTAAATATTTTGAGAAATATAAAATTGTCTTTCCACCATACTCTTCACTTGGAATAAAATTTGTATGCTCAATAAGTCCACCAAATGGAATTTCATTATCTGCAATATTAAGCCAATATAAATCACTTAACTTCTTTTCCAAAGTCATCATTACAACTAATGCACAGTCATATTTAATTTGTTTCAAAGGCTCAATATATGCTTGCGGTGCTTCCTTAATTAGATTCACAAATACTGGCAACGCAGCAGTACAAACAACTAAATCGAACTCATGAAAGTTTCCATCAACTTTTAAACCTTTACTAACTCCATTTTCAATAACAATTTCTTCAACATTAGCATTTACGTGTAACTTTATTTTTTTACTTTCTAATGTTTCTAACAACTTTTGATTTAAAGTATGGAAACTCCCTTTCATATAACCAAGCAGTTCCTTTTGTCCTCCACCAGATCTAGATCTAAATCTTTGAACGATTCGTTCCCAAATCCATACTGCTGGGATTTTATTGTAATTATCCCCAAATTTAATTTTCAACATTGGCTTCCATATAATTTCCCAGCCTTGTCTACCAACATATTTTGTAAGAAATTGCTCCGTAGTCATCGTTTCTAATTTATCAACATTTTTGTACTTCGAAATCAGAAGTGACGATAATCCTACCTGTATTCTGTTAAAGAAACTTAATGGTTTGAACTTAATTAAATCAATTGCTGTAGTAAACGGATAACTAACACCTTTATAATAAAATCCTACTTTGGATTCTTTCCAAATCAACTTATCTTCTAATCCTAATTCTTTGACCAATTCGAGATAGTATTTATCATGCGTAAAAAGATGGTGATAATACTTCTCAATATGTGTATTGCCTATTACTATTGCTCCTGCCAATCCTCCTATTTCACTACTCCTCTCATAAATTTCAATTTGTGCATTAGGGTAAAATTTATTGAGATAATAAGCTGAAGACATTCCAGCTATTCCTCCACCAATAATTGCTATCTTCAAAACGATTCTCCTTTCGAGTAGGCAACGGTTTTATCAATTCCTTCCTCAATGGTAATTTGAGGCTTCCAACCTGTATGAGTAAATAATTTTTGATTACTAACATCAAAACTCATGATCTCACTTGGCCGATATGGGACAGAACCATAATATACTTTGCTATTTGAGTTGACGAAACTAAACAATTTATCAACTATTTTCTTCAAACTGTAACTGCTGCCGTAAGCTAAATTTACAGTTTCACCAATAAGAGTCTTGCATTCACTTATTCTTACTAGTCCCTCTACAACATCATCAATATATATAAAATCTCGCGTTTGCTCACCTAGAGTCATGTGAAAATCCTGATGATTTAATAACTTTCCTATTGCCTGTGGGATAAAAAATCGTTCACTTTGTCCAGGACCATAAATAAGTGATGGCCTCACGATCACAATAGGGACCTGAAATAGATTGTGAAACATTTTCGTAATTGCGTTTGCTGCAGCTTTTGTTCCTGAGTACATGGAAATTGGGCTTACTACCATATTCTCATCGAAAGGCTGATTATTCAAACCATATTCTTCACAAGTGCCTGCCAAGATTACGCATTCAATATTTAAAGAAACTTTTACAATACTTGATAATAAATTCGTGGTGCCCATTATATTGGATTGAATCATACTATGTAAATCCTTAAGTTCTCGACTTGGTCTCGTATCTGCGGCGAGATGATATATATAATGAGGCCTTATTTCAGTTAACAAACAACTAATTTGCTCACTGTCTTCTAAATCACAGGAAATATAGCTCACATTATCTTTTTTTTGTTTTTCATTATGCAAGTCTCTTGAAATCGCATAAATTTGAGAATAGTTGTTATTCACAAAAAAAGATATTAGTCTCTTACCTACAAACCCGCTGGCACCCGTAATTAGAATCCGTTTGTCTTTTTTTGCTACTAAAATCAAATTATTCACCTCAATAAGTAACCTAAGACTTAAACACCAAGGTTTAAGTCTTTACAGAAACATAATGTGACCAATCATCATTTTTTTGAATGAATTTATCTACAAAATAATCGATTTGATTCGAACATAATTTGTATGAGTCTGTTTGATGATATTCTCTGTACCATTCACAAGTAAGAGCTATACACTCTTCAATATTTAATGAAGGCTTCCAACCTAGAAGGAAATTTGCCTTGCTGCAATCTAAGTTAAGTAACTTAGCTTCATGAAGTTCATTCTGATTGGACTTATCAACCCAAGATCCATTAGGAAAGTGATTGAGAATCTTCTTTACAACTTGACCCACAGTAATGATTGATTCATTATCTGGTCCAAAATTCCAACCACCTGAATATTTTTTTGGATTTGCATGCAATCTCGAACCAATTAATAAATATCCACTAATTGGCTCCAATACATGTTGCCATGGGCGAATTGATTGAGGACTCCTCACTTCTATTGGAACATTACCATCCAAAGCCCTCATACAATCTGGAATGATTCGATCCTTGGACCAGTCTCCTCCTCCAATAACATTACCAGCTCTAACTGATGCTACAACCTTACCGTGAACTGAAAATTGATTAGGATTAAAAAAGGAATTTATATATGAACTTATCACAAGTTCAGCACACCCTTTGGAAGCACTATAGGGGTCGTATCCTCCCATAGAATCATTCTCGCGATAACCCCATACCCACTCTTTATTGTCATAGCATTTATCACTCGTAATGCATATACAACTTGTAACACTTGAACTCGTTCTAACACACTCGAGAACATTGATTGTTCCCATTACATTTTCTTCAAAAGTTTGTCTTGGGATATCATATGACATTCGAACGAGAGGTTGTGCTGCTAAATGAAATACCATGTCCGGTTTGTGAATTTCAAATGCTTCTTGAAGTTTTGCAAAATCTAAGATATTACCACGAATATCTGTCATACGATCTTCTAGCCCTGATACCACAAAATTGTCTAGTTCACTGTATGGGGCAAGCGAGTAACCAATGATCTCAGCTCCAAGCTTTTGAAGCCATATGGTAAGCCATGAGCCTTTAAAGCCAGTATGTCCTGTAACTAATATGCGTTTACCACTATAGAAATTATTAAACATAACGTTCCCCTTACTTATCCCATACATTCCAAGGAGTATTCTTTTCTTGCCATAACTTTTCAAGATATTGCATATCCCTAAGTGTATCCATACATTGCCAGAATCCATCATGTCTGTACATCATGAGCTCATTGTCTTCTGACAACCGCTCTAATGGTTCTCTTTCAAAGATGCAATCTTCATCCTCACTTACATAGTTGAAAATTTCTCTATTAAAAATAAAGAATCCTCCATTGATGCGGCCTTCAGAGGTTTGTGGTTTTTCACTAAAACTCTCTACTTTTTCTCCGTCCAACAATAGTTCACCGAATCTTGAAGGCGGTCTCACACCAGTTACTGTCCCAATCTTTCCATGAGAATAATGGAAATCTAATAAGCGATTAATATCTACGTTGCATACCCCATCACCATACGTCAACATAAAGACATCACCTTTTATATATTTTTCAATTTGCTTTATTCTTGAGCCAGTCATATTATCTTCACCAGTATTTGCCAGCGTAACTTTCCAATCCTTCTCGTTGTGAAGATTGTGAATATTTAAATTGTTCTTATTACCTAAATCTAATGTAATATCACTATTCAGTAAATCGTAATTCAAAAAATATTCCTTTATCTTTTGCCCTTTATAACCTAAACATAGGTTGAAATTAACAAATCCATATGATGAATATATTTTCATAATATGCCACAATATTGGCTTCCCGCCAATTTCAACTAATGGCTTAGGAATTGTCTCTGTCATTTCCTTTATTCTTGTCCCTTTTCCCCCACACAATAAAACTACTGGAATATCTTTCATCATATTAGTTCTGCTCCCCTAGTCCGGCTGCTACTTCATTAGTATACACATATGGATGTTGATCATTTTGGCGTATTACTTCTCTAACAATATACCGCGGTCTTCCCTTAGTTTCATTAAATATTCGAGCGACATACTCTCCTATAATACTTAGAGATAATAATTGAGCAGCTCCTAAAAATAAAACAAGCACTATAATCGTTGAAAATCCATATGGAGTATCTGGTTTGAAGAAATGAAGAAATACATAATACACTATACCTATTAAAGATATAAGAGTTACAATAAAAGCAAAATTAGATATCCACTCTAAGGGTTTATAAGAGAAATTAAAAATCCCCATCTTGGCCCACTTTAGATTAGCGAAAAATGGTATTGAGGTTTGTCCAAGTTCTCTATCATCTCTAGTATATTCAATACCTGTCTGTCTAAATCCAATCCATGCTCTAATGCCTCTAAAGAAAATCTCTACTTCTTTTAATTTCTTTATTTCTTCGACGACAACACGATCCATCAGACCAAAATCGCCAGCATCTAATGGCATATCAATGTACGACATTTTTTTAAATATTCTATAGAATGCTTTATAACCTATTCTTCGCAATATAGAGCCTTTTCGCTTTGTTCTGATGCCGTAGATAACATCGTATCCTTCTTCCCATTTTGCAACAAAATCTAGAATCATCTCTGGGGGGTCTTGGATGTCACCATCAATTAATACGACCGCATCACCTTTAGCATAATGGATACCAGCTATTGTACTGGGCTGAGAACTGCCAAAATTCCGAGCCATAGATAACCCACACACATTAATGTCTATTTCAGTCAATAATTTAATTTCTTCAATTGTTCTATCTGTGCTGCAGTTATCAACATAAACTAATTCATAATTGTAATTCTTTAAATTCTTGAACACATCAGTAACACGATCATACATACGTCGAATATTCAACTCTTCGTTATAAACAGGTACAACAATTGATATTAATCTTTTACTCACTTTTGGCTCTCCCTCATTTCTCTATTATTGGAATTATTCATTTTTATCATTTGTGAGATGCTAATTCCCTCACGAAGGAGGAAATAAAAACCTAAAACGGTTATTGGAATATACTGGAACATCCTCAACACAAGTGCATAACTTAGTGATAGTTCTTTTGAAACGTTAAATATTTCAAGTGCCTTAGAACAAAAATATTCTAGTGTTCCCACATATCCAGGAGATGAAGGAATCATGATTCCAAGATTCACAACTACTAATACAAACATTCCTATATAAATAGTACTTGAAAAGTCAAAAGCTTCAGCAATCGCATAAAACAAGTACCCTTCCATACTCCAAATTAAAATAGAATAGAATGCTATTGGCAATAAATTACGTTTATTTTTAATAACATCAAAACCTGTTGTAAACTGTTCAAAAATACTGATAATCTTCTCGCCCATTTTCGGCTTTAAAGGTCGACAACATAAATGAATTAATCTTTGAGTGTGCTCTTTAAAAATCACCATTGATATTACAAAAATTAAAGCACATAAGAACAGAATAGCCGTTAGATACCCAATAAGTTTTACCCAATCAGGAAAAGGAAACAACATAGATGTTACCCCTAATAATAATAGTAAAGTTAATCCATCATAAATTCTTTCTAGAATAACTGTTGAGAACGCTGCAGTTTTGCTAATTTCCTCCTTCCGCCCAATTAAGTAGGCTCTAACAAATTCTCCAAGTCTAAGAGGTAATGTATTATTAGCCATATAACTAATACATATTATAGGAAATAAATTTGATGATTTTACATATTTAATACCCCTTAACATTAATGACCAACGTAAACTCCTAACCCAATAACTCATTAACTGAATAAAAACGGCAGGTACTAGAATCAGATAATTAATATTTTGAAGTATTTGACCTACCTGTTTGAACTCAATATTACGCAACAATACAAATAAAAAGAGCAAGCTGATTAACATACCAATAAACAGTTGAATTTTTTTCATTTTCATATCCTTACTTACATATTTTTAAAAACTAGATATTCTTATTTTGATGAAAATTATTTTACGGTTATTACAATCCATTATATTTAGATTTTGTAAATACCAAGTTGGATTTCCTTTGAGATATAACTTAGATTGACATTTGATTATTAAAAATTCTAATATTTATTCAATATTATAATCAAAATTGATAATATTGAATGCCAAATTACGTGGGTCAGAGCCAACTTTGATGGGGGTTCCACTAAATTTAATATTAATATCACTTTCACCTATATCAATTGGAACACTAACATCAATTTTTTGTGAAACGTTTGGTTCTATATTAACTTTTTCTATCAATCGCTCTTTATACCACAATTCTATAATTTCACTCTTAGAAACACTAGGTGGTAAAGTAATTTCGAAAAATATTTTCACTTCTTTTTTATCATCTGAAAAATTTAATAGTGACAAATCAACTGTTCCAGAAGCCCATCTCCAGGTCCTTAGATCATTTTTTTCTAGATCATACACACCTGACTTAAAATCAATTACTACATTAGATGAGGAAACTTCCATATTAGCAATTCTATTTGGAGAACTAGGGCTATATGTTAGCATAACTCCATCTGTCTTCATCTTTGGAGATCGGTTTTCTGGCAATAAATGTGGATAAATATACCCATCATTTGACCAATCACTTATTATCTCATGATCTCTTAAAAAATAAGCGATAAGTTGTTTATGTTTCGCTAGATTTTCTGGGGCTACTAAGTTGATTGGTTTATTGTTAGCTTTTAATTGATCATAAAGCAAGTAATATTGGCCTAAAGGATTATTAGTGTTACCAGTATATTGTCTCATCTCTTGAACATTAGACTTAGAGGAAAAATAACTAGTAGATAACCCGAATATTACAAAAATAATACCCGATAATAACATTGCATATTTATATAGCTTGCCTTGTTTGTATACATAGTAAAAAGTCATACCTATAATCGGTGGAATTAATACAAACGAATATTGTACTGTCTTATATATGCTCCATGTTTGTCCTCTTTCATTTGGTATCCATGGATTTTTAACAAAAAACAAGAAATAGCATATAATCAATAAAAACGGTGTTACCAATACTAATATGTTACCAATTTGTTCTTTCCATTCCACAGATTTAATGAAATTTTTCAAAATCAAATAAAGCCCTAAAAAAACAAATAGAGTTAGAATAGCATATAAAAGAGGATAGCTATTTGATATCCTAATTTTTAGTTCGATTGGAACAGAAAACACGATTAGGATGTAATCCCACAACGTATATGGTATGTTCCAACCAACTACAGCATTTAATTGAGTTTTTATAGCTCTATATGCATTGTACAACGAAATATTAGATAATCCAGTTGTCACAATAATTATTGATAATAATCTAAATACTATAAATTTTATTTTTTCTTTAACTTGAATACCAAACTTTATCATTAAAAACAGAACTGATAATGTAATAAATGGGAGTAATTCACTGTATGTAACGATCAGTGTTGAAAGTGAAATCGAAGTGATTAATACAAAAGAGTAGCTATTTTTCCAACTAATCACATTCAAGAATAATACAAATAAAAACAAAGCGATAAAAATCCCATATGCTTGTGGAGAAAACCCTAAATAAGAATAAGTAATTGGGATGCTTGCATGGAAGGCAGTGAAAATTACAGCAATAATCGCCGCTAAGTTGGGAAGCTTTAGTCCCACTCTACAAAATAAATATATTGTAATTACCAGACAGAATTGACCTACTGCTAAAACTGGCATAAATAAAGCAATTGAGAAATGTTCATTGAAAAGTACTGTAAAAAAAGAAAGAATAAATTGGAATCCCATTCTAAACCCAAAATGCTGATAAAGACTCATTTGTGTAAGCGATGGGAAATATGGATTTGGATCTGCCTTTTCAAAATAACTGAAATTTTGCAAATAATCTGCAATAGAGACATATGTGAATCCGTCAATAAATGCATTGAATGCATTGAAAAGAAGGATAGGCAGTAAAATTACTATACCCGACGAAAATGCTATTAAATATGTAACCAATTGTCCTTTGGATGGAATTAACCTTTTTACTATAATACCGCGCTTATAGGCAAAATATATAGCAAAACTACTAATTAATACCGAAAAAGCTAGTAAGTAATATGCAAACTGCTTCACTGATAATCCAATATAACTCAAAATAGAGCTTGAAAGTATTAACCAACAGATTCCTAACAAAAAACTAAATTCAATAATGTATTTGTGATTTACAGTAGGGATTAATAATATACTAAGCCAAATACCGGAGAAAAATATGATAGTTAAACTGCACGTATATAATAATAGTGATCCAAGGTCAAAATTTAACATATTTCAAACTCCCTAATTATACATTTTAATTAATAATAACAAACATTCTATTTTTCATTAGTTGAAATTGTTCTTCCCATGTAACTCTATACTTTTGTAGCTGATAAAAATTCTCTGCAAAATGTAATCCTTTTATATTATCAAGAAAACAAGTTTCAAAGCATGCTGGATCCACGAAAAACGCATTCACGCCTCTTCTTTCTACAGTAACAAATTTATAGCCATGTTCTTCAAATAGTTTTCTCCAGGCTGATATAGAAACACCAAAATATAAATAGTTTTCGTAACTACTATAATCCCACACAAAATCTTTATGATATACAATTGTCATTCTCTGCTCAGGTCCATATGCGGAGTTATATTCAACAACAAATATCTTCGGTCTCAATCCACTCTCTAACATTTTTCTTACAATGTAATAATCATTGCCATCAATATCAAGTGAAACGACATCGGGATTTTTATATAGTGAACAAGAGATTATCTCTTCTGTATTTTCTAAGTTAACAAACAAAGGGTAAGCTTCCACACCCAAAGCTAATGGTAATATATATTCTCTTAATCTCGAGACCGCTTCCAAATTACCTTCGTACATAACACCTTCATATTTTCTACCTAGCGCTAGCCATGAAGTATTATTTTCAAGCCCTTCTGATGCGCCGACTTCTATAAAATAATAGTTCGGATTAATTATTTTTCTAGTTAAATAGTCGATAATTCCATCTTCACCATTCTGACTAAATACTGAAAATTCCCAACTTATCGGGTTTGTCTCATCGATATCTCTAAGCTGTGATGTAACTGCCCCCCTGGAAAGTGCAATATTAATTCTTTGCAGAAACATTAGGTTTTCCACTGGAAATTCTCCATTCTCACTTTATGTATTTAAATCCCAAGAAATAATAAGCAGCCTTCAATTTAATTCCAATTTTAGAGAATATGTTTCTTCTCTCTATTTGTGTTTCTATTACCCTACTCATACACCAACTCCAAGGTACATAACCATTATGTTTTTTGAGTAAGTTAAATGCTTCCTTGTAGTGTTGCTCCTTATTATTTCTTGTTTTAGTTCCTTCATGATCACGTGAACAAGCTGTAAACACATCTAAATAGCCGATTTCCCCTTGCTTAAGTAATCTCCACCATAAATCATAATCCATGCACATATGTAATGATGCATTTATTCCATTACTATTTTCCCAGGCACTTTGTCTTATTAAAGTCGCGGGTTGGCAAATAATACATGATCTTGAAAGTTGTTTTACTGAAAAGTTAACTGTGGGATACTCAGATAAGATATGATTATTTGAATCAGTTATATAAGCTTGCGAGTACACGGCAGCACATTGTTTGTTAATTTCTAAATATTCCACCATTTTGATTAAGCCATGCTCTAAATATGTGTCATCGGCATTAAGCCAACACACATAATCTGAGGGAGGTAATATCTTAACTCCCTCATTGATTGCCGCGGCTTGCCCATTATCAGGATGCGATCTCCAGTGTGTAATATGTTGTTCATACTTTTTTATTATTGAGAGAGAACCATCAGTAGATCCTGCATCCATTACCGCAATTCTAATATCCAAGTTGGGTTGACTTATAATACTTAGAAGTGCTTCTTCTAGAAAGTGTCCTTGGTTCAAATTTGGGACAACTACCGACACAGATGGAAGCGACCTTGTCATACTTTCTTCTTGTACCATGATTCAGTAATCCTCACCTTATGATAAATATCTAACATTTGTTGAGCGGCTGTACGCCATGAGAACTTTTGTGCTTGGCCTACAGATTTCTCGATAAGCTCAGATCTAAGCTCATTATTACTTTCGAGATTGCGCATTGCTATTAATAAGCTGTTAACATCTGTTGGATCGATTAAGATCCCTGCCCTGCCTATTACTTCTGGAATGCTCGAAGTATTACTTGTTATTACTGGTGCACCGCAACTCATGGCCTCTAGTACGGGCAACCCAAATCCTTCATAGAGAGAAGGATATATAAAAGCAAAACATTTTGAATACAAGACTGATAGTTCCTCATCGGATACATAACCAAGAAATTTGATCTTATCGGCTACCCCCAACTCGTTAATTCTATCTTGAATATCTTGTTCCATCCAACCTTTTCCCCCAGCAATATACAGCGGCTTCGGTTCAGCTTGCTCTTCAACTAATTGTGCGTATGCTTCCAGCAGAAGTCGATAGTTTTTTCTAGGCTCAATAGTTCCAACACCTAACCAAAACGAATCAGTTAAACCAAACTTTTTTTGAACTTCTTGTATGATTGTTACATTTGTCACTTTAGTTAATGTCGGTCTAGAACCTAAATATACAACAGAAATTCTCTCTTCCGGGTAATAAGGGAAATACTTCATAAAGCTTCGTTTGGAGAACTCAGAAATTGTTAAAATATGGTCTGCATATAAACTTGCTTCAAATGCACCATCAAAACATACTAAACGATTCGCCTCAGTCGTATATTCCGGACAATCTAAATATCCCATATCGTAGATCGTCATTACCCTCTTGGCATTCACATTGCTTGGAAAACTAAAATTATTCGAATGAACAATATCAGGATTCCCCAGTATTTCACTCTTATCAACGCTATCCTGCCATTTTTGATTAAAATGATTTAACGAGTTATTTATGAAATGATTCATAACATTAGGTTGGGTGCTCTGGTATGCCTTTTTATAATCTGGATGCCGATAACCGTAAAACAATGGATACAACATATATTTATTTTCTCTATCAATTTCAAGCAAATGAGAAATCATTTGTTTAGAGAAAAAGCCACATCCAGCCATTTCTTCTGCAGTCTGACTAACATCAAATCCAATTTTCACTTACTTAGCCTCCGCCTCCAACATAGCCTTTCTAGAACTCTTCAACCAAGACATCATTACTCTAACCTGAGAAAGCTTTATATATCTTTGATATTTCATAAAAGATAGAGCAGATTTCTTGACAAGCTCCTTCACGAATTCATAATTCTCTTTTTCAGTTCCACGGGTATATCCTGCTTCCTCAGTAATTACATGAGCAAGATTATATATCCATTTTTCTGGAGCTGACCCACACTTCTCTTTTAGCATTAATATTATTTCTTCATGAACCGCTCTGCGACTTCCTAATGTCTTGTTATCAGAATAAAGCCTTGATCCAGCTAGCTTCTGTTCTAGAAAATAAAAAGGCTTTTCGCGTCCTATTCTAAGCCAAAATTCATAGTCCATACAATATCTTAGATCTTTATTTAATATCCCATACTTGTCAACAACAGATTTTCTGAAAAATACAGCCGGCTGACAAATATAACATATTTCCTTTAATTTCTCATAATCCCATTTTTCTGTGTAGTAGTCTTCCATATAATTATCATTTTCGTCGATGTGGTCTGCTTTACCATAAATGACATCAATATCAGGATTGTTATCGAATATCTCAATAACTTTATTTAATGATCCAGGATAATAAACATCATCCGAGTTTAACCAGCCAATTATCTCACCTTTAGCTTGAGTCAACCCTTTATTTACAGCGTCCGATTGACCTTCATCCTTTTGAGAAACATAGGATAGTAACTCTCCGTAACTTTGAAGAACTGCTACAGAACTATCTTTGCTCCCACCATCAAATACGATTAATTCTAAACCCTCTATTTTTTGATCAAGAATACTATCTAAAGTTCTTTTCAGAAAAACACCCTGGTTATAAGACGGGGTGACGATTGAAATCTTTATTGTCATTTTTGTTTCAACCCTTTAAATTATTTTACGCTCCATGAAGCGATTTTAATGATTTACCTGAGTGCTTTTCTCTAATATCAACTTTCGGGATTTGCACACCTAATTTACGTTCATCAGGAATACCGATTTCACTAGGTTTAAAAGTAGTCCGAATTACTATTGAAATCTCACCAGTTACCTTGGGTAAATCTTCAGTTATTACTAAAAGTGAATCTGTGGTAAAAGTATATTTCTTTATTTTTCCATTGATAGTCAGGTGCAATTGACCTCTTTTATGAGGTGAAACAGATGGAAGAATCAATTCCACATATAAATAACGATCTATCGATTCATCACTAATTGAAATATCAACAGCTTCTCCACTCCAATTGTCTCCGTATATCCCACTAATTGAATATTTATTAAACGACTCAACGCTTGCTACTTTACTTAGTAATTCATGGTATTGCTTAATCATAATACTATTATCAAATTTCTTAATTTGTTCATAACCCTTTAGTACTAACCTATCTCTCAAAGGTTTGTCGGTTACAATGTTTTTCATAACTTCAGCAATTTCTTCCGGTTTTCGAGGATCAAAATACAATACAGCATCTCCGCCCACCTCAGGAAGACTTGTATTTTGACTGCAAATAACAGGAGTCCCCATCGACAACGCTTCCGCTACGGGTATTCCAAATCCTTCGAATAGGCTAGGAAATATTAAAAAACTAGCGTTCTCCATTATTACAGATACCTCATGTTCAGTAACATATCCTAAATGAAGTACTCGATCTTGCAGGTTCATTTGACTAATGATTTCGTTAAAATATGCTTCTTGATTTAATAAGCTTCCTGTCAAGCATAGATGCAAATCTAATTCAGGATATTTATTAATGAATATTGACATAGCCGTGAGAAGTACACGATGATTTTTGTGTGACCAAAAGTTTGCTGGGTAATAAGCATAATTCTTACCCTTTAGACCGAGCTTTTGATTAATTTCAGCTGTGTCGATAGAACTAATTCCGTTTAATCGATCCTGGATACTGATATAAATAACTTCAGCTCTATCTTGCGGATAATTTAGTTTCTCTACCAATGTATTCTTGGTGAAGTCTGAGATACAAACTACATAATCCGCCAATTCGGATATACCTTTATAATAATTATCACGTACAGCTATCTCTTCTTCAGTAAAAAATTGCGGATAATATTTATGTTGCAAATCATAAATCAAGCTGAGAGTTGGTATGCCCGGTTCTGAATAATTAACCGCACTCATTGGACAAAACAAAACATCAATTGATCTAGATCTTAGAATTGAAGTTCTAGTCAGATTCACTGATTTGAATATTTTTTTCGAAAACTTTTTAATCTTATTGAATATTTTTCTTTTAACTTTATAAAAAAAGGTGGTTTTGACCGGTTGTTGTGGCTTGCTAGAAGCTTGAACTAATATCCTCTCAATTCCGTATTGCTCGAATGCCTCGAAGTACTGATGATTCCATTCAGCTGTTAACAAATAATATTGATCATTGCTATTGTGTTGAGCTAAGCCTTTAATTAGCTCGATGACTAATTGAAAAGCCCCTCCCATTTCACCGGTATTTCTTATTGGGACAACATCAATCGCTACTTTCATCTCACACCTGACCTTGTTTTTCTTGCAAGAGTTTCTCTAATTTTTGAATCGATTCCAATCTTGCTTCTCGATCTATTTCGGATTCCTTTAATAAACTCTCTAATTTTTGGATAGCAATTAATCTGGCTTCTCTGTCTGCTTCTGATTCCTTAAGAAGCTCTTCTAACTTTTGAATTGACTGTAATCTTGCTTCTCTATCTGCTTCTGATTCCTTAAGAAGCTCTTCTAACTTTTGAATTGACTGTAATCTTGCTTCTCTATCTGCTTCTGATTCCTTCAGTAAACTTTCTAGTTTATGAATTGTTTGTATTCTCACTTCTCTATCATATTCACATTCACTAAGCAATTGTTCTAATTTTTTGTTATTGGCCAGCCTAATCTCTGCCTCGTTACTAACTCTATTCACTTCATCGTATAAATCAAGTAACGCTAGTATGAGTCTTGTTTCTGGTTTCGATTGCAAATGCGCTGTAACTTGATCGTTACCTACTTGTACTAATTCCTCAGCACTTGCAATTAAAAACATATCATAAGGAAATAATGGGTCTATAAAATTAATGTATTTAAATCCATAAGATTCGAGAAGCATAGTGACTGCTTTAGTGCTGAATAAATATAAATGTTCCTGGTCCTTAAGTTGAATTAGAAAAGGATCGTTTGTTGCTATCATCTCTTCATAACTCATATGGTTATAACATGGTGTTTGAATAACGATTATCCCATCATTTTTTATTACACTGAGAGTATGCCTCATTGACTCTACTGGGTCAGTGAAGTGTTCGAGAACGTCCATCATAACAACAATATCTTTTAATTCCATATTTTCCGATACGTCCTCAATTTTACTGTTAATAATCTCGACTCCATGGTAATTTCTACCATAATTAGCGACCCATGGACTTAATTCTAGTCCTTTTGCTTCAAAACCAACACTCTTTAGCATCTGTACAAACGCCCCTGGTCCGCTACCAATCTCTAATGTCTTGCCCGGAGTACCTTTGTATTCCATAACCTTACGCAACCAATATAAACATCTTCCAGTTAAATCCTGCCTGGATCGCTGAAATATGTTTGGGTAACCATAATTATCTACCTGATGACCTGTCCAGTATTTTTTTCCATAGAAATCATCTTCATCATTTTCCACTTCATAAAAAACTTCATTCTTTCTTGGTGTATTTATTAATGTTTGACATTCTCTACATTTTTTATATTTCTCACTGAAGTTATCCATTTGCCTACAACCGCACCAGCATTCTACTATTTCAATCGAGTTATTGTCTTGCATACTTTACCTCATTTCTATGAATTCCTTCAGTTCTATTTGTGCCTTCGATTTCGAAAGTAGATTTCATAAATGCCACTCCATGAAATGATCTCCATTCAGGTTTCATTATTTCTAGGGTCATACAACCTTCAATTGTATCATAAATCTTATTGCTTACTTCAGTTTGACAATCTGTAGCTCCAACCATAACCGTATATAATCCTTGAAAAAGATTCATCTCTATTTTGAAAGAAGCTTTAATGATATTCCCTTTCCTTGCGCTTAGAATATTTTTATTTATCATATATGAGTTTTGTCCAAACACGACAGTGTTGTGTCTGTCAGACATTTGAAACGTAAATGCTAAGTCATCTACATTTTCTATAATCTCAGAGTATATACTTAAAGTTAAATTATCACCAGTATTTGCTGTTCTAGCCTCTTTACCATCGCTATCGCAAAATATTGCTCCAATAATTCTAACCTTACCGTCTCCTCGACGAATTCCAACTGCATTTTGAATATTATGTTTGCTTTCTTCTGGAATATCAATTCCAACTATTCCATTACTACTAATTTCAATTAACTCTCCTTCTAATTGCTGGCCAGCTAAATTTTTCCCATTCGAAGAATAAAAAAGATTAACCATCTCTAAAGGACTACCCTCATTTGTAACTTTGCCATTATTGAGAATAATGACACGATCACAATATTTTTTTACGCTTTGCATATCATGAGTAACAAGAATAATTGCTGCACCGTTAGCCTTTAATTTTTGCAAAAAATCAAAACACTTTTGTTGAAAGAAGATATCTCCTACAGATAATGCTTCATCAACAACATATATATCAGGATCTAGACTTGCATATAGTGAAAAAGCTAACCGAACATACATCCCTGAAGAATAGGATTTCACAGGTTGATGTATAAAGTCGCCTAGTTCCGAAAATTCAAGAATTGATGTTAATTTAGCATTTAGATATTCATCAGAAAAACCTAGCAGCTTCCCACTTGTAAAAATATTCTGTAAACCTGTAAGTTCTGGGTTGAAACCAGTTCCCAATTCAAGCAATGAAACCATATTTCCTTTGACCTTCATGCTACCATGAGATGGATAAAGAGCTTTTGATAATATTTTCAAAAGAGTACTTTTCCCAGCACCATTGTGTCCAATTATGCCTATACATTCTCCTTCTGATACAGAAAAACTAACATCTCTGAGGGCCCAGAAATCAGTATGCTTTTTCAAGTTACCAAGTGTAATCCACTCTAACAAACGATGATGTGGTTTTGCATAGATTTTATACTTTTTAGATAACTCTTTAATATCAACAACAATATTATTTTTTAGCATCATATGACATCCCTTATTTCAGAACGCAAAATTTTCAATACAAAAATGCCAATGAAAACTGAAACACAAGTGAATATAATCATAAGTACCCAGTTTGAAGTAGTAGGCGGCTTGGCGTATACAATAATTTGCTGTAAGGAATCAATAAAATAATAAACTGGATTGTAATTTATTAAACTTGCGAAAGAAGTAGGTAAAAGCTCCTTAATATATACAATAGGGGTTAGCCACATCCAAATTTGTATAAAACTAACCAAAAACTGACCTACATCTTTAAAGAAAACATTAACTGTCGCAACCACGAAGGCAATTCCAGTGGCAAAAACTACAAGCATAAACAAAACAATTGGGATAATCAGCCATAATAATGTTACTATTTGTCCTAAAATGAGCACAATAAGAAAGAGCAGTACCATTGAAATGAATAATATGATTGTCGAGGTTAAAGATACTTGCAGCATGAATATATACTCTGGAATAGCTAATTTCTTCAGATACGTTGAATTAACAAGAAATACGTTACTTCCTCTTACAACAATATCCGAAAATGAAATCCATGGAATTAATCCAGCACATAAATATATTGCAAAAGCGCTGGATGATTCCATGTTCGGTATTTTGGCAATCATAACTTGCGAGAAAATATAGGTAAAAATTAGTATTTGGAATAAAGGCTGCAATACGTTCCAGACAGCTCCTAGTGATGATCCAGCGTAACGATTTTTCAGTTCTGAAATTGAGTTGTCCCAAATATACTTTCGATATTTCCAAATACTATCCATACCTTACCACCTAGCTCTTCGTTTTATACCATTCAATTGTGTTCTTTAAACCATTATCAAAATCAGTTTTCGATTTAAAGCCAAATTCCTCATAAGCTCGGGTCGTGTCTAAACTTCTCCGAGGTTGACCGTCCGGTTTAGTACTATCCCAAATTATTTCTCCAGTAAATCCAGTCATTTCTGCGATCTTTTCTACTAAGTTTTTTATGGAGATTTCGTAGCCTGCCCCCAGATTTATCGGGTCACTTTTGTTGTAAGATTCCATTGCTGCAACAATCCCTTCTGCAGCGTCTTCAACGTATAAGAATTCTCTAGTGGCATTCCCTGTTCCCCAAACAGTGATCGAATTGTCACCATTCTTAATAGCATCAATACATTTCTTTACCAATGCAGGAATAACATGAGATGTGTTGGGATCAAAGTTATCTCTAGGCCCGTAAAGATTAACAGGTAGAAGATATACTGAATTAAAATTATATTGCTCTCTATATGCTTGGGATTGAACTAGCATCATTTTTTTTGCAAGTCCGTAGGGCGCATTAGTTTCTTCAGGATAACCCAACCAGAGATCCTGCTCAGAGAATGGCACGGGTGTGTGCTTTGGATAAGCACAAATCGTACCAATTGCAACAAACTTCTCCACACCAAAGACTCGCGATTGCTCGATTAATTGAGTACCCATCATCAAATTATCATAGAAGTATTTCCCTGGGTTCTCTCTGTTAGCACCAATTCCACCAACAACTGCTGCAAGATGGATAATATAATCAGGTTTCATATCATGAAACATTTTAGTAATACCAGCTTCTGTTATTAGATTATAATCCTTGCTTCTTGGAACAAATATATGATTATAACCTTTTTCCTTTAGTTTTTCTACAACATGATGACCTAAAAAACCAGCACCACCTGTAACCACAATTCTTTTATCTGTCAGCATGCAGGCTTTTCTCCTTCCAATAATGGAAAATGTCAGCTAAAGTTTGTTCTATACTGTATTTGGGAAACCAACCAGTTAATTGTCTAAGTTTACTACTTTCTCCAATCCTGACCGGAATATCATTATTTCTTACTTTTTGGGGATCAATATAAATTTCATACTTATTGATATTTGCTTCTCGGAACAATATTTCAATTATATCTCTTAAAGAGATAGCCTTACCAGAGCTAACATTGTATGTTTCCCCATTAACTCCAAGCATCAATAATCGGATATAAGCTTCAACTACATCTCTAACATCAAGAAAATCTCTTTTAACATCAATGTTCCCTGTACGAAGTATTTTCTCATTTTGACCCACCATGGTTGCTACTTGGTGAGCGAAACTCGAACAAACAAAGTCTATTGATTGCCCTGGTCCTGTATGATTGAAAGGACGTGCAATTACGGTGTTTAAACCATAAGAATTTGTAAATTGTCTACATAACAGTTCTGAACAAGCTTTAGCTGCTGAATAGGGACTTTTAGGATCATAGTGTTCAGTCTCAACCAACACACTATTGTTATTTCCTCCATACACATCAGCCGAACTAACATATAATATTTTTGAGTTTAATTTTAATTCTTTTACACACTCAAGTAAGTTTAATGTCCCATTAAAAATAATTTCATATGTTTTTAATGGATTAATGAATGAATCAGGTATAAAGGCCGGGCCTGCGAGATGAACAATGTAGTCAGGACTGTAGGATGTTAATATTTCCTTTAATTTAGCTTTATCCAAAATATCACATTTGAAATCATCGTTCTTACGCTCATTATAAAATGCTTCCGACCTAGCTATCCCTAATACTTCCATATTTTGTTTCATCATCGATTGAGACAACACGGTCCCAACAAAACCACTAGCTCCAGTTACAAGTGCTTTCAGAAAAATCACACCTTATCGTATTTCTTTTCGCACTCTCTCGAGATCACTATCAACCATCATTTTAACTAACTCTTCAAATCCTACATCTAACTTCCAACCCAATTTTTCTTTCGCTTTCGTGCAATCCCCCAGTAGTAGATCTACTTCTGCCGGTCTAACGAATTTCGGATCAATCACAATATAATCTCTCCAATTTAGTCCAGCATGGCTAAAAGCGATCTCAACAAGCTCTTCAACGGTGTGAGTCTCTCCAGTTGAAATAACAAAATCATCAGGTGCATCTTGTTGCAGCATTAGCCACATGGCTTGTACATAATCCCCTGCGAAACCCCAGTCGCGCTTAGAGTCAAGATTTCCCATTCTAAGTTCATTTTGCAATCCAAGCTTAATCCGCGCAACCGCATCTGTTACTTTTCTAGTCACAAATTCAATGCCTCTACGTGGTGATTCATGATTGAATAGGATCCCTGAACAAGCAAACATATCATAGCTCTCTCTATAGTTAACCGTAATCCAATGACCGTATACTTTAGCTACACCATAAGGGCTGCGTGGATAAAAAGGCGTTGTTTCAACTTGTGGTGTTTCCACAACTTTGCCAAACATCTCACTACTTGAAGCTTGATAGAAACGAGCATCAGGCTTAACTAATCGAACTGCTTCTAGCATATTGGTTACACCAATTGCAGTTGACTGAGCAGTAAGCACTGGTTGCGCCCATGAAGTTCCTACAAAAGATTGCGCAGCGAGGTTATAAACTTCATCTGGATTCGAAATTTTCACTGCTTGAATTAGTGAACCAAGATCCTGTAAATCACCATCGATGAACTCGATTTCATTCGCAATATGTATGATATTCTCCATAATTGGAGCACTAGTTCTTCTTTTAATTCCAAATACTTTGTAACCTTTCGATATCAGTAATTCAGCTAAATACGATCCATCTTGTCCTGTAATTCCCGTAATTAAAGCTCTTTTCTGTGACATTATTATCTTCTCTCCTATGTGTTGATTTATAAGTATTGATCTAATTTCTGTGTCCTTAATGCTTTAAGCAACAACTTCACTTCTTGTGCCTTGTCTTTGGTACAAATCAAAGTTACATCATCTGTATCAACAACGATAAGATCTTCAATCCCCAAAGTTGCAATTAATTTGCCGTTGTTACTCTCAATTATACAACGCTTAGTATCGATATTAAGTATATTACCACGAATAACATTGCCATCATCGTCACGATCATTAATTCGATCCAATGCAGTCCAACTACCAACATCATCCCACCCAAACGTGCACGGTATAACGTAGATGTTTTCTGCTTTTTCCATAATCCCGTAGTCAATCGATTGATCTGGCATTTTGAAAAATTCTGATTGTATTGTCTCTTCTCGGCTACTCAAATGGAACCCTTGCTTCATAGTCTCTAATATATCATGAACTTGTGGTAACAACGTATGAAAGTAATGCCGTATCGTAGAAACCTTCCAAATAAATATCCCGCTATTCCAATAAAAATTACCTGATTTCAGATAGTCCTCAGCAGTCTTAACGTCAGGCTTCTCAACAAAACGATTGACTTTATAAACTTCTAAATCGTCAACCACCTGCAAATCCTCACTTGTACTTTCAATATAACCATAGCCCGTTTCCGCGTAAGTAGGCGATATCCCCAGAGTTACAAGATTGTTATCAGTATCAGCCACTTGCACAGCCGCTTTCAAAATCTCCATAAAGCCTTCTTCATTTTCGATAATATGATCCGATGGCAAAACAATCATCGTACTATCTGGGAATTTCTCTTCAATAATAATTGAGGCCAAACCTACACATGGAGCTGTATTTCTACCTACGGGTTCAATAATAATATTCTCAGCAGGAAGATGAGGAATTTGCCCTCTTATTAGCTCAGCATACAATTCATTAGTAACAATGAATATTTGACTAATATCGATCAAGGATTCCAGTCTTCCAACTGTCTGTTGAATCATTGATTTATTTCCAGAGATATTCAAAAATTGCTTAGGAAGATTTGTTCTACTCTTGGGCCAAAATCTTTCCCCTTTTCCACCTGCCATGATTACAGAAGTAATCGTTCTCATAAGGTTACCTCCGTGATTCCAAAATTTTATTTGATGTATTTCAATCTTTTTTGAATTAATTTGCCTATAGCTTGAGGTGAAAACTGCTCTTTAATCGTTTTTTCTCCATTTGCAGCAATCTGTCTATAGTATTCTGTATCATAAGCAAGTTTTTTCATATATGAAGCAGCATGATCCACACTAGGGTCAGCCCAGTATTGGTAAGCCTGATAAGGACCAAAATCCTTCCCTAATTGAATCAACTCATAGTTAACCAAGCAGGAATTATCATGTCTCATAAAATCAATATTAGATGACCAATTCGTTCCTATAACGGCTTTCCCTAGATACATTGCCTCAGCTAGTCCGAGTCCAAACCCTTCTGAACGATGTAAGGAGACGAAACAATCAATTACAGCTATAAGTGCGTTAACATCATTCCGATTATAAGTCTCTTTGATCAAATAAATATTGTGATGCCCGAGAATCAATTTCTCTAGACGTTTAATCTCATCGGGCGTTGATCTGGAGTTGTTCACCTTTAACACTAATCCTACACTTACATCTTCAGGTGAAAAAGCTTTTTTAAAAGCATGTACAGCAGCCTCGGGGTTTTTACGATCTTGATAGCTATGGGCATCATACATGGACAAAAACAAAAAGACATCTTCAGGCAAAGCAAAGTATTGTCTAGAACGTTTTTCTTCAATAAGAACTTCAATACTGTGGGGTATTTTTACAACGGGTACAGGACTTTTCATAGAAATTGAATCAAGAACGAAATTTGAGGGCACCCAAACTTCATGGACAAACCGGAAATTTTCCAGCCATTCATCTGGAAAATCAGGTAATTCCCAGTGCCAATAACCAATATTATATCTATTCTGAAAAATCTCGTTTCCTTTGTTTGAGTAGACTTCCATCATTTGCTCAGCATTTATATGAAAGATGTTTACATTATAAAGAGGTTCATTCATTTCTTTATGCTTCCAAGTTAGATCACCCATCCGAGATGAGTTAGTTCCTTCAAAATTGATAATACCAAATGGGTGATTCACAGCTGTTAGACTCTTTGCAGCAATCCGACAGGATTCTCCAATCCCCATTTCTGCTCTTGAATAGCCAATTAAATTTATTCCAGTTTGGGTCCCAATTGAGCGATTAATCTCCTGCTTATTTGAAGATAAATCATCTAATGGATAAGCTTTGGCAAGTAAATTCTTCTTAACGTACTTCTTCAGTCTAGAAGAAAGCAGAGGATTTAAGTGTTTCTTTCCATAAACTGCTGATTTATAAAGTAACTTAAATATAGCTTTCTTCATGTTACCACTCACCACCAAGAGTCTATCAATTTGGTTCTATTTTTGTCTATCGGAAAATTATTGATTGGAATAAACGTTATTAAATCTCCATTTGGAAACCCTCTTCCAGTATGCTAAAATAAAGTCGAACTTTAGCGAAGAAGGAGACTATCTGGAATGAGTGCAAGTAAGAATGCCTACGCGGCTTCGCGTGCAAAATCGAATGGAACAATAACGACGGATAAAAGCTCTGTCATTTTTTGGGTATTAGCTGTATTTACGGGCTTATTTATGTTCTGGGCACCTTTTCAAAGGGCGCTGTTTAATGGCGGTACCTATGAATTTGAGAGAAGTATTTACTCCGCTTCTGTGTGGTCCTCCATCATCCTTTTGCTTGTTGCGATACTAGCGTTATTTGTGTTTAAGCTTCAAGAAAAGAAAGATCTCCTTACCATTCTCGTCTTCATCATGCCGCTGACTTACGTTATTTCTTTGTCGAATTCGTCTTCTCACTATTTGGCAACGAATATGGTTTACATCCAAATGCTGTATGCAACTTTCTTCATTTTAGGTGTATTTTTGACAAAAAACAAGCTCGGTGTGTCGATTGTTTCCCAATTGTTCATGATCTCTGGATATTTCATCGTGCTATTCGGACTTTTGTACTGGTTAGGCAACAAAACCTTCGCTGGACACCTTGTTGGTTGGTTTGCACTCATGGATGGTGCGGATCCAAATCTATACCGTGATGCAATCATGACAGATTCCAACGGACTCCGTTTAACCTCAGTCTTCCAGTATGCCAACACGTACGCTGCTTTTTTAATTACGATAACGCTTAGTTCTTTATTCTTCATCATTAAATCTCGTAAATGGTATGTAGTTCTCATCCATGCGTTTTTATTAATTCCAACTATCGTCTCTTTCTGGCTGACTTTATCTCGTGGAGCCATTGTCGTAATTCCAGTGGTATTCCTCATTATGATGTTCTTCTTCCGAATGAGCCGCCAGATCCTAGCTCTAGTTCAACTGGGACTAGCGTTCGGCACTTCCCTTATTATTTTAGAAAAGGTAACGGATATTGGCATCGGGCTGCAAAAGCAACCTAGTGCTTCAGAATCTTGGCATGGTTGGTGGATTCTACTACTCGCTTCCTTAGTTTTCGCTGGACTGTCCGTTGCTATACAACGCTTCGGTGAGCCTTGGTTGGAGCGCGTTACAACTCGATTTGATTCCAAGAAATATGCAACATTTGTTCTCCCGATCGCAGCTGTTTTGATTGGTGTGGTTGGAGCGATTCTTATTCTAAGCGATACTGGATTTAAGAACATTCTACCTGAGAACGTCAAAACACGTGTTGAGAATATCAACTTCCAACAGCACAGCGTTTTGGAGCGTGGAACATTTTATAAGGATGCTGTTAAGCTATGGTCGGACTATCCCATCATTGGTGCTGGTGGCGGAGCTTGGGCTTCCCTGTATGAAAAGTATCAAAACAATCCATACACAAGTCGTCAGGCCCATAACTTTGCTCTGCAATATTTGGTTGAAGCCGGTGCTCTTGGTTTCCTTGCTTTTATCGGATTTGTTATTGCTGTATGTTGGTTCTATATCCGAAGTTACATTCGAAGCACTCAGGAAAAGAGAGATGGGCATTTCCTATTTTTCATTATCATGATTTCCCTATTGGTCCACAGTATGATTGACTTCGATTTAAGCTATGTGTATTTAGGTGCGATTCTCTTCCTTGCATTAGGTGGGATGTTGAGCAACAGCACCACTGGTGAACTGCGATTCAAGTCGAAATCAGCCCTTATGCACAAGATATTCCCTGCAAGTATTGCGGTACTGTCACTTGTGATGTTCTTCATCTCAGCTCAGATTCTTTCTGCTAACGGTTCCTACAAAGACTCACTAGAAGTTATTAAAACAAGTAAAGATTATAATCAAATTGTGAAACCTCTCGATAAAGCAATTTCAATGCATCCTGGTCATCCGGATTATTTGTTAACAGGTCAAGTGAGCCGAATTGGACTCCTTCTTCAAGTTTATAGCCAAATGCAGAAGGAAAATCCAAATGATCCTACGAAGAGTGACCCATTTTTCACTCAGGCCCAAGACCTAATGTCTCAGCTATTGAAAAAAGAGCCCCATAACCGCGTAGTAGCTATGCAACAGTTAAACATGCTTCTTATCAAAGGGAATAAACAAGGGGCTTTGGAGTGGTCAAACGCTCAAATTCCAAACTATCCTTGGTACATGGACATGTATGAGAAGAGCATCTCACTGAATATTGAGCTAGCAGGAGAGGCCAATTCCAAAGGCAACGCACAAGAATTCAATTCAAGATTAGAGAACGCGCTTGCCACGTACAAAGATGTCCTTGCCCGCATTGATTCGCTGAAGAACTTACCAAAAGAACAAATGCAAGGACGTGAATTCGCAGTCACTCCATCGATGGCTCTTAACATTGGCCAAATCAGTTATATGCGCGGCGATTATAAAGGTGCTGTCGCACTGATTCAACCACACATAACTGAGAACATGGATGACCAAGTGAACCGCTTATTGGTCCGTTGGTATCTGGCTATACTACAAAAACAAGGTACGCCAGATCAAGCATTAATGAATAAATTAATTGCGAAGGATCCAGCTGAGAAGCAAAATATCGATGCAATTGTTGCAGCTGTTTTTCCAGCTAAATAGAGAGGGTGCCACAGAGATGTGGCGCCTTTTTTTTGCCCCTATAAAGCAAAAAGGCTACAACCATTATTGATGGATAGCCTCTCTTGCTCAATCTCAATCTCAATCTCACTTCTCCATCCATTCACGCCTTAACGCAAAAAGCTCGCGCAGCTCGCTTGTCGACATCTCCGTGACCCAGTTCTCGCCGGTGCCGACGATTTGGTCACTGAGACCCCGCTTGCGCTCGATCATCTCGTCGATTCGCTCTTCGAGCGTACCGAGCGTAATAAACTTGTGCACCTGCACGTTGCGCTTCTGCCCGATGCGGAAAGCCCGATCCGTGGCCTGATTCTCCACGGCCGGATTCCACCAGCGGTCGTAGTGGAACACGTGGTTCGCCGCTGTCAGGTTCAATCCCGTTCCTCCTGCTTTCAGCGAGAGGATGAAGATATGGCAGCGCTCCTCTGCAAGAAGCGTCGCGTCCTGGAAGCGCGCGATCATCGCGTCGCGCTTTACTGCACTTACACCCCCGTGCAAGAACTGCACGGGCTCTCCCAGCGCCTGCGCAAGCGTAGCCTGCAGCAGGTGGCCCATTTCGACGAACTGGGTGAAGATGAGGCAGCTGCCTCCTTCGCTCCTAAGTTCGTCGATCATTTCCACCAACCGCTCCAGCTTCGCTGAGCGCGCTCTCACATCAACCGCGGCGGCGAGTGCGCCGCGCCCATCTTTTTCTACCACACTTGCCTTCGCATCTGCTTTCTCATCTGCCTTCGCACTTGCCTTCGCATCTGCTTTCTCATCTGCTTTCTCATCTGCCTTCGCACCTGCCTTCGCACCTGCCTTCGCAACTGCCTTCACACTTACTTTCGCACCTGCTCTCACGCCTGCTCCACCAAACCCCCTCAAAAACAAACCCGGATGATCACAAATCTGCTTCAACCTCATCAATGAGGTCAGAATGAGCCCTTTCTTCTCGATCCCATGTGACTCCTCAATCTTCTCCATCAAGCTCTGTACGACATTCTCGTACAGCGCCCCTTGCTCCATGGTGAGGCGCACATACGCCTTCCCCTCGTACTTATCCGGCAAGTCCAGCTGAATCGCTGGATCCTTCTTAAGCCGTCTCAGCAGGAACGGCCTTATCAAGCGCTGAACACGAGCCGTCAGTTCCTTAGCACCATCCCCATTCTTCTCAATCGGACCCACATACTGTCGGTTAAAATGAGTCAACGTGCCCAGGTACCCCGGGTTTACAAAATCAAAAATCGACCACAACTCGGTCAATCGATTCTCAATCGGCGTACCAGTCAAAGCAATACGCTGACCTGCTTCTAACTTACGTATCGCTTGCGACTGCTTCGTATAAGCATTTTTGATATTTTGCGCCTCATCCAAGCAGAGCGTGTCCCATGTGACACTCGACAGCTCCTCTTCATCCAACTGTGCGAGCGTATAGGAAGTAATCACTAAATCAGCATCACCTAGCGATGCTTCAAAAGCTTCCCCTTTTGCCCGCTGCGCACCATAATGAAATTGAATCTGAAGCGTCGGCGCGAATCGCGCGAGTTCCTTCTGCCAATTGCCTAGCACAGAGGTTGGGCAAATAAGTAGCGAAGGTCTTGATTTGGAATCTGCTTTGAATCCTGAATCTGACGTTGACTTTAATCTTGAATTTACCGTCGACCTTGCACCTTCCCCACTCTGCTCCTTCACCTTCAATAAATAACCAATAAACTGTATGGTCTTCCCTAGCCCCATATCATCCGCCAGACATCCACCTAACCCCAAATTACGCAGGAAAAGGAGCCAAGACACCCCTTGCACCTGATAAGGCCTAAGTTCAGCTTGTAAGCCTTCAATCCGCTCAATGAGAGGAATTGACTGGGTCTGACCCAGTTGTTTCATCAAGGCGCGCAAATAACTATTTAACTCTACTTTGACATTTACGGTTCCGCGCTGATCGTCACTATCCGCCGCGAGTCCTTCCTCTCCATCTCCCAGATGCATTTCCAACACATCCCGAAAGGACAGCCCCTTCTTCCTCTCAATCTGCTTCATAGCTTGGCGAATTTGTTCCAAGTAGACTGGATCCAGTTGCACCCATTTACCTCGAATATAGATCAAGCGCTTCTTTTCCAGAGCCAATTGCCCAAATTCTTCCTCAGACAAATCTATCCCGCCTAGCGCCACACGCCAATCGAACTGCATGATCTGATCCATGCCGAACATAGCTTTACGTGTAGATCCCACGGAGCTTTTGATTTTCGCCTTCAACTGAGGACGACTCATCTTCTGTATCTCCTCCCACCAGGATGGTAAAAAGACGGAAATCCCCGCTGCCACAAGCTGTAGACTGGATTCGGTTAGGAATGTCCACGCCTCATCATCCGACAATTGCTCGATGATTTTACCTGGTTGAAACGCACTCTCGAGCTCTGGCAGCATTCGCAAAATGCGGTTCACTTGCTCTTGAAGCTTATCCGCAATATCTGACTGCCAAGCAACGGGAATTTCACCTATTAACACATTGCCCGTTGAACTGAACTCAACGAATCGGTTGGCATCCCGGCGATCCTGTGCAATGAATCGCAGGCGCCAATCGGCTGCGTTATCCTTAGCCGTCGTCGTCCCATCGACATATGTCTCGGCATAGGGTTCCACTAGCTGCACACAGATTCGATAAGGCATATCGTCATCAGTCCATCCAATCGCTAGGAGCCAGTCCTCTTCCTTCATCCAAGAAGATTCCGAAAGCAATGCCTCGAATCCTATATCGTTAACTTGGAGCAAACGATTCGCTTGAAGGACACCCTTCCACACGCTCACAAGCTCAAAATCCGTATCAGTCTCAAGCAACTCTTCAACGATTTGGCTAAACCACCGCTTCCAAAAGCTTTCTGGAAATGCCCCATTGCAAAGCTCCCCAAACCTCTCAACATGCTCTGCTGGCACCCTAAGCTTCCAACCGTTCCGCCCTTCTCGCCAAAGCTCGTA
Source organism: Paenibacillus oryzisoli (assembly GCF_001653565.1). Classification (GTDB taxonomy): domain Bacteria; phylum Bacillota; class Bacilli; order Paenibacillales; family NBRC-103111; genus Paenibacillus_E; species Paenibacillus_E oryzisoli. The sequence goes on from NZ_LYPB01000050.1 coordinate 213,427, forward strand.
GGAAGGCAAATACCAGCCAGCAACAATTGCCTCATTTAGAAAGCGAGCTCCCTTTTGCAATTCTACAAATCCATCTTCCCAAGATACTCGGCCATGAAGCAGCACACCTGGTGAACACAAATATTCCATAGCCATCGCAGGCGAAACCACAACGGCGTCTCCCTGTGAAATCCTCATCACTTCCAACTGCGTCCCATAGAAAGAGCGTTCATGCCAGGCAAATAGCAGCTTACGCAGCATAGATCCAGGAACCGCGTTCGCATCCTCTGTTTCCCCATAAATCGCAAAGCTACCTGCAGGCTGCATTTGGATTTTCACATAGATCGATGACAAGGTTATCATACTAAGAAACCGCCTTTCTGTAATTCCTCTGTGAAGGCGCGATACTTAGCGTATCGTTTGACGATTTGCTCCAAGTACGCTTCGAAACGAAGAGGTAGCTTCAGCTTTTTATAAGCAGCAGATAATTTCTTCAACAGCTTGACAGCTTGTATGTAATCGAGACGATTTTTCCCCTGTATATATGCTTCAATCGCATGATGATAAATGGGAAGAAGGAAGCGAACATTCGCCTTCTCAACGAGTTTTAGCTGCGTTGCATCGATGTGTTCTGTAGTTAGATCCAAAAGAAGACAGAGATCTGCCCATTCCTGGTACTCACCTTGGGACAGTAAGAATTTCGCATAGTGATCGTAACTTGCAGGTAAAAGTGAAATCATGACGTCCCGCTGCTCTTTCGCAACCTCTCGCTGATCCGCCGCCAACTCCCAGTAATGTAAAAACTCATTCACATACAATTGCTTGCTCAGCGACATCCTTGGTTTTAACCACCACAACCAGGTCAACAACCGATCCCACTGACTTTCAAAAACAAACCCATTTAAATAATCGAACCAATAGTCCGGCTCAATATCAAACATGCCACTGTCTGCTCGATCCCAGGCATTTTCATCCTCATTTCGGTTAATGTCCAAATGAATAGAACCGAGAGTAGCGACTTGGTGCGCTTGTTGACTCGCTCGCGGATCCGTAAGCACCTGCCTAAGCCTAGTTTTTTCTGCCTCCAGCATGTCCTCATTCTGGAATAACTGCGTCCATAACAGCTTATACAAATCTAGCCAATCATACAGATACAAGCCTGATCCATTCTTGCATATGTCTGCCAGATACGCCGATATATCTTTCATATGTTCACCGTACTGCTTCAATGCCTTACTTACATCTAATACGTGAAGCGTCGCTTCCAACTGCTCCTGGATATTCTTCAAGACACGTTTGACATAGTAGCTCGTATTCTGATAAAAATCATAGGTGATCGCCTTAGAACCCGCCATTGTATCGCATAGCTGTATGACATAAAGTGCTACTTGAATATCATACACACCTCGAATGGTCGGCTCCCACGGATCAGCCAGCTTATTGAGCTCACGCCACGTGCGCATACAGACTTCCTCTAGACTGAAAGCATTATAGATCTTGGCATTGCCATATTGTTTATGAAAATAAGTCAACCACATATCGCAGCTATCCGTCGGCTCTGGCAGCCTAGTCTTAAGCTTAGGTTTCTGCAGGTTATCAGGGTCTACCCTCGCTACCTTCACTTTACCAAAACGAAATTCCTCAGGATCATATCCCGCTTGCTTCGCCACTTCAAACAGCACCGCAGCCATATGCTTACAGTAATAACCGTACGGACACGTACAGCCACTCCTTGTGAAGCTCTTAAGATCCAAGGTGACCTTGTACCTTTTGGTTCCGTCCACTCTAGCTTTTATAATCGTGGTACCCTCAACTCCAATATCCCTTACAACACCTTTATTGAAATAGGACCATCCTCTCGCAATGATCACTTTATCAAATTTAGGACGAATCCGTTCTATCCAGTACGGCCAATCAATTCCTAACTCTAGCATGTGCCTATCCTCCGTTACCCCACAATTTCCTTCCACCATTATATAATCAATCCTCCTTACAAAAAAACACCCCCCGCCAGAATCATCGAATGATTCTTAGCGAGAAGTGCTTATCTGTTACTTCCTGAGCATACCTTGGTGTGGATGCGGGTGAGTTCCGCAATACTCATCGGTTTCCGTACACGTATAAACGTGCTCATATACCGGTACGCAGTGATGGCGATTCACAATTTGAATCGGATGAATAACTTGAACCTTTTGTGGGTGGTAAAAGTCTCTAACTACTCTTTCTGGATCTGTCATTATCGGGTCAGCAGGTGGACACTGAAATTGTTTTCCTTGGTTTGGTTGTAAAGCCATGAATGCGTCAACTCCTCTGTTAGTATGAGATAGTATACGTCTTAACCTAGTCCAGAGAGTGTACCAATGCCTATCTTTTCGATAAATGGGCTAATGCTCGTGGGCCAAGCACGCATGGTGTCCAAGCAAATGGCAGAGAGCCAGGCTATGTGGAAAGTGCCTATAAGTAAACAAAAGTGAATTTATGTTATCGTTCACAGTGTTGGATTTAACCTGTATAATCATTTCTAGTTGCTTGCCACAACATTACATGAAAATCATCTCGTAAAATATCTTAAACAAATACGCTAGGAAAGGAAGGCTGTCCCCATGAGCGATTATTTAATGCTACAAATTCTAGAAGAATTGAAAGAAATCAAAGCTCTTGCATCGAGCATTCCCTTAATTAGACAAGCAGTCTTAGAAACGCAAGAAGATGTCAAACAATTAGAATCTGTTCAAAGACATTTAGTATCAAACCTGAGATAGTCGATTATTTCGACTATCTCACTCCATCTAGCGCCAGCTCGCCAACAAAAAAAGACCCCCGAAGGAGTCTTTCTCTCTGCATGTGCAGAAGCTCGTTAGAGCTTCTTACATCATTCCACCCATACCACCCATGCCGCCCATATCAGGCATACCTGGTTTGTTAGCTTCTGGTTTATCAGCGATAACCGCTTCAGTAGTCAAGAACATAGCTGCTACGGAAGCTGCGTTTTGAAGTGCGGAACGTGTTACTTTCGCAGGGTCAACGATACCTGCTTCGAACATGTTTACCCATTGTCCGGAAGCTGCATTGTAGCCGATGCCTACTTTTTCGTTTTTCAAGCGCTCAACGATAACAGAGCCTTCTTGACCAGCGTTAGCTGCGATTGTGCGAACTGGCTCTTCAAGGGAGCGAAGGATGATGTTAACACCCGTTTGCTCATCACCGGAAGCTACAACTTTCGCTACTGCGTTGTATACGTTAACTAGGGCTGTACCACCACCGGAAACGATACCTTCTTCAACTGCTGCACGAGTCGCGTTCAAAGCATCTTCGATGCGAAGTTTGCGCTCTTTCAATTCAGTTTCAGTCGCTGCGCCAACTTTGATAACAGCTACGCCGCCAGAAAGTTTAGCCAAACGCTCTTGAAGTTTTTCTTTATCGAACTCGGAAGTTGTTTCTTCCAATTGGGAACGGATTTGTGTAACGCGAGCTGCGATATCTTTTGGGTTACCAGCACCATCAACGATGATTGTGTTTTCTTTGGTAACACGGATTTGACGAGCGCTACCCAATTGATCAGGAGTTGTTGATTTCAGATCTAATCCAAGCTCTTCAGTAATCACTTGGCCACCTGTTAGAGCAGCGATATCACCCAACATCGCTTTACGACGGTCACCGAAACCAGGAGCTTTAACAGCTACGCAAGTGAATGTGCCACGAAGTCTGTTCACAACAAGTGTTGCTTGTGCTTCGCCATCAACGTCTTCAGCAATGATTAGAAGTTGTTTACCGGATTGAACCACTTTTTCAAGAACAGGCAAGATTTCTTGAATGTTCGAGATTTTCTTGTCTGTGATCAAGATGTACGGGTTATCTAGAACTGCTTCCATTTTATCCGTATCTGTGATCATGTATGGGGATGTGTATCCACGGTCGAATTGCATACCTTCTACAACCTCAAGCTCTGTCAAGAAGCCTTTGGATTCTTCAACTGTGATAACACCGTCTTTACCTACTTTTTCCATAGCTTCAGCGATCAATTCGCCTACTTCATCGTCAGCAGCAGAGATTGCCGCTACTTGTGCGATGGATTGTTTGCCTTCGATTGGCTTCGCAATAACTTGAAGCTCTTCGATAGCTGCTTTAACAGCTTTCTCGATACCTTTGCGGATAACCATTGGGTTAGCGCCTGCAGTAACGTTTTTCAGACCTTCACGGATCATCGCTTGTGCAAGAACCGTTGCAGTTGTTGTACCGTCACCGGCAACATCATTTGTTTTGGTAGCAACTTCTTTAACAAGTTGTGCTCCCATGTTTTCGAAAGCATCTTCAAGCTCGATTTCTTTCGCGATGGTAACACCATCGTTAGTGATCAACGGGCTACCAAATTTTTTCTCAAGAACAACGTTACGGCCTTTAGGACCTAGTGTTACTTTAACGGCATTCGCCAAAGCATCTACCCCGCGAAGCATCGCGCGGCGTGCGTCTTCACTGAACTTAATTTCTTTTGCCACGGTAGGAAACCTCCTCTAATTTAAAAACATGTATAGTACGTATAAGAATCTTCAATAACGTAAAGCCGATCTATATGCTGCTCTAACTTAGGCTAATACAGCGAGAATGTCGCTTTCGCGCAAGATCAACAGTTCGCGGCCTTCGTATTTCACTTCAGTTCCAGCGTATTTGGAGAAAATGATGCGGTCGCCTTCGCTTACTTCAAGCGGAACACGTACGCCATCTTTCAACGCGCCAGCGCCAACGGCTACAACTTTACCTTCTTGTGGTTTTTCTTTAGCTGTATCTGGCAGCACGATGCCACTTGCTGTAGTCTCCTCTTTCGCAACGGCTTCAATGATAACTCGATCACCTAACGGTCTGATCATGGAAAAATAGCCTCCTTTAGAAAATTGTCTGGTTATATTTCTTCGTTATTAGCACTCGAATGTGTTTAGTGCTAACAACACCTCTTATGATACTCATTCTGGGAGTAATTTGCAAGTCCTTTTACACATTTTTCATTCTTGTGGACACCCCCCTCATTCTACCCAAATGATAACCAAATATTCCCTCTGCAAACAAAATAGACGGCTAATCACTTCCTTAGGGAAAGAGCGCGTTTTATGGAGAAATATAGCCGAATTATGAAGTGAAACTTAGACATTCTAATATTTAGAAAAAAATAGCCCACCACGAAGGCGGACTATGTTCAACTAGTTCCTTATTTAGGACCAAACTCGAGTTCCCAAGCTGCATCGCTCGCAAGTTGTTTACGATAAATGAAGCCCGACATGAAAACACTGAATTCATATAAAATAATGAGCGGAACCGCAACTAAAATCGCTGAGATCGCATCCGGCGGCGTAATAACGGTCGCTAGAATGACCATCAACATGTAAGCATATCTTCTAAACTTATGCAGGCGCTTCGGGTTCAGCAGTTTAATCTTCGTGAGAAACATCACTACGATCGGCATCTCAAAAACACAGGCAAGCGGAAGAATGATGTTAAACATGAAGGTAAAATACTGTGCAGCACCGTACATCTCTGTTATTTCTAAACTCTTGCTAATCGATGAAGTAAAATAAAACGCCATCGGAAAAACAACCCAATATCCGAAGGATAGTCCCAATAAAAAGAGTAAAAAAGCGTACGGTACGTAGAGGAGCGAAGCCTTCTGCTCCGTCTCCCGCAAGCCTGGCTTAACGAAAGCCCATATATGGTACAGAATAACAGGTAATGTGATAAGAAGGCCTACAGCTAACCCAAAATTCATATACAAACGCAAGGCATCCCACGGGGAGAACACGTTCCAACCAATGCCATCAGCTGGTGGAATGCTTTTCAGATACCGAATGATAGGTTTCGCTGCAACGAGCCCACCGACCATACCAATAACGAGCACAACTAATATCCACATGATTCGCTTGCGAAGCTCGCCAAGGTGCTCTACAAGAGACATTTCTTCATTCTTCATCGGATTTCACCTACCTAATCTAGTGTCCAGCCTACAAGACCGAATCACTGTTAATCTGCATGACAAAAAATTAATCCGGCAACCGCCGGGCCTTACCTGTGTTGCCTGACTGCTGCGTTGGCGCCGGGGTAGGGGCCGATGCTTCTGCAGGAGTGGAGATCAACACATCGTTTGCTGCTTGTGGAGCAACCGCTTGAACGGCCGTCCCAGTAACATGGACAACTTCTGAAGACTTGTTAGAGACGAACGTCACAGCAGGCTTCACTGCAGGTGAGCTAGTTGATTGGGTTTCCACTTTATTCTCAGCTACAGCGTCCATCGCACCTTGTTCTGACGGTGATGGTGCAAGCGTAGTCTCTGAAGCGTCAACGGATGCAACCACGTTAGTAACCTCTACAGGCGTAACTGGGTCGGGTACAATTGGTGTTTTGGAAGCTAACGGTGCTTTCGGCTCGTCGCTCATCAGTTCATTCGTCGCTTGCTTGAAATCTCTTAAGGTCTTACCCAGCATTCTGCCGATCTCCGGCAACTTTTGTGGACCGAAGATGACAAGCGCAACGACCGCAATCAACAAGAGCTCCGTAAATCCTATATTTTGAAACATGGACTTCATCTCCATTATGTAATGCATTATGAATCAAATAAAGTATGCTAAAGCTCTTCTAACATTGATAAAATCCGCCGTAGCCCATCTCCGTGATGTCACTACGCACGATTTCTTCCCCTGCGCATATGCGCGGCAGCAGCACATCAAAGGACGTGTACGGGTCGTGCATGACACAACCCGGCAGGCCCATAATCGGCAGATCGCCTAGATAGGCGATCATCAGCATCGAACCCGGCAGCATCGGCGTGCCGTAGCTGACCACGCGGGCGCCGGCCGCCTTGATCGCACCCGGCGTGCGATCATCCGGGTCCACGGACATGCCGCCCGTGACCAACACCAAATCCACGCCTAGCGCAGCTAGCGCGTGGATCTCCCCCACAATCGCTTCGCTGTCGTCCGACACGAAGCGTTGGTCGACAACCTGGGAGCCGAGCTGCGCGACCTTCTCTTTCACAACCGGGCCGAATTTATCCTTGATTCGGCCCTTGAAGACCTCGCTGCCCGTCGTGATCACGCCGACGCGCAGCGCCCCAAACGGCTTCACCTCGAGCAAGGTGAAGCCCTCTGCACGTCGAGCGGCCGCAAGGCGCTCGACCTCTACAACCTTCGCTTCGTCGACGATCAGCGGGATGACCCGCGTCCCGACCAGCGAAGCGCCGCCCTGCACGACCGTGTTGCTGCGAATCGTCGACAACACGACCTCATCGATGGCGTTCACGCTGTCGACGAACGCCTTATCGATCTTCACTAAGCCGTGAATCTCCGACTTCACGTTCACTTTGCCCTCATGCGGTTCGGTCATTCTTAGATCCGTACACTTTTCTGTCCCGATAATCGCCCGCGCCATGCGCAAAGCAGCCTCGTCCTCATGGAGATAGCCGGGCTGCAGCTCCATCACATAAATATGTTCCTTGCCAATGCTCAGCAGGGCAGGGATATCGGCCTCTGTCACCTGGTGACCTTTGCGGAAGAGTCGGCCCTTGAACTCACCTGGCAAGATCTGCGTCAGATCATGCGGCAGAACCATGCCGATCGCATCTTCCACTTTCACTTCGCGCAGCATGGAAGTCTCTTTGAATTTCACCCGTGATCGCCTTCTTTGCCTGTTAGAATCCCAAGCGCATGTGGAAGTTGATCAATAATTGCCATCAAGTTCTCTTGAACACCTTTGGGACTGCCTGGCAAATTAATGATCAGTGTGCGTCCGCGAATACCAGAGACGGCTCTGGAGAGCATCGCTTTCTTCGTCTTTTGCATCGAGATCATGCGCATCGCTTCAGCAAAACCAGGTGCAACCCGATCAATCACATTGAGCGTTGCTTCCGGTGTGACATCCCGAGGAGCCAAGCCTGTTCCACCTGTTGTAAGTATTAAATCAGCTTGATAATAATCCGTCATTTCAATTAACGAAGCCATAATTTCATCCATCTCGTCCGGTACAACCCGATACTCAATGATCTCGCCTTGAATTTCTTCTTCAATCAACTCGCGGATTACCTGAGCGCTAGTGTCTTCTCGTTCTCCTCGGTAACCGCGGTCACTGGCTGTCAAAATCGCAACTTTCCAGTGCATCCTTCGTCACCTCTCCCTTGTTCACTGAATGAGATCAACCCACTAACCGGCGTGATACGCAGAACCTCACCCGATTATCGGTAGGTTGGCGCTGGATCTTAGACCCTCACGCTTTATTGTCTTGCCTGTGAAAATCCCCGTTCTTACCACCTGTTTTCATAACGAGCAGCGTCGAGTTGATGATCATATCTTTCTCTACAGCTTTGCACATGTCATACACGGTTAATGCCGCGGCGGAAACAGCCGTTAAGGCCTCCATTTCCACCCCTGTAGGACCTGTTGTACGTACAGTTGCTTCTATGTATAGTTCATTGATGCCATTATTGGAAAACTGAATATCGACCCCAGTTAAAGCTATGGGATGACACATTGGGATCCAGTCTGACGTTTTCTTGGCCGCCATGATGCCAGCCACTTGAGCCACGGCGAGGACGTCGCCTTTTTTCATTTTGCCCTGAATGATTAAATCAAGCGTGTCTGACTTCATTAATAAGGTAGAGCGAGCTGTTGCTGTGCGCTTCGTCTCATCTTTATCCGATATGTCGACCATTCGCGCTCGTCCCTGCTCATTAAAATGCGTCAATGGTGAAGAATCGGGCACTGCAATCACCTCTATAATTAGGATTCTGTTTTGAAGACCATTTTACTTTCAGTTACAATCCCGTCCACTCGGAAATCATGCCAAGAAGAAGGAACAGCAGGAATCAATTGATTATCGAAAGCAGCGGCAACGGCAAAAGGTCTCTTCAAACCGCGCGCAGCGAATAACTGCATAAAACGATCATAGAAGCCCCCTCCGTAACCTAAGCGACCGAAATCCAGATCAAATGCAAGCCCTGGTACAACAATCATGGATATCGTGCCCAAATCCTGTTCGATGGGAACATCACTCCGCGGTTCTCTAATCCCATAAACACCACTTTCGAGGTCCTCATAACGACTTATGATGTGCAGGTTCATTGTTTTCGTGTCTGCCACTACTTTCGGTATTAGTACACGAATTCCCTGCTGCCAGCACCATTCCATCAATGGCGCAACGTCAGGTTCCGAACGAAAAGGCATATAGCTCATCAGCGTAGGCTGTGAATTAGGCGGTATTTTCCCCTGTTCATACAGCTTATCTACACATAACTTCACCATTCTTTGGTTGATGAGTTCTTGTTTCTCATCGCGTATCTCAGCAACAATCGAAGCACGTCGTATTTCCATTTCCTTACGTAATTCTATTTTCCGCTCTCGGATGTTCATCATAAGCTACAGCCCTTCCTAGCGAGGAGTGGTTTCCCCCATTTTAACATAAATAAAGTAAAAAACTATACTCGTACCAGAGACCCCGCCGAATGGCCTATATTTCCCGTCTAAATTAAGCAGGCGTTGCCCCCATTCTTCGTGTATACTAATGATTTGATGGGATTGAAACAGAGATCGAAGGTCAACTTAATTAGGTTCTTACATTAATATGTATCCAAAACGCAGGAGGTAGCAGCAACATGCTATTACAAGTTTCTAACATTTCCAAAAGCTACGGGGTACGCTCCGTACTCTCCAATATAACGCTTCAAATTGAAAATAGGGAACGCATCGGACTCGTCGGTGTCAATGGTGCCGGTAAGTCTACCCTCCTTCAAATCATCGCCGGTGAAATGTCGTATGACAGCGGTGATCTGTTCAAAGCAAAGGAAACCAAGATCGGTTATTTGAAACAAAACAGTGGTCTCAACACAGATAAATCCATCTGGAACGAGCTTCTTAGCGTGTTCAGTTCACTATTGGACACAGAACGCGAGTTGCGTGAGCTGGAAGCCCTAATGGCTGATCCTGACCTTATCTCCGATGAGAAAAAGTATGAGTCCACCATGAATCGGTATGCGCTGCGCTCTGAATGGTTTCGAGAGCATGGCGGCTATGAAATCGAGGCTAAGATTCGCGGTATTTTGCACGGGATGGGCTTCGGTCAGTTCGCTCCAGACACCTTGGTCAACACCCTCAGCGGAGGGCAGAAGACGAGATTGGCGCTAGCTAAAATGTTGCTGGAAGAACCCGATCTGCTCATGCTCGATGAGCCTACCAACCATCTCGACATCGCCACATTGACGTGGCTTGAAGGTTATTTGCGCGGCTACCCTGGCGCGATTCTCGTCGTATCCCATGACCGTTATTTCCTCGATGCACTCGTGACGGCAATTTATGAAATTGAACGCCATGCATCCAAACGGTATACGGGCAATTATTCCCGTTTTATCGAGATTAAAGAAGCGAATTATGAAATTGAATTGAAACAGTTCGAAAAGCAGCAGGAAGGAATCTCGAAATTAGAAGATTTCGTGCAACGTAATATTGTACGTGCTTCGACGACGAAGAGAGCTCAGTCCCGCCGTAAGCAACTCGAGAAAATGGACCGTTTGGATAAACCGATGGGCGATTTGAAACGCGCCTCGTTCTCCTTTGAAATCGAACAGACTTCTGGGAAGGAAGTCCTACAGGTTGACCGGTTATCGCTTTCATACGATGGCAAAAAACGTCTACTCGACGGTGTCTCGTTCCAGCTTCGCCGTTCCGAGACCGCTGCGCTTATCGGGCCTAATGGGGTCGGGAAATCCACCCTCCTCAAAACATTGATAGGTCAACACCAGCAAGACGCAGGCACATTCAAATGGGGCGCTGGCGTCACGATCGGCTATTACGATCAAGAGCAGAAAGGTTTGAATCCGTCCAACAATGTGTTGGAGGAAGTGTGGAACACCTATCCTCATTTGGAAGAAGCGCGTATTCGTACGGTGCTTGGCAGCTTTCTTTTTAGCGGCGAGGACGTATTCAAGAAAGTAGCTGCACTAAGCGGTGGCGAAAAAGCTCGTGTTTCTCTTGCCAAGCTCATGCTTCAGAAAGCCAACGTATTGATTCTCGATGAGCCTACCAACCATCTGGATTTATATAGTAAAGAAGTACTGGAGTCAGCCTTGATGGACTACGAGGGCACCTTATTATTCATCTCCCATGACCGGTACTTCCTCAATAAAATGGCGGAGAGCATGCTCGATCTGCAAAAAGATGGCTTAACGAGCTATCTCGGCAACTATGACGACTATGTGGAGAAAAAAGCGGAGCTTGCAGAAATGGAAGCACAGCGTCTGGCCAAAGAGGCGGAGAAGAAATCTGCCGGAAGTTCCTCTTCCGCTGCTGCGGTGAAAGCTGATCCTGCCAGTGGTGGCAGTTATGAGGCGGACAAGCTAGCGAAGCGTGAAGAACGCAGTCGTCAGCGGAAGCTCGAACAGCTTGAGTTGGATATTGCTCGACTGGAAGATGAAGTGACAGCGCTCGAAGCTGAGCTAGCGGACCCGGCTGTGTATAACGATTACCTGCTTGTTCAGGAGAAAACGGCTGAGGTTGATAAGCGAAAGAGTTCACTTGCGGCTTGTTATGAAGAATGGGAAGTTTTATTGGCTTAAAAATGGAAGTAGTCCACGTCTGTTGACGTGGACTTTTTTTGGGCTGTTGATATCGTAAAGAGAATTGGGGAGGCGAACTACTATCCTGTGGACAAATTCACACAATGTTCAAAGTTACCCACAGTAGCAGTTGCTTATCGTCTACTTTGATTTGATTTTTCCACAAAGTCCTCTCGGAAACCTCCGATCCTTACTTCCTAGGGTGTGAATATTTCTAAAAAAAAATGACGAATTGTTCCGATAATTTAAACGGGCCTTTGTGGAAGCCCGTTTTGTTATACACAACGTTATCCACAGAAAAAAGGGGGCATTTTCCGCCCCATATCCCCCTTCTCAGTATTTTTCCACAAGGTTATCCACATTACCCACATTTTTTTATGAAAAAGTTATCCCTCTTACTACCCATCAAAAAAGGTTGATCTATCGGGTTTTCTTCAAGTTATACACATTACACACAGGGGGTGTGCATAACCTTGCTCACAAGGTGTGTATATATCTAAGTTTTCTTACAATTTAGCTAGATGTGACGAAAGTTGTTGATTACGAAGCTGTTATCGCAGTCTCTGCTCCATCGGACGTTGCGGTGTTTTGCATCCGAATTGCCTGATTACAGGCCGATATGAATGCTTTGGCTACGGCGACAAGGACATCTTGGTCAATCCCTGTGTTCTTGTAGGTCTGGCCTCCGACGGAGATCGTGACCTCAGCTTCCCCCGTTGCTTTCTCGCCTGTGGACAACGAGTGCAGCTCAAGATCGGAGAATTCTACATCCATCGGAATGGCCTGCTGTAGGCAATGCACGATAGCCTCGATCGGTCCTTCTCCCGTGCCGGAGTAGACACTTTCTATGCCCGTCTGATTATTTCTAACCGACACGGAAGCAACGCGATTGCGATCACTGCTCGAAACCACCTGCATATGTGACAGTGTGAAGGGCTCCATTTGCCCATCAACCGTGCTGCCTACAAGCTCCATCAGTTGATCATCCGTGACCATTTTTTGCTCATCCGCCACTTCTTTGAAACGTGTATATAGTGTATCTAGTTCCTCACCTGTAAGCTCGATGCCGAACTGCTGGGCACGATGTTTCAGCGCATGGCGGCCTGAGTGCTTGCCAAGGATAATCATAGAGCGTGGAATGCCTAGCTTTTCAGGGTCCATAATCTCGTACGTATTACGGTTTTTCAGAAGTCCATCCTGATGGATGCCCGCTTCGTGTTGGAAAGCATTGCGGCCGACAATCGGTTTGTTATAGGCAATCGGGAAGCCCATGATGCGACTGACCATTTTGGATGTGTTGAAAATCTCACTCGTCACGATGCCCGTTTCTACGCCCATCGAATGCTTCCGCGTCTCAATCGCCATGACTAGCTCTTCAAGGGAGCAGTTACCGGCACGCTCGCCAACACCGTTCACAGTTACCTCAACATGCGTGACACCTGCAGCGATAGCCGCAAGGCTGTTGGCAACTGCAAGCCCCAGATCGTTATGGCAGTGGGCGCTATACTCAACCGTGTCGCCGCCTCTTACACTTTGGCGCACTCTGCGGAACATGGCACCATACTCTTCAGGAAGCGCATAGCCTACTGTGTCAGGGATATTCAGGATCGTTGCCCCTTCCGCGATGACCGCTTCCAACACCTCGAACAGAAATTCATCTCCAGTCCGCGTCGCATCCATCGGCGAAAACTCGATCCGATCGACGAATTGCTTCGCATAACCGACCATCGCGCGAGCCATCTCCACCACCTGCTGACGCGATTTGCGCAGCTGGAAATCCAGGTGGATGTCCGACGAGGACAGGAACATGTGGATGCGTCTGGATGCTGCATCTTGCGTAGCTTTGACCGCGGCATCAATGTCGGCTTTGACGGCGCGGGCGAAGCCGCAAATCTCAATGCCTTGCAGCTCACGAGAAATCTGCTGCACCGCTTGGAAATCACCAGGACTCGAGATCGGGAAACCCGGCTCAATCGTGTCGATACCCATGATCGCAAGCTGTCTCGCGATGCGGATTTTCTCCTCCGGGTACAGAGAAGCACCAGGTGCTTGCTCACCATCACGAAGTGTTGTATCAAAAATGCGAATGCGGCGATTAGTATTTGTATTGTTTTCCATGGTTGTTTACCTCCTAAGGTATGCCCGTCTAGGGCTAGCTTGATATGAATTAAGGGGTGCGATTCCCTTGCTGCGATTAGATTTTTTGTGCTGTAAGCGTGTTTTTCATCGCTACAGCGAGCGCGGTGGACGATTTCGACGCATTATCTGGAGCTGCGTGGTGATGCGACGTGATGAACAGCTGTGAATCGTGGCTGCAACGCACTTTTCACAGACGACAAAAAGACCCGTCATCTCCACATAAGAGACGACGGGTCTTTACCCGGCGCGGTACCACTCTTGTTGGCTCCGTGAAGGAGCCCACCTCAGATATAGCCAGCAAGTTGCTCGCTACATCACCCGATCACGGAGGTCATCCGTCCATCCCTAACAGCTGCTGCCAGCTGATCAAGATGACCGCTTCCAAGCGAGTTCAGGGCGTCCTCGGTCTGCGTCGCATCAACCCGCAGCTTTCTGTACCAGAGACTTGAGTCCTTACTACTCTTGTTCATCGCGTTATTTATATGTGTTTGCTTCGTTAACATTTGTTTCAGAACAACCAAAAAAGCCTGCCATCTCTATAAAAGAGACGACAGGCTTGAACCTTCCGCGGTACCACTCTAATTGATCCGAGCTGCTAGGCTCGAAACCACTCATGTACCTGATCACGGGGGTCAACCGTCAAGACCTACTTGGGTGCTGGATCCTTGGCATCCTTATCAGTCCTACCGCTCCCGGGCGAGTTCAGGTGACGTTTCGTCTGTGCTTTCACCAAATGCACAGCTCTCTGAGCGAAACTGATCATGCCTTACTATTCCCGTTCGTTGCGTTTGAAAGTATTGATTGTGATTATAATATGCACTTTTTTGAAAGTCAATACACCTGTTTGAAAATTTATTTTATCTCTTACCCGCTAGATCGGCGCTTGAAGTAACTAGATTTCAAGAACCCTATAGAGCTGCAGGCACATTAACTCGCCGCTAGTCTAGATGATTTCCACCTATTTGGCATGGAGAAAAGACACGCTAAGGAATTTAGCGTTATGAAAACATCTTATTTGCCCATATGGTAGGGAATTCTGCCGCTTGAGATCCCAATTAAGAGTAGACAACCGGCGTGGCAAACTTACCACTCTTCCAGCTTGAGCTGTGGCTCGGCTTTCAACTCCATCGAGTCGAATTCCTGCTTGTCCCACTTTAAGAATGCGGCGGCGCCTATCATCGCCGCATTATCCGTGCAGAGCCGGTGCGGCGGCACCAGCAGCGGTACCCCCAGCTGCTCGCAGCGCTCGCCGAGCCTGCTGCGCAGCCCCTTGTTCGCGGCGACGCCGCCCGCGAGCAAGAGCTGTTTCGCGCCGTATTCCTTCACGGCGCGGCTTGCCTTCTCAACAAGCACGTCGATGACGGATGCTTGAAAGCCCTTGGCAATCTGCGCGACTTGAACGGTTTCGCCGCGCATCTTGCTCTGGTTAACGACGTTCAGCACCGCGGATTTCAATCCGCTAAAGCTGAAGTCGTAGGAATCTGCCTCGAGCCAGGAGCGAGGCATTTTGATCTCGGAATCGGCTTCCTGTGCGAGCCGATCCACGTGCGGTCCGCCCGGGTAAGTCAATCCCATTGCCCGGGCAATTTTATCGTAGGCCTCGCCGGCCGCATCATCGCGCGTACGCCCGATGATACGGAACTGGCCCGGGCCTTTGAGTAGAATGAGCTCGGTGTGTCCACCGGACACGACGAGCGAAATCGAAGGATACACCAGCTCATGCACGAGCTGGTTGGCGTAAATATGTCCCGCGATATGGTGAACACCAATCAGCGGAAGATCTAGGGCGCAAGCGAGCGCTTTGCCCGCGACGACGCCTACCAGCAAGGCCCCGATCAGTCCGGGGCCTTCAGTTACGGCGATGGCGGAGAGCTCATGGAGCGAGACGCCCGCTTCTGTAACAGCTTCCTCCAGCATCCATGTAATCGACTCCACATGCTTCCGGGAAGCTACCTCAGGCACAACGCCACCATAGCGTTGATGTGTTTCGATTTGGCTCGAAATCACATTCGAGCGAATGATTTTACCATTTTCAACGATGGCCACTGAAGTCTCGTCGCAACTCGTTTCAATGGCGAGAATATACACGGGCTTTGCAGTAGAATTTTTATTTTGTCCTTGTCCCTGTCCTTGCACTTGCCCATCTTGTTCCATCTGTTCACTACTCACACTATTCACCTATTTGAAAGCCTCAGTCGTTGAGACTATCCTTTCTACGATTGGGCAGATCTGCCCACATGACGACAGCGTCCTCGCGATTATCTGTATAATAGCCTCTACGCACACCAACGGAGCGGAAGCCTAGTTTCTCGTATAGATTTTGCGCCACATAATTCGAAGTTCTCACTTCAAGTGTGATGCGAATAGCCCCTAGAAAAGCGGACGTTTTCATTAACTCACGCAGGAGTCTTTCCCCCAGCTTGCGCCCACGATAGGTATCTTTTACAGCAATGTTCGTGACATGTGCTTCCTCCATAATGAGCCACATGCCCCCATAACCGGCGACTTCCCCATCAATGTCCATAATCATATAATGCGCAAATTGGTTGTTCGTCAGCTCATTCTCAAACGCTCCTCGTGTCCAAGGTGTTGTGAAGGCTTCCTGCTCGATCTCAACAATAAACGGAATATCTTCCATGGTCATTGAGCGGAATACCAATGAATTTTCTATGGCATGCGGCTGTCTCTGTTCCACGACTACTGTTCCCCCTTCTTCGGCTGCAGACCTGCCAGCAGATTGGCTTCAGCTTCTGGAAGCCTTGTATAATTCGGTACAAACGAATGAACGTCTGCCTTCTCGCCTTGCGCTAATCTTGGATTAGCCAGCAGACCGATATATTCGGCTTCAATGCCATAAGGAATAATGCTCACATGACCTGTAAAATCCTCCGTAAACTGCGCCAACTCCGCCGCAAATCCCGTGGTTTCACCAATGAAAAGAATATGATCAGGCGCTAAACGACTAGCATGAGAGAGGATCTCCTCCGTCCACGCGTCAATAACTCGAATACCGTCAGGCAACACTTCTTGCCAAGAGGCATCAGGTTCTCGTGCAGCAGTAATAGCCGTAGCTCCTTCATACGCATACACAGCTGTAAAAGCTTGTTTACGCCTTCCATCCATAAGCGGAACAACCCATGTCACACCGTTCCCTTCATAGTCGTTCTGTACAGAACCACCAATAGCCATAGCCTCTAAACTAGATACACCAATTAAGTCTAGTCCCAGTGACCATGCAAAGGTTTTGGCTACAGAAACAGCAATCCGCACACCTGTATATGAGCCTGGCCCTTGGCCAGCAGCCACTGAGCGTAGATCTCTCGGCTTCATACCTAAACGAGTTAATAAATCTTGAATATGGGGAAGCAATCCCAAAGAATGATTCCGCTCCGCATGGGAGCTAATCTCCCCGAGCAGGTGTCCATTTTCTAATATAGCAACTGTCATCGCTGATGTTGAGGTATCGATTGCTAAGCATCGCCCCGTATTAGTTATCCGTTCCGTCATGTAAATGTCCGTTCTCCTTCATCTGTATACACCAACTCTCATACGGCGAACCGTGTGGAGTCAAGTGAAATACGCGGGTTTGATCAGCCTCTTGGGTGATCGTAATGGTTAGTCTGTCAGGTGGCAGCAGATCTTCAATTAAGCTCGACCATTCGATCAGCGTAACGCCTGCTCCATAGAAGTAGTCCTCTAATCCCAACTCATCTGCTTCCTCTTGTGAAATGCGATACATATCCATATGGTAGAAAGGGAGTTCAGCTCCCTCATATTCTTTGATAATGGTAAATGTAGGCGAGTTTACGTGCTCCGAAATTCCCATCGCTCTAGCGAAGCCTTGCGAGAATCTCGTTTTGCCAGCACCCAAATCTCCGTCTAAGGTTAAAACCGTTCCTGGCTGTAGATACGTAGATAATAGGATTCCCAGTTTATCTGTATCTCCTTCATGATGAGAAGGAAACTTAAATGTGGATAGCGTCAATGATTTCGTCCCTTTCTCTCCGCGTGCGCATACTGCTTCTATTATAGTCCTCGCCAGCCCATGACATCAACCTGTCAATCACAAAACACGAATGAACGACCACTATTCTCTAGATGGGTTCGGATTTCGACTAGGCGAAACTAGAAAAGCCCTCACCGATTCAATAATCGGAGAAGGCTTGTTTTGCCCTTGCGGACCTTTAGTGTACCTCTTCTAGCTCCTTAGCTGGGACAACACGGGCATCTGCGGGATTGCCTTCCGCATGCACTTTGACGAGACCTTTACCAGAGTCTACACTGTCTATCCAGACAGCTAGCCCATTCAAGTCAACCTCAATTTTCTCGTGAGCAGCTAAAATCTCTTGAGCGCGGTGAACGTTCATGGTTCATCCAGTACGGATTCCGGATATTCCATCGTATCCGTGGTTGAGTGTTCAATTAACCCACCCTGCATGGTAACGTTCCCGCCACCTAGCCCCTCATTAATCATACGATCAATGTCCATATAACAATCATCTCTATCTTCATTGTTCGTATCTTGCGACAAATTCGATTCTGATGCCATCCGTAATCCCTCCTTAGGTTCGCGTTTTTGGGCTATCATGTTGCATTAATAAGCTTTCCAATCTCCCCTCTAACCATTCTTCTTACTGACTGCCGTATAAAGGGAATGTATCAAGAGAATACTAGTACAATTACGTATGTTGGGGAGGAGTGCTATCTATGCATACCGTGTGGAAAGGCGCTATTAGCTTCGGACTTGTTCATGTTCCCGTCAAAATGTTCTCAGCCACAGAGGATAAAGACATCTCTATGCGCTATATTCACAAGACGTGTATTACCCCGCTATCCTATGTGCGAAAATGCCAGACTTGCGAGAAAGAAGTAGAGTGGGAAGAAATCTCCAAAGGGTACGAGTTTGAACCTGGTCGTTTTATTCTTTTTGAAAAGGATGAGCTTGAGGAAATCTCCGGCGAAGCGAACAAGGAAATTAAGATTTTGGACTTCGTAAATTTAACTGATATTGACCCCGTTTATTTTCAAAAGACATATTACCTCGGCCCTGGCGATACGGGCGCTGGCGCCTACATGCTTCTGCTTGATTCCATGCGCCAGACGGGTAAAATCGGTATCGCCAAGGTGTCGATCCGCTCCAAAAGTTCGCTAGCCGCTATACGTGTCATTGACAATTGCCTTGCCATGGAAACCATCTTCTATCCGGACGAAATTCGGCCAATCTCTCAAGTGCCGAACCTTCCAGAGAAGGTTACCGTGAACGAGCGGGAGATGGAGATGGCGAAGATGTTGATCAATCAGCTCTCCACCCCGTTTGAACCTGAAAAGTATAAGGATGAATACCGCGCTCGCCTACTCGACGCAATTGAGCATAAAGTGGCTGGCGAAGAAATCCAAACTGCCCCTGAGGTTCAAAATAAAACGAGTGTCATCGACCTCATGGCTGCCCTACAAGCCAGCTTGAACGCGACCAAACCGTCGTCCGATGGCAAAATAACGCTCGGCGCAGATGCTTCTATAACCGAAGAAAAACCGGCAGAGAAGAAGCCCGCGGCGAAACCTCGCGCAAGAAAGTCGAAAGAGCCAGTTACTTGAATAATAAAGAAATGCCCTATCTTGGTTTCCGAGGTAGGGCTTTTTTAGCTAGTGCGATTGGCTCTAGGGTTGGGTTGCTGAAAGTCTGCTCAAGTAACCACTATTTAGCTCTAATTGCTGGGAGTCGAGGAATAGGGACTTCGTATGATTGGCGCCCAGTAGGTTTCGCGCTTACTTTGGCTAACTCCTATTAACTAACTGTAAAAACTACAGCTAATCCCCCTCAAATCCGGCTAATTTTTAAATTAGATGGATTTCCTGATGTTAAATTTGGCTTTTTGGAAAGATTCCTTGCGTATCCCTCTAATTAGCTGTAGGAAATCCAGTTATATTCAATTTTTGGGCAAAAGGGATCAAATTAACATCAGAAAATCCAGGTTAAATTAAATTATAACTAACTAGTAGTTGCCCGCCCCCCGAAACAATCACATCTGCCTTTTGCTTTCTGTCTTCTGCTTCCTGCATCTGCTTTCTGTCATCTACTTTCTGCATCTGCTTCCTGTCTTCTGCTTTCTGTATTCCCCTCAGCCTCTGCTCTCTGCCTTCTGTCTTCTGTCTTCTGTCTTTTGCCTTCCGTCTTCTGTCTTCCGCTTTCTACCTTCTGTCTTCTCCCATCAACTCATCCCCGCGATGCCAATTTCAGCTTCCTATTCCGCAACAGGGCTAGCATGAGCAGCAGCAAAGGCAATACAACCATAAAAATAGGAAATATGTAGGGAACAGCTACTTTTAGAGGGAAAATAATCGTAATCTCCTCATAATTCACCGGTATGAAAGTTAAGAGCATCACAACGACCGCGGTAATCCAGGTGACGACTTTCCAATTACGTATACCGAGCAGTTGTGTTGTTCCATAACTTGCTACAAATAAGTACAAGGTTAATTTGGTGAATATGCTCATGATCCAGATGGTAACAACGATCGCATCCAAATTCTCAATAATGCCGCCAATGGAGATGGAACGGACGATCATGAGCATGGGATATGGATAACCCGCTGCAACGTGCGGTCCGAACATCAAGATGCTGACGATTATCGATAGTACGGTAAGTAATCCGGTAAGCAGGACACCTGTTACGGCATATCGTACGGTTTTCTGCTGCTTATCGACAAAAGCGATCAGCATCATAATCATGATGCAATCACCTAAGAATGCGGCAGTTGGCAGCGCACCTTTTAATAGCATCATCATGTCATTATCTAAGTAAATCGGAAGAAGTCGATCCCAATTCAATTGATTAATACTTAGAAACATAGGGCCGAGCACGCAGAGCAAGATAATCGGCCCTGTAACTTCACAAATACGCGCCAACACACCAACCCCATGCAAGGTAGGGTACAAGACGACTAGAAGCATGGGTACCTGAATGACATAGAGCGGGGTTTTGGGCATAATGGTTCCTGTGATGAATAAGCTGAATTGCCTCAAAATCACGGTAAGTATGACAAGCCATACAAGGATGAAGAGAGCCGAAATGATGCCCCCCAACCATTTGCCCAGCAGAATGCGATTATATTCGACTACGGTCAATCCAGGGAACATCGTACTGAGCTTGCCACATACACAGGCAATGAGCATCCCTGCTATTGTCGCGATTAGAATGGAAATCCATGCATCCTGTTTGGCGATTTGAGCTGCAGGAGCAATGGTGAGAAGAATAGTCATAATGATTTGCATACTAACCATCATCCAAAATATTTGCCGGCTCGATAAGGCCATATCACTCATTGATGAACCCACCTATCTATCTTTACTGACCGGTCATGAAAGGAAAATTCGATATACCCGGTCTCTGAATTTTGCTTTTTACATCCAACTGAACATCCATCGTCGGAAAGATGGCATTCCAATTTGCTTTGGCTTGTTTCCATTCCCTTGGATATTTTTTATGGAAAGCCCGTGCAAATCCCAGCACGTCCGCCCTCTGATTGTGTTGTAATTGTTGCAATGTCTCTCGCAAAATCTCCTTAATCTTCTTATCGAACGGTTCTTCTAACTTTCTCATATTATCAGAACCGTTAGCGAGCAGAAGCTCGGTCGAATTTTGAACAACATCCGCTTCTAAATCCAATTGCACATTCATTTTCCAAATGCCGTTCTCAATCAAAGGATGCAGATGGAGATCTGTGGTAATGATTTTAATCACAACTTTCCCACCAGCCTCTTGTTCAGTCAGCGTAATATTACGGCCCAGATCCTCATGAATGAACAACCTTATCCCCATTTGTTGCTCGTCAGATAGAAAACAAGCCAGTTTCCCCTCTTTGATCACCGACATTCCTTCGACGGTCAGAATCGTTTTTTTAGCTTGATTCGAAATCAATTTGCTCCTATTCGCAACCGGCAGCAGGAAAGCACCGGATTCCCCACTTAACACTTCTTCTATATCATGCATGGTAGCGGACTGAATCAATGGCTTCTGCGCAAGTTTAATTAACGTTTCATAGGTATTCGGATCATTCTGCGCTTCTAACAGGTCCCTAGCCATTCCTCTGCATACGAAGAAATTAGCTTGTTCCCGCGGTTGAATATCCCTGAATAAGAAATCGAAATCATCAAACATCCCACTCCGAGCAAGTTCTTCGCCAAAGAAGTAGGCTTTGGCATGACTCCAAGAGAAATAGCGCGGAAACTTCTTTTGCAATTCCGATAACGCATCTGGCATGGAGGTTCCTTTGGTCGATACCGTGTATACATTCCCCTGCCCAGTCCCCCCTTCAGCCGCAGAAGCAGCAGGATTCGGTATGAAGACTTGAACGGTCACTTCAATCTCTTCCTTCGAGATCTTATCGATTCCAGCGGCAATGATAAACGCCATATCGTTCACCTCTACACGATCCCAACAACCTGTTAAGAGAAGGACGCACAGAGACAGAATAGGAACAGATACGAATCTCCTCATAGCAGGCACCTCCTACGCTTATTTCTCATTCCGTTCATCTCGATGTTCGCGCTGCCTTTTCAAATTACGGTTATCAGCATAAAAGGCAGGACGTGTATTCATTTTGCTAATGGGAGCACGAAACAAAACATCTTTGATTCCTTTGAGATAAATGGGTGCATATGGAGCCAGATAAGGGACGCCGAAAGAGCGAAGAATACACAGATGACTAATGATTAACAGCAACCCCAGAATAAGGCCGAATAAGCCTAAAATACCGGATAAAATCATAATGGGAAATCGCAGCATACGTAAGGAGATCCCTGCGGAATATTGTGGCATCATGAACGAGGAAATACCCGTAATCGCTACAACCATAACCATAGGAGCCGAGACTAGACCCGCTTGGATAGCCGCTTGTCCAATGACCAGCGCGCCTACGATACTGACGGCAGAACCGACTTGCCTAGGCAAACGAACTCCCGCTTCACGCAAAGCCTCGAACGTAACTTCCATAATCAACGCTTCCACTAGGGCAGGGAAAGGAATTTCCTCCCGGGATTTAGCAACACGAAGCAGCAGCGTTGTAGGAACCATTTCATGATGAAAGGTTAACACTGCCACATAGATCGCCGGAGCTAACATGGCAATTAGAAAAAAAGTATATCGAAGCCAACGAATGAGAGTCCCAATCAGAAAACGCTCATAATAATCTTCAGGCGATTGCATGAGGGACCAAAAAGTAGTTGGAGCAATAAGAGCAATCGGCGTATTATCCGTAATAATAACAACGCGGCCTTCTAACAAGCTCGCTACAGCCACATCAGGGCGTTCCGTTGTTTGTACTTGAGGGAAGGGCGAATATATATTATTCTCAATCATTTCCTCGATGTAGCCGCTCTCCAGCACCCCATCAAGCTTAATTTGAGAGAGTCGCTCCGAAACCTTACTTATAATGTCTGGTTTGGCAATTCCCTGTACATAAGCCATTGTGACATTTGTTTTCGAATAATTGCCCAGCGTAAAGGAAACGAATTTCAATGCGGGGGTCTTTAACCTTTTACGGATTAACGTAGTATTTACCATTAAAGATTCTACAAAACCTTCACGTGGCCCCCGAACAATAGACTCTGCTAGCGGCTCTTCCACTGCCCTGCCTTCAATTTGTGATAACTCAATCGACAATGCTCCTTCGATCGTGTCCAACAGAAGAACCGCCTTGCCCCCAAGCACTCCCTCGATCACTTCACCAATCATGCGCAGTTCTTTATACTGGGATACCGAAATACGGCTTATAACCTCATCCATGGATGCTACTGTACCTGTTCCAGCATTCTTAAGAGGTTGATGGACTTGGCTGTCAAGCAGCTCTACATTCACCATTCCCCGTAAATAGAGCATGGAGGCCTGCATGCCATTTGCCAGATGGATCGAAGCGAAAATGACATCATCACAAGCTGTCAATGCGGTTTGCAAATGAAGGATATTCGAGGAAAGGTCAGTCGACACCAGGGTATGGAATACTTCCTTGTCTATACTCGGATCCTCAGGAAAAGGTTGATACATGCACAACTCTCCTTTAATACTCACATTCATTTACGTATTGTTATGCTCTCAAAATCATACGGCTATTCAGTTGTTACCAAAGCAGGAGCATTTTAACATGGCATCCAAGCCATCTTGCTTGAAAGATCCTAAATTGGTGAAGAATGGTAGGAGAACAACTATGGAAAGGGGTTATGATCGTGGATTTTAAACCAGTCCTCCCATTTGAACCAGTTAGCACAGATGAATGGCCAGTTGGCACTCATTTCACGAGTCAAATTAAATGGGATGGGGTACGAATGCTGCTCTACTTCGATGGAAGCACAACCAAACTAATTAATCGCAGAACCAATGATCGGACCTTGCAATACCCGGAGTTAACGAATCCACAAGCGTTCTGCTCGGCAGATTCGGTCATATTGGATGGAGAGATTATCGCCCTCTCCGATGGTAAGCCTTCATTTTACGAAATTATGAGACGTGACAGCGCTAGGAAGTCTAGCACAGTGACTCGCGTCATGGGACAAGTCCCGATCACTTATATGGTCTTTGATATTCTTTATTTGAACGGAGACTGGTTAGTACATCTGAGCCTGAAAGAAAGACAAGCTACTCTAGCATCCACAATAAAGCCGAACCACCTTGTTCAACTCGTCACGAATCATGATGAGATGGAAGCACTATTTGCGATTGTGAAGCAGCATGAATTAGAAGGCATTGTAATCAAAGACCTGACCAGTTCCTATGTCATCAACGGCAAGGATAAGCGATGGATGAAGAAAAAAATCTTTAAGGACCTCTATGCCGTCGTAGGTGGCGTTACCTATAGAGACAAGATTGTGAATTCCCTTCTATTAGGCTTATATGATGATCAGGGGCAGCTATGGTGTATCGGCTACGCCGGCACTGGCAAACTTACCGTGAAAGATTGGCAGCATGTCACTGAGATCGTTCAAAGCATAACAACGCAGGAGCGCCCCTTTGTCAACGAACCCGAAAGGTCGAAAGAAGCGGTTTGGATAACCCCGCAACTCGTTGTGAAAGTTAGCTTTATGGAATGGACCCGTAACCAAACCTTAAGGCACCCGAGCATTCAATCCTTCATCCAAATGGATAGCAAAGCCTGTAACTTTAGTCAAAATTAGTTACGCACATATCAATCAAATTCAATAAATCGAAATAATATTTCAGTAAAAAATATTATTTTAAAATAAAATTCAGAATAACGCAGGAATACGTCGAATAAAGTCGAATCATTAACCAATAAATTATGCATGTCTTTTTTTTCCAATAACAATGGAGCGTGCAAATAAGAAACTAATTGGTAGGTGAGCGAATTGAAAGATGTCCTAAAGATTGTTATTCCTTCATTCAAACTGCTTGAAAACCCGGCGAAATCAGTAGGGATGAAACTATTCTTGATGTTCTTCACAAGTATTTTATCTTTCGTAATCATTGTCGGTGCACTTTCTTACTCCGTTTCAAAAGACGTGATTAAGAACAAAATGGCCGATTCCACCCTGCAGACGGTAACACAAGCGGGTCAAAAGCTAGATTTCTTATATCAAACTTTTGAAGATGTGACACTGCAAGTTATGTATAACAATGATGTACAGAAATTATTGGAGACACTCTCCAAGATCGATCCTCTATCGTACGACGCTGCTGATCCTAGTCATCAATTGACGGAAAAATTGAATTTTGTCGCTTTTTCCAACAAAGCAATTAAAACATTACGCATTTATAGACCCGATGGTAAGCTCATTGTCGCGACAGGCAGCACAGGTTACGAATCCGAAGTCAGCGTCAGTGATACGGATTGGTTCAAGCAAATTGTCGAAGCAGGCGGTAAAGCCGCTTGGCTCGATAGCAAATCGAAAGGGTATTCGAATGATTCGGGTAGTACATTCGGGATCGGCCGCATCATTAGCAACGCAACATCGAACCTATTGATCGTGGAATTTAGCACAGATATCTTGAACAACGAGTTAGATAGAATTACGCTTGGTGAGAACAGTTCCGTCGTTATCACGAATAGCAGCAACAAGAACCTCGCGACGTTCGACAAGACAGAGTTGGAACAAACGGCTGCTATCCAACTAACGAAAGAACAAATAGAAAAGAGCCAAGATTCTTTTACGACAAAAGATGATCACTTAGTTGCCTATTATCGATCTCCGATATCTGGATGGAATTTGATCGGCGACGTTCCTGTAAGCTCCATGGTTAAGGACGCTAAGCGGATCTTCAACTATACGCTAATCGTTGCCCTGTTTGCAGCTATTGCGGCGGTCTTGATCGGCTTGTTCGTGGTTCGCATGATCGGCAGACCTTTAGTCAACTTACGCAATCTGATGCAGCAAGGGGAAAAGGGTAAGCTGACCGTTCGCGCGAACTACACGACGAAGGATGAAATCGGTCAGTTAGGCAATAGCTTCGATAGCATGATGGAGCAAATCACAACCTTGGTTCAACAAACGAGCACTTCGGCTCAGCAAGTCTATGAAACGGCGACGGAGCTGTCGAACTCTTCGAAAACAACGGCAATCGCTGCCCGAGAAATTGCAATAGCTACTGAAGAAATCTCAGGCGGAGCTGCAGGTTTGGCGACAGAGTCTGAACGCGGCAATGAGCTGACGCATCATATTGGTATGCAAATGAAGAACGTGATTGAAGCGAACCTTGAAATGGGCACAGCAGCAACTGATGTGCAAAGCTCTAGTGAACTAGGCACGAAGTACATGGCTGAACTTATTGATAAAACGAAGCTAACAGAAACAATGATCCGCTCGATGGTGGATAAGGTGGCTAACTTAAAAGACAGCACAAGGTCGATCCGCCAAATTCTTGATGTGTTGAACAATATGACGAAGCAGACGAACATCTTGTCGTTGAACGCAACCATTGAAGCTGCGCGCGCTGGTGCAGCTGGCAAAGGATTCATGGTGGTAGCTGATGAAATTCGCAAACTAGCGGATCAATCGAAACAGTCTATCCATGTAGTTGGCCAAATCACAGAAAAAATTCAAGTCGAGATCAACGAAACGGTGAAAGTACTATCCACGGCGACACCGATTTTCAAACAACAAATTCAAGCTGTGAATGAAGCTGACACCATTTTCAAACAAGTGACGAGTCACATGGGCGGCTTTGTCGTCCGGCTCAGCACGGTAAGCGATTCAATCAGTACTCTGGAACAGTCCCAAGAAGTATTATCTGATGCGATGATGAATGTCAGCGCAGTAGCCGAGGAGTCGCTCGCCACTTCCCAAGAGGTCGCTTCCTTAAGCACAGAGCAACTTAACATCAGCAATGGCTTGGTCAGGTTATCGGAACAGCTTGACCAACTATCCAAATCGTTAAATGAAACATTGTCTAAATTCGAGGTTTAACAAAAATTAATTATATACAGACCTCCATAAATTTGAGATATTTACATCGTCGTTTATTTAATCGTCGATTTGGAGGCTCTCATGATTTATTTAGCTATTATCATCTTTTTACTAACGATTACCTTCGTCATTTGGCAGCCGAAAGGCTTAAGCATTGGTTGGACAGCATCAGCAGGAGCCCTGCTTGCCCTCGCTTGCCAAGTTGTTTCGCTGCAAGATGTCGCCACAGTTACAGGCATCGTGTGGAATGCGACGCTCGCATTCGTGGGTATTATAGTGATCTCGATTATCCTAGACGGGATCGGATTCTTCGAATGGTCTGCTCTCCATATGGCACGCTTGGCCAAAGGCAACGGCAAGCTCATGTTCGTCTATGTGATCCTGCTCGGCGCAGCGGTGTCGGCCTTTTTTGCCAACGATGGTGCAGCCTTGATCCTTACGCCAATCGTGCTAGCCATGGTCAGAGCCATGAAATTGCCGGATGCGGCCATTCTTCCTTTCATTATGGCAAGCGGCTTTATTGCGGACACCACATCACTGCCTTTTGTCATAAGTAATTTGGTAAACATTCTTTCTGCGGATTTTTTCGGGATCGATTTCGTCACCTATGCAAGCCGGATGTTCGTAACGAGTCTATTCGCATTAGGCGCAAGCTTGCTGGTTCTCTATCTGTATTATCGCAAGCAAATCCCTGAAACCTATGATATCGCAGAGCTGAGACCCCCTTCGGAAGCGATTAAAGATCTGCGACTATTCCGTTTGTCCTGGTGGATTCTCGGCATTCTATTAATCGCCTATATTGGCAGCGGATTTATTCATGTTCCTGTTTCCTTCCTCGTTGGTGCTGCCGCAATTAGCTTCCTTCTCATTGCTAGAACGAGTGCCGTGATGGATACCAAGAAAATTGTGAAGGAAGCCCCGTGGGCTGTTGTCATTTTCTCCATCGGGATGTATGTGGTGGTCTATGGGCTGAAAAATGTCGGTCTCACGGATGCGCTTGGGGATCTGATCGACATCATCTCTGGTGAAGGTCTGTTCGCAGCCACGATTGGCATGGGGTTCCTTGCCGCGATCCTTTCCTCGATCATGAACAATTTGCCGACTGTGTTGATTGACGCCCTGGCGATTCAGGGAACACAAACGGATGGAATTCTCCGAGAAGCCCTTATTTATGCTAATGTCATCGGAACCGATCTTGGGCCCAAAATGACGCCAATCGGCTCACTGGCCACCCTAATCTGGCTTCACGTGCTTGCCAAGAAAGGGGTTAAAATCACGTGGGGCGGTTATATGAAAGCTGGTGTCATCCTAACGATCCCTACCTTACTTATTACGTTAATCGGTTTGTATCTGTGGTTGCAGGTCATATCCTAATCGGCGGTTCAGCTTTGCGCGACTCTGTTTGAGAATCGCTCCCCTAGGAAATAATTGTGAATAAAAGCTCAGAAGGAGCGATTCCAAGCCTATGGCGTTCAAAGCAGAGAAAGCGAAACTTCTCGTGGAGGGCAACGAGTTAACAATCACGAATCCGAATAAGCCGCTATGGCCTGACTTGGGCATTACGAAAGCTGATTATTTGACGACATTGAGCGCACTTTCGCCCTACCTCCTACGGTACTGCCGTAATCGCCATCTAACAACGATTCGATTCCCGCATGGATATGATGACAAATCTTTTTATCAGAAAAACGCCCCAGAACCTGTGCCCAGCTTCGTTAAGCTAGCACCGCTAGATGGCATTAACTATGTCAATTTGGACTCCTTATCTACGCTCATGTGGCTTGGAAATCTGACTTGCCTGGAATTCCATCCATCCTTCCATTACATTGGAGAGACGAATCCGGCAGAGTGGCTGATTGATATCGATCCAACCTTGGAGGAGGAACCTCGCATCATGGAGGCTGCTCTAATTATCGGTGAAGTGCTGGATTCGCTGCATATTCAGTCGATTCCCAAAACCTCGGGTGCAACAGGCGTACAAATTTACATTCCGATCCAACCTGGCTATACGTTCGAGGAACTCCGAAGAATTGGACATTTCATTGCCACCTATGCGGTTAAAATGAACCCGAAACTGTTCACGATCGAGCGCTTCAAGAAAAATCGTGGTGACAAGATTTATATCGATTACCTCCAGCACTGGTATGGAAAAACGTTATCTGCTCCCTACACGCCTCGGGCCAAAAAGGACGCAACGATTTCAACGCCCCTATTTTGGAAAGAGGTAGAGCTGCGCCCAAGCATTGGCGAATTCAACCAACTTACGATTATGAATCGACTACGAACCTACGGGGATCTGATTGATCGTGTTCCACCGCAAAATTTGAATGCCATACTAGCTAAATTAAAAGAGTAGTTCTAATTAGAACTACTCTTTTATCATTAGAATAAAGGCGATAATAATCGCGCAATCCTCTCTTTTCTTTTTTCACCTAACGACCTCATCTCAAATTCAGATAGCACAACTTCCGAACATGCCTCTAAATCCATCACAAAATCACTCTCCAATCGGGAAATGACACGTGGATCAAACATCACCGCATTTAATTCGAAGTTGCTGTAGAAGCTCCGCATATCCATGTTGGCCGTACCAACCGTCGCCATGAGGTCATCCACAATAATCACTTTGGCATGAATAAACCCTTTCCGATACAAATAGACTCGAACACCTACCTGTAATAATTCCTGTAGATAGGATTTTGAGGCATATTGGACAATGAGAGAATCCGCTTTAAACGGGAGAATAACGCGTACATCAACACCACTGATTGCGGCTGATTTGAGCGCCATCGTGATGCTAGGGTCAGGAATAAAATAAGGCGTTGTAATCCATATCCGGTTCTTCGCGGCAATCAACCCTGCAAAATACATCTCCTGAATCGCGTCCCATCTGGCATCAGGACCACTAGAGATAACCTGAACGAATGAAGGCTCCCCTTCGGAATGTGCTGGATAATATCGCTTCTCCCCCAAGCTTTCCCCACTAACGAAAAACCAGTCTGTCAGAAAGGTACGCTGCAAGTCATAGACCGCATCCCCATGGAGCATGATGTGGGTATCTCGCCAGAAGCCAAGCTTCGGGTCCCCACCCACGTATTCATTCCCAATATTAATGCCTCCAACGAAACCAACTAAGCCATCAACGACCACAATTTTACGATGATTTCGATAATTCAACCGTTTATCAAAGAAAGCAATCAACGGCTTTAGGAAAGGCTCTACAGCAATACCTGCCCGTTTCAACGAAGTAATGTAAGCCGTAGAAAGCGAGTGACTGCCAACCCCATCGTAAATAACCCTAACAGTCACTCCTGCCTTCGCTTTTGCAATCAGGGCTTCTTGAAATTTCCTGCCTATTGCATCGTCGCGTATGGTATAGAATTCGAAATGAATATGATCTTGCGCTTTACCTATCTCTTCAAGCATCGCTTCATACGTAACGTCAGCATTCGTCAGTACATCAACGCGGTTCCATTTTGTAATTGGAGCACGAGGCACTTGACGCAGCCAATCACGCAAACGTTGTTCTCCCGACAAAAAACTGCCCTCGTCATTTCTCGTGTCTAGGATGACTTGATAAGGAGCGCCTTGGAGCTTGTGGTCCAGCGAGATCTCGCCGCTATGTCCATGAACTTTCTTGCGCCGCACATATTCCCTAGCAATAAAGTAATACATGAAAAATCCAATAATCGGAAATATAAACAGGATACTTAACCAAGCTATCGACTTTGAAGGCCTTTTATATTCACAAAGTAAAATCGTAGCTGCCTGAAATATAAATAACAAAAGAATAAGAATAATCCATAACAATAACACCAGCCCCTATCCGTATATCTGCTTGCTCAGATAGCTTTTGCCAAGGCCTAAGGCACTATACCTTTTCTTACCAACAAAACTTCTACAAATAAAATTTTCCAACTTTCGTAATAAAATCCTTTCATTTCGCAGAACATAATCTACGCATTCTTGTTTCTTGCAAATTGATCACGGCAGGAGGTGCCTCTCGCTTGGCCAAAACACCTAACTACTTGATGAAAAGCATCCTGCAAAGACGTAAAACGGTACCAACCAGCGAGGGCACTGCACTTCCCTCTAATCTGGATCAAGCACTCGACATGCCATTTGTTGAAGATCTTAAACAGACGAAACTTTCGCTGTTGCTAGATGAAAATCATACATTTATTAAAGACATGTTCCAAGAATGCTCCGATGTCGTTGTCAGGGAATTTGAGATTGACCCCCATATCCCTGCTCTGCTTCTATTCGTAGATGGTCTAACCAATACACAGCTTCTAAACGATACGATGAAATCACTCATGCTGATCGGAGGCGGTGAAACCTCTATCGATCGTATTGCGAATGTGATTCTGCCTGTGTCCCAGACGCAGATTTCTGATAATTACGGAGATTTGCTGACCTCTGTGCTTGGTGGTGATGCAGCACTGCTCGTTGAGGGGAACGCCAAAGCCATTCTACTCGGCATCCGAGGCACAGAGAAGCGCTCCGTCGGTGAACCCGAGACAGAAACTGTCGTGCGCGGGCCGAAAGAAGGTTTCGTAGAGAGCATTCGAACGAATACATCCATGATTCGCCGTAAATTAAAAACGCCTAAACTCAAGATGAAATCCATGTGTGTAGGCAAAGAAAGCAATACGAATCTTGTCCTTTGTTACATGGATGACTTAGCCATGCCTTCCTTAGTTGAAGAAGTCGTCAAGCGTCTTGAACAGATCAAGATTGATGCCATTCTCGAATCAGGCATGATTGAAGAACTGATTCAAGACAATGCATATTCGCCGTTTCCACAAATGCAATATACGGAGCGTCCTGACGTCGTTGCTGCCGCTATCCTTCAAGGTCGAGTCGTTATCTTAACGGACGGTACCCC
Source organism: Paenibacillus oryzisoli (assembly GCF_001653565.1). Taxonomy (GTDB): domain Bacteria; phylum Bacillota; class Bacilli; order Paenibacillales; family NBRC-103111; genus Paenibacillus_E; species Paenibacillus_E oryzisoli. The sequence continues at coordinate 245,428 of NZ_LYPB01000050.1, forward strand.
TTTCGCTCTCATCGTACCTTTCGTCTTCGTTCAAATTATGCAAACGAGCGAAGATTACTATGAGCGCTTCCAGATTAGCACGCTTCTACGATTGCTACGATATGTGTTCATGTTCTTGTCATTAACGACACCTGCGCTTTATGTCGCAATAACGACGTACCATCAAGCACTACTACCAACTGCTTTGATGCTTAGCGTAGCTGCCTCTCGGGAGGCAATTCCTTTCCCATCCGTTGTTGAGGCCTTCATCATGGAGATCACCTTCGAAGCCTTGCGAGAAGCCGGTATCCGACTTCCTAAAGCGGTTGGCTCTGCCGTCTCCATCTTAGGGGCGCTCGTCGTGGGACAAGCAGCGGTCCAAGCGGGGATTGTATCGGCACCTATGGTTATCGTCGTCTCGATTACAGGTATTGCGTCCTTCACGATTCCGCGATTCAATGGTGCGATTGCGATTCGAATGCTGCGCTTTCCTATTCTAATTGCCGCATCCATCTTCGGATTCTATGGGATCTTCTTCTCATTAATGATTCTGATTGGCCACATGGCCAATCTCCGTTCCTTCGGGGTTCCCTATTTATCACCTGTCGGCCCCCTATCTACGCCAGATTTGAAGGATGTACTGATCCGTGCTCCTTGGTGGCAAATTCAGAAACGTCCCGAATTTATGGCAGTTCAAGACAACACTAGTCAGAGCAATGAATTACCGATACAAATCAAGAAAGCAGGCGGCTTAGACGGCAGCAACATCGACCATGTACACAAAGCCAGTAAGGAGGAACAATCGAATGATACTTCCTAAACAACGCGTTAGGGTGATGGCAACCTTACTGCTTTCCACCACGCTGCTCACCGGTTGCTGGGATCGTACGGAGACCAATGACGTCGCATTCGTACTTACCTCATCCGCAGATTTAGAGGATGATGGCAGATATCGTGTTACGTACATGTTCCCGCTTCCCGGTTCCATGGGTGGAGCTAGCGGGGGGGGCGGCGGCACAGCTGGCGGCAAAAGCTATTACATCGATTCTGAAGTCGGGACGACCTTCCGCGATGCCGTCAGCAAGCTCCAATTGCGTATGTCTAGACGCATCTTCCTCTCGCACCGTAGAACGATTGTCATTGGTGAGAAGCTAGCGGAAGCCGGCATCACTTCCTTGTTCGATGTGCTTCCACGTTCACCAGAGAATCGAATGACGAGCTACCTGATCGTAACCAAAGGCAAGGGATATGACCTCTTGAACGCTGATCCTAAGTTCGAACGGTTTCCTGCTGAAGTTATTCGTGAATTAAGCAAATCTCGCAGTGCTATGCCGACAACGATGAAGGACGTCGGGATGTCTTTAAGCTTTCACAGTGATCCCGTCATGAGCTACTTGGAACCTCGGGATAGTCAAATCGCCAAAGAGCCTTCCCATGAAATTCAATTCGTTGGTTATGGGCAATTCAAAGGGGATAAGATGGTTGGCATATATAAGAAGAAAGAAGCTTCCGGCCTCCTATGGCTACGCAATCAAGTGAAAGAGCAGCAGCTTACTTTTCCAATCGAGGAAGGTAACAATATTACCATTGCAGTTATCGGCGGCCAGACAGCAATCACGCCTAAACTTCTGGACGACAGAGTTAAATTCGACATCATCGTAGATGCACGCGGAGCTGTGCGAGAGGACTTGTCCGATGAGAACCTGTTTAATTCGAAGACCCTCCATAAACTTGAAACCAAGTTCGCCGAGCAAATCAAGGTGTCCATACTTGCAACGATTAAACAAATGCAGAAAGAAGGTACGGATTCCGCACAACTTGGCCTCATGATCTGGCGAACCCACCCTCAGCAATGGAACGATCAATACAGTAAGGATTGGGAGCACTACTTCAAAGAAGCCGAATTCAATATTGTCGTGAAAGCCTCCATTCCTGACACTGGCGTGATCAACCACAATGTAACCAAAGGAGGAATCTAATCGATGGATGGAATTTTCATCATCAGTTTTCTCTTTTTACTAATTGGCTCCTTCTTCATGGATCGCAAAATGCTGCGCCAGGAAAAGAAAGGCATCAAAATGACGTACGGTATCACTGTGGGAATCATCCTCCTATTTCTCACTATGAAAATTTTTCACATCAGTATACCGATGCCTTCCTACTTTTTCGTGAAAATAGTTTCTCCATGGCTCATCCGAGTTCTTGGCGTTTAACTAGAAAGGTGGTGTTTATTATCGATACTAACCAAGTCATCAACGAACGGCAGCTCTCATGGCTAGCTTCCTCTATCGTCACGAGCGGAGGAATCCTCACCTTGCAAAATGAATTAATCCGTATTAATCAAATGGATGCTTGGTTCAGCTATTTAATTTCTATTCTTTATGTCTTCCTGATTGCCGGTTTCTTTAGTTTCATGACCAAGTTATACCCGAGTAAGAACATTTTTGAAATTTCCAAATGTATATTAGGTCGATGGGGCGGCACTTGTGTCAACCTCCTCATTTTGTTTCATTTCTGGCAGATTGTCGTTCGGGATATTTCTTCTGTATCTCGATTTAGCTCTACACTTTTACTGCAAGTAACGCCGCTAGAAATTCTCATCTTGCTTAATTGCTTGTTGCTCATATATTTCGGCAAAACAAGTGTAGAGGTCATAGCCCGTGTAAACGATCTATTCTACCCTCTTTTTGTCGTAACAACGATCATCATGCCATTGCTCTTATCAAACGAATTTTTCTTGCGGCTCACGACACCCGTACTAACGATGCCTATTCAGAACTTGACGGCAAGTTCCATTCTAACCATCGGGAGTGCTGGCGATATTTTCATTCTAGGTGCCTTTCTTCACATGCTGTCGAATAGCAATCATGTTCGTTCAGCTATTCGACATGGTTCCTTGCTTGGTTTTTTCCTACTTACACTCCTGCTCTTTGTAATTATTGCCGTTCTCGGACCCAAGATGCCTGCGAATTTCTCGTACCCTAGCTATAATCTGGTTCAAACGATTCATGTCACGGATTTCCTAGATCGTCTTGATCTTGTCATGCTCATGATCTGGTATCCAACGGTTGCTTCTAAAATTATTGCCATATATATGGCTCTCCTAATCGGCATCAGTTCTCTCTTCAATGAGCGAAATTATCCGATGATTAACAAACCTATCGCATTGTTAATTGCACTAAGCACATGCCTCTCCTTCAAAAGCACCACCGAGCTGCTCGCCTTCTCCAACTTCAGCTCGCCGGTTATTGTTCTGGCTTATCAGCCCTTCATCATGATCCTCCTTGTTGCATTCGGGTATCGGAAGCAGCAGAAGGATCCGACTGCTTTTCCCGATTCTTCGGGAGGAACTCAAGTTAAGAAGGATCCGAAACAGAATTCAGGTAAACTGAGCCAACGCCTAACCTACACGCAATGGCTGTGGGGAGGAAATTTCGCTTTGGCTATCTGCGTAGCTTTTGTTCTGCTCGGTCTTATGCTAGGCGAAAAATCCGCCATGATTGGTATGATTTGCGCGGTAGGCTTCGGCACTTGCTTACTTCTGGCGAACTTGTTCACGTATATGGAACTCACCAAGCTGAAGCAAGCCGATAGCAGCAACTAGGGCGAACCGCTACGTGAAATTCAATTTGGAGGAATGCTTATAACGAATTGAAAAAGCACCCGCCTCAGCAGGTGCCTTGTAAGTTAAACAGGAACTGATTGATTTAAACGGCTTTTCGCGACCTTCAAGTAGCCATTAACGTTCAGGAATTCACTATCGTTCGTGAACCGCAATTTCATTGCTCCTGCCGCGTCTTGAATATACGGCTTCAGCGCACTTGCACCGCCGCCAATGACGTAAAAGCATTGAATGTCTGGGCATTTGCGCCAGCGCTTCTTGATCATCTCGACCATGCGTACAGCAGCTCGGCGGAAGTGTAGATCTACGATGGGCCGAATATCTACTTGGCCTTCTCCTGGAAGTTGAATCGTGAATTGACGATTCTTCACGCGTTGCGCAAGCTTCGCTCGGCTTGGGAACAAGTGACCGTAGGCATCTTCCACGTCACGAATAATAGCATCCAAATACGTTGCAATACCGATCTGCTCGCCATGGCTGAAATGGTTATCAATCGCCATGCGTTTGATGACTGGGAAATCCGTCGTCAAGGCACCGATTTCGCAGACGCCGATGCATCCGTTGTATATTTCTTCATCTTTTACCTGCAAGCTGTCGTGTGTTGCCATATGGAACATGGCCGCAGCACCTTCAATAGAGACAGCTACTTTGCGGATCGAAACCTTAATTTTACGGTTATGGAACTGTGGTGTGGAAAGGAATGTTACTTCGTGCTCACCTAGAAGTCGATGTTCAAATGTCTGACTATATTTCGGGAAAGAACGAACAGGCAAACCCGTACCCAACGTGTATTCAACTTCGTCCACATTGCCATAGCCAGGGTTAACCCCTTGATTCGTGAGACCCTGATAAGCAAGTGCAGTCAATGCTACAATGAGGGATTGATCCGATAGTGCTTTATTGTCCGTATCTTCTAGCTCTAGGTTATCCTCGTGCTCTAATGCGAGCTGACCTACGAAATACCGCTGATTCCTCTGTGAAAGACTTGGACTGTAGATAACAACATCCAGTGCTTTCCAAGGTAAATCTTCTTCTTGCAAAATGTGTCTTTCGTAGCCCGGCGCTATAATATTCGGAATGACTAGTGGTTCTCTAGACCCATCCAGCACCAGCTTAATACTATCGTTCCCTATGTCAATACCTGCAAGCTTAATCATGTGTGCCTCCACTCCAAATCTACAGCTTCTGTAATTGTCTTGTTAAATTCGATCATATACGACAGGATTCCTTCCTACTTTAGACTCATTTTACTAGGACTAGTAGGCAAGAAGGCAGGTTTTTAGCAAAATATGACGAATCATGTACAGAACTTCACTTTACCAAAATCAACCATGACAGGAGTTAATTCAGACCTTATGAAGCTTAAGTGGAAACCTGAAATAAACAGCTCCACCGTCGATTCAGGACGGGGGCGTTTATCTAAAAATATAGCAAACATATTACGTGGAACATATAAATCCTTATGTTTCAAAAAACTGACACTGGTTATCATACCAGACGCTACTAATCAATCAGTCGTCAGGTTTCGCATCCCCCATTTAGCGGCTTATATCGCGGCGGCATGCTTTTCCGTGCTCATGCTGATTTCCATATCGATTTACTTTGTACACGCACATACGGTCAAACAGGCAAGTGACCTGCAATCGAAACTAAGCGGAGTGAATCAGCAATGGAGCGCAACCCTTTCTTCTAAGAATGAAGCTATCGAACTTCTGCAAAATGAAGTGATTCAACTGTCCCAGCAAGCTGAACAGATGAAAACGCAGGTCGAAGAAGTGAAGAAGCTTGAGAGTGATCTTAAGACAATCGCTGGCATTGATCACGAACCTAGCAACGTAGCCGTTGCAAGCAATTCTTCCGTAGACAAGGCTAAGAAAGATGACAATCAGCCGATAGCCGGTGAATCTCCTCCTTCAACTGGTGTAGGTGGAAGCCCCAATCCCGTTTCACAGGATATTATTCTTAAACTAGGTCATGATACGCTCGCTTCCTTCACGGCTCTGAATGGTGAAGTACAAGCGTTGCAAACGAATTTAACCGCAACGAAACAGAAAGTGGCCGACAAGCAGGAGCAGCTTCGTATTACACCGACATTATGGCCAACTAGCACGAAGGTAGTTACTTCCCCTTTTGGCTACCGATCCGATCCTTTTACCAAAATACCGAGCTATCATTCTGGGATTGATTTCGGGGCTCATGAGAATGATCCCGTATATGCAACAGCTGCTGGTAAAGTCGTCAGTACAGGCAAGGACATTTACCACGGTAATAACATTGTGATTGAGCATGCCAAGGGCTTACGCACTTGGTATATGCATTTAAATAAAATCCTAGTTAACAAAGGTGATTCCGTTGAAAAAGGCGGTACGATCGGCTTAGTCGGATCTACAGGCCGAAGCACAGGGGCCCATCTCCACTATGAAGTACTCAAAAACGGCGAAAGCGTCGATCCCAAGCCTTATCTGAAATCGATTCGAAAGGATGACAACTAACATGTTCAAAAAAACAAAAAACCTCATGAATCCAAATACAACCGATACATTGATCGGTGAGGGAACAAGCTTTGAAGGCCGAATTAAATCAGAGGCGAGTATTCGGATTGAAGGCGGAATTACCGGCGATATCGATTGCGCGGGCGACGTCATTATCGGCGAGCATGGTGTCGTGAAATCCAATATTTCCGCACGAGATGTGGTTCTAGCTGGAAGCGTTCAAGGGAATATTACGACCAAAGGCAAGCTAACTATTACTTCTACAGGGGCTCTGCATGGCAATATTAGCGCTGCTTCTTTCATCATCGAGGAAGGCGGCGTCTTCCAAGGCAGCAGCAAAATGGAAACGAAATCTGCCGTTCCTGTACCTGTACCAAATAATGAAAATGAAACAGGGAGTCGACCTGCTGCTCCTCCTGAAAATATGTACAAAGGCAATACAGTGGCCATGTAACGCCTAACCGCTAGGATTGATGCTTTCCGCATGATATACTAGTTGGAAATTCATTTCTAACTGATGTAGGAGACACGGGAACTATGAGAGAACAATCCATCCTATTTGATCTAGATGACACGTTGGTGCATTGCAATAAATATTTTGACTTTGTAATCGATCAGTTCGTTGATCTCATGCTGACCTGGTATTCAGGGCATGGCCTAACGAAGCAGGACATTCGGCAAAAACAGTTGCAAATCGACCTTGCTGGTATTCAAATTCACGGCTTTATGCCAGAGCGGTTTCCGCAATCGTTTGTTGAAACCTACCAATGGTTCGCGCAGCACTATAACCGTCCTGTCAGCAGCAAAGAAGTAGACTGGCTGATGCAGCTCGGGCATACTGTCTATAGTTACACCGTGGAGCCTTATCCGCTGATGAATGAAACCCTACACAAGCTCGTGCAAGCTGGTCACAACTTGTTTCTGTATACAGGCGGAGATGTTTCGATTCAAATGAAGAAAATCAAGGATGTCGGGCTCGACCAATTTTTCCAAGACCGCATCTTCGTCACTGTTCATAAGACCCGTGAGTTTATGAATACATTAATGAACGAAAAACAATTCGACCGAGACCACACGTGGATGATCGGCAACTCGATCACAACAGACGTTCTGCCAGCACTCCATGCCGGTATCCATGCGATTCATATTCCCGTTGTTGACGATTGGGTATTTAACAACGGGACGATCGACGTCACGCCGAAGGGCGCGTTCTATCAGTTGCCTTCCCTGCTGGAAGTACCGGAGGCTATCCAATCGTATACGAAGAAATAACAAGAACGATCCCCCGGTGAAAGCTGAACCGGAAGGATCGTTCTTTGTTTAGCATGGACGACACAGCAGAAGCCCTCTTATGCTGCCACATCGCGTCTGCGAAATATTTCCCAGGAAAGCACGTTGAATAATAAGAAATGGAGAATGAGCACAGTGATGGAGAATCCCAAGGTCATTCCTTCAGCCAACGGTTGTCCCTCTAGATACTGCGTGAGATCCGTATTCGCGAATAGGTAATATTTGCCCCATGTGTATCGCATCAACACGATCGTGATGATTTGACCAGCGAACATGATGAAAATACTAAGACCTATCGCTAGAGAAGCGCTGCGAAACACTGTCGAGATCATAAAGGCCAGCGTGACGATCATGACGAGCTCAATCAGTTTAAATCCATATGTTGCGAACACATAGAGGAGCATGTTCTTCTCCAGTACTTGTCCAGCATCGTTGACTGTTAAATGCGGCAGATTTAATCTCCCAAAGCCATATACGAAGCCGTTAACAATCAAGGCTGTAATAAATAAGAGAATCAATAAGGTAGCAGCAAATATCAAGGTTGTCAGATACTTCGATAACAGAATCTTGGCCCTGCTGGCAGGACGAATGAGCAGCAGCTTGATGGTCCCCCAAGTAAACTCCCCTGCCACCATATCACCGGCAATAATAACGGCGAATAAGGTCACAACCAGCACAATTAAACCTGCTGCAGTCATCATTCCTCCCCACAGCGTATTCTCCATAGGCGGATAATTATGATCCAGCATGTATTGCTGAAGCGCACTATCTTCACGCATTTGCTGCTTAAACTTCTCTGGAATATCGGCGTTGGCCAGCTCCGTCTTATTATGCTGAATCGTTTCTGCAGCGCGCACCTTCCAGCTATCGTCTTTCTGATAGTCCGAATGTGATAACACACCTGTTAGTACAACAATCGCAACTAACAGAATCGCTAGAATCCATGTCCGGAGGCGATGATAAATTTTCATATGCTCATTCTTGATGAGATTAAGCAATAGGATCACTTCCCGTCATTTCTAAAAATTGATCTTCCAGCGACTTCGCCGATTTACGTATGCCGTAAATGGCAATGCCCGCCTCAACAAAACGCTTATTCCATCCGGCGGTTTCTTCTTTATCCAGCTGCATAACCAGTTCGTTATCAACAACTTCAGCTTGGATACCATGCTCAGAGACGATTTTCAACGCCTGCTGTACAGCATCTACTTCGTAAACAACCCGGTGTTTGCCATCTTCCCTGACGAATTCCTTGATAAGTCTAACATCGACTAGCTTCCCATTCTGAATAATGGCCACACGATCACACATCAGTTCCATCTCTGCTAATAGATGCGAAGAAACGATAACAGAAATACCTTCTTCTCGGGTAAGCTTACGCAAATGATCGCGAAGCTCACGAATACCTGCTGGATCCAATCCATTGGTAGGCTCGTCCAGTATCAGAACTGATGGCTTATGCAGAAGCGCTTGCGCGATGCCTAAGCGTTGCCGCATCCCCAAGGAGTACGTCTTAACCTTGTCATGAATGCGATTCGTCATCCCGACAAGCTCGATGACCTCCTCGATTCGCTCATCGCCAATACCTGGAATCATCCTGGCATAATGCACCAAATTGTTGTATCCGCTCAAAAATTTATACATTTCCGGATTCTCTACAATCGCTCCAATATGGCGAATCGCCTGTTCAAAATGCGTGCGAACGGAATAACCGCCTATTCGGATATCCCCCTCGGAAATCGACATCAATCCAACGATCATACGGATGGTCGTCGTTTTACCCGCGCCATTTGGTCCGAGAAAACCGAACACCTCGCCGCGCGGCACAACGAAACTCAACTTATCAATTATGGTCTTAGAACCAATCCGTTTGGATATACGATCCACCTGTACGATAGGCGCGGCAACTTCTTGTGATGTTGACATTCGACATCTCCTCTCATTTTTAACCAATATAATCCAATCCTACCCTATCTGACTTCCAATGTCATGCCCTGTGGGTTCAAGCAACCTCAGCGAGAGCCCACAAGTAATTGCGAGGGCATGGTGGTCATACTCAATCATATGACTGCGCTCACTATGGCTTTTTCCTAATTTTATGTACAATGGAAGGATAAGATCTGTCAGTAAAGGAGTTCCTCTATGATCCAACGAAGACCGTGGCACGGTGTGGAATGGTCACTGTTCATCGTCCTGACCGGCGCTGCACTGCTTGGTTTACTATATAGCTGCCTTCACATCTATGAACAACCATTCTCCCACATCCTATTAACCATATTTGCTATTTTACTCTCATACGGGGTTCCTTTTATATTCTGGCGACCCCACTATGTTAATCCGACATGTTATCCAATTGCGGTTCTACTCACGGGCATTCCCCTGCAAATTTATTTAGCCTGGATGGAGCAGGATGCGTTACTTACCATTAATTGCCCAATTATGGTCATTGGATTCCTCACCGATCGAAAAAATGCGTGGTGGACCGCCCCTATCTTCATGTTAGGCATGCCGATGACCTATTTCTTCCTTCTGCATAGCGGTATGGGCGTCGGACAACTATTTAGCTTTATCCTGAATGCTGTTCTCTTCTTTGCAATCGGGCTAAGCTTGCAACGTGCCGTTACTTCCAACGAGAAGACAGAGAAACTGCTAGGTGAGAACCAACGTCAATACCATTTGATTCATGAGCAAAATAATGTCCTTGAACAGTACGCGAATCAGATTGAGCAGCTTACTTTAGTTGAAGAGCGCAATCGGATGGCTCGTGAGCTGCATGATACCGTAGGACATACATTTACATCCGTTATCATGGGTATGGATGCGGTCTCGTATCTCATCGAGGTTTCGCCAGAGAAAGCCAAGCAAAAACTCGACGTCCTGCGCAACGTAACCCGAGGTGGCCTAGAAGAAGTACGCCGCAGCATTCACCAGATGGTCCCCCAAGAGGGCGATATGCTGTTATCCCAGCAACTGTCACGGCTTGCGAATGAATTTGCCTTACATACAGGAACACAGATTCACTTCACGACAGTCAGTGACGAGTTTGAAATTCCCAAACAAACCAAGCTTTCATTAATTCGCTGCCTACAGGAATCGCTGACAAACGCTAAGCGCCATGGCAAAGCCGGTTCGATTGAAATCGTACTCACCTATGCCGATGACCAAGTCTCTCTTCGCATAGAGGATGATGGTGTTGGTAGCGACCAATTGAAAATGGGCTTCGGGATTACCGCGATGCAAGAACGAATAACAGCGCTGCAAGGCACATTGCAGGTACGCTCCTTCCCTGAGAAAGGAACCGTTGTTCATTGTTTTATTCCTGTTAAACGTTTTCCGACGTTTTAGATTTTAGTACCACTTAAACCCTGCAAGCCCCACAGACCGCTTAAATAGCTGTTACAAGGAGGATTTACGATGACTATTAACCAAGCTCCGCTCAAACTACTACTGGTCGATGATCAAGATTTAATACGTGAAAGCTTGCACATTGTACTGGGCATGGACCCCGAAATAGAAGTTGTAGGCTTAGCCGAAAATGGGCAAGTCGCTGTCCAGCTAAGTGAAGACATGCAACCCGATGTCGTTCTCATGGACATTCACATGCCGATCATGGATGGCGTTGAAGCTACACGTCGAATTAAGTCTGCTTGGCCGCATATTCGTGTTATCATTTTGACCACATTCCAAGAAATTGGCTATGTTGTCGATGCACTTAGTGCAGGAGCAGAAGGTTATTTGCTCAAAGCTATTCATCCCAAAGAGTTAGCCACGGGAATCAAATGGGTTCATAGAGGCGGCACCTTAATTCCGCATGATATCGCCAAAATGCTCGTTCAGCAGGCACGCGATGGCGGTAGTGGTGGTTCTTCCGAGGATAAAGAAGAGATCAGCGTTCGCACAGAGACGTATGGTCTCAGTGAGCGCGAGCTGCAGGTGCTTCACAGTATTGCCGACGGCCTCAATAACCGTGAAATCGCCGAGAAGTTATTCTTGTCCGAGGGGACCGTGAAAAATTACATTTCCAATATATACTCGAAAATGGACGTTCGAGACCGAGTTCAAGCATCAAAAAAAGCGCATGATGAAGGGATTCTGTAAGCTGGGGCGAGTTTCCCGTGCAACGATTGTAGAGTCCGATCCTGCGTTAATAGGATGAAAGTTCCTTGCCCATCCTCTGCTCTTACTCAATAGATGGATTTTATGTAGTTAATATGTGGAATTTCTTGATCAATCGTAGAATAGATGGAGAAAGTACAGTTAATTGGGGCTATTTCACCCGATTTGAGACATAGAGGTTAATTTACCTACATGTTTTACAGTTAAATCGCATTTTCAAGAATTTCTGTCGTAAATAGCTGTATATTTTCCAGTTAATGTTTAAAAAGTATTCATGCTGGCATGCAAGAAAGACCGCTTTTCCTTTTTAGAAGAAGCGGTCTTTCTTATCGTGATGCTATTCAAAGAGCCTCTCGAAAAAACCCTTTTTTCTTTTGCGAATCTTCGTATAGCTCTTCACCCTAGAGAAGGGTAGGGACGCATCTTCCGTTGATGAATCATGGATTGGCTCCCCGCTGAATTTTACTTCCTCTGATGCAACTGGCGCATGTTCAAGCTCCATCTTATCTTCTTGATTCGCCCCTTGCTGATGAACAACAATCGTGTTGACCAGTTGCTCATGCAGCTTGTTCTCAAGCTGGTGCCTACATAGTCGCAGAAATTGCTCTTGTTGTCTATTCTGGAGTTCAAACTGCTCATGAAGTTGCGCTTGGAGCTCTTCTACCTGCTTAGAAAGAAGCAAAACGGTCTTTTGCAACGTATGCAGATCTTTCGCCTTAAGTGGCTCGTCCAGCTCACTCTCGTCCGCGCATTCCTCATCCCCTGCTAGTAGTACCTGTAATTCAGCAGCTGTAAGGAGATCTTCTCTCTTCATGTGCTTTCCTCCATCCCGTACATACACTTTCTCTTATTGTACATGAGAATGAGGAAATGTTCACGTTTATTAGTCTAATGAGGCGAATCAACTTACTTTGCTAGAAGTCTGAAAATAAGAGTACCTCTATTAGAGTTACGGGTGACATCGCCTCACGATTCCGATGACCGATTTCAGAGAACATTTCTCCCCCTACAAAATGCGCTCACTTCCATTTCCAAATAAGTTGTTTCCATAACGTTATATTTAACGAACGACAAAAAACTGCTTGCAAGTAACTTTCTACCTACAAGCAGTTCTCTCTACTCATTTCATGGTAAATTCGATGATCCCATCAAGAAGCGATCCACTTCCCGCGCTACAGCACGACCTTCGTTGATCGCCCATACAACCAGGCTTTGTCCGCGACGCATATCGCCAGCAGCGAAAACCCCGTCTACGTTCGTAGCAAATTTTCCGTAATCGGCTTTGGCATTGGAGCGCTCATCTTTGGCTACCCCAAGCTGATCCAACACCGTGTTCTCAGGGCCCGTGAAACCCATCGCGATTAACACCAACTGCGCTGGGTAAACCTTCTCGCTGCCAGGCACTTCAACAGGCACAAACGCACCTTTATCGTTCTTCTGCCACTCAATCAGAACCGTATGCAGCTCCTTCAAGTTGCCGTTCTCATCCCCCACGAATTTCTTCGTGTTGATCAAGTACGTCCGTGGGTCCTCGCCTTGAAGTGCAGCAGCCTCTTGTTGACCGTAGTCCACTTTGAGCACCTTTGGCCACTCCGGCCAAGGGTTGTTCGCTGGACGCGTTTCCGGTGACTTCGGCATAATTTCAAACTGCGTCACGCTCTTACATTTGTGACGAATGGAAGTACCCACGCAGTCCGTTCCGGTATCACCACCACCGATGACAATAACGTCTTTGCCTTCGGCGGAAATGAATTCACGATCCGCATGCTCGGAATCGAGCAAGCTCTTCGTGTTCTTGCTCAGGAATTCCATCGCCAGATGCACGCCGCCGAGCTCACGGCCCTCGATCGGAAGATCGCGGCCTTTCGTAGCTCCGCCGCATAGGACGATTGCATCGAATTCCTCTTGCAGTTTCTCAATCGGATAGTTCACGCCGACGTGAGCACCCGTTATGAAGGCTACGCCCTCGGCTTCAAGCAGATCTACACGACGCTGGACGTACTTTTTGTCCAGCTTCATGTTCGGGATACCGTACATCAGCAAGCCGCCTACGCGGTCTGCTCGTTCAAATACGGTAACCCAATGTCCAGCTTTGTTCAGCTGCGCTGCTGCCGCAAGCCCGGAAGGACCTGAACCCACAACCGCAACCTTCTTTCCCGTGCGCGTTTCTGGCGGTTCTGGCTTGATCCAGCCTTCATCGAAGCCTTTGTCGATGATCGCTTTCTCAATGCTTTTGATCGTAACAGGTGTATCCTTCAAGCCTACTGTACAAGAGCCTTCACAAGGCGCCGGGCATACACGGCCTGTGAATTCCGGGAAATTATTCGTCTTGTGCAGACGATCCAAGGCTTCGCGCCATTGACCGCGATACACAAGATCATTCCACTCTGGAATGAGGTTGTTCACTGGGCAACCCGCAGCCATGCCGCTGATTAGTGATCCTGTGTGGCAGAAAGGAATCCCGCAATCCATACAGCGAGAGCCTTGTACTTGTAATTTATCTTGCGTAAGCGGTGTCGCAAACTCTTTCCAATGGCCGATTCGGACCAGGGGAGCAGCTTCGGATGCCACTTCGCGAGCATGTTCTATAAAACCGGTTGGTTTACCCATTTCCGTTTATCCCTCCTGAGTTTCGTTAATTTCCACCGACACGGGAAACATCTCGCATATTCGCCTCGAAAGCAACCATAACCGCTTCTTGCTGGCTTAGACCGGAACGTTTCACTTTCTCGATAGCATCAAACATCCGTTTGTAGTCCTTCGGTATAACCTTCACGAACTTCCAAACGTACTCATCCCAGTGCTGAATAACTTGGTGGGCAACGCTGCTATCCGTAAATGTGGCATGATGTTGAATCATCGTTTTTAATTCATTCATCTCATACGTTTCTTCCAACTGCTCGAGATACACCATCTCTTTATTCACTTTGCTTTGGAAATCACCATTCACGTCCAGAACGTAGGCAATACCGCCTGACATACCCGCTGCGAAGTTACGCCCTGTTGGACCCAGAACGACGACGCGACCACCTGTCATATACTCGCAGCCATGATCGCCGACACCTTCAACGACAGCACGTACGCCACTGTTTCTCACACAGAAGCGCTCGCCCGCGATACCACGGATGTATGCATCTCCGTCTGTTGCTCCATAGAATGCCGTATTGCCGATAATGACGTTCTCTTCAGGTACAAAAGTCGACTTACTCGATGGGAAAATCGCCAGCTTACCGCCAGACAATCCTTTCCCAACATAGTCATTGGCATCTCCTTCAAGGGAGAGTGTGATTCCTTTCGGTACGAAGGCACCAAAGCTTTGACCTGCTGATCCTTCAAAATGTAGACGAATCGTATCGTGTGGCAAGCCTTCAACGCCGTGTCGGCGTGTCACTTCGCTGCCCACGATTGTTCCAACAACACGGTTCACGTTCGTAATAGGCAGAACCGCATGCACATACTCTTTGCGCTCAATCGCTGGCTCACAAATATCGAGCAGCTTCGTCATATCCAAGGAGCGATCTAAGCCGTGATCCTGCTGCATGGAGCAGAAGCGACCAACTTCTTCGCCCATATCGGGTTGGTGCAATAGTGGCGTAAGATCGACACCTTTGGCCTTCCAATGTTCGACAGCTGGCTTGGACTCCAGGATATCGGTACGTCCAACCATCTCTTCAATGGTGCGGAAGCCAAGCTCTGCCATCATCTCACGCACATCGTTGGCGATGAAGGTCATGAAGTTCACAACATGCTGCGGGTCTCCAGCAAATTTCTTGCGAAGCTCCGGATTCTGCGTAGCAACCCCAACCGGACAAGTATCCAAGTGGCAAACGCGCATCATCACGCAGCCGATCGTAATTAATGGTGTCGTTGCGAAGCCGAACTCCTCGGCACCGAGCAGGGCCGCTACGACAACGTCGCGCCCTGTCATCAGCTTGCCGTCCGTCTCGACGACGATCCGGCTGCGCAGGTTGTTCAGTACGAGTGTCTGATGCGTCTCCGCCAGACCGAGCTCCCACGGCAGCCCCGCATGACGAATACTCGTCTGCGGTGACGCGCCTGTGCCTCCGTCGTAGCCGGAGATGAGGACAACGTCCGCCTTCCCTTTGGCTACGCCGGCAGCGATCGTGCCAACACCCACCTCGGATACCAGCTTAACGCTGATCCGTGCCCGCGGGTTGGCATTCTTGAGATCGTGGATCAGCTCTGCGAGATCCTCGATCGAATAAATATCATGATGCGGCGGCGGCGAAATCAAGCCTACGCCTGGCGTAACACCGCGAACCTCGGCTACCCAAGGGTACACCTTGGTTCCCGGGAGCTGACCGCCTTCGCCGGGCTTCGCACCCTGCGCCATCTTGATCTGAATCTCGTCAGCATTGACGAGATAATGGCTCGTGACGCCGAAGCGGCCGGACGCCACCTGCTTAATGGCACTTCGGCGAAGATCGCCGTTCGCATCCGGCGTGAAGCGCTCCGGATGCTCGCCGCCTTCGCCGGTGTTGCTCTTGCCGCCGATGCGGTTCATCGCGATCGCGATCGTTTCGTGCGCTTCTTTGGAGATGGAGCCATAGGACATGGCTCCTGTCTTGAAGCGCTTAAAGATCGATTCGATCGGTTCCACCTCTTCGATCGGAATCGGTGTGCGTCCCCCTTTGAAGCTTAGCAGTCCGCGCAGAGCCATATATTTCTCGTCTTCCCGTTTGACGAGCTTAGAGAAATTTTTATACATCGCATAGTTATTGCTTCGTACTGCCGATTGCAAAGCATGCACAGTTTCCGGCGTATAAATGTGATCTTCCCCGTCTCGGCGCCATTGCAAGTCCCCGCCTGTATCCAACACGCGATCGCGTCCTTCTTGCTCAGAGAACGCACGGCTGTGACGCATCAAGGCTTCCATCGCAACCATATCGATACCGATACCACCTACTGGCGTGTACGTCCAAGTGAAGTAACTGTCTACGAGCTCTTGGCTCAAGCCAATCGCTTCGAAAATTTGCGCCCCGCGATAGCTTTGGATGGTGGAAATCCCCATTTTCGCTAACACTTTAACTACACCCTTCGTAACAGCTTTGATGTAGTTATAGATTGCTTTCTCGTGATCAACGCCAACGAGCTGCTTACGCTGAATCATGTCATCTAACGTTTCTAACGCTAGATAAGGGTTGATCGCACCTGCGCCATAGCCAAGCAATAAGGCAAAATGGTGCACTTCACGCGGCTCACCAGACTCGACAAGCAAGCTGACTTTCGTACGTGTACCCTGACGAATCAGATGATGATGCAGGCCCGACGTTGCCAACAGGGCTGGAATCGGTGCACTGACGCTATCTACACCACGATCAGATAGAATAAGTAACGTTGCGCCATCGACAATGGCTTGATCGGCAGCTGTATACAAGGCTTGCATGGCATTCTCGAGCCCAGCTGTACCTGCCGCTGCTTCGAAAAGCGTTGGCAAAGTGACCGTTTTGAACCCATCACGATTAATATGACGCAGTTTCGCCAACTCATCGTTAGAGAGGAACGGCGACTTCAAACGAATTTGGCGGCAGCTCTCAGGCTCCGGCTTAATCAGGTTGCGCTCTGGCCCAATCGTGGTGCCTTGCGCTGTAATAATTTCTTCAAAGTTCGCATCAATTGGCGGATTCGTTACTTGCGCGAATAATTGCTTGAAATAGTTATACATCAGCTGCGGACGATCCGAAAGCACCGCCAGTGGCGCATCCGTACCCATGGAACCGATGGGATCCACACCTGTTTTGCCCATAGGTTCAAGAGTCTTGCGCAGTTGTTCAAAGGTATAACCGAATGCTTGCTGGCGCTGCAGAATCGTATCATGGTCAGAGCCAAGTACCATTGGCGCATCTTCGAGATCCTCTAAGGAAATGAGATGTTCATTCAACCACTCCCGGTACGGCTGCTCGCTGGCGATGCCGCTCTTGATTTCTTCGTCCGTCACGATGCGACCTTCTACGGTATCGACAAGCAGCATGCGACCCGGTCTCAAACGATCTTTGTACAAAATACGCTCAGGCTCAATATCAAGCACGCCTACTTCAGAAGCAAGAACGATCAAATCATCCGTTGTCACATAGTAACGCGAAGGACGCAAACCATTGCGATCGAGAATCGCTCCGATTTGACTGCCATCCGTGAACGCAATCGCTGCTGGCCCATCCCACGGCTCCATCAAAGTGCTGTGATACTCGTAGAACGCTTTCTTCTCGTCATCCATACCTTCATGCTTGGACCAAGGCTCTGGTACCATCATCATAGCCGCATGCGGCAACGAACGGCCTGAGAGCATCAAGAACTCTAGTGTATTATCAAACATTTGAGAATCGGAACCATCGGAATCAATGACAGGAAGAATACGCCCAAAATCTTCACCAAATAAATCGGAATCACACATCGCTTGACGTGCGTGCATCCAGTTGACGTTACCGCGAAGCGTATTGATCTCACCATTATGAATCAAATAACGGTACGGATGCGCGCGTTCCCAGCTTGGGAATGTATTAGTACTGAAACGGGAGTGAACAAGTGCTAAGGCAGATTCGACCTTCTCATCTTGCAATTCCACGTAATACGCATCTACTTGCTCTGGTGTTAACATCCCTTTATATACAATCGTTCTGCTAGACAAGCTAGAATAGTAGAATTGCGATCCCGGATGGGATAGTTTGATAGCGTTTTCAGATAACTTACGAATGATGTACAGCTTACGTTCAAAATCAAGATTCGTCGCAATATCAGCGCTTTGGCCGATAAACACCTGACGAACATACGGTTCAGCAGATATGGCAGAATCCCCCAACGAACTATTGTTGGTTGGAACGGTTCTCCATCCAAGAAATTGTTGCCCTTCTTGTCTGACTATTCCCTCAATTACACTTTCGCAAGCTTGACGAGCCTCTAATTCCTGAGGCAAATACACCATACCTACCCCATAAGCACCAGAAACCGGCAACTTTATGTTCTCTTTTTCACAAGCATATTGGAAATAAGCATCAGGTATTTGCATTAAAATACCTGCACCATCTCCCGTATTCTGTTCACAACCCTGCCCGCCGCGATGATCCAAATTGCAAAGTACACGAAGCGCTTGCTTGACGATGGCATGAGATTTGATACCCTTGATATTGGCTACAAAGCCTATACCACAAGCATCATGCTCATTCCTCGGATCGTACAATCCCTGTTTGGGAGGTAATCCATTAATTGTCATGTTGTGCAACCTTTCTTCCCTCGTTATTTCTCTGGACTTTGTTAATCGCATGCTTTAAAGTGCTAAAAAGTAAAGAGTGACTGCTCCTTATTTCGACTACATCCGCAATAAGTAGAGGAAATATTCTCAATATTTTTTATATTATATTAACACTTGATTTCCTATAGTTCAATTTAAAAATATTTAAATTGAAAAGGTTTTCATTTTGATAGAATTGCTAGTAAAATCATATTGTATAGGCACGATAAATACTTTCATTTCCTATATAAGTAGGACAGGCTTGGCATGTGATAGCAAACTTTCTATGTTTCATGCTATGATAACTAATACCGCTGCAAGAACATACATCCAGATTCCACATCTTAGGAGGAGCTCTGTTTGAGTATACAGCATACTTTTGGAGACGGCATGATTACGGAGCCGCTTTATCAATGGCAGCAAGAAGCTCATCCGGTTGAAATTGAGCTTTTCCGCTCAAAGCCTGTACGCCGCCTGAAGTTTTTACATCATTTCGGAGCATCGGCTCTATTCACACCACTTACACATTCACGATTCGAACATACGGTTGGCGTTTGGTCACTCATGGCTCACTTCTGCCCAGAAGATCCTCATCTGCGCGTTGCGGCACTGCTTCATGATATCGGGCACCTGCCTTTCTCCCATGCGGTTGAGCGCACACTTGGGTTTAATCATCACCGCCAAACTGAACAGTTAATCGGGCAAGGCGTCATCGCGGATATTTTGATCCGACACGGCATTTCGCCGCGGGCCATTATTGATCTTTTGAAACAAGAAACACCGCTAACGAACCCCTCAACGGTTCTCGGACTCGATCACTTGGATAGCTTCCTGAGAGATACCTACTATGCGGGTCGTCAGACGCTGCCACCTTCGGAATTAGTAAAAGGACTGCGTTTACGAGGTCCCTACATAGAAGCGAATGAAGCTTCCGCCGTGGCACTTATTGACGCGATTGTTGAAGAACACCGACTTATCCTGCACCCGCAGTTTCTAGCTATGGACGCGCTGCTCGCGAAAGCAACCGCTCATCATTGCGAAGCAAATCCTGGCATGAAGGAACGCATTCCGGCACTCATGGATCACGAACTCATTCAAGAACTGCTGCAGAGCAATAATATGACCGCTCGAGAAACGATTCATGTCCTGATGTATGAGCCTCACCGTATTCAAATTACGCAAGAGCCCATACCCGGCAGCATCGAAGTCAAGATCGGGAAGGTTCACCACAAACAACCGCTAATTGGCGACAAACTCGCCTCAGAAGTTAGCTTTCAAGCCGCTGTTAAGCTGGCTGAGCTGGATAGCATGGCCGCAACTTATTTCTTCACCATATAAACATCCGCAGAAGGGACTGTCCCAGCTTGGCAAAATTGTACTTTCGTTATGGCACGATGAATAGCGGTAAATCGATTGAAGTCTTACGCGTAGCACATAATTATGAGGAACAAGGCAAAAAGGTGCTTCTCCTCACTTCCGTTATGGATGATCGCTTCGGTGTCGGCAAGGTCGCTTCCCGCATCGGTATGCAAAAAGGGGCCATCGTTGTTGACGAACATTTGGATATGGTCGCTTTAGCCCAGACCGAGCGTCCGAATTGCATTCTGGTCGACGAAGCTCAGTTCTTGAACAAAGCACAAGTCTCTCAGCTGATTGAAGTCGTCGATGAACTTGACATTCCTGTTATCGCTTACGGGCTTCGCGCTGATTTCATGGGACAATTATTTGAAGGCAGCAATGCACTTCTGGCTGTGGCTGATACGATTGAAGAAATTAAAACCATTTGTTGGTATTGTGATAAAAAGGCCATTATGAATATGCGCTGCAAAGACGGTGTTCCTATCTTCCATGGTGAGCAGATCCAGATTGGCGGGAATGAAAGTTATGTTCCTGTATGCCGCAAATGCTATGCCTCCAAAAAGAAAGCGGCGCATGGTTAAAAATTGATATGGTATGTACAAAGAAAGGTGAATTCCTTGCGTAAAAAACGGATTTTGCTATTATCCGAGGGCTTCGGGAAAGGTCATACACAAGCTGCTCATGCGCTGTCTGGCGAGCTACGCCAATCCTCTTCAGACATGATTACACGCGTGATTGAGCTTGGCGCTTTTTTGCATCCTACCTTTGCACCTTGGGTCTTCTCGGCATACCGCCGCACGGTAACATCTCAACCTAGACTGTACGGTATGCTCTATCGACATCATTATGATAAAAGGCCGAGTCGCGTAGCCAGTCTCGTGCTGCATCGGTTCTTTTATTCACGAACAAAAACCGTTATCAAGCAGTTGAAACCTGATTTGATCGTCTGTACACATCCATTCCCAAGTATTATTGTCTCTAGGTTAAAACGCGCGGGACTGGATATCCCTCTCTTCACCGTAATCACCGATTACGATGTTCATGGGACGTGGATAGACTCTGCCGTAGATAAATATTTGGTATCCACTCCCCTTGTCAGGGAGCGCCTAATGGACTGCGGCGTTCAGGACAAGCGTATCGAGGTGACGGGCATTCCAGTTCACCCTAATTTCCGCAAAGCGCATAGCAAAGAACATATCCGTCAAGAATTTGGTCTCAAAGCTATGCCTACCGTTATGGTCATGGGCGGCGGCTGGGGTGTTTTTAAAAAAGAGGAAAAAGAAGAAATGCTGACTTATTTAGCAAGTTGGAGCAAGGATATACAGCTGCTGATCTGCCTCGGTACCAATGAAAAAGCACGCCTACAGTTGCTGGAGGAAGAAATCTTCCGTCAGCCCAATATCCATCTCATTGGCTATACCACTGAGATCAGCAAGCTGATGGATATCTCTGATTTGCTGGTTACGAAGCCAGGCGGAATGACCTGCACAGAGGCGATGGCCAAGGGTATTCCTATGTTGTTCTACAGTCCGATTCCTGGACAGGAAGAGAAAAACTGCACTTATTTCCAAGAAAATGGATACGGTCAGCGCATCACATCCCTCGCCATGATTGATCATTGGTTTAAGCTGCTGCTCGATCAATATCCCGAACTGACTAAACGGAGAACAGATATCCGTCAGGGCTACAATGAGGAAGAACGAAGCTGCGCAACAGCGATCATTGAATACCTGGAGCAGTCGGATAAACGTTCCTATATTCAGGCATCATCAAAAACACCGCTCATACAATGGTAGTATCCATTGTGAGGGCGGTGTTTTGCTATGAATCCCATTCACCGATTCGGCAAGCAGGCAATCTTTGCTTACTTAGTGATCTGGTTTGTCGGCAGCCTATGGATGATGGCCGTGCTTGGCAGCGCAACCTTTGAACGCAAGATCATGGGCATTGATTTCGCCATCTATCATGAGTATGCCATCTTTGGCTTCGCAGGGTCACTAGGTGGTGCTTTATATGGTTTGCGCATGTTCCACGAGCATTACCAAGAGTTGACCACGCAGTGGATCTACTGGTATCTCATGCGGCCAGTGCTTTGCTTTGGCTCTGCGATCATCACGATTATTCTATTCGAAAGCGGTATTATGCTGCTGCAAGTGGATGACTCGATGTCAGCGCGTATCAGCATCGCCTTCCTGACGGGCTATGGGTACGGGAAGTTCATGGAGAAGCTGCGTGACCTAACTTCGACATTCTTTAATGGGAAGAATACCAATGGAACGAACGGGAATGGCAACGGGAGTGATACGCCTACGAAATGAATGAGCGATAAGGCTGGAGCAGGGAAATTGAAGTTAGCTCGGCTAGTAGAGCTGCGAAAGGTGCTAACTCGGGCTTACGGGCCGGTGTAGATGGAAAGGCCCTTGTCAGCGCTCTAGGCGATCGCACCAGAACTACAATAACTGGAAAACCTCCAGTTATTTACGACCAATTTTCACTTTAATCAAGATTACATGTAAAAAGTACAGCTATTTTCACCAACTTCGATCAAATCAACACTTTCCACCTTAATTAACTGTAGAAAATCCAGCTAATCTCCGGAAACAAGAAAAAACCTCTGTAATAGATGGAGAAAGGCCATCTAATCAGTAATCTTAGCTAGTTAGGTGTAGGAGCGGAGGTTGTGGATGCAAGTTTCTGCAGTTGGCGGAGTGAGGTTTGTGGAGAGTAGATAGATTGTGGCGTTTGGGGTGTGTCTCCAAACGTAAAAAAACGCCACCGCGCGAAAACAACCGCGGTGGCCTTTTGCATTAGGGTGCATCGAACGTATGCACCTTGTTCCAGTTCACACCACCGCTGCGGGTGGTGTACATGACGCTCGGCTGCTCATTATCATTCGTGATGAGCCAGCCGCTATTCGCGTCTGCCATGCCCAGCAGCAGCTCGCCATACCCCGTGAACGACTCCGTGCCGTTCACCCAAGTCTTGCCGCCGTCCTTCGTCCAACCGACGGAGTTCGGCTTGTCGCACGCCGGGCAGCTGCCGCCCATGAATGCTACGTCGGGGTTCACGACGTAGAGAGGGCCGGGCTTCGAGCCCGTGTTCTTCGGCCCCGACGTATCCCCCACAGGGAATCCAGGGGCCGGGCCGCCGCCAGCCGTGCTGTTCACCAGCACGGTTTGCCAGGTCTTCCCGCCATCCCGTGTGTGGAACAGCGAATACGACGTTTGTGTCATCCCCGATTCCCCAATCAGCTCAATCCATGCGTCATCCGCGCCTGCGGAGCGAATGACGTTGCCTGTCAGTGTCGCCACGGTTGGACGGGACATCGCGGTTTTCCAATTTTGCCCACCATCTTGCGTCCGCAAAACCTCGATCGTATCTTTCACCTGTCGAACGGCCCAGCCATTCTTAGCATCATGAAAGTATGCATCCCCTTGTATACCCGTAGGTACAGGCAATTGTGCCCATGTAACACCGCCATCCACGGTCTGTGCATTGCTGCTATAAGCTTCCTGCTTCGTTACGAAGTGGAGGAACGCTTGATTCGGAACGGTACCCACTGCCGCCCAATGCGCACCGCCATCATGCGTACTTAACAGCTTGCCCGTCCCTTCTTCCGTTGCCCAAGCATCCTGATCATTCAAGGCAAATAGCTGTCCAACTTCTCCAACGCCCGTATACTGTACCTTCCACTTCCCGCCTCCGTCATCGGTATGAGCGATCCACCCTTTGCCGCCAATCCAGCCTTTCCCAGCATCCGCCAGCCTTAGCGCAGTTACCCCTTTCATTAGCGTCGTTGATCCCTCGCTGCCTTTGGTCGGCACGGTTGAAGGATCCGCTCCAGGTGTCGTAGTCGTTGTCGCAGGAGTTGTCGCTGTCTCCGAAGTAGCTATTGCACTTGATATCGGTGACTCTGAAACCGTCACTTGACCACTCGTCTGACCTGATGATTTACAACCTGTTATAGCTATACTTGTTATGGCTAACAGCATCAGCGTTCTTTTTATCATCATCCATGCTCCCTTCACTTTCTTGCGTAGTTAATATTTCATAGACGTTACCTGGAAGAGAAAAGTTGAACATCCTTCCTAACCATCATCCCCTTATTCAGAGAAATTAGGCATGACTCACCCCTCTGAGGAATACAATCGTAAACAAGAAGGGGGACATTGTTAGGTTACGGAAAGGGAGGAGGATCTGTTGAAATTCATTTGGGGCAAAAAGGAACTCACCTTCATGATCATTCCGGGTGCCAACCGCCGTACGGTGAGATTCAAGCTTCCACACAGCTCTTTGTATATTGTGCCCAGTGTGATCCTACTTGTACTAATCGGGTTCTTCGTGACGATTTATATCATGAATACCCAATCCCATCAAACTCAAAACAGCATGCAGCAAGCTTTCGATGGACAAGAACGTCAGTTGGTTGATCAAATTACACATAAAACGAGTGAACTTGAGCAGCTGCAAATCGATTTGATTGACCTCGCACAGCAGGCTGATGAATTTAAGGTAAAGCTAGAAGAAATTAAGAAAATAGATCATGTGATTGAGCTCATGAGTCAACCAGAAACCGTAAACGGGACAAGCAAAAAAGTAGCAAGCACCCCGAGCACCAAACCCGTACATGGTACGAACGTAGACATTGGCGGGAGTGACGTACCTGTCTCGACGGATGATGTATCATCTTTAGTGAGTGATACGAAACAGGGGCTCTCCTCGTTAGTCGGCGATATTCATGCACTTCTCGAACACCTAAGTCAGTCCGAAGCCAAAATTAAAGAAGCAGAATTCTTACGCAGTATTACGCCCACCCTTTGGCCTATTTCCTCGCACAGTATTACCTCTGGATTCGGTATCCGCATCGATCCTTTCACTTCAAGGCCTTCCATGCACACAGGATATGATATTGATGGCGAATACAATGATCCCGTCTATGTAACAGCCGCAGGGAAAGTCATTGCTGTGGGCTTTGATGGGGAACTCGGCAACTATATCGTCGTTGATCACGGTAGAGGTATCGAGACGGAGTATATGCATTTGAATAAAATATTGGTAAAACGCGGAGAATCTGTAACAAAAGGTCAGCACATCGGTCTCGTTGGTTCTACAGGACGCAGCACGGGTTCCCATCTTCATTATGAAGTTCATAAAAATGGTATCCAAATTGACCCTAAACCTTATCTCATTTCAGATCGAAAGGATGAACGCAAATGATTGGAAGTTCCAGATTGAAACGGATTGATACCAAAAGTACAGATACGCTTATCGGCGCCAGTACGATCTGTGAAGGCAAAATCATGTCCGAAGCCAGCCTTCGTATTGAGGGTCAAATGAACGGCGACATTGAATGCGCAGGTGACATCACTATTGGTGAGAACGCTGTCGTTCAATCGAATATCCATGCACGCGATGTAATTGTTGCAGGCAAAGTGAAAGGCAACGTTTCTACGAAGGGCAAACTCATCGTGACAAGCTCTGGGGTTTTGATTGGGAATATTGATGTGCGGTCCGTCATTATCGAGGAGGGCGGTATCTTCCAGGGGAGTAGTGCGATGCACGCAGCTACGATGCCAGGCGAGAAAACCGGCAGCGGCAAGGTCATTGATGCCAAGGCGCACAAACAGCAAAAAAGCGAACAACAAGCTGCTTCTGGCGGGAATTAATTCGGTATATAAAAAGTTATGACGGCTTTAATATTTTTGAAATAAGACAAGGGTTATCCCTTAAGCAGTTTATTCTACTGCTTAAAGGATAACCCTTGTTATTTAAATCTACAATCATTTTGGACTGACGATTTACCTTTACTTGCTCTTGTGTGCCAGCATCTTCAGCAGAACCGTTACAGCCTCTGCTCTTGTTGTTTTACCATTCGCATCAAATTCGTTCGCTCCTTTTCCCTCTACAAAGCCAAGTTGCTTCACAGCTGCAACTGCGCCTCTCGCCCAAGCCGGAATATCCTTGTCGTCTGCAAAACCTGTTGCGATATTCGACTCAACGTTTAGACTGAGCGCATTCGCGATCATCGCTACCATCTCAGCGCGTGTAATTTCCTCATCCGGACGGAAAGAACCGTCCTCATAACCTTTAATGACCCCAGCTTTCACCGCTTGCGCGACTGCTTTCTGCGCCCATGCGCCGATCTTCGCCGTATCTGTAAAAGTCAGCTCCGCTTCTGCTTCTTGCGGCTTCAGGGCATTCATCAGCATGACCGCGAATTCCGCGCGACTCACGGTAGAACCTGGCTTAAAAGTGCCGTCCGGATAACCAGTGACGACTCCGCTGCTTACCGCTTGCTTGATGCTTGCCTCCGCCCAGTGTTCGGAGATATCGTTAAAGTTAATCGTCGGTTTCGTGTCCCCTGTTGGCACAGCTGCCGCTATGTCTACAGCGAATACCGCATATTTCGTAAAGTGATTGACATCTACGGTGATGTGATCGCCGTCAACCTTGCCGCCGACTTTCACCCATTCCTTCTTCATTTCGTCATAGTAAAATACAGATGGCTTCTGGTCAGCATTCAATTTTGTCGGTTCAAAAGTAAAAGTCAGAGAGACCGGCTTTTTAAAGTTCTCTGCGAAGTTTTTCAAAACCTCAAAGATCGGGCTGACTAGAACCTCTTTATTCAATAGTAGATTTTGCGTTTCCAATAGTTTTTCGATCGTTATTTTTAATTCTTTGTCTGTTGCATTTGCCGGAATTTCAATCTTAATCTCACCATCACCTAATTGAACCTCGCCTGCTTTACCTGTAGGAAGCAATAATTCACCATTTGCTGAGATTAGTTTGCTATCATCTGGTGGTGTTAGGTCACCACCACCGCCTCCCTGTGGTACAACAGACGCCGCTACTGCCGCCGTCGCTGCGCTTGTCACTGGCGTTCCAGCCAATCCATGGTTGTCCACGGGCGTCACTTCAAACTTCATCGTTTTCCCTTGGTCGCCGGCCACTGGCGTATACGTTGCACTTGTTGCTCCTGCAATTGCGGTATACGCTACGCCATCTGAGCTGCTCAACCATTTGTATGTGGATGTGCCTTCCGAGTCTCCAGCATCTGCGTCGCTGAACGTATGCGTGCCGGTCAATGACACTCCTACTTGAGCCGTTCCTGTAACGCTAACGGTTGTCGTTGGCGCGGTGTTCGGGGCTGGCACCGCAGCTGCTACTGCCGCCGTCGCTGCGCTTGTCACTGGCGTTCCAGCCAATCCATGGTTGTCCACGGGTGTCACTTCAAATTTCATCGTTTTCCCTTGGTCGCCGGCCACTGGCGTATACGTTGTGCTTGTTGCTCCTGCAATTGCGGTATACGTTACGCCATCTGAGCTGCTCAACCATCTGTATGTGGATGTGCCTTCCGAGTCTCCAGCATCTGCGTCGCTGAACGTATGCGTGCCGGTCAATGACACTCCTACTTGAGCCGTTCCTGTAATGCTAACGGTTGTCGTTGGCGCGGTGTTCGGGGCTGGCACCGCAGCTGCTACTGCCGCCGTCGCTGCGCTTGTCACTGGCGTTCCAGCCAATCCATGGTTGTCCACGGGTGTCACTTCAAATTTCATCGTCTTCCCTTGGTCACCAGCCACTGGCGTATACGTTGTGCTTGTTGCCCCTACAATTGCGGTATACGTTACGCCATCTGAGCTGCTTAACCATTTGTATGTGGACGTGCCTTCCGAATCTCCGGCATCTGCGTCACTGAACGTATGCATACCGATCAATGACACCCCTACTTGCGCGGTTCCTGTAATGCTAGCGGTTGTCGTTGGCGCGGTGTTCGGGGCTGGCACCGCAGCCGCTACTGCCGCCGTCGCTGCGCTTGTCACCGGCGTTCCAGCCAATCCATGGTTGTCCACGGGTGTCACTTCAAATTTCATCGTCTTCCCTTGGTCACCAGCCACTGGCGTATACGTTGTGCTTGTTGCCCCTACAATTGCGGTATACGTTACGCCATCTGAGCTGCTCAACCATTTGTATGTGGACGTGCCTTCCGAATCTCCAGCATCTGCGTCACTGAACGTATGCATACCGATCAATGACACCCCTACTTGCGCGGTTCCTGTAATGCCAGCGGTTGCTGTTGGCGGCGCTGTGTTCGGGGCTGCCTGAACGTTTTGCAAAATCGCTCCTCTGTACCCAGCCGCCACATATGTGCCGTTGCCGTAGGTGACGCCATCAAGAAGATGCGTGGTGCCCGGCGTGCGATTCGTCCAGCTCGCTCCATCACTGGAGGTCACTATCGTTCCCCCCACCACTACATATGTGCCGTTGCTGTAGGTGGCGTCAAAAAGATTTTTTGTGGTGCCTGACGTTTGGCTCGTCCAGATCACTCCGTCACTGGAGGTCACTATCCTCCCACCGTAACCCACCGCCACATAAGTACCGTTGCCGTAGGTCACACCATTAAGTTCATTCGGGGTGCCCGACGTGAGGTTTGTCCAACTCGTTCCATTACTGGAGGTTAATAACGTTCCACTATCCCCCACCGCCACATACATGCCGTTGCCATAGGTCACGCCATAAAGAGCATGCGTGGTGCCTGACGTACGGCTCGTCCAGATCGCTCCGTCACTGGAGGTCAATATCGTTCCACTGTCCCCCACCGCCACATACATGCCGTTGCCGTAGGTCACACCATAAAGAAAATTAAAGCTGTCTGACGTGCGGCTCGTCCAGCTAGCTCCGTCTCCGGAGGTCAGTATCGTCCCGCTGAAACCCACCGCCACATACGTGCCGTTGCCGAAGGTGACGTCCTCAAGTATTCTCGTGGTGCCAGACGTGCGGCTCATCCAGCTCGCTCCATCACTAGAGGTCAATATCGTTCCACTGTTCCCCACCGCCACATACGTGCCGTTGCCATAGGTCACGCCCTTAAGATCCTCCGTGGTGCCAGACGTGCGATTCGTCCAGCTCACTCCGTCACTGGAGGTCAATGTCGTTCCAAAAAAACCCACCGTCACATACGTGAGATTACCGTAGGTCACGCCGCGATGAGAATTTGTGTTGCCAGACGTGCGGCTCGTCCAGCTCACTCCGTTACTGGAGGTCACTATCCTCCCACCGTAACCCACCGCCACATATGTGCCGTTGCCATAGGTCACGTCAAAAAAATGATCCGTGGTGCCAGACGTGCGGCTCATCCAGCTCTCCCCGGCACTGAAGGTCAATATCGTTCCACTTAACCCCACCGCCACATACGTGAGGTTGCCGTAGGAGACGCCCTTAAGATCATTCGTGGTGCCCGACGTACCAATCGTCCAGTCCACTCCGTCACTGGAGGTCATTATCGTCCCACTTGACCCTACCGCCACATACATGAGGTTGCCGTAGGTGACACCATAAAGGGCATTTGTGGTGTCCGACGTGCGGTTCGTCCAGCTCACCCCGTCACTGGAGGTCACTATCGTTCCATTGCCCCCCACCGCCACGAACAAACTATTTCCGAATGTTACACCATTAAGAACATACGGGGTGTCCGACGTGCTCATCGTCCAGCTCGCTCCGTCACTGGAGGTCAATATTGTCCCACCGGAACCCACCGCCACATATGTGCCGTTGCCGTAGGTAACGCCCTCAAGATTACGCGTAGTGCCCGACGTGCGGCTCGTCCAACTTGCCCCGTCACTGGAGGTCAATATCGTTCCATCCTCCCCCACCGCTACATACGTACCGTTGCCGTAGGTGACATACTCAAGAGTATTACCCGTGGGCAACGGACTCCGAGTATCCCACTGATCAAAAGAAGCTGCCGAAGCCAAAATGGGAATAATTCCAGCTGCAATAAATAATACCGTGAATAAAAATATACAACGTCTGATCATTATTACTATCCTCACCTTTTCTTGAAATCTGAATATAGTCAATAAAATCATAACAACAGCGAGGAATAGATTTATTAATGAATTCTTAATGAAATGTAGAGTTGTATGCTACTCTTTCTTTTGGTGACTTGATATACTGTACAAAAGAGTCGTAACAATGGAGTGTGACACTAGTACTATGAACCCAGACAAAATTCTAATCGTTGACGACGAATCCGAAATCCGTCAGCTCATCCGTATTCACGTCGAACAAGCCGGAATGGAAGCTTTCGAAGCTGCATCAGGACAGGAAGCAATAGTGCAATTAAAGGGAACTCCTTTTAGTCTGATGATTCTCGATCTGATGATGGATGACCGAAACGGGTTCGAGGTCTTAAACTATCTGCGAGAGAATGAATCGGACCTGCTAGTCATCGTACTTAGTGCCAGAAGAGACGAAGAACACAAGATCACCGCACTCGGTCTTGGCGCAGTAGATTTCGTTACCAAACCCTTTAGTCCGATGGAACTTATTGCCCGTTTGCAAACCAATCTCAGACGACTACGTCCCAAGGCTCATCTCAGAACCCCTGTGATTAAACTGAATAATTTGGAACTCGATGTTGACAATCTACTCCTTATTAATAATGGAGAAAGATATACCTTGACTCAGATGGAGTGTGAACTCACTCATTTGTTTATGAGAAATCCCGATCGCGTGTTAACCAAAAGAGAAATCTATCAGCAAATCTGGAATCACGAAAATTATGATGATAACACGTTAAGCGTTTTTATGAATCGACTACGCAAAAAGCTAGAACCTCTATCCTCTTCTCCTCAGCATATTCATACTATCCGAAGTGTCGGTTATCGTTTTTCGGGAGATGGATTATGAAACTTCGTACTAAAATGTGGATTTCCGTCATTTCCAGCTACTTAGTAAGCCTGGTTGTATTCCTCATTCTCTTCAAATCTATAGCAAATATTGCTAATAACGGATACTCCTTACATATTTTGGACAATATTGCACATTCCGTACTGGAATCCGCCCAGGAGCAGCAAGTATTCAGTAAGCATGGAATTGAATCAGCTTTAACACCTTTTTCCAAGGAGCATCCGAAAATCCGCTTTGAATGGATCGCCTCTGATGGCACAGCGATATACGACTCTTCCGGCATAATGAAACATTATCAGTTTAAAGAACTGGCCGATCGTTTTCTCGACATGCGGTACACGCTATCGACCGACGGGGATCAGGTTACACTGGCCTATGCAGCAGAACAGAATGGGGAAACCTATTATTTACTAATGGGATTGCCTACTACTGCTTTAAAGCCGGGCCAAATGTATTTCTACATTCGTACCTTCGCAGTACTTTTTATTTTTGCATTACCTTTATTGGTCGCACTTTTAATACCTTACTTACTGTCTTCATGGTATTTCTACTCTATTAATCGACGTATTCACAAGTTAAATATGGCCTTGAATCAGGTTAACATCCAAAGTAATGATATGGAGCTCAAGGATAACTCAAAGGATGAAATTGGTCATCTCACTCGGCATTATAATGACATGACTCGAAGGATACGGACGCAAGTCGCTCAAATTGAGCAATTGGAGAATAATCGCAAGCTTCTGCTGTCTAATTTGTCCCACGACCTGCGAACCCCTCTAACCATGATGCTCGGCTATGCCGAGGTGATCCGAAACCGCCAATATAAAGATGAGAAGGAACTGCAGATCAGCGCTAAAATCATTCATCAGCGTTCCCTATACATGGACAAATTGCTTGATCAAATACTGGACGTCTCGCGACAGGATGCCGATACGTTGGAGATCCAGGTTTCCACTCATAACTTGTCTGAGCTCATTCGAAAGATCGCCTCAGATTACCTTCTCGTCATAGATGAACACGAATTCATGCTAAAAGTGGAACTACCGGAAAATGAAGTGTATGCCGATATAGACCCATCGCTAATTGAGAGGATGATCCGCAACCTGCTCGATAATGCCATTCGTTATGGGAAAGATGGGCATTATCTCCACATCGAGTTGTTTGAAGAAGAGCAAGCTGTGTGCATCACGGTGAAGGACAGGGGCAAAGGAGTTTCTCTGGAAGAACAGGAACGTATCTTTGAACGATTCTATCGTATAGATCGGGGAAGAAAAGGTGAAGGCCTTGGCATTGGACTTTCTATCGTGAAGGAAATCACGGAAGCGCATCATGGGAGCGTTCAACTGACGAGTATTCCCTATGAGGAGACCGCGTTTCAAATTAAGCTGCCGAAACGGGAAGAACCAAAATAAACGGCTACGCTGTCCTTGGAGGACGGGAGCGTTTATCGAGAAATATAGCCAACTTATTAAGATAATGCCCCACAATAAGAAACACCCAGTTAACCATCTGGTCAACTGGGTGTTTCTTATACTTTACTGCCCATGGTTAGAAAATTAAGTAGATGTAACGAGCCTTCTTATTTTCCAGCCTTCACTTCGGCCAGCAATGAGAGGTCCACGAACTTGCTCAAGTCCAGCTCCTCCGGCTTTATGCCTTTGATGTATCTCGCGTCGATGGACACTTTCGCCATCTCTTCCATCACTTTGACTTCAACGTCAGTGGTCAATTTGAGGCGGCTGAGCGATGCTTTAATCAAGCTTTTATCCATGCCTTTACCGCTGTATTGTTTCAGCTGGTTGTTAATTAGATCATAGGCTTGGTCAGGGCTGTTCTGAATGAAAGCAATCCCGTCCAGATTAGCTTTGATCGCGCCCTTCACAATCTCGCGATGCTTGGCGATAAAGACGTCACTCGCAACCATAATCACAGTTGGATAGTCGCCATTGTTTGGCGGGATCGCCTGCCAATCGGCAACGACTTTACCGAGCCCAGCCTTCTCAATCTGGGGGCCCCAAGGTTCTGGAACCAACGCAGCATCGATTTCTTTCTGGCGGAAAGAGATCAGCGTATCCGCCGGTGAGCGAACAATGAGATGCGCGTTTTCCTTGCCTCTGCCAAGCCCAATGCCTGCTTGCCCAAGCAGCAAACGCAGTGAAATTTCGTTCGTATTCCCCTTGGCTGGGATCGCGATGGTTTTATCTCGTAAATCTGCGGTCGTCTGGATACCTGAGTCCGATCTCGCTACCAGCACGGCACCGCCGTTGTTAGACCCAGAGACTACTCGGAAATTACCGCTTTTCAGAAAAAAGGTGGTCGCAGGTCCTGGCCCTACGAATCCAACGTCGATATCCCCCGTCGCCATCGCGATGGACAGATCGGAACCGTTATCGAAAGGTGTCACTTCGATTTTCACTTCGTCGCCCCATTCGCGGGCAAAGTAACCTTTTTCCAGCGCGATGTACGCTGCGGCATGGGTCACATTTTTGAACACACCGACTCGAACGACTTGTGGCTTGCCTGTTGCTGTCA
Organism: Paenibacillus oryzisoli; assembly: GCF_001653565.1. Classification (GTDB taxonomy): domain Bacteria; phylum Bacillota; class Bacilli; order Paenibacillales; family NBRC-103111; genus Paenibacillus_E; species Paenibacillus_E oryzisoli. The sequence continues at coordinate 278,753 of NZ_LYPB01000050.1, forward strand.
GCTTCTCGTCACAGGCGCTCAGGAGAGTCATAGTGAAGAGTAGTAGCAGAAGTACTTTGACGCACTTTGTCATGACGCCCACTCCCCTACGACTTGGAGCCAGCGAGGCCGTAGCGCTCTAGCACTTTATCTTCTAGTTTTTTGAAACAGAAATGATCTGAAACTGTGCCTAGGACAGCGATAATAATAACGATACAGAGCATGAGCGAGGTGTCACCGAGATTCCGTCCATCCTGCAAAAGTTGCCCTAACCCCGCCCCTTTCGCAATCAACTCACCTGCAACGAGTGCCCGCCAAGCGAATGCCCATGCTGTACGTACACCGTTGATCAAATGAGGAAAGGAAGCTGGAATCATCACCTGTAGAAATAGGTTAAAGCCATTGCCCGTCCCCATCGTCTGAGCGGCGCGCAAATAAATCGGCGGAATATTCTTAATTCCTGTACGGCTGGCTAAGGCCATCGTCCATGTAGCCCCGAGTGTCGTGATGAAAATAACGGAGGTTTCGTTAAGACCGAACCAAATAATAGCAAAAGGCAACCAAGCAATACTCGGAATTGTCTGCAAAGAAACGACTAGGAAACCTAACGTGTCATCGAGCCAACGATATCTAGCGAATAGAAACCCTAACGTCGTTCCAATGACGAGTGACAAAGCAAAGGAAATGAGGAGTCGCAGCATACTCGCACCCGCTGCTTGCAGCAGCTCGCCGTGTACGATACCATCGTAGAAAGCTTGCAACGTCTGGGAAACCGAAGGAAATTTCCAGCCCCAGTCGAAAATTCTATATCCCGCCTCCCAAGCTATCAGAAGCAGTACCAGAAAAATCGTTCTTCTTAATGCTGTACTCATCGCCAGTCTCCTCTCTCACAACTTTCTCCAGCTCATCCGCCAGTGCGTCCATAATCAACGCTTCCATATGATGGAGCACGGAATCTGCGCTATCGCGAGGTCTCGCTGCTTTGACAGTGAACTCCTTCTTGATCGTGCCGGGACGTGTAGACATCACCAGAACCCGATCCGACAGGATGACCGCTTCGCGAATATTGTGGGTAATGAAGAGAATCGTTTTGCGCGTACGCATCCATATTTCTTCCAATTCTTTATGCAAAATAAGGCGTGTCTGCTCATCGAGTGCCGCGAAAGGCTCGTCCATCAGCAGTATTTCCGGATCCATCGCGAGCGCTCTGGCAATCGCTGCACGCTGCTTCATCCCGCCTGAGAGTTCATGCGGATACCTATCCGCGAAGCGGCTTAGATGCACGGCTTTGATCTGCTCCATAGCCATTTCATGGCGCTCTTTCTTGGCTATTCCCTTCTGCTTCAGGCCGAAGGCCACATTGTCGAGAACCGTCAGCCACGGGAACAACCCATGCTCCTGAAAAACAACGACGCGATCCGCGCCAGCGCCTGTTACCTTTTTCCCATTGACTTGAATACTGCCTTCAGACTGTGAATCAAACCCTGCCACAAGATTCAGAACCGTCGATTTCCCACAGCCTGATGGACCTAGCAGCGAGACGAACTCCCCTTTATTTATCGTCAATGTGATATCATCCAACGCTTTATAGCTGCCGCCGATGCGCTGAACAAACGTTTTGCTGACTCCCTTAATCTCGATCAAGCTCTCTCATCCCCTACGTTGTCGCACCCAGGATAAACGAATCCGTTGTCCTTTAAGGACAAGCGCGTTTACCAAGGTAGATGCGAAGCAAAAGTATAAACCATATACTTTCAAATCTACTTAGAATAACATTTTTAAGCCTGCCAAGCCTAACCCGATGATGAATCCACAAATGGCACCATTCACTCGAATCCACTGCAGATCGCTGCCGATCTTCTCTTCCATGAGCACCGTCAACTTCTCGTTGTCGAGTTTGTCTAAGTTCTCTTTCACCAGTTGGCCGATTTTACTGTGGTTTTGTTCTACATAGGAGGCGATCTGCTCTTGAATCCAGTTCTCGCCGCGATGCAGCATATCCGGGTTTTCACGGATGGATAGGAGCATTTTGCGTATGATCGGCACTACATGCCCAGGAACAAAGTCGGGCTCGTCGATGAAAGCTTCGGCTTTTTCTTTGAGTTTAGTGAGTAAATGCGCTAGCTTCTCATCGAGATCGAACAGCTCAGGAAGCTTGGCTTTTAGTTTTTCTAGTTCAGCTAGCAACTGTGGATTACGTTCTAACTTGTGCAGTTCGCTACGGATAAACGTGAGTACAGATTCTCGGCGCGGATGGTTTTTCGTACGCATTTGTTCGATGTAGGAGAGTACGAAATTCTGGATAATACCACCGATTTTCTCCTCGTTCACCATCCCGATAAAGGCATTCACAGCAAACGCCATAAAGCCATTGGACTGTAAGCCTTCAAACGCCTTGATCGCCATCGCGCCTAACTGATCACGTGTATCCGCTTTGATCGCCCAAGCAGCCACTTTGTCTAGGACAAAATCGAATGTCTTGCCGTCGTATCCGCCATCTTGGATGCTGTCCACGAGGGTGCGTACAAGTCGGCTTGCATCTACATCTTGGATCGCTTTATGAATTTCCTCTGCTAAGAGAGGGGTTAATTTCTCTAAGTCAATTGCTTGAAGCGCTTGCTTAGCGAGCGTAGTGAGCCCTTTGTGCAGGGACGCATTGTCCAATTGCTTGTCTGCCAGTTCTAGACCGCGCTCCAAGAACTGGATTTGCTGCAGGCGAGCACGAATCGTTTCTTTGGAGAGCAGCTCATTCTGCACGGTAGATACGAGCGCCTTCGTAATCTTCTCCCGATTGTTCGGCAGCAGCGCCGTGTGCGGGATGGGAATGCCCAGCGGGTGGCGGAACAAGGCGCTGACTGCGAACCAGTCGGCCAGACCGCCGACGACCCCTGCTTCGAAGCCGCCTTGCAGGAACGTGCCCCATACGGTATCAGATACTGGGATCGTGGCCAGAAAGCCCGCGCCCATAACACCAAGTGAAACCGTTGCTATATACTTTGCTTCTTTTTTCATCGTCATAACATCTCTTTCCTCGTGAGGTTGATGAATCATTCTTATTATTTTATCACATTTTGGAAAGAAACGTGGTAGCGGGGTTGGAAGGGGGGGGAATTGAGCACAGACTGCCACTTGTTTGAGGAGAACATACTCGTCGATGACGCAATGTTGCGCGTTGCGTAGCAGATTAGACCGAAAACAACCGTGAGCAGTAGTAGACAGAGACAACTGTTGCTTTACCGCCTTTTCGCTGCCGTTACTCCCCCCACATGTGTTGCATTTGTTTCAAACAAATTCATCTTACTTCCATGCTAGCAATACATTGCGCTATCACAGATGGTGAACCGTTGGTTTACTTCACATCCTACACTCCCTTGTACGAAATAACTGGATTTTATGTAGGTAATCTTGTGTATTTTCGCTCATTTTGGCATTTAAATGGAAAATATACAGGTAATTTCGCCAGTTTTCCTCATTTCCTTCTGATTGGTTCGGATTAGCTGTAGGAAATCCAGTTAATTGTCGTAGATGGGAGAATGTGCCAAGAATAACTGGATAAAATCCATCTATTTGCCAATTGGGTGATTGGGTTGGCGTGAGATGAGTGGCGGGTGGTGAGTAGTGTGAGTGAGTGGTAGGTGGTGGTGAAGGGTGAGCGGTGAGAGTGCGTGGTGAGAGTGCGTGGTGAGAGTGCGTGGTGATGGAGTGCTGGGTGATGATGTAGGCTGATGAAGTAATGAGTGTTGGAGTACTGGGATGAGTGACGAATGGTGGAGTAGTGAGTGACAAGTTAAAGGAGAGCAGACAAATGACGCCCCCTATCCAGTACATCGTATAAAAAAATAACAAAAAAGGGAGCCATCCTCGGCTCCCACTAAATGCATTCTTAACGCTCGCCTTCCCACTCTGCATAGAACTGCCCCAGATATAGCTCCATGAAGCGATGCCGCTCCTCCGCGAGCTGCCTCGCGTAGGCCGTATTCATAAGCTCCTTCAGCTTGAGGAGCTTCTCGTAAAAGTGATTAATCGCGGTGTCATTGCCCCCGCGATACTCCGCCTCCGTCATGTGCTCGCGCGCGATGACGGAAGGATCATGAATCGGGCGGCCCTTCCAGCCCGAGTAGGCAAACACGCGCGAGATGCCCACCGCGCCAATGGCATCCAACCGGTCGGCATCCTGCACGACCTGGCCTTCAAGCGTGCGCATCGGCGGCCGCGCGCCGCCTTTGTAAGACATCGTGCTGATAATCTCCAGCACGTGTTCGACCTGCGCCGCCGGCGTGCCGCTGGCGGCGAGCCAAGCCTCCAGCTCGCGCTGCGCCGCAGCTGGATCGGCGTTAAGCTTCTCGTCGACGACGTCGTGAAGCAACGCCGCAAGCTCGCACACGAAGCTGTCAGCGCCCTCTTGGGCGGCAATGCGCTTCGTCGTCTGCACCACGCGATAAATATGCCACCAATCGTGGCCGCTACTATCGCGCTCTAGCTTTTCCTTCACGAGCGTCTCCGCCGCGAGTAAGATCCGTTCTTGTTCCATCATTTCTTCTTCTTCCTCTTCCCTTGTCCTGACTTTCCTTCTTCCAGCTTCCCCTGTCCTGACTTACCCTCTTCCAGCTTCCCCTGTCCTGACTTACCCTCTTCCAGCTTCCCCTGCCCTGACCTACCTTCTTCCAGCTTCCCTTGTCCAGACCTATTTTCATCTAGCTTCCCCTGTCCAAGCTTATCCTCTTTCGCACTCTCGTCACTCAGAATATCCCCACCAGATACTCCCTCATCAAGACTTCCGAGTTCTCCCGCGATCTCATTCCCCGCATGTAGCTTAAGCACAGCCACTCTACCCTCATCCGTTTTCTTCGGTTCAGGTACCTTCCCATCGATCTGTTTCTGTATGATTTTCTTGAAATTTTTACCGTATTTATCTTCAAGCTTCGTTCCCATATCCTGCTGAAGCTCCTGCAACACGACACTGCTGCAAAAATGATTATACAACAACTCCACCATCGCTGGATGCTCGGTGATCATCGCCACTGTGGGATCTTCGACGCCGCGCGTGCCAATAATCGCCAACTTGCGATCAATCAGGATCGCGAACTTCCGCCCCTGCTGCCCCTTCAACCCATCTCCCCGTTTACGAGCAAATGGGTAGAAACCTGCTCCCGAATCGCGTGTCGGCATGACGATGACTCGTACGCCATGCGCTGACACCTCGCGTATATCATCTCTCAGCAGCTTCGCTTCTTCTGGGGACAGATCACAAAACGCTTCCTCTTTCGCTTTCCTCAGCTCCGAGCGAATACGCTCCATTACCTTGATTTCACCTTCCAAGCTAAAGTACTCAGACATATGCGTCTCTTGTTTAGGCAGATGCTCTTTCACATAGCGGATGGAGGCTTGCAGCTCCGCTTCCATTCGCTCGCCGATTTCCTCAATCGGCACGCTTTGATAGACGGTCGGTTCACCATGACTCGTAAGCACGGCGCCTTTCTCTGCAAGCTTTTGTAGAGCTGCATATACGTTCGAACGCGATACGCCAAGCCCCTTAGCGATTTCATAGCCAGTTTGCGTGCCACTTACTGCTAATACGTGCAGACACTTAGCCTCCAGATCCGTGAAGCCAAGGTTTTTCAAATGCTGTAGAACATTCTCCATGGCGCATCTCCTCTCAATATCCCTATTGTAGCATGATCATAAGCATAGTCGTATCGTTTCACAGTACGTTACCCCCAAAATTTTATATTGACAATGATAATCATTATCAACTAATATAATGGAAGTTAATAGGCAGCTTTTTTGTAACCTTTATATAACCTATAGGAGGTCCACTATGTCCAAAATTATCATCGTATTCGCAAGCATGTCTGGCAATACAGAAGAACTCGCAGAGGCAATTGCAGCTGGAATTCAAGAAGCAGGAATCGAGCCTGTTCTCAAAAACGTCATGGATACGAACGCGAGTGAGCTTGAGCAATATGAAGGTGTTCTCCTCGGTGCATATACGTGGGGGGATGGCGATTTACCAGATGAGTTCGAAGATTTCTATGATGACATGGATGACATTAATCTGGAAGGACGGAAGTTCGGCGTATTCGGTTCTGCTGATTCTTCTTACACGTATTACGGCAAAGCCGTGGATACTCTTGAAGAGAAGTTAGCTGAAATTGGCGGGGAGAAAGTATTCGATGGCTTCAAAGTGGAACTTAATCCGTCCAAGGATGAGAAGCTATTGTGCCATGAGCTAGGTCTTAAATTTGCAGCAGCACTAAACGTTTCAGCCTAAAATATAGCAGAGGCACCCTGCGCACATTTTTTGTGCGCTAGGTGCCTCTGCCAGCGGGATCTCCCTAGTATGTATAAAAAACCGGATCACAGCCTCCGCGGCCACGATCCGGTCCCTTTCTTACAACGTCTCAACTTCAGCAATCTCGATGTACGTCATGCTCTTCATCTCATCGTATACTTCGGACGCATATTTGCGATCCACATACACGATGAAATTCAGTTCCTGCAGTTCTTTGTTCAATTCTTTGATATGAACACTTTTCATTTTGTAACCTTTGGCAATAATCGCTTTAATAATGGTCGTTAAATTTCCCTCATGAGAAACAATGAGACGCACACGAAGATCCTTCATTATCAGCGGTCTTGGCCCTGTCTTTTTAATAAAATACGGTAACACGATTACACTAATGAGAATGAGCATAAGTCCGAAGAAGGCTTCCACGTAAAATCCCGCTCCAACTGCAATCCCGAGTCCCGCAGCTCCCCAAATCATAGCAGCCGTTGTCAAACCAATAATGACATCATTGTGCTTACGCAGAATAACACCTGCGCCGAGAAATCCAATTCCGCTTACTACTTGCGCCGCCAACCTCATGGGGTCCATCACGTGTAAGCCCTGTACGGCATATTTATTCGCGGATTCAATGGACACAATTGTTAATAAGCAGCTGCTTAAACAAATGACAAGTGACGTCTTCAGTCCAAGTGGCTTATTCCGAATTTCACGTTCCAATCCAATAATTAATCCAAAAATTGCAGAAATCCCAAGTTTCATTAAAATATGCAAATCTACTGTAAACTCCATCATCACTTGCTCCCCTTGTTAAGTAACCTTTACAATATCTTAACAAAGTAAAGAAGTAAATAACCATTTGTCAAATGGGAAAATGTTTATGCCCTAAACCAAAAAGCCCAAGAAGAGTTAGGCAACTCCACCAAGGCTTCGTTCGTTAGATTCGGAAGCGATAGCCTGCTCCCCAAATCGTTTCAATATATTGTGGATTCGACGGGTCCTGCTCCACTTTCTCACGCAGCTTACGGATATGCACGGTCACTGTGGCAATCTCCCCCATGGCATCCATGCCCCACAACAGGTCAAACAATTGTTCCTTGCTGTACACCCGATTGGGATTCATCGCAAGATGCGTCAGCAGATCGAATTCTTTGGTTGTGAACATAACCTCGCGTTCATTCACAAACACGCGCCGCGCTGTTTTATCAATCATCAAACCGCGAATGCGAACCTCATCGTTCTTCGACTCCCGACGTCCCATTAACCTTTCGTAGCGGGCCAAATGGGCTTTCACTCTAGCCACCAGTTCACTTGGGCTAAACGGCTTGATCATATAGTCATCGGCGCCAAGTCCGAGTCCACGTATCTTGTCGATATCTTCCTTCTTCGCAGATACCATGACGATTGGAATGTCCTTCACACTTCGAATGCGCCGGCAAATTTCAAAGCCATCCATAATTGGAAGCATAAGATCGAGTATCACGAGATCATAGTCAATTGACAGTGCCCGCTCAAGCCCACGCTCGCCGCTAGTTTCAATATCAACCACATAACCGCTAATTTCCAAGTAATCACGTTCTAGCTCAGCGATACTTTGTTCATCTTCTACAATCAAAATCCGACTCATCCTTCGCTTCCCTTTCCCTGATAAAGTGGCAGAGCCATAAACACGGTAGTGCCCATCCCCAGCACGCTCGTTGCGCCAATGCGCCCACTATGCTCCTCGATGATTTGCTTTGCAATCGCCAGACCTAGTCCACTGCCTCCTGTTGACGTATTACGCGAAGGATCAGCACGATAGAAACGATCAAAAATATGCGGAAGCGCCTCCTCGGAGATCCCCTGGCCCCTATCCTTGATTTGAATAACAGCGAATTCGTCTTGCCTCACAACGCTTAATGTAATCTGGCAATTGCCTTCTTCACTATATTTAATTGCATTTTCTATTATGTTTAGAAGTACGCGTCTAAGCTTATCACGATCGGCCGTAACTAGGATCGGTTCTTGTGGCAGATCGGTCAGCGTGAACTGAACTCCTTTTTTCTCCATATCAAATTGTAATTCCTGCGCGCAATCCTGCACATAGTTCCCTAGATCGACGGTTTCGAATTGAAACGGTACTTTGCCCAGATCCAACTTGGAAAATAGAAACAGCTCATCAATCAGCCGATCCATGTCCACCGCTTTGTTATAAATAGTTCGAATATACTTATCCAGCTTATCCGGTGAATTCGAAACACCATCCATGATACCTTCTACATAGCCTTTGATTGCCGTCACTGGTGTTTTCAAATCATGGGAAATATTCGAAATGAGCTCCTTGCGATTCTCCTCATATTGGAGCTGCAGCTCCACGGATTTCTTCAGTTTGCGGCGCATTTCCTCAAATGCCACGCTGAGCTCGCCAAGCTCATCCTTGCTCTGTGGAACGATTTCGAAGTCCAAATTGCCTTCTTTAATGTCTTCAGCCGCTCGCTTCAAAGCGCGTAAAGGCCTAATAATACTGCGGGAAACGAAATAGGTCAGCACACCGTTGGTAGCGATGAGAATGAATATAAACGTTAAGAAAACCGTTTTGGAGAATTGGAGCAAATATTTCTGGAAAGGACCGCCATTTAAGAATACGAAGACCGTTCCTTTACTTTGATCCGAAAATAAGAAATCCTGTTGTCTAGTTATCCACAGGGAACCTTGATTCCGTTGGTATTTCCCCGGTGGTGTACCGTAAAGTGGGAGCTGCGAGGTGTCTCCTGCCTCTTTATCCTTCAGATAGGAAGATACATACGTAATGGATTGATCCTTTCGAATGATCAGGCCCATATTAATTTTGTGAAACCGCTCGTTCAAATCCTTCACAAACTCTTCCTGTAAAAAAGCATCCGGCTCTGTTTCAATTTTGGCCTTGATATAAGCCATATTTTCCGCTTCCTGATCAATAACACGCTTAATGGGGTTGCCATGCTGTGAAAAATCGACATCAAAGACAGACTTCAAATTTCCGAAAGTGGCGATGCTGATCAGAATGACGGCTAGCCCAAAGAGCACAAGCGGTACAAGCAGCATGGCAATATAGGACAGGACTAGCCGTACGCGAATCGACATCGGGTTCAGAGCTCCTTTTTTTGTACTTCTCATGGCTAAAGTCATGAAATTCTTGGGTAGTCTCTTCCATCGAAGAGAAATTTACCAAGCTAACCCTGTCGTTCCGACAGTTAGTTTAATGGGATTATACGGCAATCAATCTCTTACCTTCGGCAAGTATATTTAGACTTGCATTAAAGTCTCTATTATGATGCACTCCACAAGCGGGACAACTCCACTCTCGCAAATTTAGGTTTTTCACATCTAAATGTTTGTAACCACAGCAGGAACATAGCTGTGAAGATGCATATGTTTTACCCACAGCCACAACTGTGCGACCATACCATCTCGCTTTATATGCAAGCATGATGTGAAACATCGACCAAGATACCTCGCTAATTGACTTAGCTAATTTATGATTTTTCATCATATTAGCTATTTGCAAATCTTCAATCGCAATGATGTCGTGGTTTTTGACAATATACGTTGAAATTTTTTGCAAGTAGTCTTTACGAGCATTCGCGATCTTTTCGTGGATACGTGCTACTTTCATACGTTGCTTCTTCCAATTGCTACTGTCTTTAATCCTACGTGACAGTTTACGCTGTTCGCTTGTCAGTTTCTCTTCAAGCACGCGAAAGAATCTAGGGTTGCCAAACACTTCACCACTGGATAGAATCGCGTAATCTTTCAGACCCACATCAATGCCAACTTCTTTGCCTGTTATAGGTAATTCCTGAATTTCAACTTCAGTCAGTACAGATACAAAATATGTACCTGATGTATTGCGTTTAATCGTAGTGTTGACGATGCGACCTATGACTTCACGACTTTTAGCAAATTTCACAAATCCCAATTTAGGCAATTTGATTTGATTGTTAACAATTTCAATGTTTCCATTTGAGTAATTGGTTTGGTATGACTGTATAAGATTTTTCTTACTTTTATATGCAGGCGCATCGCTTTGTTTTTTAAAAAAGCGATTGAAAGCAATGCTCAAATTTCTTAATGCATTTTGTAGTTAAAATTTGTCTGGTTCTTTTAACCAAACTAATTTTTGTTTTAATTTTGTCAGTTCTGCGGAACATGCTTCATAACTTAAACCTTTGCCTGTCTCTTGATAAGTGTCGTTCCATAGGGTAAGAAAATAATTAAACACAAAGCGGCTACATCCAATCGCCTTGTTAATACGTGTGGCTTGTTCTGGCGTAGGGTAAATACGGAACTTGTATGTTTTGTGACGTAGCATGATGAAAATAGGTCTCCTTTCATCTTTACATGTTCACTCATAATAGCACATATGTTCGTATAGTTAAATCATTTAGACTAATACTCCTTTTTATCAAACAAATAATAACCTGCTGTAAAAAATAGTATACTGCACGCTATCAAAAACATAAAGATCGAGTAAATCTTGCTCGTCACCATTGAACCGCCAACCCATAGCATATGCCAATCCATGTAGGCTGTTGGTGAGTACGTAGCGATCTGCGGGAGGAAGAACGCCGCTACCTTGAATGCCAAGTATAGCAAGATGCTGACCGTCAGCGCAGAACTGCTGCTCGAGAAGAATTGTGCCAGACATACCGCGGCGATGCTTAAGACTAATAGAGGTACGAAAGCTGCGCTGTAAGCAAGTAACCAATTAGCGAGTGTACCGATGCCACCGAAATGCTGAAATAATAGTGCAGAGAGCACCGATGCGACAAGAGCTACGACTAGATATAGGGCGATATAAATGGCCAGTGCTAACTGTTTGGATGCAAATACCTTGAAACGGGAGAGGGGGCGGGTTAGGATATTTTTCATCGTACGGTCCCCCATCTCACCAGAGAACACATCAGCGGCACCCATGAACACGAACAAGGGCAGGAAAATCGTCGTGAACAAGCTGAGCATGACAATAGGAAAGTCCTTTGCAGCGATTGCGCCAATACCGATACCATCCTGAAATCTCGAAAGCAAGATGCCCGCTAGGACGGGGAGCAGTAACGTGACGGCTAGAAAGAAGATGGTTTTCTTCTTGTAGGCTAGTTTTAGTGTCTCATTCCAGACGTTAGCCGTTAAAATGTTAGGCATTGGCCGCAAGCCCCCTGACTGCTTGAATTTCACGTAGATAGGCCGCTTCTAAGGAAGGGCTGCCTTCGATCAAATCAACGACGAGTCCCTCTCGGACGAGCTTTCCTTGATGGATAATGCCAATACGATTGCACATCAACTCCATTTCGTGGATGAGATGGGAGGAGATTAGGAATGTAATTCGTTCCTCTCGTGCTAACTGCAAGATGATTTCACGAATGTGAACCATACCTTCAATATCTAGGCCATTCGTCGGCTCATCCAGAATGAGAAGTTCCGGCTTAGCGAGCATCGCGGCTGCTAGTCCAAGTCTTTGCTTCATGCCCAGCGAGTAACCCGCTACCTTCTCATGCTGAAAAGGGGTCAAATCCACAATCTCGAGCACTTCGTCTATTCGCTGCTTGCTCACACCTTGGTACAATCTCGCTGCCTGCTCAAGGTTCCTCCTACCGCTCATGTACGTGTACGCTTCTGCCGTTTCAATCAATACGCCGACTTTCGCCATCGCTTGCTCGTACTGCGTTTTCACGTCGTAGCCGAACAGCTTTACCTCACCTTGCTGCGCTTGTGATAGGCCTGTCATGATCTTCATGACGGTTGTTTTTCCCGCTCCGTTTGGCCCAAAAAAGCCATAGATATCGCCTCGCTGCACTGTCATATTCACTTGATGGATACCGCGGAGGTTGCTAAATGTTTTTGTTACATTACTGAGTTGGGCGACGTGATTCATGCCGTTCCGCCTTTCAATAGAGAAATGAGGAAGAGGGCCGAGGTTGACGGCTCCTCTTCCGAATGTTGTTTACTTACTAAGCTAAGTGACTCGTGATTAGTTCTTGTCGCTCCACTTTTTGTGACCCGACATCTCATCGAACTTCACATTCTCGACTTGCTTGCCACTCAAATCAATGGTATCCGGCGTAGTCGAATTCAAGCTGGACAATGTCATATCAATGCTAAGCACGACATCGTGCTTAGCGCCTTGCTCATCTTTGCCAGACAAATGAATTTGTGCAGATTGGCTCGTAATGTGGTCATCGCTATCCACGCTTGCGTTAACTTCTACTTCATCCATGGAGATGTCGGAAGCAAGTTGTGGCAGACTATTCTTGAGAGTCCCAAGGTCAATCCCCAAAGTGTTCGCTTTCGCTGGCATTGGCTCATCTTTGGCCATCGTGCCATGTTTAATGAGGAGTGAGCCTACTGTGTTCACCACGGGAGAGATTTGGCTGCCGGAAAGCTTGAAATGAATCTCTTTGCCGTTCCCGGCTGCTTCGTCCATGGTGACGTAATTTTTCAAGTTGCCAACTAGAGCATCCACCACATTTTCCACTTCGCTAACCACTTCAGGGTTCGGTGTATGATTGCCTTTGTTATGCCCTTTGAACTTCGCTGGTGCGTTGTCACCTTCAATCACTTTGTACACGTCTGAATCGGCTGTTTTGATAATCTGCTTGCCATCTTGGCTGTAGAATTGAATCGTTTGCTGCTCCGCATCGCTGCTTTGAACCTGTACTTGCGCGCTTCCAACTTGATCCGCTCCACCGGTTTTGATCGTTGATTTCACCTGGAGCAAGGAAGCTCCATTGTCCTGAAGGGACACGTTCACTTGACGCGTGACGTTCTTAATCGTTGCTGTTTGTTTCACTGCGGTTTTGAAAGCTTCATACCCGGGCGCTTCGCCTACACCTGCATATACGGAAGTAACTAGCATCATGCTGCCAACTGCTACACCTAATCCCAACATCGCTAACTTCTTATTCATCTCGTCCTGCCTCCGCGTAATCATACGCTATCTCTAATTTGGCTGCGCGTCTTGCGCTTCCATATTGACTATCTTAGCCCCCAAGACTTAATTGCCACTAAAGAGCCTATTAACCTGGTCTAAAACAATTCTTAAATATTTCTAAACTGGGGGGGTGCAGGGCTTACGATGCAGGGAATTAACTAGTTGGCAGAGCTGGTGCATGGTGATATATGAGTGTGAAGAGTAGCTTCTTGTGCTTGTTAGGATTAACGTGGATTAGTGATTGCGTGGCGGTTCGTTGGAGTGACTAGTAAATGATGGATGCGTAGCGGTTCGTTGGAGTGACTAGTGGATTGGTGGCTGCTTGGCGATTTATTGGAGTGACTAGTGGATTGGTGGCTGCGTAGCGGTTCGTTGGAGTGACTAGTGGATTGGTGGTTGCTTGGCGATTTGTTGGAGTGACTAGTGGATTGGTGGTTGCTTGGCGATTTGTTGGAGCGACTAGCGAATAACTGTAAAAACTCCAGCTAATTTGGCGATTTCAGCTTAAAAATTAATAATAAATGGAAAATATACAGTTAAAATGTCCAGAATCCCTGTTATCACGATTATCAGCCCGAATTAGCTACATAAAATCCAGTTATTATCATTTTTCAACGAAATTAAGCAGTTTTAACTGCATATTTTCCAGTTATTTCACAATCTCATCCCAACTTAGGGTTAATGTGCGGTGCCGGATACCAAGTGGCCGAGGTGCCTTGGTTACGGGCTACGGGCTACGGGCTACGGGCTACGGGCTACGGGCTACGGGCTACGGGCTACGATTTCCCATTTCCCATTTCCGATATTGAATACGGTTTCAAATGAAGATTACTCAGTGAGCGGCACAACGACACACATATTAAAAAGCTACCTCCTGAGCTTCGTATATCAGTAGGCAGCTTATATGACTAATATTGCGGCGTTTTTTCTTTCATCTTGAGCATACCGGAATGGAGCACAGTGGCTTTCACCGTTACGTTACCGAGCTCGTACTCAGTAAGCGGATTTACTCCATAATTGGTCATTTTCGCCCACTCTTTGAACTTATCTCTATACAAAATATGCTCTAACGAGTAGACATCAATGCTGCGGCTTTTGCCAAGCTTAAATGTCTGCTCAATCTCCTCTTTAATTTGCTTGGCAACTAATTGTTCCAACTCGCTCTCTCCGACACCTTCGAATATTTCAGCAACTCCTAAAGGTGCCTTAACCTCAATATCAAAAAAGGCTTGGCCACCCTGCACGCGTACTTTGATATGAGCCTTTGGTTTGACATTCACCGTTTGAACCGGCTTCCCTTCTCTATACACAACTATGGGGGTACGACTTGTATATTGATTTAACCACCTAGCGCCAAGGAATTGCTTCTCAGATACCCATTCTAGCTTATATTGTTTGTTCAAGCTGTAAGCGCCGTTCACTCTAAGTTTGGAATCTGGCTTTTCATTCTTGGCCCATACTGTATCATCGATGTCTAATGTGGGAAGCATCACGGTATACCCAGGTTCCCGCAACTTAGAAGCCACCCAGAATAAGCGATGAGGGGGAATAAATGAGTGTTGACGAAACGCTTCTACAGGCTGCATCAGTATCGAATTAATCGGTGAGACATTAAAGAACGGGATTACTGAGAAAATAGCCTCGATCGACTCATTCGTGCTGTATACCCATTGCGTAAATCTGGTCTCGCTATAACGTACGGACCCGTCTGTAAATTTACCAATGCCCTGATCTAGTGCACTCTTGGAGAACAAATAGGCGCCGACATGTCCCCAAAAAACGCGCTGCTGAGACGTTCGATAAAGCCTATTAAAAGCATCGCTAACCGTTGCTCCTTCTTCTTTACCAACCCAAATCATTGGCGGTTTCCCCGACTGTCCACCTTCTTGTTTCGCCACGCTGGCAAAATCCAACATTTGTCCATATACAATATATTTCCCATCTTTATAATCAAAACCAATGGCCGTCATGTAATTCGTATCCTGGATAGTTTTCATATCCCAACAGCCCGTCTGGCTAATCAATACACCAACACCTACTGTCCATGTCAAAAGCGATTTTATCCTCATGATCGTTCCCCATCTTGCCGGGTATCATCTTTGGGCTTGAGTTCATGTGGTCTTAGCTTTTGTCTCGTCCAAGGTTTAGCCAAGATAGAAGTGACCATCTGCCCAAATTGCGGTGGCGAAAATGGCGATAGATAGGGGACTCCAAACGACTCCAGCGTAGACATGAGGAGTACTAGACCCATAAGCGAAATCATGAAGCCATAGATACCAAACACAGTGGAAATTAGTAAAATGACGATGCGCAATACCGTAATCGTACCTGCTAGGGATTGATTGACCAGCGTATACATCGAAATTGTGGATAGGGATGTAACAACCAGTGTTGTCGGACTCGTAATACCCGAACGAATCGCTGCATCCCCAACGATTAAACCACCGACGACCGTGACGGTCTGCCCAACGACTTTCGGTAATCTGGCACCCGCTTCTCGAAATAATTCGAATAGCAGCAACATAATGATAAAATCCATCGGCCCTGACAATGGCAAACCTAACCTGGAAGAGGAGATGGTGGCTACAAGCTGATACGGAATTTGGTCCAAGTTAAAACTGGACACCGAAATCCACAAACCAGGCAATAACACCGAGATCAGCAATCCTATCAAGCGTAATATGCGTTCAAAAGCAACGAAATAGTAGGGATTATGAACATCTTCAGGAGAATCTAAAATAAAGCTCAAGGAAGCTGGCGCAATGAGTGCCATCGGCGAACCATCGACAATGACGGCAAATCGTCCGCGAAGTAAACTATCGGCCACAAAGTCAGGCCTCCCTGTGTAGTTTAACAACGGAAATAAGGAGAAAGCCCGTCCTGACAAAGCTTCATTAAGTTGAGCACTGCTAATAACCGCATCGACATCAATCACTTGCAATCGGTCTCTTGCCTCTTGGAGAATCGACTCGTTGATGACATCACCTAGATATAATAAGGCAACGACCGTATTACTTTTTCGCCCCAAATGTATCTTCTCGCAGCATAAACTCGGTGTAGCCAATCGTTTGCGAACTAAAGCGATATTCGTGATAACATCTTCCGTGAAACCATCACGTGGCCCTTTAATCGACGTCTCTGTACTCGATTCTTCTGGAGAACGATTCGGCGGCGAGGCAATGTCCAGTGCATATAAGGCTTGGATATTTTCAAAAAATAAGATGAGCTGTCCCGCATAAACCGCTAATTTCATATTGGTTATCCAGTCTTTGCCCGTTAACTGCACAAATTGCAACATCGCGCTTACATCCAAAGCATCTTCATTCCGGTAAAAATCGCTGTCAACAAACGCCTGCACCCTAGGCAGCACAAGACCATCGATCATGTCAGTCCTGACCATACCTTCGCAAAACAGCATCGTAACACGATCGCTCATTTCCCCATACGTTACTGGATAGGTTTTGATAATGATGTCGTCCGAAAGAGCAAACCATTCATGGAAATCTTGCTCATTCATTTCGCCTCCATCTCCTTTCGCCGTATAGGCAGCATCGCGACTACTAGTAGAAACAAGAGCAATACCAGACCAACTGCAAACATGATCATATAGTAATCGTTTTGCAGCCACAGCACCATTTGATTATCAGATACGGGGTACATGCTTAGTCCTAACAGACCTAAACTGATCCAGATGAGGATGTGCGTGCGAGTCGATTTCTGCTTCACTTTCATCAAATCTACACTAATGAACATCAAGATGGACGTCCGCATGCAGGCGCCCGAAATCCATTGAAAAATAGATAGGAAATCCAAGTGGGAAATATATTTCCCTAGTGTCACCATACGCCATTGTTCAAAAGCTGGATAACGCAAATCCGCCGCCTCGAAAGGACCAAATATGGCGATTGCTCCCGTCAAAGGACCTATGGTAAGACCAATTACAATCATGGACAGAATTAATAAGCCTCGTAATCGGATTCGGGTTCGAACATGATGTTGAAGAATAAGTACACTCAGAATCTCGAAGGAAGCACTGCAAGTTAGCCCCACACACATTAAAGTTGGACCATATCCATGTGTAAATAGTGGCGTAAGCAGCGTGTAATCCTTATATTGAAAGTTCGCACCCATGACAAAGTAACCTAGGAGCATAACAACTGGTAAAAGGATACCCGATGAAATCGCTATTGCCATCATGCCTTGTCTTGCAGCAAAGAAGCAAAATACGATAAACAATAACATAATCATAAATATAGGTGTTCTAGGAAGATAAGTAATATGGGTCCACATAGTGACATCTTTGATGGTAACAACGGCATGCGTAAAACAGATCAGGATGAGAATCGTTCGAAAAAAATACGTCCCCCATTTTCCGATTCTCATTCGGATCCATTCAATTAAATCTCCCTGTTTCGTTCGTTTCACTAAAAAATAGATCAAACTAGCCATTATCAGCATGGGTACGACCGCCAATGAGGCTCCCAGCCAGGAATCCCTCTTCCCGTAGTGAAGCAGCACAGGGATTAGCAGAACATGATTCGTTATGGCAATCGAAATGATGATAATACAATATAGTTGGAGTGTAGTAATCTGCTTTTTTACAGGCATAAGGTTCTCCCACTTTGGAATGAGATAGAAGTATGAGATAGACATACAATAACAGCTATCGTTAAGTTTTCCCGCAACTGGAAATTTATGCGTAAATACGCAACAAAGCCGCCTCCCGAAGTTCGGAAAGCGGCTCATGCAGCCAATTACTCTAATAGAAAGTTGCCAAAATGATAACCAACAAAATGTACAATACCAGAACAACAGCTGTGCTGGAGTATCCAACGTTTGACATGGTTAGTTCCCCCCTCCGCCTTCCGCCTTACAAAATCTGGTCTTGGCTCTCCCTATATCCTATGTTAGGCAAGGCGGTTGGGTATGGACGTATGTCTATTTATCCGCGAAGAAACGGGGTTAATTCACCTAGATAACAGACATCCAGATAGTGCAGTGCCCGGGTGCAAGCCGTGTAAAACAGCTTGCGTTCCTTAGGCTCAGCATAGACAGCTGCCCCAGCGTCGTAGAGAATGACCGCGTCGAACTCGAGCCCTTTGGCGAGGTACGCCGGCAAGATCATCACGCCTGCCTCGTAGTGCAGCGTGTCTTTGCTGATCCGCGCAAGGTCCGGCAGCAGCGGCTTCAAGCGACCGTGCGCAGACGCCGTCTCGCGCTCGGTCTTGCAAATGATCGCGACGGAGCTTGCGCCGCCGTCGCGACGAAGTGCCGCCGTCTCTGCGACGAGGCGGACCAACTCTTGCTCGCTTGCTGCGCGCAGCAAGCGCGGCTCTTCGCCGCTGCGGCTGAACGGTTCCACCGGTTCGCCGCCCGGCAGGACCTGACACGCGAAGTCCGTGATCTCGCGTGTCGAGCGGTAACTCTTGACGAGACGGATCGTCTCCGTCTCGTCTTCCCCCATCAGCTCGCTAATCGAGCTGTAGCCTTGCTCTTGCTGCGCGACGCTTGCTCCTTCCAGCGCACTCGTCTTCTCACTCTCACTTA
Organism: Paenibacillus oryzisoli; assembly: GCF_001653565.1. Classification (GTDB taxonomy): domain Bacteria; phylum Bacillota; class Bacilli; order Paenibacillales; family NBRC-103111; genus Paenibacillus_E; species Paenibacillus_E oryzisoli. The sequence goes on from NZ_LYPB01000050.1 coordinate 297,511, forward strand.
CACTTACACTCACATTCGCGTTCGCGTGCGTGAAGATCCCTTGATTCCAATCGCCGAGTAGTGTGAAGCGGGCGCGTGGGAACAGCTTTTTCAAATAGGCATAGTGAAAAGGTGAATAATCCTGTGCTTCATCGACGAGGCAATAGCGAATCGTACCCACGCGCAGTTGCCCTTCTACTAGCCCTTTGAGATACACGAGCGGGGTTGCATCTTCGTAGCGCAGGTGACCTTGCGTTAGTGCCCCCACTGTAACTTCACTAATCGTCGTCCATGCCTCAGGCAGTGGCTGATGGGAAAGCCCCACTAGCTCCTGCTGCAAGCTTGCGTCCGTAAACAGCTCCTTGTACATGCCAAGCACGTCGACATAGGCTAGTTTCTGTGCCTTTTCGCGGAGCGGTGTGATCGCTTTGTGCGCTTTGACTCTGCTCATTTTCTTCATCTCAGGCTCAGAGCCCATATATTTTGGCTCACGCACAAGCTTGCGATAAAACCGCTTCTGCACATCAGCTTGGAATACATCCAGCTTTTCGAGAATCCACTCCGACAATTGCTCCATCCGCTCGCCGATAGCCAGAATCGAAGGCTTGCCGTAGAAGCGTTCGCTTAGCTCGTCTGCGGTGATCAGCACCTTTTTCCCCACAGCCAAGTCAACGAATCGGATCCCACCTTCTTTCAATTTATCCCCATAGGCTTCAATCACACGTAAGAAAGCTTCGGATGTCTTGTAGGTGATGCTCTGCAAACGTGCCGCATACATAGGATCCTTTTCTGTGCCTGTCAAAATAAATTCAAGCTGATCATACGGATCTTCCAATTTCAGTCCGGTATCCGTTAGTTTATGTGTTAAATAGTCTTGGAAGGTCGTTTGCTGCATAGTCGCTTCACCAAGCTCTGGCAGAACGCGAGAGACGTAATCGCTGAACAGCGAATTCGGCGAAAAGAGGATCATATTATCGGCACTAAGTGTTGTCCGATACTTGTAGAGCAGATACGCGATGCGCTGCAGCGCTACAGAAGTTTTACCGCTGCCCGCCGCACCTTGGACAACCAGCACCTTATGATGATCGTCCCGGATGATCTGATTCTGCTCGCGCTGAATCGTCGTGACGATGGAGCTCATCTTCTCATCCGCGCTGCGGCTGAGCATCTTCTGCAGCATCTCATCACCGATCGAGATGCCTGTATCGAACACATCCTGCAGCTCGCCGGATTTGATGATATATTGACGCTTGAGCCATAATTCGCCGCTTACGTCCATCTCTGGTGTGCGGTAAGTCGCCGGGCCTGGCGGATAGTCATAGAACAAGCTGGCGATTGGTGCTCGCCAGTCATAGATCAGTATTTCATCCGTCTTACTATCGATGAATGACGTCAAACCAATATAGATTTTCTCCCGGTCTTGTTCGCCCTTCTCTTGAAAATCGATCCGGCTGAAATACGGCGCATCCACCACACGCTCCAGCTTGCGCAGGGCATCCTGGGCTAGTCGGTAGCTCCGCTCTTGCCCTTGCAGCACATGCTCCTGCTGAGCCATACTCGCTGCCGTTTCAATCAAATCATCGTCATTGTCCGCATTGACGGAAATATCGTCCCAGAAGCTGCGGCCAATCGCCGTCGCTTCTGATCTACGGTCATCTACCGTTTGGCGCAGCTCAATAATACGCCGCTGAATGTTTCCGCGCACCACAGAGACGCGCTGCGCTTCCTTCTCTCGTTCTTCATTCCCTATCGCCATGGTTTCACTCCACTCCCAGTGATTTCTATATCTCAAAGATACACGTTCTGAATGACTTCTTCAAATTCCGGTTCTTCCATATGTACATCCTCCATATCGCCCCAATTGCTCACAATGCGCAGGACGTCCATCGCCTTCAGTTCTTGCCGATTACAAGCAATGGTCAGCGTATTTGCTTCGTGCGCGATCACTCGAAATGGCAGATCCCAGCTATCCGGCACCCCAATCTCGCCCCGATAGGACACCTTCATCATCGTCGGCAGCCCAATACGTTCTCTCAGCTTGTCTATGGAACCATCATAGCCAATTTCCCCATGATTAATGACAATAACTCTTGGGCACAACTGCTCAATATCGTCCATATCATGCGTCGTCAGCAGTATCGTCTTCCCGAAATCCCGATTCAACGTGTGCAGGAAACCACGAATGTTCTTTTTGGCTACCACATCTAAGCCGATCGTAGGCTCATCCAAGAACAAAATGTCCGGATCATGCAGCATCGAAGCTGCCAAATCTGCACGCATTCGCTGACCAAGCGAGAGTTTGCGAACTGGTGTATCCAGAATTTCTTTTAAATCAAGCAGCTCCGTCAATTCACCTAATCGGCGCTGAGCATCGGCCGCTTCTACGCGGTACATCGCGAGGAGGATTTCATACGAATCCTTCACAGGGAGATCCCACCACAGCTGGCTCCGCTGTCCGAATACGACACCAAGCTGCCGAACGACTTGCTTCCGTTGTTTCTGCGGTGAGCTGCCATGAATCAGAACCTCACCAGAGGTGGGGTGAAGGATGCCTGTGAGCATTTTGATCGTCGTCGATTTCCCCGCTCCATTAGGACCAATATACCCAACGAACTCGCCGGTTTCAATTTCGAAGCTCACATCGCGCACGGCTTCTTTCTCTTTGTACGCCCTAGAGAATAGGGTGCGGAGCCCCGAAAACTTCCCTTCTTGAATGACAGGGGATTGAAAAGTTTTGCGTAAATGCTTGACTGTTATCATGCAGACTAGCCCCTCCCGTTTGGTTAATGTAATTAACTACCTGTACTTTGATAGCGAGACAACCCTAACTTCCAGAATCGCATGGCTAGCCATAACGCAACCCCAGCGACAATTATTGTACCTAACAACATGCCTAAGCCACCTTCATTTCTCAGCACATACAGGGCAGGAATATAATTGACGAATCCTACTGGCACGAGCACTAACAGCGCGCCTTGGAGCCATTTGGGGTAAATGCTGAGCGGATAACGAGCCGCGGTATGGGAGGCATCTTCGGTCATGTTTTGCAAGGACTCAATCCGTGTAAGCCAGAAGCCTGCGGCTGCCGTCGCCAGTCCAATCGCGAATAAAATCACCGCACCTGTGAGGATGATAAACCCCGTTAAAGGGATAGCACTCCAACCGATTTGCCCGCTTCCGATAAGCGCTTTCATCGAAATAAACAACAGGATAGTTCCTTGACAGATTTCGGCTATGAGAATCCGTGAATTTTGGGTCATCAAAGCAAGCAGCACAGGAACAGGACGAATCAGAATCGCATCCAAGTCGCCTGAAACGAGATATTTCTCGAGATGATGCACATCAGAGGCAAGTGTGCGATAAATCGCTTTGGAAATCATGATCACCCCGTAGAGATAGCTCACTTCGTACAATGACCAGCCATGGATATGGCCGAACTTCATCATCACCAGCGCCACCATCATAAACTCAGAGATTTGAATGCATGCAGACATGAGGGTCGAGAATATAAAATTAAACTTATACTGCATGCGGCTCCGGAAACTTGCCCGAATCAGCAGCATAAACAGCCGAATTGAGATCATCCGCCTTGCACCTCCAGCTTCTTGCGAACCACCCCAGTAATAGCCAAACAGACACAAGTAAACCCGATGCCCCAAAGAATTGCGCCCAGCACCACAGTGCCATGTTCAAGTCCAAGGTAGATTCGAGTTGGGTAATAGAGTAAATAAGGATATGGCGTATACAAACTAATCGTTCGAAGCCAGCCTGGCAGCCATTCCACAGGGATAAAGAAACCAGATAGCAGCATAGCAAACGAATAGTTAACCCAGTAAAACCATCGAGATTCTGTCGTCCAGAGGGCGGCAACGCCGATTAAGTAATTCATACAGATGGAAATATAAGAGGCCGTGAGTAGTGAGAGAGCTGTCCATCCATACACCGAGGCGATTTGTGGAAGCTGTAAGGAGAAGATGAAGACATAGAGGACATAAATCGGAATGCTTTTATATAGGAATTGATACCACACTTGGCCCCATTCACGGCTCATCGCTTGATAAAATAAATGCACGGGCCGCATCAGATCGACCGCGATTTGACCTGTCCGAACCGATTGCTCGAGTCCGAGTCCATTCGTCGTAAACTGTGTAATCCACAGAATGGCTTGGTTAAAAGCTATGTAACTTACGATGCCTTTGGCACCGTATTCGCCCAGCGATGCATCGCTGCCTAGACTGCTCCAGATGCTGGCATAAATAATGCCGAACACCGCACTTACGGCATTGTGCAGCAAATGCGAGCCACGATACTGCAGGTTTCTTGCATACGCCTTGCGCGCTAGAACCGCGAAAAGCATAAAACACCTCCTGTTTTGTCATTCAAGATCCGTTTACCTTTTCATTTAACGTGCAGTCGCCGCGTAGAGACGGAATCCCATATTACCAAAATAAACCTCTATCTGGCAACAGTTATTTCTAGCAGGGTAGGCATAAGATGACGAACTATTCTTGGAGCAAGATTAGCAATCCTGAGCGGGATCAAGTCCTGCGGCGAGTAGTTCTTCTACTGCTGTTGGGTTGCTCACCTATAGCGCCAACAAACAAAAAACCGCCCCCCAAGTAAGCTCTACTTGAGAGACGGCCTGATCCAATTTATTGCGCACGTGCCGGCTTTGCTTCCTGACTGCCTATAGCTTCAGACTGAGGCGCAGCGCCAGGGACGCCAAATTCAGCATTGTAGCCCGTTTGCGTACCTTTGGTCAAATAATCATGATCCAAATAGGCGGCCAAGTACTGTTTACCGAACATTAAGTCGTACTGCACGTTCCGATAATCGGCGATGAGAGGCGCCGCGGATTCTGGAACCGTTGCATGCAGCTGGCCATCTTGATCGACAATCAGATTGCTGAGAAGCCCTGGTACCTGCTGGGCCAACTCGGCATTCAAAGCGAAATTCGCTGGCTTTTCCATATGAAGCATATCCAGCACATGAGCCCCTAAGAAGGAATCACTTAGCACCGGAATGTCTTGCTTCGGCATATCAAAATTGGCCCATGTCACAAGCGGGATGCTGTGCATCTTCTTGATTTCTTCCAACGACCATTTGTTAGCATCACTTGTTGAAATAAAGCCTGCTTCCTTATACACCTGATAATCCATGCCAAGCATCGGCAGATGGTCGCCATAGAACACGATCATCGTCGGTTCATCCAAATCCTTGAAATGATCAATCATCATTTGCAAGCTTTGATCCGCGTCATGCGCACCTTGTGTATACGTTTCTAGGATGCTTTTGGCTTGAGCAGATAGATTACCTGTTGCTTTGAATTGATTCTCGCCATAACGCGGATCATCATATGGTCCATGATTTTGCATCGTTACGGTATAGATAAACATCGGATTTTCCGTTTTATCAACTTCATTGATCACGTTTCTTGCGACCTCGGCATCGGAGATGAAATAACCCTTCGTTTCCGGGTTGTCGAAGTGCTCACTACTCTTGAAAGATTCAAAACCAAGCTGCTTATAGACATTGTTCCGATCCCAGAACCAGCCTTCATAGGAGTGAATCCCCATGCTCTTATATCCCTTATCTGCAAAATAACTGGCCAAACTTGGAATTGGCTTCGAGATATACTGTTGATATGGAATGGATCCGCCAGGTAAGAAGCTCATCGAGTTCCCGGTTAATACTTCAAATTCCACGTTGCTCGTTCCGCCGCCATACTGTGGCGAAAGCAAATAACCGGAACTCGACTCCTGCTGCAAGCGATGAATTGTCGGAAGTGGGTCTTCGCTGAACGTGACATTCTCAAGCAGGGTAGGATCCCAGAAGGCTTCGCTCATGACGAAAATAACATTCGGCTGCTTCCCGTCTGCAAGGGTCGCTTTCGCTTTGCGGACGCCAGCCGTTTCCTGTTGCACAGAAGAAGCACCTTGAATCGTGGCAGCGGCAGCAGCCAGTGCTTGTTCACTGTAGGTATCTGGCTTCTGGACAATCGAATTCTTCACATTGAGTGTGAAGGCAAGCGTGAGCCCGTTGTTTGCGTAGTTTTGCTGCTGGTCCCACACAATCTCATTAACGCCTGCATGGTCCAGAATTTTGCCAGCTAACGGGGTTTTGATTCCGAATGCATATAAGGCATAGAGCGAGAAAAGCCCTAAACCGAATCGAGCGATAATAGGCAGTGTTACACGCGGGATTACCCATCGAAGCGCAAGAACGATGAGAATCACAGCTGCTATAGCACAAATTCGAATTAAAGCAGCTTTACCCGTTACTAATGAAGCAATATCCATACTCTCTTTGTTCAGCAATATATCCCAAGGGAAGAACGGCTCCCCGATCATTTTCACTTTCATATACGAGATAATTGCCATCAGACCTAGAATTAAGGTCGTAATGGAGCCAGAGATTGCCAAAGACCCTACCAGGGCATAAACAAAAGCCAACAAAAAAAAGGTCAACCCTACGTTTAACATAAATAATGGCTGATTTCCTGTTATCCACTGCATGGTTTCAGGTAAATCACCACGTTCAAGAAATTCCATACCTACCACAGACAGAATAGGTAAGCCGATCATAAATAAAACAAGTGAAATCGATGCTCCCAGACGACTTGAGCTCTTTTTACTCGAAAGACGCTTCCGGGGCTTCAAATTCAAGTGCATCTTACATCACTCTCCTCATGCCCCTAATTGTAAATGTCAATTGTGAAGAAATTATGTAGCTAACCTTAAGGGAACCTTAATCCTTCCAGTATCTGTCAATCACTTCAAACCTTCCAACCAAACGGCAAGTGCTTTTAGTTCCTCTTCCTTCATCGTGACCTGAAACGGCGGCATCCCGCCACCACCCTTTTGTATCCGATTTACAATTTCAGCTTCTGTGAGGCGTTCCCCCACTTTTTGAATATTAGGACCTTGTCCGCCTTGTAATTGATTACCATGGCAGGAAATACAATAATTCTGATACAGTTTTGCAACGTCTACATTTGCAGAAACACTCGCGCTCGGTGTTGCCGATGGTTGATTGCCACAAGCCGTAATGCTCATTGCTGTCACTAGCAAGAAGCCGCCAACTAGGCCTACTCTCATTTTCATGTGCCCAAACTCCTTCAAACTCTTTTCTCTCATCATACCAGAGCGTGGATTGGAAAAGAAAGAAGAGCCGCGGGCACCATCACATGAACAACCTCGATATTCCTGCTGATCAAGGTTTCTCATATGATTATTATGGTCCAACTCGCGGCTTTATATAGGTGTACCTATGAATTTATTTCATATTTTTATACCAATTTAAGACGAATTACGTTCCAAGAAGCCTTACCAAGCACTGCCTCAATTTGTCCATTCATCGAGATCGTTGCACTTCCTGCGGAATGTGGCTTCACCCGGTCTGGCGCTTCCAAGGTATTAGAAGCCTTGAGATCCTCGTGCTCCAATACGATATGCTCAACGATGTGGAAGCTGCCAAAGCTACGCAGATCCATCTCCAGCGGAAGCGCTTCCGCTAAATGACGATTCACTGCAAAGATAGTGAGCTCTGATGCGTCTTCATTGTGTACGGCAACAGCCTCGAGGTAAGGCACGTCGGTGTAGTCCTTGGCATCATACTTCGGTGACTTAATGAGCGGAACGAGAACCGTTCCACGCCCGAACACACTCGCATGTAGATACGGATAGTAAATCGTTTGCTTCCACGCTGCACCACCATTTGCAGTCATAATTGGCGCAATCACATTAACCAATTGAGCTAAACAGGCCATTTTGACACGATCCGCACGTTTCAGCATGGAAATCAGCATACAGCCTACAAGAAGCGCATCTTCATGGTTATAGATGTCCTCCAGCTGTGGCGGTGCAATGGACCAAGGCTCGATGATGCGATCGGCAGCATTCGAATGATACCACACGTTCCATTCATCGAAGGATAAATTGATCTTCTTCTTACCGCGCTTTTTCGCTTGAACGAAGTCAGCTGTAGCAATTACGGTATGGATAAAGCGATCCATGCCTAGCGATTGGGCTAGGAAATTCGCAGAATCTTGGTCACGATTGCCGTAGTACTGATGAAGCGAAATGTAATCAACATGATCATAGGTGTGCTCAAGAACCGTTGCTTCCCAGTCTGGGAAGGTAGGCATGCCCAAGTGCGAACTGCCACAAGCGACTAGCTCAATGGAAGGATCCACCCATTTCATCACTTTCGCTGTCTCACAAGCTATGCGGCCATATTCTACTGCTGTCTTACTTCCGGTTTGCCATGGGCCATCCATTTCGTTGCCTAAGCACCATGTTTTGATGTTATGCGGTGCACGGTAGCCATGGGAAATACGCAAATCACTCCAGTAGGTGCCGCCCGTGATGTTGCTATACTCAATAATGTCCCTGGCCTCATCAGGACCGCGAGTTCCCAGATTCACCGCCATCATCGCATCCGTGTTCGCTTTGCGGCACCAGTCCATAAACTCATTAAGGCCGATCAAATTCGGCTCAATCGTGCGCCACGCGAGGTCCAGACGTCTTTTGCGTTGGTCAACAGGTCCGATGCCATCCTCCCAGTTATAGCCCGACACAAAGTTTCCACCAGGATAACGAACTATCGGCACATTCAGACCTTTAACTAGCTCCAGCACATCTCCTCGAAACCCTTGTTCATCTGCTTGCGGATGTCCCGGTTCATAAATCCCACCATATACCGCACGCCCCAAATGCTCAATAAAGGAACCATACAAACGGGGATCAACTTCCCCAACTTTAAAATCTTTGTCAATAATCATGCTTGCTTTCGTAGACATAAGAGCTCACCTCATCGTATAATTAATAAAAATATAAATCAGTTAATATGTTTATTATGTACAACTCATATTAAACAGCAAAAAAGGATGGAGATCAATACCTCTCACCCGTTTTTGTTGCATTCATATTTATGTTAATCAGAGAAACCGAAAGTAGGCGTTCAAGAATGATTCACACGACAACAGACCGCAAGTGGCTGCCCCTATATGAAGCGTTGGCTAGCGATGTACGGCTTCACATTTTGGAGTTATTAGCAGAGGAAGCGATGAACGTGAAGGATTTAGCGCAGCGCCTCTCCCTCAGCAGTGCGATCGTGACAATGCATGTCAAAAAGTTGGAAACCGGCGGCCTCATTCATACAAAGCTCGTTCGCAAGCAAGGCGGTACACACAAAATCTGTACATTAGCCCTCTCGCATATTGACATTCAACTTCCTCAGTCCGCCGAACAAGAGCGATTATTCAACGAAGTATCGATTCCTGTAGGTCACTATACAAGCTACGAGGTCCATTCGACCTGCGGTCTGGCTTCGGCAGAGCGAGTCATTGGCCAGTTTGACGACCCTCGCTTTTTCTTCGAGCCTGATCGCATGCATGCCAAAATTCTTTGGTTTGCCAAGGGCTTCGTAGAATACCAGGTCCCCAACTATATGCTGCCAGGTCAGACTTTGGAGGAGATTGAAATCTCACTGGAACTCGGCTCGGAAGCACCAGGTATCGCAGCCAATTGGCCGTCTGATATTCACTTTTATGTGAATGGTACGCTGCTCGGCTACTGGACAAGCCCTGGCGATTCCGGTGCTGGCCGCGGTCTTCTTACTCCCTCTTGGTGGTCAGATTACACCAACCAGTATGGGTGGTTAAAGGTACTTCGCATCACTGAAGCGGGAACGTTCTTAGATGGGCAGCAACTTTCAGCGGTTACCCTTCAGGACCTTCCCCTCTCACGCAACGAGTGGACCTTGCGGTTAGAAGTACCCGATCATGCCGAGCATGTCGGTGGATTAACGTTATATGGGGAAGGCTTTGGCAACTACAACCAAGATATTCGGTTTCGCACCTACAGGAGGTAGGTGCTTGCGCAGGTAACTGATATACGATTGCCGACAAGATTATGGATGGCTCGTGTAGCTAACTTTTGGCGTCGGCCCCACAGCTTCAATCCCTTTCTTCGGTTCCTCCGCTATACGCAAATACTTCTTCCTCCGCCAACGAATGGCCACGAGAATACCGCGTAGATACTCATCACACATCATGGCAACATAAATACCTGCCAATCCCCACCCATAATGCAGTCCAAGCACATAAGAGAGTCCCGCAGCAACGCCCCACATCGAGAACAGTGAAATCACCATATTAAAACGGGTATCCCCAATCGCATTGAGTGCATTGCCAAAGCCCATATTAATCATTCTGCCTGGCTGCAGTATCGCTGTTAGCACTAAACAAGAAAGAGCCAGCTCAATAATTACATTGTCTGAACTGAAGAAACCCAAGAAGCTTTTGCCGATGATTAGAAGAAGGATACTGTTGCACCCAACCAAGCCCAGCCCAATCCATGTGCCACGGTAGCCCGCTTTGTAAGCCGCTTGCGTTTGCCCAGAACCGAATAGATGCGCTATCTGGATTTGTGAGGATAAAGCAATCGAATAACCTAACATGAAGCAGATGGATTCCAGTGTATTCATATACGTTCTCGCTGCCAAAGCCGCAGCCCCCATCGTTGCTAGAAAGCTATATATTGCGAGCTGCGACAGTACCCAAGATGACATATTGATGCCGAGCGGCCAGCCAATTCGGATAATCTCGCTAAATAGTTTCCGGTTAAATACACCCAGATCACGCCATCTAATCTTACGCTCAAAGATCGATACAAACATATAGAGAAGCATACAAGTCGCGAGTAAGCGACTCACTAATGTTGAAATCGCAACTCCGGTTAAACCTAGCTGTGGAAATCCTAGCGCACCATTGATCCAAGCGTAGTTCAACACGACATGGATCACATTCATCCCGATTGCGACAATCATCGGTCCCTTCGTGTTGCCTGTATTCCGAATGGCTGTGCTGAGGGTAGCTGTGAGTGCCGTCAATACCATGCCACTACCGACAATTGAAATATACGTATGTGCCATTGGGATTAATCGCTCTTCCAATTGAAACAGTCTTGCTAGCGGAACCGCCTCTAGATACAGGATCACACTGAGTATCGCACCGATGAGCCCGCTGATCGTGACAGCCATAATCCCGACCGTTCGTGCAGACTCCTGCTGCCGAGCCCCGATTTTCTGTGCAATGAGAATACCTGCGCCGCTTGCTACAGTCATGAATAAGATCATAACCGCTTGAAAGATTTGGTTCGCCAAGCCAACTACCGCAACCGCATCGTCGGATACGCGGCTTACCATAAGCGTATCAACGGCACCCAGGAGCAGCTGCAACAGTAATTCTACAAATATAGGCCATGCTAGAAACCATAATGAATATTTATTTGTCTCCGCCTTCATGTTCGCGCCACCATCCAGTATGATTCTCTAATTGTTATGAAAATGAAACTTTGTAGTCAGTTCAAATTATAGCTGTTATAGTTGATTTCATGTATCAACATTGCAACTGAAACTTATACAATTCCAACTTCCATTTCAGATAAAGCAGGTGGCTTTCAGATGGCATTTCTTGAGATCACGATCCCTCCTCTGCCGCACTATATCACAAGTGGATTAAACAGCATTCCACAGGGTGGTCAGCATCCAAGTCGCAGTCATATTCAAGTCTTTGATTTGCTTATCACCACGTCCGGCTGCTTCTACATCGGGGAGGATGATGCCCGCTTCGAGGTGGGGGCTGGGCAGGCTGTCATTTTGCGGCCTGATCGCTATCACTTCGCAACAAAGGAATGTGAAGAGCTCACTCACACCTATTGGCTGCATTTCCATGTAGGCGGTGCATGGGGGTTAATAAATCCTTCTGCCGCCCCACTTGTCTCTTTGGAGGACCCTACTCCTAAGGAAGCCAAGGTTGAGGCTTTCGCCGTGGAACCGTTCACGATGCGCATTCCGCAATTTACGACGCTACAGCATCCTGAGAAAATGTACGAGGTTTTCGACCAGCTTCTCCAGCTTCAGTCTCGTTCGCATGTGAGCAGTGCTCGCTTCGCCCAACAGCAGTTGTTCCAAGAAATTCTGCATCAACTTGCCGCGTCTGGTGAGACCGATCACGCCTCCGCCTCTAGAACCTGCGCAGAGAAAGCGGCTTCCTACTTAAGACAGCATTTCCGCGAACCCGTGTCTGCTAAGCAACTCGGCGATGAGCTCAACTTCCATCCTGTCTACATCGCTCGCTGTATGCAAAAAGAATACGGCTGCTCGCCCGTAACCTACCTCCTGAAATTACGAGTGGCTCAGGCCAAGCTCTTACTCTTGCAAACGGAGAGGCCTATTGCCCATATAGCCCAGGAGGTTGGCTTTGAGCAGGCCGCTTATTTCGCAGCGAGCTTCGCCAGACTGGAAGGAATGTCCCCTCGCAGCTACCGGCAGCAGTTTTCACAAGGGACCTAGATGCTTGGGGAGCGATTCATTTATGCTATACTGAGAAAAAAAGATAAGGAGTCCTCTCATCATGGCAACCCCTTTACATTGGAAAAAGTCATTATGGATACTCTGGGGCGCTAACTTCTCCATTACGTGTGGCATGAATCTGGTTCTTCCGTTCTTACCTCTCTATATCGGGGAGTTAGGGGTTCATGATCTAAATGATATTGTCCGTTGGACAGGCTGGATCGTCGCTGCTCAATTCATTACTTCCTTTTTGACCCAGCCACTGTGGGGAGCCATTGCAGATCGACGCGGGCGCAAGATCATGCTGCTTCGTGCCGGATTCGGGATGGCCATCGTAACAGCACTAATGGGCATCGTCACATCACCTTGGCAGCTATTATCGCTGAGGTTGCTGAACGGTTTCTTCTCCGGCTTCATCTCGATGGCCGTCTCATTGCAAGCCTCCCTGACGCCGCGGGAGCATTCTGGCAAATCGCTAGGCACGCTGCAAACTGGCGCTATTGCAGGCACGCTCATCGGCCCTTTGATTGGCGGTGTGTTGGCAAGCTTTCTCGGGTACCACCATGTATTCTTCTTCACAGGAGGACTCATGCTATGTGCCAGCCTCATCGTCATGCTGTTCATTAAAGAGGAACGGAAGCCTGTTTCCGACAAAAAGGTGAAACAGAAAACACAGTGGCGCCTGTTTCGCCCCTTGCTGCCTGTGTTCGCCGCATCTCTGATCACTCAGATCGGAATGATGAGCATCGAACCGATCGTTACGGTGTATGCCAAGACCCTGTATACAGGGGCTCACTTGGCCTTCTTCGCTGGACTGATCGTCGCCATTACCGGTATCGCCAATTTATTCGGAGCCCCTACATTAGGGAGACTTGGTGACCGAATCGGTCAACGCATGACACTGGTCATTGCCCTCGTCATGGCGGCAGTGGCCTTTATCCCTCAGGCTTTTGCCACGAATATTTCCATGTTGTTGGTTGGAAGATTCCTGCTTGGACTGTTCATCGGGGGCATGATTCCATCGTTGAACGCACTAGTCATGAAGCTGGCAGCTCCAGAGATCCAAGGCACCGCTTATGGATTCAATACATCTTCACTATTCCTTGGCAATCTCATCGGCCCCCTGCTCGGCAGTCACTTGGCAGCTGCGTATGGTTTCACTTCTGTGTTCTATGTCACGATGAGTATTCTGCTCCTCTGTGCGATCTTCGTGTATGCGAATCGCAGTTTGGATGCAACCATTCGGCCCAAAGAGGCGTAGAGAAATATGGCAGTTCTAATTTATTCCAAAATTAAATCTATTGGAGGAATACGATGAAACACGAAATTTTATATAAAGGCGCATTTCCGATGCTGCGTGTTCAGCTTGATGCCGGTGAGAATATTAAAGCTGAAGCTGGTGCGATGGTCTCCATGTCACCCAATATCGAGCTGAAAGGAACAGTGGATGGCGGGATCATGAAAGGACTCGGCCGCATGCTCAGCGGAGAGAAGTTCTTCTTCCAAGAATTGACTCCTAATCGTGGATCAGGTGAAGTGCTGCTCGCCCCTGCCGTAATCGGCGACATTGAGGCTGTTGAGTTAGATGGCTCGTACAAGCTATTTGTGCAGAAAGACGGTTTCCTTGCTGGCACCTCCGGTATCCAAGTCAACACGAAAATGCAGAATCTAATGGGCGGCTTCATGTCCGGCGAAGGTTTCTTCATCGTAGAAATTAGCGGTAGAGGCACTGTTTTCCTCTCCTCTTACGGCGCGATTCATGCAGTTAACTTGAAACCGGGCGAGGAAGTGCTCATCGATAACGGACACCTTGTTGCTTGGCCGGATTATACGCAGTATACGATTGAAAAAGCAGCAAAAGGCTGGATCTCCAGCCTTACCAGCGGTGAAGGCGTTGTCTGCCGCTTCCGCGGCGAAGGCGTCGTGCTCATTCAAACGCGGAATCCGAAGAGTTTCGGCGGTTGGATTAAGCAGCTGCTGCCGGGCAGATAAATTAGAAAAGGAGCTAAGCGTGTTTATGCGCTTAGCTCCTTTGTTTTTGCTGCGGATGCCGCTCACCGCTGCAACGGTGAAAAACATCCTTACAACGCCTACATCAGCCAGGTTCGCATCCCTCTCTTGATTCCCGCTTATCTACGGCGAGAAAATAACAGGAGAAAAACCACTTGTCTGGCGTGCGGCTCCGATCATTTCGTCATATCTATCCATTTTACCCTCTAGACGCTCGAGGACTTTCTGCATGTCTGCCATTCTTGCTGTGAGTTGTTTATGCTGCTCGGCTAGGAGCTCTTTCCTCGTCTCCAACGTTTCATCCCCCTGCTGAAACAGTCGCACATAGTCAATCAAAGTTTCAACGGGGAGACCCACGCCTCGCATACATTTGATAAATTCAACCCATCTGCAATCTTCCTCCAAATAGTCCCTTAATCCACTCTTATTGCGGTTCACCCGCGGGATAAGTCCGATTCGTTCATAATAACGTAGGGTATCTTGTGACAAGTCAAATTTCTCACTTACTTCAGCGATCAACATTTAGATGGCCCCAACGACGCGATGTGGCACATACAGTTCTTCCAACGACGCAATTTCTTCAGATGTAAGCGTTAGAGAAAGCGCAGCTACTGCATCATCCAATTGCGACATTTGTGTAACACCGATAATCGGAGCTGTTACGGGTTCTTTCTGCAACAACCAGGCAAGGGCCACTTGCGCACGAGGTACGCCGCGTTGTTTAGCTACTGCTGCAAGACGCTCTACGATGACTTGATCTTTATCTGCAAATGCATCATATTTCATTCGCTGAGCTTGGTCCGTTTCGGAACGGTGCGTTGTTTCTGACCAATCACGTGTTAATCTACCAGATGCCAATGGACTATATGGAATGACGCCGATTTTTTGATCCTTGCACAGCGGCATCATCTCCCTCTCCTCTTCACGATAAATAAGATTGAGATGATTCTGCATCGATACGAATCGTGACCAGCCATTTTTCTCGGCTACATGCAGGGCCTTTAGAAACTGCCAAGCATACATCGCAGATGCACCAATGTATCTCGCCTTCCCCGCCTTCACTACATCATGCAGAGCTTCCATCGTTTCTTCGATCGGCGTATGATAATCCCAGCGATGGATTTGATACAGATCAACATAATCTGTTCCCAGTCTCTTCAGACTTTTATCTATTTCACTCAAGATAGCCTTCCGGGAAAGACCACCCCCATTGGGACCTTGATGCATGCGGAAATGAACTTTGGTCGCGAGGACAATTTCATCACGGTTCGCATAATCTTTCAGTGCTCGTCCAACTATTTCCTCACTTGTTCCATCTGAATAAATATTCGCGGTATCAAAGAAATTGATCCCCAGCTCGAGCGCTCTTTTAATAATAGGACGACTGTTCTCTTCATTCAGCACCCAGGGATGCGTCCAGCGTTCTGCTACGCCAAAACTCATGCATCCAAGACTGATCCGCGATACATCCAAGCCTGTATTTCCCAGTTTCACATAATCCATCTGATGAGACCTCGCTTTCTTATAGCACATAATTCCTACAGTTATAGTTTACTCTCTGGAGTTAACTCCAAGTCAAGTTGCCATTCCTCTCCTAAAAACAGACAGTCCCTTCCCAACTGCCCTACGTAAGGCCCACCTCCATTCGCTTATTCAAATTGACACCTGCTAGTTAAAGTGTTATGGTCAAAGCAACAAGACGTTCCGCCTTTATTTGCGGGATGTCTTGTTATACTTTTATGGGTATTGTACATCTCAGGTATGTACTTTGCGAAAGGGTGAGGGCTTATGTGATTGGGCTGTGATTGGGCTGTTTTTCCGCTGTCTTTCTGCTGTACATGCTAGTCAATCGACAATTCAGGGAGGAATTCGAAGTGATTCAAGTAAAAGAGTTTTTAGATACGGATGCGTCTTATGCGGAGGCAAGAGCAAATCAGTTTTTAGCCGAATTGAGAGAGGATCAAATTGTTAACGTATGCTATGGTTCCATCTTGAAGTCATCCCCAAGCGGGGTAGGGTTTCAACGTAGTGCCATCCTTGTAGTTTATAAAACGGGAGAAAGTAACCCCAAGTAAGAGAGGTGTTCACACGAAAATGGAGACCTTCTTTAAACTACTCTCCGTCTTCTCTACAGTTCTTCTTACTGTAATCCTAGTCTGTTCAATCTTACAGAAGTATTGAAAAAAGATAATAAGCAAACTAATTTTCCGGAGGTTTTGTACATGAGGCAATTAGATCGATATTGGAATCTCATCATGTGGGGTGGAATCTACGATGAACCGTAGCCATTTGTCCAACCCTACTCGTAGTCGACTTGTTGATCAGCTTGTTTTTCTTGACGAGCAAATGACGATGTACCTTGACAGTTATCCTTCACTGCAGAGGACCCAAGTGCATAAGAGTATTCAACACTATGTAAAAATATTGGAGAGATTACTTGAGCTTGACGATGTTAATCTTGTTAAAACGTTGAACAAAGTGACGGTAATAGGAAGTAACATTACCATTTGTTATGATGGGGAAGGATCCCATGAATTATTTACAGTGGTCCTCCCAACAGACATAGATCCTGATCATAATCGGATCTCGTTGTTTTCGCCACTTGGAAATCAATTGTTATCAAGATCAACTGGTGAAACCTTCGTTCTTCAAACGCCCGAGGCAGAATATTCCGTTCGGATTGTAGGGACTACGCTTACGAATAACGATTAAGCTTTTTCCAATGTAACGATCATGATACCTATTCGATAAAAGCATTCTATACCCAACATTCCTACAAATTTTCTAACAAGGGGGAACCTATCGATTATGGTCATGAAAGATAACTACGGCTTTTGCGGGTTCCGCAGCACGTGTGGAAGGAACTGCTACAGGAGCTTGGACCTCTGCCAAAGTGGCGCAATAATGCCAACCTATGGCGGATGACCGATGATTTCTGGGACATTAGGCGATTCTCCATGGCATGTTCGAACGGTGTGAGATATAGGCGCCACATGCCTCTGGAATCGCGAAGAACTGGGTACACTTGATGAGCTTTCTTTTACACTCGCTCCGCATACACCCATGTTGTTGAAACTCACGAGCTAAAACAAAAAAGCGATCTCTAGCCGCACGGCTAAAGGTCGCTTTTCTTATGACTATATGTAACTATAGCGTATAATAGTGTTCAAACCCCTGCACGAAAGGAGTCACTCGGTGCCATATGTTTATCCAAAAATACACGCCATCACTGATCCTACGACCCTACCTCGAAGCCATCATGGTGCAAGATGATTTCAATGCGGTTAATTTCTCCAATCGCAATTCGGTTAAAGTGTTGCCGAGTACCATGACGGTGATCGGTATTCAGTACGGGCAGCCGATGAAATTACTGGAAAATGATAAGGTCATCCCCATGAGCGCAAGCGGCATCACTGGTATGCATGCCACATTTAAGGAATACCTGGGCACGGGTGCAATCGGAACTGTTATCATTTCGTTCAAGCCAGGTGGTTTGTCTCATTTCACCCGATATCCCATTCATGAATTTCAAAATGCGGATATATCTTTGGATCTTGTATTTCCATCCAAAGACGTCCGAGAGATGGAAGAAAAACTCGCGGAGGCGTCCAGTGCAATAGACCGAGTGAATATCGTGCAGCAATTTCTGTTGTCAGCTCTCCGAGACAATGTAGATGAACAACTGGTTCAGGCTGCTGCACAAGCAATCCTACAGCAGCAGGGCTCGCTGTCAATTGAGCGCTTAGCCGCGCAGTTATATGTGAGCAAACGCACGTTGGAACGCCGATTTAACGCTGGGATCGGCACGTCACCCAAACAATTCGCAGGCATAGTCCGCTTCCAGCAAACAATCAGGCTACACTATGCAGGTTATGATTATCTAGATATCGTACAGGCTTGTGGTTACACGGATCATGCCCATTTGAGCAAAGACTTCAAATCGTTTGCCGGTACAAGTCCAGAGCAGTTCTTCCGCAGCGAGGTTCAACCGGAATTAAAACGTTCCCTCCATGAAAACGAACCCTTGTCCGGCCCAAGCGAACACTTATATTATTGAATCATTCGCAACCCTACGAGCGGACTCCTTGGTTACCGACAAGGTTGTCGCATTTATACAATGAGCGGACCGGGAGTACTGTTACACTTGGTTTATCAACCGAACCTCACAACAAAGGAGCTGCTCCAAGTATGTCCCATCTCGAATCGTTACCCATTGGCAAGGAATACCCTTTTGAATCCCATTACATGACGGTGAATGGCAATCAACTGCATTATATTGAAGTTGGAAGCGGCGATCCGGTCTTGTTTCTACACGGCAACCCCACGTGGTCCTACACGTTCCGCAATATCATTCCTTACGTTCAAGAATCCCATCGTTGTATCGCCGTTGATTTAATCGGCATGGGCCGCTCAGATAAACCGGGCATCGGCTATACGTTCTTGGAACATGTCGATTATGTAACCCGGTTCATCGAACAATTAGAACTCGATAGGATAACACTTGTCGTACATGATTGGGGCGCTGCCATAGGTTTGCAATATGCAACGAATCATTCGAATAAGATCAAGGCTATTGTGATGCTTGAACCACAAGCATTGTATCCGAATGCATCCTGGTCCGATTTCTCGCCGCCAGAAGCGCAGCCATTGTTCCAAAAACTTCGCGACCCCATAGAAGGATGGCCGTTTATGCGGGACAACAGCGTGTTTATTGAAGGCATGACGAATACCATCATAAACCGAACAATTAGTCCGGAAGAGCTTGAGTACTTTCGTGAGCCATTCCGTAAGTTAGAGGACAGAAGGCCGATGTGGGTATTCCCGAACCAAATTCCCATTGAAGGAACCCCGTCCGAAGTTATCGAAGCGGTGAACGCTCGCAATGCATGGTTTACCGTTACACCCGTGCCCAAGCTGCTCTTCTACGCGACACCAGGCTGCACCGTACGCGAACCGCAGCTTGAGTGGTGCCGGAAGCATCTGTCTAATTTGAACTTGTTTGATATCGGCAAAGGGTTTCACCATCTAGCAGAAGAGAATCCGCATGCGATTGGACAGGAACTGCAACGCTGGCTGCAACAAATCAACAACAACGCGGTATGAACTGAGCTGCTTTCCTTCCCCCTACCGATACGCCCGCATCGCCTTGCGCAACTCCTTAAGCGTCGGCCGCTTGCCATACATCAGCACGCCGGTGCGATAAATCTTCGCAGCGAGCCAAGCCATCGCGCCGATTGAAAGCAGTTGAATGAGGATCGAAAGGGCAACCTGCCAAAACGGCGGAGAGCTCATTCCGATACGTAAGAACATAATCATAGGCGAGAAAAATGGTACGAAGGACATCGTTGCCACGAACGGTGCATTCGGATGATTAAGTCCGAAGATCGCAATCATGAAAGCGGCAACGATGACGTAGGTAACTGGCATAATAGCTGGTCCCACATCCTCTGTACGGGAGACAAGCGAGCCTACTGCGGCGAAAATCGTCGCATAGATAAAGAATCCGAGTAAGTAGAAGATTAAGAAATAAACGATCAGTGATAGTTCTAAATCACTCCAGCTAATATTCAGTTCCTTGATGGCTGACGCATCACTCAATTGGATATTAAGAGCTGCGACGACGATTAATGCGGCAATTTGTGATAGCGCCAGCAAGCAAATACCAATGATTTTACCAAACATCTGCTTGAGTGGTGACACGCTTGTAATGAGTAATTCCATGACGCGCGTGCTTTTCTCCGCTGTGATTTCCGTTGCAACGAGATTCCCGAATCCAATAGCACCCATGTATAGCATGAAGAGCAGAATATACACCAATATATAGGACAACCTCATTTGGGACTCTGTTTTGCCTTCAGCAGCTTGATCCGATGTAGATATTTGTACCGTTTCTAACGATACAGGCGTTTGAATATCCGTTTTAATCGCATCTGGCAGACCTGCTCCTTGCAGCACCATATCCGTCTTGATTAGCTGAAGAGCCGTTTGCAGCTTGTTTTTCTCCGATGTTCCTGTAGATTTATAGATCATCTTCGGGAATCCGCCCTGTTTCCCATCCGTGAACTCTAAGTATCCCTTGATTTTCTTATCCGCAATTTGCTGTTTCCCAAATACCTCATTAGCTTCAGTACTTCCTTGATCGGTAAGAGGTACAATTTGTATCTCTGCATTGGGCTGATTATTATAAAATGCCTCTAATTTAGCTGACACAGCCTCTTGTTTCGTGCCAAATATGCCTATTTTCGTCGCCTCATCGGATGAAAATTGTTGGATAATGGATGGAAGATGAATCAATAGCGATATCAAGATTAGCAAGATTAGACTCATTACTTGAAACGATTTGATACGAAAGCGAGACATGTAGGTAAATTTAATGACAGTCCATATACTATTCATGCTGGCTTCCCACCTTCTGGATAAAAATTTCATTCAAGGTTGGCTCCATAATCTGAAATCGCTGCACAGTGGACCGTTCCATCGCATATTGCAGAATACGCTGCGCGGCTTCCGGATTAGCAATACGAAGCTCGTACCCATTTAGCCTTTCGTTCACCGATGTTACACCTAGAACCTTCTCTAACCCTTCCACACTCGTCGCTGTTTCCAGCACAACTCTCTCCTTTGGGAAGCTAGCTTTAATGTCTTTTAAATTGCCTTGAAGAATCGTGTTTGAACGGTGCAACATACAGATATTCTGGCAAAGCTCCTCCACATGCTCCATTCTATGGCTGGAAAATAAAATCGTTTTCCCCTCGTCGCGCAAGCCTTTCACCGTTTTCTTCAACAACTCTACATTCACTGGATCGAGTCCACTGAAAGCTTCATCGAGAATAAGAATCTCTGGATTATGAATGATTGCTGCAATGAATTGAATCTTCTGCTGGTTTCCTTTGGACAATTCCTCCACCTTACGATTGTAATAGTCAGGAACCTCAAATCGTTCCAACCACATCTTCAAGCTGTGCTCTGCATCGCGTCGTTTCATTCCTTTAAGCTCAGCTAAGTATAAGATCTGCTCGCTAATTTTGACTTTGGGATACAATCCGCGCTCTTCAGGTAAATACCCCATTAAGCTCCGCAATTCTTCCCGATATCCCTGTCCGTTCCACAATATATTACCTTCATCTGGGTAAATAAGTCCGAGTACCATCCGCATCGTTGTCGTTTTGCCTGCTCCATTGGCGCCTAGCAAACCGTAGATTTCTCCCTGCTTCACTTGCAGCCCGATACGATTCACGGCGGTTTTGTCCCCGTACTGCTTCGTTACGTCTTGAACAATCAAAGGGTGTGTCATCAACTGTGCCTGCCTCCCTCATGAAATTGCTTACCCACACTATTTTACATGAAAATGGAAAAACAATAAATTTATCTTCGCAGAAATAAAAAAAAGAGAAGCCACTAACGCTTCTCATAGCGATTTAACGCTAACTTTTGGATCTCAATCGCACGATCAATTTTGGATGCTTTCATTTTACTTACGTAGCTATCGAACGCATCAAGCGGCTCGATGCCGAGAATAATCTTTAGAGACATCTCATCGACGAGTGTCATCACGTCCAACATAATGGATGAAAACTCAGCACTCTCCAGTTCCGTCTTCGGAATTTGCGGTAACGTATACGATTCAACTTGCGTATCCGCCCAGATCCCAATTGCTTTTCTTTGCTCAGGCAAGGTGTAATATTGTTCCACATACCGAACATCCTGAACAAATGGCCCGAAATAGCTTGCTCTCGTATACATCGATAAGGCTTGCGAAGGTGCCAGCTTCTCTGGATTCCGCAGGATCCAATCCGTATAGGTTGGATAGCCGTCTTTCAACGTGTAGCTCGTTCCTTCAATGCCGAAATTAAAGAGCATATGACCTTCGTCGCTATATCCATAATCAAGTAACTTGGCTGCCTCTACCGCATGTTTACTGTTACTCGAAATAGCTACCCCGCCGGTACCGACGTAATCATAACTTTTCTGCCCAAATTTCGGCTTATCTCCTTTATGAAGCACGGGATAGGGAGCTGCCGCAAATAGAGCCGATTTATTTTTCTCCTCCACGAGTGGCTGCCATTTCCCAATACCAGCACCCGCATTCCAAACCGTCGCCCCGCTGCGCCCTGTAATCATATTGGAGTCCATCGTTTTGGTATCCACGGAAGCGATATTCTTATCAATTAATCCTTCCTCATACCACCCTCGGAACGTAGCCAAGAAGTCTTGGTAGCCCTTCTCCATGGGACCATACTTGACCTCACCATTCTCTTGATAGAAGCCTTTGCGAATCCCATATGCGCCTACAAAAGCACCTCCCTCAATTCCGAACAACGGATTCGGCACGCCAAGAAATGTCAACGGAGCTGCAATTCCTTTCTTTGCCTTGAATGCCTTGAGCACTGTATGCCACTCCTCTATCGTGGTTGGGACCTCTAACCCGAGCTCGTTAAGCCAATCCTGACGGATAATAGGCCCTTGATAGGTACGAAGCTTATCATCACCACGAATAAAAGGGAAAACGTAATAGCTGCCATCATCGGTTCGAATTTGCTTGTCGATTTCGGGATGTTCCTTTAAGTACTGCTTCAAATTAGGCGCATACGTATCGATGACTTCATTCAATCTCAAAATATAGCCATCTTTAATCGCCTTTTCCGGCCCGCCAGGGAAGCTGTCCCACTCGTACTCCATCATATCGGGCAAGTCGCCAGAGGCTAATAAGACATTCATCGCTTCTTTGGCTTGATTCGCAGACGGCTGTATGAAGGACAGCTGGACCCCAGTTCGTTTCTGCCATTCTTGGAAAAAGGGAATATCCTTGAACTTCGCTTTGACACTCGCGGCATTCCCATTCAGCTCAGACCAATAGGTCAACTTCGTTGCAGCCGCTGGCACAACCTGCTCCTTATCCTTAGCCGAAGCTGTTGGCTGCCCTGACGGCGTTGTGAGCATGCTCGGGCTCTCAGAAGAGCATGCCGACAGCCCAAGAGTCATTGCACTTAGAAGTATTAGCATTTTGCGGCTAACCTGTCTACTCATTCTGTTCCCCTCCTCACATCTGATCGCTCGATCCGCATTAGTTCATTTCCTTATATTTCCCAGGTGTTATTCCCTCGTACTTCTTGAAAACACGAATAAAGGTAGCCACTTCATTATAGCCGACTAGCCGCGCGATCTCTGAGATCGAATCTTGCTTATAGCTAATCATCCTCTTCGCCTGTTGAATTCGGTATTTCGTGATGTAGTCGAGTAATCCCTCGCCTGTCTGATCCTTGAATAACTTGGACACATAGCTGCCTCTTAAGGCAAAGTTCTCACCGATGGTATTTACATTCAAATTAGCGTCTTGATACTGTTCCTCAATGTATTGCATGACTTTCGCGATGAGCTCGCGCAACGTTTCCGTGCGTTCTTTCGTCTGGTTCGCTTCTATCTTGGAAGCGGCAAATGCACATACCTCTCTGAGAAGCAGTTGCAGTTCCTGCTGCATTTCGAGAATGGTGTCGCAGGCAATAATTTTATCCATCCATAACGGGTTGTCCCCTAACCATGGCTGCGTAGTCCCATCCCCTAGCTCATTCATGGCTTTCACCATCGTACCTGCAAGATTGAAGATTAGACATCTGGCCAAAGTAAGCGACACCAGCGGCTTATCGAAATTACGCCCCATGATCTCGTTCATGCTGGCAGAAGCTTGCTCAATATCTCCTGCTTTGATGAGGTTAATGATTTGCTGCTCCACTTGGAGCGGATAGTAATAACCCAACTGAAGCTTATCTGCCGTGTCGATTCGAATCTCATCATAGGTAATGATCTCTCTTTTACCTCGAACCATCTTATATTCCATCGCGTCCAGCGCTTCACTGTAGGCCTCAGCAACGCCAATCAAAGAAGGGTGAACACCACTGATGGATATCGTTAAATCCATATGAAACCGCGTCAGAAATCGCTGTGCCTCAGCAGCAATCCAATCCAGATCAGCCTTACGTTCTGCTGCATCCTTCTCTGCAAAGTTCACCAAGCACACCATCATGTCATCGATTTCGGCTACATAACCAGCATGCTGGCGATGACCAGTGAGTTCTTCAACAACATTCGTGATGATGAACTGCATTAATTTTCTACGTTCATTGATGTCCATACCTGGCAAATTCGTAGATATACTATCGGAATTCTCAACCGCAAACAGAATAACCGCGAAATGGTTCGAAATCACATCCATATGAAAAGTTTTGAAAGCTTCCTCGTACGATACGAGCGAATCGATCCGCCCCTTCAACAGCCGATTTAACATATTTGAACGAAGCACGTGATGGTGAGATTGCAACTGCATCGCGATTTGATCTTTCTCATTCCGAGTATGAGAGATCACTCTTTGGATGAAATGCAGTTCATTCCCGTCTGTGCGTTCTTCAAACGCATTTTTGTCAGAAATGGATTGCACCAAACGTTGGATCGGCGAGTAATTACGACGCAGAAAGAACCAGGTTAGCACCGCTGCGCCAAATAAGCTGATGAGAATGCTCATATACGTAAACTTGCGGACATACTCCGCCTTTTCCCAATACATACGACTTGGAATGATCAGTACATATTTCAAATCAGAAACAGCCGACTGAATATAGAAAAGCTCTGATTCTCCATCCTGTGATGGTTTATACGTGACAGTGTCCTCATCTGGCAATTGGTCCAAAATGAGATTCTTGTTCACGGTCACAGGAACATTGGAGAGTAGAACTTGATTGTCATGATTAAGAATGACGATTTGACCACCGCTAAACCCTGAAATGCTTTCAATGGCCTTCTCGAACCGCTCTCGATCAGCCATCACAACGACTGTACCCGTTTGTTTGCCGTTCAGATCCTTAGGCAAGTGTGTGACATACGCGATAGAGGATGAAGAAGGACCCGCATCTACACGGGGAAGGATCAGAAATTGGTTATTCGTGGCTTGGTGAATTGTATCCAGCCATTGTTCATATCGGAGAGTACCTGTATTGTGAATCGTATCGAACGCTGTATGCAAATCACGCATATTGCCTGGACGGAGAATCGAAGCTTCCTGATCCCAAGTCACATAGAATTCATCGATCGTCGCATATGAAGTTTGATACATCCGAAACTCTTTGACGAGCTGAAACGCGAGATATTGATCATCATTGGTTCGTACATTGGTGTACATCAGACTTTGAAGTTTAGCATTCCAAGTAATTTCCATATTCAACCGTTTCATCAAATCGAATTGCGTGTCGATCGTGTAACGGACTTGTTTCAGTAAGGAATCATTCGCGCGATGAATTTCACTTTTGAGCACATGACTAGACTGTGAATAAATCAGAATGGTCATCAGCATCGGCACGAACAATACGGCACTGTATGATAACAGCCAAGTAAAGATAATACTCTTCCTTTTAGGCCAAAAAAATCGAAGCTTCACATGGATCTCCTCCCACTGCGCACCCTGAAAATTCCTCTGAAGGGATTGTCTCCTTCACTCTATTATACCTCTGTTCGCAAGGGGAGGAATGTCCAAAATGACAAATCCGATTGATAAAAGCGCTACTAGATCCCTATTTTCATGTTCTACCCCTTCAGGGAGCCCACCATAACCCCTTTGACAAAGAAGCGTTGTACAAATGGATAGACACACAGAATTGGCAATGTTGCCACGACGATCGTCGCATATTTAATGGTTTCCCCAATCTGGAAACGATCCCCTGCATCCGCTCCCACAGACATGCCATCTGTTGAATTGGAAATTAAGATTTCCCTTAGAACGAGCTGTAAGGGGAAGAGATCGCGGTTTTTGATAAAGATCGAGGCGTAGAACCAACCATTCCATTTATCTACCGCATAGTACAGAATCATAACGGCAATAACGGGCATGGATAGCGGAATGATGATGCGGAACAAAATCGTAAAGTGATTGGCCCCATCAATTTTGGCCGACTCTTCTAGGCTGTCTGGTATCGCCATAAATGCTGTTCGCATAATAATCAAATTAAATGTGGAGATGGAGAATGGAATAATCGTTGCCCATAGGGTGTCGAGCAAACCTACATTTTTGACGATCAAATAGAGTGGAATTAAGCCCCCGTGGAAGAACATCGTGATCACGATAATGATCATGAATGCCTTATTCCAGATGACATTTTTCCTAGATAGCACGTAGGCACCCAGCGCAGTCATCAGAAGGTTGACGATCACGCCAGCCACAACGATAAACATCGTATTGCGGTAACCTATAAGAATCCCAGGGTTCTTCATCACCCCTTTATAAGCTTCCCAACTAAAGCCAAGTGATTTATATAGAATGCCTTTGTGCGCAACTAATTCATTCGCATTACTGAACGAAGCAAATAATACGTAAAGCAAAGGGTACAACGTAACTACGACAAGCAGCGTTAAAATCAAATGAATTGCAATATCGAATAGTCTTTCTACGAAACTAGGTCCTTTTCTCATCAACATCACCTCACCATAAACTGCTTTCATTTACTTTACGACTAATGTAATTCGCTGTAATGAGTAGGATTAGATTGATAATGGAATTAAATAAGCCAACAGCCGAACTGTAACTCCATCCAAACTCCAGCAACCCTTTGCGATAGACGAAAGAGGAAATTACGTCCGCTGTTTCATAACTGACCGGATTATAGAGTAGAATGATTTTCTCAAAGCCCACATTCAACAAATTACCCATACGCAAAATAAACATAATCGCAATAGTCGGCATAATACCTGGCAATGTAATATACATCATCTGTTTCCATCGACTTGCACCGTCCATGCGTGCAGCTTCATACTGTTCGGTATCAATACTCATTAACGCAGCAATATATATAATCGATTCCCAACCAATCCGTTGCCAAATCTCGGATAAAATGTAGATCGGCCGGAACAACTCCGCTTTCTGCAGCATGGCTTGCCCGTCATAGCCGAAGGACATCGCAATATTGTTAATGACACCATCTGCATTCGTAAAGTCCGTAATGATCCCGCAAATCACGACTAGAGAAATAAAATAAGGCATATACGTAATCGTTTGGGCGACCCGCTTGAACGTTTTACTCCGCACTTCATTAATCAAGAGCGCCAAAATAATCGGAGCAGGAAACTCAAATAGTAATGAGTATAACGAGATAACCAATGTATTTTTCAATATCCGCCAAAAGTAAAACGAACTGAAAAAGTCATGAAAATGCTTAAAACCTACCCAATCACTTCCTAGAATCCCTTTCATCGGTGAATACTCTTTGAAGGCAATTAAGGCGCCATACATCGGTGCATAATGGAAAATGAGGTAATAAGCGAGTACGGGTACCATCATGAGATACAAATACTTATTGGCAATAAAATCTCGGATATACCGATTTGACGCGGTTTGTTGTTTCGTAAGTGTTACGCCTTCCAGTGGCTGTGTATTGGCCATCTCCATCCTCACCCTCTCGCCAGTTTACTTGTAGAGCAGGGGATCATGGATCCCCTCCTCCCCAGTGCTACATGAAACTTATCGCTTGTTGTAGCGATCAAGTGCTGCTTGCTGAATCTCGATAGCCCGGCTTAAATTCAAGGACTTCATTTTATCCACATACTTCTCAAAGCCATCTACAGGCTCGTTGCCCAAAATGATTTTCAATGTCATTTCGTCCACTAACGTGTTCATGTCGCCCATGATTTTCGCGTATTCGGAGCTTTCCTCCGGTGTCGGTGTAAGCGGCGGCAAGCTGTATTTGGCTGTATCGGTTTTCTTCCATACATTGATAGCATCGCGTTGCGTTGGCAGGACAAAGAATTGCTCCGCATATCGCTTATCTTGGACGAATGGACCGTTATAGCTGCCGCGAATATACATAGACATTGCTTGTGCAGGAGCTAACTTATCTGGATTTTTCATGAGCAAATCCGTATACTTCGGATAGCCATCCACCATCGCGTAGCTAACACCTTCTGTTCCGAAGTTGAAGAACATGTGACCGGCTTCACTGTACCCATAATCCAGCATCTTCACAGCTAATTCTGGGTTCTTGGATTTTCCTGTTACCGCGACAATGCCTCCTGAGGAATACGGGTTATCCTTTTGACCAAATTTCGGCGTATCGCCTTTCTTCAATACCGGATATGGCGCGGCTACGAGCTGTGCTTTAGGGTCTTTGGCTTGTATCAGTGGCTGCCATTTACCAATTCCGCCCCCAGCATTTCCGATACTAGCCCCTGTCGCACCCGTAGCGAAGCTGCCGTCCAAGGCTTTGTTATCCACCGTAGCTATGTTCTTATCTAGCAAGCCATCTTGAAACCATTGGTGAAACGTATTGAGGTACTCTTTAAAGCCGCTTTCCGACGGTCCAAATTTAATTTTCCCATTATCCAAATAGAAACCGCGATTCACCCCAAATGCACCTAAGAATGCACCGTTATAGGACTCATTGAAAAATCTAGGTTTGCTGATAAACGATAGTGGTGCAGCTGCACCTTTCTTCTCTTTAAATGCCTTCAGTGTCGTTGTCCAGTCATCAATCGTTTCAGGAACAGGGAGTCCTAACTCATCTAACCAGTCTTTACGAATCATCGGGCCTTGGAAGACCTGCAGGTACTCATCTCCACGAATGAAAGGGAACGCATAGTAGCTGCCGTTATCGGTTTTCACCATCTTGTCGACATCTGGATGCTCTTTCAGGTATTTCTTTAGGTTAGGCGCGTATTTATCAATCAGATCATTTAGTTTCAAAATGTAACCATCTTTAATGGCTTTCTCAGGTCCACCTGGGAAATCGCTCAGGAAGTTGTATTCGATCATATCCGGCAAATCTCCCGATGCAAGCATCACGTTAAGCGCTTCTTTGGCTTGCCCTGTAGGAGGTGCTAAGAATTTCATCGGAACGCCTGTTTTCTTCTGCCACTCTTGGAAAAAGGGGACATCGCCATGTGTCGTTTTCACACCTGTTAAGTTCCCGTTCAACTCTCCCCAATAAGTCAGTGTCTTATCTGTAGTCATGGGATACGTCGTCGCGGTAGTTGTCGCTGGCGACTGTGATTCACTCGTTGTTGTCACTGATTCGGTCTTCGAGGAACAGGCAATCGCTGTACCCATCATCATGACTATCATGGTTGAAGCTAAAATTTTCTTCATTCGTTGACCCTCCACTACTTGTTATGGTGAGATGCATCTCTTCCTTAAGCGTAGTGGAATCCAACGGATTAACCTATGAGCAATATGAAGAATGGCATGGTCATTTCGTCATGTTCAATTGGTGATTTCTACAATCCGATGGGCAGAATCACAAATTCTGCCCTTAGAAAAGCAAAAAAATAGCACAGAATGATGATCTTACCCATCATTCCGTGCTATAACTAACCTTTACAAACCGAAAATCGCATCAATAACTGGCTTCGTTGTTCCGCCTGGATACAAGACATACAACAATACGTAAACCATCACGCCTGTTGGTGCTGTCAATAGCCAAACCAATGCGGCAACTTTACCGATTTTCTTATGTTTAAGGAATTTCTTTTTGTAAGCGAACCACAGTGTGACGAGGCCAAGAACGCCTCCGATTGTAGCCAGCGTAATATGGAAGAACAAAAACAAATGATAAGGCAGCTTTAAGCTCTCTGGTCCACCAAATGCTGTGTTTCCTTCAAACAAGGTGCGGGACATGTAAATGATGAAAAAGGCTAAAGCGAATATCGCGCCTAGAACCATCAGCTTTTCATGTGTATCCCGGTTTCCTTTGACAATATGATACCATCCGAACCCAACAAAAATGGCACTAATCACAATAAACATCGTAGAAATTGTGGGTAATATGTGCATCTTTCGTAATCCTTTCTCTAAGCGCGATTCCAGCTCCCGCCTTGGTTATTCATGCTTTCTTGTGATGGAAGTGGATCCAACTCATCCTCATCCTTACGCTCTCTGCGATACCAACGGAAGAAAATATAAGCTAACGTAGCGCCATAGATAATCTCTTGCAAAATTTTCATAATAACGCCACCTAGTTGTTGATCATCAAGTGGCGATAAGTGAGCAAACGGAACCGTGACATTGCTATACATATCATAGATAATTGTATCTGCGAAAATGATTAGTGCACATGCCGGTGTCAGTAAGACACCATTTCCGAAAATATACGCCATCTTCTTCAAATCGTTCAAACGATTCAGCTCAGGAAGCGGACAAAATACCGGGAACCACATAATAAAGGCCGTCACTAAGAGCATCGTATGATAAGCAAGCAGCGGTACATCATTCTTCATCAAGTAATCCATAATAAATGGCATATGGTAAATGGAGAAGAGCATATTGAACATGAATAATGCGATCAGAGGCCGTGTTAAAAACGTAAAAAGACCGCGAAACACAACATTTTTCATACAAGCACGAACTAACCAAGCCGGTGTTCCTAACCAAATGAGAATCGGTACGATTAAGTAAAGAATCGTTTGCTGCAGCATATGCATGCTGAACAAGTAGTGATGCCCAATATAGCTAATTGGGCTTCCCTGTCCAATATAGAATAAAGCTAGCCCTACGTAGAAGAGAAGTTGCGCTGACATCGAAATTGGCTCTGATTGATTCGCTCTCACCATGCCATTCACGACAAATCGACCATAACTATATCCGATTACAACGACGATCAACAATAAAACAGGATTCCACAAATCAAAAAATCCACCAATCTGACTCATACCTGCATCCTATCTCCTTTCAAGCTGACTACTTCCGAATAACTCTACTTAAAAAAAGAGGAGGCACTTTGTCTTAACAAAGTTGCCTCTTCTATCTTTTTTACCACCAAACCCAATATACCGCTGTGATTACACCCGTAAGAGCAACGAATGCTCCTGCGAAGATAAAGATTAGAGGGAACAAGTGTCCTCTCTCTTTGGCATGCATCCAGAAAAGCAACTGAACAAGTGCCTGCACGATCCCTAGGGATACGATGAAAATCAAGATAAACGAACGATCCAAATCTCCGTATAGTACGACAGCGAATGCCAACATCGTGAGTAGAATAGAGATAATGTAAGTCAAATAGTGATTGAGTGTTGAATCGTGCTTCACTCGTTTGCTAGGTGCGTGTGTATCATGAGAATTGCTGCTCATTTAGTGACCCACCTTCCCCATCAGATAAACAACTGTGAAGATAAATACCCAAACTAAGTCGATAAAGTGCCAATACAGCGAAGCGACATAGAATTTAGGTGCCGTAACAACTGTAAGACCTTTCTTCATACCTTGGAAAATCAACAGTGTAATCCAGCAGACACCGAATGCTACGTGAGCACCATGGAAGCCAACCAACGTATAGAACGAGGTGGAGAAAGCACTTGTCGTAAACTTATGGCCTTCATGCACGTACTCGTAAAACTCGTAGATCTCCATCCCTAAGAAGGAAAGACCGAACAAAACAGTAACTGCTAACCAGCCTAGCAATTGACCAAGTTTTTGACGGTGCATCGCAATAATTGCGAATACACTTGTCAAACTACTCGTTAAGAGAATAAATGTTGACCAACCAACTGTTTTGAGCTTGAAAAGCTCTTGAGCTGTTGGGCCATCCGGAACAGAGTTCCGAAGAGCAATGTAAGTTGCGAATAAGCAACCGAACAATACAACCTCTGCACCAAGGAAAAGCCAGAAACCAAGAACTTTATTCTTCCCTTCGAGGGTAGCCGTTTCCGGATTAGCAGGCAGTGCGCCCGTGTGATGACTACTCATGCCTTTACCCCCTTATGATCATCTTCAAGTTCTTCTGGTTCAATATGCCAACCGTGATCGTCATATACGGAACGCAAGAACATGGCAATGAAAGTAACTATGATCCCTGCCCCAGCTACATAGTAATTTTTGTACATAAAACCAAAACCAGCGATGAACAATCCAACAGACATGACAAGCGGCAAGATCGATGCCGAAGGCATGTGGATCGAACCAATCGGTTCAGCTGGCGTCATTTGCTTGTTACCAGCCATTTTTTCTTTCCAGAAAGCATCCAAACCACGAACAAGCGGAGTTTGTTTGAAGTTATATTCAGGTGCAGGTGATGGAATTGTCCACTCCAAGGAGCGTCCATCCCACGGATCTGCAGGAGCTGTGATTGGTTTTCTTGCAGTTGTAATGATGTTGATTAAGAAAACTAACGTACCGATACCCATTAAGAATGCACCAACAGTTGAAACTAAGTTACCAACTTCGAGGTCATACCCAGGTTGATACGTATAAACACGTCGCGGCATCCCCATTAGTCCCAAGAAATGCTGCGGGAAGAATGTCAGGTGGAAGCCGATGAAGAACAACCAGAAATGCAATTTACCTAAACCTTCACTTAGCATACGACCGAACATTTTCGGCCACCAGTAGTAAAGACCTGCGAACAAACCAAGTACTAGACCACCAACGATTACGTAGTGGAAATGCGCGACTACGAAATACGTATCATGGTATTGGAAGTCAGCCGCTGGAATTGCAAGCATAACCCCTGTTGTTCCACCCATTACGAAGGTTGGAATGAAAGCTGTAGCGAAAATGTTCGCTGTTGTGAAACGGATTTGACCACCCCAAAGCGTGAACAACCAGTTAAAGATTTTCACACCTGTAGGAACGGCAATGGCCATTGTAGCAATCGCGAAGATCGAGTTCGCTACTGGACCTAAACCTGATGTAAACATATGGTGGACCCAAACCATGAAGCCTAAGAATCCGATTAGTACTGTTGCAAATACCATGGAGCTGTATCCGAACAGACGTTTTTTCGAGAATGTAGAAACGATCTCAGAAATAATACCGAAGGCTGGAAGAATCAAGATGTAAACTTCGGGATGCCCGAAAATCCAGAATAAATGCTCCCACAGTACGTTGTTTCCGCCTCTGGCTGCATCGAAGATGGCTCCGCCAAAGACACGGTCAAACATAAGTAAAACTAGAGCAACTGTAATTGCCGGGAAAGCAAGAACGATCAAACCTGAAGTTACAAAAGCAGACCATGTAAACATAGGCATACGCATGTATGTAAGACCAGGAGCACGCATGTTGATAATCGTGACGAGGAAGTTAATCCCCCCGATTAGCGTACCAATACCTGCAATTTGCAAACCAAGAACGTAGAAATCAGTTCCTTGCAAATTGCCTTCAAGGGTTGCCCCCCAGCTTGCATCGGTGATCGAGGATAGAGGTGCATATCCCGTCCAACCTGCGTCAGGAGCACCGCCCAAGAACCAACTCGTGTTCATAAGCACACCACCGGCGAAGAATAACCAGAAGCCGAGTGAGTTTACGAAAGGGAACGCAACGTCCCTTGCACCAATTTGTAGTGGAACGATGGCATTCATGAAAGCGAAGATGACCGGCATAGCCGCAAAGAAAATCATCGTCGTTCCGTGCATCGTTGTTAATTGGTTAAATGAATCTCCAACGAAAATTTGTTGATCTGGATAAGCGAGTTGTATCCGAATCAAGATCGCTTCAAGTCCTCCTACGAGGAAGAAGAAGCCGCCCGCTAGTAAATACAGGATACCGATTTTCTTATGATCGACGGTTGTAAGCCAATCCATAAGCCCGGTATGTTTTTTTACTGGATGAGAGTGAGCCAACGTATGAACCTCCTTTACATCAAGAGTTTATTTCAATGTTTGTAAGTACGTAACAATATCTTTAATTTGAGTATCATCAAGTTTACCGTTAGCTTCTTTACCGAAAGCTGGCATTTTGTTACCTGGTTTCAGTTCTTGCGGATTATGTATCCACGATGCTAAGTTCTCAGGTGTCTTCTCAAGGATACCTGCAAGTGTATCGCGATCTGCGAAGCCTTTAAGGTTAGGTGCAACCCCTGGGCCGCTAGCATTAACAGCATGACATGACATACAGTTTTCTTTGAAAAGCTCTTCACCCTTTTGTGCAGATGCTGGCACAGTATTAGGTGCTTTCATTTTGGCAACCCAAGCATTGAAGTCTGCTTCAGACTTAGACGCTACGGTAAAGTTCATCAAGGCATGGGAAGCTCCGCAAAGCTCTGTACATCTACCTTGGAACGTTGCAATTTCATCCGCTTGCAAATAAAGCGTGTTGCGGATACCTGGGTTCGTATCTACTTTACCACCTAGGGATGGTACCCAGAATGCGTGAGAAACGTCAGCAGAAACAACGTCAAACGCAATGATTTTGTCCTTAGGAATCACCAGCTGTTGCGCTGTTGCGATACCAAGGTCTGGATATTCAAACTGCCACCAGAACTGATGCGCAGTGACTTTCACATGGATAGCGTCTTTGTTCTTGTTATAATTCTCGGAGTGTTTGAACGTGTAGGACACTGTTGGCACCGCAAGTACTAACAGCAAAAGAATTGGGATTACTGTCCAGATAATCTCCAAAACATGACTTCCTTCGACTTGTTTCGGAATACTTTCGTCGCCTTTACGTTTGCGGAAGCGAATTAAAACGTACACATAAATCGCAAATACGACAATTACGACAAAAATCATGATAAAGAGACTTAATTTCATTAAATAGAGCTGCTCCGTCGCCACAGGACCTTTTGGCACTAAAGCAGATAAGGTTGGGTCTCCGCACCCAGTTAGCATGAACGTCATCACCGCTAAAAGGGGTAGCAGACGCCAGAACTTTTTCAATTGACTCATTGTATCAACCCCACTTTTAAAACAATATTTTTACCACGAAGGCCATGCCCATGTCAATTCACTTTAATAACTATAAATTCGTGAAAACTTTTTGTCAATCGCTGTAGGAGAGTTCACAAATTGTTCTTAAACAGCGTCTGTAGCGATATATTTCCCTTCATGGTTATTTCCATACACCCACCTCTTTATGCATAAAAGCCTTTATTTGTGAACACGAATAATTAGACAGAAACATCTCATCCTATAGACAATAAATCGCATTGGGAGGTCTGTTAATTATGTTCAGGAAGTTAGGTTTTCCGATTTGTGGAATCATATTCCTACTGCTCACATTATCCGCATGTGGTTCTAGCGGTAAACAGTACAGAGGCGATCGTGATGATTCGACGAGCTCGAATTTTGGCGTTCATGTCGAAAAGGCAGATCAGAATGATAGATCCTATCAAGTACAGCAACTCTCCGGCCCAGTGACGCACAACAATACGAAGCTGGAGTACAGTCAATATCTTTCGGATCAATTACACACCATGGACGGGGTTAATACAGCTCTGGTTATGATTACCAATCAGAATGCCTATGTCGCATTAATGATGGATAGCAGTGCAATTGGCACGAAGGGCTTGACCAAAGAGACAAATAATCAAGGAACAGCTAAAGGCTTCTATAACGATGATAATCCCTATGATGACTCCCTACCGTCTAATGATTTGAATAAAGGTTACAATAGTTATGAAACGGCCATTCATCATGATTTACTCTCTCATCCGTTCAAAGAGGCCATTGCGCAGAAGCTTCGCGTACTTAAGCCTGATCTAATGGATGTCTACATTTCGGCAAACCGAGATTTTCTTAATAAAATGAACAGTTATGCACAGGAAAGCTGGCAAGGTCGTTCCCTTATGCCACTACTGACTGACTTCAATCAGACCGTAACGCGTGTCTTTGGAACAGCACAATCATTACCCCATGACTAAATGATTAGGGCTGGCCTCCTAACAGAAGCTTTATTCTACTTAGGAGGTCTTGCCACGCCTTTTGGAGCACAACCAGCATGTAAAACTTCTATTAATAAAGTAGTTTATTTCTACTTGTGGGGCGGCTCCTGTTTTCATTTGTCTTTCATTCCTGTACAATGAGGGAATCGTCTTTACTCTGAAGGAAAAAGGGAGCTGGCCAATTACCCATGTCAAATGGATTTGCCTCATTAGGTATTAGAGAACAAGTTGTTCAAGTTTTGCAAAATCAAGGTGTCGTAGAACCGACGCCGATTCAACGAGAAGCGATTCCTGTTTTATTAAAAGGTTCGGATGTTATCGCACAAGCTCAAACAGGTACAGGTAAAACCCTTGCCTTTGTACTTCCTATATTAGAAACAATTGATGTAGAAAGCTCAGATGTTCAAGCGCTTATTCTTACTCCTACCCGCGAATTAGCCATTCAAATCAGCAATGAGTTGAAAACCCTTGTTCCGATTACAGGTGCTAAGGTTCTAGCAGCCTACGGTGGGCAGGATGTAGAAAAACAGCTTAGAAAGCTTCAAGGCAACATACATATAGTAGTAGGAACACCGGGAAGGCTGCTTGATCATCTTCGCCGCGGTTCTATCAATTTCTATAAATTGAAAATACTCGTATTAGATGAAGCCGATCAAATGTTGCATATGGGCTTCTTGCATGAAGTCAAGGATATCATTGCCCAAACATCTCCTTATCGCCAAACGTTGCTCTTCTCTGCGACGATGCCCGAACAGGTCATTAATCTGTCTAAGGCTTATATGAAGGAAGCCAAAGAAATTAAAATTCAAAGTAAACAAGTTACTTTGACCGAAATTCAGCAGGTGCTTGTCCCTACGACCGATCGTGATAAACAAGATGCGCTAATTGCAGCAATTAAACAATATAGACCTTATCTTGCGATGATTTTCTGCCGGACCAAGGCCAAAGCAATTGCCCTCAATGAAACACTGCAAGAAATCGGTTTAATGTCAGATGAGCTTCATGGTGACTTGTCTCAAGCGAAACGCGAACAGGTAATGAAGCGTTTCAGAGAAGGACGCATTGAACTCTTGGTGGCGACCGATATCGCTGCGCGTGGTCTTGATGTGGAAGGCGTAACGCATATCTTCAACTATGATGTGCCTCAAGATGCTGAAAGCTACATTCATCGTATTGGTCGAACAGGTCGTGCTGGTGAATCCGGCGTCGCTGTGACTTTCGCAACCCAACGCGATATGCCAACGATCGAACTTATCGAAAAAGGTATCAAAATGTCCCTTCGTGGCGCGGATGGAGAGCAAAGAAGAGTTGTTCGTTCCAAAACAGAGGATTACACTGGGCAAGACGGCAGAGGGTCTGCACGCAAAGGCGGAACGGGTTCTGGTTCTGCACGTGGTGGCAGACGCAATGACCGTACAGGTGCCCCAGAGCAACGCAGTGGCGGACGTGCAGGAAGACCTGGCGCACGCGAATTGCGCGGTGACCGTTCGAGCATGCAATATGGCAGCGAACGGAAAACTGGCTTTGGCGCTAAAGGTGACAAATACGGGACTCGCGGCGGTGCAGCTCGTTCCGGTGAAAGACCTGCGAAAGTGAATTCAGAACGCAATCCGAATACATGGGGACGCGCTACGGTTGTTCATGAATCGCCAACTACGAATTCGGCACCAGCTCGCGGAGGGAACATGAACGCTGCGAAAGCACGCGTAACTGGTTCCTACAACGGCGGTGAAGGTGCAGAACGCAAGCGTTCAGCTCCTCATGGCGACAAGTCCTACTCGCCATACAACAAATACGCTGGCGCAGGTCGCGAAGACGCGGCTAGCGCGTCTCGCACGCTTCGCGGCGGCAAGGGCCGTGGCGATGGAGCAGCACGCGGTGCTGCTCCGCGCGGCGAGGGTTTCGGCTCTCGCTCAGGCGGTGCTCCGCGCGGTGAAGGCTTCGGCGCTCGCTCTGGCGGTGCTCCGCGCGGCGAGGGCTTCGGCGCTCGCTCTGGCGGTGCTCCGCGCGGCGAGGGTTTCGGCGCTCGCTCTGGCGGCGCTCCGCGCGGCGAGGGCTTTGGCGCTCGCTCTGGCGGCGCTCCACGCGGTGAAGGCTTTGGCGCTCGCTCAGGCGGCGCTCCGCGCGGCGAGGGCTTCGGCGCTCGCTCTGGCGGCGCAGCTCGCGGACGGAGCGATGAGCGCGGTGCGCGCAGCGCAGCACCTCGTGGCGAAGGCTTCGGCTCGCGCGGCGGTGCTCCGCGCAGTGACAAACCAAGCGGTCCGCGTGGTGGCGGTCCAGGCGGCGCTCGTGGAAGCGCGCCAAGAGGCACACGCGGCGGTGGCAGTAAACGCTAAGACGGATGAAGCGATTTCATCCAAGTCTTTACCGATGAAGCCTTACGTTGTAAACTATAGGTATGGTTAATTCAGATTCTATTTGATAAAAATCGTTTCAACCCGTGCTCGCACGTAGGATTTACCCCCCATCCAATCAAAGGAGGTATGTTCCATGTACGCATTAAAGGATAAGGAAATGATTTTTGTATTCACGGGCCCACACGGGGCAGGCCGCAAAACCGTTGCGGAAATGTCCGGCTCCACGCTGGGGATGAAACAAGTGATTTCGTACACCACACGACCTCCGAAAGCTACAGAGGAAGATGGCCAAGATTATCATTTCATCTCACCCGCTCAATTTGCCCAGGCACAAGCTGGCGGCGAATTCATTGAAGTTAGCACTGTTAATGACCATCTCTATGGCATCAAGAGCTCCGATATTGAGTTCATGTTTCAGCAAAGCGGCAGCATCTACTTAATCTTGAACCGCTTCGGTGCCGAAACGCTCAAAAAGCTATACAGTGACCGCGTCGTCCAAATTTTCATTTATGCCCAGAGGGACACACTTGAAGAGCGGATGAAAGGAAGCGGAGATTCTGAAGAAATTGCCTCTAAATATTTGTCTGACTATGAAAATGAATTAGCTTACCGTGACCACTGTGATCATATTTTTGAAAATGTGGACTTAGCTCATACGGTATTTGACCTTACCAAAACATTGGATCAATATTTAAATCGGAATCTAGTTGACCTAGACTAGAACTCAAGAGGTATTATCCACTTCGTCATCAATGAACAACAAGGGCACTAGCTGCCGATAAAAGGCCTGGACGGTTCCCCGTCTGGGCCTTTTCATCTAACGAATGAACGGCGAAGTCGTCATGGTCGGATCCGTTCCTACTAAGGAGTTGAACATAATGAAAATCATTTCCATCGAACCTACACCCAGCCCCAATTCCATGAAACTCAATATGGACGAGTCCTTACCTGGGGGTGTACGTGAAACATATACCAAGAAGAATCTAAGTGGCGCCCCCGAGGAAGTGCAAAAACTGCTTGCTGTGCCTGGTGTTATCAGTGTGTTTCATGCAGCCGACTTCATCGCGGTAGACCGCAGCTCGAAAGGCGACTGGCAATTCATTCTGGCGCAGGCGCGCGAAATTTATGGCGAAGCCCAGGGAGCAGCAGGCGCTGGCGTGCTTGCCGAGCAGCCTGCGGCTGATGCCGCCTATGGCGAAGCACAAGTGCTCGTGCAGATGTTTCGCGGCATTCCGCTCCAGGTTCGGGTGCGCACAGGCGCTGAAGAAGCGCGCGTCGCTATGCCGGAGCGCTTCACGCAGGCCGCGGTGCGTGCAGGTACGGCATCGCCGAACCTGATCAAAGAGCGGAAGCTCGAGGAGCTCGGCGTCCGCTACGGCGAGCTATCGGACATCGCGGGCGAAGTCGTCCAGGAACTGGATGCTTCTTACGACGATGCCCGCTTGGAAGAGCTGGTCTCCCATGCGATGCAGGAGACATCCGACACCCCTGCGGCGCCAGAGGCCGCCACAGGAGATCTTGTCGCAGCCGAAGAGCAGCTGCGCAACCCGGATTGGAAGCTGCGCTACGCGGCGCTTCAGAAGATCCAGCCGTCGCTTGAGACGCTGCCGCTTCTCGTCCATGCCTTGCAGGACGAGAACACGTCGCTTCGGCGACTGGCCACGGTGTACCTCGGGGATATTAAGGAACCCGAGGTACTGCCCTATCTGTATCGCGCCCTCGAGGACGATACAGCTTCTGTGCGCCGGACAGCAGGCGACACGCTGTCCGATCTTGGCGACCCGGCCGCTATGCCAGCGATGGCCAAGGCACTGAAGGACCGCAACAAGCTGGTCCGCTGGCGCGCAGCGCGCTTCCTCTACGAAGTCGGGGATCACAGCGTGCTTCCGGATCTTGAGCAGGCTGCAGACGACCCCGAATTCGAGGTGCGGATGCAGGTCAAGATTGCACTCGAGCGCATCGAAGGCGGCCATGCCGCTGAGGGTTCCGTCTGGCAGCAGATGACACGGCGCAACGAGCAATAACAGACACAATATAAACAGCTGGGCCGTCCTTGAAGGACGGCCCAGCTGTTTATCCTACCATTCCCTCATTAGTCCGACTTTGCCGAACTAAATCGGTGATTCCATCCGATAACTGGCAAATAGTCAGGTTTTGCCGAACTAAATGGCCGTTTTCGTGTGTGACGATTGGAAAAGGGCGATTTAATTGGGCTAAATCTGACTAATCGCGATATGCAGGCGCGTGAAGTGGATTTAATTGGGTGAAATCGGACTAACGCGACTTCGGCGTCTTACAGCAGGTTTCACCCTTCGAAAGGACGGACCCCGCTCACAGCTTCTTCCTAAGTTCACTCACAGACACCCGTCGTGCACCGGCATTTCTCTGCACTGGCGCACTTTGAATGACCGGCTCAGCTTCCCCCGCTTCCTGCATACGACGAACCAAGCGTTCGCGCAGCTGGGCAGCGACGGAGTTAAACGACTGTATACCTACCAGGTTGTTCAGTTCATGCGGATCCGCATGCAGATCGTAGAGGAACTCCTCGACGTAAACATCCGATCCTGCATCAAGACTAGCATTCCCAGCTGGCGCAGAAACGCTATACTTCCAACGTTGCGTCCGAATGGCGCGACCAACCTGCGATTCACTGATCTGTACGAGGACTTCTTCCGGCCAGCCCTCACGATCTCCACGCAACAGCGGGAGCAAGGAACGTCCTTGCATGGATGCCGGGACTGGAATACCTACAGCGTCTAATAACGTTGGCGGCAGATCCACCAGGGACACCATCTCCTGCAGACGCCCTCCTGATCGGAAACGTCCTCCCGTGAAGGCGGTCGGTACTCGGATGGAACTGTCGTGGCACGAGCGTTTATACTCGCTGTTCCTTGTTTTGAAATGACAGCCATGGTCTGAGGTAAACATCACGATCGTGTCATCCTCCATTCCAAGACTGATCAAAGCGTCGAACAAGCGACCAAGCGCTTCGTCGAGTCTTTTGACCATGCCGTAATAACCACCGAGATGGGCATGGGCTGTCCCGCCTAGCGAGGCAAGATCGCCAGGAACGAAGGAGCTGCCGCTATAGCGCCCTTCATAGCCTTTTGGCGCCGGGTAATTATCGGAGTGATTCTGATGATGCGGTTCCAGATAAGACAGGAACAAGAAGAATGGCTCTTCCTGATGCTTGTCGATATACCGGATTGCCGCATCCGTCTGCGCGTCCACCCGATAGCCCGGCAGCTTAACGGGTTCATTATCGTTGTTATACATGACCGTATCGTAAGCATCAGAAGAGAACTCCAGAACATTAGAGGCTAGCCATTCCTGATAACCGCCGCGCTGCGCCTCTGGGACAGGCTCTTGGCCGGCCAAATGCCATTTGCCAATATAGCCAGTATGATAACCTGCTTCACGGAAATGATGAGCTAGCGTCTTCTCCTCTGCCTTCAGTGGAATGCCGTTCACATAACAGCCGGTTGCTGTTGCATATTTCCCTGTTTGCAAAGACGAACGTGCTGGCCCGCAAACAGGCTGACAGGTGTACGAGTTGAACACATGGGTTCCTTCCATCGCCATACGGTCAAAATTCGGTGTAAGGCCAAGTGGATTCCCGTGAACTCCTGTGGTGTCAAATCGCTGCTGATCTGTAAAAAATACAATGACATTCGGCTGTTTTCTCATCTTCTCTCCATCACCTTTTGCTTTTATTTACTTACTGGCTTTTTTCCACTCTTCGTTAGCCTGCTGCTCGATCTTCTGTCCGCCCTGCTGGTAATATTTCTGAACGAACTCATCGAACTTCTCAACGGGCCATACACCTGTCACAATCTTAACAAAGTACTCCGTCCACAGCTTCTTCTCCAGATCCGGATAATCCAGCTCTGCTGGAACTGTTTTCCAAAGCGGATTCTTAATAATATCCTTTGAAGCGATTTCCAACGCCGCCCGCACTTTATCGTCCGTCCAACGACGGTCCGTTACTTGCACAAAGCGAACAGGGTTAGAGAAACCTTTTTTGTATAAATCGGAATAACTGGATGTTTGTGCGATTAAATTTTTACTCTTGTCAAAGGTGTAATCCACGTTGTTTTCGCCATAGGTAAGCAGATCCACGCCGCCGTTCGGGTCATCGCTGACCGACCAATCCAGCATTTGAATGAGTCTTTCAGGTTCTTGCGCCTTCGCACTTATGGCACGCAGCGCTCCTCCCGAATAGGGATTAACCTGCGGCCAGCCCAGCTTGTCGTCGGGTCCTTTCACTCGGTTAATCATCGCTATATTAGCTGATGGCACCACCTTCAGCAGCGAGGTGTAATAGCCGCCGCCAGTCGCATTGACTGCAAAAGCATCGCCTTCAAACACGCCGACCTTGGAATTCACGATCCTAGCCTCTGCCTGCTTCAATTCCATGACAGGGAACTCAGGGTCAATCAGACCTTCTTTATACCATTGCTGCAGAACGGCTAAAGCTTTCTTCGCCTCTGGTGTCACAAAGCTTTTGACGATCTTTCCATCTTTCTCTGTCCAGAAGACTGGGCCATTTAGTGCAATGCCAAAAGCGCCAAAGACAGTATTAAACAGCGAGGATTTGTTGCCGCCAAACCCATACGTATCATTTTGACCATTCTTATCCGGATCCTTGAACGTGAATGCCTTAAGAACTTCATGCAGTTCATCTAGATTAGTCGGTTGCTTCATGCCGAGTGCATCCAGCCAGTCCTGTCTTATCATCAAGCCCGCCGTATTCGGGGAATTGAACGACTCCTGTCTAACCCCTTGCGGAATCGCGTAAATTTTGCCATCAAATTTGACACCGTCCCAACGCTCTTTCGGAATGTACTTCATCAAGTGCGGCGCTTTTGCCAGCAAATCATCCAACGGCTTCAATAGCCCTTGACTCACATACTGAGCTAGCTGTGTCGTATCCACACTGAAGTAATCCGGTATTGCGCCGGAAGACACCATCAGATTTAGCTTCGTTTTGTATTCATCACCAGAGATCATGCTAATTTTGTAATCTATACCCGGTATTCCCGCCTTCTCCATCAATGAAATAATTTTCGGTTTCGCTTCTCCACCAGTGTCCGGATATTCCGGAATCCCGTAATTAAAGAACATATTGAAAGTAACCGGCTTCGTAGAAACTGGGCTGGAAGATGACGCACTTTCTCCTTGCTCATTGGAGCCGCAACCAGCAGCTACTAATCCTGCAAGACAAGTGACACACAAGACGGATACCATTTTACTCATTCTTTTCATAAGAACACCCCTTATATGATCTTCAAATTATGATTTCACAGAGCCTAACATGGTGCCTTTCATAAAGTACTTCTGCAGGAACGGATACACGGCAAGAATGGGTACGATTGAAATAATGACGGTAGCCGCTATCGCGGACTCGGCAGCAAACGTTGTAAACTGACCGGTATCTGTCGCCAATTGCTGGCCAGCAATAATTTCTTTTAATAACAACGG
This sequence comes from Paenibacillus oryzisoli, assembly GCF_001653565.1. Lineage (GTDB taxonomy): Bacteria > Bacillota > Bacilli > Paenibacillales > NBRC-103111 > Paenibacillus_E > Paenibacillus_E oryzisoli. Next base: position 341,315 of record NZ_LYPB01000050.1, read on the forward strand.
TAGGGTAAATAGCCTTTTATCATTCAAATAAATCAACGCTTGCATAAAATTGTTCCACAATCCGACGCACTCCCAGAGTGCAATCGTAGCAATAACCGGCTTGCATAACGGTATAATAATGGTGAAAAACGTTCGCAGCGGATTCGCTCCATCCATGGCAGCCGACTCCTCCACTTCTTCCGGAATGGTCCGCATAAAGCTTTGCATGACGATTACGTTGAAAGCAGATATCATCCCCGGCAGCATAAGCGCCCATAGGGTATTCGTTAATCCTAAGCTTTTGACAAGCAAATAGGTCGGAATCATTCCACCGCTAAATATCATCGTAAAAATAACCAGTAGTGTAATGACCTTCGCGCCAGGCAAACTTCTTTTATTTAACGCATAAGCCGTCGTCGCTGTAAATAAGACATGCAGGAACGTGCCTGCCACCGCCACGATAATACTGTTTCGGTAGGCCAGCCAAATAAAACTGGAAGCCAGCACACTTTTGTACGCGTCCAGCGTAAAGCCCCTAGGGAAAAAGAACAACCCGCCCCGCATGGCACCAGCCGCCGAGCTTAATGATATTGATAATTCATGCCATAAAGGATACAGCGTCACAATACTCAGTATAGCCAGAAACAGCACATTCCCTATTTCGAAGCCGCGTTCACCCCAACTTTTACGCATTCACATCCACCTCCTTACCACAATCCTCGTTCGCCCATACGACGCACGAGCCAGTTCGTAAACAGCAGCAAGCATAAGCCTACAACCGATTGGAACAGCCCAGCTGCTGTAGCAAACGGGAATCTGCCCATCGTAAGCCCCACACGGTATACATACGTATCCAGCGTGTCCGCTACATTATAGACGAGCGGGTTATATAAAATGTAAATCTGATCGAAGCCGACATTCAAAATTTGTCCCGTTCGCAAAATCAACAGCACGACAATCGTCGATGCAATGCTCGGCAACGTAACATGACGAACCAACTGAAAGCGATTCGCACCATCTATTCTGGCTGCTTCATAGAGCTCTGGATTAACGCCCGCAATAGCCGCTAAATAAATGACCGTCCCCCATCCGACTTCCTTCCACATTTCCGAACCGACTAGAAAACCTCGGAACACTTCGGGATTCATCAGCGGTGATGAGGACAAGCCGAGCAGCTTCGCCACCCCCGTATCGACCGAAAATACGGAGAATAGAATACTTCCCAGCACAACCCAAGAAACGAAGTGCGGAAAATAGATAATCGTCTGTACGATTCGCTTAAATACGCCATTGAGCAGTTCATTAAGCAAGAGCGCAAGCACAATCGGCGCTGGAAAGTTAAACAGCAGCTTATAGAAGCTAATGATTACCGTATTTCGAAGTGCTATCCAAAAGTCAGGCGAATCAAACAGAATGCGGAACCATTTTAATCCGACCCAAGGACTGTCGAACACGCTTCCCGCAATCTTGAAATCTTGGAAAGCGATTGCAATGCCGCCCATCGGAATGTACTTAAATAACAGAAAATAAATGACACCGGGCAACAGTAAAACATAATAGTACTTGTGTTTATGAAACGACTTCATAAAGGCGGATGATCTTGCACGAGGTCTTGCATTTACAACCGCACCATGCGATGCCTTTATAGGATGATTCACCACATCCCCTCCTCTCGATTCGATGTTACACATGCTGTTGTGTACGCTTTCATCGTAGCGAGGAGCAGCCATAATAAAAATCCTCAGTTTGCAATAAACATGAGGATTTTCTGATATGAGCTTGTGAAATGTTACAAATTTGGTATGATATCCGTTTTTCTAGATGCTTTTGCGGTATTCGCCAGGCGTCATGCCCTCATATTTCTTAAAGAAACGAATGAAACTTTGCACATCGTGATAACCCACCGCTAAGCCTATCTCCTGCAAGGAATCGCTTCTAGCGCTAAGGAGCTCTTTACTTTTCTTAATTCGAAATTCCGTTAAGTATTCCAACATGGATTTCCCTATCTCCGCTTTAAAGGTACGGCTCAAATGACCGCTGCTGACTCCTATGCGCTCCGCGATCTCTGTAATGGACAGCGGATTGGCGTAATGCTCCTCCATGTAGGCAATCGTTTTGGCAACATAGAGATTCGTGACCTGCTTGTCCTGCAACGTTTCCAAGAACGCAATGATTCTATGAATATGTGTGATCATAAATTGATACAGTTCATCATTATTCTGGCATTCGTTCAGTTTAAAAATATCGACATCCTCGTTTAGGCTTCCAATGTCGTAGCCTTCCTTCAGCAATTCATTCAACACCGAACTCATGAGCACGACAATCATGCCCTGCAGCTTTTCGAGCGGATATTTCGACTTATAGATATACTGATCAAAGAGTTCACCAATGCACTGATTGGCCTTCTCTCGGTTCATCGTGGCGACAGCGTGAATCAACTGCTTTTGCAAGGAAAGCGGATATACGAATTTCAATTCACTTTTGTGATCTTGTACAAAAACGATGTCATTACGGTTAATGACCGCTTTGTAGTTCAGCATTCTGCGAATCTGCTCATACGCAAGATGCAGACGTTCAGGCGCATCCGCATCACTCACAATAAATTGCAGCGAAACGTTCAATTCCTCCTGCCCTACCGCATTCATTTCTGCATAAGTTTGATGAATACGCTGCCGTATGCCGGCGTCCATGCCTTTTTGCGGCAAATTGACGATAAAGCCAAGCTTGCTTCGATCCAATATCGTCCCTTCTACAGGCAGATAAGCCTTCAACGTTTCCAAAACCATACTGTAAATGAGAAGGTTGCGCTGCGGGTCCTCGGCGTCTTCCGATTGCAAATCATCAAACACAGCGACAATGACGGCATAGTAAGGCTCGGTAAACTGTAAACCTGCCTGTTGCAGCCGCGCTGAAATCGTTTCTTTATCCGATACTTTATTACGTAAAATATCCGAAATCAGATGATCCTTCATCACTGGCTCATTCTGTTTGATCGTCGCCATCATGGAGTTGATAGCTCCGCTGACAAGCATGTACTCATCAGATGACGATTTGCCCCCGCCGACCCCGGAGAGTACCTCGATCATTTTTTTCCATGGATTGTACATCTTCACGGCAAATGCATAGGCTATGGCCAAACCAATTAGGAATACGAATAAGACAATCGTGAGGACTTTGGATAGTTTTTCAAACAGCTTCGCCTTGTAGCTGGCATAAGGGATCAAGTTAACTAGCGTCCAACCATCCCCCTTCATGGAGGCGATATGAGCAAAATACTTCGTACCATCGAGAACGATTTTCTGCAAGGTGCCTGATGAAGACACTGCATCTCCATTTGTGATCATTTGACGAATCATCTCGTTCTCTACCTGCGGATGCGACGAAATCACTGAGCCACTTTTATCTACGACGAAAATACGTTCTTCATCCCCGATGTTTAAGTTGTACATGGTATTCAGAAACATTTTCTTCTGCATATTGATGACTAGGGTGCCAAGCGGCATGCTCTCAGTGACGGGGATATCTTTATAGAATGTGACATAATCTTCCCGCACCTGATACCAGAAATGCGGTCGATCTTCTTTGCGAATTTGCGTTAGAACCTGAGAATCATAGAACGTATCGGCATCAAAAAGTCCCTCATTCGACGTCATAAAGCGTTCATTTAAGGCACTGTAAATATATACGGAGTAAAATAGATTATTGGAGTTGATCTGACTACGCAGTTGCTCCTTTAATTTGTAATAGTCATACAGCGTGAAAGCCACTGGATTTTTCAACATGTTATTCATATCCGGCAAAAAGGAGAGTTGAAGGGCAAAATAGTTAATCTGGTCAATTAAATTATCGAGATTTTTGGCTGTACGCTGAATGCTGGCCGTCGATGTCTGTTCAATTTGGGACGTTAAGTCTTCATTAATGGTGTAAGCATATACAGAAACAATCATCGAGATTGGAATGAGCACCGTAATGAGGTAGGAGAGCAGTTGTTTTCGAAATAAGGAGCGATTAAAAAACAGTCTTTTTGTAAACCCTTTCAATAATTTCCCTCCCACAATTCTGATCGTTCTGGTGTAGATTACAGCATATCTTAGACAACTGCCTCCCCTTTGTCAATGTTCAAAAACAAACGCCGACCCTGAATTTGTGATATCAGGATCGGCGCTATGCGATTTAACTTATTCACTTCTGGAATTGTTCAAAATACAAGATTCGCTCCATGATTGTCGGATGCGAGCCCCGGAACCACTGCACGACCTTTGGCTGCGTGACTGGACTCAAGTTCTCCTTCGCAATCTGCTGGAAAGCATGGATGGCCGCGTTGCCATCGCCTGTCATCCGCATCGCGTATTGATCGGCCCGGTGTTCAATCACCCGGGAAAAGGCATTTTGCATGGGCGCGGAAACAAAGCTCATCCCCATCATGAGCAGGAGAAGTATCGGCAGCGCAGCCAAATCACGCTCACCGCGCAACCCCAGTGCTGCGCCGAAACGCCGCAGTATCCAGCGAAACGCATGGAACGCAAGCCAAAATCCTGCAAAGCTAAGAGCAATCCCGTAGGCCAGCCCCCAATAGATGTGCTTTTCTACGTAATGCCCCATCTCATGCGCCATTACCGTGAGGATTTCGTCCGGCGTAAGCTTCTCTAGAGTCGTGTCCCACAGCACAATTCGCGCATTCCCGCCAATACCGCTCACATACGCATTAATAGCAGGGGTGCGCTCCGACATATTCACCTGGTAAACCTGGTCAGTTGGGATGTGCGCTTGGGCTGCCAAGTCTAGAATTTGCGTTTTTAGCTCTTGGTTTTGAAGGGGCTCGAACTTATTGTACAGCGGATCAAGCACCACCGGCTGCAGGAAAGTGACAATTACGAGAAGCGGAATTGATACACCCCAGAGCCACAGCCACCACCGCCTCGGACTCCATCTGCTAATGCCACGGAATATACCAACCATGACAAGCGATCCCGCCAAGGAGATCAGTAACGATTTGGCATGATCGCCCCAGAACATCCCAAGCGATTCCGTAGACATGCCGTAAGCATGGTCAATCCGAAACAGCAGATAGTCGATGGGTAGAAACAAGAGATCCGTCAATAGGCTAAAAAGCAGCACAAACCAGAGGGTTTGCAGCACCCCCGACCGGCTGATCCGCTCTGCAAATGTACGCATACGAACTGCAATGCCGAATAGAGCAACCATGATGCCCATTTGCAAGGGAGCGCTTATGAAAAAGCTCAGGGAATGAATCCGGGAAAGAGACTCCGCTTTGGAGATTTGAGCCGCCGTCATAAAGGTATGCGGATCAGCCGCTGTACCCACCAATTCCATTGGGATATGGAAGAGATCACCCCTCAGAAAAATCAACATGACGAGCAAGCAATAGCTGATAAAAGCGGCCACACAGCCGATATAAAAACGCGTCATTTTCATTCCTCCCTCACAGCCTCCTCCTGCTGCACGCAGCAGACAGGCCTGATGCTAGTCTATGCGAAAACAAGCTTCGATATATCCCTACGCCAACTTGCATAAATGCCAGCTCCATGCTGTAATGTAGCTATCGACAAATTCGGACAAACCCATCCCCTAACCTTGGAGTGTCATGCCTCTTGAAAAAAATAACCTTATGCCTGCTCGGCTGCTTGACTGCAGCCGTTTGTTTATATGTGGCGGAAACGGACTTTTCCGCAGCGCATTCTCACACGGCGCCGGCTAGTCCAGCGGCGGCAGTTGGTGAGGTAGCACCGAGCCTGACGGCGCTGCCAGCGACGGCTTCGCCGGAGCCGCCGGCGGTCGCTGCGTCGCCGATGAAGCTTGTCGCAGCTCAGGCGGGGCTGCACGACATTCCGGCGTTGTCGCAGCTGCCGGAGCTGCCGAACGGCTGCGAGGCCGTCGCCGCCACGATGCTGATGAATTGGGCGGGGCTGCCCATTTCCAAAGATGAGGTCGCCGAGGCTCTGCCCAAAGGCGACTTGCCTTACACCAACGAGGATGGCGCCATGGTAGGCGGTAATCCTCGGGATGTCTTCGTCGGCGACCCGTTTGACGTCGGCTATGGGATTTACCACGCACCGGTCGCGAAGCTGATGGAGCAGTGGCTGCCCGGGAGGGTCAAGAACCTCACGGGAGCATCTTTGGAAGCCCTGCTAGCTCAGTTGGCGCAAGGTCGGCCCGTCATGGTCTGGGCAACAGAGCACATGGACACCCCCTACCTCGACTTAACATGGGAGGACCCGGACGGCGAGCTCGTAGACTGGTATCAACCGGAGCATGCGTTGCTCCTCGTCGGCGTGGACGATGGGACCGCGTATCTCAACGATCCGATGACAGGGCAGCAAGAAGCTTATGACTTAGACGCTTTTCATCAGGCATGGGAAGCGATGGGCTCGCAGGCGATTACGATTACGCCAGCGCAGCCCTAAGCTGCGTTGGCTCCTCGATCCCCTGCTATTACGCACGAGTAGATATTCTGTTGTATCTGCTACCAGACTACCAAATAAGATGGTTTAATAATTTTATAACGCTAAACCCACCCCCAGCATTCTTGCACTCCCCTCCTGAATACTTAAGGGGGCTTCGCTTTCCCAGAACCCAAAACATATAAATCACTACTCAAAAAAGCATGGACCTCCCCAAAGGGTTGTCCATGCTTTTACTACAAAGGATTCAATTGAACGGCCGCTTGCTTGCCGCTTAATTGAATGCCGGTATGCTTCTTGCCTTGAGAGCTGAGCTCCTTCACTAGCGTTTCTAGCAATTCCTTGGCTTTCGCGCCTTCCTTGCCGGAGATCTTAACGACCAGCTGGACGGCGTCCCCGCCCTTCAATATACGCTCAGCTTGCTGACGTTTCGTCTCGAGATCGTGATCTTCGATGTTCGCCGTCAAGCGAAGCTCCTTGACCTTCGGTCCTTGCTCTTGCTTCCGGGCCTGCTGCTTTTCTTGCAAGGCCTCCTGTTTGGCTGCACCCGCTCCAATCAGCTTACAGGGGGGTGGCGAGCTCATGAGCGAGGTGCAGACGAGGTCTACTTTTAACCTTTTAGCAAGAGCAAGCGCATCTTTCGTGGACATGACACCTAAATCCTCACCCTGCAGCCCTGTGACCTCAACTTCGGATGCTTTGATTTTCTCATTCTTAATGATCATTGTGAATACACCTAATCTTTCGCTATAATGAATCCATCCACCCGAAGGTGGATAGAGGTTGGCTTGGTAGACAGAGGTTTCTTGGTGGACAGAAGTTTCTTGGTAGACAGAAGTTTCTTTGTGTATAAAGGTTTCTTTGTGAATAGAAGTTGGCCTAGTTAGTACACGTGTTGCAATCGTAATATAAGGAGTTGTCTGTTACCCCATGAATAATAAACAATTAGAAGAGCAAATGATCGAAAATTACAAACGTGAAGAGCATATGATGATTTTGGTTTTTGCACAATGGTGCATTAACCATGGTCTGGACCCTGCAGCACTTTATCATAGCGCCTATCCCGACCAGCCGAATAATGAAGCACTTGAGAAAGCTCTGGAACTAACGGTGCCGAAAGAGGAAGCTGGTGAAGTACCGGATGACACTTTGCTTGGCGTGCTATCCCTCTTCGGCAATGAAGAGCTGGCGTTTATCGTGACGCAAGAAATCGATAAGCGGCCGAAGCGCACGCGCTAAGCGATTCCTCATCCATCTGGCTTCAGCCCGCTAGATTACGTAACTGTGGTGATGGCTTAATTCAAAAGCTTCCGCCAACAACTCCACGGTCCGCAGTCTCGTTTCCACTTGGTGTCCACCTGCAACGACCATGACTTCGTCGACACCATAGCTTTCGGCGAGCAGCAGGATTTGCTCTCGGACCTGGCCGGGATTGCCCACGATCATTCGCGAGCGATTGTCTCGCACACGGGTTTGATCCCAATCGGAATATGTATATTCCGCAGCTTCCTTCGGCGATTTCACTCCGGTGAACTCGCCTTTTTCCATTTGCAGAATACGCAAATCGACCGAAGTCGCAAGCTCCTCCGCCTCAGCTGTCGTCTCGGCGCACAGCACATAAATACAAACCGTCGCCTGCGGCACGACATTGAGCGCGGACGGCTGGAACGAGCTGCGGTAGCTTCGCACCGCATGCTGCCCCCCCGCTCCGTTGATGAAGTGCGCGAAGCAGAAGGCTGCGCCTGCCTGCGACGCGTACACCCCGCTCTGCCCCGTGGAACCGAGCAGCCAAACCTGGGGCATCGAAGCCACCAACGGGGTGGCGCGGATGCCCTCGAACACATGCCCAGGTTCCACCGAGTCGGTGAGGAACCGCAGCAAATCCGTGACTTGCGCTGGGAACCGCTCAAGTCCCTCGAACAGATCGGCGCTGACGCCACGCAGCGCCTTGGCCGTATGCGGCGTGCCGCCAGGAGCACGCCCGATGCCAAGGTCGATGCGCCCTGGATACAGCGCCTCGAGCATACGGAAGTTCTCAGCAACCTTGTAGGCACTGTAGTGAGGAAGCAGTACGCCGCCGGAGCCAAGCCGGATACGGCTTGTGCGAGCAGCAAGCGTGGATATAAGCACCTCTGGAGAAGAACCTGCAAGCCCTGCTGAATTATGATGCTCTGACACCCAGAATCGGGTGTAGCCTAGTCGATCAGCGAGCTGTGCGAGTGTTATCGTTTGTTGTAATGCCTCACTATGAGTAAAGCCGGATGATACCGGTGACTGGTCAAGAATACTTAGCTTTAGCATGGTCATCCCTTCTTTCTGAGTCTTCTAATAATGATGACATTCATAATTATACAACGCTCGGCTCACAAAAGAAAAAAGGACAAACCGAAGTGGCGTTGTCCTGTGAAAAGAGTAAATACCGTTGTCGTATATTAAACGCTTATTTTTTCAAGAACGAATCGAATGCACCATAAATCTCGGCCATAATAGTCCGACGTAATCGCATTAACGGGCTTCGTAAAGTCATGATCTCCGACCAATTGTAAGCCTGAAGCCGCAATCAAACTTAGAAAGCCCTCCACATGTACATCTGGATAATCAACGGTAATAATCAATTTGCCATGGTCTTTCAGAACCCGCTTAAACTCTTGCAGCGAACGAAGCTGCACCTCGGTGTCTTCAATATGCTCCATGACAGAAATACAGAAAACTACATCGAACTTCCCGTCATCATACGGCAAATTGGAAATGTCCGATACAGCGAATTTAGGAATACTTAACGTGGGCAGATTAATTTGATCTATATGCTCTTTCCCAAGATAATATTCCAGTTCTTTGATAATTTCGTTCGTATCTAATAGGCGTTCATCCATATCGCAAGCGTATACTTCTCGACATTTGTCAGCTAAATAATACTTAAAGGGATGGCCTAAGCCACATGCAGCATCTAGAACAATATCATCTTTTTTAACAAAATGGGAAGCCCATATGTACTCGTAATGCCTACTCCACCAGTGGTCAGGCAACCGATAAAAAATGTCTTGATTCTTGGTATCGTCATAAGTAAAAAAGCGAGATGTTTCTATAGCCATGCACATTCCCCCGTTTTATAGATGATATGTATTGTTAATTCTTACATATTCTCGAAGAATGTGTATTTCCCTTTATGACTAGATGTTATCATTCTCCGTCGTCTAATCATGCGAATCGCTTGCATACACCCCATAAGCACAAGCCCCCCAGCCATGTAACCAGCCAATACATCACTTGAATAATGAACGCCGAGATAAATTCGACTAAGCCCAATGCATAAAATGACTATGGCGCCAATTAGGGGTATCCCCCAGGCTACTCGCCATGTTTGCCATACATTCACCCATAGCAAGTAAGTAAGCAATCCATAGAAGAGTATGGAGACCATCGCGTGACCGCTGGGAAAGCTGAAACTATCCACCTCCACTAACCACCCCTCTGGGGATGGACGGTCGCGTTCAAAGAGCTCTTTCAACCCCGAATTCAGCAGCCATGCACCAAGCACACCAACGAATATGACAAGGGTTTCCCACTTCATCTTGTATTTCACATACAACAGTCCGGCTACTAGAAAATAGAGAATGAATTCCGTAGCTCCACTTCCCATGAATGTAAAAAATTTGGCCACTGGTGTCCAAAAGGGACCTCGTTGCTCTTGTATGTAACCGCCTACATGTTGATCAAAAGCTTGCACCCATGTTGCTGAAATGTTCTGCGATATCACTATAAAGATAAGGAGCAGAGCACCTGCTCCCACTAAACGCCAGATGCCATCCCTTGCTACGACTTTCCCCTTCATCTGTCCCTTGCCTCCCACGGCGAAATGATTGTTCCCTCTTCCTCTTATGCGGCTTGGCGCACTTTGCGCGCTTGCCTTCTCTTAATTAGCAGTGGGACGATAGCAAATACAGCATACATCGCCACAGCTCCGAGAAACTTCCATGACCAGATATCATTCAAGGAAGCGCCAAAAACGTTATACACAATCGCTCCGGGAATAATCCCGATGAATGTGGCCCATGTATAGTCCCAGAAGCGAATTTTCGATAATCCAGCACCATAGCTGATCCCATCGAATGGAAAGAACGGCATAAGCCGCATATACAATACAACCATGAAACCTTTTTCCTCTGCTTTTTGATCAAAGGATAAGAGCTTAGGGCTTCGTAGTATACGTTGAAAGCTGCCGCGGCCCCATTTGCGTGTTATATAGAACGACAGTAATGCTCCTGCTCCTGCACCAATAATATCGTAAACGGTCCCCCAAAAGGCGCCAAATACATAGCCTCCATAAAGGGTCAAAGGTGTCGCTGGGAACAAGACCAACGGTCTTAGCGTATATGCCAGGATATACAACAGACCCCCAATAGGGCCCAAATCACGAAGCCATCTCGTGACCCAATTCAAATCTATATGTTCCCATACACCTGTCCATTTCAATACGAGTAGTCCCAGAATAGCAACAACAAACCAACTAATTAGTAACCAAAGCGGCTTTGAACGCGCCATAGCTCGCCTCCTCCATACTCCTGATTCCAACTACTTACAGGCGGAACTTCCCCTTCATCTTACACAAATATGTTGGTCGATATCAACTTGCTGGAATGGTCATCCTACCGCCTGCGATTTTAGGACAGTTTTAAGACACCCTCCACGTACTGAAATACGCAGGAAATCATTGATGCTAACAGTTAGATATGATAAACTGCACCCATCTTCTCTCCAAGCCCTACCACTATTTTCACATATATCATGCCACCTAATCCCGCACCCATTGGAGGGGCTCACCTATGCTGCTGCGACGCAAAAGTATTTTTCTGACACTATGGCTCTCTTACATCCTCATTTTACTCATTCCTGTAACGGGTACATTCATCTTGTATACGAATATGGAAAAAAGTATGGTCGAGAATGCAAATCGATCTAATTTGGCTATGCTTGAACAAGCTCGCCAGATTGTAGACAAGAATTTGCAAGAGATCGAACAGCTTGGCATTCAGATCGCGACACAGCCTAAGCTTCAAACCTTATGGACGATTAAAGACAGCGAAAAATACATTCAATATGAAGAGGCGGTCCGCGCGTTAAGAACGATTCGCAATGGCACGCCATTTATTGATGACTTTTACGTTTACCTAAGGGATGAAGACGCCGTAATTTCACCCATTTTGAAAACGGATGCCCCAACCTTTTTCACAAAGTTGTACCCACTCCCTGGTAAAAACTTGGAGCACGTACGCACGGAGCTTTTAACCGGATATCATTATTTAACTTACTTGCCTACTTCCCCTTCATCGACTGCCGACCCTGCCACTAAAAACGTCATTGCCAGTGCAATTTCATTACCTCTTGGCGAGACTAGCAACATCAAAGGCACGATTGTCATGCTCATTAATGAGCAGCAAATCCTCGATCTTCTGAAAGGTATTCAATGGGTCGATAACGGTACTATGTTCATTCTGGATGAGAAGGGACAAGTGATTATTTCCACCTCAAATACCTACAAACTTTCTCCGAGCCTGCTCGCTGAGACCCAAAACTCCAATGGTTACGAAACATATAACGCCGATGGCACCACACAAATGCTCTCCTTTACAACAGGCGCAAGCGGCTGGAAATATATATCCCTTGTTCCCAAAAGTGTTGTGTTAGAGCGAGTGAACGAAATGAAAACTTGGGCGATCTATTTGATCATACTAGTAGTCGCTGCTGGAAGTGCTGCTGCTTATTGGATGGCGTACCGCAGCTATAGTCCAATTCGCGATCTTGTTTATGCCATTAACAAAGGTAAAAGTGTGCCACGAAATAGCCCATCTAACGAATACGACTTTATTCGAAACTCCATTGCCGCCTCTGTGGCCGAAGGCAAAGCACTTGAGCAGCAGCTAGCGGGACATCTCCCGGTCGTGCGTGCCAACTTTTTGACCCGATTATTAAAAGGAGATGTCGAGCAAACCGAATTAACGGGAGACTCTCTTGCTTTTATGGGCATTAGGCTCCCGCATCCCTATGTTAGCGTAATCATTCTTGAAGTCGATGAAAGCCGAGATTTTCGGATTGCCGAGAATGATCGAGATCGTGCGCTCGTGCGGTTTATTTTATTCAATTTGAGCAGTGAATTCGTTGGTGATTCCGGCTATGTCACGGAAACAGATAACAATCGCTTAGCGCTTCTGTTGAATGTCCCCGATGCTTCAGAAGAGACCATTCAGAGTAGAGACCGATTAATCGCTGAGCTCAAGGGAGTCATCGAGGATCGCTTCCGTATGAAGATCACCGTTGCGACCAGCTCCCTGCATTTGGGCAGACTAGAAGCCTCCCGATGCTATAGCGAAGCGCTTAATGCGCTAGATTACCGAATTATTCATGGCATTAACACTGTTATACATTACGATGAAATTCGTTACATGGAACGCACTTACTATCACTATCCCATGGAGATGGAAGCACAAATCATGAATTGTCTCAAAAGCGGGGATTATGAAGGTGTCGAACGACTTCTTAACGAGCTGTACCAGCACAATATGGGTTCCCGTGACACGACACCTGAACTAGGAAAGTTACTCTTCCTGAATCTGCTAGGCACCGTTCTCAAAGTTACCAGTGCTTTGAAAATCGATGAGAAACAATGGCAGGAGGACAACTCTGACCCTGTAAAGCTCATCATTAACAGCACATCGGCCGAAGATATGTTAAAAAAGGTCAAAGAACTTTGCCTATATATTTGCAACAGTGTGCAAGAAGCTCGCTCCGAACAGCATGAACGTTGGCAAGAACGAATGAAGCTCTATATTGATGAACATTATGGAGATCATTCCCTCAGTTTAACTTCGATTGCGGATCATTTTGGGATGACACCTCAATATGTATCCGGATTGTTTAAAAGGCAGTATGGGATCAATTTGACCGATTATATGATTGAAGTTCGAATGAAAGAGGCAAAGCGCTTGCTTGAGGTACCTGGCATGACCGTTCTTCAAGTCGCACAAGGCGTTGGCTATTCGACAGATATAGGCTTCATCCGTGTTTTCAAAAAAATAGAAGGCATCACCCCAGGAAAGTACCGTGACATGCTGCAAAGAGAGGATCATCTGAAGGATGGTTAGCCCTCCTGAAATACGGTTTGCCCCTGATCTGAAGGGGGGTTTATCGTTCATTAGAACGTATTGTAGGCAGCAAATGTCTGTTCTTTTATATTGAAATTGCGGATAACGACACCGCAAAAACAATATGTACAGGAGGGTCACCCACGAATGAACAGAAAGAAAAGAACGATCCAATTAACCGTGATCTCAGCAGCAGCACTCTCAGTCTTCATGGCGGGCTGTAGCAGCGACACAGCCAAATCAACGCCTGCAGCAACAGGAACAGCTCCCGCCGTATCGGCAGCGGCTGAAGTCAAATATCCCGCTTCCATTACGTACTGGGTACAGCTGAACGGCAATGCAGGCGCGATTATGAAGACGTACAATGAGATGGCTGCCTATAAGGAAATTGAAAAGAAAACCGGAACCAAGGTTGAATTCCAGCATCCTCCAACAGGGCAAGAGAAAGACCAATTCAATATTATGCTGGCTTCAGGAAGCTTGACTGATGTGGTGGAATACAACTTCGCCTCAGGCACAGGGGCAGCCGCTGCCCAAAGTCCTGATGCTCTAATTAAAGGTAAACAGATTCTGCGTTTGAACGAGTTAATTGAGAAATATGCGCCCAACTTGACCAAAGTATTGAAGGAACGCCCTGAGTTCCGCAAAATGATGACAACGGATGAAGGCAATATTTATGTCATGCCAAACCTTCTGGGCGACGAGCAGCTAAGCGTCGTGAACGGCCCGATTTTCCGCAAAGATTGGCTTGATAAGTTGAACTTGAAAGTGCCAACTACCATTCCCGAATGGGAAACGGTCTTGAAGGCATTCCGCGATAAGGATCCCAACGGCAACGGCAAACAGGATGAGATCCCCTTCTTTATGAATTTGGCTGGCGATTTTGACTTGAACCATCTGTTTGTTGGCGCCTATGGAATTGCAACGGACTTCTATAACGATAACGGCAAGGTGAAATACGGCCCTATACAGCCCGAGTACAAGGAGTTTCTGGCTACTTTAGCCCGTTGGTACAAGGAAGGACTTATCGATAAGGACTACGCAAGCATCAAGGATTCCAAGCTTAAGGACAACAAAATTATCAGTAACCAGGTCGGCGCTTACTCCGGTTTTGCCGGTTCCGGTCTAGGCCGTTACTTAGACTTGGCTAAAGGGACAAACCCAGGCTTCTCCCTCGTAGGAGCCCCCTATCCGAAGCTCAAAGAGGGCGGACCAAACCCGCTTGGCCAGTATACGATGCCTTTCGTCGGATACGGCGCAGCCATATCGGCCAAAGCCAAAAACCCGGAGCAAATTATTCAATGGCTCGATTACAAGTACGGTCCGGAAGGCCACATGCTCATCAACTTCGGCATCGAAGGCGAAAGCTACAAAATGGAGAACGGCTATCCCAAGTACACCGACATGATTATGAACAACCCGGATAAGCTGCCGATGACGCAAGCGATGGCTAAATATTTCCAATCCAGCTGGAACGGACCATTCGTTCAGGATAAGCGGGTTATCGAACAATATTACACCATTCCTGCGCAGCGTGAAGCACAAAAAACGTGGGCCCAAGCGGATCATTCCAAGCAAATGCCGAGCATTAGTCTGAATGCCGATGAAAGCTCGAAAACAGCTTCGGTCATGAATGACGTCAAGACCTACAAGGAAGAAATGTTCAATAAATTCGTCATGAACGCAGAACCGATTGAAAGCTTTGATAAGTATGTGCAAACGATGAAAAGTATGGGGATCGAGGAAGCGATCAAAGTCCGCCAAGCCGCATTGGATCGTTACCTCAGCAGAAAGTAAGATAAGCTTCAGACGTAAACATACGGCGCGGGAGAGAATTTTCCCGCCGTATGGCGTCTTTCTGCGTCCATTTTGACAGACTCACCAGCTCAAGGAGGAACTCGCAATGTCCACAGCGCTCCATCAACAACCTGACTCCGTGAAGCCCGCGGTCGACAAGAACGGGTTCAAGTACCGGTTCATACGCGACGCCAGGCTCAATAAATATATCTATATCATGCTGCTTCCCGTCGTAGTCTATTATGTTCTCTTCTATTATGTTCCGATGTACGGACTGCAGATTGCCTTCAAGGATTATTCACCCGGTGTCGGCATTCTGCACAGTGACTGGGTTGGCCTGAAACACTTTCAGGATTTCTTCGGAAGCTTTTATTTTACTCGTATTTTGCGCAATACGCTGCTAATAAGCATGTATGAATTGCTGTTCGCTTTCCCTGCATCCATCGTGCTTGCCCTTCTGCTTAATGAACTGCGCAGCGCGGTGTTGAAGCGTACCGTTCAAACGATTACGTATATGCCGCATTTTATATCTATCGTGGTCATCTCAGGTATGATGGTTGACTTCCTGGCCCGTGACGGCTTAATCAATAACTTGCTCAGCTCCTTGTTCGGTCTGGAGCCCATCTCCTACCTGCAGGAGAGCAGCTGGTTTCGTTCCGTCTACATTTCCTCGAATGTATGGCAAAATATTGGTTGGGGTTCCATCATTTATTTGTCAGCCATGTCCGGCATCGATCCCTCACTCTATGAGGCGGCCAGAGTAGATGGCGCCAATCGTTGGAAGCAGACAATGCATATTACATTGCCGGGAATTATGTCAACGGTGGTCATCCTGCTTATTTTGCAAATTGGACACTTCATGTCCATCGGAGCCGACAAAATTTTGCTGCTCTATAATCCGACTACTTACGAAACCGCTGATGTCATCGGAACCTTCGTATATCGTAAAGGGATTCTCGAATCTGACTTCAGCTATAGCGCTACTGTCGGTCTCTTCAACTCTCTCATTAATTTTACGCTACTCGTATTGGCAAATGCTTTGAGCCGGCGCACTAGCGATAACAAACTTTGGTGAAAGGAGGCTCATCTACATGCGCAGAAGCTGGGGAGAACTACTATTCGACCTTTCGAATTCCTTGTTCTTGATCCTATTATCCCTATTCACCTTGTACCCATTCCTCTATGTGTTGTTCGCCTCCTTAAGCGATCCGATATGGGCCATGCAAGTGCGAGGTCTGATTTGGTATCCTAAAGGGCTCAATTGGGAAGCTTATCGAATGGTTTTCCAGAACCCTTCAATTATTACTGGATACACGAACACACTGCTGTACGTTGTTTTGGGCACCTCGCTAAACATTCTTATGACCTCGTTCGGCGCTTATGCTTTATCCAGACAGCAATTAATGTGGAAAAACCCAGTCATGTTTTTGATTGTTTTCACGATGTTCTTCAACGGCGGCTTAATTCCAACCTACTTGTTGATCAATGACTTAGGCATGGTGGACAGCCGCCTAGCTCTGATCATTCCCGCTGCAATGAGTGCTTATAACCTTATTATTATGCGTACGGCCTTCATGGGTGTCCCAGTCAGCCTGGAGGAATCGGCCAAGCTTGACGGGGCCAACGACTTCACCGTCCTATTCCGTGTCATTCTTCCGCTATCGATGCCTGTAGTAGCCGTCATGATTCTTTTCTATGGCGTTGCCCATTGGAATTCTTGGTTCAGTGCACTCATCTACTTACGCACGCGCGATCTCTACCCGCTCCAGCTCATTCTGCGCGAGATTCTGATTACGAACAGTACCGATTCGATGATGACCAACATTGGCGGTTCCGATAAGGTACCAACTGGAGAAACGATCAAATACGCGACGATTATCGTAGCCACAGCCCCTATACTGTTCCTTTACCCTTTCCTGCAAAAGTATTTCGTGAAAGGCGTTATGATTGGTGCGATCAAAGGTTGATGGGTGCTTATACAATATGAAAAAGAGCGGTTACCCGCTCTTTTTTGTGCATTTCGGGGCTATAAATTACAGACCACGGCCTGACCTGAATTCAATTACATAATTAGAGGTTGGGATTTACGTGTACATCAAAGAACCTTCGCCACCCCTACCGGCAGCGAAGGTTCTTCTTGTTATTTTGTCACATGAAGTATCATGACATCATATCACTTGCAATCACCGGCGATGGCAGGCTTAGCCGGCTTTGATGCAGCAGTGTCTGTTGGCGTTTCTATTCTTGTTCAGGTACTTCAACAGGTGGTTTTGCGCCGTAGACCATGACTTCGTTAATACTGGTTGCATTCGTGATGTTGTTTCCCGTTACGGCAAGTCGAAGATACCGTGCCGTCGTATCCGGGATATCATAAATTTCATAATCGCCGTTCACTTTCCCCGAGCTCGGACCTTGGAAAATCTTCGTCCAAGTCTGTCCATCCGTGGAAGTCAGAATATCAAAGAAAAATTGGCGCTCATTTCCACGTAACCAGGAGATTCCGACATAAGTGGCCAGCGTCTCGGAGCCGAGATCGAAATCAATGGTGTTCGGCCCGAGAACGGCCCAGTACGTTAACGGATCGTTGTCCACGGCTTGCGGTCCGGGCCATGTATTGTCGACAGGTCCGCTGTCGTCCAAATACGTGACAGGCAGTATCGGAACATCCGTCAGCACACCCGCGAATACACCCTTGAACACATCGATTAAATATTTGCCCGGTCGACGGACGCCTTGGTCATCCGTTACTTCCACCAGCACTGTACCTGGAATGCCAGATGCCGGCGTAATGGTAATCGTGTCGGATGGATCTTCTGCGACAGCCGTGACCGCAGGCACAGTTTGGGTCAAGAACGGAACTTCCAACGAATATTTCATTTTTAGCGGTCTGAAGCTGTTAAGCGGCACTCCGTCGATTTTGATTTCCGATAACAAAGCTGCAGGTGTCGAATCCAGGCTCCATTGCTGCAGCGGAGTGACAGCCGGCACATCAGCAGGCGGCGCTTCAGTCGCTGAGAGCGGTGTGAACCGAACGGCAACCGTCAATTGATCCTTGGCATCCGGGATATGGATCGTCAGCTTCCTTACCTTGGCATTGAGCGTTTGGCCGGTATAACTATCCGTTGTCGGAAGTGGTGTCGCCGTACGGACCTCTAAGTTCGCTGCACTTGGGGATAGGAGCTGAGCATAAAGCCGTTTCCCATTCTGCTTGAGGATCGCCGACTTGCCATCCGCTGCAACGGCGATCTCCGGCGCCTCCGTATGCATAAACCAGTACAAGTCCGATGGGGCTTTCAGCTGAAGCTCATCCTGAAGAAGGAGGCTGCTGCGGTATTGTCCCATCATCATGCCCCGCTTCGCGTACACCGCGTCATCCTTGTAGGCCGACGTCATGTCGACTACCGCATAGCCGCCCTCGGGCTTGGAATCGTAAGCGATAATCGGCGCGTTCGCGTCGAGCGCTTGATCCGGTCCGTCGTCCGGGTTGATCACAAGCGTATTGGAACCTTCGGCCCTCGTGCGGTAAAAATCCCAACGGTTCGGATCCGCCTTGGGGTCGGTTATGAAGTAGCCAAGTACGTTATAGTCCTTGTCATCCTTTCCGAGATCGACGGCCCAGCGGACGCCAAGCGCATCGAGAACGAATGTGCCTACGTCGAGATTGTTATGCAGGGATTTCGTTATCGCATAATCGTTGACCCCGCCCTTAATCGCGACGTAGTTAGCACCGGGATCGTTCCATGAATCACGGAAGACCGCGACATTGTTCTTGAGCGGATGATCGTACAGCGCGTCAAGCTCCAGAGGATCGCTGCTGCCGTACAGTCCCTGACGGTACCAGATCAGATCCATCGGTTCCGCTTTTTTATTCTTGTTATACGTGAATTGTCTGTACCAGGAAATGTCCGGGTCACCGAGCAAATCCGCGAACAGCAGAAGCTGTGGCGTATCGAGAAACGTCAGATGCGCGTCCGAATAATTGAAGGGACCGTTCGGACCGTGCAGGTTCGCCATATACTTCGAGGTTTCGGAGACTCCAGTCTGCTCCAATAAACCGTAGTCAGTGCCTAGAGTCGTGTGGAGCGCCCCAATCATATAGGCAAAGTATTCTGTTGCATAATCCCAATAACCGGTTCCTTCCGGCCAATCGCCATCTGTGGCAAATACGCCTATACCGTATTGTACGGAGGAAAGAGCTGCTTGTAAGACCGATTCGGCAATTGGTACTTGGAAACGCGGATCGGAAGCTTCCGTATGGATGCGGTTGGCATCCGCTTCGTCTCCGATCGTCAAGGCGGTTGCTACGATGCCGCCATTGGCTACCAAATTCCAGTTACTTGGAGAAACCGTCCACCACGCATTGTTTTTGGCTCCGCCCTCCAAATATTCATACTTCGCGTTGATGAGCACTTCCTGAATCATTCTGGCGCGAAGATGATCCCGCTCCTGTTGAGTCATCGCGCCGTACAGCCAGTCATAGCCGATGGAAGCCACATTCCCCATTTCCGAAATGCTGAGGAAATTTTTGGCGCCACCATGCCAGTCCGGATAATCCGCCATCTCATTCAATTGCTCGATTGCACGAGATGAATATTGGCTGTCTCCTGTTATTTGATACATGAGGGCAAGCGATTGAATCCGCGGCATCAGTTTATCCGCCAGGTTGACGATATTAATGTTCGAACCTGAGCTGGTCGTAAAGTATTCGATCGTCGGATCGCCGAGGGCTTTGTCCGCAGTGGCCTTCACTTTGGCGTACCACTCTTGCATGATCGGATCGGTCTGAACAAGCCCGCGTATTCTCGTAAAGTCATCGCTTGTTGCATACAACCGGGGATGAGCCGTCCCTGGCGCCGAATGTCTGGAGACGAGCGAAGAAACCATTTCCGCTCCAGGCAGACCGACATAAACGACGATTGTGGTGCTGGACGTCCCGCCCTGTCCATCTGAAACTTCAATTTGAAAAGAGTCGTAGCCCGTATAGCCCATTGCAGGCGTATAGGTCCAGGCTCCACCCGGCTGAACGACTGCGCTGCCGTGCTGAGGCTGAGACGCTTGTTTGAGGCTGAATGTAACCGGATCCTGATCCCGATCTTTGGCCGTAACAACACCCGATACGGCTTGATCCCGAACCGTCCCTACATTGACCTGCAGCACATCCATGGATGGAGCATCCTGCTGCGACAGAACATTAACCTGGATGATCGAAAAAGCAAAATGATTAAGGCCGTCGGTAATCAGCAGCGTAAACGTATCCGGTCCGTTATATTCGGCATTCGGATAATACACCCATGTCCCGTTCTCGCGCGCAGAGACCGTACCGTGCGACGGTGCCAGGAGCACGGACGCGGTAAGCGGGTCTCCCGCCGCATCGGTTGCCAGAACCGGACGAGTGATCGACTGATCCTCCATGACCTCGACGGCTTCATCGGAAGCGGTAATGTCCGTATCCGTCCCGACAATGACCGTATAGGTTGCAGCATACTGTGGATTTTCTCCTACAGCGCGGATCGTGGCGATTCCGGGAGCAACCCCTCTGACGGTGGCCAGGGAGGAGTTCGATCCGCTCGCCTCCACGACAGCTGCGGAGCCATTATCCGATGTCCAGGACACGACCGGATTGGTGGCGTTGCCGGGCAGCACAGTTGCTGTTAAGGCGACGCTCTGGCCGACCCCGATCAGATCCTTCGTTTTATCCAATTGGATACCGGAAACCGGAACCCATGGGATCACCTGGATATCGTCCGCCCATAGCGTACCGGTACCCGCCTCGAAGCCAACCTCCACCCGAGCCTGCGTGGCGCCGGTTGGGACCGTGATCATATTTTCATAATAATTCCAGCCGTGTGCATCTACGGTTCCCGTGAAGGGAAGTGTGTCGAAGACCTTGCCGTTCTTCGAAACGACATTCCCAGCTTCATCTTGGTAGAGCAATCGCAGGCTGACATTCGTTCCGCCGTTCTCCTGCTTGAGCCAGCCGCCTACCCGATAGCTCTTACCGGCAGTGGCCCCTATAATTTTGTTATAAAGAACAACTTTTCCTTTAGCTGGAGCCTCAATCTTAACCGATCTCGCGCCTTCCTTCTTCACGGTCGAATCAAGCGATAATTGGGGCTTCGCTAGGGTCGTATCCGTACTGAAATAATAAATCCACGTGCCCGGTTTGATCGCATTGAGCCAGTCCTTCGTGGAGGCGACTACGGTCTCGAAACCGCCGTTCGGAAAGGCATTCGATACAACAACGGTGTAAGATTTCGAAAAGCCGCCTTCCGTGGACGTCGCGGTAATGACCGCTTGACCCACCGCTTTGGCGCTTACCTTTCCGGATGCGTCGACAGCGGCAACGTCCGGCTGGGAGGACGTCCAATATACACGCTTATCCGTGGCGTTCGACGGGGAGGCATAGACCGCATAGGTCACACTTTCGCCGGGACTCAGCGCTTTGAAGGAAGGTACATCCCCGGTAAGCCCGGTAACGGATACCCATGGCGTGAGCTGCACGTCATCGTACCAGGCTTTTCCCCTTCCATTCGCGAAGTACGCATATAGACTCGCCGAGGTCGTTCCCGCGGGAGCTTGGAACAAATCCTCGTAGTTCTGCCAAGATTGTGTCCCTTTCAAGGGGGTCTCCGGCAGATAAAGCGTTCCGAGCACAGCCCCTCCGGAACCCGTCCAGACTATGCGGAGAGTTGCCGCATTGCCAGTTAGTGATTCGGTTGCGATCTTACCGCTTAAGCGATACCATTGTCCGCCGGTCACAGGAATCTGTCGTTGCACGGCGGAAGCACTGCTGTTTACCGCGGCACTGATGCTGAGCGAGCGGCTGCCCGCCGCATATACGGCTTCGTCGACAGTAATAACCGGGCTGCCATAAGGGGCTAATGCCGACCAGTCTGTAGCCGTCAAACCCGTAAAGCCGTTCTGTGAGCCGCTTACCACGGTTTCAAAGCCGCTGTTCTTCACAAGCCCGGCAGGGGTTACTGTAATCAGGTAGGACGCCGTGTAGCTGCCTTCTGCCGAAGTGGCCGTAATCGTGACAGTGCCCGGCGCAACCCCGGTGATCACACCCTGTCCGTCTACAGCCGCTATGCCCGGATCGGACGAAGTCCAGCTCAAGCTTGGATTGGACGGATTGGCGGGAGTTAGCTGAACAGGCGCCTGTTTCGAGCCTCCCGCGGGGATCATACCCCCAGGCTCTTGAAAGGAAATCCCCTTCAGCGATATCCATGGTTTGAACTGGATATCATCGAACCAGGCCGTGCCCGATACTTGGTTGTAATCGAGATCGACTCTCGCCGTAACGGCCCCTGCTGGAGCAATCGTTGAAGTTGCGTTGGTAAGCCAGTTCAAATTGTTGCCTCGGACCGGTTTATTAGTAGGAAGCAAATAATCCATCCGCAGCAGCTGCCCGCTCGAGTTGAGGTAGGCAAGCCGGATATTGGCGCCGTAAGCAGTGGTATCCCCTACAAGCTGCTGGGTTCTGATCGAACCGGACAACCGGTACTCCTGACCGGGGACTACTGGCAGATTGCCTTGATACACCGTCAGCCTGCTTTTGTTCGGTGCAGGCGAACTGATCTTCACGGATCGGAGTCCCACACTCGCCGGATACGCTTCCACAGAGACCGCCGGGGCGACCGTCGTGTTTGCCGTGTCTACCCAGATCGACCAGTTGGTCGCCCTTCTCGTTGTCCAGCCGAATTGGGAATCCGTGGAATAGGTCTCGAACGAACTGTTCTGGACCAGATTCTCTTCCGCGGCCTGCGCGACAGGGAGACCTGCCTGGCTCCAGCTAGGAGGGAGTAACACGCCTATCATCAGGATACTAAGCAAAACCAAGCTTAATCTTCGAAGCATAAATAAACCACCTCTCATATAGATTCAGCGCTTTGGAAGCGCATACAAACACTATAGGTTATTTGTTTATTCGTGCCTATCAGTCATTCTTAATAATGACAAACCCATTTTCATTTGGTGCACAAACCACTTTTCACAACGGCTATCCCGATTTAAGATTGCATGAAGGCCTGCCAAGACGCGACCTATTATGAGTTGAAAGCAATCGAAGTTATAAGAAACTACTGGTATTTTATTGAAAGAGATGGATTGTGCTCGTACATTTTAGTATAATAACGGATAGACTTTCGAATTTGTAGAATTTTGGATGATTTTGTCGAATCAGAAAATAATCCCTTTGACTATATCCGAGTTTTTTAGTAGGATATAATTATGTCATTGGTTAATTCATACATAAATAGATTAGGGGAGAGATCCATTATGAAAAAAGTTATATTCTCAGTTCTTGCCGCAACAGTTTTACTAACAGGCTGCGGAGCAGCGAAAACAGAAACAGCATCACCTGCAGCATCCGGTGCACCTGCAGCGAAGTCCGATAAAAAGATCATCCTAATTACGCCTGAGAAAATCGGTGTAAACCCGTTCTTTACACAAATGGATGAAGGCGTTAAGAAAGCTAGCAAAGAATTTGGTGTTACGGTTAAAACCGTTGAGTCCGCAGATGCGAGTGCGATCGAGCAAAACTTGCGCGCTGCCGTTGCCGACAACTACGATCTAATCATTACAAGCTCCTTCACAGCTGAGGATGCACTTAAAAAGGTAGCCACTGAAAATCCGAAGAAATCCTTCGCGATTATTGATACCGTCGTTGATCTTCCGAATGTTCGCAGCGTTGTTTTCCGTGAACATGAAGCAGCTTACTTGCTTGGAGCAGCAGCAGGTCTTTCCACGAAGAAAAACATTGTAGGTATGGTTGCAGCCGTTGATATCCCTCTTATCAAGAAATACACAGTTGGATTCCAAGAAGGTTTGAAAGCTACGAACCCGAATGCCAAATTCATCGTAAACTATGTAGGCAGCTTCACAGATCCAGCGAAAGCCAAAGAATTGGCATTAACTCAATTCTCGCAAGGTGCTGACTTTATCGCAGGAGCATCCGCTGTAGGCGATCTTGGCGTATTTGAAGCAGCGAAAGAAAAAGGCTTCTATACATCCGGACAAGACATTGACCGTACGCTAACAGATCCACAACACATCGTACTTTCCCAATTGAAAGGAACAGACGCTGTAGCTTACCAAACTGTGAAAGATTTCGTGAATGGCACATTCAAATTCGGTGCTGTTGACTACGGCTTGAAAGAAGATGGCGTTGGTCTTACATTCGTTACAAGAGAAACAACATCCGCATTAAGCCCATTCGTTGGACAAGATGTCATTACCAAAGTAAAAGCTATCCGTGATGATATCGTTTCTGGTAAAGTAAAAGTAGAAAATCCAGTCAAATAATTTGTTTCACAATCGCATATATGTTTGACCTGGAAACTGTTTACGGAGACGTAAGCAGTTTCCTCATGTCTAGGTAGAGGAGCGAAAAACCGTTATGCTGCTTCAAATGCGTCAAATTACGAAAACATACGGCGATTTAACAGCGAATTCTGGCGTTGATTTCTCGCTGCGTCAAGGTGAAATTCATGCATTAGTCGGGGAGAACGGTGCTGGTAAGACCACCCTAATGCGTATCTTGTACGGCATGGAGCAGCCTACGGCCGGTCATATTCTTTTGAACGGCAAGGAAGTTACTTTCACCAATCCCACAGATGCCATTCGACATGGTATCGGGATGGTGCATCAGCACTTCATGCTTTTCCCTTCGTTTACTGTGGCTGAAAATATCGTGATTGGCAACGAGCCGAAGTCTGGTGTGGCATTTGACCGTAAGAAAGCCATCACGCAAATTGAAGAACTATGCGCCAAATATCGCCTCCCGATTGATCCGGTCCTGAAAGTCGCTGATTGCCCTCTCGGCTTGCAGCAACGTGTCGAGATCTTGAAGGTGCTCTATCAAGGTGCAGACATCATTATCTTGGACGAGCCTACTGGTGTGCTTACGCCGCTGGAAGCCAAAGAACTCCTTGTCATTATGAAAAGCCTAGCCAAACTAGGCAAAAGCTTCATTATCATCACGCACAAGCTCCATGAAGTCATGGAGGTTGCAGACCGTGTTACTGTGCTTCGTGACGGCAAAATGACGGGTACGGTGGATGCTAATGCCACGAACATTGAAGAGCTTTCCAAGCTCATGGTCGGGCGAGATTTGAAGCAGCTTAAGAAAAGAGATCTGACTGTCGGTCAGACCGTCCTTCATGTTCAAGACATTTCCATTCATGGTGACAAAGGAAAGCCTGTACTGGATCGTGTCACGTTGCAGGTGAAAGCTGGGGAAATCGTCGGTATTGCTGGCATTTCAGGTAATGGTCAATCCGAATTAATTCAAGCCATTTCTGGCCTCCAATCGATTGATCAGGGAGAAATCCAATTGTTAGGGGAGCCGGTTCGAGGGCGCTCCGTTCGTGAAATCAGAGAAATCGGACTTTCCCATGTTCCTGAAGATCGCTATCAATGGGGAGCAGCCAAAGAAGGAACTGTGTTAGATAATGGCACGATGGGTCATCATAAAACCAAAAGCCGCTCTGGTCTTCTTAACGGAAAAGAACTCCGCAATATGGTTAGCGGCTTCATTCAGCAATTTCAGATTAAAGCGGGATCCCAAGATGCTAAAGTGAAGTTTCTATCCGGAGGGAACTTGCAGAAACTTATCGTAGCGAGGGAACTTGCGCAGGGACAGCCCTTCTTGATCGCAGCTGAACCGACTCGCGGTGTAGATATCGGGGCCATGGAATTGATTCATGAAGAACTGCTTCGGAAACGGGACGACCAAGGTGCTATACTATTAGTTTCCTCGGAATTAACAGAGATTTTACAACTGTCTGATCGTATCTTGGTTATGTACGAAGGACGAATTGTGGGCGAATTGTCCGCGGCAGAAGCAACAGAGGAACAAATCAGCTTATGGATGGCGGGGGGAACTTCACATGCTTAAAAGACTGTTCAACCTAAGCGCCTGGATTCAGCCTCTGCTTGCCATCGTCATCGGATTGCTCGGCGGTGCAATTGCCATTCTACTCATTGGCGGGTCCGTCATCGAAACGTACGCCGAGATGTGGAAAGGTGCCTTCGGCAACTTCTTCTATTTTACGAATACGTTAACACGCGCTACTCCGCTCATTCTTGTTGGGTTAGGTGTATCGATTGCATTTCGTGCTGGATTCTTCAACATGGGGTCCGAAGGCCAGATGATTCTTGGCGCTTTATCCAGTGCCGTGGTTGCATTATACCTCCCTGGTCCTCCGCTATTTAAATTGCTTGCCGCGATTCTTAGCGGTATCTTGGCAGGCGGAATTTGGTCGGCCTTCGCGGGTTGGCTGGATGCGAAATTCCGAATGAATTTGATCATTACAACGCTGTTGCTTAACTATATAGCCGCTTTATTCGCAGGATATATCGTCGCATATCCGCTCAAAGATACATCAGGATCAGCTGCACTAGCCCAAACGATGATGATCGATAAAGGCGTATGGCTGCCCAAATTGTTTCAAGGCATGAGCATTCATGGCGGTTTTATTATTGCGATTGTACTTGCCATTCTCCTATTTCTATTCATTAAATATACCGTGGCAGGTTATGAGGTCCGCATGCTGGGCTACAATCCGCTGTTCGCGGCGTACGGCGGGGTAAATAGACGCAAAGTCATGCTGACGAGTATGTTTGCCAGCGGCGGTTTCGCGGGGCTTGCTGGCGCCGTCGAGGTGCTCGGTATGCAGTATCGCTATACGGATGGTATGATTTCGAATCCTGGCTACGCTTGGTCAGGCATCATGGCTACCTTGCTATCAGGCGCGCATCCCTTAGGCACAGCGCTTGCTTCCGTTCTGCTTGCAGCCTTGCAAACCGGAGGCATGGGTGTTGAACGCAATACTGACATTCCACTGCAAATATCCAGCGTGATTCAGTCGTTGCTCATTCTCTTTGTAACAGCCAAAATCAGCTTTACCCTATGGAAACGCCGGAAAGGAGGCAAGGGCGATGCAGCATCTTCTTGATGTATCTTTATTCAACTCCATGATTCGCATGGTTGCGCCGATTCTTCTTGCAGCACTAGGCGGAGCCATCTGCTCGCGCGTCGGCTTGTTTAACGTCGGCCTAGAAGGGTTCGTCTTGGTCGGTGCCTTCTCGGCGATTGTCGGGAATTACTATACGGGCAACGTGGTCCTAGCCGTGCTCATCGCCATTGCCGTGACCGTGGTGTTTTCGTTGATTTTTGCTTATATGAGCATCCATCTGCAAGCGAACGTCATCGTGGTCGGTATCTCATTCAACTTTCTAGCCTTAGGCTTAACGGCATTTTGTTTGAAAGCTATTTTCAACGTTAAAGGTGCTTATTATGATAAAAATATGATCGGACTGCCGAAGTGGGACATCCCCTTCATTCAAGATATTCCTGTCCTTGGCGGGATTATATCCGGGCACTCTCCGCTTGTCTATCTAGCCTTCGTGCTGGTGTTCGCGCTACAGTACTTGCTATTCAAATCCGTCCTTGGCTTCCGGATGATCGCTGTCGGTGAAAACCCAGTAGCCGCCAAGAGTATCGGCATTAAGGTCAATCGGATGCAGTATATCGCTGTCCTCATCTGCGGTGTCCTCTGCGGACTCGCTGGTGCACAGCTATCTCTCGGACAAGTGACCATGTTCACCGAAGGCATGACAGCTGGCCGCGGCTTCATCGCGCTCGTGGCAACCATGCTGGGACAAGCCAATCCCATTGGCGTCATGGCGTCCAGCTTGCTGTTCGGCTTAATGGACGCGTTCAGTATCCGGCTTCAAGGCTTCTCATTGCCTACCCATTTCACACAAATGCTGCCTTATATCGTGACATTGCTAGCTATGCTTTTCTTCCGTAGGAGCAATTACTTAGCAGATGCGCAGAAAGCGAATGGCAGTTCGCGTTAAGATACAACCCAGATATGTTTAGTAATGCTTATGAAGTGAGTTTTCCTGAAGGAAAACTTTTAGGAGGATGGCAGATGCCTAAAGACACCAAAGCGGAGCGCATTAAGCGCATGCAAATCCCCGCTGTAGACGTTCCACAAGAGCTTGCTGGTCGAGTTCCACCCGGTCAAGCTGTTACGGACCGCTTTCCTATTCTGCATGAAGGTGAAGTTCCCAAGTACGATATGGCGGCATGGACGCTGCACGTATTTGGGGAAGTCGTCGAAGAGAAAACATTCAGTTATGATGATATATTGGCTTTACCCCATACACAAATTCAGTGCGATATCCACTGTGTAACCCGTTGGTCCAAGCTGGATACGGTATGGGAAGGCGTGCGCTTCCGAGATTTCCTTGAACTGATTGATGTAAAACCCGAAGGAAAGTATGTCATGATCCATGCGGACAATGACTATGAAACGAACGTGCCACTCACAGATCTTATGGGTGATGATATTCTACTGGCAACGACTTTCGATGGCAAGCCACTTACGCTCAAGCATGGTTGGCCGCTTCGCCTCGTAGTTCCACATTTGTATTTCTGGAAAAGCGCCAAGTGGATTCGCGGCATCGAGTTCATGGCAGAAGATCGCGAAGGCTTCTGGGAACGCAATGGTTTCCATAATGTCGCAGATCCGTTCCAAGAACAGCGCTTCTCCGGTGAAGCCATTCCAATTCCCGAAGATGAGTGGGTCAGAAAGGAGTTCGATTAAATTGTTTTTATCCATTTTGCAAGTCAATTCGGAAGACTTAACTCCCTATGCGATCGTGTGCGGCGACCCGTTCAGGGCTGAGGCCATTTCACGTAAGCTGGACAACGTGCGTGAGCTTTCTTTCTCCCGCGAGTATCGGACCTTCGTAGGCGCTAAGGATGGCGTCCCTATCACTATCGTGAGTCACGGTGTGGGGTCCCCAGGAGCAGCAGTATGCTTCGAGGAGCTCATCAAAGGCGGTGTGAAGACACTAATTCGCGTCGGAACCGCTGGATCCTACTCAGCTGACGTACCGCCAGGAAGCCTCGTCGTCAGCACAGCCGCGGTACGTGAAGAGGGCTTAACTCGCCAGCTAGTGCCTCACGGTTTCCCCGCGGTAGCTGATCACGCTGTTACTCGCGCGTTGTATCAAGCCGCTTCCGAGAGCGATGGACTCGTGAAGCAAGGCATCACCGTTACCTTGGATGCTTTCTTCCAAGGCGTCGAGGAATTCCCTCACCGCAAATATAAGCAAGCTGGTGCATTAGCGGTTGAGATGGAAATCGCCGCCCTCTATGTTATCGCTTCGCTGCGCGGAGTACGCGCTGGGGCCATCGTCGCTTTGGACGGCTATGCGGACGCCGATCTGCGCGAAGTGTACAATCCGCATACGGATGTCGTTTCTGGCGCTATCGAGCGAGAGATTGATGCGGCAATCCGTGCGATGGTGAAGTTGCATACGGAAGACAACTAATGCAAGCAATTAAGACCGTGAGGGACTCCCTTACGGTCTTAATTGCTTGTGTGTGGCAGCTGATTCACCACTAACCATCCACACACTTACCTACTCTCTCCCGCTCGCAGTAATCTTCTATCTGCCAATCTCCCACTACCCCCCGTCTTCAACATCCCCCGTCAAAAGTGCAAAAATACAACCTTTTCCGCGATTTCAGTGCTTTCAACTGAAATAAGTGCGAAAAGGCATCTATTTAGCTGAGATTCAGCGATTTCTCGCCGATTCATGCCAAAAGGTTGCACTTTCGCACTTATTTACCCACTTTTTACTTCTTATCCTCATAAAAGATGCTCTTTTGCACTTTTGGGCTCTTTGCTCTTACGCACTTCTCCAAACACATTAAAGCAACTTAATCAACTCTTCAAGCTCATCAACCAATACTTTTGCCTGTTCAAAATCAGTATTTTTTAAAGCTAATTCTATTTTCATTTCAACTGCTTTTTTATTTTGTTCAGCTTCTAAATAGTCTCTATTAAAATGACTTGCATAAATCATCTGTCTAAATTTCCGCATACTCATTTTTCTAATCGTCTTATCGTCAATGATTAACACATAATCCATACCATTGACAACCGAATAGAAATCATGAGAAATCATGAGAATCGCGCCTTTGTAGTCTTCAATGGCTTTATCCAGTGCTATTTGTGTGTAGGTGTCCAAATGGCTTGTCGGCTCATCCAGAAGCAATAGATTTGCTTTGCTGGCAGAAACTTTAGCCAATTGAAGCATATTCTTTTCGCCACCAGATAACGATGCTATCTTCTGATTAACGATTTCTCCTTCAAAGCCATAGTTCGAAACATACGATCTAATCTCATCATACGTTTTAAACCCCGCATCGATGAATTCTTCTAGTATTGTGTTAGAATCCTTTAGCATTTCGCCTTGAATCTGAGATAAATAGGCCACTTTAGCATCGGCATTTATTTCAATTGAATCCTGATTGTTTTTAAAAATATCGCGGAGCAGCGTCGTTTTCCCGGCACCATTTGGACCGATAATGGCCACTTTATCCCCAGACTTTATCTCAAAGTTAACATTGTCTAGAAGCAACTCATCAAAGGCAACACGATAATGATTGACATTGACAACAACGGCGTCCTCAATTTCATTTTCAATAGCGAAACTGATATTCGGCTGCTTAATTTCAACAAATGGCGCTTTAATTCTACGCGCTTCCAATCTTTCTTGAAATCTGACTCTAGCTTTTAATGCTCTCCCTCGAGATGCTTCTGAATTATACGTTGCGATAGCTCTAAGATTATCAATAATGTTATCGTATCTCTCAATTTCTTCTTGTTCAGCGACAGCGATTTCTTGCAACTCAATTTTTGTCTGAAGTAGGGAGAAATTATATTCAATGTAACGCCCGTCAAACTCTTGGATCTCCATGTTTTCGAGGTGTATGATTTTGTTGAAACAATGATTCAATAGATATCGGTTATGCGTAACGACGAGCAGCATTCCTTTGTGAGAATTAATCAGATTTTTAAGCGCATTTAAATTGTCAAAGTCTAAAAACACATCAGGTTCATCCATAATCATTACATCTGGACGACTAAGCATTTCCTTCATCACTTGAATAAGCTTGAATTCCCCGCCACTCAGGTCGGATACCCTAAGATCTTTGAGCTTCATGAGGTTGGCTAGATTTAACTTTTTATTAATGTTGCTTTCAAAATCAGCTCCACCAATTGAATCAAAAGTGTCTAGAGCCAATTGATACCTTTCTAATAACGCATCCATATCCGATGATGTTTCCATTTCCGTACAAATAGCTGTTATTTCATTTTGTAGCCCAATAAATTCTTCCCCTATATACTCAAACACGGTTGTTTCTTTCGTTTTGTCGAATTGCGGGAATTGACTTACATGCCGAATTTTGCAAGTAGGGTCTATTTCTAACTTGCCCTCGAACAAATATCTTTCTGGATCCATCAATATATCGATCAGTGTACTTTTCCCACTGCCACTTGTTCCTATAAAAGCACAATGTTGTGCCTCTTCAAGCGTAAATGAAATGTTATTATATAGTTCTTTTTGCGGAAATGAGAAGGACAAGTTTTCAACTTTTATCATCGTATTACCTTTCTTTATATCAAATTATTAAATGCTTGGAAGACCACGGATCTCAAGTTTACCGTAGTTAGAATAACACTTGTTACAACCAACTTCAATCTATTCACACGAATGTTGTTGTTTCATTATATGGAATTCTGTTCACTATGCTGGCCAAAAAACCTTCAACCCCACTTTCCGTGGTTTTGAAGGTTTTTCGTTTCGCTTATTGCCACTAATTTACGCTAACCATTGCTTCACTTTCGCTGAGAAGTTATTCAGCATTTCAACCGTGCCGAATTGGCCGCTGAAATCTTCAATACCCAGGTAACCATCATAGCCAACTGCTTTCAAATCATCAAGCACTTGCTTCCAATTCACGATACCCGCATCGATAGGTGCCCACTCGCTCTTCCAAAGCTTAATGCCATCTTGCTCTTCACCTGAAAGCGTCCATGCCGCGTTCTTCACATGCACATGTGCCAGGTAAGGTCCTAGCAATTCAAGACCCATACGGTGGTTCTCGAATCCTTCATGCACCATGTTGCCCGCATCATGAAGCACACCAATGTTCTCAGGTTTGAAACCAGATACGAGTCTATGGGCTAGTCCAGCGCTCGCAGTGATCGTATTGTGGTGCGTCTCTACTAAACCTTTCACGCCATACTGCTGGGAAAGCTCTTGAACATGGTGAAGGTAGTCCACAGCTTTTGCAAACAAATCATTGTAGTTTTTGCTTTTATCATAACCAGGTACGCCAACACGGATGAAGGGAACGCCAATTTTTTGAGCTGCTTTGAAAACATTCTCCGTTTCAGCTACATCACAGTTATTTAAATAAGGCGTAATGCTCAGGTTCACGAGGTTTTCGTTCAAAGCCGCTTGCTTAAAACGCTCAAGTTCTGCATCCGAAGCAGCCGGATCGATCGAGCACAAATTATTTCCCCAGAAGGAAGGCTTCTGTCCTACCGCGTCCGCAGGGATATCTTTAAACCGCCACTCAATGCCAGTAATACCAGCAGCGGCAGCAACCTTTGCAAGCTCTTCAGGCGCCAAATCAGGTGTAGCTACAGTAAATACGGATAATTTCATATATATGCCTCCTTAAGTATATAAGCAAGATCCCATTGCATGTTTATCTCTCCTATATTTTGCAGTATAATAAAAACGTATTCATTGCATTAATTGGGCAAAAGTTTGCTAATATTGACTAGGCTCTCAGAGGAGATCTTCACATGCAGGAAATGTACAAGAATCTCGATCAGCTGTTGACTTTTCGACATTCCGTAACCCATAATCCAATTCCGTTGGACTTCCACCAGCATCAGGACCACTATGAAATCTATTTCTTCCTTACTGGCGATGTTCACTATTTCATTGAAAAGCAAGTATATCCCTTGCAGTACGGAGATTTGCTGATCATGCATAGCAATGAGCTGCATCGGCCTAATTTCCAATCGAAGAAACAGCGCTATGAGAATGTTGTCATTCACTTCAATCCAGCGGTGCTAGAACATTTTAACTCTCAACAGTTCGACTTGTTGGACTGCTTCAATAATCGTGTTTTTGGTGAGCAGAATCGTATGAGGCTGACACCTCCGCAAATTGACGACATCATGAAACTCTTCGATCGCATGGAGATGCATCGCCGGCCTCAGGCTTTACCAGGTTCGGAGATTCTTTATTTTGCTACCTTTATTGAGCTGCTCGTATTCATTAATCGGATCTTCCAGAATCAAGGGAAACAAGAAGAACAAGTCATGATGCCAGACAAGCTATCCTCTCTCTTCGCCTACATCGATGAAAATCTAGATCAAGACCTGTCGCTCGAAGTACTCGAACAAGTCGTCTTCATGAACCGTTCCTACTTGTGCCGACTTTTCAAAAAGCATACAGGCAGCACCATTCACGAGCATATCTTGTTCAAGCGAATCGCCAGGGCCAAACATTTGCTGCGCGAGGGCTCAACTGTAACTGACACTTGCCAGCTAGCGGGCTTCAACGATTATTCGAACTTCATTCGGACTTTTAAAAAGGCCGTCGGCCTCCCCCCTCGTCAGTACCAATCACAGCAACGACGAGTGTAATAGGCAGCAACTGTTCTGGAAATTTCAAATCTATACTTAGGAGTGATCCTTGTGTCACACCATCAAATTACCTCACCGGAAGGATTGGCGCTAGTTGCCAGAATCCGCGAATATTGCACCAAACTGCCGGTGGTAGAAGAAAAGGTAGATGGCTTTGGTCACACTACTTTTCGTGTCAAAGACAAGCCCTTTATTTTCATTGGTGAGACCGATGGCCGTGTTTCAACCTCGTTCAAAACGAACCTAACAACGCAAGAGTTCCTCTTAAGTCAAGATGGCACGGCATATAAGAAGACACCCTATATCGGCCAGCATGGCTGGGTTAGCATTATGGACATTGAGCTAGTGCCATGGTCAGAGATTGAAGACCTGATCCTTGAAGGGTATGCACGGACAGCACCTAAGAAGATTGTCCAGCAGTTGAAAGAGACCATGGCCTGAGCATACACAGGTTGAAAAATTATATTAAATGGAAAATTTTAAAACTACAGTTAATTTCACCATTCTGGCCAAAGGGTGTCAATGGCTGAAAATAGCTGTAGAATTTCCAGTTATTTGATGTAACCAGCTAAATAAGCCTAAAATAACTGTAGGTTTTCCAGTTATCGCGGCGCGGTGCCTCATGCGGAGCTTGTTAGTGGAGTTGGCAGCAACGGCAGCGCATACATGGATGAGGTTTCTGCGGGGCCATCTGTCGGCGAGAATAGCTTATCCGCTCAGTTTGGCGCACGGTATGTTTACGATACTACTTGACGTAAATAAAAAGGTTGCCCAAGTCATCATTGATGACTTGGGCAACCTTTTGACTATGCAAAACATTATTTCAGGTTCTCTGGATTCAACACTAGAAGTTCAGGCAATACGAAGATTCCGTCCTTACGAATCAACACATCGTCAAACCAAATTTCGCCGCCGCCATACTCAGGACGTTGAATGTTCACCATATCCCAGTGAAGCGAAGATTTGTTGCCGTTGTAGGCATCATCATAGCAATTACCAGGTGTGAAGTGGAAACTGCCGTCGATTTTCTCATCGAACAGAATATCTTTCATCGGGTGTTGGATGTATGGATTCACACCAATTGCAAATTCACCAACATAGCGTGCGCCTTCATCCATATCAAAAACTTCATTAATGCGATCCGTGTCGTTCGCCGTCGCTTTAACGATTTTACCATTTTCGAAATGAAGCACCACGTTCTCGAAAATAAAGCCGTCATGTGGCGAAGGCGTATTATAGGAAATGACACCATTCACAGAATCCCTTACAGGGGCGGAGTACACTTCGCCATCTGGAATGTTCAGCTCACCGTCGCATTTCACGCCGCCAATACCTTTGATCGAGAACGTCAAATCGGTACCTGGGCCAACAAGACGTACTTTGTCCGTGCGATCCATAAGCTCTTTGAGCGGATCCATCGCTTTGGACATTTTGCCATAATCCATCGTACATACATTGAAATAGAAATCCTCGAACGCATCCGTGCTCATACTCGC
Source organism: Paenibacillus oryzisoli (assembly GCF_001653565.1). Taxonomy (GTDB): domain Bacteria; phylum Bacillota; class Bacilli; order Paenibacillales; family NBRC-103111; genus Paenibacillus_E; species Paenibacillus_E oryzisoli. Next base: position 376,684 of record NZ_LYPB01000050.1, read on the forward strand.
AAGTTGAGCCATTGAGGACGTTGGGTAGCGAAGAACAACCCATCTTGTGTCCTTGATGCGAACATCGAAATGTACTTGTTGATAGTACACAGAATTGTAAAGCTTCATTCGATCAGCTGGAATATCCGACAACTCATAAATATTCGCGCCGCCGCGTACACCGATGTAACCGTTCATTTGTTTCATTTGGAAAGCATCGGCATCCGCCCATGTTTGCATTTGAGCTTCCGTACCGTTCATAACGAGCTCACGAATCACAGTATGGTCACGCAAGTTTACGAAGGGATGTGCGCCCGCGGCGTGCACTTTTTTGACGATCTCTTTGACAAGAGCAGAATCAATCCCATACGCTTCAATTAAAACATTTTCACCTGGCTGCGCCTTAACAGAATAATTGACCAATACATCAGCAAGCTTGGTTAATCTAGGATCCAGCATGTGTTATCTCTCCTCTTCATTGGCGGGTTCGATGGGGTCAAATCCTCTTTCATGTGTCTGAAAGCCGACCGTCGTCAAATAGAACCATTCCCCATTCTCCTCTTGTTCGGCATCTAGTTCATAAATAAGTGCGCGGAATTTACTTACCCATTCGGTGTATTTCGCTCTACTCATTTTGACTTCAACCTGCGTCATGATAATCGGCCACTGGGATCGGTCGGGCGATGGAATTTGAAACGCCTCTTCGGGGGCATTAATCGCTCTGTTTCTAGCATGTCCAAGTACACTTAATGTACGTTCTCGATAATAATTCTCTACCTCCGAAACATACGGGAGCAAGTTCTCACTAGGCACAAAACCACGTGCTACGGCACGATAAAATTTTTGCACAATGCCATTCTTAAGCTCTGTACGAACGACGCAAATCAAATTATGACGCTCAAGCTCATTCAAATGATAATGCACTTTGGCGCGCGCCATCCCTAATAGTTTAGCCAACTGCTGTCCCGTATAAGCTTTCTCTATGAGATATAGCAGTACTCTAGCGCGAAGTGGATCACTAATTGTTTTGAGTTGTTCGAGTTCTTCAATGATATAAACAGGCTGCAGTTTCATCATGGATCCGACCTCCCTCTCCAGTACCAAGTTCAACGAATGCACCTATGCTAGAACGAGTTTCATCTCGAAAAAGCCTTGTTACAAGCGCTTCCTGGTCATCTTATAATCTCTTAAAGAGATTAATTAAACGACGGTCAAATCTTTTTAACCGTATCATAATGCTAAACAGAATCTATGTCAATTGCGGTTTCTGTCCACCTAAGTCAGTACGAGACCTTAAGATACGGTGGCATTTCACCGCTTTAACGGATTACCGAAATTAAGCTTTCTACTATGGTAGCAAAAAGGGACGTTTCTGTCACCATAAAGGTAGAAACGTCACCAATAAAAATGAGATATTCTGTAATGCGCCATTCAAATAGCATTCAGTCATTTATGAACTGTACAAATCTAATAGTTTCAGTAGTATCTACGATGATGGGATCAGGTAGATGAGGGCTCACCACTACAAGAGAAGCAGCGCACGCAACGCGGCTGCAGCTTCCCGCGGTGAGCGCGCACTCGCGATGGCGCTCACCACTGCAACGCCGTCCGCCCCTGCGCGGATGACGGCGCCTGCATTGGTGGCATCGATCCCACCGATGCCTACTAAGGGCAGATGGATGCCGCCTGCGCGCATCCGCGCCAGTACGGCTGGCCCCTGGACCTCACGCGCATCGAGCTTCGTGCGCGTGGCGTACTGGGGGCCTACGCCTAAGTAGTCGGCGCCTTCGGCCAGCGCCGACTGGGCTTCGCCCAGATCGTGGGCCGACACGCCCACGATCATCTTCGGCAGCCGCTCGCGCACCGCGGCGGCTGGGGCATCCTCTTGGCCGATGTGGAGCCCATCGGCCTCAAGCTCTAGAGCCAACCGTTCATCATCGTTCACGATGAACGGGATCCCGCGCTGCGCGCAAAGGCGGCGCAGCCGCGCGCCTAGCGCGAGCAGCTCCGGCCCCTGCAGGGCGCCGGGGCCCTTCTCGCGCAGCTGAAACATCGTGATGCCGCCGTCGATGGCGGCTTCCAGCACTTCATACGGATCTCCCCCGCCACAATTGGGGCTGCCCATCACCAAATACAAACGCAGAGCTTTGCGCAGCTCTTCAGCACTCAACATGGCGCTCATCGTGCACCTCGGGTGGCTGTCTCTTGCAGTTCAGCGCCGCGAACACCCTGCTGATAAGCCCAATGATTCGTCGGTCCATGCCCGCTTCCGATATGTAAAGGCTCCGAAATCGCTGCATGGATGAAGCTCTTCGCCAACTGCAAAGACGCCTTCGTCGTAAGGCCCTGAGCCAACCCCGAAGTCACGGCTGCCGCAAATGTGCAGCCTGTTCCATGCGTATGCTGCGTATGCAGCCTTTTAGTTGTAAATTCAGTAAAAGAAACGCCATCAAACAGCAAATCCGTTGCCTGCTCGGTATTCGCTTCATGGCCGCCTTTGATCATCACATGCTTACAGCCGTAGGCATGAATTCGTATAGCTGCCTTTTGCCGTGAGTCTGCATCCGTAATCCGCATGCCGCTAAGCACTTCGGCTTCGGGAATATTTGGTGTTACCACATCTGCAAGTGGCAGCAACTGCTGAATCATCGCGTCAATTGCTTCCTGTTGTAAGAGTGAAGCCCCGCCTTTGGCGATCATCACCGGGTCCACAATAATCTGCTCCCATGCATACTTCTTAATCGCCGCCGCGACAATATGAATAATTTCCCCGCTGAAAAGCATCCCTGTTTTCAAAGCATCCGGTCGCAAATCTTCTCCAATAGACGCCAGTTGGCGTTCAATTGCTTCCCCGCTCATCGGATAGACCCCTTGCACACCCAACGTATTCTGTGCGGTCACAGCGGTAATTACGGACATGCCGTACACGCCGAGCTCCTGAAACGTCTTCAAATCCGCCTGAATGCCGGCACCACCACCGCTGTCTGATCCGGCAATCGTCAATGCTTTGCAAATCGCCACGGTACGCCCCCTTTCCGACTCAGCACTTACCCGCTTATGTACTTCTTAGTAGTAATCTAAGTTCAAATCAAATCAAATCAATCAAATCAATCAAATCAATCAAATCCAGGTCTACGTCTCCAAAGATGCATAAAGGCATCCTTTTCCAACCAAAACGCCTCAATTTCATAAATACGTGCAAATCTGCAACCTTTTCGCTACTTTCACAGCAAATTGGACCATTTGCCGCTAAATAACTGCCTTTTTGCAACTTTCAGGTCATATATAGTCCCTAATGGAGTGAAGTAGATGCCTTTTTGCATTTTTCAAACACATAAGTCACTGTTGGATGAGGGAAACACTGCGACTCCGAGTAACAATGAACCTTAAACTTCCAGTTCAACTGACTCATCTACTCAACCCCACACAACCCTACGCTCTGCTCAATCCATCCATCCATCGAAGAACTCGCAGACGCTTAGCATTCTCCAAATCCAACTGACTCCTCTACTCAACCCCACACGACCCTAAACTCTGCTAAATCCATCCATGGGAGAACTCGCGGACGCATATCGCTTCTTCGGAATACGCCCCGCCTCAAAGCCTGCGCGTCCCGCTTCAATCGCGAGTTTCATGGCGTAAGCCATTTTGACAGGATCCTTGGCACCTGATACGGCCGTGTTCAACAGCACGCCGTCCGCGCCCATTTCCATTGCCAATGATGCATCGGAGGGTGCACCAATTCCCGCATCCACGATAACAGGTACTGTTGCTTGCTCGATAATGAAGCTCAGGTTCAGCGGGTTAATAATCCCTTGCCCTGTACCAATCGGTGATGCACCAGGCATAATGGCATGTACGCCGAGTGCTTGCAAACGTTTAGCTAGCAAAACATCGTCCGATGTGTAAGGCAACACGATAAAGCCTTCTTCCAGCAGCATTTCCGAAGCTTTCAACGTTTCCACGGGATCGGGCAGCAGCGTCATTTCATCGCCGATCACCTCGACTTTGATCATGTCGCACAAACCAGAAGCTTTCGCTAAGCGTGCGATACGCACGGCTTCTTCGGCTGTCTTGGCACCAGCTGTATTCGGCAGCAATGTGAAGTTTGACGTGTCCAGCATCGAGAGGAAGTTCGGCTGACTCGCCTCAAAAATATTCATCCGACGAACCGCAAACGTCAAAATTTGCGATTCTGAGATATCCACCGCTTGTTTTTGAATCTGAAAATCTGGAAACTTCCCCGTACCTAGCAGCAAACGTGAACGAAATTCATATGGACCAATTTTTAACATGTCTTTATCCTCCTCCAACGAAATGAACGATCTCAATTTTGTGACCTTCCGCCAATTCAGCACCGGCGTGATCTTCTTTATGTAAAATGGCTGCGTTATGCTCTACCACGAGCATTTTGTCGCTTAGGTCGAAGTGGGCAAGCAGCTCCACAACGGTCCGAATCGTATCCGGTACGTCAACTGGCTGACCATTAATGTGCAGTTTCAATGCTTATCAATTCCTTTCCTGGGGCTGAAAATGGTTCCTGACCCTCGTAACTGTTACTCACCCGTACGGTTCTAGGGGACAGATCAGGGCTGAACGCATCCAGCCAAGGAGCTATAGATGCTGTCCCCTGCTCACCTGCGCCCTCTCCGCCCAGAATCCAATCCGCCATCACCTTCCCGGTGATCGGGCTCAACAGAATCCCGTTGCGGTAATGACCGCACGCTGTATATAAGCCCGCAACCGTCGGCACTTTGCCGATGTAAGGCAGCCCGTCGGCGGTCTGCGGGCGCAGCCCCGACCAAGCCTTCTCCCACTCGGCGTCGCCGAGCGCGTGCATCAACCCCCTCGCTCGCTCCATAAGCTCGGCTAAGCCCGAGAGCGACACCTTGCGGTCATAGCTGTGCGGCACGACCGTCGCGCCGACCACCAGCCGTCCGCCGGCTTTCGGAACGATATAGCATCCTGGCGAGAACAGGGTTTTCTTCAAGAGCGGCTTCGGCGTCCTCACGGAGAAGCACTCGCCTTTCACTGGATACATCGGCAGCTCGATGCCGATGCTCCCCAGCAGCTGACCGCTCCACGTGCCTGCGGCGACGACCACGTGGTCGCTGTAGAGCGGACCAGCGGCCGTCTGCACGCCGATGACGCGCTCCTGCGCGGTCAGCAGCCCTTGCACCCCGGCGAAGGGCTGCACCTTCGCCCCAAGCACCTGCGCGGCCTGCGCGAACGCCGCCGCCAGCAGCGGAGCATCGACCTGCCCATCGCTGGGCAGGTACAGGGCTCCGCGCGTCGCTGCGCTCAGCGCGGGCTCCAGGGCCGTGGCTTCAGCGGCGCTTAGCCACTGGGCCTGCTCGCCCGCGGCGCGCTGGAGCTTCTCCCGCGCGCGCAGCTCCGCTTCTTGAACGTCGCTGAGCGCGACGTTCAGCAGCCCTTCACGGACGAGGCCGATGTCGATGCCCGTGAGCTCTCGCAGTTCCCCGCTCAGCTCGGGGAACATAGATCTACTCAGGCGCGCCCACTGGAACAGGGCGCCCGTGTCTTCCATCTCGGACTGGGCGCCGAGCATGCCTGCTGCCGCAGCCGAGGCTTCTATGCCTAGCTGGCCGCGCTCTAGCAGCGTGACCGTTTGCCCTCTTTTGGCCAAGTAATAAGCAATGGATGTACCGATAACACCACCGCCAACGATGATGACAGGGGATCTTGTTGCTGACATTTCGCTCACCTCTATTTATTGAAGCTCTTCATGATAGGCTAGAACGGCTCCAAGCGGATCCGCTGCTTCCCATATTCCGCTCATCACTGCGATGCCAGATGCTCCTGCATCCAGAACCGATTGGACTCTCGCAGGTGTCATCCCGCCTATTGCAATGACAGGAATGTTCACCCCATTAACTACTTGGCTTAACTGCTCCAAACCTCTAGGCGGCACGCCTTGCTTCGAGTTTGTCGCATAGATATGACCGAACATGACATAATCGGCCCCTTCTTTTTCACGCCACCTCGCCTCATCTACCCCATGCACAGAAACTCCGATGCGCTGTATCCCCTGGCAAAACTCATCCTGAATAACCAAAGGTGGCGTCGTACCTGGCAGTTGAAGCCCTCCTGTTTGCAAAGCCAACGCGACCGAAGGAAACCCGTTAACGTACAAGCTACTCGCCGGAATCCCTTGCTCCACTACATACTGAATGCCGATGAACACTTCATCCAAGGATTTCGTTTTCTCTCGAATATGAATGGCTGTGACATACGGGTGAATCTGCGCCGCAATCTTTGCGATCTCAGACCATGTCATCTTCCCATTAGATATGACGTGCAGTTCTTTCTCAGACATTGAAGGGACTCCTCTCCACGATATCTCACTTCTCTTTAACCACGTGAACCATCTTGACTGTGCATATAAACACAAAAAAACCACTTTCCTCAGGAAAGTGGTTGTAGGCTGCCTCATCATAAATAGCAATAAATTCGGCTCCGTAGCTCGTTCCACTTTCCTCCGCTGGCATAAACCAGATCAGGTTCAAAGGGTTCAGTCTGCACTGTCTCAGCCTCTCGGCGCCCCTAGGGATTCATTCGTATGCGATTACTATTCATCATAGCATGACAGCCAACTCTTGGAAATAATAATTTTCCATATTCGCTTGCAGTCAACCTAGCCTTTCTCAGTTTAGTGAGAATAACCTCATCTCCCTGAAACCATTTCCAATACTTCCCGTATAGGAGTATAAGTAAATCTTATATTAAGGGGTGTTTGCCATGGAACCATTTGTACTGCCAGAACCTGATCGACGAAGACCCTCCTCCCTCCCGCCAGGCTTGATGACCAAAATCGTGATCGGCCTTGTCATCGTTCTCGTCCTTATTTTCGGCTCTTCCACTTTCTACACGGTACAGGAGCATGAGAAGGCGGCTATTCTAACATTAGGTAAATATACGACCGAGAAGGAAGCTGGACTTCACTTTAAACTCCCTTTTCCCATTCAACAAGTAATTGTATTACCTGCCAAAAAGACACAACGTATCCAAATCGGCTTCCGTGAAGCTAATGGCAAAATTACGCCCGTCGAAGAAGAAGCGATGATGATTACCGGGGATGAGAATATTTTGTCCGCTGATGCCGTGGTGGAATGGAATATTAGTGACATGCGCAACTATTTGTATAATATTGATAATGCTGAACTATTCCTACGCAACTCCGCGAGTGCTGCGATTCGTTCGGTTATTGGAGCGACAGCGCTAGATTTTGCTATTACCGAAGGTAAAACCGAAGTCCAAGGCAAGGTCAAAGAGCGTTTGATTGAAATGCAGACGAAGTATCAAACGGGCATCCATATTGTCGATTTGAAATTCCAAGATATTGAGCCGCCAGCAGGCGATGTGCAGAATGCTTTTAAGGATGTAACGAATGCACGTGAAGAGAAAAATACGAAGATTAACGTGGCAACGAAATACGAAAATGATATCCTTCCTCGGGAGCGCGGTAACGCGCAGGCACTAATTGAGAATGCCGAAGCTCAGAAGAAATCACGGATTTTGAATGCACAGGGGGATGTTGCGAAGTTTAATGCCCTGTATGCGGAATATGCCAATAATAAATCAGTAACCGAGAGCAGGCTTATCATTGAGACGTTAGAAAAAATATTGCCGAATGCCAAAATTTTCATCAGCGACAGCACCGGCGAAACTGTTAAATATCTACCAATTAATGAGCTGTTGCGTACACCTGCTGCTGCAACAGGTACGACTGGAGGGACTGCGAAATGACCACACAAAATAAATGGATTCTGAGATCCATCCTTGGTGTCGTTCTCGTCTTTTTCTTCCTGATTTCCATCTTTATTGTCAAAGAAGGCCAATACCGCGTCGTCCTCAAATTCGGGGAAGCTGTTCGTATCCAGACAGAACCTGGTATTCATTTTAAAATCCCCTTCATTGAATCGGTTCGTACACTTCCTAAATACCAGATGGTGTATGATAGCAAGCCTACTTCCATTCTGACCAAAGATAAGAAGCCGATCGAAGTGGATAACTATACGGTATGGCGCATTGATGATGCGCAGCAATTCTTGCGCACGATTCAATCGATCACTGGCGGGGAAGAGCGGATTGATGCCGCTGTGTACAACACCGTTCGACGGAAGTTGTCGGAGATCAATTACAGCGATATTATCAGCGAAAATACGCAGCGCGGGAATTTGAACGATGAGATTACGAAGGAAGTTTCGGATTTGATGGAGCGCGATAACTACGGCATTCAGATTGTCGATGTGCGCATCAAACGCACGGATCTACCTGAGTCCAACAAACAAAGCGTATACAAACGGATGATCTCTGACCGTCAATCCATTGCCGCGAAGTACTTGTCCGAGGGCGATGAGGAGTCGAAGAAAATCACCTCCAAAGCCGATCGGCAAGCAAGCGAGTTGATCGCACAAGCGCAAGCGGATGCGAAGAAAATTGTCGCCGAAGGCGAGCAAGAAGCCGCTAAAATTTATAACTCCGCTTACGGCCAGGACCCTTCTTTCTACAATTTCTACCGTACGCTGGATAGTTACTTGGTGTCATTCAAAGGGGAGCCTGTCATTATGCTGCCGATTGATTCTCCGTACACGAAAATTTTACTTGGTAAATAATTGAGGTCTATGTAAGAGCATGTCATCTTCGGATGGCATGCTTTTTTTGTTTATGTCCTTAACCTTCCTCTAATTGACTCTTATCTTCTATTACTTGTTCTGCTACAATTGTAAGATCATCATCACAATCGGCTTACTACCGCACTCGTTCTGAGCTGGTCACGAAAGGATGTTCACCTAGATGCTGCCTCAGTTGAATCGCCAATTAGAAAAGATCTTGCCGCTCATCACACCTCTCAGTGTTCTTATCGGAGTTCTGCTCGGAAGTCACTTATCTGGGTTCACCTATTTGTCGCCATGGTTGTTTGCCTTCATGACGTTCTCGGGGAGTATCTCTTCGAGTTTCAAAGAATTCATCAAGGTTGTCGTTCAGCCACTGCCGCTTCTGACTACCTTATTCATTCTGCATGTCGGGATGCCGCTCATCGCACTCGGACTCGGTCATGCTGTCTATCGTCACGAACCGCTGACAATTACGGGACTTATTCTGGCCGTGGCCATTCCTACTGGGATTACAAGCTTCGTGTGGGTGGCGATTTATCGCGGCAATATCGTACTCACGCTGTCGATCATCCTGATGGATACGATTCTCTCCCCTTTTGTCGTGCCATATACACTCTCTCTGCTCGTCGGCACCAAGGTGCAGCTCGATACGTTCGCGATGATGAAAGGCTTGTTCTTCATGATCGTCGTTCCTTCTCTCATCGGGATGGGGCTCAATCAGTGGACGCGGGGTAAAATTAAGGAGCAATGGGGAGGCCGTTTAAGTCCATTTTCCAAGATATGCATGGGTATCGTTGTCGCGATTAATAGCTCTGTCATAGCTCCGTACCTCCGGGATTTCAATGCGAAGCTGCTCGGGTTAGCAGGCTTTGTACTAGTGGTGGCCTCACTGGGCTACATGATCGGTTGGCTTGTCGCTAGACTGTTCCGCTGGGAACAAGATGTCGTGGTTGCTCTTACTTTTAACAGTGGTATGCGTAATATTAGTGCGGGTGCAGTCCTCGCTGTTGCTTATTTCCCGCCACCTGTAGCGATTCCTGTCGTACTCGGCATGTTGTTTCAACAGTCACTTGCTTCTCTCTTCGGTTATCTCTTAAATCGAACGTATGCGTTGAAAAGCGACCCGCCTAGGTTAAACGTTAATGGCGTTAAACAGATGTAAGTAAAGACTGCTCAGCGTGTGCTGAGCAGTCTTTATTTGGGCCTATTTTATTTCGAGAGGCGGCTAAACATCACATACGAATAGATAATCGGAATGAAGGAAGAGATGAGGATAGCCGCAATAAAAATGCCGATGGCGACGGAGCTCGCTAAGAACGCTGCAATGAAAGCGACAATGCCTCCGACCATCATCAGCGGTCCACCTAACCGATGCGTCTTTCTCCATATTTCTTCATTTGCGAGTGTCCAAGGTGTCCGAATGCCGAACGTATAGTTGGGCTTCACTTGCGTCAAAAAGTTCCCCATCACAGCAAACAACACGCCCAGCAAAATCATCGTGATTTTCTTAAAGTCCAGGCTGTACCCCAGATTAAAGAAAATGATTGCCCAGCCAACAACGGCCAAGAGAATGGTTACGCCGAATCGCGTTACCTCAAATGCCGCAGGAAATTTCTCGAAATTGGCTTTCTTCGGATCAATCGCTCTCATAGCACGCATAAACAGCGGCAGCAGACCCAGCAGTACCAGCATGAGCAGCGACATTTCTTTGCTCATCGTTCCGTTTACTTCATTATTCACACCGAAATGGCTCGCCATCGTATCCGGAAGTCTGCTATAAAGTATAAAGCCCCCTATCGCTGGCGAAAGGCTGATTACAAGCAACAAGATTTCCTTCCATTTTTTCATGACGACTCCTCCTTATCTTGTTTGTTAAGAATGTTAAACATCCATCCGATGACATCTTCAACAACTGTCGTGTGCAAGGTATATAGGATATGTTGTCCATGACGTTCATCCATGACAAGTCCCGCCTGTTTGAGCAGATTCAAGTGATGTGATATGCTCGGCTTACTAATCTTGAAATGATCAGCAATATCACCGGCATTCATACTCTTTTCTCGCAGCAGTTGTAGAATTTCACGACGAGTCGGATCCGCTAGCGCTTTAAATGCCTCGTTCAAATGAAAGCTCCTCCTTATTTAGATATTTGTCTAAATGTATAATCAAATAGTACCTCTATTTTCCCAACCTGTCAACTGGCATATACCTCATCTATTTTGGCTATTCGCCCATGTAGGTTTATAATAAAGACCATACATTACTTCATGCACCAGACAGGATGGATTCACATGAACGATAAAATTGTAATGCCCGTTTGGACAATCGGCTTGTTCATTGTGGTTATGAATACGACGATGTTCAACGTCTCGATTCCCAGTATTATTCAAGATCTCAATATCACGGCAGATCTCGGATCTTGGGTTATTTCCAGCTATTCCATTGGCTACGCCTTATCTACGGTTATCTATAGTAGACTCTCGGATGTAGTTCAGATTCGTAAATTGCTCACGGCAGGACTTATTGTACTCGGACTTTCCTCCGTATTCGGACTGTTCGCAAGAGAGTTTCACACCCTGTTGGCGGCACGTATTCTCCAATCCGCAGGCGCAGGTGTGATGGCTGGACTTGGCTTGGTTCTCGCCAGTCGCTACATCCCGATTGAACGAAGAGGCTCGGCGATTGCGATGATTTCTGCGGGGAGCGCGATGGCCTTCGGACTTGGACCGATCGTTGGCGGCATCATCAGCGAATATTGGGGCTGGAATGGATTGTTTGCTATAACCTGCCTAGTCTTAGTCATTCTCCCTGTTCTCTTGCGCTTGCTTCCCAAAGAACAGCCTGTTGCCTTCCGCTTTGACATGCTAGGAGCGCTGCTAACCGTAGTGAATGCTGCATCTTTGCTGCTCGCAGTTACGCAGCTTTCTGGTCTGTGGCTGGCGATTAGCGGCCTCTCCTTTGCTATACACGCGTGGCACTTGCGACGATCTAATGACACGTTCATTAATCCGTTATTATTGGTGAATCCAGCCTTTCGGAAACTTGTGTTCATCGGGTTCTGCATCCTAGTTCTGAACCTCGGCAATCTATTTCTCATGCCACTTGTTCTTGCCAAGGTGTTCCACCAATCTGCCATGACCATCGGTTTAACGATTGCGCCAGGAGCGATTCTATCTGCGTTCCTAACCCGCTTCGTCGGCCGCTGGATTGATCGGTTCGGCAATCTGCGGTTTCTGTATATCGGCCACGGGCTGTTAACTCTGGTCATGATCGCATTCGCAACGTTGCTTGGCGCTTCCCCTCACGTCGTCATGATCGGCTACCTTTGCTTCTCGCCTGCCTTCTCCGCGACAATGGCATCGTTAAATAATGAGACTTCACGCATCATGCCGAAGCCTCTAATAGGCTCTGGCATGGGGCTCATGCAGCTGATCCAATTTTTCGGAGGATCCATGTCTGTCGCGATATGCGGCATTCTACTCGAAGTTCAGCGGAATACCTCGCTCCTACAGTCGTACAAGCATGTTTATGGTTTGTTGATCGTCGTCGGTCTTTGCTCGTTCGGAATGCTGCTGTGGTATGGGCTGTCGAGGATGCAGACGAGAGCCGAGGATGGCTCAGCAGCTAATTAGCGGGGGATACATGTTCCGTGCATGGAGAAAATACCGCTGAAGTCCTTCTTCGCGTATAGGCGACTACTGTTATTAGATCGATACATAGACCATATTAGCTGGAAAAAGTACATCTATTTATGCGTAATTCCTTCAAAAATTTGATTTAACTGTAAATTATGTAGTTAAATCCCCTTCTTTTGCGTCGTATTAGGTAAAAATCTTAATATTACATGTAGGTTTCCATCTATTCTGCGTTTGCTCGAACAATCGCGAAATTTAACTGTAGATTTTCCATCTAAACTCTCTGACCCGTTGAATAAAGGCACCTTCATTCCCATCTTGGGAGTGAATGGTGCCTTTTTGAGCTAATCCCAAATGACACTTCCATACACTTTTTTTGGCTCATCTTCACAACTTATTATCCATTTAATAGTAGAACATACTAGGTGATTGAAAAATCAAATAAGGATGTGACAGACGATGTGGAAAAAGATGATAGCACTAGGCATGGTGGCTATTGGTTTACAAAGTAGTCTAGGAGCTCCTAAAGGAAACGCTTATGAATATGAAGATACACCAACGGAAGTCGCGGACGGGATCCATATCCCCAGAGCGCTAACCCTGCTTGAAGACATTCCCTATTATGTAATTCCGAATGCCCTGTTGAACAAAGCGGAAGGGTCCCTCTCTCCACAAACTGTTAAGGTTATTGAAGCCGAAAACCATTGGTCAAGCGCTTGGAATTGGTGGAAAATTCATACCGACATGGGAGATCGATGGATTAAAACCGCGCCATGGCAATTCGATGCCCCGCCCCCAGCAACAATCAATTTGATGAGCGAGACGCCTCTTTATGCGAAGCCATCGGTTAATAGTCAACGTACAGCAGCTCTTTCCCCACAAGAGGTCACCGTCGTTGACGCGGAAAAAGGCTGGTTCCGGAATAGCTCGGGTACAGGCGAGGTTTATAATCCGAAGAAGTGGCTCAAAATTCACACAACCTGGCTAGGAGATCAATGGATTCATTTGAATCTAGATGGGATCGGCACCTTTCACCCAGCAGATCAAATGAGCTATTATGCAAATACTTACTATAACCTTAAGCCTCAATCTGATTATCAAACGTATCAAACAGATGGGATACTTTCGAAACAATTTGCCCATGTAACTGGTAAATTCCGTTCATTGCTCGGAACATATTATCAGCTTGAAACAGACGATGGTGTGAAATGGGCATTAGGTGCCGGACAACCAATTGTAGCCGACACTACAATCATTCGGCGAACACATCCAAGTGCCATATATACGTATCCTTCCTCTCAGTACGAAGATGAGCCCAAGTTGATTCTTACAGGAGACTTACCTGCCTATGAGAAAACGTATAACGAGTACATCACGAACTATGGCTATGACGGTGATTGGTATCACGTTCGCACCGCGCAGGGTGAGGGTTGGTTTAATCCGAAGTTTGCTGAACCTGAGGATGCTGTCGCGGAGACCGCAACGATACAGCTTAATTCTCCTGTCACGACGCTTTTTCGATATCCGAATACGGGAATCATACTCAATCATGGACAGATCGGCCCACAAACGCTTCATCCCCTTGCAGCTTGGACCGACCCGAATGGCGTCCGTTGGTTTCAAATTAACTCATTCGTCGGTAAAGCTTGGATTCAACTTTCAACCTATATGGATAAGTTGACCCTGAAGGATCGCGAATCGGATATAGTTATCCAGAGTGATACTTCCTACCAAGGCGCTTTCAATCAGAATGAGGCAGGTGCTTATACTTTCGGGAATGAATCTATCGGATACGACAATAAGCAAGGTGAACCGTTCCTAGATACAGCCTTTCTGGCAGGCATCTATCACTTCGATCTATCCGGGCCAGATGCCGCGGGCTGGTGGACGCTAAAGAACGAATCTGGATATGCTTTTCAAATAAAAGCAGGTGAGCCGCAAGTTAGAACCCTCTGGAACGGTAAATTAGCTAAGCAGTTGAAGCTTGCGTCTTCACCGAATTCTCCTAATGATCAAGGCTCGCCCTATCTGAGTCTTACTGATGTAAGGGCATTGTTTGGGGCGACCACGAGCGTCACCATGGGCTACAATAATAACAAAGTTGTCACACTGAGTTCTCAGTTGTATAAAATTGGAAATAATTTACAGCTACCCTCTCAAGCTGTTGATCAGCAACTTCATCTATCAGGGCTTGTCTATGAAAATCGGTACCTGGAGTACAATAGCATCAAACCAGCCCTGCAAATCAAGATTAAGCACCGCGATTTGGACGAAACCGCAGCAACTGAATCAGGCGCCGCGATGAAATTCCTGTATGACTTGAGCTATAACAATGGGCTCTATGATCTTTCATTGGACCATCCACTCCAGCCAGGCATGAATCATGTAACGATTAGCTTCCAAGTCGCTGAACGAATAATTTTGCAGCGGGATTGGGATATCATGAATTCGACGAAATAAGCCCGAAGTATAAGAAAACAACCTCACTAGAGCCCGCCGGACGACGGAGGGCCTCCCTAGCGCACATGTTATGTGCGCTAGGGAGGCCTCTTAGGTTTCATCACCAATATGAAAGCAGTTTATGGTGCCCGGAAACTTTCTAACTATAGCAAGAAAGCAGGTTGCCTCGGCAACCTGCTTTCTCATACTACCGACAATCAACCTCGCCTCCACTCACGCTTCAGCATGCCATACACTATGAGGTCGATGTAATGGTCATTCAGCCATGCGGCATCCCGAATCTGTCCTTCCCTTGTAAACCCTAACTTCTCAGGAATGGCCCTGCTCTTGAAGTTGGTCTCCCCACATCTGATTTCAACTCGGTTCAGGCCCAGATCGTTAAACGAATAATCTACAAGCCACTGACAAGCCCGTGTCATGATACCGTGACCTTGAAATCCTTCTCCTAACCAGTAGCCTAAACTCGCACTATGATTAGCCCAACTAATCGGGTGAAATCCTACACAGCCTGCAAACTCATCTTTGAACCAAATGCCAGCAGTAATGCCATGATTGGATGCCTCTTGATTTTGACAATGCTGAATAAAACCTCTTGAATGATCGCTATGCTGCGTCGCATCCACCCAAGGCAACCACTCTCTCAAGTACTCTCGACAGCTGTCGGTGAGTAGGAATAGCGCTTCAGCATCCTTGGGTTCAAGCGATTTAAGTGTAAGATCAGCATCCAGTTCAATGCGCATGTCTTCTTCCCCTCCAGATACAGATACGTTCTTAAGTCGTTCCCTTCGCATACACAGCAAAAAATAACATCATTTCTCCGATGATTACGTAATTCGGCATTTGGAACATCAGGTCCAAACCAAGAAAGACAACGAGTAATCCTAGAAATACGACTAAATGCCCTATCTTTAATCGTTGATGCGGATGTCTATATTTGTGAAAGACTAGAGATGTTGAGAAAAAGTATAGAAGCACAGAACCGAAAATAAAGCTCAACATAAATCCATAGTTCAACTGCTCCAAGAATAACAACTGGATGGAAGCGGCCATCATACACAGGGATAAATAGATAAATAAATGGCCATAGATGATCGTCTGGCCCGCCGTCTCGAGATCTTTGTTCACTTTCTTCTCGACGTTCTCGAAATATTGCCACCACATCGCAATGATGAGCAGAAAGGTCATAGATGCAAATAGAATGGATTGCCATGTCCAATCGCTCGACTGCAAGACGGTCAATATGCTAATGACTGATTCTCCCAGTAGAATCAACGTAAATAGCGAGAACCGCTCCAATAAATGATGTGTATTTATAGGGCTTCTCACCAAGTACTTTCGACCCCATAGTGGGAGCAAAATATCGACCATAATTCCCACATATAACACCGCGTAACGAATCCATGAGTCAAAAAACAAGGAAAGTGCCGAAATAGCCAACCCGATCCAAAAACGGCTGCCTAGATAACGTGCAGTAATCCGTCGATGATCTTCTTCTTTCTTGTGTACAGCCAAATATTGAATCGCCGTCATCGCTCGCAAACCTAGGTAACCGATCAGAAAAGGCACGAAATACTGATCAAAATCAACCGACAGGCTCGCCGTCATAATTAACACGAAAAATAATTGCAGTATGAGGAAAACGCGATGGGAAGTACTGTCCCGTCCAAATCGGTTGACGAATAGTGACTGCCCCACCCAAGCCCACCAAATAGGGACAAAAATTAGAACAAATTTGCTTAAATACTCCAGCGGGATAGTGCCATGATGCACATGTACCAAGACATGACTTGCTTTGGAAACCGCTGCAACAAAGAGCAGGTCGTAGAATAGCTCAAGCCAGGTCACTTTTTTCTCGACCATAGCTTTGATGTGATGCAGTCCTGGTGTGTGATTGTTCATTTGTGGGCTCCTTTACTTATTTTCATCGTAACAAGTTTACGTGGTTAACAATCTTTATCACGTGCTCAAACCTAGATTCTCATGAATCTCATCCGTAATATCGATTCCCGCTTGCTGAAATGCCATAAGAATAGCACCAGTGACTGGTTCATATCGCGGCTGCTGGACCGCATAAGACTTTCCTTGCTTATTTGCTTTGGCTATTTCATTTTCAAGTCGCTGCATCATATACGGACTGCGTGCAACACTACCGATCAGTGCCAGACGTATACAATCGGAAGCAAATTGTGATCCGACAAGCCGGACTGCAGTAATGAGCTGAGACACTCCTGAATTACACACCTCGATAGCCAAAGGACTACCTGTAGCAGCAGCGACTGTTACCAGTTGAGCCATGTCACCAAATTTCATATTACATGATTGATGGTCGGAAATGAAACCAGTGGAAGCTAATTTACCAAATTCCTGCATATCCGAGACTCCCCAATAGGTAAAGACCTTTGTAATAAGCTCTTCATCTTCTAAGTCATAGCTACCTGCAAGGATACGATAGACGGTTTCGTATGAAAGGTGCCTTGCCGTCGAGCTGGCATACTGCCGAAAGTCATAGTTTCTCAACTGCTCCCCGTTTTCATTAATACCAAAAACAACAGACCCCGTCCCTGAAATAGCAATAATCCCAGGCTCTCCACCAACTGCTCCGACTTGTGCGATCCACGCATCACTAACTGCACGCTTCGTTCCATTCATCCCATCGATATCGATAAAATCGTCACACCAAGCCTGATCCTCTGTCCGATCCAATCCGGCAAATCCAGCGACAAGTGAGATAATGTCGCCTTCATTACATCCTACTTTGGCTAGTAGGTTTGCAATCGCTGCTCTCACATGCTGTTTGGCATGAGGATCCTTATGTAAATTTGCAGCACCTGACCGTGAATGGGCTAAGACATGCCCCGTTGTGTCCACGGCTACTGCTCTTGTATGTGTTCCTCCACCATCAATGCCAATTACGATGTTCTTCTGCATTCCCTTGAATTCCTCCCCTATAAAATGCCGTCTCCACGTATTCGAGATAAAAATGGATATTCCTGTAGCTTAAAAAAGCCGCTCCCCTAAGAGGAGGCAGCTTCGTCGAACAATCTCATTTAAATAAAGGAACAGCCTCTGCAACGATGTAATAATGAACGCCAGCTTGCGCCATATCCTTCAAGCAATCGGCATAAAGCCTAGCACACCGTGAAATTATCCGTAACTTCCGTTCGATATGACGTTGCACCTGCATCCAATAAGCCTTGAAATATGGGTACCTTGTCTATCTTCATCATACATCATAGCGCAGCCATCAACCATTCTCGTTCCTCCGCTCCAACGGCATACATCAAGTGAGCAAGCACTTTCTTCTGTTCCGGATTTAATCGCGCAAATACCTTGGGCTCCGCATGACACAACGCACGAATCGCAGCTTCGAGTTCCTCCCGGCGGTTAGCTGCCTCAGGATCACCGGTGAACGTCGGAAACGCCTTCGCTTCCGCAAATTCCTTGATAACAGCATCGGATAATTTCCGCAGATAGGGCTTCCTTTTCTCACTAATGAACGTCGCTAGCTCATCCAATAGATATTGAAAAGCGTCACTTTTGCGGCTCGCACCGAATGTAAACGACTGCTGTCCACTCAGCTCCTCATGGCTCCAATCAAATTGATCAAATAACTTACTCTGAATATAGACACTATGGTAAAAGGAATCCCCTTTATTGTTAAACGTTGTGGGCTGTTTATGCTGCTCATTCAACTTCGAATCAATGAAATATAGCTTCGAATACTCATGATTCATACGATCTTCCCAACGAATGTACGTAATTCGAAATTTCGTCTGTGACATCGGATGCACGAATTGGAAAGTTTCCTTTTCTGCAATCAAACTAGTGTAGTTCAACGGTTCACCATCAATACGAATTGTGTAGGCCTTGTCCGCATGGAGTTCTAAGAACCACCCGAATTCTCTACTCAAGTATGCTAGAAAATCCTGGGCCACGAATTCCTTAATAATATGGTTAAATGTGACGGTCGTCCCTCTGTCCTTATCCGTTAGATCAGGCTTGGTCACGTGATAGGCATCCAATTGTTTGGCTTTAATATGAATCTTATACGTATTCTTGAGCAGGAGACCATCCTCGTACGTGGTTTGCCATATCGCTTCCGAAGCAAAGTGATGGAACGTTAAGCGTCCTATCCCATTTTTACCGTGCATCGCTGAAGTTGTTCGCCCCCGTTTATCTGGGTCCACAGCTTTCTCCGATTCATAGAAAGGCGTAAACTTTCCCTCTAAATCTTTGAGCTTAATCCCATAACCGTTGTCTGCAATTTCGATTTGATCCACGCCGTCTAGTATGTTTTTATGAAGAGTTATGTCTACCGCCGTAGCCTCAGCGTCGAAACCGTTCCAAATGTATTCGGCAATAGCTTGCAAATAATCAAACTTACGGAGCGCTTTTTCGATACCTTTTGAGGATATTCTAATGTTGTTCATGGCGATCAACCCTTTCTTCATGGTCTGCTCGTACTCATACGTTAATCATATTGTAAATAGCTCATTTCGTATGTCGATTGGTGTCCTCCTTCTCCAAGTCTTTTTCGACAAAAAAAGCCGCAACTATGCGGCTTCTTTCTTTTACTACTTTTATACAATTAATCCGTTGTAATAAACCAATCCGCTTTTTGTGAAGCAAGCAGTTTTCGTTGGCCTTGGAACTCATCGTAAATATGAAGCGTATATTGCTTTAAAAATTGTGTTTTGAAAATTAATCCGGGATCTGCGATCGATATTTTGAAATTTTCTCGTTTACCTAGCCGAATCTTATCATCTTCATCCGCTGTAGAATCTCCATTCATCACGTCAAAGTCCTTGAAATCAAACTTTTTCTCGAAACGCTTCTCGCCACCGCCATCTTCAAAAACGAGTAGTAGGTTATGGCCTTCGGTATTGATCTCAGTCAGCTTTTCCTTCGTCAATTCATAATTGAATTTCAAAGTGAACGTGCCGTCTGCAATGGAGGTGCTAATATTATTCATCGAAATCGTATAAGGAAACAACTCGACATTGGCCAGTGTCGTCGCAACATTCGTTTTCTCATCAGGCAACTTGTAGGCAATTGGGTTTACATAGGAATCAGGTATAACTTTCTCACCTTCCGACAGAGCACCATCTGTCACTGCTTCACCTAGTAGTAAGGTTAAATTGGTTGTAGAGTAACCTTTGGGTACGGATGCCCAAACATTTAATAAACCCTTGCCTGTCGGGCTTATTTTGTTCTCTATCTCTGCTATCGTTGCCGGGAACACGGTGCCATCCGCCGATCGGAAGTTGGCAACAAGTTTAGGTACTGTAGTGAACCTTTTCTCCAAATTGGTAACTTCGACCATCGCAGAGTACATGATATTTGTTGTATCCCAATAGGTTGATACGCCACGAATCTTATACTTCGATTTACGCCCGACCTCATTCGTCGTATAGAACTGACCCTCATCAATGGAAGGTATGGCTTGAAAGTCATCTTGGGTTGCGAATTCAAGCACGTCCGTTACTGTCGCACTGCTGGGATCTGTACCAACGGAAGGTGATCTCTCTTCCTCTTCTTGAAGAACTAATTTAATCTGAGAAAATCCATACGTATAAGGTACTTTCCCAACGATTTGCAAATTCACTCTCGCATTTGCTCCCAAGCCAATCACTTTAGCGGTCTGTACCAGTTTCGCATTGATTTTCACGGCACCATCAAGTAAGAAATAGCCTGATAACTTTGGAATCGGCAAAGGATCTTCCCCAGGATTACTCAGCGTCAGATCAGCTGTCAGGAGGTCCTGATCTTCCCAAGGAAGTCGGCGCAGCGCATTCAGCTGTGCCTTATAGACGCCGGATTTGCTCGTGAAAGCATACTCTTTTCCAATCGATCCTTCTTCCCCTTGGGTAGTCGTAGGTAATTGGAATGCAGCAATTGGGACAGTTAGCTTTAACTCTGAGATATTCTCAGCTACAGTCAACTGCCAATGGTCTGCAGCGACAGAAACAGGGATTGAACCTGAGAGTTGAATTTCCTTGCTTTCCTTCGGGTTTATTGTTAATTCTTTTGCTCCTTTCACCTCCAGTGGATACAGAAGCCCCTCTGATGTACGTATCGAAAATAGGTAGGAAGGAAGTGTTGCTGTATGATTCCCAACGTTTTCTACTGTCAAATTAATTGTTGGAACGTAGTATTTCTCATTTTTATTGTTCATCCACTTTTTAATGGAAGCATTTAGTTGCATACCGCTAACTGAAATTACGGAAGCGCCGCCTGAGGGGGTTACGTCTGTGAAGGTGTCTGGTACAGCTACTTCACCCAATACTTGTTCGAAATTGGACTGACTGAAATCCCATTTGATCAATTGAACGACAAGATCCTGCAAATTCGTATCTGAATTAACTATTGCATAATAGTTCAAATCGATTGTAGAACCAGGGGCAACACTTTTCTTATCCCGATCCGCAGGTAACAATTTGGCTACGAATTGATTGCCGGACTTACTTCTTAACCGTGCCCAATAATCAACAACCTGCAGTGCAGAACTGCTATCATTATGAATGGATACTGTGAATGTTGCCACTTTACCGTTTTGACTCGGGAGAACATGAATCTGTTCCAGTTGAAAGTAACTGTTTGCTTTTATATTTACCTTATCCAGCACAACAGTATCAGCAGCCAGATTCTCACTGGCATGTGCAGGGGAAACCATCCCTAGCAGCAGTGCTGCCACAAGGGATATCTGTAGTACGCTTGTATGGCGAGTCTTTCTTTTCATTTTGTTAACCTCCTAAAGCAGAAACCACTTATTCGTTTATATACGTTGTCACTCGATTTTGAATCAGCTTCGCAACATCCGCGGCAGGCTTTTGACCACCAAAGAAGGTCCTGGACTCTTCCCCAACGATTCTAATTATTTTGCCATCCAATTCATTAAACTGAGTCGCTGCATGTATCATTTCTTTCATACGGGTGAAATCTTCGTCGGGCGCACTAACGGTCATTCCGTTGGGCAGTTTGAAATTACCACTTTTCACTTGATCCTTAATGTCATTAACTTTCTTATCATTGACGGATTTAAGAAGTGAGAAGCCCTCTCTCTCCTGCAAGGATTGCCCTTCACTGGATAACAAATAGGACATGAACTTCCATGCTTCTTCTTTAACTGGAGAATTGGCTTGTATCGCGAACTCTTGCGATAGATTAATCTTAATTCCGCCATCTTTTTGCCCTGCATGCGGTCGTTTCAAAAGCTGTGGATTAGTGAAGACAGAATATGGCCCATTGATCAAGTCGGTCGGCGATATGAAATCCATAGGATAAAATAATTGATTGTTGTTCTCTGCTGGTTTAGACGACATAATGTTATCATCGTACATTTTTTTGATTTGTTGCATGATACTTAGGAATTCCGGTGAGTCGAACTTTGCCTTTTTCCCTGTACGGTCAACAAACTCTTTGAATCTGTCCCCCAAGATTTCTTGGAGAAGTGCTTCAGGCGGAAAGTTTGACAGGGCATAACGTGGGGTTTTGCTATTGTTTTTTTGGATCCCACTCGAAATCTCTTCAAAATCCGCCCAAGTCCATTTGTTATCATCAACTTTCATTTGGGTCAGTAGGTTCTTATCACCTACAAACGTATTTAGGAAATAACCAGAAGGAATGGCATAGGTACCACCGTTTAACTTAATTGCTTGTAAAACGTTCATTTCCAAATCACTCTTATTGATCGATTGATCTTTGTTTATATAGTCATCCATGTTCAGAAGCAGCTTTTTGTTCACAAAATCAGTTATGGGTAAACTGCCAATTTCAAAAATATCCGGGCCTTTGCCTGATAAAATTGCTGTGCTTGTTGTTTGCTGGTATTTCTCGTAATCTGCTGCAGACCATTGTTCTCCCGCTTGTTTGTAGGCTTGAATTTGCAGATTGATCTCCGGGTACTTCTCTTCAAACTTCTTCTTCAGTGTCTGATAGAATGGATATGGCTCTTGGACAGATAGTGTAACTGTCGTTTTCTCCCCTTTACTTGTGGAATCGTCTGTCTTTGCGGTCTCTCCCTTTTCACCTGAACTGCATGCGGTTAAGACTATTGTCAAAAAAAGCACTATACTTAAATGTTTCTTCATTGTTATAATGGCCTCCAAAAATGTTATATTTGCTCATACTCTATTGCAGACGTATGCGGTTTCCTTCTTGTAGAGGTTCACTGCTCTCCACAATAAGTGGATCCCCCTCGAAGAGGCTATCCGATTGAATCATCGTTTCCTTGCCATTCACTCCAACAGATTGTACTCGGACAATCCGGACGACAAAGATATTGCCTAGTGCACCTCTTTGTTCTTGGATGGCATAGACATATGTCCCTTCACGATCTTGATGTAAGGCATCGTTAGAAACGATTAGCTCTACGGAGCGTGATGGCTTCTTCAGTTTAATCCATGCTAGTTCACCTCCTTTCAGTGCCGGATCCACAACCTTGATGCTCAGTACTTTCTGAGGGATTGTTTGAGTCTCTCCCGTTTCTCCGCTGGACCTTTCAGTACGCGGCTGAGCAAGCAACATTTCTTGTATAGTGCCATTGACCTTACGCCTATGTTGATCTTCACCAGCTTGTACTTCGATTGTTATGGGCTCGCCAACGGATATCCCCAAATTGGCCACTAATGCGGCATCAACTGTACTATCCAGGCGGAATCCTAAACTGTCATTCGCCATGAGAATATCTGCTTTACCCGCCGAAGCCATGCCTTCTGTAGCATTAATGGACATAATTACACCATCGAATGGAGCATTAAGTTCTTTTTGACTTGCAAGTTGGTCACCCAGCTCATTTATTTTCCGTTGCTGAGTAGCCATGCCTAGTTTCAGTACATCAATATCCCGTTTTGCATTTCGAATCTTCAGTTCATCCCCCTCTTTAACCAATTGGACATACTGATCTTGGAGTCGATCCATTTCAATTTTTTGTGTATCCAAATTAGCCATTTCATCTGCCAATTCTCTCTGAGCGGATTTACTATTGTAATTGATTAACTTTTGACCCTTCTGAACATGATCGCCTTGTTTGACGAAAATCTGCTCAACCTTCCAACCAGCTGGATTGGATACCTGTACTTCATCGAAAGCTCGTAGGTTGCCGCTTGTTTCGAGTGTGAAATCAAAGCTTCCCTTTACCACAGGTTCTGTTCGTACTTTGGGCAAGGTTAGCGATTGTAGGGAGTTGCTAAAGAAAGTAAAGAATAACATTACTCCAATAAAAGCAATGAACATGATTTGAATCATTCGTTTTCTTCTGTTGTCAGCCGCTTCTAGCATCGTATTCCTCACCTTCTAGCCTTTAATGCCGGACAACTGAATGCCCTCTATGAAATAGGATTCTGCATATAGAAACACAAGCACCATTGGAGCCATATACAAGGCGGATGCAGCAAAAGCAACGCCAGGCTCTCCTGTAATTCTTGATAAATAAACAGAGAGTGGCTGTTTAAATGGATCGTCCAAGAAAATTAACGGCTGCTCAACCATATTCCAATAATCAACGAATAAGAGGATAATCAGCGCGGCAGTCCCTGGTTTTACCATCGGCATAATAATCGTGTGAAAAATACGTAAGTGGCCCGCACCATCCATCTTGGCAGCTTCAATATAGGCATACGGAATATGCAGCATGAATTGGCGAAGGATAAACACACCAAATGCTGCGAATATGCCAGGTAGAACAATGGCACTTGCGCTGTCCAGCAACCCTAACTTGTCCGCCATCATGTAATTGGGTACGAGTGTCACTTGAAACGGCATTAGCATCGTTAAGAGATACACTAGAAATATTAATTCGCGTCCGCGAAAATTCAATTTAGCTAATGCGTAGGCTGCAAGCCCCGCGACTAGCGTTTGTCCTGCAATTATTGGCACCACCATACCAACCGAATTCCAAAACATCATGAGATATCTTGGACTGTTCACAAGTACCATGCCGTACTGCTCCAAGGTAACTTGATCAGGGATTAATTTGAGATTGGCAAATGAATGACCTCTACTACCTGCCGATACTTCCGTCTTCTGTCCGATAGCGCCATAATCGAGTGAGATCTCTTGTGTTGTCATGAACGAATTGGTGAAGGTAATTACAATTGGGAACAATAGACAAATGGCAAACATACCTAATATCAGCGTAAACGCACATTTTTTTATTAATTTTAAGCCTAGCAATGCGTGTTCCTCCTATTCCATGAACCGGCGAAACCGACGTTCAATTGTAAACAAGCAGAAGACGATCAGAAGAATGCCGATCACCATCACGTTTGCTGCAGCAGTTAACTTCTGAATATCAAGGGATTGGAACATGTTGTTCATGTAGTGCTGCAGCATATAAATACGATCTTGCGGATATTCCCCTGAGATCAAATACGTTTCCCTAAATACCTTAAATGAGTTCATTATCGAAATGATAATGACAAAGAAGCTCGTTGAAGTGAGATAGACAAGTGTAATGCTATAGAATTGCCGGAAACTTCCTGCACCTTCCATCTGGGCAGTTTCGTAATAATCCTTTGGAATTTGCTGCAATCCCGCCAAAAATAAAATGACGTTATAGCCAATGTTTTTCCATATATAAAAAATAATGACCACATATCGAGCCCCATTGGACTTCATCCAATCTACTCGTTCCCATCCAAAGTAGCTCAGCCATGCGTTAAGTGAACCATTCCAGTCGAAAATAATCTGCCAGACCCATATAATCGAAGCGACTGGAACAACTAGTGGAAGCACATACGCAGTTCGAATCCATGTCCTAAGATAACTGCTTTGGTTTAACAGTAATGCCAAACCTAACGACAGTCCTAGATTAAGTGGAACGCCTACCGCACTAAAATAAAAAGTATTCCATGCCGCTTTGCGAAAGGAACCACTCGAAAGAAGATTCTTGTAGTTATCAAAGCCAACAAAATGGCCGCCTACCGGACTGTTCATAAATGAATACAGCACCCCTATTGCAAATGGAATCAGATAAAACAAAGCGAATCCAACTCCGCTTGGCAGTAGAAATCCCCACGCTGCAGCGGCATCTTTGCGCAGCCATCTATGCATGCTTTTCTTAAACACGCATACATAATGATACCCCCACATTTTCATCTACCATTCCCCTTCCTTCTGCATGCATTAAGAGTAAGGCAGAATGCTTAAAGAAAATGTGGGGTAAAATTAAAAGATTTCTTAAGTATTGAACTTCCGCCATCAAATAAAAAAAGATTCGCTCCCCGCATGGGGGGCGAATCTTCTTTATCATGTTACAGTCAGCTTCCATATTTTAATTCGGCTATGGCTTTTTTGTACTTATCGATTCGTTCATAGTCTTGACGGGTAGGATCCTCAATTCGACTAAGATCACAGTTATCCTCTAAATCTAAGAGCTTCACAACCGAAGCTAATGGATTTACTTTGATTCTCTTAATAAAACCTTCATACGACTCATCAGGCCTTCTAGTAAGGCAATCTAGTGCCTCAAGGATAGGTAGGCTAAAGCCTTCTTTTTTCAAATCAAATAGAGTAAAATCTGAATCTTCCACGACATCATGTAAAACAGCAACAATGGACTCTTCCGTTGTTTTGGCCCTGCTAGCTAAACGAATGGGGTGTAAAATATAGGGGCTGCCCCCTTTGTCTACCTGACCATCATGGGCTTTCGCTGCGATTAAAATAGCTTTCGTTAATGTGCTCATGGGTGTCACCCTCTCACCTTGTTCGTGCATTTTGGTCTCCTCATTGTATAATGTAAAAAGGATAACGAACAAGGAGAACCTCATTTATGTTAGAAAATGATAACTTTTCAGAAACTTCAACGGTAGATGCACGCCAACATATGCAAGGAGATTGCGAGAACTGCTTTGGTCTATGTTGTGTTGCTCTGCCCTACGCAGCTTCAGCGGATTTCGCTAACGATAAGGGAGCTGGACAGCCCTGTATGAATCTGCAAGCCGACTTTCGTTGCGGTGTGCATACCCAGCTTCGTCAGATTGGTTTCCGCGGATGCACCGTGTATGATTGTTTTGGTGCGGGACAGAAGGTTTCACAGAGCACCTTCGGTGGTCAGGACTGGCGCAAAGCACCTGAAACCGCGAAGCAGATGTTTGAAGTATTTCCACTGATGCGACAGCTTCATGAGCTGCTCTGGTATTTGACAGAGGCCTTAACCTTACAGGCAGCAAGTCCAGTCCATGAGGATGTTCGTGCTGCGCTGACAGAAACTGAACGGCTCACGAACCTCACGCCAGAGGACTTGTGCGATGTGAACATTAACGAGCATCGAGCCGCTGTGAATGTTCTGCTTCTTCGCACCAGCGAGCTTGTACGCGAAGCAGGACTGCGTGAGCTGGCTATCCCCAAAGGCCGCCGCAAAGCCTACGGCAGAGGGGCGGACCTCATCGGCGCCAAGTTGAAAGGCGCTGATCTAAGGGCCAGCAATCTACGTGGCGCCTATCTCATAGCAGCTGATTTAAGAGGTGCCAATCTGCAGAAAGCCGACCTGATCGGAGCCGATTTCAGGGACACCGACCTGAGCGGGGCAGATTTGAGCGACAGTTTGTTCCTCACTCAGTTTCAAGTGAACGCCGCCAAAGGAGACTTGCACACGAAACTGCCGTCACACTTAACTCGTCCTGCACACTTCAGCCGCGAGTAGCCTCATGGCGGTTAATTAGAACCCCCAAGAATGTCGATATCCTCGACGTTCTCGGGGGTTTGGTTTGATGCCTCAAAGTTCCAATTAGTTCGATTTATCCGAATTAAATCGCGAACTTCTTGTGCAAAAGTATGAATAGTCCGATTTTGCCGAACTAATTAGGTGTTTTTCTTGCAGGATTGTTATTTGGAGCGATTTAGTTCGGTTTTTTAGGACTAATTGACATTATTAAAGGCGAACTGTGGTATTAGTTCGACAATTTCGGACTATTCGGGAGACTAATGGGACTAAACGTTCTAAACAATCTAGATTGAGAATCCCTCACAGCATTATAATCGCTAATTTTAAGCTGGCTTTCAGCATTTATTCGCTATTCTTTCATATTAACATCGTACAATGACAACGTGGACAAACCCGAAATAGGAGTGATACATACACGTATGAATATGAAAAAACTAGCAGGCGTATGCATCTTGATTCCCATTCTTCTAGCAGGATGCGGGAATCAATCTGACACCGAAAGCGCTGCAGCAGGCACCTCACAGCCTGTACAGCAAACGGAGAATGCGGCAGGTAATGGCCAACAGAGTACCCAACAAAATCGCCCTGCAATAGATCCCGCGCAAAGACAGCTCTTCAGCACGTTTCAAATGCTAACCATGATGGACAAATCAGATGGATTGACCATCACGAAGGAACAAGCGCAAGCTATGCTTCCTGTCGCTCAAGAAATCGTCACGAAGAATGAACTCAGCGACGATAATAAAACGAAGCTGCTGGCAAATCTGACAGATGCCCAGAAGACTTTCCTAACCGATTCCGAATCACGCATGAGTAATCGTGGTAACGGCGGCAACGGTGGTCCCAACGGACAAGGCCGTGCTGGGCAAAATGGCCAGGGATCAGGCAATCGAGCAAGCGGTTCCACCGATGGAGCCAAACCCCTTACGCCAGATGCTTCAGCTACGCCTAAAGCGAACACCACAGACGGTGCAGGAAGCGGCCAATCTGGTGGCCAAAGGCCGAATGGTGCTGGTCGTGCTGGAAACGCTGGAGAAGGTGGCCAAAATGGTGGCGGAGGCTTCGGTGGAGGCAATCGACCTGCAGGCGGTCAAATGGGAGATGTGGGCAAGCAGTTCGTTGAGTTGCTGCAAAACAAGGTGAAATAAGTCGAAATATTTCCTAGGAAATGATAAAGCCCTGAGTCCGGTTGGACTTAGGGCTTTCCTCACTTAGCATGTACTCTCGTAATACCTCTACCTGCGCTCGTGATAATTGGGTTCTCAAACATTTTAATATCTCTAACATCTATCAACCCATGCAATTCTATCTATTAAACATAGAATAGTTTGGTAAGCATTATTATCCTGATAGGAGATGGCAAAATGAATAAAAAACAACGTATCGCAGGAAAATCGAGTAGAAGTGTTCGACTTCCTAGAAGCACAGGCATCCCGAAAATGAAAGCTATGCTGTTATACCATGCTCAACTGAAGAAGCACAACAAAACAGGAGCAGGCCGCTTGTTTCCGAACCAAACAACCATCTCAATTGGTACAGATAACTCTTGGTTCAATGCTCAAGTAATTCCAAGTGACCCCGGATGGATACCAGTGGCCAATGCCAACTACGTTTGGTATTCTGGCAACCTGAGCAGTGAGAATGCGGTCATTTCGACACGCTTCACGCTATCGCAACGAAGAACTATTCGGAGCGCTTCACTTTTCTTATCCGTGGATAACTACGCGGTTGTCATCATCAACGGTGTACCCTTGGTCTATGACGCGCCACAGAACACGCCTTCTTTCTTCACCACTGGACGCAGCTTCAATATAAGGCGATTTCTACGACGCGGCCGCAATGATATTGTCATCATCGCCTTCAACTTTGGTGGACCACGCAGTGTAAGCAATCCTGCAGGCGTGGCAGCAAGACTGGATATTCGACTCAGCTCTCTACTATAATTTTATGTGAAAATACCCCCAAACCACAATTTCTTGGTTTGAGGGTATTTTTGCAGTTTATTGCTACGCTCTTAACGCCTGAATAACCTGCTCTGCCTTCGCTTCACCGCTTGCAACCTGCTCGATGTGCTCACCGAACATATCGCACATATACACGAATAAGGTGAGGATTTCTAACACTTCATCACTCTCGAACGTACGAGAAGCTGATAAGCTATACACATATCGATAGTGGATCTCGCCTTCTTCATTCACCCCAAAGTGACCAATTGGCAAGCGTGTATTTATTTCGAGCAAGAGCGCCGCTACCTCTTCACGAGAATCTGCTTGCAGGTGAAATGGGAGTGTGCTGTATATCTGCAGAAGTTGAATCGCGACAATATCCTCGTCATTTAATGGCAAAAAGCTAAAATGAAGGAAACGATCTCTTCCCTGACTATCCTCTTGAAACCCTGCCATCAGCACATGCAGTGGAATGGCTTCGGATTTTTCTAATAGATTCGTGGCGAGCTCTGCCCCATCCAGAATCTCTTTCAATTGCCCTAATTGCGCCAAATGACGCGCATGTATAAGCTCAGTCAACATACGAGTTCAACCTCCTATTCTCTCTTGCCCATTGCTTCAACAATGGCGCCTTTCAGCTTAGCTGGATCACTCTCGAATTGATACAAAGCTTGAATGCTAATACCAGCTGCTTCTACAAAGCTCTCTACTTGTTTATATCTCGTAACAACCGCTGCGTCGGCCTCGTCGTAGAGAGGGAGCTTCGCAAACATATCAAAGATAAGATCTGTATCATGCGCACGTTTTTCGAGCTTCTTCTCAGTTGATTTATCTGCATTAAAGACTGCTTTAGTAATTCCCCATGCGCCTGCTTTCGATGCCCGGTCACGTCCGGCTTGCTTCAAGGATCTAGCGATTGGCATAGCTGCACCAATTCCTGAAGCAACAATTTTCAGCGGAGTACCTACTTGAGCACCTACCCCAGTAAGTGTCGCGATATCGGCAGCGATCTTCGTAAGCTCAAGACCAATTTGAATAGCGCCTCGATCTGTCCGTTTCACGTTAATATTTTTCATTTCTTTCGCTAGCTCATATTGAGCGATTTCATCGAGTTGCTGATTGGCTGCTGCTACTTTGGCCGGATCTCCGGATGCAATGTCAGCATTCAACTGCACCTTTTTCGCCGCAAGTTTCGCTTTGTCGACACCCGCATTTCGCGTGTACCAGCGTTTCTCTTTGAGAATATCGGCATTCCCTGCTTTGCCTTTGAAATCACGTTTCATCGTCGTCATTGCACTGCGATTTAAGCCAGCTTTGATCACATCAACCGTTTTGATGGCAATTTTCACACCACTTACGGCAATGCTAACACCCGGTATAACAGCAGTCAAGCTAGCCGTACTCGTCTCCATGATTTCCATGATACCTTTGGCCACTTTGATACCAGATTGCGCAGCTTGAATCGCATTACTGATGATTTCAATAACTCCTCTTGCTTTTTCACCTTTATCCAGCCCGCCATTTTCGGAGGCTTTACTATACATATCGTAAATACCCTTAACTGCCATAATCGTATTCTTGACGGCGGAGATTGCTTCCGCTACGGTACCTGTATAATCGCTGACGGAGGAAGATCCGCCGACACCATTTTCTTTCCCCGTTGATTTGGCTGCTTTATCGACTAAACCAGCCGATCCACTGACCATTTTACCACTGGACTCGACTATGGCTGAACCCGTGCCTGCATATTGCCAACGTTTATTATGACCTGTCCGATTCGCATCGCCAGAAACAGAGAGCGTCTCTCGGATCGCACTCATGATTTGGAAAGGACCGCTCACAAGATCTGCAGTCGATGCTATTGCACCCATCGTTGCTGACTGCTGTGCTGTCCCAGCATCCCCCGTTTTATCGTAGGATTCTTTCAAATCATCGGAACGTTTGCCGAAACTGTCGGAGAAAGTTCCGCCAACGCCAGAAGTCATGTCTGCATTATCCTTGGTATCATCTCCTGTTGGATGCATCGTAGAAGCAGACGCAACTACCGGCGGAACGACCGTTCCTGCAGTTCGCGTTAAGTTCGGCGGTGCAACCTGCGACGCTGGTGCCACGCTAGCCGCTCCAGGCGGAGCGACTGTTCCTGCAGTTCGCATTAAGGTCGGTGGTGCAACCTGCGACGCTGGTGCCACGCTAGCCGCTCCAGGCGGAGCGACTGTTCCTGCAGTTCGCATTAAGGTCGGTGGTGCAACCTGCGACGCTGGTGCCACGCTAGCCGCTCCAGGCGGAGCGACTGTTCCTGCAGTTCGCATTAAGGTCGGTGGTGCAACCTGCGACGCTGGTGCCACGCTAGCCGCTCCAGGCGGAGCGACTGTTCCTGCAGTTCGCGTTAAGGTCGGCGGTGCAACCGTCGCTGCGGGTGCCGGTGCTACAGTCGCTGTCGGCGCCACTGTCGTTGCCGGTGGTGGAGCAGCTCCGGTCGCTCTCGCTCGATGGAACCTCACTGGAGGTGCTGGCGCTACGGTCGGCGGCGCAACCTGCGATGCTGGTGCCACTGTCGTTGGTGCTACGGTCGCTGCGGGTGCTGGGGTAGCTCCTGCTGGTCTTGCTCGATGGAACGTCACTGGGGGAGGAGCCACTGTTGCAGCTTGTCCCGTATTACGCTGAATAACCTGATTCGCATAAGCTTGTGTTGCGCGATTACCAACCGTACGCTGCATCTGCATAAAGATGTTTGTCCCTATAGGAGACATTTGTGAGGTACTCGTACTTGTTGGAGCCGATAGTGTTTGCAGCGTTTGATGCGAGGGGCTCACTGCTTTGGTCTGGCCTTGTTTTCCTTGCGGCATCTCTACCAAGCTCCTTCATGATATATATTCTTGCTTATTTGCTTTACTTACCGCCTCGCTGTTGCACAACATGCGTTAATTCATGACCAAGCAGTTCTTGCCCCTCGCGTGAATCTGGATTATATCGGCCTTCCCTGAAGAACACATCATTTCCCGTAGCGAATGCTTCTGCGCCTAAAGATCTATTAATCTTTGTTGATTCTGAATCCGTATGTATATTTACGCTGCTGAAATCCGTTTTGAACGCTGATTCCATCTTCGCTTGAATGCTTGCATCCATCTTACTGCCGCCGCCTTGTTTCGCCTTAATCTGCGATTCAATACCTTCACCAGCTTCAAAACCGCCTTCGGACGACGACTTCATCTGCAGCTCCTCATCTTCCGACTCTCCGCCTTCAGATCGCTGAATCGACTCGGTCGATGGCTTCATCTGCAGCTCCTCATCTTCCGACTCTCCGCCTTCAGATCGCTGAATCGACTCGGTTGATGGCTTCATCTGCAGCTCCTCATCTTCCGACTCTCCGCCTTCAGACCGCTGAATCGACTCGGTTGATGGCTTCATCTGCAGCTCTTCGTCTTCCGACTCTCCGCCTTCTGAGCGCTGAATCGACTCGGTCGATGGCTTCATCTGCAGCTCTTCGTCTTCCGATTCCCCGCCTTCTGAGCGCTGAATCGACTCGGTTGATGGCTTCATCTGCAGTTCCTCATCTTCCGACTCTCCGCCTTCAGACCGCTGAATCGACTCGGTTGATGGCTTCATCTGCAGCTCTTCATCCTCCGACTCGCCGCCTTCGGACCGCTGAATCGACTCGGGCGATGGCCTCATCTGCAGTTCCTCATCTTCCGACTCGCCGCCTTCGGACCGCTGAATCGACTCGGTCGATGGCTTCATCTGCAGTTCCTCATCTTCCGATTCCCCGCCTTCTGAGCGCTGTACATCTGGTTTGGAATCGCCACCACTCTCCGCAGCAGCAATATGGTCCGCCGCTTGTTTCCCCATTTGATCCGCTTCTTGCTCATACGCATCACCAGCTGGACCCACGGTCATTTTGGTCTGGATGTTCAACATATTGCCCACAGCACGATTACCGATTGCCCGTTGGATGTTCATTAGATCGGATGATGCAGGTGTGTTTGTTTTCGTACTTTTGTTATTTGTATGCAAAGAAGAATCTGGTTGCCGGTTAATATGGGATTTTTGCATGGCATAACCCTCCTAGCGAACTTTTGATGAAAGCCTTCATTTAGCCCTGATTTGCACGTCTACTTGTCCGTCCTTCCGTGCAAGAAGTCTATTAATTAACTATATCACAACGCTAGGCAGCGGAGTTTACAATGGCATTAATTTGCGATCTATAATAAGCACTGCAATATCATCGGATTGCACGGCCCCGTCTGCGAACTGGTCCACATCTTGCACCATTTGACTAAGCAATTGCTCGGGCTTGCTTGACTGCTCCCGTACCAATACATCTTGAAGTCGGACAAAGCCATACTGATTCTGGATGTGATTCTCCGCCTCAGTAATGCCATCCGTATACAGAATAATTCGATCTCCTAGCGCTAACGTAGCCTCGTTATCCGTATAGAACATATCGTCTATAACACCGAGCGGAAGGCCCTTTTTCCCTTTCAAAAGCTCAGTCTCACCATTCGTCCTTACAATGTATGGCGGGCAATGACCGCCATCGCTATACAGAAGCTGACCGGTAGCTACGTTCAGTACACCGCAAAAAATTGTCGCAAACATGGTAGAGTCATCCTTATACAGCTCTTGATTGACAGCCGTAAGCAGCTCCCCTGGTGTCAACTCTACGGACATCTTTCCTTTGAGCAGCGTCATCGTTACCGCCATGAAGAGAGCCGCTGGAATTCCTTTGTCAGAGACATCGCCAAGCACGAAAAACAATCGATTCTCGTCGATACGGAAATAATCGTAGAAATCTCCGCCTACTTCACGCGCTGGTCGAATCGTTGCCTGCGCCTCCGCTTGAACACGCAGAAGCATCTCACCGGTTCCATTCTCAGCATCCGCAGCACGACTCTGCAGACTTAATGTCTTACGGGGGAGAAAACCCATCTGAATATCCGTTGCGATACGCAATTCACTCTCCATGCGCTCCTTAGCTGCCGTAGTCACTTTCAACGCATGTACAGACTTCTCCAGTGCATCATACAGCATCGCGTTCTCCAGCGAGGCCGCTGTTGGCGAAGCAATCGATTCCAGCAACTGCAGATCTCGTTCCGTGAACGGTGTATCGCCTCGTTTGTTTAATACCTGTAGCACACCAATGATTTTCCCCTTGCTGACAAGTGGCACACAGAGCATGTTGCGAGTGGGATAATCGACGCGCTTCGCAACCTTGGACGACCAGCGCTCATCTCGCGCTGCATCGTCGATCTTGACCGACTTCCCCGTCTGTGCGACCCAGCCTGCGATACCCTCACCAATCTTGAGGCGAATTTCGCGCACCTCATCACCTTTGGCCCCCAGGGCGAGATCGAAGAAAAGTTCCCCCTTCTCCTCATCGACCAAAATAACGGACGAAGCCTCCGCGTTCATAATGCGGGAAGAGGTTTCCATGATTTTGACTAGCAAATCCTGTTTGCGAATCGTCGAGTTCACTTCTAGGCTCACATCAAAAAGCTGCATCGTCCGCTCTAGTTCTAGCTTTGCGGCTTGATGTTTTCGATTTCCACGCTGCCACTGGATGACAGCCATTAGACACAGGATAACAAGCACGACTATGACGATCTCCATCCAGCTCAGCTCCTTTATCTATCTCATGTCATTAACTACCTTCATAAGCACTATTGCAGCAAGCGCTGCTCACACATGCGAATTAGTTAATGGCATTAACCGCTTCATTTTCCGTCTCGTACAGTTTGAAAATACTACTAAAACCCGACATATCAAAAACTTCCTTCACTTGCTCATTCATATGAGCTAGCGCAAGCCTGCCCTGAATGACCTTGACCATCTTAGCAGCGGACAGTAAGCTTCTTAGTCCTGCACTGCTGACATAATCCAGTCCTTGCAGATTAAATACAAACTTGCCATTACCTTGCTCCACCAGCTTCGCGAACGCCGATTCCAAGCTTGCTGATGTACTCCCATCCAATCTTCCTTGTAAGCTTACTATTACAATGTCACCTTGCACCTGCTGGGTAATAATCATGAAACACCCTCCTCTTGAATCCGATTTTTTCTCATTAGAAGCACATTCTCCTCATTCAAACGTTCGTACCGAAGTTCGTCCATGACTTGCCGAACAAAGTGGATACCGAGGCCCCCGATCCCGCGCTCTTCAATACTCTGGTCGGTGCGAGGGCTAGCTTTGAGCAGTGGGTTAAAAGGAATTCCCTGATCACTCAGACAAAGTTCCCAACCATCTGCGGTTTGCCCAACATCAAGACGAATCGTATGCATCCCATTTTGATCAGATGGGTAGCCGTATAAAATAATGTTAGTTATGAGCTCATCGCAGACCAAATTGATTTGAAACAGAGCTTTATCATCCATGCTGAGAGGCCCTGATAAGCCTTGGATAAAGGCTGCTAGACGCGCTAGCTCCTGTAAATCGTTGCGCAATACGATGGACTCAATACCCAAGACGATCACTCCTACGACATTTTCAAAAGCATGTTCTCCAGCAATCGTACTCTTGCGCTTGAAGCATGAAGCATTCCGATTCCAATCTCCGGATACAACCTCACTAAGCGCGACAAGCTCTCCCCTTGCATGGTAAGAACTCGTACCTCATCAAAAATGACCTGTGCAGTAACAGATGACGGAGAGCCATCTAACGCAGTCGTTTCACCAACCGCTTGCTTAGGTCCCAGAACACCAATGGTCGATGTATCTCCAATACCTGTCTCATTGCTTAATTCAACATGCCCCTCAATCAGGAGATACATGGCTGCGTTCGATTCTCCCCGCCGCAACAAGTAGGTTAAATCCTCGTGCACTTCTTCCGTCGCAATACCTGCAATTAACCCTAATTCATCGACGGACAAGTCCGCGAATAAGCTGACTTGCTTCAAGAAAATCACTTTATCTAACATGGTTAAAAATTTACGTTCTTCTTTCATATGGGCACGCTCCAATGCGCTTAGTGCGTAGATGGAAATATCCTTGAGCCAGCTGTCAGACCATGTTGTTGCCTCTTGGAGCAACCCTAGCGGCTGTAAATCCTCCATGACCTCTGTCATGCGTTGTTGCTTCAATTGGTCTAATAGCGCATAGGCTAATTTACGATCTCCGAGCCCTTCCGCAAGAACCTCCAAACCGTTCTCACGAAGTTCGATGTTCTCATCTTGAATAGCTTCACGCAGCGTCATAATGATCCGCTCATCGACGAGCTTAGCCATGACTGCCCATGCTCCGTCAATGAGTGCCTCATGCAACTCGCCGCATCGTTCTTTCGCCAATTCCGCTAGACTCGTCAGACCAAGCTTCTCCAACGCAGCCGGCAATGCACGTTCTTGGGTAGATGCCTGCAAACGCTGCACACATAGCTCAACGAGCAGGGAATGCAGTCTGCCTTCATCCAATAGCTCAGCGAGTGTAGTTACAACCGCATTCCAAATAAATGGATTCGGATGGTGACTGTACTCCAGCAAGGTAGGCAGTGCTTTATCGCCCATATCTACAAAAGCCTGCAGAATAGCTTTACGCAACTCCTGATCCGCCATAGACACCATACCCAGCATCATGGGAATACACTCCACATGCTGGAGCTTACCGATACAATGCGCAGCTGCCACCTTCACAGCAGGACGCTCTTCATCAAGCAAAGAAACAACCCATGCAGCGTAAGTATGCAGCTTCAAATCAGCTACCGTATGGCAGCCATAGACGGCCCATTCGCCGCCGGTATCTAGCATTTTGATAATCGCTTCATCGCAAGCCGCGAAGCTCTCTTCACTTTCTAGGGCATACAGAGCTTTGACACCTTCATGCACGACCTTCGGGTGCGTATCCAATAGCTTCACACGGATAAAGAAATGGGACTGACTTTTCAAATGCGTTGCCTTGGAAATCAACTTCACGCACTCCGCACGTACCTCAGGATCCTCATCCTCCAGGAATGAGGCCACCTGCACGAGATCCTGAATCGTGGCACCCTGCAAGTTCATTGCACGCAATACGGCAATACGAATCCGTGAGCTCTCTTCCCCAATCATTTGGATCAAATGCGGCAAGAATGCGGAATCTTTCGCTTTTCCGATAATTTCTAGTGCAAGTTCTCGCACGTAATCATTGGGATGCTTCAGATAGGCGAGAATAGCTGATAAGGCTTTGGAGCTGCGAATGCCCCCGATAAAAGAACCCGCAATTTCGGATAAATCCCCGTGTAGGGATTGAACGCTTTTGACCAATTCACGAATGTATAAATTCCGGCCGAACCACGCTACGACGACTAGAACTCCGGCAATTCCCACGCCTATCCATGCTAGGGGCGACAATTGAAGCAGACCAAACGAGTACAGCATTGAGACCAGCGAGCCAATAAGAATACCGCCAGAAGCTGCAACCCCTTGCGCGAAATAACGATAGCCATCCCTTTTGGAGATTGGCATCATTTTGAAGAAAAGCTGATAACACGGCTCTGCAATGTAGTACAGCAAAATATAAAACACCGCATATGACCCCGAAACCATGACCAGTCCGAGCGACTGATTCATGAATACTGCTGTGAGTCCAAAACCGCCGAGAAAAATGACCGTGATGCCTAACAGCATATTACTGGCACCTAACCAGTTCATTAAGCGAGTAGACACCGTTTGTATCAATAAACAGAAAGTAAATTGAATCGCTGTGATTAAGCCATAAAACGAAGTCAAATCTCCTTCATTAGAGAACTTATATTCAGCAGCCGTAAAATATTGATACTCCATCATAAAATAAACGGCCGGCATCAATGTCATCAGGGCAACTGCACACAGCAGGAAGGGACTGCGCAGCATTTGTTTCGCATAGTAGCCCGAAGTAGGCTGCTTCTCTTCTTCTGAGGAAGAGATGGACTGAACCCTATTCAGTCTCTTATCTTCCTTCAAGGTGAGCGGAACTAAGTATCGCAGGAGTGCTCTCCGGAAGAAAACGAAGCCGAACACCATGAGAATCGGTGCGAGTGCATACACGGCTTCCGTGCCGAGAAGTTTACCTAGCTGATGCGCCAGCAATCCTGCGGTAATCCCACCCGTCGTTGTAGCAGCAATGAAAACGGGCATCAGTCGCTTCGCCTGTTGGGTCGGACACAAGTCAAACGCTGTGCTCCATAAGAGCAAGGTTAGCTGCCTTACAACAAAGTTAGAAGAGAGAAAGAGAATCGGATAATAGTAGCGATAGTCGATGCCGCCTAGCTTAAATGCCAGGAGCACAACACCATTCAGGAAGAGAAGTCCCATCATAATAAGATAGAGCGTCGTCATCATCTTAGCCTTCGGCAATCGGTTCGCCAATTTGGCTAAGAGCCAGCCTTCGAGCGGCATGATAGCAGCTTCAACCATATAAATATAGGGCAAGTATTGCACACCGAAGCGCTGATTAAAAAGTGCCATGAATGCCGTGTAATTCAAGGATTCCGCAATACCGCTAAAATAAAAAATCGGCAACATCATCCAAAGCTTACGACTGTCTTCCGTGCGCAGCCCCAACCACCCTTTTAAGGTTCCTTGCATATCATCAGGTCCAATCTATTAGTCTATCTGTCAAGGGGACAGTGGTTTGTAAAATGCGAGCCTAGCTTCGCCTTCATAGTAATAATTCGGATAGGTACCAATGCGTTCGAAGCCATTCGCATGAAACATTTTTTGAATAGGCAGATACTCCTGCAAATCACATGTGTAGGTCAAAATGTAACGCCCCCCGGCAGAGCGAGCAAATGTTTCTAAAGCTTGAAATAAAATTTTGGCAAATCCATGTCGTCGATATTCACGGTGAACAGCCAAGTAATCCCAGAGAAACCCACCAGATTGATGTTCATTCTCTTTGCAGCTCGTCACCGCAATAATCTCACCAGACTCGTTCTCAATATACCAATGCCGATGATTGCGCTGAGACAAGCTAAGCAATGGCGCATGACGGAAATGCTCTATCTCACCCGGTGTATGACGTTGATCATCGAAAGAAAGGGGTGAAAGATAGAAATCTGTAATCCGTAATGCATCTTTCTCATTGGTTAACTCATGCACAGTCCAATTACTTACTTCCATTTCACAATCTCCCTTAACGTTTTCGTTAGAAAACTAACTTCGTAAACATGTTGTCTTAAGATACGGATAGTGTACCATTCCATTCACCTGTAGTGCCTTTTTGGAAATATTCATCACACATATAGAAATATAATTGCGCTGCTTTATCTTGGCGATTCTGTTTAATAACCATCAAGAACGCTTCACGTGCATCATAGAACCGTCCAACCTGATAATAAGTGACGGCCTGCTCGAACAAGGCTTTCGTCTTCTCCTTCAGTGCACGAATCGTTTCTACATCACCTTGATACACATCGTACAAGTGAAGAGGTTCCTTCACACCATCTACTTGGATCAAACCAAGATCACGATAGAGGAAGTCTTTGGGTCTTTCCAAGGTATTAACCACGGAATCCGTAATCAGAATGGATGATCCTAGCGGCTCTGTCATCTTCTCCAACATCGTTGCTAAATTCACACCGTCAGAGATAACACTTCCTTCCAATCGCTGCTCCTCCCCAATAATCCCCAGGCGAAGAGGTCCTTTATGTAGACCGATTCCGAAGTCAAGCGGCGAATAACCTACACTCAATCTATGCGAGTTATAGATATCTAGCTCCTTGCGCATCTCCACACAAGCGAACAACGCTTCATCCGTTTGATTCGGGAATAAGGCCATAAACCCTGCGCCCAAATACTTATTCATTAGCCCTTCATGCTTGCGCACATAGGGACCGAATCGTTTGAGGAACGAATTGACGAAGTTGAAATTTTCTTCTGGTGTCAGCCTTTTGGATATTTGGTAGAAACCTCGAATGTTAAAAATGAGAATAGACATGTGCTGTTCCACTTGATCCCCAAGCTCGACATCCAGAATGCTCTCTTTGTTCAAGAAACGCAGAAACTGTTGGGGCACGAAGCGATAGTACGATTGACTGAAATTCTCCACCTTCGTGATATAATCCCGAATACGCGCAGCCATGATATTCACACTGTCGCCAAGGTCTGATACTTCATCCCGTGTGTTGATTTTCACTACAGTATCCCAATTCCCTTTGGCAATTTCGCCTACACTGTTGCGAAGCTTCCGAATCGAAGAGAGAAGAACGTATGTCATCAGTACTAGCACTAGCATTAAGCCTACTGAGATAAAGGCAATATTGCGAATAATTGAGTTTAAGACCGTTTGGCGATGTTTGAGCAAGCCATCAAGATTTTTACTCGTTTCGAAAACACCGACAATTTTACCCGCTGAATTAAAAATAGGTGCAATCGCATAGCGCCATTCTCCTGAGAAATCCTCCCATTGTCCTGTTGCTGGTTTCCCTTCCAATACAACCTGCTGATTCTCAGGTGTTTGCTGGAATGGATTAAACATATGCATGCCATCATCGTCTTCCAGAATCCGATAGATGATGCCATCTTCATATTTATAGACAGCCTTGTAAAAGCCTTGATTATCGTCAGATGCATTATTCTCGAAGACAGATTGAATCTTCTTACGGAATGTTTGATACGTCGTACCTCTGTAATCCAATGGTGATGTGAGGCTTTCCAATTTGTCGCCATCCACAAGGTTTTGCCCGTTTTTGGCCAATAAAATCAGCTCGCTAAACGTCTCTTCTTCCATTTTCTTAGAGAAACTGTTGTAAATGACCGTTGAGAGAAGAATCATTGCGACAGTAACGACTGGTATAAGAATGAAAACTTGCTTCATCATAAGCGGCAAGCGTCTCTTAAATAGGTTAACAAACACAATTCTAATCGCATATAGCACGAGTAAAATGAAGGCTACGGCAAGCGCCCATACCAGAATTGCATGGTTTTGAGCAGACCGGCTAAATTGTGCTTCAACTAAGGAAGGCGTAATCGTACCATCAGGAAGTCGGCGATTAATCTGAGCGGACTCTACGATAATTAGACTGCCATCAGGACCGATACTGCTCGTCGTTGCGTCAAAAGCAAGCTCTACACCGCTCGCCTTGGCCTTCTCGTCGTTAACAATCCCCTCTAATACATAAGGTTGTTTCGGATCCATTCTTGTAATCATGCGAGAGTTAAAATCAATAAAAATCAATCGTCCCTGATGGTCCAAATGGAAGCTCTCTGGGAAATTGCGTCGTGTGCGATCGATGCCAGGAAGCGGATAGACCAACTCAGACCGCCCATCGTTCCAAGCACGATAAATTTCACCGCTTCGCGTGGAATAATATATTTCACCTGGCTTAAATCCATCTGCTTCTGACACGTATTTGTTCTCTGGAAGGGTAATCGTATACTTGAGCTTAGGCTCAGTAGTTGTACTATTGCCAACTGGTGTTTCATATAAGGATAACTTCTTCACTTCATCATTGAAGAAGTACACCATCCCCTCATGCACTTGCACATTACGCAACGAGCCGAGTCGGTATCTCTTGAACTGAGCGTCACCATATTCCTGCGTGAAAAGGCTGCGATCAAATTCACCATTGGGCTTATATCGGACAATCTGTTCCGATTTGACAGCAATTCCATAGGGATCTAGTAATGTACGAATCGTATATAGATAGCCCTGGTCATCGACCGCCATATCGTTAAAGCGATAGACTTCACCATTCTTCCCCGTCTCACTCGTAATGGAGAATTGAAGGATGCCTTGGGCATCCAGTTTATGTATTGTTTTCTTGGCATTATCAATGACGAATAAGTTATTCTGCGAGTCTGAGATGGCCTTCGATAATCCGTCGAAAGGCATGCTCTTCTTCCATGGCCACAGCTGGATGCTTTCTTGGTGTGTGCCCAGGTAAGTACCTGCAGCACCCAGTAGCAGCAACACGAGCAGCAATGCCGCAATCGATTTCTTCATCGCTCGTATCTCCTCTTAATTTGTAATCTGAATGATTTGCATAGCTGCGTTCCAGTCAACACCTAGGCCTAAGGACTCGGAAATGAATCTTAATGGCACATAGGTCCTACCATCTAGCAGCAAGGATGGGCCATCTATCACAATAGGCTGTCCATCTATGTAAGCAGTAACTTGATTAATAGAGCTTGTAATCGTTGTATATTCCGTACTCACCGTGACTGTAAAGCTCTCCGGGTCCCAATCTACCGCCGCACCAAACGATTCGGAGACGGATCTAATAGGTAAATAGGCTTGTCCATTTATTATAACAGGCGGAGCGGCAAATTTGATAGAAATATTGGAAGAAAGCACGTTTTCTGCCGAAAGAGGTTGAATGGTGACAGGAACCTCAGCCGAATTAGCAGATCCGGCCGCAGCTGGGATAGACGTAATACTCGCCAAGCTTTCTGCCACTGCTGCAAGTTCCTGCTGTTCCTCTGGCGCGTACTTCGATTGTTCCTGGAGCTGCAAATCGCCTAGCAGCTTCTCCACTTGCTGTTCCAGCAGCGCTTGTATAGCCCCACCCGCTGGCAATTCCGCCAGCAAAGCCTGTACAGCGTCCAGCTTCGCGAACAGCGCGGCCTTCTGCGTCGACAGCTTCGCTGCGTCGACGGCCTCGATCGAGCGGGTCAGCGTCGCCACCCGCTCCGTGTCCTTCTGCGCCTGTGCTGCGCTCAGCGCAGCCAGCAGTTTCTCCTTCGCTGCTTCGAGCGAAGTCAGACCCTCGGATGCGCCTACTTGCGCATCCGCGAGCTGCGCCTGCGTCGCGAGAAGGGGCTGCAGCATGGCTGCAGCGGCTTCTGGCTCGCCGGCGGCGAGGGCTTGCTCCAGCTTCTGCTGCTGGAGCTCGGCTTGGGCGGCCAGCTGATCTTCGCTGGCCTGGCCGTTGGTGGCGGGATTACCGTCGCCACCACTGCCCGTTGACCCATCGCCAGGCTCAGCCGGCGATGCCTCGTCGGACAGCGCTGCGATCAGCGCGTCCGGGTTGTT
The DNA here is from genome assembly GCF_001653565.1 of Paenibacillus oryzisoli. Taxonomy (GTDB): domain Bacteria; phylum Bacillota; class Bacilli; order Paenibacillales; family NBRC-103111; genus Paenibacillus_E; species Paenibacillus_E oryzisoli. The sequence continues at coordinate 419,924 of NZ_LYPB01000050.1, forward strand.
CACGAGCGCCATCTGCGCGAGCGCGGCTTTGGCGTCGCCCTTGAGCAGCGCCTCCAGCATGCCGAGCTGAGCTTGTGCGTCCTTGATTTGCACGGCGAGATCTGCGATCTCGCTGAGCTTCATGGCAGCAACTGCGGTAGTTTTGGCAGCTTCCAGTTTCTCTATATCTTGTTTCAGCGTATCTATCTTGCCTTGAAGCTGCTCTGGCGTCTCAACGGAAGCAATCGTGCCCGGCTCCTTGATTTCAACGGTCAACTTGATCGCATCAACGGCTTTCTGAGAAAGAACAGCTGAGCTTGGCGGGTCTGTTAGTGCGCTAGGATCTAAGATATCCTCCATGCCGATCCAAGGAGCTCCTGGCGCATCCGATTGATACACCATCCCTTGTCCCGAAGACGCCATTGTAGCGGTGGCCGCATTAAAAGCCTCAGGCGTCAACGCTTCTAGCTTCACTTTGTATGATCCGATAATGATTGTTCCTAGGCCATCGTCCCCACCGCCAGCATTCTCACCCTGTCCTGCATTCTCTTCGTCGTCATCTGTCCCGTTTCCACCATCGTCACCGTTCCCAGTACCTGCCTGTCCATTCGATGAACCTCCACCAGCACCATTGGTGCCACCGCTACCCGTGCTGCCATTATTGCCTGCCTGCCCGTTCGTACCTGCACTTCCATCAGTACCATTAGTACCAGCACTACCGCTACCGTCTCCCGATGTCGCGCCGTCCGCAGTGCTAGCTGCAACTATCTGTCCTGTACTGCCTTTTCCATCCAGCGGCAGCGTCTGAATGACTTTTCCTTTGTTATAGAGCACGATTTTAAGTTGGTCTATCTGACTAAATTTGAGCGTTAAATTCCGTAGTGACTTTGTGATCTTCGTCCGCTTCCCAATGCGTTTACCGTCTTGTGTAAATACGGCATAGTCCGTTGCACCCAACTTCTTGTTTACACTTATACTGAAATCGCTAAGCAACTGTCCAACTGCTGGTTTCAACTTCCAAGTACCCAAGGGCGCTTTCGGTTTCTGCGGTGTCATCGGCGTCAAACCATCATCAAGATTACGATACGGCAGAATCCCTTCACGAAGCGTACGATTCACTGCTCCGCCTGTTCCTTGATCGAGCTTGCCTAGGGCCATTTTGTAAGCAATTTGTGCAGACACAATTTGTTGATCTGCCTGATCAATCGCATCTTTATACGGCCCAAGCTCCTCTGCTTTCATCAAGCTCAGCTTCACCTTTTGGTTCGCCTTCGATAAATTGGATACCGCACCATCCTTGTCGCGCAAGGCTTGCGCATAAGCTTCTTCCGCTCCCTTTGCCTCCAAGAAAAGTTGCCGCACAGCTGCAATTACAGCATTTCGGCTTTCTTTTTCCTGCAGCTGCGCCTTATTCTGCTCCATGGTTGCAAGGGGTAAAGCATTCGTCAAGTCGTCCAAATAGCGCAGTCCATCATATTCCCCTTGCAGCAACGATTTCGGAATAGGAATGAACCCGAGCAGCATAAAAAATCCCTGCCAATCCGCCTTCACCCGACCCAGTGTCTCATCATAGCTTGCTTGGAAAAGCTCCATATCGATCTCTTGCTCTTTAAATAACCCATCCATCACCCTCATGCGAGCTGGGCCAAACTTACCGCTATATAAATCACGCGTCGTATTCAGCTTCTCATCCGCCAAACGACGAGCCTCCGTATCTCTTAGCAAGCTTAATGTTGTCTTCTGCCCCATGGATAGGAAGGTAGGAAGCATTTTCTCATTCAAATCTGCGTAATCCGGCTGAAATGAAAGCTCCACTTTATTCTCCATATCGAGCCCAAGTAATTTACCTAGTGCCAAACGACTAGACTTTGCCGTCAATTGCGCTTGTTTGTAGTCCGAGGTCGCTTTCTCCAGCGCTTTGTCCGCTTTATCCACTTCAGCCGCATCTGCAAGACCGAATTTCCGTTTCTTCATTACCGTATCGACAAACGCCTTCGCCTCTTCCACTTTCTTGCGAGAACGCTCCTCAGCCACCGCATCTTGATACGCAGTTAAATAACTTTTCTCGATCTCATATCGAGCTGAATCCCCCTGCTGCCGCAAGGTTTCCTGAGCCATATACAATTGCGACCTGGCATCTGGCACCTTCAATCGAGTACCAATATCTTGGCTTAAATTACGAGGTTTAGCGAATAAACCAGCAGCTTTGGCCGCCTCATTGTTAACTGTGTGCTGCGCTTGCTCCAGCTCGATTCTCTTCTTTAAGACATCCGTTCTGGCATCGCGCAGCTGCGTATTCTTCTGAAGCCCTTGTTTAATCGCATCCCCCAGAGTCAAAGCCTTCACCCCAGCAGCATCTACCTGAACATTTGCCATCAAGATGGAGGATGTCGCAAGGATGCTTACAAGCCCTATTTTCACCATTTTCAAACCTTTCAGAACAAACCCCTCCGCTCACGTACTTCTCTCTCTTTATAGTACAATATCTCTACCACTCACGCATCCATTCTTTGGAGAAAAATAGCGAAATCTAGCGAATATAGGATTAGATTGCCGCATATAACCTTTTCTAGTAGTATAAAAGAAAGATGAAAGCATATTTTGCCGAAATATTGCACGGGAAATAATTCCAAGGAGGGGGTTGAAGCATGGGGAATATCGTTTGCGGCGGCGCGATGCTGCAATGTACGTTCGGAGCTGCACCTAGCTCGTTAATGGTGCTTCCTGCAAATATGGTCATGACCGCGATGCCTATTGCCAACATTATGGATAATAAGCCCATGGTGAATATACTGCCGTTTGGTATGTGTAACTCGCCGTCCAATCCGATGGTTGCAGCGGCAACGGCCGCGGCGCTTGGTGTGTTGACACCCATGCCCTGCATCCCTGTTACCGCAGCACCTTGGGTACCCGGAGCCCCGACTGTCCTTGTCGCGAATATGCCCGCGCTTAACAATAGTTCCAAATGCATGTGTAACTGGGGCGGTGTTATTTCTGTTGGGCAGCCTGGTCAGATGACGATTCAGGTCCCATAAATTCTTTTTATAATTGAAATAAGGAGTGAGAACATTGGAGCCGATTAAAACGATTGAGAAAGTGCTAAAGCCTATCGTAGCACCTTTCATCGGGCATATTATGAAAGCCATCCTGACCGTAGGAAGACTGCCTAAGCTAGCGATTATTAAGTTTCAACAAATGATGCGAACCATGTTGCAAACGCGTGAATCCTCATTGAAAAACTACGTTTTGATCGGCTCCTACTACTTCTCTAAGAGACTGCTCATCTTCATCCTGTTATTCTTGCTCGTTCTCGCTTACTTCATCTTCATACGTCCGCCTGCAATCGTAAACAAGTGGCTTAACCGTGTTCCCATCCTCCAAGAAAACTCACCTAAACTGGGCACCTTTTCAGGAAATGGAAAAATTGTTGCTGATCCCAAAAAAGACAAAAAAGAAGCCCGCTATGTTGGCGACTTGGTAGATGGTCTTTATTCTGGCAAAGGTAAGCTCTATCATGACAACGGCATCCTTGCCTACGAGGGTGATTATGAAAAAGGTCTCAAAAATGGGAACGGCGCGCTCTATGATGAACTAGGACATCTGATCTATAAAGGTGCATTTACGGCTGATGTCTATAATGGCGCTGGTGCCTTGTATGATGAAAAGCAGAGAATTATCTACACGGGTGAGTTTCAAAATGGTAAATTCGGCGGTGCAGGAAAGTTATTTGTACCTAGTGGTGACCTGCTCTACGAAGGAGCCTTCAATGGTGGCATGTACAATGGCGCTGGCAAGCTCTTCTCCTCGGGAGGCATTACCCAATATGAGGGAGAATTTTCTGCAAGTTTGTATAATGGGGCTGGCAAGCTTTTTGATGCGAAGGGCATTCTCTTGTACGAAGGCGGCTTCAAAAATGGCAGCTACTCCGGCGAAGGCACGGAATTCTATCCTAGCGGCATGATGAAGTATAAAGGTCAATTTCTTGTCGGGTTGTATAACGGCGAGGGCACCTCCTTTGATGAAAAAGGTGTGCCGCGCCTCAAAGGCGCGTTCCAGAACGGCGCCCTGACCGGCGCCGGGGAAGCGTATGACGAGTTGGGCAAACTCGTCTACAAAGGGGATTTCAAGGCCAGCGTCTACGACGGCCTTGGTACGTTGTTTGACGCAGACGGCGCGCCGCTGCTGCGTAGCTTCTGGGCAGGGGGCGCCGTCAGCCTGCAGGGCTTCATCGGTTTGTCCAGCAAGAAAGTCGAAGACTTGCTGGGCAAACCGGCGGAAGTGACGCTGCAGGATGACAGCGTCATGCTCGCGGGCCAGGAGGCGGCTGTCGCAGACGCCTCTGGTGTGGCGCCTGCTGCCGACGCGGCAGGCGCGGGGGCTGCCCCGGCAGCAGCCGTGAAGCTGCTGCTAAGCTATCCGGCCTACCAGCTGTCGCTGCTGGTAGAGCCGTCAAAGACGAACCCGAAGGAAGCGGTGGTCACATCGCTTAGCATTTGGGGTTCGAAGCCGTTAGCGCTGCTACAGCCAAGCATGGAGACATTCAAGAAGCTGAATGAGCCGAACGATGCAGGCTACAGCATTATGGAACTGGAAGTTGGCGCAGGTGCTGGCGCATACAAGAACAGTTACTTCAAGGATGATTTCTTGTTCACCCTCACCCATTTCAATAAAACCAAAGAAGCTCACCTCCTACAGGTGAGCTCAACAAAATAATCACATTTTAATACGTCCTCTTAGGGCGTATTACTTGTTTATCGGGACATTTTGGTGTTTCTCCCTCGCGAAACACCTATCCAAACTTCTGTCGAACAGTGTGATGACATTGATGACATTGATGACATTCATGGGTTGAAGGTGCTTATTGGTTGGAGGGACACGCTCGCTACTGGCGGCAACTTTGCACTAACTGGAAAATATACAGTTATTCAGGAAGAAATTCTTCGAAAACTCGATTTAACTGTAAAATATGTAGGTAAATTCAGCTTTTTTTCGTCCATATTGGCCTACTGTATACAATTAGCTGTAGGTTTTCCATCTATTGCGTGTTTGATGGGCAAATCCTGCTATTTACCTACATAAAATCCATCTAATTGCCTGTCGTGCATGTATAGCTACGATACATTCCAGCAGCAAGCACCATCATACATCCCCGTACCCTATTCCCGATGGGGGAAGCATAGGAAGAAGGGGTTCCGGGGACATATGACTGCCTTAGAGGTTAGGTGTATTTAACCCTCCCGAAATTCTTGCAGAATTCTGCTAGCTTCATTGCGATCTTCCACCTGCAGCTTATTCAGGATCATCGAAACGTAGTTGGCAACGGTTTTGGCACTGATTGATAGGTGTGCACCGATCTGGGCATTGGTATGCCCCTCCGCGATCCGTTCCAGTATTTCCATTTCACGTTTGGATAGTTCAGATAAGGCAGGATGCTCCGAAGCATTGCGTGTTCTTGGTTCGGAGAAGAAATGCATCATGCGTGCCGCAATATCAGAGCTAAACACGGCGCCGCCATTGCCGACCATGCGAACTGCCTGAAGCAACTCAATTTCGTCAGCGTCTTTGAGTACATAGCCTTTGGCTCCGACACGCATCGCCGTAAAGACAGATTGGTCGTCGCGAAACATGGTGAGAATCAGCACATGAATGTGCGGATATTTTTCTTTCACTAACCGCGTTGCTTCAATTCCGTTGAGCCCTGGCATACGAATGTCCATTAAGATCAAATGGGGCTGACATTGTTCCACAAGCCCCATTACTTCATCTCCAGAAGCCGCTTCTCCAACAACGATTAAATCCTCTGTGGTTTGTAGTAAATTCCGAACGCCATTTCGAAATATGGGATGATCGTCTGCAATCATTATTTTCATCGTCTGTCCTTCTCCTCTACAGCGATTTATGTAAGTTTAAGACAAGGGGATAACTACATATACGCGAGTACCTCCGCCCGCAGGCCGATCAATAGTACAGTGCCCCCCCAATTCAGCAGCCCTTTCCCGCATGGAAACCAGCCCAATCCCTCCTTTTCCCCCAGCAAAAGGATTAACCGACACAGGATCAACGTGTGCACCATTATCTCTAATCTCTACCTGAAGCTGGCCTATTTCGGACACTTCCAGCCTTACTGTACAGGTAGTTGCCTTCGTGTGTTTCACGACATTCACTAATGCTTCTGTAACAATGCGATATACCGCTACTTCAACCGCCGCTGGAAGCGTAGGTAGAGGACCGCGTGCATGCAGCCTAATGTCCAGTGCTTCAGTTCCTTCCTCACCTGCAAGCAATGCCGAAGGCTTCGATAGGAGAGCAATCCTTTCCTGTATAGCCCCGATTAGCCCAAGTTCATCCAGTGTTGGGGGACGCAGGTCATGGACCAGCGTGCGGATTTCATCCACTGTAGAACGAATGACTTTACGCAAGTCCGCCAACATTTCAATCGCTACTTCAGGTTTTTTCTCAACATAAATCTGAGCTGTCGCCGCATTGAGTGCAAGCGCTGCCAACCTCGGTGCCAAATCATCGTGCAAATTATTTCGAATGTATAGACGCTCTTCTTCCCTTGCTAGCACCAGTTTTTCTCTGGACTCTTGCAGATCCTGCGCGAGCAGCTTCATTCCCTGCGTCATATGCCAATTCTCCACAATGGGCCCCGCTTGCCTGAGAAGAACATCTAGAAATTTGTTATCTTCCGCTGTAAATACTTCTCCTTCTGATCGAGTGGCAAAATGGAATGTTCCGAGTTCGATCCCGCGATGAATAATCGGCAGAACATGTTGTTCATGGAGCAAACTGCCCGCCGAAGCAACTAATGTTGTCTGTCCGCCGATACCCGTATAGATAGCTGTATAGGGAATCCGCAGCGCATCCTTCACTGTTTGTACAACAGCATTCAGCATGGCATCAGGATTCTGAGGTTGAATCAGCTGATTGCCTAGTTCAAGTAGAACCGCGTAAGGATCATCGTGGCGACCTTTCATGAGACGATTGATTTGCCGCTGCAACCATTGTTTCAGAGGAGCGAAAGCCACCGCTACAATCGCAGTTGCAAGCAATGAAGCGACATAGTGATCCTGCGATTGAAAGACACGGCTCAAATATAGAACGGTCACTGTATAAATGAGCACAATGCACACTGACAAAGATCCATAAACCAGCGTACGTTTGACCAACGGATCAATGTTCCACAGTCTTTGCCTTAGCACGGCGAACATTAATGTAATGGGAATCGCTGTCAGGGAGGCATTCAATACTGCGTTCAAATATACATAAGTCAGCGCTGTTCCATTATTAAGACTAGGGTCAAATAACGCACTCATGCCGATGAATCCAACAATAGCAATGGAAACGCCATACACGACCCATTTGGTTTGTTGCCGTTCGGCAGCCCTTGCCCTATATCGGAAACGATACACCTGGGCATAGATCAAAATCAGCGTGGATAAGCCATACCAGAGAAATTGAAACAAAGCTGGAATGTGAAACCTCTCCCACATCTGCCCTTCATACACGAGCGTCATCACGTCCACGATCACGATCAGTACAAAGACATAACGTGACCATCTGGGCACAAACTTGCCATTGGGAAACAGTAAAAGAAACAGAGATAAGGAAACCCAACTTAACATGGAGACGCCTAAGAACCAGTGCTGTGCAAACACAGTTCCTTCTGATGCCGTCATCACTAATGATGGGAACGTCGATCCAAAAGCGACCATTGCGACGACTGCCACCAGTCCCATGGGTTCCCGGAATCCTTTCAACAATACAATCGCCGATGTCATATAAAAAACGAATGTAAACAAAACATCAATAAACACGAATAATAGCGCAAATTGTTCTAGAGTAAATCCATTTACCGGCAAAGGCATCGCTGGAACGAGATTACCGCAGCCTTGTCGAATACATTTTGCAACAAGCATCTTATAGTACTGTGGAATTAAACTTACATATAGTGCAGCTGTCAGTAGACTGAAGCTGAGTACCATGAGCTGAGCAATTCGCATCGCCCACAACATTTGCCGTTTGTAAACAACCTCTGGAGCACCTGCTTTGCTCAGATGTAACACTTCTCCCACACCGCCATTCTATCTACATCAATGATTGCCTGTATGTATTATAGCTTGCTGGGTCGATACCTGAATATGCATTTGGAACAATTTCCCGATTTGGTTTCTCAATTCCTAATTTGTTCCCAAAAATATTCCCGAAAACCAGGAACTCGCTGCTCTGTTCTCCGTGATTTCCCTTCCAGTAATCTAAAAGCAAGAGCAACACACACAACCAATTGGAGGATGAATAACAATGACGGAGCAAATCGTAGTTAAATGGCTGGGCATGATTTGTATTGGGGCAGGAATTGCAAGAATGGGGATGACCCCCGCCTCACTCATTTGGGGAACCGATAGCACACAAGAACTAACGACAGGATTAATCGCTTGCATTCTAATGTCCGTTGGATCCATCGCTTTTTATCAAGTACAGTCCCGTGAAACAGGCGTCACCGGTTTTATCACAATTTTGGCGATCATTATTGGAAATATTCTAACAACATCGATGCTGTGGTCTCAGTTTGCTACCGGTGGCGCAGTCGCGGACAAACCAGTAGGATTATTATTCAATATTTCGCAAATGTTCGGCACCATTGGTTTCCTTGGAGGTACTCTGATCTTCATGATCCTGACTTTCTTGGCAAAAGTTTTCCCGCGCTGGGTTCCCGCACTCATGCTGATTATGATTCTATCCATGTTCCTGCCCATTGCTGATAACAAATATTTCGCTTTCTTCTGGGGATTGTCGTATGTCGGTATGGGGTATTGCATCTGGACGAATAAATTAGCCAACACCGTGTCGCCAGCATCCCGTCATCTCTCGATGAATTGATTCCTGGGTAAAATGAAACGACTTGACCTTAGGCAGCGTGCCTCAATCCAACAAACAAAGCCCGTTCGAGTTTCATCACTCTAACGGGCTCTTTTTTACACCTTCCGCCTACTCCTTATCCTTATGCTCAACCTCACCTTCACCTAACTCACTTGCAAATAAGGCAATATCCTCTTTCGTTAAAGGGGTTACAAGAGCAAGTTCTTTGCCTAAAGCCGTTTCTATCTGCTCCCGAGCCGCTTCGGTTTGCCCAAGTTGCTGAAGTGTTCGCGCATAGTAGTAATACGACTCCGCGTGTTTAGGCGTTTTGGCTACTACTTTTGTATACATCTCAGCGGCTTCATCCAGACGACCGAGCATATAATAGTTTTGTGCTAGATTATCCATAATCGTTATATCACTGTCGTTATAAGCATAGGCCTCGAGATTATAGGCAAGTGCGGTTTCCAAGTCTCCCTGCAAAATTTGAAAGTACCCATAATTCCCATACACCAACGTGTTCTTAACTTCATTGGCTAACTCCTCCAACATGCTTAAAGCTTCATCCCGCTTGCCTTTCAACCAATACACGGTTGCCACATTGAGTTTCGCTTGTATACGGATATCGGAAGCTTTGGCTGATTGCAGCACTTCTTCGAACATTTGCTCAGCCTTGGCAAGATCACCTGTCTTCATTAACAGATAGCCATAGCCAATCTGATGTTTCGGCAGAAAGGCCTTGGAGTCATACGCCTTCTCCATCCAAATCAACGCTTGCGCACGATCACCCCTCATATAAGCTAGATTGCCTCTTTGCGCGTACATAGCTGATCGGTTTACGTAAACGAAATACCCAAGAATAGCTAAGATCGCAGCTACCCCAACGATCCAATTCACTTGGAACCCCATAATAATGATGACGATGACAAGGATTAGCTTAAGAATACTCTTGAGAATAGGCGGCATGCATACATCTCTCCTTTACAACTCTAGTAAGTTAGGAATATTGTAACAAAAAAGTAGGCATTTCTCCTAACCAAAATGAGAAAACCTCTAATCGAGGCGGCCATCCCATGATGAGCAACTTCGTTTCGAGGTGGAGAGGCATGTGTCTATACAAATGACTTCGGGCGCAAGCAGCGTCTACGGCAACGCTAATTTCCCTAGGATCGTGGGTCTTTCTGCTCCTGTCGCCGCAGGAACATTGTTTGGTTCTCCTTGAATGAATGCATTGCCGAGCAGGGCAAACAATATCGCTTCCTTCGCATCACAGGAAATGCCCAATTCATCCGACATGAGAATGGTCTGCGCTGGCAGCAGTTCTCCAAGCATACGAAGCAGTGTGCGATTATGCGCACCGCCCCCACTCACAATCACTTCCGCAATGTCGCTGTGAGGCAAAATATATTCCTGATACCCACGAGCAATCGTATGTGCGGTAAATGCGGTCGCCGTCGCCACGATATCTGCGTGCGATACACCCTGCGATAGCGCCGTTGCCAGCCATGCCGACGCATACGCTTTGCCGAACATTTCGCGGCCTGTTGTCTTCGGAGGCGGTTCTTGGAAATAAGGATGCGCAAGCATGTCCGCAAGCAATTCGTTATGGACTTTACCTTGCGCGGCCCAATCACCATTGGCATCGTAAGAAAGCTCTCCTGCAGATAGCTCATACACAACCTGATCCATCACCATATTGCCTGGGCCGGTGTCAAAAGCGATCATTCCGCCATCCGCTTTAACGGACGGCAGTGCTGTGCAGTTGCCGATTCCGCCTATGTTTTGAAGGATTCGGCCTTTCTCCGCATCTCTGAACATCAGATCGTCGCCATAAGGTACAAGCGGTGCGCCTTGGCCACCTACGGCCATATCTGCCGTCCTGAAATCGCCGACAACCGGTTTGCCTGTTCGTTTGGCAATCACGGATAAATCCCCGATTTGCAGCGTCGATTTGGGGAGAAAACGATCATCTTCATCCGCTACCGGGATATGCCAGATCGTCTGCCCATGCGTCGATATCAGATCGATGTCATCCATGTCCATGTTGGCTGCCTGGGCTGTTTGGAGGATTGCATCTGCGAAACGCTCCGCAATGGCGAAATTCATCCCACATACTTGTGCAACATCGGAATGCTCTATCGTACATAATCGCTTCAGCTTTTCCCGCATCTCTTCATCGAAAGGCAGACTCTCAAAGTGAAGCAGCTTGATGTTCGTCTCTGCACCTCGGCCCGCTATGTGGACAATAGCGACATCAATGCCGTCCAAGGAAGTGCCAGACATGAGGCCCGCTATCGTTAAGGAAGTTTTATTCAATAGTGTACGAAGCATGTTAACTATCCCCATTCTTATCAGTTACTTAAGACATAATACGGTTGGATGGTATTTCCAGATGGCGACTACTCTATACTGGCTAATGCGATCTACGCAAATGGCATTGAGAAAATGAAGAAGAGCCGCCTCATCAGCGGAGCATCAGGGAGCCTCCCGTTTGGGAGGCTCTATTTTATTTTCACAAAAATTAGTTGGATTGCGCGAGAATGAGATTGTGCAGCCTTGGCCGCATCTGCAAGATGTGGTCCGTTCGCCCAAAGTGAACCCGATTCGTAAGTAAAATGACTTGCAGATCCCCCTCAGGCTCGAACAATAGGCTTGTTCCTGTAAAACCCGTGTGCCCGAAGGCTCCTTCCGATGCATAGTCGCCACTAAACTGGAAGCTGTTCGGATTTCTCAGCAACCAGCCGAGACCTCGAAATTCTTGAGTGTACGGCGTAAAATTGCGCGATGACAGCTCGATGGCAGCGCTGGAAATAAGTCGTCGCCCCTTAAAGACGCCCTTCTGCCGAATCATTTCAGCGAAATTAGCTAAATCATGCACTGTTGAGAATAACCCTGCGTGACCGCTTACGCCTTGCATGAGCTCCGCTTTTTCATCGTGAACAAGACCTGCCTTGTAGGCTTGATGGTGTTCCGAGAACTCGGTCACGGCATAGCGCGATGGCTCGAAGTTCGGACAAAACCCTGTTTCAGACATCTCAAGCGGTTCATATAGCTCCCTTTTGAGATAGGTAGCAAACGCTTCACCCGTCACAATTTCAATGATCAGGTAGAGTACAATCATGCCAATGTCACTATATGCGACTTTTGTTCCCGGGGGATGGAGTGGCTGTTCATCCAAGATGAGATCCACCAATTCGTCGCGGGAGAGATGCATCTTTGTTTTTATGCCAGGAATATCCGCCCTCAGGCCCGATGAATGTGTAAGCAAATGCACGATCCGAATGGGTTCTTCTTGCAGGCACCGAAATTGCGGTAAAAAGATACCAATTGGATCAGCCAAAGATAGTTTCCCTTGATCTATTAATTGAAGCACCGCCGGGAGTGTAGCAACCACTTTGGTCAGCGAAGCCAAATCAAAAACCGTATCCACGCTCATCGGAGCAGCTTCCGGATACGAAACTCGGCTCCCATAGGCTTGCTTCATTATTTCCGCACCTCGATGTGCGATATATAGGACCGCCCCAGGAAGATGTCCTGCGGCAATTTCTTGTTCGATGAAGTTGCTTATCTGAGCGACATCCCAGTTGGACATGGTGGTTGAGCTCCCTTCATTGTGTTGCTTTGATATCGACTAAAAGAGCCTATGAATGCGCAGATAGTCGACTTAGTCCACTATCTCTCCCTGGATAGTGCTGCTGGCTGAGACGTAAGTCGAAATAGTCGACTTACAGACCTCCACTGGCCCATTTAGTCAGGAATTACCCACCTAATCCACTTAACGCGACTGTAAAATCTAAATTAGTCCTAAAAAACCTAACTAAATTAACCAAAACCAGGCTTACACAAGGATAATGGTTAATTAGTTCGGCAAAATCGGACTATTGGCCATTCTACGTGCGAAATCCTCGATTTAAGTCGGAAAAATCGGACTAAATGCAGCTGTCTCCCATGAAAATCTAAAGTGAATCAATTCCCGTTCGTCCATCTCCAGCCTGCCGAGTAGTCCGCGCCAAGCGACACCGGCAAACGGCCTTCCGGTGTCACAAGGCCCAGAAGAGCACGCGCCGTGCTGCGCAGCGCCAGCGGTCGGCTCTCGTAGGCCGCGACGAACGTCGCTACGTCCGGGAACTCCAGCAGGTCGTACGGCACGCGAAGCGCGACAACGACCAGCGGCTTGCCGAGCGCTTGCAGCTCGCGCACCAGCGCGACCTGCGCAGGATGGAATCGGGCGTTGTACGTCCCGATAACGATCTGCTCCGCGGTCGCCGCTTCCGCAAGCACCGCTGCGCGGAGCTCGCTCACCTGCGCAAGCGGTAGCACGCGGTCGAGCACGTCCAGGCCGTGCTCGTCCAGCGCAGCGCCCAAGCTTGCGGCGCCGGCGTACGCTTCGTCGACGCCCGACGAAACGGCCGCGGCCACGGTGACCACGAGCGTCCGCACGCGCGGCAGCGGCAGCAGCATCTGCTCGTCTTTGACGAGCGTGATGCTCGCCTCGCTGAGGCGCGCGGCGACCGCGCAATGCGCCGCGGTCCCGACCTCAAGCGCAGCCTCTTTGCGAGGCTGCTCCGCAATTACCCCGCGCCGCGCTTTCAGCGCGAGCAAGCGCCGCACCGAAGCATCGATTTGCGCTTCGGCAACACGCCCTTCGCGCACAGCTTGCTCGATCGCCGCTATAGCGCCAACCTGCAGATCACGACGATGGCTGATCAACACCAGATCAGCCCCTGCTTCAACCGCCATGACGGCAGCGGCAACCGTGCCATAATGCTCGGCTATGGCGTTCATCTCCATACAATCGGTCATGATGACGCCTTCAAAGCCAAGTTCCTCTCTAAGCAATCCAGTTAGCACTGTTTTGGAAAGTGTAACCGGCAGCTTGCTAGGCTCTAAAGCTGGGAAATAAATATGCGAGGACATAATCGCATCGACTCCACCTTTAATTGCCTCAATGAATGGTACGAGCTCCACAGCGCGAATGCGCTCTTCATCATGTGTTATCGTAGGCAAATCCAGATGCGAGTCCGTATTCGTGTCCCCATGACCAGGGAAATGCTTCGCCGTCGCAACAACGTTGGCATCTTGGAAACCTCGTACAGCCTCCCGGCCATATTGAGCGACTTTCTCCGCTGACTCACCGAAGGACCGCACACCAATGACTGGATTATCCGGGTTATTATTCACATCCAGATCTGGCGCAAAGTTCAGATTAATACCGAGCGTGCGCAGTTCTGTACCAGAAATAAAGGCGGCTTCATATGCTCCTTCTGGACCACCATCCCCCGCAGCCAATGCCATCGACCCAGGCATGAGCGCAACGCCTTCGGTAATCCGAGCTACCATGCCACCTTCTTGATCAATGGAAATCCACAGTGGCAATGTGCCATTACGCTCCGCAATCGCCTGCAAATTGCCGGATAACTCAGCAATCTGCTCCGTATTCTGTACATTCCGGGCAAAGTAAATAACACCACCAATACGTTGTTCCGCAATTAGCGTTTCCAGCGACTCCGACGGTTCCGTTCCTTCAAAACCGCAAAGAAGCATCTGCCCGATTTTCTCCTGCAGCGACATGTCCTGAATTTCTCTCATCTTTACTACCATCCCTTGTTACATAAGTGTGTGCGTGTTGTGTATTGTGTATTGTGTATTGTGTGTTCTGTGTTCTGTGTTCTGTGTTCTGTGTTCTGTGTTCTGTGTTCTGTGTTCTGTGTTCTGTGTTCTGTGTTCTGTGTTCTGTTTACGTGTTATGTGTTGTGCATGTAGCACCTGCGTACGCGATGTGCATCCTACTTTTCTACGTATTATGCCTGTCTTGCCTGTGCCTGCGCTGTGTGTCTTGCCTGTCTTGCCTGTGTCTGCGCTGTGTGTCTTGCCTGTCTTGCCTGTCTTGCCTGTGTCTGCGCTGCCTGTCTTGCCTGTCTTTCCTGTGTCCGCACTTTGTGTCTTGCCTATCGTATCCCTGCATGCGTATATCTCTATCTACCTGCCACTACAAACGATTAAACGCCATAAGAGCGGCACCGCTAGCAGCATCTCTCTTCGGTGTTATGCAGGTCATGGCTGGATAACGTTCTTTCAGCAACGCAACAAACGTTGTTTGTATGAAGCTATTCTTCAGCAGCGCGCTTCCTGCCATAGCAAGAACACCGTCCTGCATGGACAGTTTTTCAGCTACAGGTAGGGCTAGTTCGAGCAGCGAGCGTGCACTTTTGTCGGCAATGGCCAGTGCTGCTTCGTCCCCAAGCTCACACGCCCTTGATAAAATAGGCGCCAATGCTGCGATATCCTTCTTATTCGTCTGTTTGTCATAGACAAACCGGATAATTTGTTCAATCGATGTCATGCCTAATTGCTCAAACACCATTCCCGCAACGACAGTCGCAGGCAACCGCCCATCATGAGCCCGCACGACGGCAGACAACAGATCTCTTCCAATACTGTAACCACTGCCCTCATCATCAATGAGATAGCCGTAGCCGCCAGCGCGATGCGTGGCACCCTCTTCATTTTTGCCATAACAAATCGAACCTGTTCCTGCAATCAAAATAATCCCCAGTTCCCGGTTATGCGCGCCGCAGAGTGCCGTATCTTGGTCACCGGTTATGAACAGCGGTCCCTCATAGCCGCTTGCGCGTACACTCGCTTCCAAACGCTCCGAGACCGTTGGATTGCTAACGCCAGCAGCCCCGATGCATACTTGCGCGCAATGATGAAGTCCATCGCATACGCGATCAATCGTCCGGAAGATCTCCGCCAGACTGGCCCCAACACTCGCCTCGTCCTGCCCATTATAATTAATAGCCCCTGATGTAAACGTGTGAACCTCATTACCGCTATCATCGACGATGGTAACTGCGGTCTTCGTGCCTCCGCCATCAAGTCCCACTGCATATCGCTTCATCTATGAACGTCACCTCCTCATACCTCTAATTCCCTCTAGTACAGATGGTATTGTTGCTTTCTTCGAGCAAATTCATTGCTCTCCTCACGGAATTGTTCTAGCAGGGCTGGAACGTTAACCTCAGCCTCACGATAATAGCTTCCGCCGCCAAGCAAATCAATAAACGGTCTTGAGCCCTCTCTCAAGGGGGGCAAGAATGAAAATTGCTCATATTTGTTACGAATCGTATACATCAGTGTAACGCCAATATCGATTGGCCGAACCGCACGGCTGTCGAGCACATGAATTTGCACGCCTGCGCATTGTTCTCCCTGAAATTTGGAAAATGACGGCTTAAAATACACGGGACGGAACACGACGCCTGGCATCTGTTTCGCATTCATTTCATCGGCTAACTCCTGTGCATGAATGAACGGGGCACCCACAATCTCAAACGGGGCTGTCGTTCCTCTGCCTTCGGACAGATTCGTTCCTTCAATAATACATGTGCCGGGGTACAGCACCACTGTCTCAAATCGCGGAATACCGATGGATGGCATAATCCACGGACGTCCCGTTTCCGGGAAGAGCATATTCCGGTCCCAGCCTTCACATCGTACAACATGCAGCTTGCCGTTCCACCCCTTCTCATCGTTTGCCATCAGCGCGACCTCACCAGGCGTCATGCCATAACGAACACTAAGCGGGTAGTTGCCGACAAAAGATTCAAAGCCGCTTTGCAGCACATT
The DNA here is from genome assembly GCF_001653565.1 of Paenibacillus oryzisoli. Classification (GTDB taxonomy): domain Bacteria; phylum Bacillota; class Bacilli; order Paenibacillales; family NBRC-103111; genus Paenibacillus_E; species Paenibacillus_E oryzisoli. The sequence continues at coordinate 436,391 of NZ_LYPB01000050.1, forward strand.
GCCCTCAACCGTTACCCCATCCAGCGGATTGATGCGATCCAGCACCACGAATTCTTTCCCAGCCTGCGCACAGTCTTCTAAAGCATAAAGCATCGTATAAAGAAACGTATAATAACGGGTTCCTACATCTTGGATATCGTAGACAATGATGTCGACCTCATCCAGCATTTCCTGGGTTAAACGTTTGGAATCCCTCCGATACAAGCTATAAACGGGAACTTCTGTCTGCGGATCCACATAGGTGTCAACAAGCGCACCTGCTGCTAGATCGCCTCGAACGCCATGCTCTGGCGAAAACAACGCCACGAGATTGAACTTCTCATGGAAGATTTGTATCGTAGATACAAAATCCTTGTTTAAACCCGTAGGTGCCGTAATCAGCCCTACCCGTTTACCCGTGAACAAGTGAGCATACTTATCTATACAATCGATACCATTGAAGATCATCGTTGTCTCCCCCATAGATGCCTTGATTTGAAAATGACTGCAACAAGCTCAAGCCTCGTTACAGTCATTGGTATGCATTTATTTCATTAAGTTTTATAAATTCCTATTATAATTCCGATTGGCGAACCCGCATTGTTTCTTCTGGCACCATGAACGTCTGCGCATATTCTTTTCTCGCTTCAAGACCGCGTACACGCATTAGATGCTTGTAATACTCCAAGTATTGGAATGATTTGCTGCCCGTCACGAACCAATGTGTCGAAACCGCCTTCACCCAGAGATCAAACGCCTCTTTCGGATAATCGACATAGACATAGGGAACGTAATCAACAGCATCCTCCCAGTTCTCAGCGTAATACAATTTAGCAGCAAAGTGTGCGGGCTTCTCTCTCTCAAACGAAGCTAGCCCAGCGAAAAAGCGCGCATCATTCACAATGCGATGAGTCGTCATATGATCCTTATGCATGCTATTTTTCCAATGTGTAATGATCACGTTCGGTTTCACCTCGCGAATGACATCGCATACCCGATAGCGCATTTCTTCGTTATCTTGCAGTTCACCGTCTGGAATGTCAAAGACGATGGACTCCCCGCCAAGCATCTCGGCAAAGGTTCTGGCCTCATTCACTTTCTGCACACGATATTCCTTCATGTCTTGTCCAGCAGGAACACCACGTTCCCCTGCTGTTAACGCCAAGGTAACAATTCGGTCACCCTTCAAAGAATGGTGGGCTAATACGCCGCCTGCTGTTAATTCCGCATCTCCGACGTGACCTCCGATAGCTAGAATGGTCAATTTTGGCTCGCTCATTAGGCAAACTCCCTTCTCATGACAGCAAAATGTTTCACCGTTTGAAAACCTGCTCGTTCATAAATGCGGATGGCTGGGTTCGACATCCCCGTGAATAGCGACATGTATTCGGTTCCAATTTCCTTAAATGCTTCGCATAGCTTATAAAATAAAAGACTGCCTAAGCCATGTCCCTCATGGTCAGGAAGCACACCGATACCAGCAAAATACCCTCGTCCATTCGCTTGGCGAATGACGGGTCCTGCGAAGCCAATAACCTTGCCTCCATGGGCTGCAATGACAACAGGAATACCCCGCGCCGTCGCGCCACCGATCTCCTTTTGCCATAACGGATTCCCGAAGCCCTCCAGCATATCTTCCACGCCAACGTGCTTGCCCGGGTCGAACCTCTCGATGGTGTACCCTTCGGCACCCGCTTTCGCTTCTTTCACGCGATATTCGCCAGGCATCGTAAATGCTGACAAATGGAGATACATGGCGCATTGCTGCGCACGTTCGAGATACCCTGCTCCAAGGAGAAATGTATATAACTTGCTCTCCACCAGTACACCCGGAGCATTATTATGCTCATGCTTAGGTGTATTCGGGATATACCACGGCAATAGCATGGGGTTGAAAAAGAGAACATCGGCTTGCCCCTTGCCCAGTTGTTTAAAACGGTCTTCCAAAGCAGTTAATAGTATTAAATAATTGTCATCGGTGTCATAACCGCTAGCCAACACGATACATGTGATATATCCGGCTGCATCGCCAAGGGGGAGATCATCCCCCGTACATCCACAGGCAAATCCGATAACCACATCATTTTCAAGTAAAAGGAATGTATTTTCCTTGTCCCAATAGGGGTTCCCCGCAAAAATCTCATCAAAGCTTTGCTCTGTAAGTTCCTTATAGCCATCCTTCACCGCGGCATCATTCCATAACGCGATAACGGCTTGCTGATACGAAGCATCCCAAGTTATGAGCATGCTGCTGCCTCCTTTTGACCCGAAACTAGCCCTTCACCGCACCTACGGTAACACCTTCTAAGAAGTATCTTTGTAGGCTGAAGAACAAGATAAACATCGGCAACGCTGAAATCGTAGCCCCTGCCATCATCGGCGCAATGTACGTCGTGTTGGCAAAACGGAAGTTCTTTAGTCCAACCTGAATCGTCTGCATCTCCATCGTGTTCGTAACGAGAAGCGGCCAGAAGAACGTGTTCCAGCTATCCATAAAGGTCAGAATCGCCATAACGGCCATAACCGTTTTGGATAGAGGTAGAATGATTCGGAGATAAATTTGGAATTGGCTGCATCCTTCGATCTTGGCACTTTCCATAATCTCGTTCGGAATGCTGCTCATGAATTGCTTTGCCAAGAAAATGTTATATACGGTTACTAGCCCCGGCATAATTAACGCACTGTACGTATCTTGCAAATGAAATACGTTGACAACTAGAATGTACAAGGGAACTTGTGTCACTTGGTAAGGGATCATCATGGACATCAATAACAATCCGAACAGGAAGCCTCTTCCCCTGAAGCGCAGCTTCGAGAAGGCATATCCCGCCATACTAGCGAAGATCACGTTCGACACCGTTACCGTTACTGCCACGATGAGTGAATTCAATAACCAGCGATAGGAGTATTCACTGTAGTCAAAGAAGAACTTAAAGGAAGCAAAGGAAACTTTGGTCGGGAAGATTGAATAACTGACTGCGCCAGCCTCTACCGGATCTCCGAGTGACGAAATGAACATAAAGTAAATCGGGAAAATCGTCGCCAGAGCAAAAAGAAGAAGGGCGATAAAAATAATGGAGTTGCGAATTGTTTTCACTTTTGGATTGCCTGCATGATTGCTATATAAAGACATTTTTTATCCCCCTTTCTTAATACTCGACGTCTTTTCCTGCGTATTTAAATTGAATAACCGATATTACTGCTATGATGACGGCTAGAATCAGAGATTGTGCCGCTGCTTTGCCAAATTCGAAATACGTAAATGCATTGTTGAAGATGAGTAACCCCACCATCGTCGTTGCATTGTTAGGTCCGCCACCTGTCATGAGATAAGCGTTCTGAAACACCTGGAAGGAACCGATCACACCTGTTACTAGCAGGAATAGGGTTGCTGGTTTAAGACTAGGAACGACGATATGCCACAGCTTCTGGAGAAAATTAGCGCCATCAATCTCAGCAGCTTCATAATACGTATCATCAATTCCGAGCAAGCCGGCCAAATAAATAATGATGCTGGTCCCATGACTGGACAACCAGGACATCAATACCAATGAAAACATAGCTGTTTTACTAGAACCCAGCCAGTTCTGATTCTCAAAGCCAAAGAAATGAATCAATTGATTCAGAATTCCACCCTCTAGAGGATCGAAAATCCATAGCCAAACAACAGATAAAGCAACACCTGAAGCGACAACTGGCAAATAGTAAATCCCCTTAAAAAAGGACTGTGTTTTCTTGCGAAGCGGTAGAATCAAGATGGCAATCGCCATCGAGATAAATAGGTTAACCGGTACGGTCAATACCGTATACACAAGCGTATTCTTCATAGCTTGCCAGAACAGACCATCCTTCAATGAGCTTGCATAGTTATCAAAGCCGACATAGGTGGAGCCTAGTGGTTTGTACTTCTGCAAACTTATGATGAACGCGCTTACGACCGGGTAGGCTGTGAACATGGCAAATACAACTAAGGACACAGCAATAAAGATATATCCCCAGGCGCCATCTCCCTTAATTCTTTTTCGCTTTATCGACTTCGCCATTACTGCCATACGATTCAACCCTCTTTTCACAACTTGCTTAAAATGATTCGGATAGTCGTGCAATGAGCTGCCTGACTATCCGAGGATTATGCCATATTCTTAGTCTTTAACGATTCCATCAGCACCGAAGGCAGCAATGGCAGCAGTTTTAACAGCTTCATACATCGCTTCAGGTGTAACTTCACCTGCGATTAGCCCTTGGAATTTAGGAACGATGACCTCTGTTTCTAGCTTGATTGCTTTAGCAGACAACTCAGATGGAATGTCAGAGCGAGCTGGCGTTGCATTTTTAAGCATGTTATCTACCGCTGCAACGTTGTCAGGGTTTCTGTCAATTTTCATGTTAGCTGCTTCTTTTTTAGCGCTTTGTGTAATATGTGCCGCGAACAAATCGTTGTTCGTCGTTGCAGCAACTTTACCGCTAGCTAGGAAGTATGCGGCTTTCACGACATTTGCTTTGTGTTCTGCAGTCGGTTCTTTCTTACCGCGGAACGTCATGTAACCATCAACAACAGTTGCAGCTGAAGGCTTCGCTCCTTGGAACGTTGGTGCTGGTAGTACGATGTAGTCAACCGGAATACTGTCTTTAACCGCGGAACCATCAGCCGCTTTAATCTTCGCATTATTCGTTTTTGCAGAGTTCTCGAATGTTGCAAGACCTTTACCTGTGATCATCGTTTGTCCGGTCAAGAACATGTTCCAACGTTTACCCGCATCAACAGAGCTAAGCTCTTTCGGCATGGAACCGTCGTCGATCAAGGCACGAAGATCTTTCAGCAAGCCTAAGTAATTTTTGCTAGTATACGCATATTTCAAATCTTTATTAAACGCATGCGGCATGCCTGCATTTTTGGCCATAATCCCTAGGTAATCTACAGCGGCTACACCTTTAACCGCGAATACGAAGCCATATCTCGTCTTCCCATTCTCCGTAACTACGCCTTTTTTGATCGCATCGCGGAATTCTGTGTAAGTCCAGCCATTTGTCTGTACTTTTTTCCAATCAATGCCGGCTTTCTCTAAGAACTCTTTGTTACCGCCAAGTGCATGAACTTCCATATAGGCTGGGAAGCCGTACAAGCCTTTGCCGTTCTTCATATATTCAAGTGGAGCTTTATCGTAATCGTTAATCATTTCCGGCGTTGCAGTGCTCGTAATATCCATCAACAAGCCTTGTTCGATATACTTCGGAATGCCATCAGAACCACCAAAAGCGATATCCGGCGGGCTGCCTGCATTCACTTGTGTATCTAGCTTTTGTTTCACATCTTCCCAGCTAGCTGGTTCGATTTTCAAGGTAAGATTGGGATAAAGCGCCGTGAAATCTTTGGAAATTTGCTCAAAATTCTTCTGATAGTTCGGTGAAACGGGAGGAAGCAAAGCTGTGATCGTGTCTTTCGCAGTGCTGGCTGTAGCTGCAGGAGCTGCAGAACCTGCTGGTGTAGTTGTTTCTTTCGTACCAGAATTACTGCCACAAGCTGTTAGTGCCATTGTTAAAGCTACAACAGAAGCTAATACGGGCATTTTTCTTTTCATGAAAAACAAACCTCCTAGGTTAGGGATCCTTGATTACAATCAAGTCTCTCCTTTTGTTTTAAAATGATTAAACAACTTTTACAAAGGTACGTATGGCTCTCTTCAAACTACCCTCACACTGTTCTAATGCATCGATCGCTTCCTTCACTTCCATGCCGGTTTTAATCATCATAATGGCAAGTTTACAGTTCATGGACGCTTTCTCAAGATGGGCAATCGCTGTGGATTCATCCACTCCCGTCGCTATTCGAATGATACGAATAGAGCGATCGTACAACTTAATATTACTAGCCTTCATGTCGACCATGAGATTGTTATACGTCTTACCAAGCTTAACCATTGTTCCTGTAGTCAGCATGTTAAGGACCAGCTTCTGTGCTGTACCCGCCTTCAGACGAGTAGATCCCATAATAACTTCCGGCCCAACTACTGGTGCGATGCATACATCTGTAACAGCTACCAATTTGGAATTCTTGTTATTCACGACACCAATCGTTGCCGCACCAATTTCTTTCGCTTTCTTCAAGCAAGCAATAACGAATTGTGCACTTCCGCTGGCTGTAATCCCAATTACCGCATCCTTATCTGTTACTCCGCATCGTTCAATGAGGGCGACCCCCTCCTCAGCGTTGTCTTCAAAACCTTCCACTGCTGTTCGCAGTGCCCCATCGCCACCGGCGATATGACCTTGCACCAACAGGGGATCAATGCCAAAGGTTGGAGGACATTCAGATGCATCAAGCACACCGAGTCTGCCAGAAGAACCAGCTCCTACGTAGAGCATCCTGCCACCGTTTTTGAGAACTCCATGCAAAATATCAACCGCTTTCACGATCTGTGATATCTCGGCTCCGACTGCTGCTGGAACCAATGCATCCTGTTCGTTCATCATTCGGAGCATTTGCTCTGTTGAACTTTCGTCAATTGTCTGTGTCTTATCATTAATCTCTTCCGTAGTTAAACCCGATAGATACTCATCCATAGCTGCTGTCCTCCTGCCTGCTGTACTCTTTACCTGTCTTATACTAACGAAAAATTTCAACTTGGTCAATACTTTTTGAAATTTTATTTTACAGTAAAATAAAATATTGATTTTTTATTTCTTACATTTCGACAAAAAAACGACGCCTGAAAGGACATCGTTAGTGTGTTCGTAACATTTATCTTCTATGCTTGGAGCTGGCAATAATATCGTGTGTCTTGGCCAAATACTTCTTCACATGCTTATATTCGCTGCTCGCTACCCCTGCAAAAAGGATATCGATGACCGTCAACATCGCAATGCGCGAACCCATGGCGCCGCTTCGAATCGTGACTTCCGGTGTCGAAATGCTAAGAACGATATTCGCATTGTCCGCTAAAGCGCTTTTATTATACTTCGTAATAGCTATGATTGTGGCGCCGTTCTTCTTGGCGATCTCGAGCGTATCTAGAATTTCAATCGTGCTGCCCGAATTGGAAATGAAAATCGCGACGTCACCTTTCCCAAGCAGGGTGGCTGCAGTCAGTTGACTATGACCATCTGTGTACGTGTGGCACATCTTATTGATGCGTGAGAATTTCTGCTCAGCGTCCATGCCAACTAGACCCGAAGCACCGATGCCGAAGAATACAATGCGATTGCAAGAGACCAGTACTTTGACTGCGCGGGCAATTTCATTGCGATCAATAACACTGAGCGTATCTTCAATGGATTTGCTATTATTATGCGAAATGTTGGAGATAATCGTAGAGAGATCATCTCCAGGTTGAATATCGGTGTACTGGTCCTTCTGCTCCTCATCCATCGATCCCAGCGAAGCTGAAATACTCACGATAAAGTTACGGTAGCCCTTATACCCCATTGTTTTGCAAAAGCGCAGGACAGATGCATCACTCGTTTTGGTGAATTGCGCGAGGCTCTTAATCGAGAGATGTGGAATCTCCTCCACATGGTCTAATATATACTCAGCCACTAACTTCTCCACGGGCGTTAGGCTGTCTTTCATATCACGAATTTTGATCAAAATATTATCATTTATTGACATATAGGTTCCCTACTCACCATAGATTATCCAAGCTGAAATCACCTCCATCATACGGATAATTTGGCTAAAATACAAGATGCTGATGCAAATTCATTGTAAAATTCAAGGCGATTATCGAAATTTTATTCCAATATTTACTGTTTTAATGAAATTAAATTCCATGAATTTCATCTCGTAATAGCGCAGTCCCTGAGATAGCAAAAACCCGTTCGAGAATCGCTCTCGAGCGGGGTTCTTTGCGCTATGGGCTATCTGGAAATTTAGCTGTATTTCCTCCATCTATTTTGACAGAAATAGCCTACTTTAGGGAAATAACTGGATTTTCTGCAGCTAATTTGATGGATTTTCGCCAGATCGGCTCAAATCGTCAGAAATAGCTGGAAGTTTTCCAGTTAATCGTCAGAAACAAGAAAATTCTTGGAAATTAGCTGTAGATTTTCCAGTTAATCTCATCAGGGGCCGCATGCTACAAGGGGCATATATTCGTTCACCCTATTCTGTAACTGCTACCGTTCGCGCTACCCGAATCGATGCGAATGCATAGACGATCAATGCGCTCCAGATAAAAACAAAGCTAATCATAAGCATCGGCGAAAATTGCTCTTTGAACATGAAGACGCTAAGCAGCAGCGTAATTGAAGGGCCTATGTATTGAATGAAGCCGAGCATAGACAGCGGCAATTGTGCAGCGGCTTTGGCAAACCAGAGCAGAGGCAACGCAGTGGCTGCACCTGCTAGCAGCAGCAAGATCAGCGTGATCGGCGGCAGTGTCCAAGCAGCATCCTGATGCGTTGCGAATAAGTAGATGACGTAGGCAATCGCGATAGGAAAGACGAATGCTGTCTCTCCCGCGAGACCCGTTGCGGCATCGTAGGTGACTCTCTTTTTCACCAGGCTGTATAAGCCGAAAGTAGCTGCTAATGTGAGCGACACCCACGGGAATCTGCCATAATCTAAGGTGGCAATCACAACACCGATACCTGCCAGAGCTACGGCGAGCCATTGTCTGCCCGTCGGCTTCTCACGCAAGAACAGAACCGCTAGCATAATGTTAAAAAGTGGTGTGATGTAATACCCGAGACTCGTCTCGATGACATGCCCATTATTAACGGCCCAAATAAAAATGAGCCAATTGGTGCTAATCAGAAGACTGCTTGCCCCCACGAGCAATAGGCTGGTGCGATTCGTGACGAGGCTGCGAAATTGCTGCCATTTGCCTTTACCAACGACTATCAGAATCGCCATAAAGACGAATGACCAAATCACGCGATGCGATAGTATTTCTCCAGCTTTCAACGACCCGAAAAGCTTCCAATATACAGGCAGCAAACCCCATGCAATATACGCAATAATGGCGTAGCCAAGACCTTTTTTCATCATAAAACCCTCATTTCACTTCCATGCAACACAATTCCTATAAAATTTGTCCACAGGTTAATTACTACTCTATTGTATTGTAATGTAGTGCTAGGCTTTTGTAAAAAAATAGTTTATCCCCCTAATGAGAGAATTCTCTAAATGAGAGCAGCTATGCATAAAATCGCCATAATTTTGGATAATAAAAGTAAAATATGGGATGAGCGTGGTGAATATCGATGCTATTTTCAAACTTGTTCGGCCAGAAGAAGTATCGTTCGATTCAAGAGCAAGTTAATCAACCACCTAGCAACACCATAAGCACATCTTTGGTGCAAAATATAACCTATTTACATAGTCAATTCAGTCAAACCCCCGACCTGGTTGTGCGCCATTTTATCATTAAGAAGTCTGAGGACCAGGCAGCATTAGTCTATCTAAATGGACTTGTAGATAAAAACGCAATTAATAACAATGTGCTCCGCCCACTGCAATCTGAAACGGGAACAGGGAATGCGCTTGACGATATTTCGATACATGTAGGCCAAATTCAAAGCTTGTTTACTTGGCCGCATGTCGAGAATGCTATCTTCCAAGGTAATAGTGTACTCTTTGTTAATGGGTGGACCAAAGCCTCCGCTTTAGCGACGCAAGGCTGGCCGCAACGGTCGATTGAAGACTCACAGATCGAAACTTCTTTGAAAGGAGCGCATCAAGGCTTTGTTGAGACAGGCAGTCAGAATATTGCCTTAATCCGTCGCTATATTCAAAACCGCGAATTAAAAATTAAGGAAATAGTGGTAGGGCGAAGAGGAAACACCTTAGTTTCTATTTTATATTTAGCTGATGTTGCTCACCCTGAGGTGTTGCAGGAACTGGAAGACCGCATTGGGCAAATTGATGTCGATGCCATTCTGAATACAGGTGAGTTAGCCGAGTTTATCGAGGATAATCCGTATTCGCCATTCCCTCAATTCATTACAACAGAAAGACCAGATGCGGCAGCTTCACAAATATTGCAAGGCAGAATCGCTGTTGTCGTAGACTGTTCACCAAGCGTATTGATAGCACCGGCAGCATTTGTGTCGTTTTTTCAAAACATCGACGACTACAGCACCCGTTGGTCGATCGCTACTTTTATACGACTGCTGCGAATGTTTGCATTTTGCGTCGCGATTTTTTTGCCAGCGTTTTACATTGCCGTCATTTCCTATAATTTCGAGATCATCCCCGTTAAATTATTACTAACGATTGGCGAGTTCAGAGGTCGCGTACCCTTCCCGCCGTTTTTGGAAGCGATCATCATGGAGCTAACGCTAGAGATGATGCGGGAGGCTGGGGTGCGTCTGCCTGCACCCGTTGGGCAAACTGTTGGCATAGTCGGAGGCATTGTTATCGGACAAGCCATCGTTCAGGCAGGATTCATCAGCAATACCATGGTCATTATCGTTGCATTTACAGCCATTGCCTCTTTCATCCTGCCTAATTATGATATGGTCGCAGCCGTCCGGCTTATCCGCTTCGGCATGATGATAGCTGCGTCCATGTTCGGCTTTGTTGGCATCATTATTGCGTTGATGACCATGATCGGGCATCTGATTGCACTTGAATCCCTTGGAACACCATACGGTACTCCATTTGCACCGGTAAGACTTGCCGATTGGAAAGATACGTTCTTCCGTTTACCACTGTGGACAATGGGCAAGCGACCTTTAAGCACAAGAGCAACTCAAGCGCAGAAGCAAGGATCAAATCGTCCAAAAGGTGATGGGAAATGAAGAAATATGCATTCAACGAGATCACCTCTATGCAATATATTTTTCTCAATAGCGGCATTCAAATTAGTGTTTTCTTTTTCTCGATGCCACGCAAATTAGCCGAAAAGGCAGGTACCGATGGCTGGATCGCACTCATTATCGGCTGGGCTGTTACGGTAGCAGCAAGCTTGGTTGTTATTCAGGTGATGAAAAAGTACCCCGATGGCACATTGTTCGATCTGCTCTCACGATATTTGGGCAAATGGACAGGCAAGACGGCCGCCTTCTTGTATGCCCTTTATCTCTTTTATTACGCTTACACGGGGCTCGTTCAGGCGGTACTGCTTACGAAAGCATGGCTTTTGCCGCAAACATCGGCATCTATCGTCATGCTGTTATTGCTCATTCCAACTTATGTGATTGCGCGTAATGGACTTCGCGTCTTGGGCAGATATGCGGAATTCATTTTTATAATCTCCTGCTGGATACCGTTCGTGTATTTATTTGTGCTCAAGGATGCCAACTGGCTCAATCTGTTTCCCCTCTTCAAGGAAGGATGGATGCCCGTATTCTCAGCGGTACCTACAACATTCTTTTCGTATATCGGATTCGCTACTACGTTTATTTTGTATCCGTTCTTGAAGAACAAACAACAGGCTTCTACCGCTCTTGTGATCTCCGATACACTGACGATGTTTGGGTATTTGTTTATTACCATTATCTGTTTTGCCTATTACAGCCCGTATGAAATTCAGAATTTAAATGAACCCATAATCAGTATCTTAGAATCAATCGAGTTTAAGTTTGTAGAACGAATAGGTGTGCTGTTTATCGCATTTTTTTTACTTATTTTTTCATTAGCATGGATTCCCGCTATCTACATGGGCGTGTTCTGCACGAGCTGGTTGTTCGGAAAGCAGGACCATCGCAATCATTTGCGGATATTGTGGTTCTTCCTTGCCCTGGTTACATTTTTCTTCATACCAACATTTAACCAGAGTGATCACATGAGTGATTTTCTCACTCGCGTTGGTTTTGGAATTGAATACCTTTTTCCTAGTATCTTACTTATCTATTTATGGATGCATGACCGTTTTCAGAGGAGGAAGCGCATGTGAACAAAGGAGTCCTCCTAATTATTCTTATCGCGATGGTCATCGTCATCATTCCGGGCTGCAGTGACAGGTTAGATATAGAGGATACCACCTTTTCCTTATTAGTCGGTTTTGATCTCGATCAGGAAAACGAGTTAATTGAATATAGTACATCTCCCGTATTCAGTAAAAATGCCGAGAAAAAAACGCTGGAACTTCAGGTAAAAGCAAAGACGAATCGTCAGTCCAGGGAAAAAAATGACAGTTATACAGATGGTGTTTTTCAAGGCAGAAGTATTCAAGTCGTACTGCTATCCAAGCGATTTCTACAGCAAAAAAATTGGTTCCAATTAACGGATGTCTGGTTTCGTGACCCAAGAAATGCGTTTACGCCAAGAATCATTGCTTTCGATGGACCTCTCGCTGAAATCATAGACCTAAATCCGAAAGATCAGCCGATACTGCCCCTATTGCTGCGAGAAATGATCGATACGAAGGACGCCAGATCGGAAACGGTGAATACGAATTTGCAAGAACTTCACGAACAATTAAGTGAAACGGGTGAGACTCCCTTCATCGCTGAAGTTCGTGTTAAAGATAAACAGATTGCGATGACAGGTGTAACACTGCTAGATCATACAGGGAATTTCGCAGATTCTCTGAACATACAGGAAAGTGTTCTACTGCGAATATTGCAAAATAGTACAAGAAAAACCGTCAGCTTAACAATCCCCATTCCGGGTGAAACAAAGGTCGGGCCGTTTCATACAAACAAATTAAGTTTAAACGCCGAAAACATCAAGGTGAAAATCAAGACATCCTACCTCAGGGACAACTTTCAGTTCGATATGCACATTTCCATGCGCATTGGCTTATCGGAGCTTATGTTTCCTTATGACGTGCGAAGTCATGGAAAAGAATTAGAAAATAAGATATCCGTTCAAATCCAAAAGCAGTTGGAAAGTCTCATCAAGAAAATACAGGGGGATAAAATCGATCCGATTGGGCTTGGGTTCCACGCACGGGCGCACGAATATAGCCATTTCAAGAAGGTAGAAGATCATTGGGGAGAAACGCTGGCCAAGGCCGACATTCATGTTTCCGTGAATACAATCATAGGCGCTATGGGAAGAGTGAAATAAACGCTTTAGAGGAGGACAGCAAGTGAACAAATATACAATGAATGAAATCACCCTCATGCAGTATATCTTTCTCAACTTTGGTATGGTAGTAAGCTTCAGCTTTTTGTCGCTGCCGCGAGTATTAGCCGAACATGCAGGTACGTCAGGCTGGATCACTCTTATCATCGTTTGGTTGATCTCTACTGCAGCGAGTTTGATCGTCATACAAGTAATGAAGAAGTACCCAGATGGTACCTTGTTAGATCTACTGTCGGCGTATATGGGCAAATGGGCAGGCAAAGTGGGAGCCATCCTATTTGCTCTATATCTTTTGTACTATGGTTACACCGGTCTCATCTATACCATATTGATTACCAAACAATATCTACTACCACAAACGCCAGCGTATATCATTATGCTTCTGTTGCTCATTCCCACTTATGTCATTGTGCGTAACGGCCCGCGCATTCTGGGCAGATATGTGGAAGTGATTATCCTCCTTTCATTATGGATCCCCTTCGTTTATCTGATTCCGCTAAAAGATGCTCATTGGCTCCGTCTGCTTCCTGTGCTAAAGGATGGATGGAATCCTGTGCTCTCCGCCATACCTAGCACTTTCTACTATCATTTAGGTTTTTCAACCACGTTTATTCTCTATCCTTTTCTGAAAAACAAGCAGATGGCATCAGTCGGAATTGTTATCTCGTATGGACTTACGATGCTCATGTATTTGTTCATTACCGTTATCTGTTTCGTATATTTCAGTCTAGATGAAATTACGACGTACAACGAACCGACAATCAATGTGTTGAAAACGATTGAGTTCAAGTTTATAGCACGGATCGAAGTGTTATTTATTTCGTTTTATTTACTTATCTTTTCATTATCATGGATACCGACGATGTACATGAGCGTTTTTTGCACAACTTGGCTATTCGGAAAGCAAGATCACCGCAATCATTTGCGTCTGCTTTGGTTATTCATCGCTGCAGGCACTTACTTCTTCATGCCTACCTCTTTTCAGAGTCAACGAATGAACACGTTGTTTGGTCAGATTGGCTTTGTTGTCGAGTACATGGTTCCTACTTGTTTACTCTTATATGTATGGATACATGATCGCTTGGGGTGGAGGAAGCACTTATGAACAAGCGTCCCCTATTCGTCATTATCATCATTATGATGATAATTATCGCACCGGGATGTAGTGATCGGTTGGACTTGGAAGATTCCACAAACAACCTCTCCCTCGGTCTGGATCTCGACAATGAGAACAACTTGCTTGTATATTTAAACAACCCTTCTTTCGATAGAGATATCAAGAAGACAACACTAGATACCGTAGTGAAGTCTCATACGGTTCGTCAAGCAAGAGGGGAAGAAGATCAATTTGTACCAGGCGTTATTACTGGCAGAAAAGTTCAGGTCTTACTTATCGGGAGACGCATCCTAGAAAATGAAGACTGGTTCCCCCTATTTGACGTTTACTTTCGTGATATGAAAAATCCTTTAACACCTAGAGTTATCGCTTTCGATGGGGCTATCTCCGATATCATATTCCTAAATCCTAAAGATCAGCCGATGTTGCCTTTACTGTTGCGTGGGATGGTTGACACGAAAAGCACGAGATCGGAAACGGCAAAAACAACGCTGCAGAAGCTGCATTGGCAAATGTCTGAGAAAGGAGTGACACCTTATCTCTCCGAAATCCAGTTGGACAATACCAAACATATCAGGTTGGTTGGCACAACACTGCTTAATCATAAAGGGAAATACATGACTTCGCTGAGCACGGAAGAAACCATTTTACTTCAAATATTAAATAAAAACGCCAAGAAGCCTGTTAGTTTCACACTTCCCATTCCTGGTCAAGAGAAAAGCGGTCCAATTCACACAGACCATTTAAGTCTATCGGTTCAAGGAATAAAAACGAAAATAAAAACCTCTTACCATCAGAACAAGTTTCAGTTCGATATCATCATTAGTATGCCTGCCACGATTACAGAACTCTTGTTCCCTTACGATGTACAAAGGAATAGAAAAGAGTTAGAAAAAATAATTTCTGAACATATGCAAAAGCAATTCAGTAACCTTATTAAGAAGATACAGATGAATCAAATAGATCCGATTGGGCTTGGTCTCTACGCCCGAGCTCATGAATATCGCCAATACAAGAAAGTGGAAGACCATTGGGGAGAATCACTGTCAGAGGCAGACATTCATCTTGCGGTTAAGATTAAAATAACCGGTATGGGACCCATGAAGTGACTAGGCTTAGAGGTGATGTGGTTTCGACTCAGGCCTGCAGCGCGGCTTCCGCGCATAAAAATCCCCGATTGCTCGGGGATCCTTTACGGCATTAACCTTTGACAGAACCAGCAGCTATCCCTTCTACGATGCGATTACTGAGCAAGATGAACGCGATCATAATTGGCAAAATACTGATCATCAGGGTAGCGCCGATGGCACCCCAATCCGTCGTATATTGGCCAACGAAATTCTGTACGCCTACGGTTAAGGTCTTATACT
Organism: Paenibacillus oryzisoli; assembly: GCF_001653565.1. GTDB lineage: Bacteria > Bacillota > Bacilli > Paenibacillales > NBRC-103111 > Paenibacillus_E > Paenibacillus_E oryzisoli. The sequence continues at coordinate 451,830 of NZ_LYPB01000050.1, forward strand.
TTTCCGAGGAAATAAAGGTATTCACGAAAATAAACTCATTCCAATTGTAAATCATATTGATGATAACTGCGGTAGATAACACAGATGCCGTCATGGGCAGCGTGATGCTGAAAAATATGCGATTCACAGAGCAGCCATCCATAACGGCAGCTTCTTCAACTTCCCTCGGCAGCGTGTAATAGAAGCCGAGCATAATCATGATCGTAATCGGCAAGTTAAAAGCAATGTAGGACAAAATGATCGACAACGGATGATTGGTTAGGTTCATTTTCATAAACATACTGAATAAGGGAATGAGCGTCGAGTGCACGGGAATCATCATCCCGACCATAAACAGACCCAGCACAAAGGATTGCAGCTTCCATTTCATCCGGGTCAAAGCGAATGTCACTAAGCTTGCTAGCAAGACCGTGACCCCCACCGACACTAAGGTCATCCAGACGCTGTTAAAAAAGTAATTATTAATATGGCCTTGCGTCCAGACCTTCTCGTAGTTCTCCCAACGCAGTCTCTCCGGAAACGCCATCGGGGCGAGATTGAATATTTCCTCATTATTCTTCAAGGAGAACAGCATGAGCCACAAGAGCGGGAAGATCTGAATTACGGCGACGATGGATAACACGATATATAGTACGCCATAGCCCATTTGTCCAAGCAGCTTGCTTCGTAGGGGTAGTGCCTGTGCCTGACGACGGGTGGTTTCGAGTTGCATCGGAATCGGATTCTCCTTTCGTTACGAATATTGGATATCATCTTTGGCAGCTGTCGCTTTACGGATTAACCACGTTGCTACGAGACAGATCAAGAGTAAGAAGAAGCCAATTGCGCTGGCATAACCGAAATCATAGCCTTTGAACGCTTTACGGTACATGTAGGAAGCCATTACTTCACTGGATCCGTTAGGTCCGCCGCCTGTCATGACATAGATCAAATCGAAATATTTCAGTGATCCAACAACAGCCAGGACAACCGTTACTTTCATCACTTCCGCGATTAACGGAACGCGAATGGATACAGCGATACGCCATGGACTGGCGCCATCAATGCGTGCTGCTTCGATCAGCGACGTTGGTACATTTTTCAAGGCAGCGTAATAGATCAAAATATAAAATCCAGCGTACTGCCACAAGATTGGCAGGAAAATCGCGTATAATACGATCGATGGATTGGACAACCATTCCGGTGTATGCGTGACCCCCAGCGACGTTAGGATAGCATTCAATACCCCGTTCGTTGGGTGGAATATTTTCAACCATAGTTGGGCGATAGCAACAGAAGAAAGCAGCATTGGGATTAAGTAGATTTTGCGAAAAAAGTTAGCCCCTCGAATGTTTGCGGAGAGTACTAATGCGACTACCAAGTAACCAAGCAGAGAGATTGTTGAGAAAATTGCCAGCAAAAAGGAGTGCTTTGCGCTTCCCCAGAATAATTTATCCTTAAGCAGTTCGGCATAATTATGCAAACCGATGAAACTCATTTTGCCTACGCCATCCCATTTCATAAGCCCGTAGTAGCCCGTCATCATGATCGGCATATAGATCAAGGCTAGCAGCAGGAATAACGAGGGAATCACGTAGATCGCAATCATGGATTTGTTAGACATGACTTTATCCATAGCAGGCACTTCCCTTTCTCACAGCGATTATGACAAAGGACATACCACTTGAAGGGATATGTCCTTTCCCAAATCGTTCGTATTCGTTAGGCTACTTCGCATCCTTCGCCAAAGCATCCTCATGATTCTTCGCAAAGGCTTCCGGTGTTACCGCCTTACCAAACAATGCTTGAATCATATTCAAGTGAACTTCTGCGGAAGCAGGCTTCATTTGAACATCAGCGAATAGCGTAATGTTGCTCGCTTTATTCAGCTCATTCAAGAGGTCAATGTACATTTGCGGCAGCTTCACTTTGGATGTGTCTACTTTGGTTGCTGGAATAACGCCTGCTTCGGAGATCGCGTGCTCGCCCCACTTCGATACGAAGAAGCTGACGAATTTCTTGGACTCTTCCTTCACTTTGGAGTTGTTTGCTACGAACAAGCCTACGCCTGGTCCGCCAACCCAGCTGTCCATATTGCCTTTACCCCCATCAACCGTCGGGAATTTAAAGAAGCCGATTTGATCTTTGAATGCTTGTGGAACATCTTTGTTCGTTGTGTAGTTCGGTAATTCCCACGTTCCCATCATATACATCGCGGCTTTGCTGTTCATGAACTCTGCTTTACCTTCGTCGTTGCCAAGTCCATTGAAGCCTTTGTTGAAGGCATTCATGTCGACAAGTTGAGAAATTTCCGAAGCTGCGCGAACTAAACCAGGATCGTTGAAGGAACCTGTACGGTCAATCGCTTTTTTCAATGTTTCGGGGCCACCAATACGGTCAGCCAGGTACATGTACCAGAGTGAACCTGTCCAGCGGTCCTTGTTCCCAAGTGCGATTGGCGCTACACCGTTTGAGCTCAGTGTTTTGACAATATTCTTGAACTCGTCATAAGTCTTAGGTGGTGCAAGGTTATACTTGGCAAAGAGTGCTTTATTGTAGTACACCGGTACGATGTTCAACTCAACTGGAAGACCATACGTTTTGCCGCCGAATGCGTAAGCATCTGTGGTGCCTTTCACGAATTTATCTTTCAAATCACCTTGGAGCAAGTCATCAAGTGGAGCGAACATGTCGCCTTTTACATAAGGATCCATGTAGCCTGCAGCCCATGTGAAGCCCACATCAGGAAGCGCATTTGAAGTAGAGAGCACTTTCATTTTATTCTTGTATTGTTCATTCTCGAGCACTTCCTGCTCAATCGTCACATTCGGATTCGCTGCTTGATACTCTTTGATGATATCGTTTACAATTTTGTTTTGCGTTGCGGAGTTTCCTGTCGGCCATAGGTGCATCATTTTGATGGTTACTTTTTTAGCGGGCTGCACAGTTGCTGCTTCCGTTGCCTTTGCCGTTTCATTCGGCACTGTAGTTGGATTAGCGTTTTCTGTAGAACTAGAGCAGCCCGTCAGTGCCATAGAAAGGCCGAGCATCGTAGTTAGCGACCATGTAAGCGTTTTTCTTACCATGTTTGTTTCCCCCTAATCATTTGTGTGCTACGTGTTTTATTGTAGCGCTTACATAGCTGCCGCAGGGAGTAACAGCTATCGGGTAATATTCCACTATTTCAAGGTATCTATGCGATCATCCACATCCATAATCTGTTTCCGATACTGGTTAGGGCTCGTCCCTTCATATTCTTTGAACAGCTTAATGAAATATTTCGACGTCTGGTAGCCAACTTGCTCCGAGATATCCGCAATCGTTAATCTGGTTTGCAGGAGCAGTTCCTTCGCCTTCTGGATCCGGTTTCTCGTCACATATTCACTGAAAGTGAAGCCGGTTTGTTCTTTGAAAAGAGCGCTGAAATAGCTCGGATTCAGGTGAATCTGGCTGGCTACCTCGCTCATGCCGAGGGGCTCTTGAAGATGTGCCTCCACGTATTGGATGGCCTGTTGCACGGGGGCGCTGTAATTTTTGTCGGCGGTCTTCGCCTGCATCAAACGCGGGTCCACCATTTTCTCCATCGTTTCAACGCGGCCTCGTTCTTCTTCCATGCGCAGCGCCTGCTGGACGGCATCGATCAACTTGCTTTTCTGTATGGGCTTGAGCAGATAGTTAACAACACCTAATTCAATCGCTGTTTGGGCATATTGAAAATCTGGATGGCCGGAGATGATGATGACTACTGGCTTGTGGGTGAAACCACGCGTGCCTTCCACGATTTGCAAACCGTTCATTTCGGGCATACGGATGTCTGTAATCAAGAGATGAATCGGCCTCGTTTGGAGAATCTCCAAGGCTTCCGTACCGTTGCTGCAGCTAAGTATCTGATAGCGCCCGATCGACCAAGCTTCTAAGGTTTTGCGAATGCCTTCTCGTGTTAAAGGCTCGTCATCTACAATTAGTATCGTTTTCCCCGATTGAATCATCGTTGTCCTCCTCAAAGTTATTCATCAGAAGTACTGTTCTCATAAGCATCTACTCCAATCGGAATATCAAAGGAGACACTGGTTCCTTGCTGTGGAGCACTCGTAATCGTTAACCCCCGATAGCGGTCTGGATGCCCCGGATAATACAGCTGAATGCGTCGCTGCACATTGGCTATGGCCATTCCTTTACCTTTCCCAGATGAGGTACCCACACCTCCCTGCTCCATCGATGCTTGCACCGCTTGCAGGGTTTGTTCATTCATACCCGGTCCATCATCACTGACGGTAATGCGCAGCTCTGTAAGTTCGAGTGGCGAACGCTCCGTACGAATCGTGATCAGTCCTGGCCCTATTTTACCTTCCAAACCATGCAAAATCGCATTCTCCACTAATGGCTGAATAAGCAATTTGGGAATATTCACATGATTGTAGGCATCCTCGCAATCAATTTCCCAAACGAGGCGCGTACCGAACCTGACACTCATAATGCTTAGATAGCGCTTAATGTGCTCCAATTCCTGGCCTATGCTTACCCATTCATCTTTATTCGGGTTGCCGATGACATAACGGAATAAGTCAGACATCGCAACAACTAGATCGGCGAGCTCTTCTTCGTCCTTCTCCTGTAAGGACCAGTACAGCGCTTCTAAAGTGTTATATAAAAAATGAGGATCAATCTGCGCTTGCAACGCCTGCAGCTCGGTTCTGCTTTGAATGACTTCCTTCTCGTATACGAGCTTGATCAGCCGATTAATATTATCCACCATTTGGTTGTAGGTCATGTTCAAATCATTCAACTCTGCTGTGTAGGAATGCGTTAAATTCGGTGTCAGAACGCCTTGCCTTGTATTTCTCATCGCACGCATCAACCTAAGAATAGGCCTTGTAATCATCGAAGACAACAGAAAGGAAAGGATAATGAAAAGGAACAGCCCGATCGCCCCTGATACGATAATGGCCCAGCGCAGCACGGATACCCCTTCAGTAATGTCGCTAACGGGATATAGAATCATGAGTGTCCAGTTCGTCTGTTCCGAGAGCTGCTTCACGAGAATGTACCGCTTCTGGCCAAGCGTGACCTGCTGCGCATCGTTATGCATCAGTTCACTGATGCTGGTTTGCGTTTCACCCTCCGAGACAATCGGTCTTGCCGAACTGTCCGCTAACAGCATTAACTCACGATGCCCTGTATCGGGGAGCTGGTTTTGGAAATCGAAATAGCTGCGATTCATCCGCACCATCAAGTACCCGCCGTTTGAGAACCAACGGTCAATTAAATTGATCCGACGGATGGCTAGAACCGAGTCCGGATTCTTCGGATCGTTCCCAATCCAAACCAGCTTGCCCTTCTCTTTATCCGCCTGCTCAATCCAATTTGGCTCGACAAGATCCGTTAGTTTCTGTTCATCCAGCGGAAACATGCGCGCCAAGTCCGTCGTATACAACTCTACATTGCTCACACCACTGTAGGCTTGGATATGATTGGCGATTTTCAAAAGTGACTGACGCTCGCTGAAGTTAGGCGCCTTCCCTTGAACCGATGATAAAAACAATTGCTGCAGGTACACATCATTGACAGCCTGTAACGTTAACGTATCAATTTGTGTAATGATCGCTTCCAATCTGCCATTCGCTTGACTGGCGATTTGTTTCATCTGTGTCTCCGCCTTCGTATTGAGGAGGGTGGACACCGAGTTGTACGTAATCGCACCTGCACAGACCAGAACGGTGATCATCACGGCTATAAATCCCGCTAGCATCTGATTGCGCAATGTATTCCAGTTAACTAACTTCTGCCACAAGCGGAAGTCCCCTTTTCGCATAGAGTAAGTGCTTTCAATATGCCAAATCATACTACATAAGAGTTAGTTTGGCTATTAAACTATTGGTAAAAAGGGTGGAACATTTTGGATGCTGTAAGTCGATTTCTTCGACTTGCGTGGGCGCGGCGCGGCCTTTTCGCGGCTGTAAGTCGATTTCTTCGACTTGCGCGGGCGCGGCGCGGCCTTTTCGCGGCTGTAAGTCGATTTCTTCGACTTGCGTGGGCGCGGCGGAGACTTTTCGCGGCTGTAAGTCGATTTCTTCGACTTGCGTGGGCGCGGCGCGGCCTTTTCGCGGCTGTAAGTCGATTTCTTCGACTTGCGCGGGCGCGGCGCGGCCTTTTCGCGGCTGTAAGTCGATTTCTTCGACTTGCATGGGCGCGGCGCGGCCTTTTCGCGGCTGCAAGTCGATTTTTTCGACTTGCGTGGGCGCGGCGGAGACTAAACACCAAAAAGCCCACCCACCTTCACATCAAATGTGAATACGTGAGTAGACTAGTCGACTTGAAAATGGCAGCCTTGTGCAGTAACTAGCGTTTAGCACCGCGGTAAAAGAAATTAGGCAGCTTCACTTCATTCGCGTAATGAGAGTGAAAAATATGCGTCGTTGCTGGAGACAACGGTGGAATCAGCCATGTCCAATCACCCGTGACATCACGCCCGCTTTGCTCCTCGTTGTCTTCAAACCGCTTAAACTGCTTCGCAGCAGTATGATGATCAACAATCGCGACGCCGTGCTTTTGAAAGGAATGCAGCACAGCGACATTCAGCTCCACAAGCGCTTTGTCTCGCCACAGGGAGGATTCGCGCTTCGTCTCGATGCCCATCACCTCCGCTACACGCGGCAGCAGGTTGTATCTGGCCTCATCAGCAAAGTTCCGCGCGCCGATTTCGGTTCCCATGTACCAGCCGTTGAATGGCGCCGCGGGGTAGATCACGCCACCGATTTCGAGAACCATATTCGATACCATCGGCACTGCATACCACTGCAACTTCAATTCGTCGAAGTTAGACAACTCGGGATGCGTGATCGGGATCTCCATAATCAACGACTCGGGAATCTCAAACAGCTGGGGCGCGCGCTCCCCGACTTGAATCATCAGCGGCAGCACGTCAAAGGGAGTACCCGCCCCTTGCCAACCAAGCGCTTGGCATTCCTTCGTGAAAGCTACTGAGATCGGATCGCCAACGATTCCTTGATCTGTCTCATAGCCGGCATAGCGAATCAGCTGCTCATTCTTAATCTGAACAACAGCCTTCCCGCTTCGGGCAGGTGGGAAAATCGTGATGACCGGACGGATTTTGCCGCCGTTCGTCGCAGTTTCGATATGCTGGAATAGCGCTTCGGCTGCTCCAGCTTCTGTCTCTATGTGGCGAGCATCGTGTACACGAAGCGACTCCCAGAACAAGCGGCCAATGCAGCGGTTACTATTGCGCCAAGCCATTTTCGCACCATGCTCCAGCTCTTCAAAGGTGATCTCATAATCACCTTGATAGCGGATGGCTTCTGTGATATCGGCAATTCGCATGGCGATCTGCGCATGACTTTTGCCCAATTCCTCGTAACACTCATGAATAAAACTGCTTGCTTTGGCAATGACTTCCTCTAGTTGTTCTAGTTGTTGATCCTGAATCTTCATGGGTGTAGCTCCAATCATTTCACACTAAACTGGTCGGGAATGTATAAGATATGGGATGTTGCTCGAATTGTCAGCTCCCCCTTGTCCTCATTAAACTGAACGCCATCCTCGTCAACATAGAACCATAATTTCTGTGTTGGCTCATTCTCAATCTCTTGGAACACGAATACGTTTAACTCCTCTTTCCATTTCAGTAGCTCCGCAATCTGCTCAGGTTGTTCGATCCTCACACGAAATACCCATTGCTGGCCTTGCTGCTCGTACGTGTAGGGCAGGGGATGTTTACCCGTATCGATAAACGCGCGGCCACCCACGGCATGCTTCACTAGAAAAGTTTCCTTCATCGCTGCAACCTCCTCTGTCTCTTTCGTTTATGCCTTATGGCAGATCAATTAGCATGAAATGTGTATCTTCCAATGCACGAATGGTGAGCGTCGACTCATGTTGCATACGCGCACTATCTTTCGTTTCCAGAACGGTATCATTCGCCGTGCATTTCCCGCTAACCAACATGAGGAAAATGCGGCGATTCTCGCCTTGCTCGAATTGAAGTTCTTTCCCCGCATCCAGCTTGCTGAGGTAAATGCTCATATCCTGATGAATTTTCGCGATGTGAGGGCCGCCTTCGGGTGTAACGACGGGCAGAAGGTTGTTTATTAAAGCCTCGGGCTCATACGTCACATTTTCAAAAGAGGGTTCCATGCCTCGCTTCTCAGGCATAAACCAAAGCTGAAACAGACTCATCGGCTCCGTTTCCGATGCATTATACTCAGCATGAATGACACCGCTGCCTGCTGACATGCGCTGCACGCCATTGGACGCTGTTACGGCCACATGACCTAGGCTGTCTTCATGTTTAATCGCTCCACTGAGCACGATGCTGACAATTTCCATATCGCTATGGGGATGTGGGCCGAACCCCCTCCCTGCCGCGATATCATCGTCATTGCAGACACGCATTACACCAAAGCTGACATTCTCTTCATCAAAATAATCGCCAAAGGAAAAACTTTTGTGGCTCTTGAGCCACCCCAAATCTGTTGAATTGCGCGTGTTAGCCGGGAATAGTTGGATCACAGCAATCGCCTCCTTTTATAAGTACCTATAGCTTATCATAACTAGGATACGGACTCCATGTCGGAACAGTGGCGGAACCAAGTGGGTTGTGTGAAGAATCGAAAGAATCCGAAGTTACTCCATCCTATATACCGGAAGCGTGAATAAGAATGTACTTCCCTCACCTAATTTACTAACAACACCAACACGACCCTGATGCCGCTCCACGATCTCCTTAACAATGGCTAATCCCAGCCCACTGCCACTGGCGTTCCCCTCTATCTTCCGATAGAAGCGTTCGAACACATGAGATAATTCTTCTTCTTCAATGCCCGGTCCTTGATCCTTCACTTCTATGACAACTTCATAAGGCACGGCATCCCCCTTATCATTCGTAGGAACTATCCTGCAGTTAATGACAATGGTGGAGTTCAAGCTTCGACTAAATTTGACCGCATTCCCCACGTAGTTGTTCAGCACCTGCTTTATTCGCTTGGCATCAGCATCGATCCACGCTTCATTCTTCTCCAGCAACGTTTCTAAACTGCCGATCCGCAAGGTGATATGTTGACTAGCGAGGTCTGCTTTCATCCTGGGAATCAGGTCCTCCATATAACTGCGTAGTTGATATCTCTTGAATTGAAATTGTAGTTGTCCTGACTCCAGCAAGGACAATTCAAACAAATCATCGTTTAACCGCTTGACGTAAGCAGCTTTATCCAAGAGGGATTGAACAAACTCCGGTTGATCTGCTGCATGCACAAGTCCATCCTTCATTAATTGCATGTTCATCTGAATGCCGATTAACGGTGAGCCCATATCATGAGAGATATTCGCCAACATCTCCGTCCTGCTGTGGTGCATCTGAGCCAATTCCTTATTCTTGCGATGTAGATCTGCTGTTCTATCCTCTACTTTCAGCTCCAAAGTCTGATTCAAGAGCTGTAGGTCTGAAGATAAAGCAGCGTTATGATTAAACAATCGCGAGTAGCGGTAAGAGATAATAATCGCCTGCAAGAGAACAAATATAAAGATCGCATCGTATAGAATCTCGGCTGATACAATCATGCGTTGAAACAACATCACATCATTGACACAGGAGATAACGATGATGATGTAGCCAATCATATTAATGAGTGCGCCTTCTCTTCTGCGCTTGACGGCGCAGATGCATACATAACCAATCGTATACATCGAAATCAGTAACATAATGCCGAATTGAATCGGAAGGGTCTTCGTATATACGCTCGCAGGCATGAGGAGGATATACATGCTGAAGACAGAGGTAAGTACATGGGATAAGACGGCTACTCTTCGATTCATTTCTTGAGGAAACATCCGATTCATCAGCATAACTAAGAACATATATGCAATATGCCCTGTCAAATAATCGAGCTTAACAATCGTCTCCCAACTCATGAAAGGAGCTAGGATATCCACCAAATACGTGTCTCTAATCCAGCCCCGCACTCCGATATCTATGGCTAACAAACCGACAAACAAGGTAGAGCGATCGCTTCTGCGAATCCCATAGATAATTAAATGATACAGCCCAATGACGAGTAATCCGCCAATAGTTAGTGCCGCCATCAGTTTCTTCTTCACCATGTAGGCCAGAAGATGATCCCCATCTCCAAACTTAATCTCCTTGATTGCCCCTTCACTTCTAAACCTATAATTGGAAGCTTGAATGACTACTTCCACTTCCGTACTCTTCGGCTCAAAGAAAATCAGTTTCGCCCGCGATTGCGGTACTTCCTCTGTCATCATTTCTCCAACGACCCCAACACCACCAAGCATGTGCCCATCCACCCATACTGTGTACGCACTGGCAATATCGCTTAAAAATAAAGCCTTCTGTTGACCAATTTCATACTTGGACAGTTTGAGCTGCAACCGATAAGTACCTACTTTCACCTCAGTCAACAATTGTTCATTTATCCGCTGTTTGTCCCAAGACTGAGGGATCTGTATATAATCAGGTTCCTCTGCATGACTAGTGATTTGTTCGGGGGTTAGCAATTGATTCTTATAAAAAGCCCACTCCCCTTCAAGCGAGATTGCCTCTATTGGGTAATTAACGGATGATATATCCACCGCTCCATGCCGAACAAGAACATTGTTCTCGGATTCCGCAGTTACGGTCGATCCCCCAGCTAATATAGTAATCGTAAGGATGAATAGGATGAGACCATAGCGGTAGATAACGATCACCTTCTAATTCAATTTGGGAGTTTACGATGATAATCCAAAATATCCATGGTATGATTGTTCTAAACTGTTGTACAACATCATACACTCCCGACCGGAGGATTACTAACATTGAAGACCTTCAAAGTGTTTATCACCGATGACGAAGTATTGATAGGCAATGCTCTCAAAATTGTCATTCAGGCTCAACCGGACATGGAAGTTATAGGTATCGCTACTAGCGGTATAGATGCACTAGCTCAGCTCGAAAACATTCAACCTGATCTTGTTCTGATGGATGTGAGGATGCCTGGCATGGATGGGATTGCATGTACAAAGAAACTGAAAGAACGGTATCCGGAGATGCCCATCCTTATTCTCACAACTTATAATGAAGAGTCTTATATTATCGATGGGTTGGCACACGGGGCGAACGGCTATTTGCTTAAAGGACTGCAATTCTCACAATTAATCGAAACGATACGGAGTACACTTAATGGTCAGTATATTTTACCTGCAGAAGTCGCGGCCAAGCTGTCGCGCTATCTGATGAATACACGAAATGCGCCTCGTGATATCTCTACATTGCCAGCTTCCATCACGGCCAATAATCTGTTTACCACACGTGAACAAGATATTCTGCTTCTGTTAGGAAACCGATTATCCATTCGTGAGATCGCCGATGAACTGCATATTAGCGAAGGAACAATCAAGAATTACCTGACCATCATCTATGAAAAACTGAACGTATCTAGCCGTTATGAAGCTATTACATTATTGAGGGCCAACATCTGAATAGAGCCTCATACGTTCATGAGATTATGAATGGCCTCAATCACTCTTTCTCCCTGCAAAGGCTTCACGAGAAAATCCTTGGCCCCGGACTTAATAGCCTCAAGTACCATCCTTTGTTGCCCCATGGCTGAACACATAATAACTTGTGCCTTGGGGTTGATCCTCTTAATTTCAATAAGAGCCGTAATCCCATCCATTTCGGGCATTGTAATATCCATGATGACTAAATCAGGCATGAGCATTTTATAGTATTTTACTGCGTCTGCTCCGTTTGCTGCCTCCGCTACAACGACAAACCCAGCTGATATTAGCATATCTTTTAACATCAATCTCATAAAACCAGCATCATCAACAATCATAATTGAGTTCATGACTAGCGTATCCCCCACTTTACTATATCGTTATTCATACCCAATCGGCCTGCTTGATCAATGTGTCTTCTTTCTCATTTCGCTAACCCTATTATAGATGGACCAGATAATTCATTTAAGTGACAAAAGGTCACAAATTTATTGAAGCTACCGTGGCAACTGTGACGAATCATGTAGAATAAGAGGCTATCTCAAAAGTCTAAGTAGACTTATTGAAACGCCTCTTTCGTTATTGACCCATATATAATACATGTAATGCAGCGGTGGGACAGCCCCTTATTGTGACTAGCTCTTATCCCGGGTCATTCCTCCGCCCGCATCCACTGTTCATAAAGAACGTCCAATTGCCGCTGTACCTCTTCTCGCTTCTCCCACAATTGCGCTAGCTCCTCCGCTGTCAACGCTTCGCTTTCCTTCTCCAGTTGGCTATCCATTACAACCAATTGCCCCTCTACACCCGCGATCGTCTTCTCCAGCGCTGCTTTCCCCTGCGTTATTACTCCCTTGTTCCGATTCGTCCCCTCGGTTTTCGTTTTCACCTGAATGGGTCGCTGCTCTTCCACTCTCGGCTCCTTTAAAACACGCAGTTCTCCGCTTTTCTTCTTATAAGCATCATAATCACCCAAATAAACGGTGATCTTCCCCTGATCCAACTCCCATATTTTACGTGCCAGCCGATTGATAAAATACCGATCATGCGTCACGGCCAGCACCGTGCCGGGGAATTCTTCCAAGGCATCTTCCAGCGCTTCGCGGGAGGCGATGTCCATATGATTCGTCGGCTCATCCAGAATGAGCAGGTTGGGCTTACGCAGGACAAGCAGCGCTAGCCGTAGTCGCGTCCACTCACCGCCGGATAAAGAGCTCACCGCTTTGAACACATCCGCGCCATAGAATAAATAGGAAGCCAGCCGCCCCCGCGCTTCGCCCTCTTCCAGCTTCGCTTCCTCGCAGAAATACGCGAGAACGGACTTCTTATTATCGGCTGGGTACGCTTGCTGCGCCAGATAGCCGATGTCGACACGAGCACCAAGCTTGAGATCGCCGCCATCGGGCTGCACTTCACCGAGCAGCATCTTCAGCAGCGTCGTTTTCCCAGAGCCGTTATGCCCGACGAGCATGACCTTCTCGCCGTATTCGAGTGCACCTTCCGCTTGGTGAAGCAGCACTTTGTCGCCGAATCGTTTCGACACCTGCTCGAAGCGCAATACGCTGCGCCCAGAACGATCCTCCGGCTTCAAATCGAAATCAACCGCCTTCGGATCGAGTACAGGACGCTTGAGCTTCTCCATGCGATCCAGCGCCCTCTGCATGGAGAACGCCCGGCGGAAAAACTTCTCATTACCGCCTATCCGCCCCCACTCGAGCAGCTGCTTGATCGTCTCTTTCATCTTGCGGATCACCTTCTGCTGCTCTTGGTAATCTGCGAACTGCTGAAGTAGACGTACTTCTTTCTCCTTCACATAACTTGAGTAGGAACCGTGATACGTTGTCGACTCGCCATCTTCCAATTCCACGATTTTCGTAACTACCAGATCCAGAAAATAACGATCATGAGAAACAATGATACAAGCGCCGTCATAATGCTTGAGGTACTCCTCCAACCACTCCACGCCTGCCAAGTCCAGATGATTCGTCGGCTCATCCAACAGTAAGAGGTCCGGTTTGCCGATTAACTGCGACGCCAACGTAATCTTCGTCTTCTCTCCCCCCGACAAAGAAGCGAAGCTTCGCGCATAAAACCCCTTCGCAATGCGCAGCCCATTCGCTACTTGATCAATGCGTGCATCCAGCTCATATCCGCCTTCGCGCTCGAAGCGCTCTTGCAACTGCGCGTATCGATTCAACAGCTGATCCATCTGTTTCTCATCATTCATCACCACAGGGCTCGACATTTCACCTTCAAGCTGACGCATCGTCGCTCGGCACGCGAGCAGCTCTTCCAAACTCGCAGCCAGCACATCATACACCGTGAAACGTTCCCAAGCGCTTGGGATTTGGGCCAAGTACCCGATCCCTGTATCCTTTCGCACCGTCAGTTGCCCTTCATCCCACTTTTCCATTCTAGCAATAAGGCGCAATAACGTTGATTTCCCGCTCCCATTGCGTCCGACAAGTCCGATACGTTCCCCTTGATGGATTTCAAATGTAACATCCTCCAGAACGAGTTGGGCACCGTGGTATTTCTTTATATTTTGACCATTAACAATTAACATAATAAAGGATCCTCCTAGGTTGTGAAGACGACCCCGACCTGTTCGCAGCTAACACAAAAAGGCCGCAGGAAAATTCCTACGACCTTTCGGATGATTGATTCCGTAGAGGGTTAAGGTAGGCGTCTTCTCGTGAGTTGGTAAATCGTATGCGCATAAGTGGACAGACCTCTCGCGTCTTTGACTTCTGCATGAACGATGCCAGCCATCGCAATGGGTAACTGGCTCACACGGTTGTTTACGAACTCTCGATTCATCCTACCTTCACCTCCTTCAACTTACACTCTGCCAAAATTGTATCATAACCATCGGTTAATTCGCAATGGATCCCACAAAATCCGGGCTGCCATCGCCGTTATATTTCAGTACACGTACAAACGTATGTCTGTTCGGATCATACAACGGATCCCCAACAATTTCTTTATAATTTCTAGCATGGAAAACGAGAATGTCTTGGGTCCCGTCCTCCGAGACCGTGAAGCTATTATGACCAGGTCCAAAAAGACCGATCCTTTCGTTGGTTGTAAGCACAGGGCTTGTTGTTTTCACCCATGACCCCGGATCTAATAAGTCCGCATCCTCTTGAGCCGTCAATAACCCCATGCAATAATTGAAATCTGTGGCGCTTGCCGAGAAGCTGATAAAGACTCGACCGTTTCTGATCAACACAGCCGCTCCTTCATTTACCTTAAATCCGATAGTTTCCCAAGCAAACTGTGGTGTCGCAATCATGACTTGCTTACCACACAGCGTCCATGGATTGCTCATGGCTGAAATATATAAATTCGAATTGCCTACGATTGCGGGGTCCTTCTGTGCCCAAACGAGATAACGTGTACCCTTATGCTCGAATGACGTCGCATCTAAGGCAAAGCTTTCCCACGCCGTTCGCAGCTGTCCTTCCACCTGCCAGCTGCCTTCGAGTGGGTTGGCTTCATCTGTCGTTAACACATACATCCGATGATCGAATAAACCTTCGTTGGTTTCAGTCGTTCTTGCTGCTGCAAAATAGATATACCAGCTGCCCCCTACGAAATGGATCTCAGGTGCCCAAATATTCGCGCTTAAGGGACCTTCCGCTGGTTTACGCCATACGATTACGGCCTTAGCTTCCTTCAAACCTTCGATTGTAAGTGCGCGTCTAAGTTCAATACGATCGTATTCCGGCACGGAAGCCGTGAAATAATAATATCCGTCAGTATGTTTATATATCCAGGGATCAGCACGCTGCTCCAAGAGTGGTTTAATATAGCTAGTCTCCAATTTCTCCATCGTTGTTATTCTCCTTTATTTCATCCGTCTAAGTGCCTCAGATGTTGCTGTCTTGCTCTTTCATCCCTATAGCTGCCCCACGTTTCCCATGCAGCTACCCTTTCACGCCACCAACGGTGAGACCTGATACAAAGAAGCGTTGGAAGAAAATAAATACAATTAGAATAGGAACAATGGCCAATACAGAACCGGCAATGAGAATGTCGTAGTTATTTCCGTAAGGCGTTATTAGACTTGCTAGTCCGATGGGCAGCGTCAGTTTCTCTCCTGTTTTAAGAACAATTAACGGCCATACGAAGCTATTCCAGCTCGCCAATGCTTGCAAGATGGCCATAGCACCGAAAGCGGGCGTCATTAGCGGGACCATAATTTTAAAGAAAATACCATACTCCGAGCAGCCGTCGATGCGCCCTGCATCTAGAAAATCCTTGGGCAGCCCCTCGGCATATTGCCGAAAGAAGAAAATCGGCAGCGGTGCGACAACGAATGGGAGTATCACACCGCTATAAGTATCAATCAAATGAAAAGAAATCATTTGTTTATACAAGGGAAGCATAATAATCTCAACCGGAACCATCATAACCAGCAGTACGAAGACAAAAATAATATTTCTCCCCGCGAAACGGTACATGGCAAGTCCATAGCCAACCATCGAGGACAGCAACAGACAGAGAACTGTATACACGAGTGAGATAAGAACACTGTTCTTATACCAAAGCAAATATTTCTTCGCTGAAGCCGAAAATAGGAATGTATAATTATGCATGGACAGCAGTTCCGGTTGCAGCTTCACATTTAGCCCATATCGCAGCATCTCCTTCGAAGGCTTAAGCGAAGCTAATGCAAGACTATAGAACGGGAACAGCGCAAGGGCTGCTAAGACTAGAAAAAGCATCAAAAGCAGAAAGGCAGGAATAGGTCTTTTCCGTTGTTGGGTAAGCATACTTAATCCTCCTTCCTGAATAAGCCGAAGAATCTCAATTGAATCACATTGATCACCATCGTGATCGCAAGCAGGGTAATCCCAATGGCTGAACCAAAGCCTAGATTATTTTTCTCGATCCCTTCGCGATAGAGAAGACCTATCATCGTTAGACCAATATCATTCGGTGAACGGTTGCCATTCCAAAGAATGTAGCTTTCAGTAAACATCGAATAACCACCGTAAATAGAAATGGTAATGACATAAATCGAAACTGGCTTCAACAAAGGTAACGTAATGCGCCAGAACCGCTGCCAAGCATTCGCTCCATCAATCTCTGCTGATTCGTATACTTCATGCGGAATACTTTGCAACGCAGATAGGAAGTAGATGATATTAACACCTGTAAAGCGCCATGTCGCCAATATAACCATAACTAACATCCCTGTGGCCGAATTCGCCAACCAGTTAATCGTCGGCATTCCTAAGAGATGACGGAATGCATTCATAACTGAATCATCCAAGCTTCCGAAAACAAGCCTAAAGATGGTTCCAGCAACAACAACAGAAGTGAGAGATGGAATAAACAAGGCAGAACGGAAGAATGCGCTTGCCTTCGTTAGCTTCGAATTTAAGAAAACAGCAAGAACCAGTGGAAGTGGAATGAGTACAAGCAGCGTCCAGAACGTATACCTACTGCTATTTTTGAGCGCGGCAAAGAAAGTCTCACTCCATAAATTCTTATAATTAGCAAGACCAATATAATGTGTCTGCCCTGGCAATACTTCTTGAAAGCTCATGGTAATTGTTGTGATGACCGGATAAGCAAAGAAAATTAGAAACGATAAGATAAAAGGTAAAACGAACACGTATGGGGCAACCCGAGAAGAATAAAGAAATTTATTCATACTGTTCGATCGTCACTCCTTTCTTCAAGCACTGAAAGCTTAACCCGAGAGATGTTCCCCCTCGGGTATAGCCTGCAGCGGAACGCTTGGCGTTCCATTACTTAATATTTTTAACCGCATCAGAAAGAACTTGTTTAGGATCCTTCATATCATTAAGTGCTTGGAACATCGCTTTGGTCTTGATATAATCCGACACCGCCGGTGTTCTTTCTTTGACATTCGTTGGTGCAATTTCACTCTTCACACTGATTAATACATCCCATAAATTTTTACCGAAGTAGGAAGTAAATTTATTGTCAGCTTTAAGTGCTGGATCAGACCAAACGTCAGAACGAATTGGATCAAAGCCAAGCTGAGACCAGATTTGGATATTGCCTTCTTTAGAAAGCTTCGCATAGGAAAGGAATTTCTTTGCTATATCTTGATTTTTGGACTGCTTCGTGATGACGGTACCCGTTCCCCCCATACCGGAAGATCTCATTTCGCCTTGTTTGAATACCGGCATCGGTTTAATGATAATTTTGCCTTTCAAATCCGGCATGTAATCCGTGAACCGCCCCATGTACCACATTGGCATCCAGACGGAAGCTGCGCCACCTTTGTTCATAAAGCCGTAATACTCTTCAGCATGGTGGAACCCCCCAGGAGCAGCCACGGCTACTTTTTCTTTAACAAGCTTCTGTAAGTAGGTGAGTACATCTGTATTTGCTTGATCCCCTAGTGTTACATTCCCGCTCTTATCCAAGAAGTCCGAACCATGCTGCACAACCATTGGCCAGTAGGACCACTGATCCGTCGTTTCTACGGTCGCCATTGGTTTGCCCGTTTTCTCAAGAACCTGTTTGCCTGCCTTTTCGTAATCATCCCAAGTCTTAATATCGTCGGCGTTTACGCCTGCTTTATCGAGAATTTCTTTATTGTAGTAAATCACTTGTGCGCCGACATGATAATCAATCCCGTAATATTTGCCGTCCTTCGCATAATTGTCCAAACGGGACATGACAAGGTTCGCTTTTTCTGGTTCTACGATATCATTCAAAGCCGCCAATTGTACGTCACCTTTTAGGTAGTTCCCGATCTTACTGATCTCGATATCAGCCATATCCGGTCCACCAGTTCCAGACTGAAGGGCGACCAACAGTTTATTGTGATTATCATCATAAGGGAACGTTGTAGCCTCAATTTGAACTTGCTGATCCGGATGAGCTTTATTCCATGACGTTGCCATGCTTTCGAAGAATTTCTGATGCAGCTCGTTAAAGGTCCAGAAACTTAATGTAACTGGTTTGGCGCCATTGGAAGCGCCATCATTTTTGCTAGTCGTACTCGAGCAAGCAGACAGTAATACCACGGATGCTAGTATGATGGCCGATGACATTTGAAATTTCTTCTTCATGTAAGGTATCCCCCTATGGAAATGGATTTGAAAGCGTTTTAATAATTGAATTATATGACAAGTAAATCTATAATAATATAATCAATTGGTAATAAAATTATAATTTATTATATTAAATATATTCCTTTTTTCGTCATTTCTCGTTACAATACAAATATCAAATACATGAATCAGGTGATGCGAATTGCATAAAATCCCTCTCTATAAGCAAATTTATCAATCAATTAAAGACAGAATTCAATCAGGTGAGCTTCGTCCGAAAGATCGTGTACCTTCAGAACAAGAATTCATGGATGAATATAAGGTTAGTAAAATCACAGTCAAAAATGCTTTAGCTGCACTAGTCGACGAAGGGCTCGTTAATCGTATTCAAGGGAAAGGGACTTTCGTTTCCTCCACCCCGTCATTGGCTGTTCAGAAAAACGCACCAACACCTGCACCAACGTCCAGCGGCTACATCGGACTCATTATTCCTACAATGAAAACTATGGTTATTCAAAAGCTTGTCGATTACATCGAATTCTATATCAAAGCCGCTGGGTATCAACTTATCCTTCATATCACACGGGAGTCTTCCCTTGAAGAATCGCGCTCCGTTCAGGAATTAACGGGTTCCCCTGGCATGCGCGGGATCATTGTATTCCCGACGGAAGATGAAAGTTATAATGAATCCTTGCTGCGCCTGTCATTAGATAAGTTCCCCTTTGTCTTCATCGATCGTTTTCTACGCAATATAGACACGTATCGCATTATTTCTGATAATTGGGGCGGCGCTTATGAGACCGTGTCCAGACTCTTGCAGACTGGGCATCACCAAATTGCCCTCATCTCACCAGCTAATACGAATACGACAATTGAGGATCGTACGCTTGGCTTCGAGAAGGCCTTTATTGATGGCAATATTCCTATTGATAAAAGCTTGTGGTGCCATGTTCCTATCGAAATTCTAAGAACCGGCGATACCTATGCTCACCTCGTTAATTTCCTGCATCACCATCCACAAATAACAGCCGTCTTCGCTTTGACCGCTGAGATGGCTAGACTGACTTACCGAGCGCTGAATCAGGAAGAAGGACTGAACGCGACTACTCATCTGGTATCCTTCGATGATCCTGAAATTCCTAATCTGCCTCATATTTTGCAGGATGAAGAATGCATGGCGCGATCTGCCGTTGAGTTATTGCTTGAGCAATTTGGCGGGAAGTACACACCGCAGCGGGTCGAGATTCCTGTGAAATGGGTCAGTGGGTAGATGCACAGGGAAGCAGTAAATATGTAACCGTTAGCCTCCCTCTCCATAGTCCACAAGAAAACCCCCACAAAAGCTGCACTTTTGCAGTTTTTGTGAGGGTATCGAAGGACTTACAGTGCTTACGGTGCTTGAGAGAAACCTGCTTTCCTAAATCAAACTCCAAATCTGCTTACTCACCAACAACACACATACGGTGATAAAAAGCGGCCGCACATACGCCGATCCCTTTCGAATCGCCATTCGAGAGCCCAGTAATGCGCCGCACACCATCGCTAGTCCCATCGGGATGCCGATCCAATAATTAATGGACCCCAGCGCCATGAATGTAATTAAACTTGCGATGTTGCTGCCGAAATTGAGAATTTTGGCATTGCCTGCTGCCTTAACGAAATTGAAACCGACCATTAGAAACGCGAAAATGAGAAAGGACCCCGTCCCTGGCCCAAAGAACCCGTCATAGAAGCCCAGCAGGAACGCGGCGCAGCCCATCAAGAAAGCCGTCCTCGCCGAATACTGACTGAAGGTCGAGATGTCTCCCCAATTTTTACGGAATATCGTGTAAATTGTAATTAGAATCAGCATCACCACGACCAGTGGTTTCAGGAAATCGGAAGGAATCTGCCGCAGCACGAATACCCCGCACACCGCCCCAGCCAAGGACAGCACGAACAATCCACGCACCGCTTTGAGATCAACATTCCCTGTCCGCATAAATGAAATCATGCTTGTCAGCGATGACATCGTCCCTGCTAATTTATTCGTACCTAACGCCAACGCTGGCGGCATTCCTGTTGCAAGTAAGACTGGCACTGAAATAAGCCCGCCTCCCCCCACAACCGAATCGACATAGGCTGCCACAAACCCGCCGACGATAACGAAAATCATCATTTCCCAACTCAAATGCAACATGACGTGAATGAACTCCTCTTGTGTCTGAATAAGTTTGGTTTGTCCAACACCTATTCTCGCACGATAAACCCGTTCAGGCAAGAATTTACCAATGGTAAAAAATATAAGATTATTGGGATCGCTTGCGTAATTCCTTAAACGCTTCTTACAGCCCCTCCATCAGGGCTTATCTTCTGTTCCGCGTAAGCAAATAAAGGAAATAAGGCCCTCCTATGACAGCTATAACAATACCCGTTGGGATTTCGGACGGCTGTAGAATCCAGCGCCCAATTGTATCTGCCGTAATGACTAGCAGCGAACCCACGAGCGCGGATCCTGGCAAAAGCCACTGATGCTTAGGACCGACAAGTCTACGAGCCAGATGCGGTCCGATTAGCCCAACAAAGCCGATTCCTCCGCTAACAGCTACGCAAGAAGCTGCTAACCCAACTGCCGCAGCAAGCAATTTGAGCTGCTCCTTCGAAACTTCTGTACCGAGTGCCTTTGCTGTATGCTCACCTAGATTAAGCACGTCCATCACCCTTGCTTTGTAGAACACATAGGGGAGCAGCACAACAAGCCATGGCAATAGAGACAGCACAAATTTCCAATTCGTCGCCCAAATACTGCCTGCCTGCCAAGTAGCTACGAATTGGAATTTTTCCGGATCCATCCTTAAGGTAAGTACAATCGTTGCTGCGCTAATACCAGCCGCAATGGCAATCCCATTAAGAAGCAATCGAGTGGGCACGATGCCATCACGAGCACTGTAAGACAAGGCGCCAATGAGGACCGCCGCTCCCCCTGCACCGACCAGCGCCAATACTGGTAAAAGAAAGACAGGGGCTGCCGCAGTTGTCGGGTAGAACGAGATGAACAACATCACCATCAAGCCAGCTCCAGCGTTAATGCCAAGAATACCAGGGTCCGCTAACGCATTACGAGAGATCCCCTGCATGACGCAGCCAGACACGGCAAGCCCCGCCCCAATCAACAAAGAGATGACAATGCGCGGCAAGCGAAAATCAAATAGGATCAGACTTTGTTTGTCCGTCCCCTGCCCCAATAAAGTTTGCAACAACTCCATTGGCATGAGCCGTATATATCCCGTGTTCATGGAGATGACAAAAGCAATAACAATGAAAATTCCTAATACAACAAATATACGAATGCCTCTATTTCTTCTCTTTATCTCTACGACAGATACTTCTTGAACTTTCATCGTCTACATTCCCCTCTTTTCTTTGCGCACCATGTGAGCTGCGTCATCACCGAAAAG
Organism: Paenibacillus oryzisoli; assembly: GCF_001653565.1. Taxonomy (GTDB): domain Bacteria; phylum Bacillota; class Bacilli; order Paenibacillales; family NBRC-103111; genus Paenibacillus_E; species Paenibacillus_E oryzisoli. The sequence goes on from NZ_LYPB01000050.1 coordinate 473,800, forward strand.
CACAAAAACTGTTCAATAAGTATTGAACAGCTCGGTACGTAGATCATCAATTTAACAATAGCTTCACAATATCATCCAGTTGTGCGTCCATGCTAATCGGGTCATTTCCGTTCCATTTGTTATCTAAAATGTATACATGTTTATTCAGAGCCGCAGGCAATGATTTCCATAACGTGCTTTCCAGCACATCTTTATAGAGCGCGTCGGTTAACGTATCATACGGCTTAATGACAAACATGCGATCCGCTGCATAATCAGGCACTACTTCCATCGATACCTTGGCGAATCCGGTTTTGTTATCCGGGTTCATATCCTTCACCTTCTGAGGAACCTTAAAGCCCAGTGTTTGATAAATCGTAATTGAGATATTCTCGAAATAGGCAAATACCTGCTTATTCATAAATTGCAATACGGTAGCTGTCTCTGCTTGCTTACCATTTGCCGTGAGCTGACTTTTAATTTTGGCCGCTTTTGCTTGGTATTGATCCACCCATTGCTTGGCTTCGGCGGATTTACCGAGAATATCAGCCAATTTGTTCAGATGCACGAACATATCATTACCAGCATATTTAATCGTCACCGTCGGGGCGACCTTAGATAATTTCTCGACTTCTTCCGGCTTCACAAATTCATTGACAATGATGAGATCTGGCGCAAGAGATAGAATTTTCTCAATGTTATAACTGCCGTTATCACCGATTGGTTCGATGCCTGCCAACTTATCTTTCAAATAACTGGAATCAAGGAAAAATTGACTGGCAGTCCCAACTGGCTTAACCCCCAAGCTTAAGAGATGGCCAACATAATAACTAGCTACGACTTTTCGAGGATGCGTAGGAATTTCAACTTCTTTCCCAGTATCATCCTTATATATGCGAGTTACGGGTTCCTTTGTTGCTGTCTGTTGCGGGGAAGGTACTGGAACCGAACCACTCGACTTCTCCGATGGATTGCCACATGCTGACAACACAAGGGCAATGGATAAGATGACCGATAAAACCAAACTATTCTTATTTCTTAGCCACATAACGAATTACTCCTCCAAATTTTTATATACATATATGATAACGATTCTCATTATCATCAATAAGAGAAGTATAAAGCATCCTAGGCTCCGTCGTAAATGAAAAATTCGGACGTGAAAAAGTAGATTTCGGACATCCTCTACGTTCTACGTGCGTATCGATCCCAATAGGTGAATCACTTGCTTCTGAATGAGATCATGATTGTAGGCGGAATATTCATACCAAGGACCCATCTGTATGAGAGACACACGTTTTTCTTTGTAGGCTCTCATGTTCTGCCATTCCTCTGAGCTATTCACGGTTTGTAACGTCCCCTGCGATGCCCCATCCTCCGAAATCAGCATCAGGATGCGATCCGCGTCAAATGCAGCCGCTTGTTGGGGGTCAATCAATTCGTAACTGGCGTCGAGAGAATCCAGATGACGAGCAGGTGAAAGCGGCAGCTGATGAAACATCACTGTGCCTTCATACCCTTTTCCCCACCGATACATATTCTTCCTATCAATCATAATAACAAGCAGCTTTTCGCGTTGAACGAGCCTTCTAACTTGCTCACTAATTAACACTTGATTATCGTCATAATTGGACAGCCATGTTTCGGCTTCCTGCCTTTTCTCAAGAAACGCTGCTACCATCAGCAAATGCTCGCGCCAATCCTTCGACTTCCACGGGATGAACAACACTGGAGCAATATGCCCGAGCATCTCTTGTTCCCTGGCTGGCAAGAATTCATCAATAGCGATAATACGATCTGGACAGGAAACCAGAAGCGATTTCCGATTGAAATCATAGTCATGCCGCAAGCGCACTTTAACGTCGAAGCCGTATTTGCTACGATAATAGTCCGTCCAATAATGATCGATCGGTGCTGCGAATGGAATGACTTGGAGCGGTAACAACATCCCAATATTAGGCCAGCTGTACGCGGCAATCTTCAACTGGTGATTTTTCACATATAGCGCTGGGGAAATACCAATGTGACTTTTAAATGCACGCCGAAAGTGACTTTCATCATGATAACCGACATGCTGTGCCACTTCCCACAACGGAACATCAGGCCTCCTCATCAGCTCTCGCGCATGATTCATCCGCAATTCCGTCAAGTAATCTACCGCGCTTTTTCCATATAAGTTTTTGAACAATCTCCTGAAATGACGGGAGCTAATCCCTGCCTCTTGGGCCAATTTTTCAAATGAAATGTTTTCCCGGCAATGTTCATCGATGTAGCCTTTCGCTTTCTCGATCATGGCCGTCAAGCTATTCAACTGTAGGGGGACCTGTTTCTGAAGAACACAGCACAACAGCTCATGGAAAGCGCCCTGACTCCGCAAGCGTTGCAGCTTATTCTCACCGAACCAATGTTGGCAGATCACCTGGCATAATGGCATAACCTCGGAGGCAGATAGAGAAGCCGATCCGATCACTGGAAAATCCGCAGTCTGCTCAGCGGAGCCTTCCTTCGACAAATGTGTTGCCATGCCTATATCAAAGGTAATCACATAGAAGCCTGTCTTATTAAAAGCGTAAATATTCGCTTCCATCCATTGTCCTGGTCTGCATATCCATACTTCTTCTGAGGTCACTAGGCTGCTTGCCGAATCAACGATCAACTGCCCTTGCCCCTCTGCAATCACAATGAGCAAGTAGGATTCGAGTTGTTGACGCTCCATCAGCCAGTTGCCATCACTCTCTTGAATATGCTGGACTCCAGCCATCTTAAACCATCGCTCTTCTATATAATCAAGCGTTGCTGCCGCTATACTTTGCGGAGAAGACACTCGCCATCACCTTCCTGTACAACCTTATTATGCACATGATAATCTCAATCTAAGGTTATGTACATAGGGATAGACAACAAAAAACACCCCACAGCTCATCCCTGTGGAGTGTTCGTATACCCATATTTATCTCAACGTTTTCAACGCGCCGCTCCAAGCTTTCACTTGATCTAGCATCGCATTCACGTTATCTTTGTGTAGATCAGCTGGCTTGAATACAGAGAAGTTCTCGAAATCAGTAAACAAGGAGAATGTTGGATGCACACGAACGTCTGCTACCAATAGTTCACCTAGAATGCCACGCAGATGTTCAGCTGCACGAGCACCGCCTGTAGAACCATAGCTCACGATTCCAGCCGCTTTGTTGTTCCAAGCTTCACGTGCCGAGTCAAGTGCATTTTTCAAAGCTCCAGTAATACTGTGGTTGTATTCTTGAACGATAAATACAAATCCGTCCAAGCTTTCAAGCTTTGTATTCCACGATGCAAGACCAGGTTCTTCCCCTGTACCTTCGCCTAAGAAAGGCAGTTTATATTCGGCAATATCTACGATTTCGTAAGCGGCATCTCCACGCTCATCAGCAATTTGCTTAATGTATTCACCAACTTGTGGGCTAACACGACCTTGACGGGTACTTCCAAGAATAATACCAATTTTCAGTTGCTCATTCGACATCCTTGTTACCTCCTAAAATAAAGTGAATTACTTACTTAACGTAACTCCATAAGTATAACGATTTATCTGGACCACTGGAAGTAGGTACTTATAAGGTACCTGGTATATTTTCGGATACCTAAGATCTAGCCTCGCTTTCTACACGCTAATTAATAATCCCGTGAGATATGATATCTACTTTCAAAGAAACTTGAAAATTCACCTTCGGATACGCCGTCTCCCAGTTCAGCTTTTTCCACTCATTTGGATAAAAGGCCATGACATCCCGCGCAATGCCCAGCGCATCTGAATTCGCTCGCTGTGTCAATGTGCAAATCTCTTTCGCTTCTTCCGTGAGTATTTCAGAAAATCGTTGACTCAATTGGGCGATCTGCTCCTTCTCCCCTAAACCCTCATGGGCAAATTCAACGACAGAGCCTTTCATACGCAAATCCAGCTTCACCTGCACTTGCCCATCTTCATTTATCCAAACCTTCTTATCACGGTGTAGATTCGAAATATTAAGCGACAAATAATCGGAGGGCTCACGATGAGGTGATTCTGGGTCTATGTTCCGTGTAATGACACAGAGGTCAGCTTTAACCCCATACATTAACAGGCACAGTGTAGATTGTTCAGGCGTTAACGAATATCCTGTAAATTTACGTACATGCAATAAAGCCAAACCATCCACGACGGCTTTATCCGACTCTTTCCTAAGCAATGGGATGACGGGATCACGTCCCGGATCGTGTAACATAGGATAAAGGGAGTGCAAGGTTATGGAGGGAATCACGGTTTCATACCTAGCGCTCATAATTATCTTCCTTAGATATTCTCCTGCTGTTGCAGATCCGATGCGATCAAGACGAATCAAATCACCCGCATTTCCACGAACAATCGCCACTTTGGCCAGCATGGGATCGTTGGCATTTCGGAAGGTTGAGTCGAGAAGATTTGCTATATCTTTCTTGGCCAGCTTATCTCCGATAAGCATAACTTGATTCTTGGAAGTCCCTATGGGACCAGCAATTTGCAAGCCTATCTTTTTATATAGTGATTCTTGCAACGTAGGGCCAGTGGCACTTAACACCTCATGAACGGGCGCCGTTCGCTCTTTTCCTCCAGGAGATTGAATGGTTACAGTCGTTACGACATCATTCTTCTCGTTCAGATCAACGGACGTTGCGTAGATCAGTTGGAGATTTTTAAGATCATTATGATAGTTGCAGCCCGACAACAGCAGTGCTAATACGCATCCGAGCATTAGGCCCCTCATGCCTGTAGTTGCCCCCTTTTTCCCATCATCCATGCCAAAAGCAAGAGTACAATCGGTATCCCAAGGATGACGAAACTTTCCACATTCGAGACCTGTGACAACCACTGAACCCGCTTCTCTGATCTCCAAAATAACCCTGTCGTACAAACCAGAGGAACTAAATAATACATGACCTTCCTGTGCTCATTATGATGAAACAAATATCCTAATCCTTTTCCCGCGCTATAGAAGTAACTAATCAATGTTGCCGTCACTTTGACTAGCCACACAGAAAGAAAGAGTAAATCCAACCGTTCCAGAAAGGGCAGCGAAATCCCATTCAAGTAATACGGCACTGGCTGAGGGATGAAATCAAGCGACTCTGGACTGAAGTTGAGAAAGCAGATGAAAACTACGATCACAAAAAAAGCGGTAGCCAATCCATTTGCCCACAAAATAGGGGTCAGCATGCTTTTACCCCTCGTTTCGATATCCGAATTCAGGACAAGCATTACTTCAAAACCTAGGAATGAGAGTACCGAGCTTTTGACCCCCAACAAGATCTCATGTAGGCCTATGTGCCCTATTGGCAGTAAAAAGCGGTAATCCATCGAGCGGTAGCTTGTAAACAGCATGGCCATCATAATAATAACGAGTAAGGTAATCATGGCATGATAACGCACAATAACTCGAATATTTTCCCTGGCAAGGTATAGACAAACCACACAATTCGCAACGATCATGAGCCAAGGATTAGAGAAAGGCAAGATCCATAGCTCAACAAACGTCATCTCAAGCAAAAGAATCAGGCACGTCGTGAAAGCAAAATGGGCCGTGATGATCACCGTTATGGCGCGACCCAGCCATTTTCCTACGATGAGGGGGAGGAATTCATAGATATTTTGCCGCGGAAATCTTTGGCATAGCAGCACGTAAGCCGTCAGAATAAGCTGCACACCTGCTCCCGCGATAAAAATGGACATCCATCCATTCGTGCCCGCGGCTTTATGCAAATCGTAAGGAAAGGAAAGTACGGCAATGCCGATCTGCGTCTGCAGGATGAAAGCAAATAATTGAACGCGTGTCATGATGCCCTCCGATCCGAAGCTTTCCCGCCGAAGATCCGTTTGGGCAACTGTACAAGCGTCGTCAATATACGCCTAGGTTTGAATGGCATAAACGGATAGAAATAGGGCACACCAAACGTTTCCAGCTTACTTAAATGCATGAATAACAAGCTAAAGCTGAAGGCAATACCTACAAAACCTAGTAACGAGGAGGCTATCATAATGGGTAAGGAAATGAGCCGAATCGCTAGGCGCATTTCATGCGAGGGTATGCTGAACGATGCTACGGCTGTCAATGAAATGACAACAATCATTGCCGTGGAGACGAGGTTAGCGTTGACCACTTCGCTCCCAATGACAAGTCCCCCAACGATGGATAACGTTGATGCAATTGATTTCGGTAATCGAATCGCCGCTTCCCTGAGGAGCTCCAATACCGTCGTCATGAAGATAGCCTCCATGAAGGGATTGAATGGGATATTTTCCAAGGAAGCTTTCAATGAAAATACCAAATCAATCGGCAACACATCGAAGTGATTCGATACAATCGCGATATAGACGGAAGGAAGTGCAATTCCTATCATGACACTGAGCAGTCGAAGGAGCCGAAAGAAAGTCCCATTCCACCAGCGAACATTGAAATCATCTGCCGCTTGAAAGAACATAAAGAACGTCACAGGCAGAATCGTCGCGAACGAGCTGCCATCCACCAGTAAAGCCACACGCCCCTCCATTAAATGCGACACCGTACTGTCGGGCCTTTCCGTAAAGAGCAACTGTGGAAACGGTGATAAATGACTGTTCTCTAAGCGGTTTGTGATTTGACCAGGGGATTTAATAAAAGTATCCTGGTTAGCGAGCAGGTTAGCGATAATATCGTCAACCACGTTCATATCTGCCACATCACACATATAGAGCAGCTTTACATGCGTTGGGCTTTCAGATCCTAGTGTAAAGTGCCGTTCAACTAAGTTCACATTCTTCAATCGTTGGTGTACCAATTGGGCGTTGATGGCGACATCGTCCACAAACCCCACTTGAGAGCCTCGGATGATCTGCTCATTTTGCGGCTCCCCAACACTAGGTACAACCCTTGCACTTGCATCCACCAGAATGATATCCAATCTATGCTCTAGAAGAATTGCACAACTCCCTTGAAGCATAGCGGCGGCGGCGGATTTCAAATCGCTCACAACCCCGATATCCAAAATAGGAAGAATATCTTCAAGACGCCCTTCCCCCGCTTGCAGTAAAGGACCTAAAATCTCTTTTTGCAACCTCGTAGAATCTGTAATTGTCGTTAGGTACAGAAGGCTTCCCTTCACACCATGCAAAGTGAACGCTCTAGATCGCACGTCATCCGACGAGTGGAAGCACTGGAATAACTTCTGTATATTCACTTCCATCTCCTCAGAGATGGGGTAAGAATCCTGCCCCATGTCCATTTCGCACCCTCCGCCCGACTGCATTTCCGTTAGTATTTACCAGTATCGGGGGATTATCCACAGTTGTGGAATTATCAAGTGAATTCACTCTGCATTCACGCTGCCAAGTATTCGGAAGTTGCTCCTCTCGGTTATGCAACCATCAGCGGCCTTCCAACAGCTGAGAAATGCAAAAGTGCAACCTTTTTCGATCAAATACTCGGCTGCAGCCAGAATTGATGCGAAAAGACATCCTTTTCCGTATTTTAAGCTCTACGTAGCCATTTTCGCCCCAAAAAGATGCCTATTTGCATCTATTACTGACGAATGGAATGAATTCCGCTGAAAAGGATGCTCTTTTGCATCTTTGCTGCCGGCGTGCTAGGCGTAGGTAAGAAAAAACCGCCCCGGCCTATGGCCAGAGCGGTTTATATGGAATTTTTATTGAATACTAAGCGCATCGCCTGTTGGCTCTACATTAACCCAAGTCAGGCGTATCTGTCAGTTCAATGACAGCATTCTCTGTGTGATGCAGTTCCAATACGATGATCTCATTGCGTCCTGTTTGGAGGAGAGGAGCCGGCAGATACAACGTGTTTTGGGGTCCTTTTTCCCAGAAACGGCCAAGATTGAAGCCATTAATCCATACGACACCCTTGGACCAACCTGCCAACTTGACGAACGTATCTCCTGTTTCATCTACAACAAATTCCCCGCGATAGAGCGTTGGCCGATCTAGGCAATTGCTAGTTGAGCTAGCTTCTGCACTGCAAGCTTTAGTTGTAACGTCTGTTCCGACGTCTGTCCTAACCTCCGCCTTAGTCACCGCCCCCACACGCTCGAATGGAACTGCCGCTAGATTGTCTAGTGGGAGTGGATGAATCGTCCAGTCAAAAAGAAACTGATTATTCATTCGCACGCCTTCTGTAATACCTTTGCAATCGCGAAGACGCGGGCCATAATTGATGCGCCCCATATTCTCCACGACAATATCAAGCTTCGCGCCACCAGCAGGAATGTCCATCTGGAGTGGACGAGGATCCCATCGTTCCACCGTGCCTTGGTATACACCATCCAAGAAGATTTGTGCTCGATCATGTACTTCTTGCATGTGTAATTTTTCACCCACACGTGGCCCGGACACTTGAGTCGAGTACACGATGAAACCATAATCTTGTCCTAGATGTTCCATCGACACGGGTGTGACGTGTTGGATTGGCTTCGTCAGATAAGGCAAAGATTCCAGTACATCAGCCTTTTCTGTTAAAGCAATTTGCCCATAGCTCTTCTTCTGAATAGGCGCAGGCAGTGCTGGGAGTTCTTCCACCGTTTTTCCCAAATGATTGGCAATTACTTTACGTACAGCACTATATTTCTCCGTCACATCACCGCACTCGGACAAGGGTGAATCGTAATCGTAACTCGTAATCGTCGCTTCATACTTCTCTTGGTAGTTGGCACCGTTATAGAATCCGAAATTCGTTCCACCGTGGAACATATAGAAATTAACGGAGGCCCCGGCCCGCAGCATCCGATCGAACACATCGGCAACATCGCCAGCCTCCCGCGTGTGATGCGGTTTCAACCAGTGATCGAACCAACCGTTCCAGTACTCCATGCAGAAAAGCGGTTCATCCTCACGATATTGACGAAACTTCTCGAAAGCTTCTTCCGGCTGTGAGCCGAAATTAACCGTAGCCAGCGTTCCGGGTACTGTTCCACCTTGGAGCATACCATCTTCAGGACCGTCTGAAGTAAACAGCAGTACATCCACACCGCGACTAATTAAGCCGTCTCTCAAATAGGTTAAATAAGCCGTATCATTTCCGTAACTGCCGTATTCATTCTCAATTTGCACCGCTAGAATCGGCCCGCCATTCGTACTGAGCAACGGCTTCAAGCGAGGAATTAACTCATCGTAGTATCGGTCTACTTTTTGCAAATACATCGCATCCATACAACGTAATTTCATTGAGGGATACTGTAGCAGCCACGCCGGCAAACCACCAAACTCCCACTCTGCACAAATATAGGGACTAGGCCGTACAATCACATGTAAACCTAAGTTTCCTGCCAATGCAACAAATGCCTCCACGTCAGCAAGGCCGCTGAAATTGAATTCGCCTTCCTTCGGTTCATGCAGATTCCATGGCAAATATGTCTCCACCGTATTGAATCCGCAGGCTTTCAACTTCAATAATCGGTCCTCCCAATAGGGGGGTACTACGCGGAAATAATGAATAGCTCCTGATAGAAGTTGGATAGGCTCCCCATCTAATAGAAATTGCTTGTTTCCTGCTGTTAAAATAGCCACGATGATCCCTCCGAATGTGCGTATAAGTGGTCTTTCTATTCCTCTTATCATCGCTGATTCTTGCCCTTCTACTCAATCTCCAAATGGCGCAAGTTCTATACCAAATGTGCCAATGGATGGTATGATGGAAGAATTAAAATTAATGCAAATGTAGTAACTGGAGGCAAGTAATATCATCAACTAAACGCTAACTGGAGGCAATCTGAGTGGAGGATTTGTACAGGGATATTTACCGTTTTCCGAATATGATTCAGACTCTGCAGGTGGTCGGTTGCCACTTTGGACTGAAGCCCCCAGGGTGGACCTACCCGAGGCACCATCATCATTTATTTGAGCTGTTGTACTGCTCGGAGGGTGAAGTTCTGCATGAAATTAACCGCCAACCGATTACCATGTTCGCAGGCGACTGGCTGCTTATTAAGTCTGGTGTCCGACATCAATCCGCTAACCGGTCAGCTGTTCATTATGGCTATTTCAATGTCCACTTCGATCTCGATGATACGGAAATTCGCAGTCTGTTAGCAGCAACACCCTACCAGCTGATCCGTCAAAAAGAAGCCTCCACAAGCAAGCTTCGCAGCTACGTAGGCGAATTAGAAGCGGTTGTCGCGCGCAACCGTCTGTTAGAGCAAGATGCTAAGCAGGCTGAATTGCCGCAGCTGCTATTCGAGGACAAGCTGCTGCTGCAGTCCTACACGCTGCTTATCATCCACGACGTGCTCGCACTGTTTCGCGCCCAGAAGAACGCTGGCGCAAAGACAACGCGTGAACATATGAGTGCAACGAACCGCGATGCCTCGTTGTTCTCAACTGACGTCGCCCATGCGATCGAGGAGAAGCTATCGCTTGGTCTCGGCGAGGAAGCCTCCGTCGCAGGCATCGCCAAAGAGCTGAACATGAGCCGCAGCCAGTGCAGCAAGCTGTTCTCCAAAGTGTACGGCCTATCACCGCGCCAATATGTCAGCCAAATGAAGCTGAAACAAGCCAAAGAATTGCTCGTTACGACGCATCTGTCGATGAATCATATTGCCGACAAGCTTGGCTTTCAGTCTGCCAGTCACTTCTCGCGGCAATTCCGCCGCTGGACGGGCCAGTCGCCGAGCGACTTCAGACCGAAGCACCCTACTTTTGAGTAGGGTGCGGGGTTTTGCGGCCCGCGAGGGGCTGGATGTCGATTTTTTCGACTTACGGCGGGTCTTCGCGGCTCGCGGAGGGCTGTAAGTCGATTTTTTCGACTTACGGCGGGTCTTC